>JBQNBC010000001.1:0-355044 GCA_052170135.1 Wolinella sp.
TCTTGCATTAGCTTACCAGCATCTAGTGAGCTTTGGAGCATTTTGGTGATTTCATTACCGAGAAAGTTTACTGCACACTCTATCCCACCATGTGGCTCTTTGATCGAAGTGGTAAAATCCATACGCGAATAAGAATCAAGCACACCCTGAAGCTCATTCAAATTATCAGCCACACGCGTTCTTAGCACTACTAGCATCTCGTTCAAAACCCCGGATAATCGCCTAAGCTCAGGACTACTAGGCGTAATGCTCAATTGCTGCTTTAAGTGACCATGTCTAATCTCGCTAACCACATGAATAACCTCTTCTACCGCGGAAGTATCTTGCTTTATTGTGGCTTGAATCTTCTCAATACTTTCATTTATCATAATTGCCATCTTGCCAAACTCATCTTTTGAGTTAAGCGTGATAATCTTCGCCTCGCTCGATTCTCGTCCAACAAAAGAAAAAAACGATTTAAGTCCATCTCTAATCGCCGATAATGAGCCGAGAATATTCCTTATTAGTAGTAGTGAGAATATGACAAAAATAACAAAAGCTACCACGAAAAGCACAATAATGGCAATTTCAACACGTATCAACTGCTTCGAGCTATTCTCTGCTGCTGTCTTTAGCGTCATTTCAAAATTCTCTTGCATCTTTGCTGCGACAATCGTACCAGCCTTAGTGATCTCCGTATTTTTAGCCTTTTTTGTATCTTGATCGATGCTTGTATCGGCTCTTAGTTGCTTTCGCTGGTGGTAGTATGAAGTATATTGCTTAAACAGCTCCAAGTTCTCTTTTAATCTAGCTTGGTTTTCTGGGATTTTTAGCTTACTTGCCAGAGATTCCGTTTCCTTTCGTAGTGAATCCATAGCCTCTATGATTTCAGCGTCTTTGTTGCCTTGAAGCTGATCTTGATAACGCAATATCCTAAGTCTCAAAAACGTCTCTAAAAGAATCGAAGATTCCCTACTCATAGAGGCGAAGAATCGCGCTTTATTACTCTCGATATGATAAACAAAGAAAATACCCCCAAGTAAAAGCGCCAAAATAGCAGGGAAAAGAAAAAGTTTCGCACGTGTGGAAAGATTTTGCAGCATGAATCACCCCTCATTAAATTATTTTTAGACAAGCATTAATAATTGAGCCAAAAAAATAAACAGAGTGTATATTCTATTATCAACCTTCTTAAACAAAGTCAACTAAATGTCGCACTTCTGCGAAATAGATGTCATAAAGCAAAATCAACGGTTAATTACTTGCAAAAATCAAGAATCCAATCCGCACTACACACTACATTTAGGTATTTAAAAGATTAATAAATATCTTTGATTGTCTCTTTGTATAACACTTCCGTTTTCTTGGTCATTACCTCGATGCTAAACTCTCTTTCCACCAGCTCACGTCCTACGCGCCCCATCTCTTTACGCAAAGCTAAATCCCCAGCCAAGGTAGCAAGTGCATTTCTGAGAGCACCAACCTCGCCAACCCCAAAAAGCAATCCATTTTCACGCACACACTCTGGTATCCCACCTGCATCACTCCCAACAACCGCCACACCACATGCGCTCGCCTCTAAAATCGCTGTACCAAGTGCTTCCATCCTTGAGGGCAAGACAAAAATATCAAGCCCCGGCATAAGCTCAGCCACATCCTCGCGATGCCCTAGCATTATCGCACGTCCACCAAGCCCTAGGCGCGTGATTTCATTCTCTATGTTTTCGCGTTGAGGTCCATCGCCTATGATGACGAGTCGCACATTATCCGCTAGCTCAGCCACGGCTTCTAGTAGTATTTTATGCCCCTTTGCACCACGCAATACAGCTACAATTCCAACTAAAATTATATCCTCACCAACACCAAGAATCTCACGCAGTCGCCCACTTTTTTGTGGCTGATACTTTTGTGTGTCAATCCCAGTGCGTATGGTCAATAATCGTCTAGAATCTACGCCGCGATTCTTCAAGTCCTCAAGCACAAAATCACTCACGCACACAACCTTGTCGTGGAGATTATATGATAATGGTGAAGATATCGGCGTCTGTAAATGGCGCGTGCGAATCGCCCTCGCGCCAGCTAGTTTTGCAGCGATTACACCCAACCACGCGTCCTTGCCAGAGTGAGTGGAGACTATATCAATTCTCTCTTTTTTGATGATTTTATATAGCTCCCAAATCGCCTTTAGGCTGTAGCTTTTTTTCATATCCACGTGAAAGAATCGCGCCCTAATAGTGTCGCGTCGCTTGTATAATTCTGCCTCTTTTGGTGTGGCGACGCACACCTCAAAACACGAAGAATCAAGACTATTAATAAGTCTTGCTGTGCGATTCTCCTGTCCACCCCAGCCTAGCGAGGATTCTGTTTCTAGGATCTTAATCATCTCTCACTCCTATATCTCATCGCAAAAATCACACCACTTAAAATGTAAAAAAGCCGTGCCTCGCCATCTACAAAAAAATCTGCGAAAAATATAGCTACACTAAAGCCTATAATCCCCAAAAAGTAGCCAGCACCAAGAATCGAAAATACACGATCGCTGCCATGCACCAGTCCAAGCGCATACTTAGACATTAGCAAAAACCACGCAATCATCGTAAGCAACCCAAAGATTCCCAATTGATACGCCATGCCTAAGTAGGAGTTGTGTGGGAAGATATACAGCGCATAAGGGATATTTTCTAGCCTACCATTCTGCGCTATATGTGATACTTTTTGATTCTCTTCTAGCCACCGCTTCGCATCAATGCTACTATCAAAATACATACCACTCCACTCATATACAATACTTCTAGCATAAAGCTCGCGTCCTAGCCCACGAGGTGTAAGCGGGTCTTTTTTAAGTGCTAGATAAATCGACTTCCACATCGCAAGGCGCGAAGAGATAGCCTCATCAAACCCCTGCTCCTTTACCTCATATATGCGAGATGGTGGTAACTTTAGAGCTTGAGAAATCTCATTTATGTGTAGCTTTAAGTCATATCTCTGACCTAGATTCTCGCCACAAAAATAGAGAAAGGAAGTTACGACAAGCACGACGATCGCTCCACTTGCAAGAGCGACTAACCTCTCTATTTTACCGTGTAGCAAAAACACAAGCGCACAAACTATCGCAATACCACCAAGCCACGTTGCTCGTGTGTGATTTGCCACCATAGCAAGAATCGCAACCCCTAAAAGAAGCACGCCAATCCACGTATAAAAGCGACTTTTCCCTAAAAGTATAAACGCAAGAGAGAATCCAAACAGCCAAAGCACCCAGATTCCATACCCTTCTATATTGCCAAGCAACCCACTGCCACGAGTAGGAAATCCGCCATCAAGCAGCCAAATCAAAATACCAGCCACACCATGTAACGCAAAAGCTAGCACAAGCACATATAAAAAATATCGCCACACACAACAGCTAAAATGCGATGCGAGTAAAAATGCACCAAAAAATAGGAGTAGATTTTGCAAAATCTCACTTCGAATCTCATTTAAACTAAGTCGCGGATCAATACTCCAAAACAATGAGAGAATCGAGAGCAAAAAATAGAGCGCAAAGATGGCAAAAATAGGTCTAAACAACCTAATATCAAAACGCAAAAAGTCGCGCCAAAAAAATAGAATCGCGCCAAAAATAGATGCATAGATCGTAAAATTGCTTATCGCTTTTGTATTTGCCACGCCTAAAAAAAATAACCCCACAACAAGCAATGCACCCAAAAGAATCGAAAATCTATCATTCCCTAAGCATGCCCTAGCCATATCCCTACCTTTCGCCAACTACAAAAACCAAAATTCTAGACATTCGCAAAATTTAATATCAGATTCTACTTATGCTTTGCTAAGTTTAGGCATACACAAAAGCTATATGATTGATGCTTTTGCTGGTTACATTTGTGTAAAATCGCTCCAGCAAAGGGGTTTTTATGATTTTAATGATTGATAATTACGATTCTTTCACATATAACATCGTCCAATACTGCGCCGAGCTAGGTGAGAATCCCCACGTTATACGTAACGACGAGATAGGTCTTGAGGAAATTTGCGCACTAAATCCGCAAAAAATAATAATCTCGCCAGGACCATCTACGCCACGTGATGCAGGCGTAAGTCTAGCCGTGATTCGCCATTTTACAGGCTCGATTCCGATTCTTGGTGTATGTCTTGGACATCAAGCAATCGCAGAGGTGTTTGGAGGTGAAGTTATAAGAGCAAAGAATATGATGCATGGAAAGACTTCTGAAGTAAAGATAGTTGCCAAAAGTGCCATCTTTCATGGGATTCCAAACACTTTTACTGCAATACGCTACCACTCACTGATAGTAAAAAAAGAGAATCTACCAAAGAGAATCAAGCCTACAGCATTTAGTATCGACGATGACGAGATTATGGCACTTGAGATTGAAGGACAACAGACATTTGGTGTTCAGTTCCACCCAGAGTCGATTATGAGTCAGTTTGGGCGTGAAATATTTGGGAACTTCCTCGCATTATGAAACGACGTTGCGATCACTGTCATTTAGAGTACGACGAGGATGCATTGTTTCGCGATGAGAGCTTTGAAGATGTGCGATTCTTCTGCTGCAAGGGGTGTCAAGGCGTATATCATCTTTTGCGCTCAAGCGGGCTAGATAGCTTCTATGACAAGCTAGGCTCAAGCACTCTAGAGCCTCCAAAAGAGCTCGATTCTCAGCTTTCACGATTTGATAGTGAGGCGTTTGCTCGCCAATACATTAAACAAGAATCTGGAATTTCGACAATATCGCTAATAATCTCAAATATCCACTGCGCGGCATGTGTATGGCTAAATGAAAAAATACTGCATCAACAAAACGGAATCATAGAAGCGTCTATAAACTATACAAACAACAAGGCTGTAATTTCGTGGGATTCTTCAAAAATTGTGCTAAGTCAGATTATTGCGCTAATTCGCTCTATCGGATATGACGCGCATCCTTACGATCCAAAGACACAAGAAGAGCGCGCGCACAAAGCACGCCGTGACTACTATACACGCATGGTGGTTGGAATCTTTTGCACGATGAATATCATGTGGATAGCCATCGCACAGTGGGCAGGATACTTTAGTGGTATGGATTCTTCCATGAGACATATTCTGAACTTCGCATCATTTATGCTCGCAACACCTGCGCTATTTTTTAGTGGCTGGATATTTTTCCGAGGTGCATACTATGGATTAAAGCACGGACTAGTTGGCATGGATCTACTTGTAGCATCTGGTGCTAGCATGGCATATTTTTATTCGATTTATGCGGCTATAAGTGGAGCTGGCGAAACGTACTTTGATAGCGTTGCGATGATTATCACCTTTGTTCTAATGGGAAAATTCCTCGAAATCAAAGGCAAAAAGAGCGCAGTAGATTCTCTTGATGCACTTGAAGCGCAGATTCCTAGCACGGTTATAGTTTTGCAAAACGAGAAGAGAATCGCAAAAGCACCAGATGAGGTGATTGTCGGTGATGTTATCGAGGTACTACCTGGAGAGAGGCTCGCGCTTGATGGTATTTTACTGAGTGAACACGCTAGCATTGACGAGAGTGCGCTAAGTGGAGAATCTCTACCGGTTGAGAAGTGCAAAAACGATGAGATTCTCTCTGGGGCGATAAACTTAGAAAATGCGATTACTTATCGCGTAAGCCGTATTTTTGGCGATTCTTTAATGTCTAACATTATTCATCTTATAGAGGATTCTTTATCTAAAAAACCACACATCGAGACACGCGCAAATGAGCTGGCACGATACTTTTCCATCATCGTCCTCACGCTTTCGCTTGTTACATTTGTAGCATGGATATATATAGGCAAGAATATTGAAGTTGCGCTAATTACGGCAATATCCGTAGTTATTGTAGCTTGTCCTTGCGCACTTGCACTGGCCACACCAATAGCCTCGCTAGTCGCACTATCAGAATCGCTCAAAAAAAAGCTGCTCTTCAAAGAAGCTCGATTCTTTGAGACGATAGCGAAGGCAGATCTGCTGGTAATAGATAAGACTGGTACACTCACGCACGCAAAGCCAAGCGTAGTAGATGTGCAACGGTTTTTAGAGTTTGATTCCTCTACGCTTTTGGCACTTGTAAAAAGCAGTGCGCACCCGATAAGCCGCGGCGTAGCACGCTTTTTAGAAGAGAAGGGAATCATTGAAACACCATTGCTGGAGAGTATGCAGATTCCCGCACGTGGGCTTGTAGGCATAGATAATGATGGCATAGAGTGGCTAGGTGGGAATTTGAGCTTTTTAAACGAGCGCGGAATAGATACAAGAGCTATTTCACCAACTTCTAGATTGCAATTTGCCATAGCATATAATGGAAATCTCGTAGCTGTTTTTGGACTAGAAGACGAGATAAAAAGCGATGCAAAAAGCGCCATAGAATCGATACAAAAGCTAGGAATTGAAGTGGTTATGCTAACAGGCGACCATGAGGATTCCGCACGCGAAGTGGCAAATAAGCTAAAAATCGCCTACAAAGCAGAGCTAACCCCAAGCCAAAAAGCGGAATACGTCCGCACAGCACACGATCACGGGCGTGTCGTCGTCATGGCTGGCGATGGGATAAACGATGCGCCCGCTCTCGCACTAAGCGACATTGCAGTGGCAATGAGCGGAGGAATGGATGTAGCCATAGGCGTAAGTGATGTGGTCGTGATGGACAACTCTCTAGGCGCGCTTAGTGCGGCATTTGCACTTTCAAGACGCACTTTTGCACTAATAAAGCAAAACATCGCTATCTCACTATTTTATAATGCACTTACAATTCCGCTTGCGATGCTAGGCTATGTCATACCATTAATCGCAGCTGTAGCAATGTCGATGAGTTCATTGCTAGTCGTAGGAAATAGCTGGAGAATCAAAGGCAAACTTAGCCTCTAATTATTTCAAGCCAAGAATCCAAAGCTACTTATTGCTAAATCTGCTCCTCTGGCTCAAATACACGAAGTGCCTGCCTAAAAATTGTCGGCTCTTCACACTTAATAAGCAGCATATCCCCCTCGCTAAAGAGCGTAGAACCAGTTGGCTTTATATTCTCCTCGCCACGGCGAATAAGAAGAATCAAAAACTCATGTGGCAACTCAAGCTCAGCAATACTCTTATCAATCGCATTTGAATACTGAGGAATATAAAATTGCTTTAGCGTGTGTTGCATTAATGGTGAAGCGATAATAGGCGTGCTCTCTACCTCCTCCTTATGCTCGCTTACGCCCATTAGCTTCGCCATTTTTGGCAGTGTGGTACCCTGTATTAGTACGCTTGTCAAAACAATAAAAAAGACTGTATTAAATATAAGTACTGAACTCTCAAGCTCCTCTAAGAATGGATATGTCGCAAGGACAATAGGAACAGCACCGCGCAAACCAACCCATGAGATAAAGCTCTTTTCACGTAGACTAAGCGGACTAAGCTTAAGTGTCACCATAACTCCAATAGGACGCGCAACAATCATAAGCCAAAGCGCAATCAACATGGCTACTGGCGCAATAGATGGTAGTTCTGATGGATAGACTAAAAGACCAAGTGTTAAGAATACCGTGATTTGCATAATCCACGCGATCCCATCATGAAATCCGATTAGATTCTTCTTATGGACAAATTCACGTGCATTTGCCGCAATACCAGCAATATAGACAGCGAGGAATCCATTCCCGCCCAAAAACGAGCTGGCACTAAAAAGCAATAGAACCCACGCGATACTAAACACGGGATAAAGCCCATAGAAGCTTAGGTGGATTCTATTTAGAATCGGTGGCAAAAGCACACCAAAAAGATAGCCCATCGCGCCACCAACGACGAACTGTAAAAAGAACTTTCCTATCCACTCAAGAACAGAGCTGCTCTCAGGTAGAAGAATCATCTGTAAAACTGCAACAGTAAGGAAGATTGCCATCGGGTCATTACTTCCTGATTCTAACTCTAGGAGTGGGGCAAGGCGCTTTTTAAGTGCAATTCCCTTGGCGCGAAGGATGGCAAAAACAGCCGCTGCATCTGTTGATGAGATAATAGCACCCAAAAGCAATGACTCAAGCCAGCTAAACTCAAGCAAGAATCTGACACAAAGCGCGGTCAAAAGTGCGGTCAAAATTACACCAATAGTAGCAAGCAATAATCCCTCTTTTATCACTGGTTTTATTGACTTCCACGATGTGTCTAATCCTCCGCCAAATAGAATAAAAATAAGTGCAATCGTTCCAACGCTCTGAGCCACTTTCGCATCTTCAAAATGTATCCCTAGTAACCCATCAGAGCCAGCTAGCATACCAACACCAAGAAAAATCAACAGCGCAGGAACGCCAAAGTGATCAGATAACTTGCTAGCAAAGACACTAAGAAGCATTAAAGTTGCAATAATAATGATGTACAACTCGAGGTTTTCCATAGATTCCCTTAATAAATAATGCACGATTCTTTCAAGTTTTACGATATTTTGATAAGTTTTTGATGTCAGTATTCCCGTGCTAAATATACTATAACGAACTCTCAAGGCGAAATCAAGCAAGCTATACACGCAAGAATCTACGCTCTTAATATCTAAAAACACGAGTTTTTGAAGCCTATTAGGAAGCTTTATGCGATACAATTTCATCATAAAATATATAGTCCAACAAAGGAGTAGTTATGAGTCTAAGCGACCCAAAACTCTATTTTAACCGTGAGCTTTCATGGCTACAGTTCAACACGCGCGTGCTAAAAGAGGCAATGAATCGTCGCAATCCACTCCTGGAGCGATTAAAGTTTATCGCGATTTATGGGACAAATCTTGATGAATTCTACATGATACGTGTAGCAGGGCTAAAGCGCCTATACGCAGCTGGAATCACCGAAAGCGGTGCGGATAGACTAACTCCACTTCAACAACTAAGCGCAATTAGAGAATCGTTGCACGAAGAGAAGAAGAATCTTGAGTTGCTATTTGACGAAGTCAGGGGCGAGCTTGAGAAAGAAGGGCTTGTTATCCGTGAGTTTTACGAGCTAGATAGCGACAAAAAAAGAGAGTTACGCGCCTATTTCGATTCTTATCTATATCCGATTATTATCCCAATCGCAGTTGATGCTACACATCCGTTTCCACACCTAAACAACCTAAGCTTCGCTATCGTTGTGAAGTTACAAAACAGCGAAAATCCAAATGAAATCAAGTTTGGCATGGTGAGGATTCCTCGCATGTTGCCACGCTTTATCGAGATGAGTGATAACACATACGTGCCAATAGAGACTGTGGTTGGAGAGTTTATCGGCGAAGTTTTTGACGGATATGAAGCACTAGAGTATGCGCCTTTTAGAGTCACTCGCAATGCAGATATGGAGATTGAAGAGGAAGAAGCTGATGACTTCATGGAGATAATGGAGGAGGGGCTAAAGCTCCGCAAGAAAGGGGAAATAGTACGCCTTGAAGTGGGCAAAGGGATGGATGAGGAACTGTTTAGATTCCTCAATATGCACCTAAAAGTCAATGCCGATGATATCTATCAATATAAAATCCCTCTCAATCTAAATGCACTGTGGCAAATAGTGGGCAATAAGAATTTTGCCCACCTCACATATCCTACGTACAATCCACGCACGCTCCCACCGCTGGATAAAAATGCGGATATATTTTCAATTCTAGACTCCAATGATGTCGTAATGTTTCATCCTTATGAGAGTTTTGACCCGGTCGTAAGTCTCATACAAAGTGCGGCAAAAGATCCTGACGTATATTCTATCCGCATGACTCTCTATCGCGTGGGCAAAAACTCACCGATAGTAAAAGCTCTAATGGAAGCAGCAGAAAATAACAAGCAAGTAACCGCACTAGTCGAGCTTAAGGCACGCTTTGACGAGGAAAATAATCTCCACTGGGCAAAGGCTCTAGAATCAGCAGGTGCACACGTGATTTATGGCGTACCAGGGCTAAAGGTACATGCCAAAATCGCACTAGTAATCCGCAAAGTAGGCAATGAGCTACGTGAATACGTCCATCTATCAACAGGTAACTACAACCCAGCCACGGCGAAAATATATACGGATATTAGCTTCCTCTCATCAAAGCGAGAATTCACACAAGATGCGACGAAGTTTTTCCATAACTTATCTGGATTCTCACACCGCTCAAAGCTTGACACTATCTCAGCTGCGCCTTTACAAATCAAGCCAAGGCTGCTATCCCTAATCGAACACGAAACAAAAATGGGTGCAGAAGGACGCATAATCCTAAAAGCAAACTCAGTGGTTGATATTGACATCATAAAAGCCCTCTATAAAGCATCCCAAGCTGGTGTAAAAATCGACCTCATCGTACGAGGAATCTGCTGCTTACGCCCAGGTGTAGCGGGAGTAAGTGAAAATATCAGAGTAATATCAATTATCGGTCGTTATCTAGAGCATGCAAGAATCTACTACTTCAAAAATAGCACACCAAGCATCTACTTCTCTAGCGCTGACCTAATGCCAAGAAATCTAGAGCGACGTGTAGAGTTAATGACTCCGATGTTTGATGAATTTGTCTCCGAAAAACTCCTAGGAATCCTAAAGCTACAAATCGATGACAATATGCAATCCTACGAGCTAAAAGAAGATGGTAGCTACGAAAAAATCACAACAGAGGGCAAGGGAATCAATAGCCAAAGAATCTTTGAAGAGTATGTAAGTGCACTGTACGCCTCAATAAAGCGCGAAGAAGAAGAGCACAAGGCGCAACGCCTTGCAAAACGAATGTTTAAGGAGAGTTAGTGCTCCTTTCTTTTGATGGGGCTACACCCAAAATCCCACACTCTGTGCTGGTGTGCGAAGGAAGCTATATAATCGGTGATGTCGAGATTGGCGAGGATAGCTCAGTGTGGTTTGGTGCAGTGATACGAGGCGATGTACACAAAATAAGAATTGGTGCGCGAGTGAGCGTACAAGATGGCTCTGTGCTACACGTAACGCACCATACACTCCCTGATAAAAGCGATGGAAATGCACTACAAATCGGTAATGATGCGACAATTGGACATCGTGTGATTTTGCATGGTTGTACTATAGATTCTCGTGTGCTTGTGGGCATGGGAGCGATAGTCATGGATGGCGCAGAGATTGGGAGTGATAGTATCATTGGTGCTGGAGCCGTAGTTACAAAGGGCAAAAAATTCCCGCCAAGAAGCCTGATTCTTGGCTCACCAGCAAGCTTTATACGAACCTTAAGTGATGAAGAAGTCATCGAAATAGAAGCACATGCGCATAGATATGTTGAGTTTCAACGGCGATACACGAGGTAGTCTTTGGATTATTTTTGGATTTTTGACGTTATAGGGCTTGTGGCATTTGCCGTGAGTGGATTCCTCGTTGGGGTGCGTAAGAATCTAGACATTCTAGGTATTGCAATAGCCGCATTTAGCACAGCTATTGGTGGTGGGATAGTGCGCGATGCTATCTCTGGACGCATTCCATTTGTCTTTCGTGAATACTACCCGACGATTACAATTCTTCTAGCTATAACACTTGCGCTCCTCTTTCGTCTACATTTGCGCGATCAGATAGAACGGCGAAGTATATTTATCATCATGGATGCCATCGGGCTTGTAGCGTTTTCAATAGCTGGAGCAATGGTAGGAATCGAATACGAATTTAACTTTTTTGGTGTGATTCTTCTATCATTTATAACAGCAGTGGGTGGAGGTATTTTACGCGATGTGATGGTTAATGAAATCCCATTTGTACTCACTAGCGAGTTTTATGGGACAGTCGCGATTTTATGCGCACTATTGTTGGCGCTCTTGCATGCATGGCTTGGCACATTACCACTATTTGTGGTGATTTGTGTTGCATTTATAGGGCTCGGACTTAGACTATTTGGCTACTTTAGAGGCTGGCATTTGCCAAAGCTAAGATAATTTATCTCTATTCGCTCAAGAATGTAAAAACGTAAAATTCTACTTTATCCACTCTGCTCTTTTAAAAATCACTCTGCTGATTTTCAAGCATCCTAGCACCAGCATCATCTAATTCCCAAGCCTCATCAAATCTTTTCTTTATAATCTCACGCAGAGAATCCTCGCCACTATCATGCGCACCATCTGCATCAAAAATATCCTGCAAAAGCGTGTAAAGCTGAATATCATTTGTAATGATCTCTAAAGCCTTTTGACGATCCAGGATATATTCCTCATAATTTTTCTTGTAATCGTCAAGTCTAAGCAAAATACGATCATACACGCTCTCTACGAGATTTTTTGGATTAACCCTCTCCTTTAAAATCTCCATAGCACACTTTAGCTCCTCTTCGTGCACCTGCTTGTCGAAGTAGATTGCCACTGGTAAAATTATCATGAGTTGCTCTATATCCGCGCCAAGCGAGCGTGTTTTAAGATAAAGTAAGAATCTACTAATAAATAATTCCATGGCTAATCTTCAAGAAACTCCGTACCGATTCCTTCACTTGTGAAGAGCTCCAAAAGCAGCGCATGCTCCAAGCGCCCATCTATGATATGCGCCTTCTCCACGCCGCCACGCACACAATCTAGACACGCATCCACCTTTGGTATCATGCCACCACTTATCACACCGCTACGTTTATACCCCTCTGCCTCATCAAGTGTCAGACTCTCCAAAAGCTCACCATCGCCATCTAGCACACCTCGTGTGTCAGTCAAAAATATCGCTTTCTTTGCTTTTATTGCTTTTGCAATTTCACTTGCGGCTGTATCTGCGTTTATGTTATAGCCAGGATGTCCAGCCTCTTTGCCTTCAGCCACAGGAGCTATGACTGGGACGAATCCTTGAGAGAGTAGATTTTGGACTATCTCAGCCCTCACTTCAACCACCTCGCCTGTATAGCCAAATCGTCCATTATCTTTTGGTTTTGCCTTTAGAAGCGAGGAATCTTTACCGCTAATACCAACAGCCTTTATGCCATGGTGATTTAAAAATGATGTCAACTCTTTGTTTATATCACCACTAAGCACCATTTCAACAACTTTCATAGAATCAATACAAGTGACTCTATGCCCATCAATAAACTTACTCTCAATTCCAAGTCGCTCAAGTAGCTCAGTAATCTTCTTACCACCTCCATGCACTATCACAGGGCGGATTCCAAGCATATACATAAGCACGATATCAATCGCAAATTGCTCCTTTAACACAGGATTTATCTGCGCCGAACCGCCATATTTTATCACCATCGTACTGCCACTAAAAAGCTTAATGTGCGGCAAAGAATCGAGTAGAATTGAAACAATTTTTGAATGTTTTTGCATGATTTCACTCGCTTAATAGGGAATCCCCGAGGTTTTGCATGGCATTATAACAATAAAACTATCTTAAAGATTATTCATGAATAAATGCAAAATAGCCATACTAGATGCTCTCACACTAGGCGAATGCGATCTAGATGCAATCCGTAGCTTTGGTGAACTTCAAATATACAACACAACAAAGCCAAGCGAACGACTTCTGCACGCTAGCGAACATGAGATTATAATCACAAACAAGGTGCTTTTGGATCGTGATATCCTATCGCAACTACCAGACTTGCGTCTCATCTGCATCTCGGCTACTGGCATGAACAATGTCGATCTAGAATATGCCACAGAGCGCGGGATTTCCGTTAAAAATGTCGCTGGCTACTCTACAAGTAGTGTCGCACAGCACACGCTTACGCTCGCTCTATCGATGCTAGGAAATCTCGCCTATTATAGCCACTACACCGCCAGCGGAGCATGGCAAAAAAGTGAAGTTTTCACACATCTTGAGCGTGATTTAGTCGAACTAGATCGCAAAAGATGGGGTATCATCGGCATGGGGGCGATAGGTCAGCGCACAGCACAACTAGCCAGTGCCTTTGGTGCGGATGTTTGCTACTACTCCACAAGTGGCATAAACAACATGCAAAGCTACTCAAGAATCGATCTTGACATGCTGTTACAAACCTGCGATATCATCTCTATCCACGCCCCACTAAACCCACAAACTGCAAATTTAATAGGAGAATCTGAGCTTATGATGATAAGCGATTCTGCGATTCTTATCAATGTTGGACGTGGAGGAATCATAGATGAAGAAGCACTCGCAAAAGTGATGCATAAAAAGCCGATACGCGTCGCGCTAGATGTCCTAGAGCATGAGCCAATAAGAGAGAGTCACCCGCTTTTAGATAAAACTCTATCTCCTCGCTTAATCATCACCCCACACATAGCATGGGGATACAAAGAATCTCGCAAGCGGTTAATTGATGGAATTGCAAAAAATATCGCGGAGTTTTTAGAAGGCAAGAAGTAAATTTTGGATAAAACAGCCAGCTACAATTAAAGAAAACAGCAACATTCAGAAAGCGAGAGTTAATAATGAAAGATGCTGATAGAGAGAGCATCATAAGAGCTTATGAGCTTTTTGAAAGCGAAGCTATCAAGAATATAGAGGTAGGAACCATAAAAGGTCTGTGTGATATACATAAGTATATTTTTAACGGCTTGTATGATTTTGCAGGGCAAATTAGAGGGGTAAATATTTTAAAGGGCAGTTTTAGGTTTGCAAACTCTTTGTATCTAAAGGAAATTTTGCCAAAAATAGAACAAATGCCACAAAGTAATTTAGATGAGATAATCGAAAAATATATTGAGATGAATATCGCACACCCTTTTTTAGAGGGCAACGGCAGAACTATGAGAATATGGCTTGATATGATATTAAAGCAAGAGCTAAAAATGGTTGTGGATTGGCGCAATGTGGATAAATTTAAATACCTGCAGGCAATAGAAAGAAGCCCGATAAATGACCTTGAAATTAAAACGCTAATAAAGGCAAGCTTAACCGATAAGATCGATGATAGCGATGTTATCTTTAAAGGTATAGAGCAGTCATATTATTACGAGGGGATAGAAATTAAGGATAAAAAATCCGAATATTTTTCTAAGGCTACCTAGTTAAGTCATGCTGGAGACAAAAATGAGAACTTACCACCTAAAAAATAAAGACGATCTGATTTTAAAATTTGAAGTTGATAGCGTAAAAACAGAGGTGTTTGGCAAGACAACTTACGAACAAATACTAATAAGTGCAGAAATTTTAAACAACCGCCTACCTATAACCATTGATAAAGACGACTTAAAAAACTCATTAAAAAAATGGATAGAAGTAAGAAAAATACCTAGCAATAGGCAATTTGTGGAAAAAATAGTAGCTTCTTACGGAGGTAGCGAAAATAATTTTATGGACTATATCGACGTATCTTTAGCCCTTAGCCTAAATGATACTTTTTGGGTTACTCCAGCAGACAGCGATTACAAATGGAGCGATTACAATCTTTATGAGAATAAATTTGACGAAGCCTTGTCTTTAGTCGCCTTTAGCGGTATGAGCCATAAAGTAAGTGGCTTTACTTCATCGCCTGAATATACGACTAATGGCATGCTTAGAAAGTGCTGGCATAGGCATAACGATGAAATTTATCTTCTTAAAGGCTCGGGTGAAACCTATGCAAACGGCGGCAAAGAAGCTTACTCCGAATTTTATATGGCACAAGTTGCTAAGGCTTTAAGCTTAGAGTATACAGACTATGGCTTAACGAAATTTCACGAGCAGATAGTAAGCTTTTGCAAGCTTTTTACTAGCCAAAAAGAGGGCTATATGCCTATATATTATTTGCTATCTAAGGACGAAAGAAAAAGCAGTGGTAGCGCATTAATCAATGCTATCTCTGAAATTTATAGGAAAGACAAACTAAGAGACTTATTGCTCTTTGACGCAATTATTTACAACACCGATAGGCATTTGGGTAACTTTGGCATGATGGTTAATAACGACACTGGTGGGCTGATCCGACCAGCCCCGATATTTGATAATGGCTTGTCGATGATGAATTCTTTAACCAAAGACGAACTAAAAGATATAAGCGCAGCACTATCGAAAACGATGTCATTTTTTAGATATGACTTTGATACGCAACTAAAACTTGCAGTCGATGAGCGACATTTGGACGGATTAGAGCGACTTAGTAAATTTGAGTTTGCCAAACATGCTGAATTTAACTTGGATGATGAGTGGTTATTTCCAGTGCAAGAGCATATAAAAGAAAGGGCTAAAAAGGCTATTTACTTCTACGAGGAAATAGAGCAGAATCGGCATACAAATACAAAAAGACTTAGAAGATGATAGGTTATATTTTTTAATATTTTAAGCTAAGTATAATTACCAAAATTTTCTTTTTGTATATTTCACCTTGAAATTTTTAACAAGGAATAAAAATGGCAAGCTATACAGATATAATGCAAAGTGAATTGGGAAAAGAAATGCTTAAATCACAGGAACAATCTTATTAACTTCATATAAATAAACATACAAATCAGATTGGTAAAGAGATTTTCAATTCTTGGAATCCATACAAACTACAAAATAAACATCCGCTTGCTGTTGCTACTGCAAAAGCTTATGATGAAATGTTGGACAGAGTTATTCCGTAAGATATCGTGCTTTCTACTCGCTTTCAAAATTGGCTTATCATAGAAAAAATGAATTGATGGTTGATAGTAAAATCAAAGAGTTCAACTCTTATATTTTTATGAAAATAGACCAAGAAGAATCCAGAGTGTATTAGAGCACATAAATATTAGCCCATATGGCACGCTAATTGAGATTCTCTAAAATAAGAGAATCTCAATTAGCATTATAGATGACTAATGAATTAGACATTCCATCGCCAAAGAAGAGATCAGGAATTAACCTCAAAACACACAAGGACTAGCGATGTGTGGCTCTATGCTTTTGGATAGCTTCCAAGCCATTTTATCTCATCACTTCTACGGCGAAAAAGCTCCTGCACATGCGGCTCGTCTACATGCCCATCAAAGTCGATAAAAAAGCAAAATCCGAAATCTCTACCATTGTAGTTTGGACGCGACTCGATTTTGGTCATATTTATCTCTAGTTCATTTAAATCACTAAGCAATCCAAGAAGTGCGCCTGGTCTATCCGTGTGGCTGATATCCGCGCGTATAGAGCTCTTATCCGCGCTACTTGGCTGATTTTTAAAATCACTAATGATGACAAATCGCGTGCGATTACCAGAAGAATCCTCTATATTTTCAAAGAGAATAGGTAAGCGATAAAGCTTAGCTGCGATATGCGAGCATATTGCAGCGGTATTTGGTTCGCTACTTGCGAGCTGTGCCGCTTTAGCAGTAGAGTCGACTGGAATTCTCTCTACCTCTTCAAGATTGTATTCACTCAAGAAATTTAAACACTGTCCAAATGCAATATCTTTGGAGTAGATTCTCCTTACATCCTTTAAAGAATCACAAGTAGTTGCAAAAGTGTGATGAATAGGCATCGCAAGCTCCGCAACTATCTTTAGACTTGAGCCACCGAGCAAATCTAGCGTCTCACCTACTATGCCATTTTTATTATTCTCTATCGGCACAACACCATAGCGCGCGCGCCCAGATTCCACTGTTTTAAATACCGAAGAGATATTATTCATCGATAAATAGTCACTCATCGCACCAAATCTACTCTCAGCTGCTTGATGTGTATAGCTCCCAAGCGGCCCTAGATAGGCGACACGCTCTGGCAATTCTAGATTCCTGCTTACGGCAAAAATTTCGAGATAAATAGCCTCAATAGCTGCGCTATTTAACAGCCCATTATTGAGGAAATTTAACCGCGAGATGATTTCACGTTCACGCTCTGGGCGATATATGACACTGCCTTCGGACTTTTTTTGTCGACCTATTTCACGCACTACTTCCATGCGCTCATTTAGCAACTTTAAGATTTCATTGTCGATAGAATCTATATTTTCACGAAATTTCTGTAAACTCATTTTAGTTTCTCCACTTGCAGTAACGATAGCTCATTCTCTATCAGTGTCTCAAAACTCTCACGCTTACGTATCAGCCATGACTTTTCGGTATCAAACGCAACCTCAGCAACGCGCGGACGCGAGTTGTACTGACTTGACATGGAGAAACCATACGCCCCGGCACTTTTAAATACCAAAAGATCACCATGTGAGAGAATCGGCAAAGAAACGCCTTTAGCAAGCCAGTCACCACTCTCGCAAACAGGCCCGACCACATCTGCCTCGCTCACCTCACCATCTTTTAGTGCAATACACTCATGGTATGCGCCATATAAACTCGGGCGCAAAAGGTCGTTCATCGCGCCATCAACTATTACAAATCGTTTTTTTTCACTCCGCTTTTCATACAGTACATTTGTGATAAAGTAGCCACTATTGCCAACAATAAATCGCCCCGGCTCACATACAATCGTAACATCAAGCCCATGAAGAGCAGAAAGAATACCTTGCGCATAATCATACAGATTGATTAACTTCTCGTCCTTATAGCAGATACCCAGCCCGCCACCTACATCAAAGAATCGAATTTCAATCTTAAGTGCAAGCAAGCTACGTGCTAAATCGGCAACTTTGCGCGCGGACTCTAAAATAGGCTCTAGCTCAGTAAGCTGACTACCAATGTGGAAATGGATTCCTACTGGGTTTAGAAAATCTGACTTTGCGCAGTAGATATAAAGCTTCTTAGCAACATCGATAGAGACGCCAAATTTATTTTCGCTAAGCCCCGTGGATATATAAGGGTGTGTCTTAGGATCAATGTCTGGATTGACGCGTATCGAGATTCTTGCGACTTTATCAAG
Organism: Wolinella sp.; assembly: GCA_052170135.1. GTDB lineage: Bacteria > Campylobacterota > Campylobacteria > Campylobacterales > Helicobacteraceae > Wolinella. The sequence continues at coordinate 18,602 of JBQNBC010000001.1, forward strand.
CGCGCGAGCTATATTTTCGATTCTTAGCAACTCTGATTCGCTCTCGACGTTAATCATAAGAATATCAAGTTTGAGTGCCTCCTCAATCTCGCTATCACGCTTTCCAACGCCACTAAAAATTATTTTATAAGCAGGAATCCCAGCCCTAAGTGCGCGCTTCACCTCGCCGATAGAGACGCAGTCCGCACCACTCTCAAGTCGCCCTAAATGCTGAATGATCGATAGATTTGAATTTGCCTTAACAGCATAGGCAATAAGTGATTTACGCCCAGAAAACGCCTCTTTAAGTGCCAAAAACTGCGCGCTAATATGATCAAAGTCATAAGCATAAAGAGGAGTGCCGTGCTCTTTTGCTAGAGCCAAAAAGTCCATGGGATGCCTTCTTACTAGGATAAATTGGCGAAATCCTAGCTTAAAGAGACTTCAAGCTGTGTTAAAATTTTCCCAAAACAAAGCTGGAGTATTGACGATGGATAGGCTTTTATGGGTGATTTTAGGGGCGATTATTGGCGTACTGGTCATAGGACTACTACTCTACTTTTTTATGCCACAAAAGCAAAGCAAAGCCTCTCTAAAAAAGGAAAAAAACATCACGATGGAAGAGATTTTATCTCTTCTTAACACAGCTGATGATGTAGCAGGAATCGAGCGCACAATTGCACTGTTTTTTAATAATTTTGAAAACCTACTTCCAGAAAAGAGAGAGCGCTTAGAGCTTTTTTCTATGCTTGTGCGACATAAAAAAACAAACTCAAAAATAATTCTAAGTACAGAAAAAGAGTTAAAAAAACTAAATCCAGAGGATGCTAAGGAGCTGGAATCTGTGCTCAAAAAAGGGCTTGATTCTCGCTAGAGCTAGACTTAATTACTGAGTACTATGTAGCTAAAATTCAATTTAATTTTATGATGATTCCTAATATTTTCCTTTAAAAATAGATTTATGTTTTATTTTTGCGCTAAGTAAAGTGTAAGTTGTATTAGCATGAAGCTTTTGCACACTCTTTAAGGAGGAGTTTTGCGTAGAGTCTATGAAATGTATCGCGATGGCTTTAAGAATCTAATCATAGGCAAAACGCTCTGGAAGCTCATCATCATTAAGCTTCTAATCATGTTTGTAGTACTGAAAGGATTCTTCTTTGATACTACTCTTGGTACGATGTTTGAGACCAGAGAAGAGAAAGCCGACTTTGTCTTAGAAAATCTAACAAAAACAAGGGAGTAGAAATGGAAGATTTAGCAAGCGTAGATTGGTCCAGGGCGCAATTTGCACTCACGGTGATTTACCACTTTTTGTTCGTCCCACTTACGCTTGGGCTGTCATTTATTATCGCCATTATGGAGACAATCTATGTCAAAAGCAAGAATCCAGAGTGGAAGAAAATCACAAAGTTTTGGATGACACTATTTGGGATTAACTTCGCCATTGGAGTGGCAACTGGAATTATCATGGAGTTTGAGTTTGGTACAAACTGGGCAAATTACAGCTGGTTTGTCGGGGATATTTTTGGTGCACCGCTCGCAATAGAGGGGATTTTAGCATTTTTCCTAGAGGCGACATTTTTTGCTGTGATGTTCTTTGGGTGGGAAAAGGTCTCTAAAGGCTTTCACCTTCTTTCAACGTGGCTAGTAGCTATTGGGAGTAATCTCAGTGCATTTTGGATTCTTGTCGCAAATGGCTGGATGCAATATCCAATTGGAACTGCGTTTAACCCAGCCACAGCACGCAATGAAATGACTAGCTTTTTTGATATTGCACTCTCACCGGTCGCTATTTCAAAATTCCTCCATACAGTCTCTAGCGGATATGTTATAGGTGCGTTATTCGTGGTCGGGATTAGCTCATGGTTTATCCTTAAAAATAGAGATTTCATGATGGCAAAAAAGAGCCTTGTAGTCGGAGCTAGCTTTGGACTTTTGACCTCACTATTTTTGACGCTCACAGGTGATGAAAGTGCATATCAAGTGGCACAAAAGCAGCCTATGAAGCTAGCTGCAATGGAGGGAATCTATGATGGAGAGCACAGAGCTGGGATAGTTGCATTTGGGATTCTCAACCCAGATAAAAAGATCGGCGATGATAAAAATATATTTCTGTTTGATCTCGAGATTCCTTATGTATTATCGCTACTTGGTTATCGCGATATAAATGCTTTCGTCCCGGGTATGAATAATATAGTCTATGGCGATCCTAAGCGCGGAATCGCGCCGGCAAGCGAGAGAATCGCAAGCGGTAAAGAGGCAGTAAATGCGCTAAATGCTTATAAGGAAGCAAAAAAAACAAATAATACAAAGGTGATGGAAGAATCAAAAGCAATCCTTGATAAACACATTAAAGATCTAGGCTATGGCTATCTAAATACGCCAGAACAGATTGTTCCACCTGTGGCATTAACATTTTATAGTTTTCACGTGATGGTTGCGCTTGGCTCGTGGTTTATCATTCTTTTCTTGGTCGTGCTATATCTCAGCATGGCAAATGAAATCGAGCGATTCCGCAAGGTTTTATGGCTAGCACTTTTCTCGATTCCGCTTGGATTTATTGCGGCGGAGGCAGGCTGGATAGTCGCTGAAGTGGGCAGACAACCATGGGCAATACAGGACTTAATGCCTGTAGGAATCGCCGCTACAAATCTAGCAAGCGTGAATGTTCAAATATCATTTGCGCTATTTGCAGTGCTATTCACAGCTCTACTCATAGCCGAGATAAAAATTATGCTTAAGCAAATTCGCCTAGGTTTTAATGGAGGACATAATCATGTTTGAGACACTTGAAGCATTGCAAATCTACTGGTGGTGTATCGTAAGCTTACTTGGTGGACTTTTGGTTTTTATGATGTTTGTGCAGGGCGGACAGACACTTATGGATTCTTTGAGCGATGGCGAACTTGACAAGAGTGTAATTATCAACTCTCTTGGACGCAAGTGGGAACTTACATTTACAACTCTTGTCATGTTTGGTGGGGCATGCTTTGCGGCGTTTCCGCTGTTTTATGCGACGAGCTTTGGCGGGGCATACTGGGTGTGGTTAGCGATTTTGTTTTGCTTTATCGTGCAAGCGGTGAGCTATGAATATCGCAAAAAGCCAGATAACTTCCTAGGACAGCGCACTTATGAGATTTTTCTCTACATTAATGGAATCGGTGGTACGGTGCTTATCGGTGCGGCAGTCAGCACATTTTTTAGCGGTAGCGCATTTGCATTAAGTGAGAACAACTTCCCGCTCTGGCAGACGCCATATCGTGGATTGGAGGCACTTTTAGTTCCGCAGAATTATCTGCTTGGATTCGTACTTTTATTCCTCTCAAGAATCGGTGGTGCGCTCTACTTCATAAACAACATAGACGATGAGAGAATCATAACTAAAGCACGGAATGCTATACGCAAAAATACGCTCTATTTCTTACCATTTTTCCTTGGATTCTTAGCTTGGATTCTCACTAAAGACGGCTGGGCATATAGCGAAGGTGGCGTAACAATAGAAGCATATAAATACGCTAAGAATCTACTTGCTCTTCCTCATGTAGGTATTGCTCTACTAGTAGGCGTATTGTGTGTGCTGTATGGCATTTACCTAGGGGTATTTACAAAAAGCACTAAAGGAATCTTCGCTTTTGGTGTTGGCGCGGTGCTAACTGGTATGAGTCTGTTTCTAATAAGCGGATTAAATCATACGGCATTTTATCCATCATACACGCACATCGATTCTTCACTAACAATAGCAAATGCTTCATCAAGCCACTATACGCTAAGCGTAATGAGCTACGTATCGCTATTGGTACCGTTTGTCCTTGGATATATCGTATATGTATGGCGCGCGATGGATAGAAACAAAATCACAATCAACGAGGTCGTAAACGACCCACACAATTACTAAAAGGAGAATCTATGGTGGACTACACTCATGCGCTGATATGGATAACAGCATGGCCTATTGTTATTTATGCTAGCTATCGCTTTGTAAAGCTCAATATAGAGCAGATTGAGCGCAAAAAATAGACTGTGAAATCTAGAATGCATCAAGATGATATGAGTAAAAAGATAAAAACAAAGAGCGTATTGACATTTTTGATGAGCATTGTCACTGTGCTTATTTGCGTATATTTCTATCTTTTTCATGCATATCACAATTTCGTCATAGACAGGCTAGCACTCGAAGTGAAGGGGCGACTTGAAAATAGCACGCCACTGTTTTTAAAACGTGTTGATGAGTTTTATAAAATCATCGGTGACTACATAACAGCTGATCCAGAGGTGCTTGATGCATTTTTAAAACAAAATCGCCAAGCCCTCTATGAGCGGGTTATCCCGATATTCAACACTCTAAAAGCACATGATATGGAGCTTGAGGCTATGCAATTTCACACCATAGATGGGTATAGCCTACTGCGCATGCACAACCCGCAATACCACAGCGATAATCTAAAAGAACGCAAGCTTATAGCCAGAATTCTTTCAAGCGGTGAGCCTATAAGTGCTATAGACGCTGGTAAATATAGCCTTAGCTATCGTATCGGGATACCGATATATGATGGTCCATTGTGTGTGGGTGCGCTTGAATTTGGCGTCAGACCAGATCTTTTCTCTCGTATGTTACTAGAAGAATCGAATGTCAAGAGTGCAATTTTCATGGAGCGCAAAAATATAAAGATATTCCTGGATAACAATAAAAACTTTGATAAAGAAGATAGCGCAATCAAGGGGTATATTGCATATCGCGACTTTGGGAATCTAATAGAGAATGAAAGCGAATGGAAAAAGTCTCTAGAAAACTATCTCTACAAACAAGATAAAAATAATCACCACATAATTTTCAAAGGACTTGAATTAAAAGATGTAGATGGAGAACGTATTGGATATCTAATGATAGACAAAAACATAGACTACTACATGAAGCGGGCATTAAAGCTAAAGATTATCTCTATATTGATTGGTGTAGTGCTTTGGGTAGCGGTCTTTGGTTTGCTCTGTTTTGGCTACTATCGCTACTTGGTGCGCATGAAACACTACGAAGATAGCATTATAGAGAAGAACAAGATCTTGGAGCACCTTAGCCTCTTTGACCACTTAACAACAATCGCAAATCGGCGCAACATAGAGGAACATTTCATGCATGCGATCGATAGATTCTCGCTGAAGTTAGTACCATTTTCGATGGTTATATTTGACATAGATGACTTTAAGCGTATCAACGATACATACGGACATAGCACTGGTGATGAAGTGATAAAAGATGTCGCAAGAATCGCAAAATCAAGCATTAGAGATGACGATATGGTTGGAAGATGGGGAGGCGAGGAGTTTGTCCTTTATCTACCATGCACTAGCATTGAGTCAGCATTCTTAATTGCTGAAAGACTAAGAGAAGCCATAGAAGCACATAAATTCGACGATAGATTTAGAATTACGTGCAGCTTTGGCGTGAGTGAATTTCGCACTGGAATGAATTTCGATGAACTAGTAACAAGCGCAGATGAAGCACTCTACAAGGCAAAGCGAGATGGCAAAAACAGAGTAATGAGTGCAACCGAAACAAAGGAGCTACTATGCCAGTCATAAATGTACATATGACAATCGAAGATGGTGGACTTACACGCGAACAAAAGGAGAATCTAGTCGCCAAGCTCACAGATGGCTTCGTAGAAGTTGTCGGGCGTGGCAAAAAGAGTTGTGTTGTCATCATAAATGAAGTCAACACAGACAACTACGCAATAGGTGGAAAAAGTATCACAAACATAAGAACGGAATCCAAAGATCAGGAAACAAAATTCACAATTTTATAACTACAGTAGGCTTTAATGCCTATAATTAGGGTGTAATTTTTAGCAAAAGGTAAAATATGGGGACTGTAGAAATCCAGGTAGATGGCTATTATACGCTGATTTTAGCGACTTTAGTGTTGCTTTTGGGACGATTCTTGGTAAAAAAGATACGATTCTTGCGCGACTTTAACATCCCTGAACCGGTTGTTGGTGGGCTTATTGCTGCGATTGTTATGACGATTTTGTATGCTACATTTAATTTGGTTTTTGTTTTTCCAAAGCTACTGCAAAATACATTTATGCTTATATTTTTCTCATCAATAGGACTTTCAGCAGACTTTGGAAGATTAAAACAGGGCGGATTCCCACTTGTAGTATTTTTAATTGTCGTTAGTTTCTTTATCCTTGTACAAAATGGCGTTGGAGTTGGCTTAGCTGTGTTAATGGATCAAAATCCACTAATCGGGCTTATCACAGGCTCTATCACACTAACTGGCGGACATGGTACTGGCGGAGGATATGGCGATCTTTTTGCAACAAAATATGGAATCGTAGGCGCAGTTGAGATGGCTATGGTTTCAGCGACTTTTGGACTTGTTGCTGGTGGGCTTATCGGCGGACCAATAGCTAGATATATCCTAAATAAAATGGGACGCAAGCCAACAAATGTATCTGATACAGAGCTTGACGATCCTATAAAATACGACGGACAAACACTAGAAAGCGTGTCGCATCAACGACTAATCACGGCAAAATCAGCAATTGAAACAATGGCACTTTTTGCCGCATGCTTATCATTCTCTGCGATAATGGTAAAGCTCCTACCTGAAGTAAGAATCCCTCAATTTGTCTGGGCATTAGGCTTTGGCGTAATCCTTAGAAATACGCTGACAATTATCTTTAAATTTGACATGTTTGATCGCGCGATTGATGTGTTTGGCAATGCCTCACTAAGTCTATTTTTAGCAATGGCACTAATGGCAACTCAGCTTTGGCAACTCTCAGGAATCGCTGGTCCAATGCTTGTGATTTTGATTATTCAGACGATTGTGATGATTTTGTTTGCCTATTTTGTTACATTTCGCACTATGGGAGGCGACTACGATTCTGCTGTTCTAGCGGCTGGACATTGTGGCTTTGGACTTGGCGCAACACCTACAGCGGTAGCAAACATGCAATCAATTACAAGTGTTTTTGGGCCTTCACATAAGGCATTTTTGATAGTTCCTCTCGTTGGCGCATTTTTCATCGATTTGGTAAATTTCACAATTCTTAACTTCCTAATCGAAATCCTTAGTTAAAAATAAAGCTACGCAGATTCTTACAAAGTATAAGAATCTGCGAGATTTAGTAAGAATCCAAGCACTAAAATCTACGTGATTACACTTGTGCAATACTCAAATTTTCGCTAGTTTCTTGCACCATGCCCATTATCAAGCGTGCCAACTCACTTGGTGTAATCGGTTGCATAACATAGTTATTTTGCCTACCCCATGGTCGCCATCTAGTTGGATTTGTCTTACCAAGAATCGCAAGCGTACGCACACCAACAGCACTTCCTAGATGAAGTGCACCACCATCTAGCGTAACAAATAGCGCACCATGTGATATTAGCGCGGCAAGCTCATCTAGATTTGCCGTTTTGACAAACTCCACATTTTCTGCGCGTGATAGCTCTGTTGCTAGATTGGAGTCATCTGGAGATGCTGTTATTACACACTTACTTGGGCTTAAAAGTGAAAAAAGTTCAGCAAAAGTAGCGCTATCTATACGATTTGCCTCTAGGCGGCTTGAGATGTGAAAAAATAGCTTTGAAGCGTGTGAGTTAAACCTCTCTTTTAATTCATCATTGATATGCCAATAAGGCAATTCTCCACTACTTTCCACACCAAGTGGTCGCAGACACTCATAGCACACCTCGACTTCATGCAGATTCTGCTGGATTTCTAGACGATGCGTGAAAGAATCCTCACCCTTTTTGCTCGCTACACCAATACGCATTTTTGCATTCGCTACACGCGAAAATAACTCAGCATTCCCAGAATATGCAATACGAAAGACCACGCTCACATCATACTTTTGAGTCCTTAGCCTATAGAGCATCACGCTCTTTTGAAAGAGTGCTTTTAGCTTATTTAAGATTCCTTTCACATGTTTTGATTTTGTATAAACCCACACACGATTTATATTTGGATTCCCCATGATGGCACAAGCATTGTAGCTATTGACTACTATATCGATTTGGGAATCTTTATATCGCCTTTTTAGTGCCTCAATAGCCGGCGTGGTGCAGACAAGATCGCCTATATTATCGTTTCTAATCAGCAAGATTCTTTGCGGTGATTGCATGCGAGCTCCTATTTTAGGCTTTGGGATAGATTCTAGCTGATAAGGCTATAATTTCGCCATGAAACAATTTTTTAAACGATTTTTCCCATACATGAGGGGATATAAGCTATATTTTTTATATGCGATTATTGGGACAGCGCTAGTCGCTGGAGCTAGTGGGGCTAGCGCATATCTCGTAAAGCCAGTGCTTGATGATATCTTCATCAAAAAAGATGCGACCATGCTCTATATTTTGCCATTTCTAGTAGTACTGGCGTATTTTGCTAAGGGTATTGGTGCATATATTCAGAGCTACTTTATGAACTATATCGGACAAGATATTATCCGCAAGGTACGCGATTCTCTGCTTTTGCGAATGCTCTCTTTTGAGATGGAGTTTTTTAACAAGCACCGAAATGGCGAGCTAATAAGCCGTATCACAAATGACATAGGCGCGATACAGTCCGCCGTCTCAACGCATTTCGCCGATTATGTACGCGAGGGCTTGACTATCATAGTGCTAGTAGGAGTTGTCATATATCAGAGTGCTGAGCTTGCATTTTATGGGCTTATAGCGATTCCCCTGGCTCTATATCCACTCATAGTCCTAGCCAAAAGGATGAAAAAAATCTCCAAAAAAACACAAGAGAAAAATTCAGATGTCACTGCGCGTCTAAGCGAGATATTTAACAACATTGAGCTAATCAAATCAAATGCTGGAGAAAAGCTAGAGGCTAGCCATTTCGCTAGTATAAATCGCCAACTATGCGAACTAAACGTCAAATCTGTAAGAATCTCGGAGCTAACATCACCACTTATGGAGACACTTGGCGCAATTGCCGTAGCAGTCGTAATAGTAGTTGGTGGCTTCCAAGTCATAGAAGATAAGCTAAGTGCTGGGGAATTTTTCTCATTTATGACGGCACTTTTTATGCTCTACACCCCATTAAAACGCCTAAGCGGAATCTATAACAAAATGCAGGTGGCTGTGGCAGCTGGAGAGAGAATCGAAGAGATGTTATCGCGCCAAAGTGCAATCAAAGACGGGGCTGATTCTCTAGAGAAAATCGAAAATCTGGAATTGCGCAACGTAGAGCTATTTTATGGCAATAAGCACGCGCTAAAAAATGTAAGCTTTGCACTTAAGCGCGGGGAATCGCTAGCTTTGGTTGGAGATAGCGGCGGTGGGAAAAGCTCTATAGTAAATCTCACGCTGCGACTCTATGAGGCAAGTGGTGGTGAGGTTCTTATAAACGGGCAAGAGATAGCCAATTTTACACTTGATTCTCTCCGTGCGAGAATAGCTATAGTCACGCAGCGAACTTTTATCTTTAATGATACGGTCGCGCACAATGTTGCATATGGCGAAAAAATAGATGAGGCAAAAATAGAAACAGCGCTAAAGAGTGCGCGGGCTTGGGAGTTTGTCAAAAACCTACCTGATGGAATTCATGCGCTACTAGATGAATTTGGCAGTAATCTCTCAGGCGGTCAAAGACAGAGAATTGCAATCGCAAGAGCAATATATCGAAATCCGGATATTTTAATACTAGATGAAGCGACAAGCGCACTAGATAGCCAAACCGAAGAGGAGATAAAAGAGGTGCTATCAGATATTTTAAAAGATAAAATAGCACTAATAATCGCCCATAGACCATCTACTATCAAGCTAGCGGACAAAATTGCATGGGTAAAAGATGGGCAGATACTAAGCCTCGGTGATCGCGAAAGCATAACGCGACAAATCCCGGAAGTCTCAAGGATTTTTCACTAGCTGTGATATAATCGGCGATAATTTTATTTACGCGAAGGGGCAAATATGTCTAACCTAGCTAGCATCGATCAAGTAACAAACCTACACAGAAATAATGAGCTTCAGTTGCTCTGCTTTCGCCTCGACAAGGACAAGGATCTGTATGCAGTCAATGTCTTTAAAATCCGCGAAGTCGTCAAATATCGTGGAAGTATCACAGTTATATCACACGATTCTGGCTCACTTGTTGAAGGGCTAATTACAATTCGCGAACTTACAATTCCACTTATAGATCTAAAGAAGTGGTTTCACTACGACCCGCGTGTAAAGGATAAAAGCCTAAAAGAGTATGCCATCAAGCGCGAAGCAGACGATGATGACATAATTATGATTTGTGAATTTTCTCGCTGGACAGTAGGTGTAAGAATATACGAGGCGGATAGAATCCTAAATAAAAAATGGACTGAGATAGAACAGAGTGCCGGGATCGGTGGGGCGACACAAAATAGCAAGCTAGTAAGCCGTACACGATACTTTGATGGCTCACTAGTGCAAGTGGTAGACATTGAAAAAATGCTTGTAGACGTATTCCCATGGATTGAAAATGAGAAAGATGATGAAATAAAGCAAATCCGCGAAATCAAAACAAATAAAGAAATCCTGCTCGCCGATGACTCGCCGAGTGTCCTAAAAACAATGCAAAACATCCTCGATAAACTTGGTGTAGAGCACAAAGACTTTGTCAACGGACAAAAACTTATCAACTATATCTTTGAGCCAACAACAAAAATTGAACATATCGGTATGATTATCACCGACCTTGAAATGCCAGAAGCATCGGGCTTTGAGGTAATCAAGCAGCTAAAAGGTGACCCAAGAACAGCGCACCTGCCTATTGTTGTGAATTCATCAATGAGCGGAAGCAGCAATGAAGAGATGGCTCGCTCTCTTAATGCGGATGAATTCATAAGCAAATCAAACCCTATTCAGATAGAAGAGGTAATGCGAAGGTATTTAGAGAAAAATAGCAACTAAGTGAAGAATCGGCTCCAGATTCTTCACCGAAATTACTCTCTTTCTTGAAATCTTTATCTAATCAAATCTAACATACCAAAACCCATCAAGCCTTGATTGTATTTATCTAAAAGTCGCTGATGAGTTTCCCACACACTTCCAGCAATAAATAGTTTCAGTATATATACGGGACTAGCTAGTAACAACTTTTAAAATAAACACAAACGCTATCTGCATAACTAATCCAAACAAGAATCCATGCCAAAGCGCACCTCAAGCGACCTAGCTGAATATTCAAGTAAAAATACAGAGAAAGTCCATGCATACCACACAGACTCTTTGATTGCAAAATAGCCATCTGTGCCAAAATAGAATTAGTTTTTCAAGCCCCTATCTAAGCTCAAACAATGCCCTATCCATCTCTTTTGGTATTTCAAGTCCCATGAGCTTTAGCACACTTGGAGCGATATTACTTAGCCCTCCACTAGAGATCTCCGTGACACGCTCATCACTCACAAAGCACCAAACATCACCCACAGTGTGATTTGTCAGCATATTTCCAGCCTCATCACACATCTCTTCACAGTTGCCATGGTCGCTTGTTAGGACTACGGCATATCCACGCTCTTTTGCCAGGGCAAGGATTCTCCCAAGTTCACTATCCACTGCCTCGACCGCCTTTATTGCCGCATTTATATTCCCAGTGTGTCCGACCATATCGCCATTTGCAAAATTAACAACAATAAAATCAAATCCATCACGGATTCCTTCCATGGTTGCTTCGCCCACCTCACGCGCACTCATCTCAGGCTTTAGATCGTATGTAGCTACATCTGGACTTTTTATAAGTACACGACTTTCGTTATCCCATGGTGTTTCCACTCCGCCATTAAAGAAAAATGTAACATGCGCGTACTTCTCTGTCTCGGCGACATGCAGCTGACGCAATCCAGCTTTAGAGATGATTTGCGCTAGTGTTGGCTCTACTTTCTCCTTTGGGAAGAGAATCGGAAAGTCAAAGCTATCATCATATGGTGTCATACAAAGCACGCTAGGAGGTATAAAACCACCACGATCAAATGCCAAAAACTCTTGCGTGCCAATGCTACTTACTATCTCGCGCGCCCTATCACTTCGGAAGTTTGCAAAAATAAAGCCATCACCTGGCTTTATCCCCGCATGGCTTTCAAAGCTGACTGGCTGAATAAATTCATCTGTGTTTCCGTCTTCATACTGCGACTTTATATACTCTAATGGTGAAAGCTTAGAGCGCGATTCCCCAAGTGCCATAGCTCGCCAAGCCTGCTCCACGCGATCCCAGCGCTTATCCCTGTCCATAGCATAGTATCGCCCGCCAATAGTCGCTATAGTGATTTTTTCACTCACGATTCCTTCTATCTGTTTCAGAAATAGCGATGCTGAACTTGGCGAAACATCGCGCCCATCGGTAATTAGATGGAGGGAAACATCAATCCCTAAGTGTTGTATAAGCTTCGTAAGCCCAACTATATGATCAATGTGCGAATGTACACCGCCATCACTAAGCAGCCCTGCGATATGAATTCTATTCTTGCCTTTTACAAAGTCCAAAAGCACATCATTTTTTGCAAGCGAGCCATCATCTAGTGCACGAGAAATCCGCACCAAATCCTGATACAGTATCCGTCCACTGCCAAGACACATATGTCCTACTTCGCTATTTCCCATCTGCCCTTCTGGTAGTCCGACGCTAAGCCCATGCGTAGATATAAGCGAATGAGGGACACTAGCAAAAAGAGAATCATAAGTTGGCTTATTCGCATTACAAAAAGCATTATGTGAAGAATTAGGCTTGTGTCCTATTCCATCAGTGATTATTAAAAGTGTCTTTTTGACCATATATAGAATCCTTAGATTTTTATTCACATACAAGATTGTTACGGTTAAAATCCTAGCGAAGTTTTTATTCAAATTACCTCGCTAGCTCCCTAGATAAGGACAAAATGCCCAATGCTTTACTATCTCCACCTAATCCTAGAAATAAACCTCTTTCAATATATAACTTTTCGTGCAGGAGCGGCATTTTTTATCGCATTTTGCCTCACATTGATAATCATGCCACGCTTCATTCAATGGGCAAGAAGCAAAAAAGCTGAACAGCCAATTTCAGAATTCGCGCCAAAAAATCATCACGGCAAAGCAAACACACCCACAATGGGTGGAATCGTATTTGTCACTTCGACGATTATTGCTACGCTTCTCTGCGCTAGACTAGAAAATGGCTATGTAATATGTGGGATTCTCACAATCATACTATTTTCACTAATTGGGCTGCGTGATGATTTTGTAAAAGTACTAAGAAGGAGCAACGCTGGACTTAGCTCACGTGCAAAAATGGCATATCTACTAAGTACAAGCGGAATTATTAGTCTTGCACTCTACTTTTTAGGATTAAATAGCGAGTTATATCTACCATTTTATAAAAACCCAGTCGCGATAATGGGAATCCTAGCCCCAATCTTTTGGATGCTCGTACTGGTCTCAACGAGTAATGCGGTAAACATTACAGATGGGCTTGATGGGCTTGCCACCGTGCCATCTATATATGCGCTAGTGAGCCTATCAGTGCTTGTCTATGTCACAGGGCATGCTGGACTTAGCTCATACCTACTACTGCCAAAGATAAGCGAAAGTGGCGAAGTCGTCATTATCTCATCTGCCCTCGCTGGCTCTCTCATAGGATTCTTGTGGTTTAACTGCCATCCAGCGCAAGTATTCATGGGTGACAGCGGTAGCCTATCAATAGGTGCATTTGTCGCATATATGGCAATCATCTCCAAAAATGAATTCCTACTCTTTCTTATCGGCTTGATTTTTGTAATCGAGACTGTGTCTGTGATTTTGCAAATTGGTAGCTACAAAATGCGCGGCAAGAGAATCTTTCTAATGGCACCCATTCATCACCACTTCGAGGTCAAGGGCTGGGCAGAGACCAAAATTATCGTGAGATTTTGGATAATCGCGCTAATGAGCAACATAATCGCGCTACTAAGCCTAAAGGTAAGATAATGAAAATATCTCTCTTTGGATATGGGAAGACAAATAAAGCTCTAGCAAAACGCCTAGCGCCTTGCGATATTTACGATGATAGCTTTAGTGAAGAATCATCAGATTACTATGGAAATCGTCTACTAAATCCTGCATGCTTTAAGCCAGAAGTAAGCGATCTAGAAATTACTACACCAGGAATCCCACCAAGCAACAAGCTAATAAAGCAAGCAAAGAATCTAGTTAGCGAGTACGATATTTTTGCCACATCGATGCCTTATAGTATCTGGATAAGTGGCACAAACGGCAAAACAACAACAACAGAGATGCTCCAACACCTGCTATCTCCTCATGGTTCAGTGTATGGCGGCAACATAGGCATACCACTTGCTGAGTTAGACGAACAAGCCAAGATTTGGATTCTTGAGACTAGCTCTTTTACACTCCACTATACACGCTTCGCCCACCCCAATCTATATCTACTCCTACCAATAAGCGAAGATCACATCTCATGGCATGGTAGCTACAAAGCATACATAGAATCAAAGCTAAAGCCACTAAGAATGATGCGCGATAAAGAAATCGCCATTGTGCCAAAGCGATTTTTAGACACAGCCACAAACTGTGAGCTAATAGGCTATAACGATTCCTTTGAGCTAGCAAAAACAATGGGAATCGACACAGAGAAAATCACTCTCAAAGAACCATTTTTGCTCGATGCGATACTTGCACTTAGTACGTACAAAATTCTCTTTGGTGAGATTCCATATGAGCACATGAGTAACTTTAAGATCGGCGCACACAAACTAGAAGAATTTTTCGACACACATGGACGACTATGGGTAGATGACAGCAAAGCAACAAATATCGATGCAAGTATCGCAGCCCTTAAGCGATACAGAGATAAGCGTATACATATTATTCTAGGTGGCGATGACAAGGGCGCAGAACTAGTGCCACTATTTGATTTTCTAAAAAGCCTAAATGTCATAGTTTATGCAATAGGGAGCAATACGCAAAGAATCTCGACGCTATGTGACGCCACAATGATAAGCCATCAAGTATGTGAAGTGCTAGAAAATGCCGTGGAAAAAATCAAGAAGAATCTAAAACCAGGCGAAGTCGCGCTCCTATCCCCGGCCGCTGCGAGCCTAGATCAGTTTAGCTCATACAAGGAGCGTGGTGAACTTTTTCAAAAATATGCACTTTCTTAAGCTCATTTTTATCGCGTATCTGTATAATCACGCTCTTTTTTAATACATTCGGCTTGATAGCTCAGTCGGTAGAGCAGGAGACTGAAAATCTCCGTGTCGGTGGTTCGATTCCGCCTCAAGCCACCATTTCTATCATTCTGTTAAACTCCAATTGCCTTTTCTCTTCATCAAGACGTAATCATAACATTACGCTTTTAAAAGTGAACTCGCTACCAACCTTAATATGCCAATAGCAACGCTCCAAGCAAAAACATCACACAAAGTCCAAGAATCTCGCCTAAAAATACAAATCTAGATGCATATCTAGCAACACCACTTTTTAGCCCAAGTCCGAGACTAGCTGCAATAAAAATCACTCCACTCATACCAAGCGACATGCAAAGCGCGGAGAGAAATCCAATAAAATACTCACCAAGCGCAATAGAAAATATAAATACCGTAACAGTTCCTGGACATGGCACGATACTAGCCCCCAATACCACACCTACATCGCTACGCTCATCACTCCTGCATGCCTTGCAATTACATGTATGCTCATGTAATTGCTCGCCATTGCTCTTAAATGAGAATCTACGCAAAAACGGTAGCTTGCAATAGAGGAGATAGATAGCGATTGAGAGGATTATAAGTGCAGATAACTTTGTGGCATAAAAGACAAAGTTATCCAAAAACTCTTTGAAAAAAATCTCAAAAAAGTAGTATATGCCAAGCGTCATCAAAAAGGCTGAAAATGTATGCACTACACCAATTGCAAGTGCTATTCCTACGGCTTTTGCACGATTTTGACGTGTGCCAAAAAAATATGAGCCAACAAGCATCTTTCCATGTCCAGGACCTGCAGCATGTAGTGCACCATAAAGTAGCGAAAAACCAAGCAAAGATAACATCTCCGCGCCCCACGCATTACCCTGCGCACGCTGTAAAAGCTCTCTTAATCGCAACTGAAATGCTTCAAGAAGCTGCGCCAAATTCCATGAAAGTGCAATCTTGGTAGGTTCATTTAACACTTTTTCTCGCATTAAAGAATCATGCATAGCATTCCCACTTGTAGCATCCAAAGCAGAAAATTCAGTGAGCTTCTCACCGGTTGTACTATTTTGATCAAACCCTAACGATGCGCGATTCTCCATATTCTCGGCACTAATCTTGCTAATAAAGGCAACATTATTAAAAAGATTCTCGCTCCAACCGATAGACTCGCGCCATGCAAAATCAACATCCATCATCACAAAATCAAAAAAACCCTCACCATCCTCAAGTGTAACAGAAATCGTATCAAGCGACGTAATAGCAATATCCAATGGCAAATAATATGAAAACTGCACATGGGAATCGCGCAAGGAAAGGTGTGGATTCTCTGCTGCGATATAAAGCCCACGCACCTCATTATCCCCTGAGGCATGACTTATAGAGGTGAGATACTCACGCGGTCTTAGGTACTCAAGTAGCAGCTCTTTAATGTAAGCCAAATCTTCTTCGTCAAGCGTCTGCTTTGAGTCATAGCGAGCCATTAGTTCACGACTAAAAATCTCAGAGAATTGCCATGTAATATGCACACCATCTATGCTGTCTTCACCTCCATTAAAGCGTACATATACACCAACTTTTGGCGTATAAAGCTGACATAACGCGCAGGCATGAAGTGTAGAAAAAATACCAAAAATTATCAAAAGCAGCAGTCGCTTCAAAATCATACTCCTGAAAGCAAAAGACATAAAGGTACAATTTTACATAATTATTGTCATTGACGGAAAATATGGACAGTATTATAAAAAACGCTTGAGCGAACAAAAATGATATAGACCCACTATCTGGCGTAATTGGTGACTAGATTCTTTGGTAGGCTATATTCGCCACCCCATGATTTTATCCAGTTGCCATTGCTAACCTCTATAGCATCAATCATCTCTTGCACTAGTGCGTTTAGCTTTTCTTGTGTTGTTGTCATGATTCTCTCCTCTGCCTCACGCCTGTTATATGAGGACTTTAAAATTTACAGACTTGAATGTTTTGCATTCCTCAAAAAGGAGAGATCACGCCCTTAAAGGGGAGTTTCTATCCCCTTTAAGGAGTGCAAGTTATAATGAGTTAGCGAAATGCGAGTTATTAGCTCGCATAGACGCTTTAAATTACTGGCGATGAATGATAAAGCTACACTCTTATCCCCCAAAAGGGGAGAGAGACAGAGTCTCTCTGTAAAGCCATTACAGCCTAATTTCAAGCACAAACTTGATATCATGCCATTGAAGCTCTAGCTTCAAGTATAGCTTGTTCATCGCTACACCTCCTTTCGGGGACTTTTGCAATGTAGTCCCCATCAGGAGCGTAGCAACCCACTAAGGGCTTTACGCCCCTTGTGGGAACTACTTTATTAGTCTCGTTATTTATTCAGACAGAGAAAGTCCGTTAAATCAAACCCTTTATAGAGCTTGATATTAGACTGCAAAGCTAATAGCTCCCAATCCCAAACTTTTACCTCTTTTGCTACATCTTTTAGTTGCTCCATTAGAGCAGTAGCTCCATTATGTCCAGCCTTGTCATAGTGCATTTAAAGTAATAAAAGTTCTCTAGAGTGATAAGCTTTGCTATCTGGCCAACCACGCTCAATATCTAAATAGAATCAAAAGTATTAATAGTCACAGGAAAATGATAAAAACCTAGATGAGATCTGTTTGGATACTATCGAGAAAGATAGAGCTAAAATAAGCTAAATTTTATACGCTTTGTAAGAGATTTCAACTAAAATATGTGATAAAAAAAATAATTATATTTTTGCTTTTTTATACTACTGCTTGACATGCGTTGTTTTAGAAAACAAAACATTATGCTAATTTT
Organism: Wolinella sp.; assembly: GCA_052170135.1. Taxonomy (GTDB): domain Bacteria; phylum Campylobacterota; class Campylobacteria; order Campylobacterales; family Helicobacteraceae; genus Wolinella. The sequence continues at coordinate 36,532 of JBQNBC010000001.1, forward strand.
GCAAATAAATCAGGAGAATGACTATGAAGCTAAATAGAATGATAGCCCTTGTCGCGTTATATACAGTGCCACTTTTAGCACAAATTGATTTATTTATGAGCGGAAAAGTCTTCTTGGAAGATAACAAAGAGGATGCAAATGTTACGGTGAGTACTACCTTTGAGGGGCTAGAGTATCGCCACTTTATGACTTGTGGGCTAGGGGATGGAGCAATAGTGTGCGAAAATATATCAGAAAGAATGCTGTCAAACCCTAAAGAATTTACTTATTATTCTGTTAGAAAAGAATATTTTAACGAAATATGGAAAGCCAAAGAAGATGATATGCTTTTCCTTACTGATGAAGAAATAAAAGAGCATAAAAACAAAAATAAAAAAGGGCACGAGGACACTATCGTAGAATATTTTGAATACGAATATCCTATATTTGAAAAAGATGGGATAGTTTCTGTCGTCGTAATAGGCGACGAACAATCTACACGAGGAGAAAATAGCTACACTACATATAAAGACGGCAAAAGGGTAAAACTAAGAGTCGACGACAGAAGCTTATACAAAAAGATAAACAAAGGCTTTCATGATTCCGTTTTAAAAATAGACGAGAATTGCAAATTTTTTATCTTTAAAGATAAGCTATACGTCTATGACCCCAATATTGAGTTTAGCTACGGAAGATATGGCAAATCTAAAAGCTATTTCGCGTTTGACGTTCCAGACATAGAGCAATACCTTATCCCCGTAGAAGAATAATAAAGTTATCAAACGATATTATTTTACGAAATAAATCAGGAGTCGAAGTGAAAATATTTAAATTATGTATTTTATTAGCTATTTGTATAACAGTAGGATTCCCTCAGGATACTTGGTTTAAAGAAGGTCATGCTTACCTTTATAATATGAGCGGCGAGGGCAACTTAACGGTTAAAACGGAATATTCCGAAAACGATAAACTGTTTTATACTTGCGGGATAACCGACAACGAAGCGCGCTATCTGGATTGTCATTGGGTCGATATCAAAGATGCAGGTTTCGAAAGCTACGACGCTAAAATCCCATACTATTCATCTCAAAGTGAAGACCCAAATTTTTTAGACGGACTAGGGTATAGCGAAAGCGAAGACGGTATAAGTAAAGACATCGCAAGTCAAGAGTGGATAAAAGAAAACGGGAATAAAATAAGAAAAAATAATACTGAAATCAACCGCTACTTGGTCGATACACCCATATATGTAAAAAATGGGATAGTTTCCGTCGTAGAGTGGGGCGACGAACAATCTACACGAGGAGAAAATAGCTACACTACATATAAAGACGGCAAAAGGGTAAAACTAAGAGTCGACGACAGAAGCTTATACAAAAAGATAAACAAAGGCTTTCATGATTCCGTTTTAAAAATAGACGAGAATTGCAAATTTTTTATCTTTAAAGATAAGCTATACGTCTATGACCCCAATATTGAGTTTAGCTACGGAAGATATGGCAAATCTAAAAGCTATTTCGCGTTTGACGTTCCAGACATAGAGCAATACCTTATTCCCGTAGAAGAATAAAGTTATAACGGTATTTTAATGCAAATCAATCCATGCATCCAAAATACCTATAGCTTTTAATAATCTCTCTTTGCTTGCCGACTTTACCATCACGTACTACTTGAGCAAAGCTGTACAATTATTATTACTAGCTTGTGACGGTAGGGTAGCCTGCTAAGAATCGACCTTAAAACTCAGCAATAAATCCGCGCATAAGCCCAGCTAGATCTCTATAAAACTGTAAGTTTTTACACCCTATTCTCTCTGCAAAGCGCGAAATAACCTCTTCTTGGTCGTATCCCATCTCTGCCACAAAGTATGGAATTGCACGCTCCTTTGCTGACAAAAATAATGCCTCTAAAATCTCACTCCCACGTTCACCACCAAAAAGTGCGATTCTTGGCTCGTGAGCTAGTGGTTTTGGTAAAAGTGCTGTATTTGCGATATATGGTGGATTTGAGACGAGTAGCTCAAAGTCGCCAGAGAGCGGCTCTAGCAGTGAGCCATGAAATAGGCAAATCCGCTCTCCCAGCTCAAAGTGCGATATATTTTTACGCGCAATCTCTAAAGCTTCACAAGAAATATCGCTAGCTTTTATAGATATTTTTTCATTTTTTAAAGCAAGCATACAAGATATTGCTCCGCTACCTATTCCTACTTCAGCTACGCTTTTTATGGAGTTTTGCGTGATTATTTCAGAGGCGATATCTACTAAAATTTCCGTTTCAGGACGTGGAATTAGTGCGCCTTTTGTAATGTAAAATTTTTGTGAATAAAAGCTAACAGATTTTATGATGTATTCAATAGGCTCGCTCGATTCCCTCCGTGCAACAAGTTCAAAGAATTGTTCTTTTGTCGCACTATCTAGCGTGTCGTTTTCATGCGTGTGGAGCCAGCTCCTCTCTTGTTGAAGGATGAACGCAAGCAAAATCTCAGCCTCAAGCCTAGAGCGCTCGACAAAATCGCACTTTGCAAGACTCTCTCGTGCCTCTTTTAGTGCTTCGTATATCTTCATTTTTATTCTGATTCTTCGTGGTTTGTTCTCGATTCTCCATAGGAGTTACCAGATTTATCTTGCGCCTTACTATCTTTAGAAACCACATTGCCAACATCAACCTCATTGGATTCTTCGCATTTATCCTTTTTTGGCATTTTTGAAATATCGCAACCAAGAGCCTTTAACCTCTCTAATAGTGGCGGATGAGTGTAGTGGAAAAATATATAAAGCGGGTGGGAGTGCGGAAATGCTCGATTCTCATTTACGAGTGTGATTAGTGCGCTAGAGAGCGATTCTCTATCCTCTAGCTCCGCACCAAAACTATCTGCGGCGTATTCATTGTGACGACTGAGCATACCAAAAAGTGGCATGAAATAGAATCCAAGTGGCGCGCTAAGCAACAATAAAATCGCAAGTTTAGCCGGTGGCGTATCACTGATGCCAAGCTCTGCAAATAGTAATTCGGGAAGATTTCCCGCGATGAAAAATAATAAAAAAATTAAAATTGCACTAAAGCCAAGACCTTTATAAATGTCACCATGTCTAAAATGCCCTAGCTCATGCCCAAGCACTGCTAGCAGTTCATGTGTACTTACCTTTTTTAAAAGAGTATCAAACAGTACTACGCGTTTACTTTTGCCAAGTCCACCAAAGTAGGCATTTAGCCGCCCATCTCGCCTGCTAGCATCCATCACGAACACACCGCTACTAAAGAATCCGGCTCGCTGCAAAAGCGCATCGATTCTCTCCTTTAGCTCAGAGTCTTCAAGTGGTGTGAAGCGGTTAAAAATAGGCGCTATGAGCGTTGGATAGATTAGATTTGCCACAATAATTAGAGCAAACACAAAGACAAATGCGTATAGCCACCAAAGTTTTAGATTCTCAATAATGTAAAAAAGTGCCAAAAATATTGGTGTGCCTATAAGAATTGTGAGTGTAAATTCTTTGAGTGTATCTACAAGAAACAATCGTGCACCACTTTGTGAAAAGCCAAATTTTTTATCAAGCACGAGTTTTTTATAGGCGTTTAGTGGCATGTGCGCAAGCGCACCAAGCAGCAAGAAGCCAAACATAAATAAAAGCCCACCAAGTGCCTTAGAATCATCACTTACGTTGTAAAGCCATTCTAAAGCACCATTAAACCACGCACAAAAAAGCGCACACTCTAAAAGCGCATCAGCAATGTTTAATTGCTCATTTGCCTCAGCGTATTCTGCTGCTTGCTTGTATTCGTTTTGTGGCAAAATCACTGGTGGCTGTAGAGCGTGAGAACGTATATGTTGAATCTGCAAAAGTGAGATAATCACATGTGGAATCGTGTAAAAAAGTAGAAATGTCCATATAAATACCATAAAAAAATCCTTAAAGCTTTTAAATTCTTAGCTATTGATTATCTCTTTGATTCTGCGTGCTATTGATGATACTTGCACTATTTTTTGTGTTATTGCGATGGAATCATCGAGTAAAATTTTTACAAATGCACTACCGACTATAACCCCATCTACCTCGGATGCTTTTTGTCGCGCATTTTGCTCATTTACGCCAAATCCTAAATAAATTGGTGTGGCTGTGCACTCTCTAATCGCCTCTATGCTCGGCGTAAGCGATTCTTCGCGCCCACTACCTGTAATTCCAGCATATGCTAAAAGATATATAAACTTTTTCGCTAATGGGGCGATTGTTGTTATACGTTTCTTGGGCGTTGTTGGAGAAATAAAACGAATTAGCGCTATATTATTTCTCTCGCAGCTCTCTGCTAAAAACCCAGATTCTTCAAATGGCACATCAGGGATTATTAGCCCACTTATGCCTAGAGTACGGGCTTTTTCACATGTATAATCAATACCAATTTTGTGAAATGGATTTGCGTATCCCATCCATATAGTATCTATTTTTGACGCAATCTTCTCGCTGATTTCATACAGATTATCAAAGCGAAATCCAGCTTTAAGCGAGCGAAGATTTGCGCTTTCTATTACCGCACCATCGGCTACTGGATCAGAGAATGGCACACCAAGCTCAAGAGAATCGACACCGTTTTCAGCTAGAGATAGTGCTAAATCGATGGTGAATTGAGAATCGGGCAATGCAGCTGTGATGTAAGCTATAAGTTTTTTTTCATTATTTTGATTTATTATATTTTTCATATCTACTCCAACGGCAGGTCTTTTATTTTTCGATAAAATAGCATGAAAATCTCCTAATTCAGGGCATCACACGGAGCGAAAAAGATGAAAAATATTACCGTCTCTTCGATTAAAAATAGGAAGAATGGCGAAAAGATTACGATGATTACTGCCTATGACGCGCTATTTGCAAGGCTTTTTGATGGAGAAGTTGATATGGTGCTAGTGGGCGATAGCCTTGCTATGAGCTTTGGTGGTGCGCGAGATACACTTTCTCTTAGTATGGATTCTATGATTTACCACACACGTGCGGTATCAAAGGCGATTTCAAGCTCGCTAATTGTGCTTGATATGCCATTTGGTAGTTATTTAAATAGTGAAGTAGCGCTATTTAATGCTTCTCGTGCGTACAAAGAGAGCGATGCTGCAGCTGTAAAGCTAGAGGGTGGTGCTGAGCAGGCGGAGACGATTTTTAGACTTACACAAAATGGAATTGCGGTTATGGGGCATATTGGGCTAAAACCACAGTTTGTGCGCGCTGAAGGTGGATACAAGATAAGAGGCAAGGAAGAATCGGAGATTAATTCTCTGCTTATGGATGCAATGGCACTCGAAGAATCAGGTGTATTTTCACTCGTGCTTGAGGGTGTTAGGGCGAATGTAGCAGAAAAGATAGCAAAGAGCGTGTCGATTCCTGTTATTGGCATTGGAAGTGGCATAAATGTCGATGGGCAAGTGCTTGTGTGGAGCGATATGCTTGGATTCTTCGAGGAGTTTCAGCCGAAGTTTGTAAGAAGATATCTGAATGGTGCAGAGTTAGTGAGAAAAGCGGTGCGCGATTATGTCTCTGATGTAAAAGGACTGCGATTCCCTAATGATAGCGAGAGTTACTAATGGAGAGAATCGTCGAGATTGAGCGCATGGAGCTCGATGAGGGCGAGGAGATCTCGCTCCGTCCTAGCGGATGGGATGACTACATCGGACAGGAGAAAATTAAACGCAATTTAGGCGTCTTCATTGAGGCGGCAAAGAAGCGGAGAGAATCGCTTGATCATATTTTATTTTTTGGACCTCCGGGGCTTGGGAAGACGACATTAGCGCATATAATTTCGCACGAAATGGGGGCAAATATAAAAGTTACGACCGCGCCAATGATTGAAAAAGCAGGCGATTTGGCGGCGATTCTTACAAATCTAAACGAAGGGGATATTCTGTTTATTGATGAGATTCACAGGCTTTCATCTTCCATTGAAGAGATTCTCTATCCAGCAATGGAGGATTTTAGACTAGATATTATCATCGGCTCTGGACCAGCGGCACAAACTGTAAAAATAGATCTGCCACGCTTTACTCTAATTGGTGCGACAACACGTGCGGGCATGATAAGCAAACCGTTGCGTGAGCGATTTGGAATGAGTTTTTGGATGCAGTTTTATAGTATTGAGGAGCTAGCACAAATAATCTCGCTCGCATCACAAAAGCTCAAAAAAAGCTGCCTGCACGATGCCGCATGTGAGATAGCAAAACGCTCACGCGGTACACCACGAGTGGCATTGCGACTTTTGCGTCGAGTGCGAGATTTTGCCGAAGTAGCAGATGAGCTTGAAATAAAAATAAAACAGACACTATATGCACTCCATGAACTTGGAGTAAATGATAGTGGATTTGATGATTTGGACTTACGATATCTGAGAATCCTAACTCAAAACAATGGAAAACCAGTAGGACTAGGCACAATAGCTGCGGCGATGAGTGAGGATGAGGGGACAATAGAAGATGTAGTTGAGCCATATCTTTTGGCACATGGATTCTTAGAACGAACGGCACGCGGGAGAATCGCCACGCGCAAGGCGTATGAGGTGCTGGATATCCCATTTGCTAGCAAGGCTACACTGTTTTAAGGAGACACAGAGTGCGACCTATACACTTTTTTTGGGTGATGTTTATCTTTAGTGGATATTGGATTTTGTATCTATTTCGTCCATTTTTAATGGATATGCTTGTTGCACTTTTGCTTTGTGTGGCATGTATGGGACTAAAAGATAAAATTGAAAGCAAGGTTAGATTCTCGCTCCTTGGCTCAGCTATTAGCGTAGTGATGCTTTTAGCACTACTTTTTGTTCCGCTTATCTATGTTGTAGTTACTTTGACACAGGCTGTTGCGAGCATTGATCCGCAGGTGTTTAGTGGCTTTATAGAGAGTGCAAAGTCTCATATTCTTGAGCTTGTAGCACTATTCCCACTTGTTCAAGAGAAGCTACTAGGGAATCTTGACACGCTTAATGCAGGTAAAATTTTGCAAAAGGCTCTTGCATTTAGCGCAACACTTGGGCGCGGGAGCGTCTCTTTTATTACAGATACAGTTTTTGTTAGCGTTTTTCTGTTTTTCTTTTTTTATTATGGACGGGCATTTCACGACTATGCGATGCGGTTGATTCCTTTTAGCAAAGAGCAGAGCACTCGGCTTTTTGGTGAAGTATCTGGCGTGCTTGGCGTGGTCTTTTACTCCTCGCTTGCCTCGGTGTTTCTGCAAGGAATCCTATTTGCTGTGATGATTAGCTTTTTTGGATACAACACATTTTTGTTCGGCGTGCTATATGGTATCGCCTCGCTCGTCCCGTTGGTAGGTGGACTGCTTGTATGGCTACCGCTTGCGCTGTATGAGTATTATTTAGGGAATCAAACCTCAGCACTTTTTATCGCTCTATACTCAGTCATAGTTATCGCAACAATCGCTGACAATGTCGTAAAGCCACTATTGATTGGGTTGATTAATCGCGTCATTCTTAAAAGTCCAGTGCAAATAAATGAGCTAGTTATATTTTTTCCATATTCGCTGGGGTCACGACTTTTGGCTTTTGGGGCGTAGTGCTAGGGCCAACTATTACAGCACTTTTTGTTGCGCTTTTACGGTTGTATGAGTGTGGATTCTTAGAGCCAAAGCATGATAACTCTTAGCTTTAAATTGAAGAAGCCATGCAAGGATTCTTACATGCTTACGATGAGACTTTAAGAGCGCTAAAAAGCTTTTTAATACTCGCACCGCTATAATCGTCGCTATTTTTTAGAGGAGATTCCACGTGATGAGACCTATTTTTGCACTTTTGTTTTTTGTATATACCGCTGTTTTCGCGTCGCCTTTTGGCAATAAAATCGCTGTTCCTATTTTGGAACTTGATGGCAATGGCTTTGCTTACGTACCCGCATTTGATTTGAGAGTAGGCGAAAGCGGAGAAATTATCCGTTGGCTTGACAGAGATCACTCAGTTATCATCGCGCGTGCGGCTGTGGTGGAGTTAAATAATGGACGTGCCAAGGTTGCTTTTGAGCGATTTGACACACTTGATCAGCGTGCTTTTCCAGATCCGCAATTCACACCACAAAAAAACGATGAGGTGATTTTCCGTGCATTTTATGATCGTGCTTTCTTAATTGCGCCAAGTCAGGAACTTTATCAAAAAGTGCAGAGTGCATATCCAGAAGTAAGTTGGCAACATCCAGATTTGTTCGCCTCTCACTTGCTTGATAAAGGGAATCATGCGCCAAATATCAAAGATTTTCGCGACATTTGCAATGCTTATAATGCAGGAATCGTCTATATCGTCAATCTAAACGAGGGGCAAGCGCGCGATTGTCAGACTTTTGGGCTTTTAAAGCATGACTATATTACAGGGCGTGTCGCAGTGGAAGAGCGCATGAAACCATTCTTTTCGCGCCTTGGTAATGTCGAGCAGAGCTGGTTTAGCTTTATTGTTGGCGGAGTGGCAGTAGATGACTACTATCGCTACTATGATGCACTACTAAAGGGCGAAATCAAAGATGAAGATACTAGCTTCTTTGGAAGAATCTATCGCTCCATTAAAATTTGGAAGTGAGCCATGCTAGAGCAAAAACATATAAATGAGTTAAAGAGAATTGTTGGCGAGGATAATTGCTTTGACGACAAGGCACATAAAATCGCTTACTGCTACGATGCTACACGGACGCGCTATGAGCCAGATGCTGTGATTTTTCCACGAGATGAAACTGATGTGAGTGCGATTCTTCGCTATTGCAATGAGAATCTAATCACAATTGTGCCACGTGGTGCAGGGAGTGGTTTTACTGGTGGTGCACTACCGGTAAATGGCGGAATCGTGCTATCGCTTGAAAAGCATATGAATAAGATTCTTGAAATTGATATGGAAAACATGGTCGCACGCGTGCAGCCTGGAGTGGTAAATATGCGCTTACAAGAGGCGGTGGAAGCTGTAGGTCTATTTTATCCACCAGATCCTGCTAGTGAGGAGTATTCAACGCTGGGTGGGAATGTGAGCGAGAATGCAGGCGGAATGCGTGCTGCAAAATATGGAATCACAAAAGACTATGTAATGGCTTTGCGGGCAGTGTTGCCTAACGGCGATATTATCCGAGCTGGCAAAAAGACTATAAAAGATGTTGCTGGCTACAACATCGCGGGAATCCTAATAGCAAGCGAAGGAACATTGGCTGTCATTACGGAGATTACGCTGAAGCTTTTAAGTAAGCCAAAGGCGCGAAGAAGTGCTATGGGCATTTTTCCTAGTATCGATTCTGCAATGAATGCAGTTTATAAAACTATGGCAGCAGGCGTAACGCCAGTGGCAATGGAGTTTTTGGATAATCTTACAATTCGTGCAGTGGAGAGTAAATTTCAAAAAGGCTTACCTGTTGATGCCGGTGCAATCCTCATCACTGATGTCGATGGGAATTTAGACGAGGAGCTAGAGCTCCAGATGGCGAAAATCGAGGAAAAATTCAAAGAGAATGGTTGTATTCAGTTTAAAAAAGCAAATACACCTGAGGAGGCAAAGGATTTATGGTTTGCTAGACGAAATGCGAGCCAAAGCATTACGATTTATGGCAAGAAAAAACTAAATGAAGATATCACCGTCCCACGTAGCAAGCTCCCTGAGCTTCTCAAAGGAATCAATGAGGTATCCAAAAAATATGGTGTGAAGGTTCCTTGCTTTGGACACACTGGTGATGGCAATGTCCATACAAACGTAATGGTGGAAGACGGTAACGATCCAAAACAGCTTGAAATTGGACACGCTGCTATTGAGGATATTTTCAAGCTTACTGTTGAGCTTGGTGGCACGCTTAGTGGCGAGCACGGAATAGGAATCTCAAAAGCGCCATTCATGAGCCTAGCCTTTAGTAAAGAAGAGATGAATCTCTTTCGTGCAATAAAAAAGGCATTTGATCCAAACAATATCCTAAATAACGGCAAGATGGCATTATAAGAGAATATGAAAAACATTTAGAAAATGGAAACATATCCATGGTAAAACGTATGGATAAAAAATCCAGACAAGCAAAGCGCGAGTAACGTGGCGTTATTCCAATGTAGACGAAAATTGAGCGGTGGATCGGCTGCCGAAAGCCTATTCCCCGTTATCGAACAAAACTTCCACCCTCACCCGGTGCGCAGGAAGATAAAGCATTTATCGGATAGCCGCATGCTATCGACGAAACAGTTTGTATCAGGACACAGCAAAAACCACTGCAATATCCGCCACTTTTCAACAAAGTCTTAGCAGGAAACCCACCCGCCGACTGTGAAAGCTGGAAGAAGATAGCAACACCCCAATCAGGCATATTTGAATTTAATATCTCCAAGGCTAATACACCATGCTGGAATTGTCAAAATTCTATATTTTATTTGATGGATTCTCTCGTAATAAATTCCCGTAAAAATGCATCAATCTGCTTATTCAAGAAAATCATACGTTCCTCATTGAAATAAACTTTTGCTTTTTCCTTATCAACTGTCGCTTTTAAATCATTGAACTTACCTAAATTCAGATTTTCACGACTATATTTTCTTGCCAACATTGCGCGGAGTAAATTGCCATCCAAACCTAATTTTTGGATCACTTTCTCCACTTTATCATTGGCATCTTTTTGCTTGTAATCGGCGATATAGTCGCTGAGTGCCAAATTCGGGTTAAGCTCAATATCTCCCGATTGCACGTCGTGCAAAAACAGCTCGGCAAATTTTTGATCTTCTTTGGAAAGCGTGGCAAAAGAGTGATGTAATTCCTCAAGCGCATTAGCTTTTTCTGAATCACTAATAGCTTTAAGCCATTTTTCAAAGCGGGCATTCATATAATTTTGATCAATTTTATCAGTTTCAATTTCGTTGATATGCGAACGTAAATCAAACGGGATATCATCCTCTACGCCACCGCCACCTGCGCTTTCTTTAAACAAATCTTTATAACGTGCCAGCAATTTATCGTAGGTTTCTTGGTTAAAATCAAGTGTGGCAGTGATGACACTGTCATCTTCTTGCACCACGTCATAGCTTAATTTTTCCCACACAAAGCCGAGCAACCTTGCAGCCTGCAAATGCTCGTTGAGATGATTGAAGAGTTTAACAAACTTCGCGCAAGCCGTTGCATCGTCCGGATTTTCTGCAAAATCTGCATGCCCGGCACGTTTGAAAATATCGGCAATATCGGCAAAGCAGACATTCATTTTGTTAATTACCTTATCCAAATTATCCACGAACAGCCCCATTGGACGATCGCCCGAATAAAGTTTTACGGCACGCTCGATATTGCGTTGCATGGTGTGCGGCTTGCGGTAATAGCGGATTAAACCAAAAGGCTTATCAGCTTTGTCGCATAAGCGGTTGGTGCGGGAAAATGCCTGAATCAGATTGGCATAATCCAAAATCTTATCCAAATAGAGCGTATTGAGCCATTTACTGTCAAAGCCCGTCAGCATCTGATCGACCACAATCAACAAATCCAGCTGCTCGTCGGGCTTGATTCTCTTGTACGCATTGATATGTGACAATCTGTCTGACAAGTCCGTTTTAAATTTACCATAAGAGGCGTAGCCGAAACTCGTACCAAACTGAGCATTATAATCAGCCAAAATTTTGGCAATCCATTCTTCTTTTTCACTGGCTTGCCCATCGTTGAGGATACTCGGATCAAAAAGTGCGGTCAGTTTAAGCCCGGAAATTCGTGCTTTAATCAGGCAGTAATAATTTACCGCTTCAGGAATGGAGCTGGTGGCAAAAATGGCATGATATTTTTTGCCTTGGCTAAGCCGCTGCCAATTTTCCAGCATATCGTCAATCACGGCATTAATATGTTCAGGCGTTTGATATTGCACATTGGGCACATAATCCTCGATACCTTTTTGATATGTGCCGTTTTCTTGATACCCACCCGCCATTGGCACTTCATTCATAAAGCAGTTGTAGATTTTCTTTTTCGCTTCATCAGCAAACACCTCACTTTCATCTGCCGCTTTAGCTTCTTGCAGTGCGACGGCTTTGCGTAAATCGCTGTCTTTAAAGGTGCGGATATGGAAGGGATGAAAGCCCAGCACATTTTCATCACGAATGCCGTCTGCAATGGAATAGCGGTGCAATTCGTTACCAAAAATAGTCGCTGTGGTGGAATTCTTCTTGGCATTTTCTTTCTCAATCGGCGTACCGGTAAAACCAAAGAAAAGCGCGTTGGGGAAAGTGTGCTTGATAGCGAGTAACATATCGCCAAAAGTAGTGCGATGGGCTTCATCAATAATAAATACTAGTCGCTTGCCGCTGATTTGCTTGATGTCCGCTTCATTCACCCCTTCTTCCGCCTTGATATTACTCATTTTTTGAATGGAGGTTACAATCAAGCGGTCGCGGTCTTGTTTGCTTTTGAGCTTTGCGAGCAAAATAGCAGTGTTTTCCGTTGCCTGCACATCATCCTTGCTGTCGGCAAAATTCTGATATTCTTCTAACGATTGCTTGCCCAGCTCAATACGGTCGAGTAAAAAAATCACCTTATCCGCATCTTTGCGGCGGCTGATAAGCTGCGCTGATTTAAAACTCGACATCGTTTTGCCCGAGCCGGTGGTATGCCAAATATAGCCGCCGCGCTGATTGCCTGCCGACCAATCTGTTTTTGCCACCGTATCGGCAATTTTATTGACCGCGTAATACTGATAACTGCGTAAAACTTTAAGCTGTTCGTCTTTCGCATCGGCAATGGTGTAATCGCCGATAAACTGGTGCGCCATCGGAATCGAGAGAAAATGCGTCGCCACCTTATCCCAATCGTTCATATACACATTATTGAAATCCGCCCAACGGAAATAAAACGCCGGATTTAATGGACCGCTGGTATTGGCAAAATAGCGGCATTCTTCCGGCGTCATCACCACAAACACCTGCACTAGACTAAAAATGCCTGAAAATGCACCCGCCTTATGGTATCGCTCAATTTGATTGGTTGCTTGGCTTATAGGCACGCCTGAGCGTTTCAACTCAATATGAAACATTGGCATACCGTTGATTAACAGCATCAAATCGCCGCGCTGCCTGGGGTACAAATTCGAACGAGGGGTAAAGCGGGGCTGTTGGGCAATTTGATAGCGGCTTTTACCGGCAGAAATTTCCTCGCGGTCGAAAATATCCAGTGAGATTTCCTTGCCGAAATGACGGCTTGCCTCATTTTCACGCTTGATTGCCACCGTTTTGCCGTTGATAAAGCCGTTTAGCGCATAGGGTGTTTTTAACGCCTGCACCCGCTCTAAAATCTGATTCATTTCAGAGCGAATGAGTGGCACATCGAGCTTGTCGATATGTTGATTGGTTTTATCTAAATATGCCTGCCAATTGGCAATCAACGCTTCTTCATCGGGGAACTTTAATACTTCCTTTTCCCAACCTTTAGTCGCAAGCAGGGCAATTAGCGCGTTTTCAAAATCGGATTCTTTATTGAACATTCTTTTTCTCCATATCTTTTACAAAATGGGTCGTTATTATTTTTCGGGTAGCCTTAATGATGGAAACGCCCGCCCTACACCAACATCGCCGCCAACAGCCCTTTTTTGAGTTGGTTTAATTTTTCGACTTCTACCGACTGTAAGGCAATGGTTTCGTCTAGTTGGCGGAAGAAATTACCGATTTGGATTTGTTCGAATTTGGTTGGAAGAAGAATCGGCATTTCAGTAAACATTGGCAAGCGTAAAGATTTAACTGTTGATCCAACGGCTTGATTACAAAAATAATCATTCATCAAATGCAAATAATAGAAAACAAATAAACCATCACACTCTAGAAAATTCATAATGGCATAACTTCTTTGGTGTAAATCAAATTTACCTACAAAATGTTTAGGAAAAAATTCTGAGCCTTCTCCAGCCATAATAATCGCTTCGCAATCATATAAATATGTATTGCTTTTTCGAACATCTTGCGATCGATCAAAAAAAGTATATTCACCAAACAAATCAGAATCTTCCCTATTAGATATACCTGTTTTGATTATACTAATCTCCCCCAACTTCCTAGATTCCCATTCCCCCTCAAACCCTTTAAAGCGGATTTTTGGTATTTTTTCACCGTTTGCGGGGAACATTTTTGCCAGCATTGCCTTTTTAAGCTGACGGCTTTTTTCCAAAACCGCACGGCTCTTGGCGATTTGGCTGTCCAAGCGGCGGAAAAAATTACCGATGGCGGTTTGTTCTTTTTTTTCAGGTAGCATGACATCAAATTTAGAAAACGTAGAAATCCAATGTCGCTCATGACTCGTTGGTGTATATTTAATATTTTTCAGTGCATTAAAAACAAATATGGGATTTAAATCAGTATTTGAGACACTTAAAAGTTTCATTGCTGAGCTCTTTATTTTAAAAGGAAAGCTAACGTAATGTGACGATGTTGTGAAGTCATCAAAAATAATAATCGGATTTTCAGGAGTAGCTTCTTTTATTCCTTCTATTTCATTTGTATATCCTAAAATAAAAGATTGTCCCGCAGTCAAAACTGGCGTTTCAAAACCATCATCATAATCCGTACTATTAACAATATACTTCGTTGGTTGCTCATAATTCAGCAAGCTCCCTAATTTTTTATGTTTCCACTCCCCCTCAAACCCTTTAAACCGCAAACGTGGCTCTTGTTGCTTATTCATCTTATCCCCTTAGCCTTGCAAAATCGCCTGCCACGCGGCAATGCCCTGCAAGTCAAACTCGTTGCCGGTGAGATCACTCATCATTTGCGCCAGTGCGGCGGCGCTTTCTTGTTTGCGCTCGCTGATGTGCTGATAGGTGTCGGCATATTTGTCGCAAAGTGCGGTCAGTTTTTGGCTGAATTGCGCCAGCATGTTTTCAGGCAGCCTGCACATCGCCGCATTGAGCGGAACAAACCATTTTTGGCGGAGCAAATCGATGGCTTCGGCATCATCTAGGGCTTCAATGACGGCTTTGGTTTGAGCGTGAAGCTCGGCGGATTCTGTCTTTATAGCTATCTTTACCTCTTTCTCTTTGTCTAGCAGCTCTTGTGCTTTGAGTAATTTACTTTCTAGACTCTCTTCCTCAAATATATAATCACTGCGCAATGACTTTAAATAAGCATTCACTTTTGCTTTGGCATAAGTGCCATCTTTTGAGGCTTCCATATTTGCCCAATTCACAGCGTTATTGGCTTTAATAAAGGCTAATTTTTGATATTTTTTTACTTTATTTGCAAGTAGTTCGAGGTAGCTTTCTAATGCTGTGGTCTCCTCAGTAGCTACGCTTGCATAAACTATTTTGAAATAAGCGGTAATTTCTTTGGCGATAAAGGCATCATTATCGTCATTGACATAAGGTCCACTTTTTTCTTCTTCGCTCATGTTTTCCAAAATGCTTTGCATTTTAGCGGCGATTTCCACCAAGTGGGTTTCTTTGGCTTTTAGGTTTGCTAATTCCTGCGGCAGTTTGACGGCTTGCACCAATTCAAACGGCAGAATATGCCCCACCCAGCCGTCTTGTACTTCGACTTCTCTTTTGGTTTTGCTGTCTTTTTTTAGCACCATAAATGGATCAACCTGCTTAATTGCCTGTTTGCCTTCGGTTTGAATCATCTCCAAATCGGAGGCAATGCCTGCTGCATCGGCACGCCATAAGTCATCGAGTTTTTGATAAGCGACATAGAAATCCAAGAGTGGCATCGCCTTTACTTTTTGGCGAATCAGCTCGGCAAGCTGCTGTTTAGTTTGGGCGATGTTGAGCGTTTCCATCGGCTCAATCAGCAGGGTTTCCAAACTAGCGGGGAAATCGGCAAAGTTTTGGGCAAATTGGGCTTGATACGCCAATACGCTTGCATGGTTTTGTATTTCAGCTTTGAGTTTGTCGGTTTTTGGCTGCACATAAGGCGTGCCGTTGTCGGCAAACAAAGCAGTCTGCAAGCCGTCAAAGGCTGCCCAATAGTCTGCAAATTGTGCCAGCTCGGCTTTGGGAATGCCGCCGTGCATGGTGGCGAAAATATCCCATTGCTCCACTGATTCGGCAGAATCCACATAGCGCGGAATGTTAAGATTGTAGCCGTTTGCCACAATTTCGGCTTTCGGCACAATTCGGGAAAACTTCGGCAATTCCCGACGATGTGTCACGCAATCGACAATGCGTTTAATGTCGCTTGCCTGCAAATGGTTGTTTTTGCCTACTTTGATGAAATGCTTGGAAGCGTCAATCATCAGCACGTCATTTCGTTCGCGCTCTTGGCACAGCACGATGATAATGGTCGGAATACCGGTGCCAAAAAAGATATTTGCTGGCAGTCCGATAATGGCATCGATATGATTGTATTCAATCAGATTTTTACGGATTTTTTCCTCTTCGCCGCCACGGAACAACACGCCGTGTGGCAGAACAATTGTCATCATACCATCGGGTTTTAAGTGGTATAAATCGTGTAATAAAAAGGCAAAATCGGCTTTTGCCTGTGGTGCAACGCCAAAGCGTTTGTAGCGAATATCGCTTTCTTTGTCCTTAGGATTCCACGGCTGGGAATAAGGCGGATTGGATACAACGGCATCGAGATAAAGTGGTTCGCCTTCTAGTGGCCAGTCATCTTCTAGTGTGTCGGCATTGCGAGTGAAAATATTGCTCGGCAAAATGCCGCGCATGACCAAATTCATGCGCGTGAGGTTGAATGTGTTTTCTTTTAGCTCTTGCGCGTAGTACTTTATGTTGTTGGCACTTTTGAGGTGTTTTGCCACGCTATGCCCGATATTAATCAAAAGCGAACCCGAACCACTGGTTGGATCGTAAATACTGATTTCTTCGCGGTCTTTCAGGTGATCGGCAATGATTTCAGACATCAGCAAGGAGACTTCGTGTGGGGTATAGAATTCGCCCGCTTTTTTGCCTGCATTGGCGGCAAACATACCGATGAGGTACTCATAAATAAAGCCCAATACGTCATAGCCCTGTTTGCCATCCATTGGAATATCAGCAATCAGCACGAAAAGGTCTTTCACCGCATTGGTTTGACTGGAGGCGGTGTCACCCAATTTACTCAAGCCGGATTCTAGCGTTTTAAAAATGCCATCAAATATGGCGGTGTAGTTTTTTGCAATATTGCGACTAAAGGCACTCATCGCGGTGCGAACGTGGGCGATATTGAAATCTGAATCTTGCGCTAACCAAGTGGAAAAAAGGTGTTCATAGCTGATAAAGTAGCCAATATTCTCTTTAATATAATCCACCAGCTCGCCCGATTCGGTAAGCTGTTTGGCAAAATCAGCTTTTTCCAATCCTTGTTCAATGACAAATTTTTCCAGCTTGTCGGATAAAAATTTATAGAAAATAAAGCCTAAAATGTAGTCTTTGTATTCGTTCGCTTCAATTTTGGAACGCATTTTATTTGCCGACTGCCAGATTTTGGCAGCAAGTTGTTGTTTATTCATCTTTACCTCTATTATTATTGTATTTATGATTAATATACTAATGAGTGTAGTGCATTTTATTTAGAGTTTTATATAGATATTGAAAAGATGATATTAGAATTTCCAAAGTTTCTACAAACTGCCTTTTAAAGTAAATACCAACTCCAATCAAATCAGCACGATTGATTTTAAAATTTTCCTGTAATACATGCGTTAATTTGCCTTAGTACCACACAGACACTTTTGTGCATTTTATCAAAACACAATAGCAATATCATCCATAATATAACTGTTTTACAAGGATAAATGGTCATCTAAAGCAGGTTTAAACCTTTTCAAGATGCCTTCTCGTCATATTTCCCATATCGCTTTGACAAGAGGCTTTCATACGTTTGAACTTGAACCAAACAAGGCACAGCTTGAGTTAGCACAAGAGCGTGCTAAAACACTGTGGAATTGCATGCAAACATCTAGCCATTTAACAAACACAAGCACATAACTTAAGCCCATTGTTGGGGTAGCTTCTACCCATAATCAAAACAAGAAGCCCACTATCATATTTATCTGGATTCTTAAAAGCTATCTTCAAAAGCTTGCAACTATAGCGTGTCTCACACACGAGCCAATATCAAAGCATTTGATAGCATGGAAAGCGTACAAATAGATGCTTTTTATAATCTTTACATCCAGCTTGTCGGTAGCTCGATTCTTATATTGCCTTATCATGCAAAAAAACCCAAAAAATCAAATCCCACCAACCATAAAGCAAAGAATTAAAACAAAAACTATCGATTCTGGTGCTACTTTGCTATCTCTATCGCACGTACTTCTCGTATTACGCTTACTTTTATCTCGCCTGGATGCTGCACTTTTGCTTCGATTTCGCGCGCTATCTCTCGCGCCAGCAGCACGCTCTCTTCATCATTTACAAGCTCAGCATTAACTATTACACGCACTTCTCGTCCAGCATTTATCGCGTAGGCCTGACGCACACCATGCCTCTCGATAGCGATTCTCTCAATCTCTTGCACGCGCTTTAAAAAGCTCTCAAGAACCTCGCGTCTAGCTCCTGGTCTAGCAGCCGAAAGTGCATCAGCAGCGCACACAGCGGCACTCTCTATACTTTTTGCCTCCTCGTGTCCATGGTGGGCAAAAATCGCATTGATAACGACTGGATGCTCTTGGTAGCGACGGCACACTTCCGCGCCCAAATCAACATGGCTACCACTATATTCGTGCGTCAAGGCCTTGCCAATATCATGCAATAACCCAGCACGTCGCGCTAATTTAGCATCACCTCCTAGCTCGCTAGCGATAATTCCAGCAAGATTTGCTACTTCAAGTGAGTGGCCAAGTGCATTTTGTCCATAGCTCGCGCGATATTTAAGCCTGCCAATTAGTTTTTTTAGCTCGGGATGAATACTGCCTAGCTCGAGATTTATGACTATATTTTCACCCTCTTCTAGTATTTTTTCATCAAATTCCTGTGTAACTTTCTGGTAAATCTCCTCGATTCTTGCTGGGTGGATTCTCCCATCCTCAACCAATAGTTCAATAGTGCGCGTCGCTATAGCACGACGATATAGATTAAAGCTGCTAAGCACGATTGCACCGGGCGTATCATCGATTATAACCTCTACACCAGAGAGTATTTCAAGCGCTTTAATATTGCGTCCCTCTTTGCCTATTATCCGCCCTTTTAACTCGTCATTTGGGAGCGTAACAACATTTATTAGACGCTCTGCAGCAAACTCGCCAGCAAAGCGTGTAGTTGCTTGCGCCAAAATATAATTTGCGCGCCTTCGCCCCTCTTCCTTTGCCTCGCTTTCATATTTACGCACTATTTTGGCAATTTGAGCACGCGATTCTTCACTTGCCCTTCTTATAGCTTCTTCGCGTGCCTCCTCGCGTGTAAATCCAGCCGCATGACTAAGCACATCAATCACCTCAGCAAGCCGTGCCCCATGGTCGCGCTCTAGCTTCTCAACCTGACTCAAAGTGGCAGATATCTGCGCCTCTTTTTTAGCGATTTGCTGCTGCTCATCTCTTAATGCACGCTCATCACGCTCTAGCTTTTGCTGATTGCGAGCTTCTTGCTTTTCTAGCTTGTGCAGATAGCTTTCGTACTCTTTTATGACTTTTGCTGTCTCTTGCTCATATTTAGTCTTTGCGCTAATTTCAAGCTCCTTGGCACGAATCTTTGATTCTTGCAGGAGCATTTCAGCCTCATGCTCTATTGCCTTTGCTTTGGCTTTGGCTTTTTCGAGGTGAATCTTATAATTAGCGTTGCTTACCTTTTTGAACACCACATACGTACCGCCGCCAGCGACTGCTGCCGAGGCGAGCGAGCTTAATATAATCCACTCTATCATCTTTTATGCCCTTTATTAGGGCATTGTCGCTATCGATAATTATATTGGCTTTGACATCATGTTTCTGCGTGATAATCTCTGACGAAATAGAGAGGCTGCGAGTGATAAAAATAGTTGTTGGTTTATTTTGGAGATTGGAGAAGAATCTATCATACATGCCTTTCCCATAGCCTACTCTGCGAAAACTTCTATCAATACCGACAATAGGGACGACGACGACATCTACCCTGTTATGATTAAAATATGAAAAAGAAGGCTCTTTAACACCGAACTTTTTTCTAAAAAGCGGCAAACGCAATGCTACCATCTTAAAACTAACATCTTGCATAAAGGGTAGATAAAGCCTAGTGTCTCGCTTTGCACGAAAATGCGCTATTACCTTTCGAATATCTGGCTCGCCTTTGAGTGGGTAGAAAAATAGGATCGATTTTGGCGCTAGTTGCTCTAAAACTCTTATCAAAGCAAGATTAACAAAAGAATCGAGCATGCGCACTTGTGGCAGACTTGCGATTCTTTTCATATTTAGTAACGCATTGGTGCGAAATGCCCCTTTCTTATCCACTCCAAACTCCTTGCGCCAAATATCACAAAATAGGCTTTCAGCCCTTTTAGTATTATAATATAGGCATTTTATCAGTGGAGGTTTTGATGGGTAGGTTATTTTTAGTTTTATTGTTACCGATATTTTTGATACTTAGCGGTTGTGATGATAGCGATGGAATAAAGAGTGAGGTTGTAACGCAAAAACCAGAAGACGAGATGAGAAACTTCACTCTGGCACTAGCAGATGGCAAGAATCTAAATATTGAACGCCACGAAAAAGGCTTGAAATTCGATGGCGAAGGTGATAAAGCAGTACTTCTTAGCTTTTTTGCGACATGGTGCCCGCCATGCAAGGCTGAAATTCCACACTTAGTAAACCTAAAAAATAGCTACAAAGACGACTTTGAGGTTATAGGTGTATTAATGCAAGACAACAAAACACAAGATGAGATGCAAAAGTTTATAGACACATTCAATATAAATTACAAAGTATCAATCTCCAACGAGAATCAAAAGCTAGCAAAAGCCCTTGGTGGCGTGCGTAGCATACCATTTATGATACTTTATGACCGCGCCGGAAACTACGTAACACACTACATTGGTGCAGTGCCAGAAGAGATGATTGAGTTTGATATAAAGCGTGCACTAGCAAAAAGATAGGAATCTATAGGAATCTAAATGTTTTCACTACTTAAAAAAACTCTAAACAAGACAATAGAAGGAATAGAGGCGATAATCCCAAAGCGTGCTCAAAAGATAGATAAAGAGCTACTAGAAGAGGTCTTAATAGCCTCTGATATGGAGTATGAGCTAGTCGAATCGCTTCTTAAGAATCTAGGCAATGAAGTAAGTAGGAGTGAGCTAGATGTAGCATTGCATAGATTCTTTCGCGGGGATAGCTATTACGATCGCCTAGTGCCAAAAACAGTGGAAGCGCGACCATGTGTAACGCTCGTGCTAGGAGTAAATGGCGCAGGCAAAACAACCACGATAGCAAAACTAGCCACACTCTACAAAAAGCAGGGCGATAGTGTGATTTTGGGTGCTGGAGACACATTCCGCGCAGCAGCCATAGAGCAGCTCAAGCTTTGGGCAGATAGACTAGAACTCCCAATAGTGTACACGCAACAAGGACATGACCCAAGCGCCGTAGCATACGACACAATCGCATCAGGAATCGCCCGTAAAAGCGACCATATCATAATCGACACAGCAGGCAGACTCCACAATCAGACAAATCTCAAAAATGAGCTACTAAAAATTGCACGAACTTGTGACAAAGCCCTAAGTGGCGCACCGCACCAAAAGCTACTAATCATAGATGGCACACAAGGTAGCTCCAGCATAGAGCAGGCAAGCATCTTTCACGATACATTAGGAGTCGATGGTATAGTCATCACAAAACTAGATGGTACATCAAAGGGTGGCGCGCTCTTTTCTATCATTAATCGCTTGCGAGTGCCGATTCTATACATAGGCGTTGGAGAGAAAGCGGACGATCTCATTGTATTCAATGAAGATGAATATATCAAAACGCTACTTGATGCGATTTTTATATGAGCACAGCAAAGAATCTAAAAAAAAAGAGTGTGCTTTTTGAGTGTCAGCACTGTGGATTTCAGAGCTTAAAATGGCTAGGAAAATGCAGCCAATGTGGTGCATGGGAGAGTTTTATAGAGCTTAACGACAGGCAAATAGAATCACTAAAGAGTATCCAACCAATCTCACAAAACAGCTCCAAACCTACACCAATCACAGAGATCGAACAAGAAAATGTCATGAAATACTCCTCTTGTGAGGAGGAACTAGATATAGTTCTGGGCGGGGGGATAGTTCCTGGTGGTCTATATCTCGTAGGCGGTAGCCCTGGTGTAGGAAAATCCACGCTACTACTCAAAATGGCAGGGAATCTAGCAAAGGCATTAAAACAGATTCTTTACGTTAGTGGCGAGGAGAGCATGGGGCAGATTCGTGCGCGCGCTGAGCGACTTGGAGTTTTAAGCGAGCGACTATTTCTTTTAAACGAAATTGAACTAGAAAGAATTATTAACGCAATAGATTCTCATCGCTTTGAGCTAGTAGTCATTGACTCTATCCAAACACTCTACTCTGAGCGCGTATCTAGCGCACCCGGGAGCGTGTCTCAGGTGCGCGAGGTTACATTTGAGCTCATGCGCCTTGCAAAGGAGCGCGGAATTGCTATTTTTATCATCGGGCATATCACAAAAGAGGGCTCTATAGCTGGACCTAGAGTGCTTGAGCACATGGTCGATTCCGTACTCTATTTTGAAGGCGATCCATCACGTGAATTGCGAATGTTGCGCGGATTTAAAAATCGCTTTGGCACAACAAGCGAAGTGGGAATCTTTGAGATGACACAAGGCGGACTTGTAAGCGCAAAAGATGCATCGAGGCTGTTTTTTAAAAAACGCACGCCACAAGCTGGTAGCGCGCTAACCGTAGTCATGGAGGGTAGTCGCGCACTGGTTTTGGAAGTGCAAGCATTGGTTGGAGAATCTAGCTTTGGTGCACCAAAGCGTGTAGCAACTGGCTTTGACACAAACAGGCTAAATATGCTCTTAGCACTCTTAGAGCGTAAGCTTGAGATTCCGCTTAATAGATATGATGTATTTATTAACATCGTCGGTGGAATTAAAATCGCCGAGACAGCGGCTGATTTAGCAGTAATAGCCGCAGTTGTATCAAGCTTCCGCAATCGCCCACTAAACAACACAACAGTATTTATCGGCGAAGTAAGCTTAACAGGAGATATCAGAGAGGGAAATCGTATCGATACACGCCTAAAAGAAGCAATATCACAAGGCTTTGAACGTGCGATAGTCTCGCAAAAACCACAGCAAAATATAGGAATCAAGTGCTTTGTGGTAAGTGAGGTTACAAAAATAATAGAATGGATGTAGGCTATAGATTCTTGCTTTCAACTCAAACTTTTATCGACATCTAAATAGACATATCGCTTTTAGTGTGAAGCTTGTATTTGATTCTCTAATAGTCTCATCAAGAATCTTAATGAGCTTGAGCGATTAACTCCAGCAACTATTTTGCTTGAAGAGACTGAAAAGAATCTCATCAAAGGTAATTCTCTATTGTCTCTTTCGTTAGAGTTAACTTATCAATGTCGCATTGTATTTATCCACTAAATGGCAAGGCTGATAAGATAGCTTAGCGCGACGCAAGCCCTCGATTCCTAGATCTTCCTCACGATTGACATACTTGAGTGCACTCCACTCATGAGCTAGAAATTGCTGATTTATCGCCTGATATGCACCATGGTACTCTGTGTCTGCTTTCTCTATATGGATAACCACAGTATCGCTATTTAGCTGCTCACCAAGCGTAAAAGCAATAATCTTCCCATCAACGCGCAAAATTCCACCCTTGTAGCTCATCTCATTAAAGTGCTTTAGTGTCTCTACGATTCCTATATATTCGTTTTTTAGCCCATCATTTGCCTCATCTACCGTGCGACCAAACCAAAGCTTCCACGCTTCAAGCAACTCACTAACATTCTCATGCCCCAGACTCTCGTATGTAAAATCAGGATGTAACTCAAAGAATCGATTTAAATGATTCTTTTTTTTATGAAATTTACGCCCTTTAAGCTCAATTAGTTCTTCGACTAGATATACATAATCCGAACGGTCGCGATTATGTATAATCTCAAATTTACCTGGCATCATATTCTCTAACTCATCTTTCGCTTCTTTGCTTAGCGAACGCATAGAAAATGGAATAGCGCGCGACTCAAAGCACTCCATAACATGCCCCAATGCAGCCTTTTTATCACCGTTACCAAGCGGGAAAAATAGAAATGGATTCTCACCATGATATTGAGTTTTGATACAGAGACAGTCGTTTATAATCGCATAAGAAATAGAACGAGAAAAGTGCCAAAGGTATAAGTTCGTAAAAGAAAAGTCTGAGATAGGAGAATCTGCGTATATAAAATACCGCTCAAAAATTTCCCTATCCTCAATGTCAAGTGGCTTCCACATAAATAATCTTTCTGGATATTTTTAGCGTGATTGTAGAATAGTTAATCAAAAATGGGTATTAACTGACTTCTTCTGCTCTGTCCTAACAAATTGCAACATCTTTTTAATACGCTCAAGTTCCAAGAACGCACTATCGCGCTCCTCTGTGAAAATATCGCGCACCATCTCAAGATAAGAAAGTGCCTCTTCCATCTGCTCCAGTGTCTCAAACTCATCAGGAATCTCACTCATAAGCCTCTGCAACGTATCCAAATTCCGCTCTAGGAGCGCAATTTTACACTCCTTTAGCCAGCTCATTTGAGTGTATCTCTTTCCATGCTTCAAGCAATCCACGCGCCACCTTGATTACGATATCAATTTTATCTTTGTTGTTTTCTGCATTTGCTTGCGTTAGAAGCTTTATCTGGTGAGTATATAGACCAGTAAGATAGTGCGCCACATCACCACCGCGCTCATAGTCAAGCGAATTTAAAAGTTCAGTAAAAATATCTGTCGTGCGATTTATGTAATATATTTTTTTCTCAATATCTTCATCATCAATCGCCCTTTTTGCCAATGCCGTAAAGCGCAAGATTCCCTCATAGAGCATCTCGATTAGCTTTGCTGGCGATTCCACTGTTATAGAATTTTGTTGATATGAGCTATAAGCTGCGCTACTTCTCATTATTAGGAATCCTTTATCTGCTTAAAGCTTACTTGCTAGCCTGCTGAATCATCATATTCAGCGACGAAAAGCTTCTATTTACCTTTGCTATCATCGAGTCAAATGCCGCAAATCTCGCTGCCATAACATCGTATCGACTCTCCAAATCTTTTTGAGCACGATCTTTTTGCTTATCCATTAGCTTTGCCTCTTCTGTTAATGAAGTTTCCAAAAGCTTTAAGCGCGCATTAGAACCGGTGATATATCTATCGATATCTTTGTTGAATTTACGGAATATCCCATCAACTTCAGTCTCTTTTCCACCAACCTTTTTAGTTGCCCCTTTAAAGAATCCAATCGCTGCGTCAGGATTTTCTTCAAACGTCTTCTTGAGCTTCTCTTCATTGATAGTCAAACGACCTTTATCATTTAGTGTTATGCCAAATTTAAAAAGATTGTTTCTGTCGCTATCTGTATATGAAACAAGCGAATTTAGAACACCCTTTATAGTCCTTAAGTCACTATTGCCATTAAAGATTCCAGCTACTTTAGTATCAGAATCGTACTTTGTATCAATCTCTAGCTGCGAGATAAACTCATTAAATCCTTCCACAAAACTCTTAACCTCATCATAGATTCCCTTATTATCGCGCGTAACCCTCAAAACAGATGGGGCGTCAGTATCCTTATGCACGGCGGTTAGCTCCAGATTTACGCCAGAAATTACGTCTCTAACTGAGTTTGTCGAGCGCGAGATTGAGATTCCATTATATGAAAATTTAGAATCTTGTGCTTTTTGAATATTGTCAAGTTTTAACGTATTTGATTGAAATGCTGTATACGTCTGATGGCTACCTGCATGTAATCCTAGTGATTTAATAGCCTTCTCGCTAGCTGCTTGCTCGGCACTCTTGTCAGCTCCCTTGATTGTTACCTGCACGTTACCACCATCATTTTTATTGATGATTAGCCGCCCATCTCTAACCTC
Source organism: Wolinella sp. (assembly GCA_052170135.1). Taxonomy (GTDB): domain Bacteria; phylum Campylobacterota; class Campylobacteria; order Campylobacterales; family Helicobacteraceae; genus Wolinella. Next base: position 62,431 of record JBQNBC010000001.1, read on the forward strand.
TGCTCTATAATCGCTAGAGGCATTTATTGCATCTCGTACCGCTTCTGCATTTTGCACACTTGTATTATTAGCAGATGTAAGCGTAGATAGATCCAGGTTGATATCCCCAATAGATAGTGTCCCACTTAGCTGTCCTCTAGCTACCGCGCCGCCTTCAATTGCATTTGAGCTAGACTTTGATGTGATACTAAAGCCAAATTCAGTTGCCTTAGCTCCGCCAACACTGACAGCATGCCCACGCCTGTCATTGATTAACACCTGCTTGCCAACTGGTCCAGTACCTATGCTTATATCATCATCAAGTCCAGCAAAATCGGAATCGGCAGCAATAGCCTCTCTAATCGCCTTTTGTATTGCAGCTGCATTACTCTGTGCATCAGAGCCTTTCTCGGTCTTTGGAATGGCAATGTCAAGTGTCTTGTCAACGCCATTTTTATCCTTTAGCGTAACAGTAAAGTCACCACTACCGTTTGCCTCTATCTCGCCACCTCTCACATTTTTGCCAAGTAGCGTCGTGCCAAAATAAACCTTACTGTTTTCGCCTGTGTCTTTGGAGTTTATCATAAGCTGGAATGGCTTTGGTCCACCAGTTTTCATGACAATTCCCATTACCGCGCCATTGGTTGCATCAGTAATACTCTGTGCCACTTCACTAAGCGTCGAGCCAGCTTTGATATCAATAGAGTAATCTTTACCGCCGGCATTGAAGTTTAACTTGCTATTTGTAAGTGAAAATACAGAATCTCGAGATTCATAAGTCGTACCGACCTGATTTATATCACTAGCAGCAAGCTGATTTACACGCACAGATATATCCTGCACAGGCAGACCAGCACCAGCCGTCATGCTCACACCATTGCCAGAACTCGTAGTAGAGCGCGCTAGATATGTAGACGTATCAGCTAGCTTTTTAGCACTTGAATTTAACGTGCTAAGCAGTGTCGTTAGCTTTGTTAGACTTGTCTGCTTATCTACATTTGTCTGCATTTTTTTAGTAAAAGGTTTTACGCGCGCATTATGCTCAGCATCTTTTAACTGCTGAAGCACATCGCTAGTTAGGACGTTACTCCCGATACCGAGCGCGGTGATAGTCCCCTGTGCCATAATATTCTCCTTCTAAAATCTAAAAACTTTCTCGATTCTTACAGCCGCTGAAAAGAATCGCAACCAACTATCCCTTTTTGTCAAAAATAATCCCAACGATCTCGCGCATCTTTGCCATAAGCTCTATCGCCTCATCGCTTGGTATTTTCCGTATAAGCCTATCTGTGCTTCGCTCGCTAACAGTAACGTAAAGACTCTCAATATCATCACTAAAGCCAAACTTTACATCCATATTGAGCGGATTAAATTCCTTGTTTAGCTGCTCCGTAAGCTTCATTAAATCTTTCTTTAGATTCTCCACATTCTTCGTGTCTTGCTGCTCTTTAACCTCTTCTTGCATGCGCTGAGTGCTAGTTTGCGCAGTTTCTTCTGGCTTTGACACGGCAGATGGACTCTGCGTATTGGGCTGTATAGTAGCCTGATTCCTGATTGCTTCAATCATCACTAACTCCTTAAATTAAGTGAATGAAATTTCAAGTTAAGCTCCACTCATAATATCGACATAAGACTATTTTGCTGTAATTAATTCAAGTGGGTTTATATGACTATCTTTTTGCGTGACCTCAAACATCAGCTGAGTGTCGATTCTTCCAATTGTGTAACCTTTCTTGACTGAGATACCAGGCTTTATCGTCGGGGCAATTTTATCCAAGTGAGCATAAATCGTATGTAATCCATTTTTATGCTCGATAATCACCACCCGTTTTAGCACAGGCATCTCCTTAGCAAAAACTACGCGACCATCTAGAACACTCCGCACCTTTGTATCGCTACTTAGTGCGCTAAAAATAACCGATTCATTAAAGACTTTCATCTTATACACAGGGTCAAAATACGGTCCAAATCTCCGCGCGATTTCATATTTTTCAAGTGGAGGAATAGTCTTTTCACCGACATATTTCACAGTGCGGACATTTTGATATGAGCTAGCCATCTGGCGCACGTTTAAGGATTCTCCACTTTTACCATCTGCGGTAGCCTGCTTTTGAGATTCCTTGCGCCTTTGAGCCTCTTGTCGCTCCTTGTCCTCCTCTTCTTCTTTTGTGATATTGAGCTGTTTGAGTAGCTCTTTTAAGCTATCACGCTCCTGCACGACTAGCTTTAGCTCAGCATCATAGTTCTTCATCTCCTTATCAAGAGATGCGACATGCTCTTTTTGCTTTTTCCGCATCTCATCAAGTCGTGCACGCTTTTGATTCTCCGCGCTAATGAATTTTTTAATATTTACAATAGACCCTTTGATGGCTTCTGATTCTCTTAGTAGCCCAGCCTGCTTCACGCCTAGAGAATCTACCCTCTTTTTCATCTCGCTACTGAGAGTTTTAAACACCTCTTCAAAAATAAGCTCTTCAGCCGATTTTGGCTGGTGCTGATTTAAAACCATGACAAATGATACATCCTGTGCCACTGCTTCAAGAATCTGTCGCTCAATCTCCTTTTTATCACGCTCTATATCGCTTAGATTCTTCTCTAGGCGCAAAAGCTCCTTCTCTCTCTCTCGAAACTCTCCCTCATTTTTTGCAATATTCTCATTTGCTAGCGATATATCCTTGTCAAGAGCTACTATTTTTTGATTTCGCTTATTGACTTCATCGCCGAGAGTTTCGAGTTTTTGGCTGATTTTACGCTCTTTTTGGATGTTGCTTTTTAGCTCACTGTTTTTCTCTTTTATCTGAGTATGTATCGATTCTCCATGACAAAAAGTAGCAAAAGCAAGCGTGCAAATCCAAATAAACCGCAATCTTAGCTCCTCTTAAAAGCAATGACAACAAATACTGATAACATCGAAATCCCAACACCACTGGCAAGCAACAGCAAAGAATCCTCGCGTAGTGTAAATATGGATGCATCAAGCCCCACATCTCCAAGCAGCGAAAGCACAGAAGAATCGCGACTAATATAAAAAACACCACCGCTAATAAACAGCGTAGCAATTAAAGAATCTATAAGCGCAAGACGAAAAAGCAGACCATTTCTCATCCACGATGGTGCACCAAAATAGCCCATAATCTCCATGCGTTCACTATGCTCAAATCGCCACAATTCAATCTGCTTAGACATAAGCAAAAGACTGATAACCGCGATTAAGGTAACGAAAATCACAACGCCACCTTTTAACAAAAGCAACAACTGATAAAGCTGATCATGAGACTTAGCAAACGATTCTACGCGCTCAACACCACTAAGCCGCTTTAACGATGCCTCAATAGCTCTAAGACGTGCACGATCCGGAAAGCGCGAAAGTGCTAGTGAATAAAACTTCGGTAGAGAATCTTGGAGTATAGATAGGTTCGCACTGCTTATATCGCGCTTTAGCTTCTCTAGCACGCCATCAGTGCTAATACGCACAAGCCCCTCCGCATCGCCCACTGCAAGCCTAACGTCATCGATAGAAAGCTCAGAGCGAGATGCGATTATGATCGAATATGACTTACCTAAATTCTGCTCATATCGCTTTATGGCGCGATCTAAAAGAATGATGCTCTCAAGACTAAACAGAAGTGCCAAAAGTGGAATAATCAGCGATAGGTGGTGCTTAAGAGAGTTCATATACCACTCCATCTTCGATATACAAGTGCCTATAAGGAATCTCAAGATGCGGAATACGATGCGTAACAGTAACCACGCTGATTCCTAGCTGCTCGTTTACGCCTTTTAGTAAATTCCATATTACATCGCTTGAGTAGTCATCTAGATTTCCCGTTGGCTCATCAGCAAGAATTAAAAGTGGATTATGTGAGAGCGCGCGTGCCATAGCGACCCTTTGCTGCTCGCCACCGCTTAGCTCTGGTGGATATTTTCCCGCTTTGTGCGATAGCTTAATATGCGCCAACAATCTCTCCACTTGTGCTATGCATACATCTTTAGAGAATCCATTAATAATCATCGGGAGCATCACATTTTTCTCAATATTCCACTCTTTTATCAATTTATAATCTTGAAAGACAATCCCCAAATGTCGTCGCAAAAAGTCGATTTTGCTACTCCGTGCCTCAAACATCTCAATTCCACAGACATTCAGACTGCCAGAATGAACACACAATGCGCCATAAAGCGACTTTAAAAGCGTGCTTTTTCCGCTTCCGCTTGGTCCACTAATAAACACAAAATCACGCGTGTCTATCTCGAAGTTTGCATTCTTTATAATGGATTCCTCTTTTTTATAGCCGAGATAAAGGCTTGATGCAGTGATTATTTTATTCATGATAGCCAGCTTTCCAGGAGCTTGTGTGCACGATAGTTAGCAATTGTAGGAATTGGCGGCGAGCCAAAGTATCGTGCGCTAGATTCTTCTATGAAAATATACTTCTTCTCTGGATAGGCAAAATCCCCAAAGGAACATCGCACTGCTACTTTGCTACCATCACTAGAGCGGTAAAATCGCTCTAAAGCCCCAAAATATCCATCTTTTACCTCACGGTGCTGAAGCATCTCTCCTAGCCTTAATGGCGCAAACGAAAAATCATAATCTAAGATCCGCGTGCGCGATTCTTCATCGCTGTATATCAACAGGTCATAAATATTCTTATTTTGCCGCTGCCATCGCTCTTCATACTTGCTAAGAACCTCGGCACTCATATTTTTCCTGACGCAAAATCGCACAGATTCTAGCTCAAGCGCTAGCTCCTTAGCATAGGTGAAATAATCTAGGCTATCGCTCCTTAGCTCTAAAATCCCGCCAACTGCAAGCGTACGCATAGCCTCACTCAAAAACTCTCTGCTAAAAACGCGACGACGAGGCTTGTCCTCCCATGGTACAGGGAAATGGACAAAAAGTCGCTCAATTGAGTTTGACTCCATAAGCTCCAAAAACACGCGCGCATCATACGAAATCACAGTTACATTATTTAGATTCTCAAGTTCTAATCGACGCAAAACCTGTTCAATCGAAGGGGTGTGAATCTCAAGTGCCAAAAAGTGCTTATCAGGATTGTTTTTTGCCTGAAAAAGCAAATGCCGCCCACTACCAAAGCCTATTTCAACCCAAAACTTATACCCACATGCCCTATTGCTCTCGGTACAAGAATCCGCACTTGTTGTTCCATTTTTTATCCACTCTAAAAACTCGCTAGGTGTCTTTAAAAATGGACTTATGCTTTTTTGACGCAAAGAATCTTCCTCGGCTAGATTGCTAGAAATCACATCTGCTTTGCACTCCACAGATAGCGCGCGTAAAGCAGATTTTATTATGCCAATTGGCGAGATTCTCGTTGATTTATCAAAGCGTACAAGCACATCATTATCACGCTCTTTAATCCTGATAAAAAACTCGCGCGTACCATGTTTTACGTGTAGTAAACGCTCGCCTTTTTGGCTTATATTCTCCATTATTTCACCAAAGACAAATTCACCGGCTTTAAATCCACCCTCAGGAATCTCGATATTACGTGCAATAAAGTGGGGCATCAGCGCGCCTCTTGTGGTAGTAGCAAAATAACCTCTTCGCTACGCTCCGATTCTAGTCCATGGCGATCTATTGCACTCACTGAGTAGCGATATTTTTTTCCTGTGTTTATGTCCTGGTCATAGAAATTAACATCCTTAATCGAGACAAATTTCTCGCTTTTGGCAAAGACAAGACCATCGCGCTTATATACGACATACTCCACCGCCCTATCATCCATTGCCGCCCAACGGAGAATTACCTGTCCGTTTTCGATTCTTGCATACTCAATTACAGGAGTGGCGGGGGCTTTTAAAGTGGTGCCAAACACTGGAGAATCCTGCAATAAACTCTCTATCCCATCAACATCTATAGCACTTATTTTGTAGTAATACTCTTTGCCATCACTATCAATCTCATCGACATAGCTCGTCGCGCCCTTTACCTCAGTATGACTATTGTAGTACCACTTTTCACGTGGAGCACGGTAGATTTTATAACTGACGACATCCTCTTGATAGCTCTTATCCCACGATAGTTCTATCTTTCTTGGGATATCTATACTAGCCACAATTCCAGAAACAACAGGTGGTTTTGGTTTTGTTTTAGCATTTGCAACAACACTTGGCTCGCTGAGTGCGCCCTCATGCGTCCTAGCCATCACACGATAACGATACTCTATGCCATCATCTAGCCCGGTATCTAAATACTCGACAAGCAACCTGCTATCAGTCTTGCCAATTGTTTTCCACTTGCCATTATCATCGCGCTCTATCACATACCCTACCACCCTAGGATCACTATGTGGTCTCCATAGAATCTTTACCTTCCTTGGATAGCCCTCCATCGCCTGCACAAAATCAAGTGGAGCTAGCGATAGCGTACGCACCTCTACGCTTGAAGAATCGGGCGAAATTGCGCCTGTGGCTTTATTATATGTCACCATTTTATAAATATAGGTCGTATTTGCTTTTAGATTCCTATCCACATGGTGCGCGCCAAATCTAGATTCAATCTTACCAACGCGTGAAAATACCTCGCTAGCACCAGATTCTTTACGATAGATATAGTAGCCATCAACGCGCGGGTCGTTTATTAGATTCCACTCAAAAGCTACAGAGCTGACATCTGATAAAGTGCGTATAGAAGCTACTTGCGGGAGATTGCTATCTACAAACTCCTTGCCTCTGAAATTCTGACTCATCGAGCAACCTGAAAGGAGCAAAACGCTCAGTAATAAACTCTGGACAAAGTGCCTCATTTACTCGCTCCATTTGAAAATTTTGTTCCAAATATCTTAACATATCTTTAAAAATCGGGGCTTGAAACAACATTAACTCGCCCGTGCGAGGATGTTTTAGATACAACAAATAGGCATGCAAAAAAATCCGCCCATCGCTCGCCCCTCGATATCCATATAACTCATCATGCAAAATATGTCGCCCAAAACTCTCTAAATGCGCGCGAATTTGATGTGTGCGTCCAGTGAAAAGCTTCGCTGCAATAAGCTCACACTTCTTACTCTCTACAAGCTTGCAAAAAGCACTCTTTGCATATCGTCCATGTGAGACTGCCGAGATTTTCAAGCGATTATAAGGGTTGCGCCCTAGCTTAGATTCGACTATTACATCATCTTTTAGTGGCAAATCCACTATAGCGATATAGTATCGCCCAATCTCTCGCCGCTCTAGTTGGAGACTTAGATTCTTGTGTGTATCATTATTTTTGGCCACGACAATAGCTCCGCTTGTCTCTTTGTCAAGCCGATGGACAATTCCGTGTCGCTCCTCGCCACTTAGTGTAGATAAGGAGATATTTTTAGACTTTAGCCAATCCACAAGCGTAGATTCTTTCACACTTGGTGCAGAATGCACAACTACATTAGCTGGCTTATTTAATACCAAAATATCGCTATCCTCATAAAGAATCTCTACATCAAAATCAATCTCTAACATCGATTCTTCATGCAAAATCTCTGGAATCTCGATGCAAATCTGCTCGCCACCTTTTAGTTTTATACCACCTTTTTTGGCTAGATTCCCATCTATTTTTACGCGACCTTTGGCTATTAGCACCTCGACTTGATTCCTGCTTTCATTAAGTAAGCTTGCAAGAATCAAATCAAGCCTAGAGGATTCTTTGTTATAAAATGTACGTGTGCTATTCAAAATATCGCCTCAAAAAATATGGTATTCATGGGGTTTTTGGCTAAAATCTACTCGAATCTTTCAAGATTCCTAGTCTGTATGTTTTGGAGTTTTCGTGTTCGCCATTGACCGCAGGATTTTAACACACTTTGATTTTCTCATTCCCGCGATGATTATCCCACTTGTAGTCGTTTCACACGTGCTTATAGGTGAGATAAATGAAAGGCTGGCAGAAAAACAACTCACATACGCACTGGTTGGATTCCTTTGCTTTTTTTTAGCGTTTTTACTTCCCATTCGCAAGCTATCATGGCTAATTCCAGTATTTTATTGGGTAAATATCATCCTGCTAGTTTCTGTTGAGTTTTTCGGCACGACAAAATTAGGGGCACAAAGATGGATTGAGATTCCCATTATCCACTTCACACTCCAGCCATCAGAGCTTTTAAAGCCCGCTTTTATCCTGATGCTAGCACATATCATACGTCAAAACCCACCACCAAAAGGCGGATATAGACTAAAAGATTTTATCAAGGTAAGCTTCTATATTTTACTGCCATTTGTAATAATCCTAAAGCAACCAGACTTGGGGACGGCCTTAGTGTTACTATTAAGCGGCTATGGAATGCTATTTTTAATCGGTGTGCACTATAAAATATGGCTTACAATAGCACTAGTACTAGGAATCTCATCTCCACTACTATATGCAAATTTACATGACTACCAGCGCAAGAGAATCACAGACTTTCTAAGCGAAAAGCCAAGCTACCACGTCCAACAATCAATCATTGCTATAGGTTCAGGAGGGCTTACTGGCAAAAGCAAAGATGATGCAACACAAGCACAGCTGAAGTTTTTGCCTATCTCTACGAGCGATTTTATCTTTTCATATTATGTCGAGAGGTTTGGATTCTGGGGCTCTGTTATGCTTGTTATACTATATTTGTCCTTTGTGCTTCACCTAATCTCGCTAAGCCTGGCAAATAGAGGTGACCATTTCCTTGGTGTCGTAGCCATATCAGTCGCGTTACTCATATTTATCTATGCCACAGTCAATATAGCCATGACGATAGGATTTGCACCAGTGGTCGGGTTGCCACTACCAATGTTTAGCTATGGAGGCAGTAGTTTTGTAACTTTTATGGTTTTGTTAGGAATTTTAGAAAATTTACTTGCTTTCAGATTTAACTTTATGTATAATCCCACCTCTTTTGGTAGGGGCCCTTAGCTCAGTTGGTTAGAGCACTCGGCTCATAACCGATTGGTCGTAGGTTCAAGTCCTACAGGGCCCACCAAAGCTTCTACTTTTAAAATTCTACAAATAGAAATCCTACTTTGAGAAATAAAACTTCCACATCACCTTTGACTACCAGCCTATCTAACTAATGCGGTGCATCTAATTAGCGTGGCACAGCGTAGCTATATCCACTCTTAAAACTATCAAAAAGCACCGATAAATAATCTTGCACGCTATCTACTAGCAATCACACACCAAGATTACTATTCACTATATTTTTCATTGTTTGCATTGTCGCTCATCAAAAGTCTAAGCAAAGACAGAGAAAGCCCTAATAACGGCTAACGGCAAAATATCCTATGCCAAATAAAGCGCGATCTCATCAGCCAAAAAGTAGTCATTTGCCACGATTTTCCCATGTTTGTAGCGCACTTTTCCAGCTTCTAAAAGCATTGCGAGCTTCGATTCTTTAGCATCATTTCTATCTATCCCAACGCATGAGCGCAACCCCAAAAATAGCCGCTCAAAGCGCAAGTCTTCATCACTTAAACACTCCTCCTCGCGCCAAAGCGGCTCAGAAATATAGCACTCTAGCTCTTTATGAGGTGCATATCTCACGCCTCCTACGCGCCCTATCGCGCCCGCTCCCACACCCAGATACTCCTTAGATTCCCAGTAGCCAAGATTGTGGTGAGATTTATAAGGGCGCGCAAAATTGCTCACTTCATATTGATAAAAGCCCGATTCTGCAAGCTTTTCACGGATGAATTCACCTTGGGATTCCTCATTTTGGGCGAATTTTAAACCTGCACGAAAATCGCCCCCTTCTAAGCGCGAATAAAATCTGCTTCCCTCCTCTAGCGTGAGGCTATACGCAGAGAGGTGATCTATCTCTAATGCACTAGAGAGCGCGACTTCAGAGGCAAGACGCTCACGAGAATCTAGTGGCGTGCCATAGAGCAGGTCAATGCTTACATGCTTGATTCCTGCCTGTTTTACAAGCCTAAGCGCGTTCTCTATATCATACCTGCTATGTTCGCGCTCTAGGAATCTAAGCTTGTCCTCAAAAAAGCTCTGCACACCAAGACTTAGGCGATTGACACCAAAAGCACGCATATCCTCACACCAGCGCATATCTAGACTGTTTGGATTTGCCTCGATATTCACCTCTGTAGCAGGGGTGATAAATGGCGCAAGTAGCTCAAAAATTCCCGCATATTTTTGGGAATCAACCACGCTAGGAGTCCCTCCACCGATATATATACTCTCTAAAGTAGAAATACCTAAATCTGAGATTCCTAGAAGCTCAGATTTAAGCTGTTTTTGTAGGGCTTGCATATATTTTGCGTGCACTTTAGTAGGAGCGCGCAAGGATGTAAAGGCGCAGTAGCCGCACTTGTGAGCGCAAAAAGGGATATGAATATATAAAAGCATGCTTGCCTCTTTAAAGAGATAGAGGCAAAGTCTAGCGCATTTATGGGGTTTTTAGAGGATTATTCGTAATTTCATAGTAGCTTTTTGAAAGCTCGCTAGGGAGGATTTTGAATCTCTCCTTAAAAATCTTTGCAAAATGGGGCGCACTACGATAGCCAACGAGCTTTGAGGCCTCTTGCACGCTAATATCATTCCGCTCCAAAAGGGTACGCGCCACATCCAGTCGCTCATTCTGCAAAAGCCCATAAATCGTCGTGCCAAAATATCGCTTGAAGTTGCTTTTAAGCTTAAATTCATTCGTCGCGCAGGCTCTAGCGAGGCTCTTGATTGAGGGCGGATTTTCTAGATTTGAGAGCAAAATATCTCGCGCTTTGTGCAAAATGGCGACATCTTCATACAAAAGCTCGGAATCTTGTCCTTTGTCACTCTTTGCAAAGCTCTTGTAGATGATTTCCATGATTTTAGACTCGATAAAAATCTCCCTCATCTTGCCCTCAATCTCTGAAAGCCGCGATAGCTCAGATAGGATGAGCCTCTGAATAGGGCGAATCTTAAAGCTCTTAAGTGCTAGGTCATGGCTCATGTCTAGCCCATCTAAGATTCCTAGCTCTTGCGCCAAAGAGGTCTTTAAAGAGATACATTGCGCTTGATAGAAGTTGCTTTGAAACTCATGTATCCCCCTGTGCTCCTCCTGCATCACGCCAATCCAAAACTCGCCACCCCCTAGCACAATGCGCTTATGTAGATTCCTAAAAGCGATGGGTGTTGTACCTGTGTTAAAAAACAAAAATGAGTAATCAATACCACGATCCGCATGATGAAGCAGGGAATTTCGGCAAAGAATCTTGCTTTGATAATACCCAAGCCCATGCCCTCCATTAAACGCACTAAAATCAAACTTAAGCTCACTATTTGCAAAGGCAAACTGCCCATATTTTGGACTGCTATTTGGCTCAATCTCGCAAGAGACTCTCTCAAAAAAATCGCTCAAATTTAATGCTCTATTCACTTTATCCCTCTGGCGATTGAAATAAATCCCTCTACCGTTCAAAAGGTATCAAGAATGAATACCATATTGAATTAGAATTAGCACTTAAAATTAAACTAAGGAGAGGGAATGCATTTGGCATTTAAGCATTTTTTAGTCGCGAATCTGACGCTAGGCACGCTTTTAGCGGCACAAGGCGAAAAGAGTTTCGCGCTTGAGGAGGTCAAAGTCACCAGCGCGACTGGCTTTGAGCAGAATATCAAAGATGCGCCTGCTTCAATCTCGATAATCACGGGAGAGGAACTTAAAAAGCGCAATCATCAAGATATAGAAAATATGATTAAGGATATTCCCGGAGTCTTTGGGGCGACGCTTGGAGCGGCGAGCAGACGGGGGATCACCATGCGAGGATTGGGACAAAAATATACAAAAATCCTAATTGATGGACGCCCAGCGACGAGTGATAGCGCATATAAGGGGCTAAGGGCTGTGGGAAGTAGCCAAAACTTCTTGCCGCCTGCAAATACAATTGAGAGAATCGAAGTAATCAGAGGTCCGATGAGCTCGCTCTATGGCTCTGATGCGATGGGAGGAATCATAAATATCATAACAAAGGGCTTCTCTAATGAGTTCCATGGGAATCTTAATGGATACTACACCTATGCAGACAGGTCAAAAATCAGCAACGACTTTCAAGGCGGCTACTACCTAAGCGGCGCGCTTGTGCCAGATACTCTAGGTGTGGCGCTCTATGGAAAATATTTCAAGAAAAATGAGGATACGCTCGCCTATGGAAATCGCGAGAATGATGATATGCACCATGGAATCAAATTCATCTACAACGCCTCGCAAAATGATGAAATCACGCTTGACTACCGAAATATCAAAAATGAGTTTGAGCGTACAGCGGGCAAGACGCTATCAACAAGTGGCACAAACAATGACCTTGCTTACGAAGAGATGAAGGGCTACACCACTTCACTCGCACACGTGGGAAGATATAGGGATCTACTCCTTGATAGCTATGCCACGTTTGATCAAATACAAGAGGAGGGGCAGCAAAAAATCAAGCTAAAAACAACGACAATCAATAGCAAAGGAACATATTTCTTTGACTCAAACACCCTAACACTTGGCGCAATGTATCGCCATGAAAAGCTAGATGAGGAGGCGACGACCGCTGACGAGGCAAATGTCAACAGATGGGATCTCTCAGGCTATATCGAAGATGAATTCCGTGCCACAGAGAATCTAAACTTCACCGCGGGGCTTCGCTACAACCACGACAAAGATTATGGCGCACACCTATCTCCGCGCTTTTATACAGTCTATCATTTAGACAATTCCTTCTCTCTTAAAGGGGGAATCTCCACAGGCTACTCCACACCTGATATCAAACAGCGCACCGATAATCTCGCGCTTGCTTTTGCCGGTGGGCATGGCGCGCAGCTAGGCAGGAGCGAGCTGAAGCCTGAACGAAGCGTGAGCTATGAGGCTGGCTTCTCCTATGATGACAATCAAAATATAAATGTCTCTGCGATTGGCTTTTTTACCGATATGAGAGATGGGATTAGCACTAGCTTATCATGCAGACCAACTATAGGGAAACCATGCGTCCATAAGGGCAAAACCTACAGACGAGGAATCTGGAATACCGTCAATGTCGGCAAAAGCGAGATTAAGGGCTTAGAGGCTTCGGGTGATTTTAGGATTAATCCTAGCCTAACACTCCATGCTAGCTACACCTACACAAAATCCGTGCAAAAGAGTGGTAACGAGCAAGGGCACACGCTAAATAATCTCCCCGTACACACGATAAAGTTTGGTGTAGATTACGATGTGAGCGATAATTTTAACATCTGGTCGCAGATGAACTACATTGGAGAGACAAAGCATCCTATGAGCTATGATCAGAGCATTGATAACTACCTCCTTGTGGATATCGGTGCAAGCTACAAAATCGCCAAAAATATGAGCATAAATGCGACGTTTTACAACATCGGCAATGAGTTTGTAACCACGCGCTCTGGGCGATATGATATGCTGATTGTCGATGGCGCAAAGGCACAAGTGGGCTTTAGCGTTGATTTTTGATTGGCTAGATTTCTAGAAATTCCTAAAGCTTTTAGGAATCTAAGCTTGGATTCATAGATTCCCGTGGCGTGAATATCTCAATCTATTTGCGCCACGACTTAGATTCCCAAAGATTCCTGCATACGAGATTCTCAAAAGCTCTTTTTTGCTAAAATCCCCAAAAGACGAATTTTGGAAAAACAATGCAAAAGATATATAGACCAAACGTCGCTGCGATAATCCTCTCTCCAAAATATCCGCACTCGTGCGAGATTTTCATAGCGTGTCGCAACGACTTAAAAGATGCGTGGCAATTCCCACAAGGCGGAATCGATAGAGACGAGTCGCCAAAAGATGCACTTTTTCGCGAGCTAGAAGAGGAGATAGGGACGCGTGAGGTGGAGATTATTGAGGAGTATCCAGAGTGGGTGAGCTATGACTTTCCAGAAGGCATCGCACCTAAAATGTATCCATACGATGGACAAACTCAGAAATATTTTTTGGTTAGATTACGTCAAGATTCTCTGATAAATCTCGATACAAAAGAGCCGGAATTTAGCGACTATAAATTCGTGCCTTATGATGATGTTTTTAATCACATTACCTACTTCAAGCGTCCTATTTATCGGCAAGTGCTTGGATATTTTAAGAAAAGAGGGTATCTATAAATGTTAATCGTACAAAAGTATGGCGGAACAAGTGTTGGCGACCTAGATAGAATTCAAAATGTCGCAAATCGTGTTGCAAGGACAAAAGAGGCTGGGAATCGTGTAGTAGTAGTCGTCTCAGCAATGAGTGGCGAGACTGATAAGTTGCTAGGCTATGCAAAACATTACAGTCCACTACCAGATCCTAGGGAGCTAGATATGATTCTTAGCTCAGGGGAGCGCGTTACTAGCGCGTTACTAGCACTTGCGCTCCAGGCAATGGGTTTGAAGGCGATTTCGCTGAGCGGACGCGGTGCTGGTATGATAACGGATAACAACCACAGCAAAGCCCGCATAGATAGAGTAGACACTACAAGAATCAACGCCTTGCTTGATTCTGATACGATTGTTGTTGTCGCGGGCTTTCAAGGAATCTCACAAAATGGCGAGGTAACAACACTAGGACGTGGCGGTAGCGACCTAAGCGCAGTCGCGCTAGCTGGCGCACTCAAAGCAGACCTATGCGAAATATATACTGATGTCGAGGGCGTCTATACGACCGATCCAAGAATTGAACCAAAAGCGACAAAGATAGACAAAATAAGCTATGACGAGATGCTAGAGCTAGCTAGTATGGGGGCGAAGGTGCTACTAAATCGTTCGGTAGAACTAGCAAAAAAGCTAGATGTAAATCTAGTAACTAGAAGCTCATTTAGTGAAAATCCAGGAACACTCATCACAAAGGAAAAAGAAATTATGGAAAATCCAATCGTAAGTGGAATTGCACTTGATAAGAATCAAGCGCGTGTAAGCATCACAAATGTAGAAGACCGCCCAGGAATCGCAGCTGAAATCTTCGGCGCACTCGCAGAAGCAAACATCAACGTAGATATGATAGTCCAGACTATCGGATATGATGGAAAGACAGACATGGATTTTACGATTCCAAAAACTGAGCTAGAAAATGCAAAACTAGTATTTAAACAGTTTGAAGCCAGCGTAGGCGGAATTGAATTTGATGATAGCATCGCAAAAGTATCCATTGTCGGTGTTGGCATGAAGTCTCACACAGGTGTAGCTAGTAAAGCATTTAAAGCACTTGCACAAGACAATATCAACATCATGATGATAAGCACAAGTGAAATAAAAATATCTATGATAATAAACATAAAATACGCTGAACTCTCAGTCCGCACACTTCACGCTACATACGGGTTAGACAAGCAGTAATTATGCAAGATTTGCTGAAGTGGACTATTGAGACTATTCGCAACGATGAGAGCATGATGAGTTGGCTTGAGGAGCGTAAATTTGAGTGGGTTCCTCTCGCAGCAAATGCGATTCGTCATATTTTAGACGGATATAGCGTCATAGTTATGACAGATAGTGAACGCAACTGGTTTGGTAGCTATATCGCCGCATCCGTAAACAAACCACAAAAAAATCGCCCTTACATGCCGGTTTATAACATCAAATCGATATATCCAAATATCGAATGCATCAAAAATAGCGAAGACTACGCGCTAATCCACGACATGCTATCTATTTCATTTAAAGAGCAATATCTATTTTGGTATATTGGCAAAAGCGATGACAGTCGCGCAAAGCTCGCTTTTGGAAAGGATGAGAGCTTTTGTTGGTTATTGGATGATGAGATGCACAATAGCTTTATGCTACGCTCAAGCAACGACTTGCTTGATATGCAACTTTTTCAGCTATATAGGATTTTTGATAAAACACTCTCCGCCGCGCTATTTGGACAGGTTTCACTGGATATTTAATGTGTGATGGTGGCTATATCCTACTGTGCGATGACATTAGCGAAGCGGTTGAAAGGCTTAGCAACGGTATAAATGCGCAATCGCTAAGAATCTTCCACAAAAGTAATTTTCTAAAAGATGACGTCAAGCCAATCCAAGATGAAGCACACCTGGCATTTAGTCAACCTGCACGTTTCATCATAGCTGGCAAGAGCTTTAATATCACATTTCAAAACGCACTCCTAAAGCTCTTTGAAGAACCGCCCAAAAATGTCCAAATAATTTTAGTAGCCACATCAAAAAGCATATTTTTACGCACTGTTCGCTCACGATTCCCCATTATTGATGAGCGCACATTTGTACCACTTGCGACTTTTCCACTTGATGTATCACGACTCTCTTTGCAGGATTCTTATCGGTTTTTAAAAGAACTAGAGAATCGCTCAAAAGCCAAAATAACTAAAAAAAATCAAGGCGAAGAATCTGAAACAAGCATAGATGATACAGATAGTGAACGACTACAAAAAGATGGGGTACGTGAGCTGATCTCATCGCTACTATTGGCGTGCCACGATGCAAATATCCCGCTAAAAGAGAGTGATTTTGCGATATTTGAGCGCGCTATTTTTCTCGCAGATATAGAGCGCGCTGAAAATCTATTCATCCCACTACTCCTACTTGTCATGCAAAGGAAAAAAGATGTTCGTTCAAAAAATTGACCCACACTCACTAAGCGACTACCTAAACGCACTAGATACAGACCCACGAGGCGTGCAGATAATGTCAAAAAAAGGCACACAATATATCTTTAAAATCTACCAGCTCCACGCCTCCGCAGCTCATATCTTAAAGCAAGAATCGCTCTCTCTTGGTGCGGAATTTGCCTTAAGCCGTGAGGCGATTCTTTTAAAAAATGAACCCATGGATGGGATTTTAATAGCCTCCAAGCGACAGCTTGAGATACTTATACAAAAGTGCAAAACGCAGCCGTTTGGCCTAAAAGAACTAATGAAAAATCTAGAGTCGCATCTAATTCCAGCCACACCACCGTTACAAATCATGGGAATAATAAATGCCAATGAAGACAGCTTCTTCTCGCTTAGTCGCTTTTTAGGTGCAAATGCACAGAGGAGGATCGAGCAGCTAATAGATGAAGGCGCACACATAATTGATATCGGTGCAGCCAGCACGCGTCCAGGGAGTGAATGGGTGGATGAAAACGAGGAACTAGCACGCGTCCGCCAAATAGCCGAGTTTGTGCGCGATAGCGAGCTTTTTAAGCGCGTGAAATTTAGCATTGACACATATAACGCACGTGTAGCGGAGTTCTGCTTAGATTGTGGCTTTAGTATCATAAACGACATCACTGCATTGCGCGATTCTTCAATGATAGCTCTAGCAAAAGAGCGTCAGTGCGAAGTGGTAATCATGCATATGCAAGGAGAGAATCCACGAACAATGCAACAAAATCCACACTATGAAAATGTTATTGCAGAAGTAGATAGTTTCTTAGCTGAACGAGTGGAGAATCTAAAGGCACAAAACATCACAAAAATCACACTTGATGTCGGTATTGGCTTTGGCAAGAATCTAGAACATAATCTAAAGTTGATTCGCCATTTATCGCACTTCCAACACTTTGGATTCCCGCTATTAATAGGCGCTAGCCGTAAATCTATGATAGATAAAATCACCCCAAGCGAAGTAAACGAGCGACTGCCAGGCACACTCATCCTTCATGCTGAAGCGTACAAGGCGGGAGCTAGTATCATACGTTGTCATGATGTAAAAGAGCATGTGCAGGCATTTCGCACACTCGCGGCACTAGAATCGACAATGGCATGAATCTACATCTAAACAACAGCGATATCATCGAACAACTAGTACGCCATGGATATAGCGATGGGGAGCTAGCCTCGATGAGCGAGGAGTCTCTAAAGGAACTCTTTCTCAGTGAGACACGCGATATGATGAGATCTTTTGCTTCATATCTTGATGGCGAAGAAGAGGAAGAATCATCATCTTATTCTATTTTTAGCCATAGCGACATTACCCCTCTGCGTGAGTTTTGGCACAAAATTAAGGCATGCAACAATGATAATATCGCGTTATATAGCGTCATTGACGAGATGATACACATGCATGAATATAGCGATATTTTAGAGCTACTCTCAGATCACACAACCGATGCG
The DNA here is from genome assembly GCA_052170135.1 of Wolinella sp. GTDB lineage: Bacteria > Campylobacterota > Campylobacteria > Campylobacterales > Helicobacteraceae > Wolinella. Next base: position 80,397 of record JBQNBC010000001.1, read on the forward strand.
ATCTACAAAAAAATAGAACTTATGGTAAGGATAAAATATCGTGAGTTTCAAGAATGGCTACTAGATGAGATAGCGCGCTATTATTGCGACTTGCCAATTGAGGAGTTTGTCGTTCAAATGAGTGAATACGTGCGCCAGCGAGATGATATAGATAGGCTAAAAAAGACATTAGAAGCACTTAGAAATCCACAAAGACGCGACCAGATTCTAGCACTTGCATGCGCTAAGAATGAACTTTTAAAACTTTATCGACGTAATGAAATTGAAAGTTTTTATAGTGAATATTATGAAAATACCGATGAGAAAAAAGCTCTCGTAGATAAGATTTTAAAACTCACAAACGCCTATACAGTAGAAAAGCTCAAAAAAATGAAAAACGAGACGCTAGAAGAGATACATGCTCTAATACTAGAATCGATGGCAAAAGAACAGCACGAAAAAGAGAAACTAAAGATATTTATGCACCGCTTTGAGGAGAGCATCTATCAAAACACAGAAGAAGAGTATGACGATCTCTGTCGTGAGGCTATTTCCGAGCTATCTGGCGAACAGATGGAAAAAGTTGTGGAAATGATGGAAACGGCAAATGCTCTATTTGCGCAGAGACTAAAGAATATTTTAAAGGATTCTTCAAAGTACTGAAAGACAAAATGCTAAAACAACCAGCTATTGTTTAAAACTTAGATTAAAGTTTTAAACAATAGAATAGGGTACCCCTCTATGGTTTTAAGGAGTTCTCGTGAACTGTAAATCGTTAAACTATCACAATTCTATCTCTTATATTTCTGCTACCCGTTCCGCATTCACCATGATAGAGCTAGTTTTTATAATTGTTATCCTTGGGATTCTCGCCTCTATCGCCGTGCCAAAGATGGCGGCTAATCACGATGATGCGATAAGTGTCGCCTATAAGCAAGACATCGCTTCTATTATGCAAGCCGTTCCTGCGTATGCCATGAGTCAAGGCAACATAAATAGCATTGCCGATGTGATTAGTATCAATGAGTCACGATGGAAACCTAGAAACGAGTTTGGTCATGATGGATTTAGAAGCGTAATAGATCGAAAAGCTGGTGCTCACTGTGTCTTCATGTATATCGACAAGGGAAATGCAAGCAATCCTAAACTTGTCGTTAAACTCCGTAGCGAGCATCCAAATATAAGTGTACCAGGTGGAGTATCCAAACCAGAGTGTCAAAACCTAAGAAAGCACATGGGAATCACCGATTTTAAGGAGATAACTTACGAAATCCCACTCAATGGTCAACCAGTCGAGTTCTAGTTTCCGCAGGCGCATCCTAGCGCCTAAATCAAACGGGAAAGACCCGAATAGAAGAATCCACATTTTGTTGCAAAACAGACTCAATGGCAAATAACGTACCAGTCACACTGCTTGCACAACCTGCACATGCCCCTGCGTAGCGGATGTAGACATCAGTATACCCATCGCTTGATTCTCTAATATCAATCACTTCCATATCTCCACCATCCATTACTAACATCGGGCGTATATTCTCATCTATGACTTTATCTATCACCTTTACCTTTTGCACAACACTCATTTCATTAAAGCTAAGATTCCCAGAAGTAGCCTTATCAGCTAACTCCTTTCGTTTCTCTTCTTCTATCTCAGCACGCGTTTGCGCCAAGATATCGACTAGATAATACTCACGCTGCTCGTGCCCACCTGGTCTGATACAGCTCTTACAAAACGCACCTGCCTTTGTATAAGAAGTAATCTCTTCTACGGTTTTTAAGTCATTGATTCTTATCACATCTTTAATAGTCCCAAGGCTCACACGCGCACACTCGCAGACTATTATTTCATCCTCAAAACTAGCCATATCAACGCCTTTATAAAGCGAAGCTGCCTTTTTGATAACATCATATGCCATTACGGAGCAATGCATTTTTTGTCCTGGGACAGCCGGCGTATCAGGATCATCTCTAAGTGCAAACTCCACATCAAGATTTGTAATTTTTATCGCTTCATCGACCGTTTTTCCAAGACATAGCTCCACCATCATATCTGAGCTAGCTATTGCCGTTCCACAACCAAAGCTCTTAAACTTCGCGTCAATAATCTTATCTGTTGTCGGATCAATAAGCCAGTATAGTCGCACAGCATCACCACACGATTCCGCACCATAGTCTGCAACAACAAGCTTCATACCACGCGCATCAGCCTCTTCTTGCTGTATAGTGCCTAGATACTTTGGATTATCCATTCGCTCAGAGACTTTTTTAGAGTAAGCATCCCAAAGCGCACCACCCAAAAGATCATTTTTTGCCATTTTTTACTCCTTAATAGCTACTAGAGATAGCGCGTAGCCTCTCGACAGATTTTTTAAATACATTTATTGTGTAATCAATTTCAGATTCTGTATTAAAACGCGATAATGAAAGACGAATTGCAGTATGTGCAAGCTCCTTGTCCGCGCCTATTGCAACCATAACAGGATTTGCTTCCAAATCCTCACTGGCACAAGCACTCCCCGTGCTTGCTGCGATTCCTGCTTTGTTTAAATCCCAAAGCATAGCCTCGCCCTCAACACCTTTAACGCTAATCAATAACGTATTTGGCACCCGATTCTCTCTTGAACCAACAATAAAAACATCAGGCAACTCTAAAAGAGCCGATTCTAGCTTATCACGCAGGCGACGGACATTGCTCTTTTCAAAATCAAGATACTGCACCGCAAGCCTCATCGCTTCGCCCATGCCGATAATTCCTGCGACGTTTAGCGTACCAGATCGCCTCCCGCTCATATGTTCTCCGCCATGCAAAAGTGGTGTTAACTCCACACCTTTGCGAATATACAACGCACCAACGCCCTTTGGTCCATGAAACTTATGTGCAGAAAACGAGAGCAAATCGACATTTGCCTTTTGCACATCGACGGGAATCTTACCTATCGCCTGCACAGCATCAGTATGGAAAAGAATCCCATGTTCACGACAAATCTTGCCAATCTCCTCAATAGGGAAAATCATGCCAGTCTCATTATTCGCCCACATTACGCTTACAAGCGCAGTCTTATCAGTGATAGCAGTACGAACATCATCTGCACTAATTGTTCCTTGCGAGTTTATCGGTAGATACGTTACCTCTACGCCAAGCTTCTCCAAAAAAGAACAGGTTGAGCGCACAGCCGGATGCTCTACATCAGTCGTAACAATATGATTCTTCTCTCCAAAGCGCAAAATATCAAAATAGATTCCCTTCAATACCCAATTATTGCTCTCAGTAGCACATGAAGTGACAATAACATCATCATCATCATATGCATTAATACCAGCGTATAGGTCATCAAGAGCCTTTTTTATTGCCGGGTGTGTCTCTGTACCAAAACGGTGTAGAGAGTTTGGATTCCCAAACTTCTCTGTCAAATACGGCTCCATCGCCTCTTTGACCTTTGGATCTATGGCTGTTGTAGCATTATTATCTAGGTAAATTGCGCCTATACTTTCTATCATTAATACTCCTAAAACTTTACTTGACTAAAGAATCTAAAACCAAAATACAATAAAAAAAGTTAAAGAATAATTTTTATCTTTAAGCTATTTATGTGTGAATTTACTCTAAAAAACTTTGAAATATATTAAACAAATCATTGCATAAGCGCGACTAACTCCTCTACACTTCGCTGATATTCCCAGCCTTCATCAAAATTCTGCTTCAAGTAGCCTTCCATCGCCTCTTTTTTATCTATCGCCTCATCTAATTCCTTATCGCTTCCCTTTTGATATGCTCCGATTCTTATCAAGACTTCATTATCTTTTAGAAGCGAGTATAGACGACGAAATTTACGTGCGGCAAGCACGTGTTCCTTGCTGGCTACGTCATTCATTAGACGCGAGGCGGAGTTTAGGATATTTATCGGGGGGTAGATTCCAAAGTCGGTCAAATCACGACTAAGCACGATATGCCCATCAAGAATCGAACGACTCTGGTCGGCTATAGGGTCACCCATATCATCGCCCTCGACTAACACGGTAAAAAACGCCGTAATAGAGCCATGCCCCTCCTCCTTGCCCGCACGCTCCATGAGCTGCGGTAAAAGCGTCAGCACTGATGGCGGATAGCCCTTGCTCGTCGGCGGCTCTCCAAGTGCTAACCCAATCTCGCGTTGCGCCATAGCAAATCTCGTAACAGAATCCATCATAAAAAGCACGTCTTGCCCGCGCGACTTAAAATACTCTGCTACACTCATCGCACTAAATGCCCCATACTTTCGCATCAAAGGAGAATCGTCACTCGTCGCCACGATAAGCACAGTGTTATCTAGCTTCCCACCTAGATTCTTCTCGATAAATTCCGGCACCTCTCGACCACGCTCACCAATTAACGCAATGACTTTAATTGATGCGACAGAACCACGCACAACCATTCCCATAAGAGTGCTCTTTCCTACACCACTACCAGCGAAGATTCCTAGCTTTTGCCCCTTGCCACATGTCAAAAGCCCATCAATACTCTTAACGCCAACGCTAAAGACCTCATCAATCATCCCACGCTTCATCGCGGCAATTGGCGGCTTAATAATAGGTGCATACTCGCTAGTCATTACCTCTTCACCACCATCAATAGCCCTCCCAAGCGGATCAATGACACGCCCCAAAAGTGCCTCGCCAACAGGAATCTGGAGCCCCTTGCTATTTAAGTAGACCCTATCACCAACGCGACTACCCTCTATAAATGAAAAAGGAGACACAGTAAAGCTCTCTGGCTCAACCACTGTCACCATTCCCATGCTCTCACGATTATCCTCGCCTTGGACTATTCGCACAATATCGCCAACAGAAGGCTTTAACCCCACCGCTACAATCGCACCAGATGAGACTTTGATCACTCGACCAAAGCTCGGCGAAAGTGGCTTTTTCCCTAGTTTTTCCCGAAGTGCGGTCAGCGGCATACAACTACTCCTTTTTACGCCTAAACAGGGCAAAGAGTAGCACTTATTTGCTTGCCACACGATAAAGCAAGGCTAAGTTATAGTTTATAAAAGAATTTTTTTGATAACATCAAGCCAATTTTTTTTGACTAAATTTAAGGAAATAAAGCAATGAATCTAAAAACAGAAAAAATAAATGGCGCAAACGCAACAGCAAAAGGAACACTAGATAACGCTCTAATCACCAGTAAGCTTGACAAGATCTCTCAAGATGCAGCAAAAAATATGAAAGTAGATGGATTCCGCAAGGGGAAAGTCCCTGCAAATGTTATTAAAGCACGATTTGGCGAAAAGCTCCAAGAAGATGCAGAGCGTGAAGCTGTGCAAGAGCTTTTAAATAGCGCACTAAAAGAACTAGGAATCGAGCCAAACAAACTAATAGGCGACCCAAGAATCACTCAATACAATCGCCATGAAAACGGGATTGACGTCGAGGTTAAAATCGGAATCGCACCTGAAATAACTCTAAAAGAGAGTATTACTTATGTGCCTGAGTTTAGCGTACCAAGCGTAAGCGATGAAGAAGTAAATACAAGAATCAACGAGCTAGCAAAAGCTCGCGCACCACTTACGCCAGATACGACTGGCAAGACAGTAGAAAATGGTGACTACACAAAAATTGACTTTGAAGGATTCCTTGGAGATGAGGCATTTGATGGCGGCAAGGCGGAAGATTACCTACTGCAAATCGGTAGTGGCTCTTTTATCCCAGGATTTGAGGAGCAAATTATTGGAATGAAGGCTGGCGAGAATCGCGATATCAAGGTACGCTTCCCAGATGAGTATGGCGCGGAGAAGCTAGCAGGAAAAGATGCTGTATTTAAAATTGCACTAAAAGAGATTCAGATTAAAAATCCACAAGAGATCAACGACGAGTTTGCAAAAAGTCTGCTAGTTGGCGAAGAGGGCGCAAATCTCGAAATGCTAAAAGCAAAGGTAAAAGAGCAAATCGCAAACGAGAAAAAGAGCGAGCTATACAATAACGAACTAAAAGCAAAGCTGGTGGACAATCTTGCAGAATCGATTATATTTGACCTACCTGAGCTAGTGGTTGAACAAGAGATGGATTTGCTCTTTAGAAACACACTAAATGCGCTAAAGCCTGAGGAGATAGAGCCACTTAAAAATGACCAAGAAGCGATTAAGGCAAAACGAGAAGAGCACAGAGAGAGCGCGACACGAAGTGTACGTGTTACATTTATTATCGATGCGCTTGCCAAAAAAGAGGGGATTTCCATCAACGACAATGAGCTAATCCAAACAATCTATTATGAGTCAATGGCGATGGGACAAGATCCAAAAACAATGCTAGATTACTATAAAAACAATAACCTACTACCAGCAGTCCGCATGGCTATGCTAGAGGATAAGCTCCTTACGCATCTACTTGACCAGAGACTAAAAGGCTAATTAGATGTACATTCCATACGTTATAGAAAAGACAGGCAGAGGCGAACGGAGCTATGATATCTACTCGCGTCTACTAAAAGATAGAATTATAATGCTAAGTGGTGAGATACATGACGCTCTCGCCTCATCTGTCGTCTCTCAAATGCTGTTTCTGGAAGCCGAAGATCCAGATAAAGACATCTATCTTTATATAAACTCTCCAGGTGGTGTCATAACTAGTGGCATGAGTATCTATGATACGATGAACTACATTAAACCAGATATATGTACTATATGCATTGGTCAAGCCGCTAGCATGGGAGCATTCTTGCTGAGTTGTGGCACAAAGGGCAAGAGATATTCATTGCCAAATAGTCGCATAATGATTCACCAACCGCTTGGTGGTGCACAGGGGCAAGCGACTGATATTGAGATTCAGGCAAAGGAGATTCTTCGCCTAAAAAGTATTCTAAATACAATACTCGCCGAAAATACAGGGCAGTCGCTAGAAAAAATTGCTAAAGATACAGAGCGAGATTTTTTTATGAGCGCACAAGAATCTAAAGAGTACGGTCTAATAGACAACGTATTAACAAAGAGTTTTAAGTAATTAAAAATAACGGAAAGCACGATGATTCACCTCCAAAAAGATGAAAATTTCAAGGCAAAGCTAACAGGCTTTGCTCAAAATACCTCAAACAAGGAATCTTCATCGCTAGACAAGCTTCTCTCCGATGATTTCTCTTTTAGCTCTGATTTACCAAGCGAGAGCGATGAATTTGCTACGCTCGATATCGATTCTCCTTCTAGTGAGACGCTCGAATCCTTTGCCAAGGAAGTTTTAAAGACTCTAGAAAAAGACAATATCCCAGCAATTCCCAGCAATTTCCAGCTCTATTTCGAACGACTCTTAGAAGAAAAATCTGAGGCATTCAAAAAGGGAGTGTTTCATATTCTAGATCTTGAAGACAGTAGCGACGATGACAGGCGTATAGATTTTGAAAAGCGCATCAAAGATAGCTTTAAAAATATGAAAAATATATTGCAGCATGTCGCAGTTATCTATAAAAATCTAGGACTTCTGCAAAATATCGTTACTAAACGCCTCGATGATGCAAAAAAGGCAGATAACTCTATAGTATTTCAGAACGTACTCGCACTATTCTCCCAAGAGCTTGGCAAGCTAAACTCAATCACACAAAAGCAGACTGTGCAGCTCAAGGAGTTCTATCAAGATTCCGCGAAAATCGTAAATAGCATTGATAGCGAGACGATTTTTGACTCTCAATTTGGCATCTATAATCGTCGCCACCTTCTCTCGCAAATAGACAAAGAAGTCAAAATTATAGACCAATTCGGACACTCATCTACTGTACTACTAGCACGCCTACCTGATAGCAAGATTCGTAAAATTTCAAGTGAAAAAATGCTACTTGTAGTCACGCGCACCATTGCACGATTGATACTAAAAACATCACGTCGTAGCGATATTATCGCACACTATGGTGGTGGGACATTTGCGATGATTCTCAAGCATTCTGACCTATTTAGCTCAAAAAAGGCTTGTGAACGGCTTGTAGAGTTAATACAAACGACAAATATCTTCATCGGTGAGACAGAGATAAACCTGGGCATAGTGATAGGAATCTCAAAAATCTTACCAGAACGTAGCGCGGAAGAGACTTTAAATCTCGCACTAAATGCTATGGAAGCAGCAAATTTAGCTCAGATTCCATTTGCTGTATGCCGTGAAGATGAGGAAAAATAGCGTGTTATCAGTCATAACCTATCCACATCCTATGCTAAAGAAACGCTCCGAGCCGGTTACTGTTTTTGACGAAGAACTACATAAGTTCCTAGACGAGATGTATATTACCATGATCGCTAAGAATGGCGTGGGGCTTGCTGCTGTGCAGGTAGCAAGACCGATTCGTGCGCTTATTGTAAATATCCCTGACGAGGAAGGAATCCAAAAAAAAGAGAATCTGATAGAGGTTATAAATCCAGAATTCCTCGAAAAAAGTGGTGAGATTCTCTTTAGTGAAGGTTGCTTGAGTGTTCCTGAATTTTATGAGGATGTCACACGGTTTAATCATATTACTATAGGATATTTTGATCGCTTTGGAAATAAAAAAGAGCTAGAAGCTGAAGGCTACCTAGCAGTTGCATTACAACATGAGATAGATCATCTAAATGGCGTCTTATTCATTGACAAGCTCTCAATACTTAAACGTAAAAAATTCGAAAAAGAGCTCAAAAAACGTCAAAAAGGCGCATTGTAAACATATGGCACTCCGCCAGCTCCACTCTGCAACACTTCAAGGGCTTAATGCAAAGCTAGTCGAAGTAGAGGCATCACTAAATAAAGGTCTACCATCTTTTACCATTACTGGCATGGCACAGGCTTCAATTCAAGAAGCACGCCATAGATCGCAATCAGCCCTATGCGCTATAGCTCGTCCACTACCACCTCTAAAAATTGTAATAAACCTCGCACCATCTGACCTCCCAAAGCATGGTAGCCACTTTGATCTGCCTATCGCGCTTCTAATTGCACTTTATCATGCCGATATTGCGCCCAGCTCTAAGCGTAAGTGGCTCGCGCTAGGTGAGCTTGGGCTAGAGGGGCACATAAAGGATAATAAAAACATATATCCAATTCTGCTCTCACTTGCAGAGCAAAGATATGATGGAGAGATTCTTCTCCCTGCGCAAAATGACAATCTTTACGCACAAATCCCTGGATTAAAACTGCACTTCGTTGCCACCCTAAGCGAAGCTATCAATTCCATACTTTCGCCAAAGCAAAGTAGAGAATCAAATCATAAATTTCCATTTAGCACGATAGAAATAGATGGGATTCCATACTATTACGAGCAAGATTTTATACTTGACTTTCGCGACATTAAAGGACAAGAGATAGCCAAGCGAGCAGCACTAATTGCAGCGGCTGGATTTCATAATATCCTAATGGAAGGGAGTCCTGGCATAGGAAAAAGTATGATTGCAAAACGCATGCGATATATCCTGCCGCCAATATCTAAAGAAGAGATACTAAAAAGTGCAAAAGCCCACCTGCACGAGCATGGTGAGCTAAAATATAGCGCGCTAAGAAATGAGCGCACCCCACACAATACCTCTACAAAAGCTGCTATGCTAGGTAGCGTGAGTGCAAATGGCGATGTGCATGCTGGCGAAATTGCGCTAGCACACGATGGGATTCTCTTTTTAGACGAGCTACCGCACTTTCCAAAGTCTATCCTTGAGGCACTTCGTGAGCCACTGGAGAATCATAGCTTTATCGTTTCGCGTGCACAAGCGAAAGTAGAGTTTGAAGCATCATTTCTTCTGGTAGCGGCACAAAACCCATGTCCATGCGGAAATCTCCTAAACCAAAATATCGAATGTCGTTGCAATGATGCTGAAATCGCACGATACAAAAGCCATCTTTCAGATCCATTTTTGGATCGTATTGACCTCTTTGTAGCTATGCAAAATGCAAATATTCAAGCGACAAAGAGCATTAATTCCAAAGAGCTGCATGAACGTGTTTTACAGGCTTTTATAGCACAAAAAAAGCGTGGACAAGTAAAACTAAATGGCAAGCTAGATGAACGAGGAATTGAAGAGTTTTGCACATTAAGCAATGAGTGCGAAGAGATCTTGCTAGAGGCTTCGCGACGCTTCTCTCTTTCTCATCGTGCTGTGGCAAAGATCAAGCGTGTATCGCGCACCATCGCCGACCTAGATGGAGCGCAAAATATCGCAAAACCTCACTTGCTTGAAGCGCTATCATATCGTCGTAGATAGCCCTACACGACAGACCTAAATGCTACCTTTTGGCAGGATTGAAAGATTTGCACTTATTTATCTAGTTTTATCGCCACTGTCAATAGGCTTTTCTAAGCGCTCTATCTTTTTCTCATCGCCAGTGTGATAGTAGATTATATTTCGCCCCTCATAGACCACATCCACTAGCTGTTTTGTGCCATTTTTTAGCGTTATTTCTCGTGCATTTTCCAAAAAAAGCAACTTACCACTTGAGAATCCAATCATAGGTATAAACGCAGCGGCGGCGATAAAAATCACCATTACATAGACCGCTCGGAAAATATTTGAAACCGGAGAGTAAAACAGCAGATAGCCCACAGCGACTGAAATCGCCATAAACTTCCACCCATCCACAGTGTTAGCAAAGTAAGGGTTAAAAAACTCATGAATCTCATAATATTCAAGATAGTTCGACCTAATGCCAGCCAGGAAAATAGCAAGCGGAACAAGTGTAAAAAGTGTGCCAAAAAAGAGAATCGAAAAAATCTTATCCATGCTAACCTCTGATTTTTTTACGTTTTAATCGCCCAAGTTTCCATATTTGAGATGCCTTACCCTCTACAATCCCCATCTCATCCACCACGACCACATCGCACATCTTGTATGCAAAATCCATATCAAAGTGTGCGCCACTTGGATTGGATGACGTGGTGTAAAGTCGCCTAAATCGTGTGAGAAACTGCCCATGTCGCTTACTCTTTACTACTCGGATTCCTATGTTATTTGGATAGATAAAAGAACTCTTCTCCGCACGACGCACGAGTTTCTTAAAAGCCACTGGAACACGTACAAAAGAAGCTAGCTCACGCAAAGAATCTACTGCCAAAAGTATTGGTTTGCCCTCTGGACGCCCTTTGAGCCGCGCAAGCGCTAACGAATCCTCGCTCAAAAAACCAGCAGTCGTGTCAGTCTGAGTGAGATATATGGCGCGCGAATTCACATTTTACGCTTTGAGATAGTCTTGTAGTGCTACAGCGCTATTTGCGCTCCCAGTCCTCATCTCCTTTATAGCTAGAGCCGCAGCATCTGCAGCAGCTAACGTCGTAAAGTGCGGTACAGAGTTTCGCAACACTTGACGGCGAATACGCTTAGCATCATCTTTACTTGCTTTGTTATCGCTAGTATTAATCGCAAGTGCAATTTCGCCATTTGTAAGAACATCCTCTATATTTGGTCGCCCTTCCGATATTTTTAGCACTACTTGCGATTTTACGCCCGCCTCACTCAATGCCTTGTGCGTCCCACCAGTAGCAAGAATCTCAAATCCAAGCTCTTCAAATTTGCGTGCAATTTCAATTCCTTGCACCTTATCCATGTCTGTAAGCGAAATAAAAAGCTTACCACTCTGGGGGAGAGAGTTTTTGCACGCAATCTGACTTTTAGCAAAGCTAATACCAAAGCTATGGCTAATACCCATAACCTCGCCGGTAGACTTCATCTCAGGTCCGAGAATCAAATCCGCACCATTTAACTTAGCAAATGGAAATACAGATTCTTTAACGGCAATGTGCTTTGTCATACGCGGCTTGTAGATATTACCACTTTTTGTGACCATACCAAAAGAATCGTAATGCTTTAACGCTTCGAGCAAATCACCCTGCCACATGACACGCGTAGCTACTTTCGCCAGTGGAATTCCTGTTGCCTTGCTGACAAATGGCACTGTGCGACTTGCGCGTGGGTTGACCTCGATAAGATACACAGTGCCACGATGGATTGCATATTGCGTATTCATAAGCCCTTTAACGCCTAGCGCTAGTGCGATTTTCGCCGTCACCTGCTCTATCTCCTCAAGCAAAGCCGACTCAATACTTACCGCTGGCAAAGAACAAGCGGAATCTCCAGAGTGAATTCCTGCCTCTTCGATATGTTGCATAACCCCTGCAACATAGACATTTTCACCATCGCTAATCGTATCAACATCAAGCTCTATAGCATTGTCTAAGAATTTATCAATCAGAACTGGCGATTCATTACTTACGCTTACCGCCTCTTCCATGTATAAACGCAACTCTTCTTGATTGTATACGATTCTCATTGCACGTCCACCTAGTACATAGCTTGGGCGCACCAAAACAGGGAATCCGATTCGGTTAGCTATCTCATGTGCCTCATCTTTAGTGAATGCCGTACCATTTTCTGGCTGTTTTAGCCCATTAGCCTCAACAAACTTTGCAAACTTCTCCCTATCTTCAGCAACATCAATTACCTTTGCACTAGTTCCAATTATATTCGCACCGATTTGAGTTAGATTCTTTGCTAGCTTTAGTGGTGTTTGTCCGCCAAAGTGAACAATCACACCATCTGGCTTCTCTCGCTCGATGACGCTTCGCACATGCTCAAAATCAATAGGCTCAAAATATAAAATATCACTCGTATCATAGTCGGTGCTCACAGTCTCTGGGTTACAGTTGTACATGATTGAGATCAAGCCCATATCCTCAAGCGCAAATGCTGCATGCACACAACAGTAGTCAAATTCGATCCCCTGTCCAATCCTATTTGGACCACCGCCTATAATCATCACTTTCTTTTTATCGCTCTGCTCAACTTTGTGTGAAGAATCTAACAACTCCATTACATTTGTACTTGAGTACAGATATGGCGTTAGTGCCTCAAACTCAGCTGCACAAGTATCTACCTCCTGGTATTCTAGTGATACACCAAGTCGCTTGCGCGCATCATAAACCTCTGTTTCACCTAGCTTCATATTCTCTTTTTGGTTAATAATTTGAGCGATCATCCTGTCGCTAAACCCCTGAGCTTTAAGCTCACGAAGATGTTTTTTGTCATTAAGAATCTCAAGATCAATTCCGGATTCTGCGCGAACGATTATCTCAATTTGCTCCAAAAACCATGGATCGATCTTGCAAAGCTCAAAAATCTCTGCTCTGCTTAACCCAAGGCGGAATCCATCGGCAATATAGAGTAATCGCTCAGCATTTGGTCGGCGGATTTCACGCTTTACTTTGTCAAGGTCGTTGCATATTGAGTTAAAGCCAAAGATTCCAGTCTCCATAGAGCAGAGTGCCTTTTGTAGTGATTCTTGGAATGTCGCGCCAATTGCCATCACCTCACCTATACTCTTCATCGATGTAGTAAGCGTAGAATCAGCTAGCGGGAACTTCTCAAATGTAAAGCGAGGAATCTTCGTAACGATATAGTCAATGCTTGGCTCAAACGATGCCGGTGTGCCCGTGATGTCATTCTTGATCTCATCTAGCGTATATCCAACAGCAAGAAGTGTCGCAACCTTTGCTATTGGATAACCTGTAGCTTTAGAAGCGAGCGCGGAGCTTCGCGAGACGCGCGGATTCATCTCGATCACTATCATGCGCCCAGTCTCTGGATGTATTGCAAACTGTACGTTACTACCGCCTGTATCAACACCAATCTCGCGCAAGATTGCAAAGCTCGCATCACGCATGCGCTGATATTCTTTATCAGTAAGAGTAAGCGACGGGGCAATAGTGATAGAATCGCCAGTATGCACGCCCATTGGATCAAGATTCTCAATCGAGCAGACAATTATGCAGTTATCCGCTTTATCGCGGATTACCTCCATTTCAAACTCTTTCCACCCAAGCAACGATTCTTCGATAAGAATCTCATGCACAGGGCTAATCTCAAGTCCGTTTTCAGCAATCTGCTTAAACTCCTCAATGTTATAAGCGACACCACTTCCGCCACCTGCAAGCGTAAAGCTCGCTCTGATAATAAGAGGGAATCCAATCTCTTTTGCCGCCTCTAATGCCTCATCCATATTGTAGGCATAGCGCGAGTGTGGCAAATCCATGCCAATTTTCTGCATCGCTTCTTTAAAAGCCTGTCTATCCTCACCCTTCTTTATTGCTTCTGGCTTTGCACCTAGAAATATCACGTCTTTCAGCATCTCTTTTTCGTGCATGCTCATAGCAATATTCAATGCAGTCTGTCCGCCCATCGTTGGAAGAATCGCATCAACCTTCTCTTTTTTGATGATGTCCAAAACGATATCCTCTGTAATGGGCTCAATATAAGTTCGATCGGCAAACTCTGGATCGGTCATGATTGTAGCCGGGTTTGAGTTTATAAGCACAACTCGATAGCCAAGGCTTTTTAATGTTTTTGCCGCCTGCGTACCTGAATAGTCAAACTCGCATGCCTGACCTATGATGATAGGACCTGAGCCAATGAGAAGAATCGTCTTAATGTCGTCGCGCTTTGGCATAGTTTCGCCTTATTGTGAGATTTGCAGTTAATTTAATGCCCGATTCTATCAAAAACGCACTTAAGCAAAATGCTTAAAGAGGCAAAAATATAGAATCTGTGCACGATTTTTACTTTATATTCCCAGAGGCGATGACTAGCCCATATAAAAAGTGGCTTTACAATTTTTCATTACTTAGCTACAATCCTGCCCACTTTGGCTGGAAGTAGGCACTGAGTCCGTGCGAATATGCGGATTGAGTGCCTCCTTTTAGACCTGTGCAATGGATTTTACGGACAACGCTTCAGGGTGGGAACACAGCAGAGCATTCGTAATGTCTGTGTGCCGCAGGTATCTGAGAGGGGGTCTTCAACCTAGCTTTAAACTCTTTTCTTCTAAAATCATTAACAAATCTTGATCTCTCTTAAGCGTAGTTAGAATTTCAATGAAATCTATGGAGTAGTTTATGTGGATTACACGACAAGACGGCACAAACTTCCAAGAGGAGTTCGCAATATCGCACAAGCTTATAGACGCCAGAAGTAGCGAAAATGTACTTGAAATTTTTAAAAGCCATGCCTTTGATGAAATCGCTCTAATAAATCAAAAACAGCTATTTTTAAAACAACACCTGCACCAAACAAGCGAACTTCTAGCACATATTCCACTTTGCGTCCATGAAAATACAAATCATCTACTTTTGGCTGATGAATTCAACCTAGAAGTAGCCCATGAAGCCCTAAAACATGAGCAAATCTATGTCGATTTTTTACAAAATGATGAGAAGATTCTCCGCTCTTTTATTAGCTTTTTCCCGCACTTTCAAAGCGTTATAAACCATGCCAGATTCTCACTTTTAAGCGAAGAATCGAGCCTAAAAACATACGAAATTATCATCACAAATGCCAAAAATGCTACTAGATTCTTGCCATTTTTAAGTAGCGATGGGATCATGATATTAGGTGTTGAAAATCCACTTCTACATGAAGAATCCTTGCGTCAAACAATGCAAAATCTCGCTAATAATTTTTCAATTTTAATGCCATTTCATGCGCCTTTCTCATTTCCGATACAACACTATCTCTTCGCATCGCGCCGCTTCCATCCCACAGCAGATTTAATCTTGCAACGCGCAGATATGCTTGATGGACTACGCTATTACCACTCAAGAATCCATAAAAGCGCGTTTATACTGCCTCGATTCTTAGAAGAATCAATTCGTGGAATAGCTAAAAATTGATATCGCTTCGACACGCCATTGCACTAAGCGGTGGAATTGCCACGGGCAAAAGCACTGTTTCTAGGCTACTAAAACTCTATGGTTATGCAGTGATTGATGCTGATGCTATTGCACACGAGCAGTTAGAATCATCCAAAAATGAGATTATTTCTGTATTTGGTGAAGAGATTTTAGATGGTGAGAATATCTCACGAAAAAAGCTCGGTAAAATTGTATTTAGCGATAAAAAGTCGCTTTCACTCCTGGAAGATATTCTCCATCCAAAAATTCGTACCGAGATTTTAGCGCGCTCAAGAATTCTTGAAGAATCGGCAATTCTATACTTTATTGATATTCCATTGTTTTTTGAAAAACGCGACTGTTATCCGATGATTAACCAAAATCTCCTAATATACGCCCCAAGAAATATCCAACTCTCTCGACTTTGCGCAAGAGATAATCTCAATGTTAATGAGGCGAATTTGAGGCTTGATTCTCAAATGGATATAGAAAAAAAGCTAAAACTAAGTGACTATGTCATCAAAAATATAGGAAATATAGAAGATTTAACAGGAGAAGTCGAGCGATTCTTAAGCCAGCTAAAGGAGCAAAATGTATAGCGCGAAATATTGTGCCAGCGGAAATGATTTCATCATTTTTCATACATTTCAAAAAGATGAGCGAGAAAGCCTAGCACGTGAGCTTTGCGATAGGCACAGCGGGATAGGTGCAGATGGGCTTATAGTGCTTTTACCACATGATGAGCTGGATTTTGAGTGGGAGTTTTACAATAGTGATGGAAGTCGCGCAAATATGTGCGGAAATGGCGCACGTGCTGCAGCAATGTATGCAAGGGACTTCGCGTTAGCTGGCTCTAGGCAGAGATTTTTAACCGGAGCTGGGGTCATTAGCGCGAGCGTAGATGGTGAAAATGTTGAGATAAAGCTAACAAGCGCAACGATCAAAGCGCAAAACATCAAAGCTTTTGGTCATTGCTGGTGGCTAATAGATACAGGCGTGCCACACCTTGTAGCGTTTGGCGAGATAGATTCTCTTAAAAGCGAGCAACTAGCAAGCCTCAGATGGGAGTTTAACGCGAATGTGAATTTCGCCCAAAAGAGCGATAAGGGGATCTTGGTGCGGACGTTTGAGCGTGGCGTAGAAGGAGAAACGTTAGCATGCGGGACTGGCATGGCAGCAGTATTCATGCGAGCTAGGGGCGAGGGACTAGTTAGAGAGTGTGCTACGCTAATCCCTGCAAGCAAAGAGGAATTAAGGCTAAGAATCGAGGACGAAGATATATTTTTTAGCGGGCGAGTGCAAAAAGTGTGCGATGCCGTGCTAAGCAAGAATCTAGCGCGTATTTCAAGACGTGCATAGAGGCGCTTGTTAGAATTTTTGGAGATAAGATTTGAATAGATTAGTTTGTGTATTTTTACTTTTAATGACCTGTTGCCTTGGAATCGAGTTTGGCGATGAGTTTTATGAGATTGAAGAGGTCACACATAAAAAGGAGGAGTTTGTAAAAACGCTCCTACCGGCAATCGTAGCGGAAAATAGTGCAATTCTTAAAGAGAGGCAATTTATCATCGACTACTTTTCACACGATTTTTTTATCACATACGAGCACAGAATCGGTAGCAAAAACCACCAAAAACTTGCAAAAATAGCCAAAAAATACAATATCGATTCTCTCTATGATGTGGATGAATATCTAAAAAAAATAGACACAATCCCACTATCGCTAGCTATATCACAAGCGGCACTAGAGAGTGGCTGGGGCAGTAGCGAGTACACTAAAAAATATAATAATCTATATGGACACTATACGTTCTACACAAAAGGCAATAGCCATGCGATAGCTGGCAAAAGGGAGCGTATTCGTATCTTTAGCACACTAAGAGAATCAATACAAACATATATGCATAATCTAAATACACATTGGGCGTATGCTGGATTCCGCAAGGCGCGTGAAGAAGCGCGGAAAGGCAACGAGCATTTTGGCGGATTAAGCGCACTAAAACATCTCAGTCGCTACTCAGAAATCGGTGAGAAATATGGAAAACTGCTACGCTCTGTCATACGCGCAAACAACCTAAACTACCTTGACTCACTCGATTCTCGTATCGCGCTTAGCTTTTTAGTAAAACCATAGTCTAAGCGAGAACGGAATTATCTTTTCTCGCGATTCTTAAAAGATTACAAGAACACTCAATCCACATTTACCTTTTGTTGCCTAAACTCATTTGGAGTAAATGTCGTCCATTGTTTAAAAGCACAATTAAACGCACTCGTCTCAGAGTATCCAAGCCTCTGTGCAATCTCTTGAATCTGTAGCTCTTTGCATTTTAGATAATAACAAGCAAGCTGCTTTTTAACAGATAGTATCAGCTCTTGGAACGTAACACCCTCTGCTTTTAGGCGATTTTACAGCGTACGCGTTGTGGTATATAAACGCGCAGCGACCTCATTTACATCTGGCACGCGGTAGTTTAGCATCTCGGACAATACTCGTGTAACGCGCACAGAATAGCCTTCCTCATTATCCTCAAGGATTCTCTGGGCTTGTACTTTGAAAAACTCAAGCATAGTAGCATTCGGACATCGGATCGGATATAGGAGAATCTCTTTTGGATAGTAAATAGCATTTTGACTCGCGTCAAACTCTATATTCTTGCCAAAGATGGCGTAATAAGAATCGATACTATCTGGTTTAGCGTGTGTGAATTTCACGACATTTGGATGTATATGTTCAGCGACTAAATTATTCAAAATTGTCGCAAGCGTAGCGAGATTTATCTCATTAGAGTAACGATCCACGGGTGGATTCTCAGGAGGCGTTATAGATAGAGTGATTTTTACATAGCGATTCCCAATTGTTAAGCTGATTGTCAGCGACTGGCTTAAAAGCGTGTGGTAGCGCAATAAATTCTCAATGGCAACACCAAGAGTTGGGGAATTTTCTAAAATATAGCCAAGAATCCCAAGAGCATTTGTGTGTACGCGCTTCCCTATTAGCAACCCTAAATTCTGATTGCCAGTTGTATCAACAACACCCAAGAAGAATCTCTTATAAACATCAATATCCACCAGCTCACAGGCATCTCTACTTTCCTTAAAGGCATCAGTGTGCGGCTGAAATACAGGAAGCTGACTCAATATAAAATCAATAGCAGCAGCACTGACTCGTTTTGGCATAGATAACCTCTAGTAAAAAATATTAGTCTTGTATTTAAGCAGGCAACCAAACCAGCACTGCGCAATTTGGCGTGAAATATCAATTTATATTAATAGGTGTTAAGCCTAAAAGATAGTTTTCTTGTACCATGAAAGCAGAGCCGTGAAATCACTATCTAAGCGGTGTCTAACATAAACAAGGGGGGGGTCAATATGGAAGCTACGATGACTCGTAGAGGATTCATAAAGGGCGCAACCACCGTAGGTGCGGCAGGGTTTGTTTGGTCGCAAGCCATCCCTGGTGTGCTTGGAGCTTTAGAGCATAAGCCTATCACTGGCTCGGCGGTATTTGTCCCTAGTGTCTGTGAAATGTGTAGTTCTCGCTGTCCAATTGAGGCGCGAGTAGAAGATGACAAAGGGGTTTTTATAAGGGGGAATCCTAAGTCAAAATCTACTGGTGGACGCGTCTGTGCCAGGGGTGGCTCAGGCTTTAATCAGCTTTATGATCCGCAAAGAATCGTAAAACCTCTAATGCGTGTAGGCGAGAGGGGCGAGGGCAAATGGAAAGAGATAAGTTGGGATGAGGCATATAACATAATCTCAAAGAATCTACTTGAAATAAAAGAAAAGTATGGTGCGCACAGTGGCATTCTCTGCAAAGGGTGGCTACGAAACTGACTATCTAGTCAATTTTGCACATGGCTTTGGCTCGCCAAATACATTCGACCATGGAACAACCTGTCCGCTAGCATACAGCGTAGCACTATCTACAGTGTTTGGCACAAGTGGTGTTTCTAGAGATTTCGGAAAGTGCAAATACATGATAAACCTAGGATATAACGTCTATGAAGGGATTGTCATCAGCTATGCTAGAGCAGTTACAGAAGCACTAGACAACGGCTGTAAGCTCGTCTCTCTTGATCCTAGATTCTCCGTCATCTCATCAAAAGCGACAGAGTGGCATCCAGTGCGACCAGGCTCAGATGTTGCATTTGTCCTAGCACTCATCCACACGCTAATCTATTAAGATCTATACAACAAGGATTTCGTAGAGAAGTATTGCGACGGATTTGAAGAGATTAAAGAATCTGTCAAAGAGTACACTCCAGAGTGGGCTGAAAAAGAGTGCGATATCTCCGCAAAGGACATCAAGCGTATATCATATGAACTAGCAAAGGCTGCACCAGCTGCGATTGTTGATTTTGGACATAGGGTTACGTTTACTCCTGAGGAAATTGAGCTTAGACGAGCTATCGTGATAGCAAACGTCCTGATCGGAAATATTGAAAAACCAGGCGGTCTATACTTTAACAAAAATGCCTCCTACTACAATAAGCTAGCTGGAGAGAAGTTTGCTCCGGAGCTTAAGAAGCTAAAAGTACCAGCGCATACAAAGTCTCAATTTCCAAGAATCAATGGGATTGATACTCCTGATGGCGAATTTTCGCTCATCTCTGCACGCAGAGGAATCTACCAAAGCGTCTTAGATGCTTCAATTGATGCAAATCCATATCAGCTTCGAGGCTGGTTTATGACACGCACAAACCCCGTCATTACAATGTCAGATACAAATCGTGTCATCAAAGCTATGAAATGACTAGACTTCACTGTAGTAGTAGATGTCTATATGTCAGATACAGCGTGGTTTGCGGACATCGTCCTTCCTGAATCCACATATCTTGAGCGGGATGAGCAATTCATTGCAAGTGGTGGCAAGAATCCAAGCTATCGTGTAAGACAAAAAGTAGTCGAGCCTATCGGTGATACCAAGCCATACTGGCAGATTTTCAAAGAGCTAGCTGAGCGCATGGGATTTGGAGATTTCTTCCCATATAAGGACATAAAAGACTTCCAAATGATACAGGCTGCTGACTATCCAGAGTTAATAGCTGACTTGCGCAAAAGCGGTCTAGCTAGCTATGGTGCACCGCTACTACCAAGAGACAAAAAGAGTGTCGCTGAGTTCGTCAAAAAGCACCCAGCAGCAGCAGAGCTAGTGACCGATGAGGGCTACATTGATAAGCCATTCTTTGAGCTAAAAACAGCAAACAAAAAAATTCAGCTCTTTGATCCAAAACTTGAGAAAATTGCTGGACGTGGTGCGCTGAAATTTAACCCTGTAAAGCTAAAAGAGGATGATGAACTCTTCTTTATTCAAGGAAAGACTGCACTTCACACAAATGGGCACACGCACAATATCAAATGGCTAAATGAAGCAATGCTGGAAAATGATGTATGGATACATCCAAAAACAGCAGCAAAGCTTGGAATCAAAAATGGAGACAAAATCGAACTCTCAAATAAATTAGGCAAAGAGATAGGCAAAGCGCTAGTAACAGAAGGAATCCGTGAGGACACAACATTTGCATACTTTGGTTTTGGACATGTCTCACAAGGACTTAAGCGAGCGCATAAAAGAGGAGTAAACGCCTCTGGATTACTACCGCATTTCACAGCACCGGTCGTAGGTATGAACATCCATACATGTGGCGTTAAGATAAAGAAAGCGTAAGGAGCTAACTATGGCAAAAAAATATGGAATGATCCACGATGAGAATCTATGTATCGGTTGCCAAGCCTGTAGCATCGCTTGTCGCTCTGAAAACAACATTCCTGATGGCGTATATCGGTTGCAGGTATGGGTACAAGGACCAAAGCGACTAAACGATGGTTCGCTAAGCTTCAACTATCATCGCCAATCATGTGTGCAGTGTGATAATACACCATGTGTAACTGTCTGCCCTACAAAAGCATCGTATGTCAATCAAGACGGAATCGTAAGCATTGATGTGGATTTGTGCGTTGGCTGCCTCTACTGCGTAGCTGCATGCCCTTATCAAGCGCGATATGTAGATCCAGTCACAAAAGCGCCAGATAAATGTAACTTCTGCAAGGATACTCGACTAGCGCGTGGTGAAGAACCAGCATGCGTAACCGTCTGCCCAACTGATGCACTGACATTTGGGGGTATAAATAATCCAAATAGTCCAATCAGCAAAAAACTAGCACGCAATGTGAGTGTGCGTCCTAAAGAATCCCTAGGCACACAGCCAAAACTCTACATCATCCCTAATAAAAGAGGAGGAATCGAGTCATGAATCAAATATGGGGCTCATTAGAGCAATACAATCCTGTAGTATGGCATTGGCCGATAGCTGTTTATCTCTTTTTGGCTGGTCTATCAGCTGGGGCTATCATCTCAGCGATTATTATTAAATGGATTAAAGGTAACGATTCCTCTCCATGGGATGGAATTATTAAAGCTGGCGTACTAATCGCACCTACGACTATTGGTGCTGGTCTTGTGTTGCTTATTTTTGACCTCATGAGACCGTTGCACTTTTGGAAATTGCTAATCAATTACAACTTCAGCTCAGTAATGACGCTTGGTGTTTTGGCGCTTTTTGCATACTTTCCAGTAGTGCTATTCTTCCTTGTGGGAATCTTTAAAAAAGAGATTTGCAAGGATAAGCTCTTTGGTGAGTTAATAGCTATCCACTCTTAAATACACCTATACTTCTGTTGCTATTCTTAGCATCAGGTATCTCTGCTGGAATCTCAGGCAACCTGCTAGTCAGCCTCCTGTTTTTTGGTAAAGGGACAAAAGAAGCAAACGTCAGCTATCTCCATGGGCTTGATTTAAAAGTGATTTTATTTGAGCTTTTCTTGCTTTTTATTCTCTTTGTTGGTATGTATTACCAAGGTGGCTCAAGCGCAGAAGTGGCAAAAGATGCACTAAGCGTCGGTGGACTTGCATCGCTATTTTGGCTTGGTGTAGTTGGGCTTGGACTATTAACACCTATCGCACTAAATATGGCTCTTCCACACTCGCTAACGCATTCACATGGCTTTGTGATGCTAAATGCCACAATCGTATTAGCCGGAGTTATGGCTCTGCGCTTTTATATACTATATACGGGGCAGACGTTCGTCGGCTAAAGCAAAGAATCCACGGGTTTCCTGTGGATTCTTAACTACATTGCAATCACAAAGAATCTAGGCAAATTCCCGCACGAACTCTCCGTGAATATCATGACATCTCCATAGGAATCGACACAAGCCTATTTTGGCACTCTATAGCTATACTCTATCTATTTCTGCTATATATTCGTCTTTTGCGCTCTTTGGCACTGTCTTACTCTCTGGGATTTTTAGCACCTTGTAGTATTTCGACCCATCTAAATAAGCGACCTCTATTACATCTCCCACGCGCACATCACGACTTGCCTTGACCGAGATTCCTGCGATTTTTACCACACCGTTTTCAATCATATCCTGAGCAATTGTACGTCTTTTTACAATGTTCACAGTATTTAGAAATTTATCGATTCTCACACCAACTCCATACTTTTTCTTGGATTCTACACACATTTGCCACCATGGCTTCATATCTTAGATGATATTCAAGATTTTTTATATATCAATATCAAGGAATGTTTATGTTTATCCTATCTATCGCTAGAGCCATACAACTCATGCTCACGGTGTCTATATTGGTCTCATTGCTTGTCGGAACCGTCTCTTTTGTCTCAGGGAAATGTCTCGAAGAAAACAAACAGCTCTCGTAAGTTGCGCTAAAAGGCAAGATTCTTACTCTTAAAATTGCATCGGATCTAAATCTCATATCATGCAACACACGCGAAATCATGCTAGGTACCGACTTTGACAACAACATGAAATCACTCATATCGACACAAGATCGCATCAAAGCACGTTTTCAGACGCTCCTTGATATCTTTGGATTTTTTCGCATTTTTAAACAAGACAAGCAAGGATGCCCACGAAAATAGCGAAATAACGCTTGATGTATTCAGCAAGGCACAAAAATTTGTAGAAGAATCTAAGAAAAAGCGTTTTTAACAGGATTTTGGTAGAATCGCCCGAAATCTGCATAAGAAGGCTATCAAATGTCAAAAAATGTCAAAAAAGTAGTCCTTGCCTACTCTGGCGGTCTTGATACGAGTGTAATTTTGAAGTGGCTACAAGAACAGTATGATTGTGAAGTGGTTACGTTCACCGCTGATATCGGACAAGGAGAAGAGGTTGAGCCGGCACGCGCAAAAGCAAGACTCCTAGGAATCAAAGATGAAAATATCTTCATCAAAGATTTGCGAGAGGAGTTTGTGCAAGACTATGTATTCCCTATGTTTAGAGCAAACACAATCTATGAGGGAGAGTATCTCCTTGGCACATCAATAGCGCGCCCATTAATCGCAAAACACTTAGTGGAAATCGCAAAACAAGTAGGTGCAGATGCCATCTCACACGGTGCGACAGGCAAAGGCAACGATCAGGTGCGATTTGAGCTTGGAGCATACGCTTTAATGCCGGAAGTCAAGGTAATTGCACCATGGCGCGAGTGGGATCTAAACTCTCGCGAAAAACTATTGGCTTATGCCGAGAAACATGGGATTCCCATCGAGAAAAAGGGCAAAAAATCACCATATTCAATGGATGCAAACCTGCTTCATATCTCATACGAAGGCGGAATCTTAGAGGATCCAGCAAGCGAGCCCGAGGAGGATATGTGGCGCTGGAGCGTATCGCCATTTAGCGCGCCAAATGAAGCTGAGAAAATTACGATTGAATTTGAAAATGGTGATGCCATAGGTATCAATGGCGTAAAACTCTCACCAGCCAAACTACTAGCTGAACTCAATCGCCTAGGTGGCAAGCATGGGATTGGGCGCCTCGATCTAGTCGAGAATCGATACGTCGGCATGAAATCACGTGGTTGCTATGAAACACCAGGTGGGACGATTCTTCTAAAAGCCCATCGTGCAATAGAATCGCTAACGCTTGACCGCGAAGAGGCGCATCTAAAAGATGAGTTAATGCCACGCTATGCAAGCCTAATTTACAATGGTTACTGGTTCTCTCCTGAACGCAAGGCATTACAGGCGCTCATTGATGAGACACAGAAAAATGTTAATGGTAGCGTGGGTTTAAAGCTCTACAAAGGCAATGTAATCCTTGCGGGGCGCACCTCGCCTAGCTCACTATTTAACGCAGATTACTCAACTTTTGAAGAAGATAGCGTATATAACCAAAAAGATGCCGAGGGCTTCATCAAGCTAAATGCGTTACGCTTCATAATCGCAGGAAAAACACGCAAATGAACCAAACAAACAATAAAGTAAGCTATAAAGATTCCGGAGTTGATATAGACGCGGGCAATAGCCTAGTAGAAAATATAAAACCGCTTGTAAAATCGACATTCGATTCTCGCGTGATAGGCGGGATAGGTTCATTTGCTGGCGCATACGCCATGCCAAGTGGCTTTACAGAACCTGTGATTCTCGGAGCGACAGATGGTGTAGGAACAAAGTTGCGTTTAGCAATAGATAGTGGTCGCCTAGATAGTGTCGGTATCGACCTTGTCGCGATGTGCGTCAACGACCTGATCTGTAACCACGCCACGCCGATATTTTTCCTAGACTATTACGCCACTGGCAAACTAAAAGTAAACGAGGCAACAGATGTTATAAAGGGAATCGCGGCTGGCTGCAGAGAGGCTGAGTGCGCACTAATTGGTGGTGAAACTGCCGAAATGCCAGGCATGTATAATAGCGGTGATTTTGACCTAGCTGGTTTTGCCGTCGGTATAGCTGAGCGAGCCGATGTAGAGAGCGAGAATCGCACAAAGGTAGGCGATATACTTGTTGCATTGCCAAGTTCTGGAGCACACTCAAATGGCTATTCATTAATCCGCAAAGTACTTTTTGAAACACGAAAAATGAGTTTTGATAGCGACTTTTTGGGTAGGCCACTCATCGATACGCTCCTAGAGCCAACAAAAATATATGTCAAAACCTACAAAAAACTAAAAGATAAAATCCACTCACTAGCACACATTACCGGTGGCGGAATCGTAGAGAATCTACCCAGAGTCTTTGGCGAAAATCATAAAGCCATAATCGAAAAGGCTAAGATTCCTAGCTTGCCACTATTTGAAATGCTAAGTGAAAATGTCGATGAAAGCGAAATGTATCGAACATTTAATATGGGTGCAGGGATGATACTGTGCGTTGGCAAGGAGAATATAAAAGAGGTACTAGAGATAAGTAATGGCGTAATAATCGGTGAGATAGTCGATGGGAACAAAGGGGTAGAGCTACTGTAATGAGTCTATACACAAAGGCAAAGAATCTATTCGCCCAAAGTAGCGATATCCGTGATTTTATCGCACTGGATGCAAACATACGCATAAAAGAGAAACTAAAAGAGCATATTTTGCATAAGCCTTTTCAGATTCTCCTCCTTACTGGTTCTCCTGGTGTCGGCAAAACCTATGTAGCAGAGAAGCTCTCCGAGGAGTTACCATCAAACGAAATGTATTTCCAGAAGTTTCCATTTGCCACAACTATTGGATTCTTATCATCTCTGCACTTGCACTTTTTACCAGATAAAGTACTACCTGAGCCATGCACTCGAGAATCCTTACTAGCCTCTTTCAAGGAGAATCTACGCCATACGCCGGCAATCATTATCGATGAGATACAGTTATATAAGAATGAGGAGCTTGAGATTATCCGTATGCTCTCAGACACGCGTATTTTCCGCTTTATCTTTATCCTTCATAAGCTAGAAAAACAAGACCTCTTATCGCAAAGCTACTTCGTATCACGCACATGGGGTAGTCTAGAACTGGATAAGTTAACGCCATCTGAATGTCAAATATTTATCACCCAAAAGCTAGGGCAAAACAAACTCTCACAGCTAGCCTCACAATTAGGACGCAGGCAATATTCGCGCCTATATAGTCTAAGCGGCGGAAATCTGCGCATTCTTGGTAAGCTATGCTACACGATATTTGAGATTTGCGAACATTATGAAAGCAATACACCATCTCTACTAGCTAGTGGCAATATACCCATACAGTTTATAGAGATGGCAGCGCTTGATTTGGGGCTTTTACATGAATGAACTTCTCTATCGCACACTGAGATTCTTCAAAATCTATTCGCTACCATTCCTGAC
Source organism: Wolinella sp. (assembly GCA_052170135.1). Lineage (GTDB taxonomy): Bacteria > Campylobacterota > Campylobacteria > Campylobacterales > Helicobacteraceae > Wolinella. The sequence continues at coordinate 107,137 of JBQNBC010000001.1, forward strand.
AATAGTAGTCGCATTTGGCATATACTATGCAATATTCGAGGTCACGCATGCGCATAAGGTAAGGGAAACGGCTCACGCTAGTGACACAGAGCGACTTGTGGCAGATGATGAACATGGTGTTTTGCAGACACCACAGGTACCAATCGAGTTACCACAGCCAGAAGCTCCACTACCAGAAGTGCCAAGCGCACCAAATCTAGCTATAGATACACACGATCAACAAAGAATCGACTCTATCGCAATAACGCCAAATATTGGCGAAATAGAAATTCCTGTCGATAACGCACCAAATACTACGGATTTAGCAAAAGCTACAATCCAAGTAAATAACCCACCTCAACAAGAATCTAAAAAAACCGAGCCAAAGCTCTACCGCGTAAATACAGACGTACTAAATATACGCAAGCTCCCAAGCCTAAACGCTGCAGTAACTGGTAAAAAATCGCGTGGTGAAAACCTAGAGGTAAGTGAAATACGTGGCGAGTGGGCAAAGGTATCAAGTGGCTGGGCATATCTAAAGCTCCTCGTAGAAATTAGATAAAGCACTAAAAATCGCGCTAGTTTCTCTGCTTGGTGTAAAGAATCGATAATTTAAGCGTGCAAGATATGCTAACTGAGACTTTGGATTCTCACATCTTGCGCATTGGCATTTATGATGTCATTTATCAAAGCATAACAACAAAAGGGCTATAATCGCGCCCTATTTCTACTCAACAAGGAAGCCATATGAAGCATCTGCTCAACGCACTTATAATTGCGATTTTGCTGCTTTTTACCGCGGGTTGCTCTCAAAAAAATGGGGTCGACGAATACAACAAACCAGCAGACTACTGGTATCAGCGCATGTTGAGAGATATTCGCTCGGGCGACCTGGAGGGGGCTGATAGCATGTTTGCCTCTTTGCAAAGCGAGCACATACACTCACCACTAGTGCCAGAGGCTATGTTAATTCTTGGGCGTGCGCATATGGACAATCAAGAATATGTGCTAGCAGAGTTCTATTTTGAAGAGTTCTTAAAACGGTACGGAAGTTCTGAAAATGCCGATTTTATCGGCTACCTAAAGCTTCAGGCAAACTTCTTTGCATTCTCAAGAGAATCTATAAATCAGCAACTACTGCTCGATTCCATAAATGAAGTAGAATCGTATATCAAAAAGCACCCATATTCGCGCTACAAGCCATATGCCGATACGATTCTTCTAAAGTTACATCTAGCGCACATCGCATTAAATCGAGAGATAGCGAGAATCTATGATATACAGGACAAGAACGAAGCAGCCGAGATATATCGCAATCGTATTCAATATGAGTGGTTAAAGAGTGTCATCTCCAAAGAGCCAGACATTCAGTGGTATAGAAAGATTTTCAACTGGTAGCAGAGGAGTTTTATGCAACTAAATAATTATGGGTCATTTCCAATGAGTATCCCCGTCATAGTCGAGGATGATATATTCCTTTATCCGTTTATGATTGTCCCTATATTCATCAATGATGAAGCAAATATCAAAGCCGTAAACCATGCCATGGAGCATGGAGAGGTGGTCTTTATCGCAACAGCAAAAGTTGGCGAAGAAGAGAATCGCTCCAAAGATAGCTTCTATGATGCTGGCGTCGTTGGTAGTATCATGCGCAAAGTAGCCCTACCAGATGGGCGCGTCAAGCTACTATTCCAAGGGCTAGCACGAGCACGAGCACTAGAAATAACACAAGAAAATCCACTAATCGCACACGTTGATTTAATTAAAAGCTTACCATTTGATGAGAATCGCATAAATGCTGTGCTAGCGATTCTCCGAGATAAGATCAAAACACTATCAAATATAAATTCACAATTCCCGCCAGATCTACTCCGCACAATAGAGGAGAATCACGACCCACACAGAATTATAGACCTGATTGCCAGCACAATAAAGCTCCGCAAAGAACAAGCCTATAAGCTTTTTGTAGAATCTGATGCAGAAGAACGCTTACTGCTATTAATAGACTATGTAATCGAGGAGATAGAAGCACTAAAGCTCCAAAAAGAGATCAAATCCAAAGTAAACAACAAAATGGAGCAGATCAACAAAGAATACTTCCTAAAAGAGCAGCTAAAACAGATCCAAAAAGAGCTCGGTGTCGACAATCAACGCGACGAAGAGATAGATGAGTACTATGAAAAACTCGAGGCGCTAAAAGAATCTATGCCAAAAGACGCACACAAGGAGATCAAAAAACAGATCGATCGCCTATCACGCATGCATCCAGATTCTGCTGATGCAAATCTCTTACAAAACTACATCGAGTGGATGCTAGAGATTCCATTTGGCAAAATTTCTACAAAAAAACTAGCGATAAATGCGGTAAAAAAACAGCTAGACGAGGATCACTACTCACTCAAGAAGCCAAAAGAGAGAATTGTCGAGTATTTTGCAGTGCGCGAGCTACTCACATTGCGTGGCAAGGAGCAAAAGGATTCTAAGGGGACGATTATATGTTTTTACGGACCTCCCGGGGTAGGCAAAACATCACTAGCAAACTCTATCGCCACAGCACTAAAACGCCCACTAGTAAGAATTGCACTTGGTGGATTAGAAGATGTAAATGAGCTACGTGGTCATCGTCGCACATATATAGGCGCAATGCCAGGAAGAATCATACAAGGACTAATCGATGCAAAAGAGATGAATCCAGTCATGGTGCTAGATGAGATAGACAAAGTAGGGCACTCACACCGTGGCGACCCGACATCCGTGCTACTTGAAATCCTAGACCCAGAGCAAAATAGTGAATTCCGCGACTACTACGCGAATTTCAATATCGACCTATCGCAAGTAATTTTCATCGCAACGGCAAACGATATCGGACAGATACCGGCGCCACTTCGTGACCGCATGGAGTTTATCCAAGTGAGTAGCTACACACCGCAAGAGAAGTTTGAAATTGCTAAAAAATACCTAATCCCACAAGAGTTAAAAAAGCATGGCTTGCATGGGGTAGAGGTGAGTGTGAGTACAAGTGCGCTCAAAGAGATAATCGAAAAATATACACGCGAAGCAGGCGTAAGGAATCTACGTCGAAGAATCGCACAAGTATTCCGAAAAAGTGCATGTCTAATACTTCAAGAAGGGCAGAATAAAATAGCGATAACCCCAAAGAATCTACCTGAGTTTCTGGACAAAATCGTATTTGAGATTGACGAGGCAGACAAGAAGGACAAGGTGGGAATCGTAAATGGTCTAGCATGGACGAGCGTTGGCGGTGATGTGCTAAAAATAGAGGCTATCAAGATAAAAGGCAAAGGTGCGCTAAGCCTAACTGGTAGCCTTGGCGATGTAATGAAAGAATCAGCAAAAATCGCTCTATCTGTCGTGAAAGTGCTAATAGATAATGGCAAAATTGAGATAAACACACCGCCACCAAAAAAGCCACGAACAAAATCAAGCGCAAAAAATGATGAAGATAGCGAGCTAAATGCAATCTATCATCATTACGATCTACATCTACACGTCCCAGAGGGAGCGACACCAAAGGATGGTCCAAGTGCTGGAATTGCCATGGCAAGCGTCATAGCATCTATACTGTCTAATAAGAAGGTGCGCGCTAACATAGCAATGACAGGTGAGCTGACACTAACTGGCAAAGTGCTACAAATCGGAGGACTAAAAGAGAAGCTAATCGCCGCGCACAAAGCCGGAATCAAGCGCGCACTAATACCAAAAAAGAATTTCGAACGCGATCTAGATGAAATCCCAGACGAGGTCAAAAAGGCACTAGAAATTGTACCTGTAACAAGAATCGAAGAGGTGCTAAAAGAGGTGCTAGTTTAGATATTTTAAAAATCTAAAGCAAAAAACACCAAGGAATACTTTCTGCGTAATAAAATCAGAGAATCCATGCCATGCTGGATTCTCAAGCCTTTGTCATCTAGCCTAAATTACGACAAACATTGAAGCCAACTCTCCGCATTTATCGGCACGACAAAACTACAAAGCTTATCTTTTTTGTGACCGCGACAAAATCTTAACATGCATCTTTTAAGTGCTATGCTTAAACAAGCATAAGCCCACTAGTCACGACAACCTTATCGTTTTTATATGATTTTAAATCTATCTATTCTTAAATATGAACAGTTGTACGATAATGTATTATTTCTAGTGTTTATATTGGATAAAATGCGCCATTTCAATCCAAAGTAAGGAAAATATGTGAATAAACAAGACGCACCCCTAAGCCGTCTAGCTCTACGCTATATCGCTATATTATTTCTTACAGCACTTATGGGAATTGCCTCTATCGTTAGCATTGTTGAGTTAAACAACGAAAGAAAAGAGAGCGCAAAACTGTTTTACACAGAGCAGATGCGAGATGCTAGCCAGCGTTTTGAGTTACTTTTGCAGTATGAGCTACAGACCTACACACTCTTTGTTGCATCTATGGCTACACACGAAAAACTAATCAAAAGCCTCAAGAACAGCGATAGAGAGCTAGCACGAGAATTTGTTAAAAATGCACTCGAAGCATCAAGAATCTACAAAACAAACGGTGACATATGGATACAGCTCATAGATTCTAATCTGAAGGCATTTTATCGTAGCTGGTCACCACGACATGGCGACAGCATGGAGCATGTCCGTCCAGAACTATATGGGCTTTTGCACACGCCTATGCCTCTAACTCAACTTGGCATGGGGATATATACAGTCTCACTTAGACACACATACCCAGTCAAAAGCGGTGATGAAGTGCTTGGTTTTGTAGAGGTAATAGTACCTATACAGGAGATGATGAAGCAATTCTCCCGTGAAACATCAATAGAGAGTGCGCTAATCATAAGCGCAAAGCAAGCCACACAGATAACTCAACGCTCCTACTCAATGTTAAATGACCATTTTGCCCTACTCTACTCCACTAGCAGTAGTACAAATGGCGCATTTTCTGGTATGCCAAAAACACTCCCATGCGATACTATCTCCACATGGAAGCACGATGGAAAGATTCTCGGCGCAACATGTCTAAAAGATAATTCAGGTAAATTGCTAGGAAGTATAGTCTTTTTGCTTCCGGAGCAAGATTTAAATATCAAATTAGAGGCAAACCTAGCACCGCTTTCAAAGCTTATCATAATCCTGACGCTCGCTAGCGGACTTTTACTACTTCTATTCCTTGGATACGCGCGCTCAGCCCACGCGGGCTATCTATCAATGCAAAAACTATACGATAGGCTAACAGAAGAATCTAGCACAAACTCACTAACACATCTGCCAAATCGCCGAGCAATCCGCATCGACATGCAACAAGATATGACATGCTCATATCTAATCCTGCTAAATATCAACTCATTCCGCACGCTAAATGACTTCTATGGTAGCGACTTTGGCGATGATGTATTACTGGAATTTGCGGCACGACTAAGAATCCTAGAGAAAAAGTATGCCGGCATGCGTGCATATCACCTGCAAGCCGATGAGTTTGCGCTACTCTACCCAGGCAAAAGAGATCTTAATCGTATCATAGAGATAGTATTAAGATTTATGACGCAACATCCATATAGTCAAAATCGCTACCACACAGAAATAGCCCTAGGTATCTCTATCGGTGCAACAAAATGCTCTCAACAGGCGCTAGAGCAAGCAGATGTAGCGCTAAACTTCGCAAAACAATCAAGCGAAAATTACAAAATCTATGCACCAGAGCTAGAGAATCATCAGGAGCTTCATCAGCATATTTTTCTCACCAAAAAGCTAAAAGAGGCACTCAAAGATGACCGTATTGTTCCATTCTTTCAGCCTATTGTAGATTGCAAAGGTAACATTAAAAAATATGAGTGCCTAGCAAGAATCATTCAAGAAAATGGTGAGATTCTTCCGCCAGCGGCATTTTTACAAATAGCCAAAAAGAGCAAACTCTATTCAAAGCTAACGCAACGCATAATCCAAAAAAGCTTTCAAGCATTCGAGAATCTAGACTATCAATTCTCGATAAACCTCTCTTTCGAGGATATCAGCACGCCACGTACATGTGACTTCATAGTTAAAGCCCTACATCGTTATTCCGGTCGAGAGCGTGTGATTTTTGAGATAATCGAGACAGATGATATTAAAAGCTATAAAGCCATGGAGGAATTTATCTGCAATGTCAAAAAATATGGTGCGCGTGTAGCTATTGATGACTTTGGTAGTGGCTATTCAAACTTCCTAAATATCACTAAGCTGAAAGTTGATTTCATAAAAATCGATGGTTCGCTTATACAGGGGCTTGGACGCGATAAAAATACAGAGGTAATAGTACGTGCAATTTCAGGAATCTCACAAACGCTCGGCATTGAGACGATTGCTGAGTTTGTGGATAGCGAAGCACTATCACAAAAGGTCATCTCGCTTGGTATAGATTATCAGCAGGGCTATCACTTCTATAAGCCATCTCCGCAAATCATATAGCATTTAGCTTCTACTTGCTTTGAGGGCGTGTGGCTTTGGTTAATTTTAAGACAAAAATAGATGAGGAATCCACTAAAAGATCCTCCATATAATCCAAATCAAAGGAATCGCTGTGCGACAATACGCCGTAATAGGGAATCCAATCTCCCACTCAAAGTCACCTATACTACACAATACGCTTTTTCAAACACTAAAGTTCCCAGCCTTTTATGGTCGTTATCTACTAACAAAAGAGGAGAAGCTGGCTGAAAAAATTCGCACTCTTAGACTAAGTGGTGCAAACATCACAGTGCCATTTAAAGAAGCTGCATTTAGGCAGTGCGACGAAGTGCGAGGAATCGCAAAGCAAATCGGCTCGGTAAACACAATAGTCCAAGAGGATGGGCGACTTATTGGTTACAACACTGATGCAAATGGTTTTTTTTCGACATTAAAGAGAGAGCCACGACGCGTGCTCATCCTAGGTGCAGGTGGCACATCAAGAGCTATTAGCGCGATTTTAAACGAACACAAGATTCCATTTTTGGTACTAAATCGCTCAAAAGCACGTCTAGAATCATTCCGTACACTAGGCTATAAAACAGCCACTCATGAGGAATTTTCGGCTCGATTCTTAGAAGATGAATTTGACTTAGTAATAAATTCCACTAGTGCCGGGCTAGACGATAACGAATTGCCGCTCCCTCGCGAGCTACTTATGCTACTTTTTAAGCGCGGACGCGGAGCAGATGCGTATGATGTGATTTATGGCAAGCAGACACCATTTTTAAAGCTCGCAAATGAACTTGGTGCAAAAATTAGCGATGGGCGCATGATGCTTTTAGAGCAAGCAGCCATAGCTTCTCACTACTTTATAAACGGAGCTGAAAGCATAATGAAAATCCGTGAAATAATGCTACGTGTATATAGCGCATAATAGTAGATGTGTCGATTCTTTTATGGGCTATTACATTTTAGTGCTTTAAAGAATCCAGCCCAATTTCCAGCATGTTTTCGCCCAAAACACATTAAAATTAAACCATCAGTAACAAAGCTAAAGGAGATCATATATGTCTACGCCACTAAAAATAGGTGCAGTCGCACTTTTGTTGCTATTAGCCACAATAATTACGCCATTTACGCCTTTTGGCAACTCACTCCTAAAGCCCTACGTACAACAAAAAATAAATGAATCATCGCCACTTCCGCTTGAGCTTTCTCGCTTTGAACTAGGAATCTCAAACTTCAATCTTGAGCTAAAAGGCAAAGAATCGCTACTTGCAAGCATCACTGGCGACTATTCACTACTATCACGCACCCTAGACGCTCTACTCTCACTAGACGTCAAAGATCTATCATATATCTCAGAGATAGCCGCTACACCTCTACAAGGGGCATTCACGCTAAATGCAAAAGCATCTGGAAACATGGATAAGCTCTCAATTGTAGGAGATAGCAATATCGCGCAAAGCGATACGAAATTTATCATAACACTCAAAAATCTAGCACTCGATTCCATCGTGGCAAACATAAAACAAGCACGCCTTGAAATGCTACTACAGACTATCGGTAAACCAGTCTACGCCAAGGCTCTAATAGACCTTGATGCAAAAGTAGATGGCACTAAAGATAATGGCTTTAAGGGTGATGTGGAGCTTTTGGTAAATGGTGGTGAAGCTGTGCGCGATGTGATTAGAGATGAGTTTAACATCACAATTCCAAGTACTCTTTTTAGCCTAAAAATGACAACTGCATTTAGCGGGGATAACGTCGCGCACCAAATCAAGCTCGCTTCAAATCTAGGGAACATAACCTCAAGCGGTGCGACAAATCTAAAAACATTAGCAACAGATTCTCTCTATTCAATAGACTTTAGCGACCTATCACCGCTCACTCCACTAGCAGGAATCCCGCTAAGAGGGAATCTAAAAGCCGATGGGACACTAAAGGGAGATAGACGCTCGCTAGTACTAGATGGCACGACTAATCTAGCAAACTCAGATAGTAGCTATCTTGTACGCTTTAGCAATCTCTCACCCACCACTGCCGATATAAAAGTGGATAATTTAAAACTTGAACGTCTACTATACATGATGCATAAACCAATCTATCTCGCAGGTGATCTAAACCTAAACGCCACATTAAAAGATCTATTAGACGAGATCTCGGGCGAGATAAAGCTGCTAATCCCATCAGCACTCACAAACCACGAGGCTATCAAGCATGACTTTGATATTTCATTACCACAAAACAAGCTATCACTAAGCTCCACTGCAACTTTGCACAAGGGTAAAGGCGAAATCTCAAGCGTGCTTGATTCTGCGATTCTTAAACTCAATGCACCAAAGAGCGAGATCGTGCTAAAGCCAGAATTTGCGCTCAATGCACCATATGAGCTACAACTGCCAGATCTATCACTCTTGCACTCCATTACAGGACGCAAGCTAAATGGCTCAATTAACGCAAATGGAAAGGTGGTAAATGACAAAAATGGGCTTCTCATAGATTTCGTGAGCCAAATTCTAGGTGGAAACATCAATGGCGAACTTAAAAATAACACTCTTACCGTCGAGGCAAAACAGATCGAAGTGCTAGAGCTACTCAAACTAGGCAATTATCCGATGATTTTTACCTCCAAAGCCGATGCTAGCCTGACCTACGACACACTTGCGCATAAGGGAGATTTAAACCTCTTAGCCAAAGATGGTCGCTTTGCAGAGAATCAACTAAGCCAAATCCTAAAGCCACTATTTGGCATAGACTTAGCGCATGAAATATATGAAAAAACAGAGCTTAGCTCGGTGATTAACTCTGGAGAAATACGATCAAACCTCACTATGAATAGCAAAAATAGCGAGATAACCACACAAAATACACTAACTGACATAAATAAAAATCTGATTGATGCAACATTAAATGCAAAAATTAAGAATCGCTCAGCCATACTGACGCTAAACGGTGCACTTGATAAGCCAAAAATCTCACTAAACACGCAGGGACTACTAAAAGAAAAAGCAGATAGAGCCATCGACAAGCACTTAGATAAACATCTCCCAGAGAAGGCAAAAGAGCCGATAAAAACACTCCTAAAAGGGTTGTTTTAGTAATCTTAACTCCGCTTGCTAGATTTCATAAGAATCTAGCAAGATAAAAGAGAGGCTTTTACCTTAGATTCCTAGCTTTACTTGACTATTTTTTGCTAGATTCTCGCCCAGCCTGATAAAAAAGTAGAATTTTATGTTTTATTTGCCTATCATTGCGAGGTATTTTCAAATCCTAAGCAAAGGCAGAATCATGGTTGAAGAACTCCTAAAAAAATATCCTGAAGTTTTGGACTACCACACAGGCGGTAAACTCCAAGTTGTCCCAAAATCAAAGCTCAAAAATCAAAAAGATCTCTCTCTTGCATATACACCGGGTGTCGCCGTCCCTTGCAAACTCATAGAGGCTGAGCCAGAAAAGGCATGGGACTATACAACCAAAGGAAATCTAGTCGCGGTCATCTCAAATGGCACGGCAGTGCTTGGGCTTGGTGATATCGGTGCAATCGCCGGAAAACCAGTAATGGAAGGCAAAGCAGTACTGTTTAAGAGCTTTGCAAATATCGATTCTTACGATATCGAAGTCGATGAGAAAGATCCTGACAAATTCATAGACATCGTACGAGCAATCGCCCCTACTTTTGGCGGAATCAACCTTGAAGATATCAAAGCTCCAGAGTGCTTCTATATCGAAGACAAACTAAAAGAAATTCTTGATATCCCTGTCATGCATGACGATCAGCACGGCACAGCTATTATATCAGCAGCTGCAGTCATAAACGCCGCTGAACTAGTCGGCAAAAAGCTAGAAGATTTAAAAGTAGTCGTTATTGGGGCAGGTGCAGCTGCAATATCATGCTCAAGAATCTACAAACAACTTGGTGTAAAAAATATCGTAATGTTCGATAGCAAAGGCGCACTAACACCATCTCGCAAAGATTTAAACGCGATAAAAAAAGAGTTTGTCTGTGATAGAGAGTACGCAAGCTACAAAGAGGCTCTAGTAGGCGCGGACGTGCTTCTAGGTCTATCAAAAGAAGATATAATTAAAGGTGACGACCTCGTTGGTATGAATAAAGATCCAATGGTATTTGCAATGAGCAATCCAGTGCCAGAAATCATGCCTGACGTAGCAAAAGCAGCGCGTCCAGATGTCATAATGGCAACAGGTCGTAGCGACTTCCCTAACCAAATAAACAATGTTCTAGGATTCCCATACATCTTTAAAGGTGCACTAAAAGTTCGCGCTACAAAAATTAATGAAGAGATGAAAATTGCCGCTGCTAAGGCACTTGCAGAGCTTGCAAAGCTAGATGTGCCAAAAGAGCTAAATGAAATTCATGGGCGCACCTTAAAATATGGCAAAGAGTATCTAATTCCTTCTCCATTTGATCCACGACTTGATGAATTTGTCTCAAGCGCAGTGGCAAAGGCAGCAATAGACAGTGGTGTAGCACGCGTAAAATAGCGCAAAGCTAGTCGAGATTCTCACTCAAGAATCTAGAAAGATGATCTTGGCGTGTAGTTTCTTCCTTGATAAAGTCAATCACAAAAAGCTTGCGATTCCTAGCCAAAAGTGGCAATCGCGAGCTTAGGTTTTTTAGATTCTCGCCATATTTTTATTTATATTTTTTGGTCACTGCAAAAGATGCAAGCTAATAATATAAACAACCCTAAAGGACAGCCTTGACTCCCCCGCATATCTCCGTTTTGAAAGATGAGGTGCTAGAGATTTTTGCCCCGCTTAAAGATGGATATTTTATCGATTGCACACTCGGGTTTGGTGGACATAGCGAGGCGATTTTGAAATTGCACCCAGAAATTTCTGTGATAGGCATTGATCAAGATCCAAATGCACTAAGCTTTAGCAAGCAAAGGCTTGAGCATTTTGGCACACGATTTCGTGCGGAATCAGGGCGCTTCTCTGATGTATTACCTAAAATTCTCCACGACATAGATGCGAGCAAAATCGTGGGTGTCTTAGCTGATATAGGCGTATCAAGCCTTCAACTCGATGATTTAGGGCGTGGTTTTAGCTTTAACTCTGAAAATCTCGATATGCGGATGAATCCAGAATCTCAGCTAAGTGCACTTGAGGTGGTTAATAGCTATCCAAAAGATCGCCTCGCGCACATTTTTCGTGAGTTTGGCGAAGTTAGAGAGTGGCAAAAATTAGCAAATATAATCGCTGAAGAGCGCAAAAAATCTCGTATCACTTCAGCACAACATCTAGCGCAACTAATCGAGAAAAACTTTAAACGCATCGGTAATATCCATCCAGCTACGCTTGCATTTCAAGCGATAAGGATCGAGGTCAACGATGAACTTGGTGAGATTTCTCGACTGCTAGAGACGGCTAGCATTCTACCAAATGCGTACGTGGCGGTTATTTCATTTCATTCATTAGAGGATAGAATAGTCAAAAACTTCTTCAAAAAGTGGAGCGATTCTTGCATCTGTGAGCCCCATGTACTTCGATGCGAATGTGGGAACAACCATGCAAAAGGTGTGATTCTCACAAAAAAGCCGATAGTTGCAAGCAGTGAAGAATCGCGCCTAAATCCGCGTGCTAGAAGCGCAAAACTACGCGCCTTTAGACTAATGGAGATGAAATGAACGAGAGAGACGAGCTACTTGGTGAGCTGCATAATTACGAAGAAAGCGCAAAGAATCTAAGCTCAGAATCGCTCTTTCTAGCAATTTTTATAATACTTGTATGCGTAGCCATTTTCGCGCCTAAAATCTACATTAGAAGCAATATTTACTACACAAGTAAAAATATTTTACAACTCCAAAACCAGGCAGATTCCCTCCTTGAAGAAAACAAGCACCTAAAAAAGCAACTAGAAGATATGAAGTTTAAATTTCTCATCATGGATATTGGTTTTTGAAGCTGATTGATTTCTTTTTAGATAAAGCAAAATTAAACTATACGCTGTCATTTTTTCTTCTCCTTGCAGGACTTTATTGCATCAGCGTAATACCGCGTGAGCTATTTCCACCGCTTGACAATGATGAAATTATGATTTCTGGAGCGTATGCAGGTGCAAGCGCTGATAATCTCGATAAAATAGCCGTCAGCGCGTTAGAAGACGAGCTGCGTTCAATACCACAAATCACAAAAATAGAATCTATGATAAAAGCCGGAGCGTTCATCATCTCCGCAACACTAAAAGATGGGAGTGATAAAAATGATGTCCTAAGTAAAATAAAGGATGCAATATCGCTCTCGCGTACAAATCTGCCAAGCGACATGGATGAGCCTATCGCGACAATAGTTGAGCGCAAAATTCCACTTATGCAAGTAGCGATTGCTTCTGATTCTTTGGGGTTTGATCAGTTACTTTCACAGGCAAAAGAGGTCAAGCGAATACTAAGCAGCATACCAAATCTAAGCATAACTCTATATGGAGAATCCGACAAAGAGATTGAAGTGCGCTTAGACTCAAGTCGAGTACGCGCATATATGCTAAATCCTCAAGAAGTTGCAAACGCAATATCGCGCCTCTCATACATATTTCCACTCGGAAAGATAGAGAGTAAAGATGGACACTTCTATATCTCCACCACTCATGGCAAGCTAGATCCAGTCGAGCTAGGCGAAAGCATGATAAAGACTTCAGGGAAAATAGTCCGCTTAAAGGAGATTGCCACACTTCACTACGGATACGGCGAGAGCTCCACGCTCTCTAGCTTCAATGGCACACGTGCGCTAAATCTAAACATCTCAAAAGATGACAAAGGAAATGCAATCGCGCTTGCAAAACAGGTAAAGTCCGAAATAAAGCGCCTAGAATCACGCTTTAAAGAGTTAGAAATAAGCTCATTTCTTGATACATCAAACTACATCAAGAATCGCCTAAACACCGTAACATCAAATATAACACTTGGATTCTTGCTCGTATCGCTTTGTATGTATTTACTAATAAACGCACGTATAGCTTTTGTTGTTGCGCTTGGGATTCCATTTGCTTTTTTGCTTGGATCAATATTTTTTTATCTAAGTGATAATGCAATAAATATGATAAGTCTGCTTGGCGCGCTCATCGCTGTTGGAATCCTAGTCGATGATGCAATCATAGTCTCTGAAAACATACAACGCCACATCGAAGAGGGCATGCCACCAAAAGAGGCTGCACTCAATGGTGCAAAGGAGGTTATTATCCCTGTGCTAGTGGCAGCAACCACAACCATATTTGCATTTTTGCCAATGTTGCTTATGAGTGGGGAGGTCGGGAAATTCATCAAGCTAATACCAATCGCAATTACTGCACTCCTGCTAGCCTCGCTTGTAGAATCATTTCTCTTTTTGCCACTCCACTGCGCCCACATGCTATCTCACAAGAAATCAACGCGTGACTGGAGCAAAGCAAATGAGCTATACCGACACACGCTTGAGTATTTTTTTACCTATAAAAAGACGCTGTTGACCATTTTTCTAATTGCGATTCCTCTTATGATTGCATTTGGGTTTATCAAGTCGAAGTATCAGCTTTTTTCAGACTTTGATGGCTCAGAAATCTACGTGAGCGGACGACTTAGTAGCGACCACACATTAGAAGAGACGCAAGTTGTAGTAAAGGAGCTTGAGCGCGAGCTTTTAAACCAAAAAAGTGAGCTGTTTATACACTCTACCTCAGCAATCGCAGGGCATGCCATCGATACAGCTGGTGGGGGCGAGAGCGCACCAAATCTCTTTAATATCTTTATTGAATTAGAAGAGGCGATAGAAGATAACTTTATCGAGCGATACATCTCGCCGATTCTCGCATTTGACTGGGATACTAAAGACAAAGTCCGCACAAAAAAGAGTTACGAGATTGAAGAAATCCTAGGCGAAAGATTGCTTGCCTTTAAAGAATCACACAATATCCAAGAGCTAAATATAGCCTCACCAGGGGTCGGCATCACAAAACATGACGTCGAGATACACCTCATATCAAACGACAAAAATCTAAAATCAAAACTAGATGAATTGATAGAGAAAATCGCAAAGATTCCAGGCGTTAGAAACAGTGCACACGATATAAAAGGTGGCATAAACGAGATCAAACTCTCACTAAATCCATATGGAGAATCGCTAGGCCTAAGCGAAGCACAAATAAGTGCACTACTTAGCGACTACTTTTTATATAGCAAGAAAGCAAAGAGCCTAGATGATGATGGCGTTGTTGAGATAAGGCTAAAAGATGCAAACAGAGATGAGCTTGCTACATTAAAAAATTTCACACTATGGATTGGAGAAAAGAGTGTACGCTTAAGCGATGTAGTTGAGTTTCATACATTTGTAGCGAATGAAAAAATCATCAAGCAAGACTCGCAAAAGCAACATACACTCTATGCCGACGTCAATAATGAGCAGCTCACGGCATTTGAGCTACTTAGGTTTCTCGAGCCCGAGCTAGAAAATCTGCGAAATTCTGGAATAGAGATCAGGCTAGGTGGCGAACAGGAGAAAAACAATCAATTCATACGCGATATGATCGTAGCATCAGTAATTGCGCTATTTCTGATTTTTATGACGCTACTTTTAATGTTTGATTCTTTCTTGATTAGCTTTGTGATTCTCTCCGTGATTCCACTCTCGTTTCTTGGTGTAGTCGCGGGGCATTTTATACTTGGATTAAATCTAACAATGAGCTCATTTGTAGGAATCCTAGGACTTGCGGGCGTTGTCATAAACGATGGAATCGTCATGATTGACTTTATTCGCAAGGCAAAAAGCAAGACGGAATTTTTCGTCCTTGCATCAAAGCGTCTACGCCCAATTCTCCTAACATCTATTACAACATTTATTGGACTAGCCACACTTATATTTTTCCCATCAGGGCAAGCTGTCACACTCCAGCCTCTAGCTGTTTCACTTGGTTTTGGACTAGCTTGGGGCACGGTTCTAAACCTCTTTTATCTGCCGCTATTTTATGCACTTTTGCATAGCTTCTCTCGCCCAAAGCTAAGAAGAATCCAACAAGGAGTCTCCTCTTATTTTTCGCTGAAATATTTTAGTAGTAAAAAAGCACTATAATCGCGTTTCTATAATTTTCCCAAAGGAGGGCGTTTATGGCTAGAGTTCTTCAGATCGGCGCGGGTGGCGTAGGTGGGGTCGTCGCTCATAAAATGGCGATGAATCGCGATGTTTTTTCTCATATAACACTAGCTTCACGCACTGTTTCAAAGTGTGAAGATATTGCAAAAAGCATTAAAAACAAGGGCTTTGGAGAGATCGAAATAGCAAGTGTAGATGCCGATAGTGTCGATTCTCTTGTTGCACTCATTAAAAAGGTCAAGCCAGAAATCGTGCTAAATATCGCACTCCCTTATCAGGACTTAACTATCATGGAGGCGTGCTTAAAAACTGGTGTGCACTACCTTGACACAGCAAACTACGAACATCCAGATTTAGCAAAATTTGAATACAAAGAGCAATGGGCATTTGACAATCGCTACAAAAATGCAGGAATCTTTGCTCTCCTTGGTAGTGGTTTTGATCCAGGCGTTACGAATGTTTTTTGCGCCTATGCACAAAAGCACTACTTTGACGAAATCCATGAAATAGATATTCTAGACTGCAATGCCGGTGACCATGGCTATCCATTTGCAACAAACTTCAATCCAGAGATAAATCTACGCGAAGTCAGCTCTAAAGGACGCTACTGGCAAGATGGCAAATGGATAGAAACTGAGCCTATGGAGATTATGCAAGCATGGGACTACCCAGAAGTAGGGAAAAAAGACTCATATCTACTCTATCATGAAGAGCTAGAATCATTAGTGCAAAACATCAAAGGCTTAAAGCGCATTCGATTCTTTATGACCTTTGGGCAGAGCTATCTAACCCACATGCGATGCTTGGAAAATGTCGGCATGCTAAGAATCGATGAAGTCGATGTGGGTGGCGTCAAGGTCGTCCCTATTCAAGTACTAAAAGCACTCCTTCCAGATCCAGCAGGACTGGCCTCTCGCACAAAAGGTAAGACAAATATCGGTTGCTATATAACAGGAATCAAAGACGGCAAAAAGCGCACTATATACATCTATAACGTCTGCGATCACGAGGCGTGCTACCATGAGGTAAACGCACAAGCTATAAGCTACACAACAGGCGTACCCGCAATGATCGGTGCAAAGCTAATTCTAGAGGGCAAATGGAGTGGCAAAGGTGTCTTTAATATGGAGCAGCTAGACCCAGATCCATTCATGGAAGAGCTAAACAAACAAGGGCTTCCCTGGAAGGTCATCGAATATTAATCCACCTGAGAATCCAACATCGGATTCTCACTGCATCAAAAGGTAAGAAATGAATCAATACAGCCATATCCCCACGCCATGCTATGTCCTAGAAGAATCAAAACTAAGAAATAATCTCGAGATTCTTGACCGCGTGCAAAAAGAGAGCGGGGCGAAGATTCTCCTTGCACTCAAAGGCTACGCTCTGTGGAAAAGCTTCCCTCTAGTGAGTAAATACCTAAAAGGAATCACCGCCAGTGGACTACATGAAGCAAGGCTCGGGCAAGAGGAGTTTGACGGAGGCGAAATACACGTCTATTCACCTGCATTTAAAGATGCAGAAGTTCAAGAGCTACTCACATTTGCCGATCATATTATTTTTAACTCTCCAACACAGTGGAATAAATTCCGCGATATAGTCAAATCTGCACCTCGCAAAATCGAATGTGGTCTTAGGCTAAATCCACTCTACTCGGAAGTTGAACCACCAATTTATAACCCATGCATAGTCGGCTCGCGCCTAGGCATCCCGCCTAGTGAGCTAAAAGAATCTGACCTAGAGGGAATCGACGGGTTACACTTTCATACTCATTGTGAGCAAAATAGTGATGCACTAGAGCGCACACTGGAGCATTTTGAGAGCCACTTCGGGAAGCTCATTGCACGTATGAAATGGATAAATTTCGGCGGCGGTCATCACATCACGCGCGCCGACTATGACATCGGGCGACTTATACGCATTATCCGTGAGTTCCGCGTACGTCACAACGGAATCCCTGTCTATTTAGAGCCGGGCGAAGCAGTGGGCTGGCAGACTGGATTTTTGATTTCTGAAGTGGTTGACATAGTTAAAAATGGCATGGATATTGCGATTTTAGACGCAAGCGCAGCAGCACATATGCCAGACTGCCTTGAGATGCCATATCGCCCTATGGTTCGCGACAGCGAAGAATCGGGTATAAAAGCACACACATACCGCCTTGGCGGTCCAACGTGCCTAGCTGGTGATGTTGTCGGGGACTACAGTTTTGATTATCCGCTCAAAGCAGGCGATAGGGTTATCTTTGAGGATATGATTCATTACACAATCGTCAAGAACAACACATTTAATGGTGTCCCTCTTCCAAGTATTGGTATTATTAGAGAATCTGGTGAATTTGAGATCATTAGAAAATACGGATACGATGAGTACAAAAGGCGAAATAGCTAAATGAACACAGAATTTAGTCCTATTTCTAAAAACTTAGATGATCCAAGCAATAATCTAGAGAATCACACAATCAAGCAGAAGTTAGAGTTTAAAAATCTCCTCATGCTAGCCCCACTTGCTGGTTATACTGATTTGCCATTGCGTAGCGTTGTCAAGCAGTTTGGAGCTGATATTACAGTTAGCGAGATGATTAGCGTCCATGCACTAGCTTACAAGAATCGTCGCACAGCAAAAATGGTAGAAAAAGCACCAAATGAAAATCCATATAGCGTACAAATTGCAGGCAACCACCTCGATATCATAAAACGCGCGGTAGAGGTGCTAAACACCATGGAGGGAATCGATATCCTAGACCTAAATTGTGGCTGTCCTGCACCAAAAGTCTCAGGGCATGGAAGTGGCAGTTCACTCTTAAAAGACCTCGATAAATTAGTCGAGATCCTGCGCCTAATCAGAGAGACAACCACGATTCCATACACGAGCGTAAAGGTAAGAATTGGCTTTGACTCTAAAATTCCAACCGAAATAGCTAACGCACTAAACAATGCTCCAATAGACTTTGTCGTCGTGCATGGACGTACAAAAAGTGATGGCTACAAAAAGGAAAAAATCGACTACGATTCTATTGCTTTAATGAAAAAAATCCTAAAAATTCCACTAATAGCTAATGGTGAGATAGATTCTTTTGAAAAAGCTCATGAGGTGCGCAACCACACCGGCGCCGATGGACTTATGATAGGGCGTGCAGCAGTAGCAAAACCGTGGATTTTTAGACAAATTCGCGATGGAGAAAGCGAGGCCAGCATAGAGCTTAGACGAGCGATAGTGCTCGAACATTTTGACAAGATAATTGACTTTAGGGGCGATTTTGGGGCTATTATGTTTCGCAAGAATCTACACGCCTATTCAAAGGGTCTAGTGGGTGCTAGCGAGTTTAGAGACAAGGTAAACTCACTTAGCGAGCCAAGGCTTATGCGTGAGGCTATCGAGGAGTTTTTTACGCAAGGGCTTTTAGAAACTTTTGGATAAAATGAAGAAATATATAAGCCAAATTTCCCATTTGTTTAAGGAGATTTTATGAAGGAATTTGTCGAAGAACTTTGGCAAGCACGCGATACGCTTGGATCAGATAGCTTTGCTCAGCCAGAATTAAAAAAGGCGATCTTAGACACTATCGATCTGCTTGACACAGGGAGAATCCGCGTACTAAGCATAGAAAATGGCACACCCACAATTAATGAATGGGTAAAAAAAGCGGTTTTGATATACATCCAGACTACACCATTGAGCTCGGCTAATACTGGAACGCTCAGGTATTACGACAAGATTCCTACCAAGTTTGATGGCTGGGATGAGAGTCGATTTAGAAACGCTAGAATAGTTGTCCTGCCAGGGTGTGTCGTACGAAAAGGTTCATTCATAGGTGCAAATAGCGTACTTATGCCATCATTTGTTGATCTAGGCACATATATCGGATGCAATACACACATTGGCTCATGGTCGCATATAGGTGCATGCGTCCAAATAGGTGATAACTGCAAAATTGGGAATCAGACTTCAATAGAAGGCATACTAAATCCACTCCACAAAACATCCGCCTTCATAGAAGATGACTGCAAAATCGGCTCTAAATGCGAAATAGGTGCTGGTGTATGGATAGAGCGTGGGGCAGAATTGCTTGATGGAGTACTACTCACGGCGACTACGCGTATTTTTGATATAGAGACAGAGCAGATTACATTTGGGAGAATCCCGCCAAATTGCATCGTATCTCCAGGTTCATTGCTCGACGAAAATGGTAAAAGCTCAAGCTATGCAGCAATAATCACAGGCAGAAAGGAATAAACATGATTGCCAAACTCTCACTAATACTGGCTATCGCGACTACTTTTACTCTAAGTGCGCCAAATCTCGTGAATGGAATCTCATTCTATGTGAATAATCAGCCAGTTACACTGTTTGAGCTATACAAAAGCGCGCAAAGCGCAAATGTAAGCAAGGAACAAGCAATGGAATTGCTTGTAAATAAGATGTTACATAAAGATGAGATCGAGCGATATGCCATCACAGCAAGCGAAGAAGATATTGACAAGGAATTTGCACTAGTCGCAAAAAATAGCGGTGCTACCACCGAGCAATTTCGTGCTTTTCTAAACAAACGAGGCGTAGATTTAGGAAACTACAAAAATGAGCTAAAAGAGCGCGTACTAAAAGACAAGCTCTACACAAAAATAGTCCAAAACAATCTCAGAATGGCGGACGAGCGCGAACTCATGACATACTATGAGGCAAACAAGAATCTATTCTCAATCCCAGCCAAAATCGAAACTATAAAATACAGCTCTAAGAATCGCGATGCACTAATTGCAACTATGCAAAGTCCACTGCAAGCGCAAAATGGTGTAACAAGCACCAGTGAGACAATCATAACTGCAAAGATAAATCCGCAGCTTGTAGCAATTCTGCAAGAGACGCAACAAAATAAATTTACACAGATTTTTACTATTGGTGATGAGTATTTGACATTTCTAATCAAGGATAAAAGCGACTTTACACTTATTCCATTTGAGAATGCCAAAGAGGCAGTTTTTGGTCGCTTGATGATGGAAAAAGAGGACAAGGTTATACAAGAACACTTTGAAAAGCTCCGCGCGAGTGCGAAAGTAAAAGTTATCCGCCTGGATTAATCAACAGCTTGAGAATCGCATTTATATCGTCGATTCTCGCCTCCTTGTACAAGCAAAGAATCCAAGTGCTAAAAATAGGAGTGTTTTATACAGCAAAGGCTAAAAATGAATAGATTTGCACTCCTTCTAATACCACTATTTTTAAGCGCAACAAGCTGGCAAGATAAAATAAATTCGGGCTTGCAACTAGCTACTGACTCAATACAAAATACTCAAGGCGGATACAAAGACATAGTCTCCAGAGCGCTAGAAGCAGCGGTAAAGCAGCTCTCAATGATGGATTTATTAAAAGCGCAAGCGCAAAAATACCACTCCCTGGACATCTAGGGACTACTGCAAATATTGCCAAAAAAGTCGGTGGCGAAAAGTGGGCAAACGAGCTAATAAGCGAAATGAATAGTGCAGCAAGTAGCGCGGTTATTGGGGCTAGCGTTGTATTTGCCAACGCTATAAAAAATATGAATGAAGCAGACGTCAAGCAGATAATAAACGGCGGCAAAGATAGCTTTACATCCTTTTTGAAGAAAAATTCAAGCACGGAACTAGAGCGTGTTTTTAAGCCAATTATAGATGAAAAGATGAGCAAAAGTAGCTTTGCAACTGCATATAATTCATTAAGCAACCTTATTCCCAGTAATTCAGAAAATATAAAATCGATACAAAATCTCGTTGCTAATTTTGATAAAAATGGTTACATGCTAAAAGAAAACGAGGATCTAAACTCCTATATCACACGCAAAACACTCGATGGTTTATTCAACGTGATGAGCGAAAAAGAGGATACACTAAGGGGTAATTCCGTATTAAACAAGCTTATTAAATAGCAACGCGCAAGAATCAGATCTTGCCTGCTGAGACTCTCGCATTTGGCTTGATTACTTTTAAAGCAACACTCGCAAAGCATACTGCTTGATAAAACTTCACTCCAAATAGCTATAATTCGCGACTATTTTTTCAAAAAGGACATTCGTGCTTGTAAATATCTCACTATTTTTAGGAGGGCTAATCTTGCTCGTAGTTGGAGCTGACTGGCTTGTAAAAGGGGCTTCAAAGCTCGCTTTTAAAATAGGAATCTCGCCACTTGTTGTTGGGCTAACAGTAGTGGCATTTGGCACGAGTGCGCCAGAGCTCGCGATAAATATCAAAAGCTCATTAAATGGTCAGGCCGATATCGCGCTTGGTAACGTCGTGGGTAGCAATATCTTCAACGTCCTCTTTATCCTTGGCGTCTCCGCGCTCATCACACCGCTACTAGTAGATCGCCAGTTAATAAGGCTTGACGTTCCTCTTATGATTATCGCCTCACTCGCGATATATGCTTTTTCACTAGACGGGAATCTAGGCATACTTGATGGGGCAATTCTTCTTGGGGCAATGATTTCTTACATTATCTTTATCATTAGGCAAAGTCGCAAGGAAAAAGATCTTTCTGAGAAATCTCTCTCTGTGTCAATAACTTCAAAGCTCGATCTACTCCCAGTGCAACTCCTGCTAATCACAACTGGGCTATTTTGTCTAGTCATTGGCTCAGGATGGCTAGTGGATGGCGCAGTAGCATTTGCTAGGGCGTTTGGAGTTAGCGAGCTAATAATAGGACTAACTATCGTCGCGGCCGGCACCTCTATGCCAGAGGTAGCAACATCAGTCATGGCAGCATTAAAGGGAGAGCGCGATATCGCTGTTGGCAACGTCGTTGGTAGCAACATCTTCAACATCCTATCAGTCCTTGGCATCACAGCTCTAATCGTACCAAATGGTGTGCCAGTCTCCACGGCTGCGCTTGGCTTTGATATACCAGTGATGATAATCGTAGCATTTGCAACACTACCGATATTTTTCACAGGACGCATTATTGATCGTTGGGAGGGTGGGATATTCCTCCTTTATTACATTGCCTACACTACATACCTCGTATTGAATGCAACTTCACATGATTTACTACCACTATTTAGCCAAACCATACTCTACTTTATCGCTCCGCTAACCATAATCACGCTATATATCGTCTTCCAAAAAGATAACAAAATAAAATCATGAATGCTCTAGATTCTCAAAACGAGCTCTAGGGCTCTCGCTAAATTTTTGCAAAGAATCGACTCTAAGTAAAAGTTCGATTCTTTCAAGCGAGTATATTTTTCATTCTTGTTCATAATGCGCTATCTGCAAACTAGTAAATTTTATGGATTTTTGGAGATGTATTTACAAATAATAAAAGCCCGCGAGAGCGAGCCTAAGCTCAGACCGCGAAAAACTCCCTATACCACCTGATAAATCTCTCAATCCCCACTTCGATAGAAGTGCTTGGCTTATAGTCAAGATTTTCAATTAAATCACTTACATCAGCATAAGTCGACGGCACATCACCCATCTGAAGCGGAAGCATATTTTTCTTTGCGACCATACCTAGATTCTTTTCAATTTCGGCTATGAAATCCATAAGGCGCACTGGAGAGTTATTTCCGATATTGTAGATTTTATACGGGGCTTTGGAGCTACCTGGATTTGGATTCTTTCCGCTCCATTTTGGATCTGGAGATGGTGGATTATCTATCACACGCACGACACCCTCTACAATATCATCGATATATGTAAAATCACGCAACATCTCACCATTATTAAACACATCAATAGCGCGCCCTTCTAAAATAGCCTTTGTAAACAAAAATAGTGCCATATCAGGTCGCCCCCATGGTCCGTACACAGTAAAGAATCGCAAACCGGTTGTTGGTATTCCATAAAGATGCGAATAGGTGTGCGCCATCAGCTCATTGCTCTTTTTACTCGCAGCATAGAGGCTTATTGGGTGATCGACATTATCGCTCGTGCTAAATGGCATACTCTCATTTAATCCATAGACAGATGAGCTAGATGCATAAGCGAGGTGCTTAACACCGTGATTTCTACACCCTTCGAGAATATTTATAAATCCAACAATATTACTATCGATGTAGGCGTATGGATTTGTCAATGAATAGCGCACGCCAGCCTGAGCAGCAAGGTTGCATACTTTATCAAACCCCTCCTTATCAAATAGCTTATGCAACGATTCTCTATCTTCTAGGTTTAGCTTAACAAAGCGGTAGTTTTCATGCTTTTTGCTCTGGATAGTCTCGCCATATACGATAGTCTCTTGGGCGATTCCAGCGCGCTCTAAACGCCCATACTTAACGCGCAAGTCGTAGTAGTCATTGATGTTATCAAGCCCCACTACCTCATCACCACGCGCCAAAAGTCTCTGCGCTAGATGCGAGCCTATGAAGCCTGCTGTGCCTGTAACAAGAATTTTCATCTTGCAAGCTCCGCATAATATTGCTCTAAGAATACGCGATTTCCAACGCCATCAAACTTACGCGCACCGATTCTATTAAGCGCAAGCTCGAGCGCATTTATCACCCACGCACTCTCATATAGCTCAATGAGTCCCATGTGGTTTATGCGGAAAATCTTCCCTTTTAGGTGATCTTGTCCGCCGGCAATATTGACGCCAAATTCTTTTTTCAGCATCTTCCTAAGTGGCTCGGCACGCTCCTCGTCTATTATGGTCGTCATCGCTAGAGCTGGATTCTTTGGAAAGATAGAGAATCCAAGCGCGCGCAAGGATTCTTGTGTAGCAAGCGCACGTGCGCGTGTCTCTTTGAAAACTACATCAAATCCACGTTCTTTTGCTATTTCTAAATACTTTCCAAGCCCGATGACAAGCGTTGTTGGCGCAGTCCATGCGGTGGTATTTTTACGCTGATTCTTTAGTTCGGTTTTCATGTTAAAGTAATAACCAACATCTCGTGCTTCTATTTTCTCTACAGCAGCAGAGGACAACCCAACAATACTCATGCCAGGAGGTAGCATAAACGCCTTTTGGCTACCTCCTATCAAAGCATCGATATGCGTAGTGTCGATCGCCTCCACGCCCATAGCTGTGATAGCATCAGCGACAACCATTATGCTTGGATTATGCGCCTTGACTGCACGTGCTAGCTCCTCGACTGGATGGCGCAAGCCCCCTGCGCTTTCGCAAATCTGCACAAAAATCGCATCAATATCAGAATCCTTGCGTAAAACATCAAGAATTTGCTCCACAGAGACAGGAGTATCCCACTCATTTTTAATCTCAACGCTCGGAATCCTAAGCGCATTTGCGATTTTTCCAAATCGCTCTCCAAACTTTCCAGAATTTATCGTCAAAGCTTTCTTTGCGCAAAGCGAGCTAACACACGCCTCCATCGCACCTGTACCAGAACTAGCTAACATTAGCACTTCGCTCATACCCAAAAGTTCCTTTAAAAGCATCTGCGTACGTGCAAAAATCGCCTCAAACTCAGGCGTGCGATGGTGTATCGTCGGCTCACCCATAGATAAACGGATAGGCTCTGGGACTGGTGTAGGACCGGGGGTAAAAAGTAACATGGATTCTCCTTTGTAGGGGTAAATTTGGGGCGAATTATAGCGCGCCATTAGAGAATCTAGAATCGCACAAATCCTCCCTACCCTCACCCACCGCACAAGATGGGGAATCGCATATTTTTGAGTGATTTTTTGGCGTTTAACCATCTGTAGACTTCACAATTTTACGAAGTTAAGAGGAGTGTCTCTTGGGCTAGATTCTCTAATTGACTTTGAGCATTAGTGAAACTCTCTACTATTTTGTAAAATCACACAGGCATTAAGGATAATACTGTGAAAAAGCATAACGCGCTAAAAACCCTATCCACAATCGCAAAAGAGAATCCAAATAGGCTCTTAGCTGCATTTTCTCTTGTAATGATTGAGAATCTGCTCTTTCTCTCATATCCGATTTTTGCAGGATTCTCTATCGATTCTATTATCGCGGGTGAGATGTGGAGTGCGCTTACTTACGCGCTGATGGTGCTTATTATGTGGCTTTTTGGTGCACTTAGGCGCAGGGTGGATACGCAGATTTTTGCGACACTTTATGCAAGCCTCGCCACGCCTGTGATGCTAAATGAGCGAAGTGCCGGTCGCGATAGCTCCACAATAGCCGCAAGAGTCGCGCTTTCTAGGGAGTTTGTCGATTTTTTCGAGCACCATTTTCCAACATTTTTCACTTCGGTTGTCTCGATTCTCGGGGCGGCTCTTATGCTGCTTTTTGTCGAATTTTATGTAGGAATCGGCTGCTTTGTGGCACTTTGCCTACTACTTTTGGCAATTCCAAAGTTTAGCGCGACAAACGACCGCCTATATCTACGGCTAAACAATCGCCTTGAGCGCGAAGTCCTAGCTATTGAGCGTGCAAGCGAAGACGCGCTAAAGCGGCACTACGCATTCGTCTCAAAAGCAAGAATCGGTATCTCAAATCGCGAGGCACTTGGATATCTTGTAGTTGGCGTGGTTGCAAGTCTGCTTTTTGCCATAGCGATTGTAATCATGAGCCTTGATTCTGAGCGTGCGGCTGGACATATTTATGCGGTGATTACATATTTATGGACGTTTGCGATGAGTCTAGATGATGCGCCTAGACTTTTGGAGGAGTATTCAAAACTCAAAGATATAGGCAAAAGAATCGATGCACAATCAACCTGCAAAGCCGATTCTTAAGCTAAGATTCCACAAATCCAACCAAAGGAGAATCCATGCTACTAGGTGTAAATATCGACCACATAGCCACAGTGCGCGAGGCACGCAAGATAAACGAGCCAGATCCAATAGAAGCACTATTTTTCGTGCGACGTGCTGGTGCTTCGCAAATCACAATCCATCTGCGCGAAGATAGGCGACATATCCACGATTTTGATGTTGAGAGGATTTTGGAATCGTCAATTCTTCCAGTTAATATAGAGTGTTCCACTGATAAGCAGATTGTCGATTTTCTCTGCGAGATACGTCCACATCGCGTCACGCTAGTACCTGAAAAGCGCGAAGAGGTAACGACTGAGGGCGGACTTGACCTGCTTGGGCGTTTTGAGATTTTAAAGGCAAGAATCGCACAGTTCAAGGAAAGTGAAATCGACGTATCGCTTTTCATAGACCCAGACCTTGCATCTATCGAGCTCTCACACAAACTAGGTGCAGATATGGTTGAGCTACACACAGGTAGTTTTGCAAATCTCTATTTAGCGCGTTTTAGCAACTTCCCTCGCACGCCAAACTTCATCGAAGAGTTAGGGATTACCAGAAGCGAGCTGATGGCACGATACGATTTAGCACTTAGCGCGATCGAGAGTGCAGCAAAGCATGCAAAAACAGTCGGACTAGAGGTCGCTGCGGGGCATGGGCTAAACTATCAAAATGTGCACGAAATCGCAAAAATCCCAGAAATAATCGAGCTAAATATCGGACACAGCATCATCTCACGCGCACTATTTGTGGGACTAGAGGCAGCCACAAGAGAGATGATCGAGCTACTCAGGAGATAAATGCTCAAGAATTGCGCAAAAAGGGGGAGCTGGTGAAGATATTTGTATCAATTGGCGATGTGAATGGCATAGGAATCGAAATCGCACTAAGAGCACATGAAAAAGTCAAAGAACTAGCAGAAATAATATATGGTGTCGATTCTTATGTTTTAAAGCGTGCAGCTTATTTGCTTGGGCTCAAAGTACCTAGCGATATGCAACTTTGCGAGCTGGGACTAGAGTGCGAAATAACTCCAAAAGTAGCTTGCGGCGAGTCTGGGCGCTACTCTTTTGCTAGCTTCATAAAGGGTGTAGAGCTAGCCAGAGCTGGCGACGTAGATGCACTAGTAACGTTACCCGTAAATAAAAAAGCGTGGAATCTAGCGGGAATCCACCATGCAGGACACACTGAGGCACTACGTGAGATTTTTGGCAAGGAAGCAATAATGATGATGGGAAAAGATGGCTTTTATATCGCGCTTTTCACCGATCACATACCACTTTCTCAAGTCCCACAGAGAATCGATACAAAATCTGTGCTTGAATTTTTACTACGACTGGCAAATAGCACGCCAAACATACGCGCATGTGGCGTGCTAGGGCTAAATCCTCATGCAGGCGATGGTGGCGTTTTGGGCGAAGAGGATTCTTTGATTACGCGTGCAGTGCAGTTGGCAAACAAAAAGATAGGGCATGAACTATTTTTTGGTGCGCTGGTGCCTGATGTAGCATTTTTAGCTCGAGAAAAATATAGCCACTATGTCGCTATGTATCACGACCAAGGGTTAATTGCGCTTAAAATTCTTCACTTTGATGAGAGTGTAAATATCTCGCTAGGACTGCCTATAATACGCACTTCTGTAGATCACGGGACAGCATACGACATAGCATATAACAAGAATCAGGCAAATCTAAAAAGCTACGAAAATGCAATAAAAACTGCAATATCTCTAGCAAATAGCAAACCAGCATTAGCTAAAATTCATAATTAAAAATTTATTTTTTGCAAAATAACAGTATTCGTGTTTTAAAATACCATTGATAAGCGTGAGCGCCTTAGTGTTTTAGAGGGAATTTCATGTATAGCGAAAAGTTAGAACAAGAGTTTTTAAAAACCATCACAATCCTTTTTGTCGAGGATGAAGACGATATACGTGAGGCATATGCAAGTCTTTTAAAGCGTCGCTTTAAAAAAGTTTACCTAGCAAGAGATGGCAAAGAAGGACTTGATCTATTTCAAAGATACCAACCAGATATAGTAATCACTGATATCATGATGCCACAGGTCAATGGTCTCGCTATGAGCGCATCAATAAAACAGATAAGCCCCGAGACACCCATTATAATCGTTACAGCATACGATGATTCTTCACTGCTTGTGGAAGCCATTAGTATAGGTATTGATGGCTATGTACTAAAGCCAGTCAACGATGTCTCACTCTCACAAGCTATACGTAAATCTCTGGGTGGTCTGCGCTACCAGCAAGAACGCAAAGAGGCACAAAGAAAAGATGCTCTCATCTCTATGGTGTCTGATAACTCTCCTACTGGAATCTGTCTCTTTGGTGAAAACGGAATCATCTATGTAAATAAAGCCATGGAAGAGATAACTGGATACAGCACAGATGAAATGATAGGCAAGACGCTATTTGATGTCCTAAATATTAGCCATGATGGGCAAAGTAGCGAGAATCTATCCCATCTAAAAAAGCACTTCGAAGTCCAAATAAAGACAAAAACTAGCAGGACACGCCACGTAGATATCACGACAAACTCAATGGAATTGCACGGCAGTTGCATCTCTATCGCAAACATAGTCGATGTAACGGACAAAAAATGGTTCAAAGAGGAGCTAGAACACAGTCGCGCGCGCCTAGAGGAGCTAAACCATGAACTAAAACGCAATATGCAGGTAATCCAGCAAAAAAATCGCCTACTTGAAGAACAGCTCTACACCGACAAGCTAACCTCATTGCCAAATCGCTACCGACTACTCGAGGATTTAAAGCAAGCAAAGAATCCATTCCTAATGCTTCTAAATATCGATTCTTTCAAAGAGGTGAATGACTTTTATGGCACCGAGATTGGTGACTTTGTCCTAAAAGAGGTCGCGAAACGATTAATCTCGCTCATAAATCACGGGCGTTTCAAACTCTACAAACTGCAAGCAGATGAATACGCACTGCTTGATTCTAGTTACTCGCCAGATGAGGATCTAGAGGCACTTGGCAGACAAGTACACGACGAAGTAGATAGTCATCTCATCTCGCTAAAAGAACAAGAGATACATATAAGAATCTCAGCAGGGCTGGCCTATGGCGACAACAGCACAGTTATGTCACACGCAGACATTGCACTAAAGCTTGCCAAAAAGCAAAATCGGCCATTTGTAATATACAACAGCACAATGATGGTGATGAAAGAGTATGCGGAAAATTTCCGCTGGATTCGCATGCTAAAAAGTGCACTTGATGACAATAGGATTGTATGCTATTTTCAACCAGTTCTAAACAATAAAACAAAAGAGATTTACAAATATGAGTGTCTAGCACGACTAATAGGCGATGATGGGCATGTATATCCACCGTTTTTTATTGATATTTCAAAGCGTGCACGCCTATATCATCGTATCACGCAGGCTATCATTAGTGATGCATGCAAGATGTTTCAACATACACACTATAAATTCTCAGTCAATCTCTCAATTGATGACATACTAAATCCACAAACCATTGACTACATAATCGCTGAAGTAGAAAAATATGGCGTGGCAAACAGAATCTTTTTTGAGATTCTCGAGACTGATGGTATTGATAATTACGAGATCGTAGGCGAATTTATAAAGCGTATCAAAAAGCTAGGTTGCCAAATCGCCATAGATGACTTTGGTAGTGGCTACTCAAACTTCATGCATATCTTAAGGCTTGATATCGATATCATAAAGATCGATGCCTCTATCATAAAGCACGCACACACAGATAGAAACTCACAGATCATAGCTGAAACGATTGTCGATTTTTCCAAAAAATTAGGAATCAAGACTATCGCTGAGTTTGTGCACAACAAAGAGGTGCTTGAATGCGTGCAAAACTTTGGCGTAGACTACTCTCAGGGCTACTACATTGGCGAACCTAAGCGCGCCTTAATAACACAATACACAGAAAAGTAGATAATGATTGACGAGGGCGATAAGCTTGTAGATTCTTGATTTATTTGTGGATTTGCAGCTTGATTCCTAGCCATAGCTAGGAATCTTAAGCCACTATTGCTTGAGCTGGATAAGAGTGTTAAGAATTTGATCAGAAGTCGTAATCGTCTTTGAGTTTGCCTGGAATCCTCGTTGCACAATAATTAGTTCCGTTAAGCTTCTACTTAAATCAACGTTACTCGCCTCAAGGCTTGATGCATGGATAGAGCCACGCCCATCCTTATTTGCCGTGCCGATTGCTGGCTCGCCAGAGTTTGAAGTGCGAGAATACAAATTTGAGCCCTCAGCTTGCAGACCGGCATTATTAACAAATGATGCAACCGCTACTTGTGCCAATGCCAAATCCCTGCCATTGCTAAATTTGCCCATCAAAACACCATTTGCATCAAATCTCATCTCACCAAGAGTGCCTGATTGATAGCCATTGTTTCCAATGTGTCCAGTGCTACTATCCTCGCTTGTACTTGTGATTCCAGTAAATGTCCCACTAGCACCAAATTGAAGGCTGATTCTCTGTGGAGATTTAGCTCCTGTAGCTGGGTCAAACTGCACTGTGTTTGGTGTCATACCAATGATAGCGCCACCCTCACCAAATGTAACTCTTCCACCTTCTAGGATATTTGGTCGTTCCGCAGAACCGTTGATAAAGCTCGATGGCTCAGGTACTTTTAGCTTAAAGCTCCACTCTTGACCAGAGATTTTTCTAAACTCCACAGTAAATGTATGCTTATTACCGAGGCTATCAATGATGTCCGTCGTTGCCGCATGCTTTGCCGCCATCAGCGCACCAGATGTGCTAGACGTGCCACCTTCAACTAAGATTCCTGTATTTAGCCCGCGCATACTCTCTTTAAAAAGCACGTTACTAGTTACATTTTTATCGTAATAACTAGTTACTGTGATATTTAGATTCTTTGGCGTGGCTGGATTCACACCATCATCTTGGTTAAGAATCTCAAACATACCGCCCTTATTTACAGTTACCTTCACACTTGCATTTGCTAAAGTTTGACCATCGCCCTCTACATACGTTCTAGCTATAGCTGGATTCCCTGAGCTTCGTTTGATATAGTTTGCATCCTGCTGGATAAGCGCGCGCAAATCCTCCGTCGTCCTAAATTGTGCGCTAGCAGAATCGGCATTGCTAGCGCTTGTATAGCTGTAACGGAACGCAGTAATTACGTTATCTGCGTTGCTGAAGTTTGCCAGCGCACCAGTTCCAGTTCCGGTGATAATGATATTCTTCTTACTTGCATCACCATCTAGACTATTGTCATTTGATAGCCTTAGATTTGCACCATCGACAAATGCCTCAACTCCAGTGATACCTTTTTTTGCATTAATGGCATTTTGTGCCGCAAGGAGCGAGCTAATACCTGAAGTCGTGGAATCGTTTGAAAACGCGATTCTTGTGCCATTTATAACGATTTCACTCTGAACACCAACAGGAACTGGCTTGCTCACAGTGGCTACCTCGTAGCTGACCCAGATTCCTTGTCCTTCGCTTAGGCGATAGGCATTACCCTCGCTATTAAACATTGCACCAATATCATCAGCGTGTTGCATTTTACGCCCCGAGCTATCATATCTAGCAACCAAGCCATCAGATGCTGTCGCGCTAGTAGAGTCTAGTGCATGAGCACAATCCATGCTCTTTGTGGTATCGCCAGCTGTTAGCTTTGCTGTTAGCTGCACTTGAGATGTAGCCTTAGCTGGTATTACCATTTTTGGCTTTATTTTGATTCCTGTGATAGGTGTTGTTGTGTCAATTACATTGTGTAAATTCTCATCAGTGCAACACTCATCGCATGTATTTAGATTCCTCAGCCACCCCTGGACAATGTGCCCTGTGTTATTTACTAGATTTCCAACGGCATCAAAGTTGAAAGCACCATCGCGAGTATAGGAATTTGTCCGCCCATTATTACCACTCACGACAAAGAAACCATCTCCACCAATAGCCAAGTCGGTCTTATTTTCAGTCGTTTTAACTGAGCCTTGAGAGAAGACTTTTGTTGTTGAGTTTATTGTCGTTCCAAGCCCTACAGAGTAGTCATTCTGTCCGCCTAGCCCGCCATATGGAGAAGTAGAGATGCGATTCACTTGAGAGAGCATATCTGCAAAGTTAGCTCGGCTATATTTAAAGCCCACAGTATTGACGTTAGCGATATTGTGTCCCTCTACATCAAGCGCTACTTGATGAGCTTGCATTCCACTTACGCCTGACCACATTGACCTAAGCATCGTTTATCCTTTTATTCTGTTTCTAGTATCGTATGTATTCAAGCAAATAGCATTCCACTTATGCTATTTACGACCTTTTTAGACCTATAGCCTCTTTAATTAACTCATCGCCAGTTGTAAAGGCTTTTGCATTAAATGAATATCCGCGCTGAAGAATAATCAACTCTGTGAGTGCTGAGCCAATATCAACGTTGCTAGTCTCTAGCATGTTGTCCATCACGCGCCCAAATTTTAAATCACCAGACTTATCCCATGCGAGAATAGGCGCACCGCTTGGATACGTTGGCTCCCCACCGTTATAGCTTATAGACGTCATCTGAAACATATTTCCGCCAACTTTTTGAAGCCCCTGATCATTTACAAACGCCGCGATTCCTACGCGCCCCATAGCCTCTGTTCTGCCATTTGTAAAGGCAAGCATAATTCGCCCGTTGCTATCCACGCTAATGTCTTTTAGTCGACCGATTTGACTTCCATCTTGCGTGGATTCTTTGACACTCGAGCTTGCATAGCTATAGTTTGTAGACATGCGCCCATCAGCACTTTTAATAGGATTGTAATCAATAGAACCATTTCCAAAGGGAATCGTTACAGACGATCCGCTCGCCACACCGCCATTAAAAGTAACCTCATGAATAACTTTAGAATCGCTCACCATAGTCTTTCCAGTGGCATCGTAAATAGCTGTGCGCGCCTCCCATCGTTCACCAACGCCAGCATTCCCGGAATCCTTAAGGTAATATTCTGTACGAAGGTTGTATTTCGTGCCATCTGCACTAAATACCTCAACGCCACTTGTATAGCTAGGAACTGATAGCTTCTCACTCATTAAAGAATCGTTTCTAAGGATCGACCAGTTGGCAAAGTCTGTCGCCGGGCTTGATGCACCCTCTGCGCCACTTCGGCGATACAGCGTACCATTAAAGCTCACAACCTCATTTCTTGCGTAGCTTGTGCCATCTTGATACATCGCTACATTTCCCTTTGTTGCTTCACCTATATTTACCCATTCTGTTGCAGTTGTAGTTGGATCTGAGTTGCCAGCTGTTGCAGCGACTCTTCTATATAGTGTTCCATTGACATTTACCAAAGTACCACTCTCATAAGAGCGAGTTTGGTTATAAGTCTCTACCTTGGAAGAATCAACCCTTTCCCAATTTGTCTTATCTGTGTGCGGATCTGAGTTGCCAGCGGCATTCGTTCGTCGATAAATTACGCCATCAGCATTTACATAAGTACCTACATCATATCCAGAAGAATCAGCACTATATCGCATGCTTGCGCCACTATCAAAATCCTTTGTAGCACCCCCAAGCCCGAGCTTTTGAGCTAAACGTCCTGTGATTTCAATTCCCATATCATAAAATGTATCATTATGAAGAAGTAGATTGCAATTGTGTGGCTTACCCATAGAATCTCGACCAATGTCAAGAGTTAAGCCTGTCTTTTCTTTTATTAGTTTTTTTAGCTCGCCAAGAGTTTTAAACCCATTTTCTCCATCGCCGCCATAAGTAAAAGTATGGCTAGTTTTCGCACCATTATTAAGCGTAGATGTAATTGTTATATCCTTGTAGTTGTTTGCCTCAAGAGGTGATAACTTATCATCCATAAGAGCATTAACATCCTGTGCCCATAGCGCATCAAGGTCGAATGTGCCATCAGGTTTTTTGAATACTTGATCAATTCCACTGCCACCTGAAGTCTTGTTTAGATTTATTGCTGTCCCTACCTTTGTAGTTACCGTAGGTTGAAAGTTTAAATCCTCTGGGATTCTTAACGGAGTGAGCTTTGATCCAGAGAGAGCTTTCGTATCCGCAGCATAGTCATGCTTCGCGCTAAAAGTGCCTGTTTTAGAGATCTTGCCAAGGTCGATTCCGTAAAGATAGTGCCCGCTTGAATTGACGAGATAGCCTTCAGCATCACGCGTAAAGCCACCATCACGCGTAAAATAATTCTTTTGAACTTGCCCAAATTTTGGAGCTTGCACATCAAATTCACCATTTTTTTGCGTCCCGACTACAAACCACCCCTTACCAGAATAAGCAATATCAAACTCACCCTCAGAGTTTTTATAGCTACCACTTTTTGTACTGATAGCATTGCTAGCTTTTGTGACACCATGTCCAAAGTCATTACTAATTGGCGAGCTTGAATTGATATAGCTCATTGATTTAGCGAATAGAGATTCAAACTCTGGTAGGTTTGCCCTGTACCCTGTCGTATTGACGTTTGCAATATTGTTAGAAACGCTATCTAGTCCTGTTTGATGGGTTAAGATTCCACTTACGCCATTATAGAGGGTTGCATTCATAAATTAACCTTTCGCGTAAAGCTGCTTAACATTACCAAGGGGAAGTGCTAGGTTATTGCCAAGTTTCAAGTATGGGACATTTTTTTCATAAATTACACTCTGCACTTCACCGCGTCCGATTCTTGTCTCTTTATAACGATTTGTCGCTGGGTCTAGATTGTACTCTGCGACAATTCTATACGCGCCCGCAGGAACATTTGCGCCTGCACTATTTTTCGTATCCCACTCAAATGTCGCATAGCCCTTTACGCCATTATGCCCAGAGAGCGAGAATTCATTTACGACTTCGTTCTTCTCATTTAGCACGCGAATTACCGGATTTCCCTTGCTTGTGTCGATAGCTTCATCAAAATATAGATCAAACTTGACAGGATCGTTATTTTTAATATTCAAGCCAGTTACATCAGTCTCAGCGATTTTGCCTATCATGCCAACTGTGTTATACCCAGAGAGTTGCGCTAGGAAGTTTGTCGTGTTATTTGTCGTGTCTATACTCTTTCCTAGATTCTCAAGCGTAGTCTTCATAGTACCCTGAAGATCTGTTAGTTTCTTACTAGTTTCGGCCATAGTTTTGATTGTATCCGTCATGCTCGCGAGAGTCTTCTTCATCTCCTCTTGCTGTTCTATTTGCGTCATCATCGCAGTCTGCTCGAGAATCTTCTCCGTCTCCATTGGCGAAGTTGGATCTTGTGCCTTTAGCTCCTCCAAAAATAGTTTCAAAAATGCATCTTTATCAAGCTCTGACTTCTTGTTCTTGACTACATCTTTTGAGCTAGCTAACGTTGAAGTGTTGTTTGTATTTGTTACTACTGCCATGATTCTCTCCTTAGGCGTATTTAGGTAGGATAATCTCCATTTTGCTAGACAAGGACTCCTCCTCTATCCCTAGCGCATTGGTCTTATAGGCATACAAGCTATTTTCGTTCCCTTTTTGCTCGTGCCCCGAGTGATTTTGTCCATTAAAGCCACTTCCAGAGCCACTACTATCGCTAAAGCTCATAGCCACATCGCTAAAACCAACATTTGATAACTGCTGCCTAAACTCCGTAGTATTATTCATAAATAGTTGAATTGCCTGCGGATTTGATGTCACCTGCACGAGCAGATTCTGACCGCGTTGCGTGATTGTCAGCTCAACGCTACCGAGATTTTCTGGATTTAGCTCTATTGAGAGTTTTGTTAGAGGAGGCTTGTAGTTTTGAACCTCCTCTTTTAGCGTGTGCGTGAAGTTTCTAATTGTCTCTTTTGCTGCCACACTTCTATTTAAAATCTCATTGCGAATCTCGCTAGATGTTATAAACAAGCCTTTTTCTATCGTTTGCGCCTCTTTTTTTGGCTTCTCGCCTTCATCTATTTTTTCACTCTTTTCACTCTTTTCACTCTTT
Source organism: Wolinella sp. (assembly GCA_052170135.1). GTDB lineage: Bacteria > Campylobacterota > Campylobacteria > Campylobacterales > Helicobacteraceae > Wolinella. The sequence goes on from JBQNBC010000001.1 coordinate 143,199, forward strand.
TCACTCTTTTTTGCAATTAAACTTTGGAGGTTTTGCACCTCTTTTAGGCTTTGGGCTTCGGCACGCTTTGTTTCCTCATTTATGGTGGTTGGCTCCATACTTGCCACAGATGGCATCTTTGCATTCAAAGGTTCAAAAACAGTTGCTTTATGCGTATCTTTTATTGCAACTTTTAGCTCTTTTGGCTCCTTGAATTCTTGGCTTCGAGAATCAACGCTAGATTCTTGCGCTTTTACCTTTTGAGCTGCGGCTTCAGTTTTTACAGGCTTTTTGTCCTTTGTAATATTTAGGATTCCCACCAAAGAAGCATTGCTACTTGCTTGATTAATGATTTGCTCTTGCGCTTTTTTTGGCTCTGCATCGACGATAATATCAGGCTTTAGCTCCAGTTTTTGCGAGCTCTGAGCAACTTTTGGCATATCTTTATACGCTACCTTCTCGCTTTTTTGCTCACTGTTGGCGACTTGACCTTTTTGTACACCCTGCTCTGCTTTGGATTCTTTTACTACATGATCTTTTTTTTCGACTTTTATCGCGTCATTTATGATTTTGTCTCTAGGAAGATTTTGGACTAGTTTCTGCTTTGGCTTACTGACATCTTCTGCATCTTTTTCTACCTCTTTGGTAGCCTTTTTTATTGCAACAGAGGCAGGTGTTTCTAGCACTTGTTTACCATCAGATTCTCCGTGTATCGCACTTGGCTTAAGCCCTAGCTCCTCCGCCTTTTTTATAACATCTTGAAGTGTTTTTAAGTCACTTTGATGAACCTCTTTATTCCTTTTGTTCTTGTCATCTTTGACATTTAATTTTGATTCTTCAATTGCTTGCTTTGCTTCCAAAAGCAACTCTTTTAGCGCGCTATTTGAGTTTTTCACAGTGCTATTTAGTCCGGCTTTTGTGCCACTTAAGATCGACATTGCCGTATTTTGTGCCTTGGATAGCACCTGATGACTCAAAAGCAGATTTTGCACTTCGCTAAGTTGATTTTCAATGTGTAGATTCTTGATTTGCGCATTTATTCCTTGTGGCTTTTTAGCACTTTTTGAAACAGACAATGCCTCAGCAAAAAGCCCTAAAAACTGCTCACTATCAGCCTCGCTAGCCCCTATTTTTGAGCCTTGCAAGCCTTCAGTTTTTGTAGAGATTGTGACTTTTTTTAGCATCTCATGAAGCATAAATGCCCCTTTGGCGTATAAATTTTAGGCTTTTAAAGCAACTTTTATTCCCTAGTTTTTGCCTTTGAGAGAATCGAGCCTAAAAAAATTGCTCTAGATTCTTCTTGTGCAGTTTTGGTAAAAAAGTTCTAATGATTATTGAGATAAAATTTCGCCAAAAATCTCTGGGAGTTCAATGCAAAATATAAGAAATATCGCGGTAATCGCGCACGTTGACCATGGTAAAACTACGCTAGTTGATGGACTTTTGAAGCAATCTGGGACATTTGCATCTCATGAGCAAGTTGATGAACGCGTCATGGATAGTAACACCATCGAGCGCGAACGTGGAATTACGATTCTCTCCAAAAACACAGCCATCCGCTACAAAGGGTATAAAATCAATATTATAGACACTCCAGGGCACGCTGACTTTGGCGGTGAAGTAGAGCGAGTGCTAAAGATGGTTGATGGCGTGCTTTTGCTAGTAGACGCCCAAGAGGGTGTTATGCCTCAAACAAAGTTCGTCGTCAAAAAAGCCCTAAACATTGGACTGCGCCCAATAGTCGTAATCAATAAAATCGACAAGCCAGCTGCCGACCCAGAACGAGTCATTAATGAAGTCTTTGATCTCTTTGTTGCAATGGATGCAAGCGAAGAGCAGCTTGACTTTCCAGTAATCTACGCTGCGGCACGTGATGGCTACGCTATGAAGGAGTTAAGCGACGAGAAAAAATCACTTGAACCTCTGTTTGAGTCCATCGTAGAGCATGTACCTGAGCCTAGCGGAAGCGCTGAGAATCCACTCCAAATCCAAGTGTTTACACTTGATTACGACAACTACGTAGGCAAGATAGGAATCGCGAGAATCTTTAACGGTACGGCAAAAAAAGGGCAAACAGTCATGCTTGCGCAAGCCGATGGAGAAAAAGATAATGGAAGAATCACAAAGCTAATCGGATTTCATGGATTGGCACGCATGGAGATTGATGAAGCTGAAGCTGGCGACATCGTAGCGATTGCCGGATTCCACTCCATTGATGTTGGCGATTCTCTAGTTGACCCGAATAATCCAATGCCACTTGACCCAATGCATCTCGAAGAACCAACAATGTCAGTCTATTTCGCAGTTAACGACTCACCACTAGCAGGCACAGAGGGCAAGCATGTAACAGCAAACAAACTAAAAGATCGCCTAGAAAAAGAGATGCAGACAAATATCGCGATGAAAATGGAAGAGATGGGCGAAGGGAAATTCAAAGTATCTGGGCGTGGCGAGCTACAGATTACGATTCTCGCGGAGAATCTACGTCGCGAGGATTTTGAATTTAGCATTTCACGCCCTGAAGTCATAGCAAAAGAGGAAAATGGCATCCATCTCGAACCATTTGAAAATCTAGTCGTAGATACACCACAAGACTACGCTGGCACAGTAATCGAAAAGCTAGGTCGCAGAAAAGCCGAGATGAAAGCAATGAATCCAATGGGAGATGGCTATACGCGATTGGAGTTTGAGATACCTGCTCGTGGATTGATTGGTTATCGAAGCGAATTTTTGACCGACACCAAGGGCGAAGGCGTAATGAATCACTCGTTTTTGGATTTTCGACCTTTTAGTGGAGTGGTCGAGAGCAGAAGTAATGGCGCACTAGTATCAATGGAAAATGGCGAAACAACTGGCTTTTCGCTTTTTAATATCCAAGAACGTGGTGTTCTTTTTGTATCGCCACAAACAAAGGTTTATGTCGGCATGATTATTGGCGAGCATAGTCGTGATAACGACCTAGATGTCAATCCAATCAAAGCAAAGAATCTAACAAACATGCGAAGCAGCGGTAGTGAAGAAGCGATAAAGCTAGTCCCGCCACGTGAATTAACACTTGAACGCGCACTGGAGTGGATTGAAGACGATGAAATTCTTGAAATTACGCCACTAAATATCAGGATCCGCAAAAAATATCTGGATCCTACGGTTCGCAGACGCCACGCTAGGCAACCATGAGATTTTTGTTAAAGAATCTCAGTATGGCAAATTATATACGGCTTTGGCGTGATGGGTTTTGGCAAAATGTGCAACTAGCCTAAGAATCGAATACGTGACAACAGTTACTTTGACTTTAGACTACGGCATAACTAATAGATTTAGCTTACGCAAAATCACCAAAACACAGCTTTGTGTAGTAGATTTATTATATGCATTACAAGGGCGACTCGCCTCCACCTGCTGTAGCTAAAGCTTGCCTTTGTGAAAAAATAAAATCTTTAAATATGCTACAAAAGCGTAGCATAATTGTTTTAAGAAATCAGGTGGCGCTTGCGCCCATAGCTTATAAAGGCAAGTTTATTTGCCTACGAAACAAAACAATAAATATAGGAGTCTTTCTTTGCTAACGGTCATTAAGCGAAGCGGGCGTGTTGAAACGCTCGATGTCACAAAAATACAAAAATTCACAAAAGAGGCAGTACAAGGACTAGAAAACGTCAGTCAAAGCGAGCTAGAAGTCGATGCAAAGATTCAATTTCGCGATAAAATTACGACAGAAGAGATACAACAAACACTTATCAAAACTGCTGTAGATAAAATCGATGTAGATGCGCCAGACTGGACATTTGTAGCGGCTAGACTATTTCTTTATGACCTATATCACAAAGCAAATCACTTTACAGGATATGGCAAGCTAAAAGATTACTTCGAAAACGGTGAAAAAGAGGGGAGAATCGTACGAGGCTTAAAAGATAAATTTGACCTTGACTTTTTGGATAGTAAAATTGCACCAGAGCGCGACTTGCAATTCACATATCTGGGAATCAAAACTCTCTATGACCGCTACCTAATAAAAGATAAAAACAACCGCCCAATTGAACTTCCACAGCATATGTTTATGGCGATTGCAATGTTTTTGGCGCAAAACGAGAAGAATCCAAACGAATGGGCGGCGAAATTCTACGATCTATTAAGTAACTTTGAAGTGATGGCGGCAACCCCGACACTGAGCAATGCCCGCACTCCACGCCACCAACTAAGCTCGTGCTACATTGGCAGCACACCTGATAATATCGAAGGAATCTTCGATAGCTACAAAGAGATGGCGCTACTTTCAAAGTATGGCGGAGGAATCGGCTGGGACTACAGTAAGGTTCGTGGACTTGGTAGCTTCATTGATGGGCATAAGAATGCTGCAGGAGGGGTTGTGCCGTTTTTAAAAATCACAAACGACATCGCCATCGCCGTTGATCAGCTGGGTACGCGCAAAGGAGCAATTAGTGTGTATCTTGAGCCATGGCATACTGATATTTTTGACTTTATTGACCTAAAGAAAAATAGTGGCGAGGAGCGCAGGCGTGCCCACGACCTCTTTCCTGCGCTGTGGATTCCAGATATTTTCATGCGCAGAGTCGAGGAAGATTCCTACTGGACGCTACTTGATCCACATGAGTGTGGAGATCTCACAGATCTCTATGGCGAGGCGTTTGAAAAACGCTACATAGAATATGAAAACATGGAAGGAATCATAAAAGATAGCGTACGCGCAAAAGAGCTATGGAAGAGAATCCTTACAAGCTACTTTGAGGTAGGCTCACCATTTTTATGCTTCAAGGATAATGCAAACCATGCAAATCCAAACTCGCACACAGGGGTAATTCGTAGCTCAAATCTCTGCACCGAGATATTCCAAAATACAGAGCCAAATCACTATGTAATCCGCGTGGAATACGAAGATGGCGACAGCGAGATTTTCAACGAAAGAGATGAAATAACAACCGATCTAAAAATCACAAAACGTGCAAACAAAATTACGTCGATGGATTCTATAAATGGCAAAAAGGTATTTATCGCTGAAAGAATTGCACAAGAAGGCAAAACGGCCGTCTGCAACCTCGCAAGCATAAATCTCTCAAAAATTAATACAAAAGATGAAATAGCGCGTGTAGTGCCAATAGCCGTACGAATGCTTGACAACGTCATTGACCTCAACTTCTACCCAAGTAAAAAAGTCAAAAAGACAAACCTTGAGACACGTGCAATCGGGCTTGGCGTAATGGGCGAAGCACAAATGCTGGCTGAAGCAAAAATCCAATGGGGTAGCGATGCGCATCTAGAAAAGATTGATACACTCCTAGAGCAAATCAGCTACCACGCAATAAAGGCAAGTAGCGAGCTAGGTAAAGAAAAAGGAATCTATCCAAATTTCAATGGCTCAAACTGGTCACAAGGTATTTTCCCAATCGATATGGCAAACGCTGAAGCAAAAAAACTAATTGACAGGGGTGGACTCTTTGGCACGGATTGCGACTGGGATTCTCTTCGCGCTCTAGTCAAAGAGCAAGGAATGCGAAATGGCTACCTAATGGCGATTGCGCCAACGAGCTCCATTAGCATCCTGGTAGGTACGACACAGACTATTGAACCAATATATAAACGAAAATGGTTTGAAGAGAATCTAAGTGGCATGATTCCTGTTACAGCGCCAAATCTCAGCATAAACACATGGAACTATTATCAAGGCGCGTATGAGCTAGACCAAAATCTCATAATTCGCGCTGCTGCAATCCGCCAAAAGTGGATAGACCAAGGACAAAGTACAAATGTGTTTATGTCGCTTGATAAGGCGAGCGGGAAATACCTCAACGACATCTACATGAGTGCATGGAAACTTGGACTAAAATCAACCTACTATCTAAGAAGTCAAAGCCCGCAAGCTGAGGCACACACTATGGATAGAAGCATAGAGTGCGAAGGGTGTCAGTAGAGGCATGACGCAAGGAGAAGCAGTCGTCTGCGCACTAGAGAAGCTTGGTGGTGTAGGCACTCTTGGACAGCTATACCAAGAGATAGATAATATCAAAGAGTGTCGATGGGGAACAAAAACGCGAGCAGCTTCAATCAGGCGTATAGTCCAGACAAATGGGGAGATATACAAGATAAAGCCGGGCTTATATGCACTAAAAAAGCTGCAAGAAAAGCATAAAAAAGATGAGATCATCTCTAATCCGTTTAACCATACCTACTATCAAGGACTGCTAGTAACGATAGGAAATCTAAAGTCCTTGGAGACATTTATCCCTGCTCAAGATAAAAACAAAATATTCATCAATAGCCCATTAGGCGAACTCTCCACACTAAAACGTCTGCCAACATTTAGCTATCCAAATATCATAAAACGAAGTTCAAGCGTGGATGTAATTTGGCTAAATGAGCGTGGCATGCTCCACTCGCTTTTTGAAGTGGAGCACTCAACTGATATGCAAAATTCGCTACTTAAGTTTAATGATTTGCGTGATTTTTATGCACGAATGGTTATCGTAGCGCCAAAAAATAGATACATGGAGTTTCAAAAACGCCTCAGCTATTCTGCTTTTAGTGAGCTTAATATAAACAAGAGAGTGAAATTCTTGAGCTATGAGGAGCTTGTTAGGCAATACGAGCGAGAGATTGAGTTGCAGGCATTTGAGGTGCGCTTATGAGCGAGAAGCCTGGAAAATCCTACCTTATAGACACCTCTGTAATACTTGATGACGTGGAGAATCTAACTCATATATACCAACAAGGCGAAAACAAAATCTTCATCAGCGATATCGTCCTTAGCGAGCTAAACAAGAAAAAAGAGCTATCAAGCGACACAGGATTCTTTGCGAGAGAATTTTTCAGATTGATAAATAATGATGAAGGTGAAGAAGTCGCACTCAGTGAGATAACAACACAAAACGGACCAACGCAAGATCAAAAAGAATCAATCGCCAAAGCGCACGATCATATACGACGCCTCTATCTCAAAAAACAAGGGGTAAAAATCCCAATCCACATCATCCACAGAGAATCGTATAACACACGCAATCTAGAACACGGACTAAACGATGCAAGAATCGCCGAAATCGCAAAAGACTATGCATTGACCCTGCTCACAAACGACATCGCACTAAAAGTCTATTCTCTCTCGCTTGGTATCCACACGCAAAGCCTAATGCGCGATAGCGTGGAAAATCCAGATGAAATAGACTTTCACCACACCTTTTGCTTGCATCGCAATTCTTCATTTGATGCGCTAAACGATGATACGAGGTTTCGCGCACTAAGCGAATGGAGTACGATAGAGATACTAGAAGAAGACAACACAGATTCTTCTTCATATATGACCGGCAAAAAACACTTCGGGCTAAAGATAAATGGAAAATTTGAGGAACAACAACTAGATGTTATCCTGCAAGAATCAAACCCATATGTAAAGCCAATAAATCTAGAACAAAAGCTCTACTACGCGATGCTAATTCATCCGCAAAACCGCATAACAATTGCTACTGGTAGCACTGGCAGCGGCAAAACACTAATAGCCCTACAAGCAGGAATCCATCTAGTCAAAAAAGGCATAGTCGATGGAATTATTTACATGCGAAATACAGTCACAGCAAACGACAAAGAGGCTGAGCTTGGATTTCGCAAGGGTGACGAAAGTCAAAAGTTAGGCTACTTCATGTATCCGCTATTTAGTGCGATAAATTTCACAATAGAAAAACTCCAAAAAGAATCGCTAGCCAAAAGAATCGAATATCGTGGCGAGGTTAATAGCACAGAAAAGCAACAGGCAACCGAATACTTTTTACAAAAACACAATATCGAAGTAATCGATATTGCACACGCACGAGGAATTACAATTGCACGCAAGTTTGTGATTTTTGATGAAGTGCAAAATGCATCAAATGCAACTGTAAAGCTCATCGGCACGCGCATGGGTGAGGAATCGCGCATAGTATTTTTGGGCGACTGGGCACAGATAGATCATCCATATTTGAGCAAATTTAGAAACGGTGCAATATCTCTACTTAAAAAAGCTCTACGAGATGACTTCATCGCAGGAATCCAGCTACATCAAACTATACGTAGCGAAATCGCTGGCTGGTTTCAGCAAAACTTTTAGTCGATTTTTAGTTTTTAATTTTACACTTTCGTATAGATTTTAAGGGTACAATCATCACATCTCACACAAAAGGAGAGTAGATGAAAGTTGTAAGAACCGAAGCCATAACAGAAGCTGTTGCGAAGCTCTGCAAGGAGGCCTGTTACTACGTTACGCCTGATATGTATGAGGCATTTAAGAGAGCCAAAGATAGCGAAGTATCCCCACTTGGGAAGGATATTTTGGGCAAGATTCTCGAAAATGCTGACATCGCGCGCGCAAAAGATATGCCTATCTGCCAAGATACAGGCATGACTGTAGTCTTTGTCGAAATCGGTCAAGACGTAAGAATCGAAGGCGGATACATAGAAGATGCCATAAATGATGGTGTAGCAAAAGGCTATGTAGATGGCTATCTGCGCAAATCTGTTGTTGGTGAGCCGCTTTTTAACCGCACAAATACAAAAAACAATACTCCAGCCGTCATCCACACAAGAATCGTTCCAGGCGATTCTCTAAAGCTCAAAGTCTGCCCAAAGGGCTTTGGTAGTGAAAATAAAAGCGTACTAAAAATGCTCGTGCCAGCTGATGGACTAGAAGGTGTAAAAAAGGTCTTCCTTGAAGCGGTCAAGCTAGCTGGGCCAAACGCCTGCCCTCCAATGGTAATCGGTGTAGGAATCGGCGGGACAATGGAAAAAGCCGCACTCCTAGCTAAAAAGGCGGCTGTGCGTTCAGTCGATTCTTACAATGAACACCCAGAGTATGCTAAGCTCGAAAAAGAGTTACTTGAAATGGCATGCTCCACTGGCGTAGGACCACAAGGACTCGGTGGAATCAATACCGCTGTAAAAGTAAATATCGAATGGTATCCAACTCACATTGCTGGACTTCCAGTCGCGGTCAACATCAACTGCCATGCCGCTAGACACGCGGATATAACGCTATAAGGAGCACCAAATGTCAAGTATCAAAATCACTGCACCTTTTGACAAAGAGACAGCTAAAAAACTCAAGGCTGGCGACAATGTCCTGATTACAGGCACTATCATTGCAGCGCGTGATGCCGCACACAAGGCACTCACAGAGGCGCTAGCACGCGGAGAATCGCTCCCAGTAGATCTACAAAATGAGACAATCTACTACCTAGGGCCAAGTCCAGCAAAGCCCGGCGAAGCCATCGGTGCTGCTGGTCCGACCACAAGTGGACGAATGGATAAATATACACCTACGATTCTCGATCTAGGAGTAAGTGGCATGGTCGGCAAAGGCTATCGCTCAAAAGAGGTTATTGAGTCAATTAAGAAAAATGGCGCAGTTTACATGGTTGCCATTGGTGGCGCTGGCGCGCTAATCGCTGGCTCAATCAAAAAATATGAGGTGCTAGCCTACCCAGAGCTAGGTCCTGAAGCTATCGCACGACTAACCGTGGAAAACTTCCCAGCCATTGTCGCTATCGATTCAGAAGGAAACAACTTCTACGAAGAAGGTCAAAAGCCTTACGCTAAAATCTAAGACTAGGGCATGTGGAATTCTCCATGCCCGCCCACAAACTATCCTAAGCGATTCTTTATCACTCTAGCTGGCACGCCAACAGCCACTGAATATGGTGGCACATCTTTAGTAACCACAGCACCAGCCCCTATGATACTATGCTCGCCAATGCGCACACCATGTAATATCACACTACTCGCGCCAATCCAACAACCATCGCCAATATCAATTCTAGATTTTTCGATTCCTTGAGCCTTGATGACAGTATCTACATCATTAAAATTGTGCGCATATGAGATCATCTGGACATTTGGACCTATAAGCACATCGCTACCGATACACACACAACCCGTGCCATTTATAATGGTTAGGTTATTCACTTCGCTCCCATCTCCAATAATAATTTCACCACGATAGGCATTTAAGTGAACGCTACGATTAAGAATCGCGCCATCACCAATATCAATCCTACCACCCGAGCTGGCATCCAACGAACAGTCACGTGCAATGAAGCACTTTTTACCAATATTTATACCTTTTGGATTCTTGATATATGTACCAAGTGCTACTTTGCTACCTTTTAGTCTAGCCTTTAATATCCAAACAAGCTTCATAAACACAAAACAGCTCCCATGCTAATCTCGGCACAATGCTAGCAAATCCAACAAACATGGTATCGCGAGCTTATTTTTATTTAAACATAAGACAAGCCAAAGATCTTTCATGATTCTCTATCCTAAAAACTCAAGCACATCACGATAAATATCCTCCGACTCCATGTGGTATATTTTACCAAACTGCGTGCGATTAAAAGTTGATTGACGCTTTGCTAGTTGCGCGGTATGCGTCGTGATCAGATCCCTTAGTTCATCGCGAGAGAATCGACCGTCTAGAAACTCAAGCACCTCGATCACACCAATACTCTTCATCGCTTGAGGAGCGCGAGTATATCGTGCTTCTAACGCGCACACTTCATCAATTAGCCCACACCTAAGCATAGCTATCGTGCGCAACAAAATACGCTCACGCAGAATCTCGCGTGCAATAGAGAGTTCATAAATACGAATTTTATGGCTCTTTTGTTCACATTTGTATCGCGCAAAATAGTCGCTCGGTATCTCGCCACTCCCAAAAAAAATCTCAAATCCACGGCGAAGCCTATGAGAATCATGCGGAAAAATCACCTCGCAATAGTGAGGATCTAGTCGCTTAAGCTCCAAAAATGCCCGCTCCTTATCGCGCAAAATCTCCGCCACCCTCTCACGCACAGCATCGTCTATAGGAGGATTTGGCGCAAGCCCATCAATATAAGCCTTTAGAAAAAAACTGCTCCCACCGACAATCAAAAGCGCACGCTTGCCTGCTTTTTTGGATTCTTCATATGCGGTATTCAATAGACTAGAAAATAGCGCGGCATTACTTGGTTCGCTTGGCGAGAGTATATCAACTGCAAAATGACGTATTTCGCTTAACTCGCTCGAGCGTGGCTTGGCAGAGGCGATATTGATTTCACGATAAATAGAGAGAGAATCGAGAGAAAAAATATAGCAGTCAAGCTCGCGTGCAAGCCGCAGGGCTAGCTCACTCTTGCCCGATCCGCTAGCGCCTAAGATAGCTACTAGCTCCACAGCTTTGAAAGCGCGATAGCGCGCTCCTTTGCACGGTGCACTGCCTCAATGATTAGCCCACGTATTCCGGCCGATTCTAAGCATGCTATAGCCTCTATAGTCGTGCCAGACGGAGATGTCACTTCATCTTTAATTAAAGCTGGATGTCGCACAGACAAAAGTGATGAAAATCCAGCAAAAAGCCCACGCGTTAAACTCTCTGCCTCAGCACGTGTAAGCCCCTCACGCACGCCAGCGTCCATTAGAGCCTCGGAGATGATAGCGAGATATGCTGGACCACTCCCGGCAAGTGCAGTCGCAGAATCGAGCTTCGCCTCACTAGAGAGCCAAATAGTCGCCCCAAGCATAGAAAAAATTTCAAATGCAAAGTCACGCGCACACTCATCACCACATAACGCAGTGCACGAAGCATGGAGTGTTGCAGCGATATTTGGCATAGCGCGAATTACTGGCATAAATTGTGTATTGTTTTGATGATTGAAATTACAAGACACGAGATTAGATTCTTCCTGGAGGGGCTTAATAAGAAAGTCTGAATTTACAAGCAGATTCTTATCATTTTGTATAAAAGAATCACCATTGCAGAATGTTTCCTCGCTACTTTGACAAGCATGCATAGTATGATTGCAGGTCGACCCCTGAGTAAAACCATAAAATATGGCACGCAAAGAATCTATACAAACACCCGCAATAATCGAATAGAGTGCAGCTGGCATAGCTAAAGGCTTATCGTGAGAAGTTTCTGTATTAGATTTGGTGGAAGCAACAAAATCCATACTTGTAAAACCAGCACTCAGACTATCACGAAAATCTACAATAGCATTTGGCTTTATGCATAAAATTACGTGTTTATTAGCCAAAGACTCTAAACTAAGCGGAAATAGTGGCTTAGCATTTAATCTATTTTCATCGATAAAAGCGTGAATTTTTTCTAGATTTCTACCAGAAATCTCAAGTAGAAATCTACCGTTTAGCCCAGTTGCTATGGCTTTCGCCATCTTGCCATAGCCGACTATAACGATAGTTTGAAGTGGCTGCATCTATTATTTAATATCTGAATCTTGTGTAGTGGCACTTTCGTCAAAAAATGATGAGATGACCTCGGCCAGCCCATAGTTTGGATAGCGGTGATTCTCTAGTACGACCTGCCCCATTGTTTTATTGTCAAAATTAAAAATAACTGGCGCAAGAAAATTCACGGTCGAGCTTTCGAGTGGAGTATGTATGATCATGATGTTTAGAACAAGAAGATTTGTATTATCTTTAAGATCTAATAGCAACTTAAGCGAGAGCGGGACTTCAAAGTCGTACTCGCGTAGCAGAAATGGATTTACCAAAGTAAATGCGGGAGAATCCGCATTGGCATTCCTGAGCTTCATGAACATATCATCAATCTTCTCGAGCTTTACGGACTTAACCCACTCAAAGCCGAGTATGGGAGACTTTACTTCAAACTCCATCAACACTTCCTTCTAAAACACGAGTATTAGCAGTCAAATCGCTTAAAATCTAAATCATTTTATCGAATTACGAGACAAAAAGCAATTTTATCAGATTGTCACGACAAGTGCGATAGTGCGTGCTTTGCCTCATATCTCTTGATGCGATTCTTGCATATACAGAAAGAAGTATCCACAAGAATCCTCGCTAAATCCGTCCTCCAGCCAAATATCGCTCCAAAATAATCTGCGCACTAAGCGAGTCAAGCCGTCCATCGCGCCTATCCTTCATTACGCCCTTGATACGCTCAAATGCCTCTTTAGAGCTATGTGACTCGTCGACAAAACAAATATCCCCATCAAACTCCACAAGAGATACAAAATGGCGGATTCTTCGCTCCATCTCATCGCTACTTCCACCATCACATGGGATTCCTACAATCAACCTTTTGGCGCATTTTTGACGTAACAATTCACCTATATCATGCGCGGCCTGATTGCGATTCTTGCGTAATATTGGCTCTAATGGCAACACTACTCCAGCAACATATTGCGCGACTCCAATGCGCTTTAACCCAACATCAATGGCTATCATACAAGCCCAACGCGCCCATTTCGCACGACAACCTTCCCTTCAAACTCATACTCTAAAAGTACCTCGCCAAATCGTGCAATTGCCTCATCATAACTAGGCAACCCAGCGCAAAATTGCAAAACTTCATCATCTAAACCACAAGAATCATGTGGCAAATTCCCTGCTGTTTCTCTTTTTAGCTGTGAAAAATGTCGCGAAAATAACTCTTCAAAATCAAAAAATATACTCGCGCGACCTGATCGCAAAAGCTCCTGCGTACCGAGACTCTCGCGCAATCTATGTGGTAAGACATAAAGTGGCTTTTTAAGTTCGCTTGCGATTCTTGCGCTCTGCATTGAGCCACTTTTTAGGTCAGCCTGTGGGATGATAGCAATCTCCCCAAGCGCTACAATTAGGCGATTTCTCTCCAAAAATGTGTGGCGCATTGGCAAAAAATCACTCTCATACTCACTCAAAAGCAACCCACCATCGCTAGCAATCTTCTCAAACTTTAAACGATGCGAAGCTGGATATGGCCTATCAAGACTAGAAGGGGAGATAAAAATAGTCTCCGGATGCGATGCCTCATGCGCCAAAATATCAATACCAAATGCACCGCCGCTGACGACTACTACTCCATTTTGCGAGAAGAATCGAGCCATCTCAAGCGTAATAGCCTTCGCATATGTGTTTGGATTGCGGGTACCTAAGATTGCAACTTTTGGACGCGCTAATAGCTCAATATTTCCACGATAGTAGAGATTTTTTGGCGGATTCTTAAGCTGGTCAAAAACCTCAGGAATCAGCGAAAACTTGCCAATCATCTGAAACCTCGGCATGCTAAACAAGCTGGATTCTTCTTGTGTGTCTATATAGACACACAAGAAGAAAATCGACATCATCCCATGATAACCTTAGTACCAGATTCCCCGCGACTTCCTGCATAGAGTAGATGTTTAGCACGAATATGTTGTAATAAACTCAAATGGATGTGGTCGCGCTTCCCATGGCCAAATCTCGGTCTCAAACTTATATGCTTTATAGTTTTGTATAAACTCCTCCGTAAATACATCACCAACTTTTAGATAATCTTTATCTGCTAGCATATTTTCCACTGCACTTCTTAGAGTGTGTGGCATTTGCTTAATCCCTTTTTCGCGAATCTCATCAAGCGAAAGCTCGAATAAGTCGATCTCCATTGGCTCACCCGCGCTGATTTTATTGTTGATCCCATCTAGCCCTGCCATAAGTAGCGCAGAAAACGCAAGGTATGGATTTGATGAGCTATCAGGGAATCGAAACTCCACGCGCTTAGAGCTTGCGCTGCCCTTTGTATAAGGAATCCGCACTGATGCACTTCTGTTTTGTGCAGAATACGTAAGAATACTTGGTGCTTCAAAGCCAGGAATTAGCCTCTTATAAGAGTTAGTCGAAGCATTTGTAAATGCCGCAACACTCCTTGCATGCTGCAGCACACCACCAATGAAGCGTAGAGCATTCTCGCTCAAGCCCTGATATCCATCGCCAGCGAAAGTATTTTTGCCATTTTTCCAAATACTAATATGCGTGTGCATTCCACTGCCATTATCACCATATAGTGGTTTTGGCATAAATGTCGCTGTTTTACCATTCATGTGAGCGACCATCTTAACGACATATTTCAACTTCTGCACATTATCCGCAGCTTCTATGAGATTCCCAAAGCGAATGCCAATCTCGCCCTGCCCCTGTGCGACCTCATGATGCACTACGAAAGTCTCAAGCCCGACTTGATTTAGTACTTTTACCATCTCCGCACGTAAATCGACCATGGAATCAACAGGTGCCACAGGCAAATAACCACCTTTTTTGCCCGCTCTATGTCCGAGGTTGTAGCCATTTTCATAGCTACGATTTGTATTCCACATGCCCTCTTCCACGTCCACTTCATAAGATTGACTATTGATAGAGTCTTGGATTTTAATAGAATCAAATACAAAAAACTCATTTTCTGGTCCAAAGTAGACCTCATCGCCAATTCCCGATTCTTTGAGATGCTTGACAGCACACTTAGCAATTGAGCGTGGGCATTTTTCATATGGCTGATTCTTGTAGATATCCCAAACATCACAAAAAACTACTACTGTAGTATCAGCAGTAAATGGATCTAGAAAGTACGAGGTCGGATCTGGAATTAGCTCCATGTCAGATTTGTTCACAGGCTGCCACGCGGCAAACGAGCTAGCATCAAATGGCAAACTCTCAAAACTCTCCTCATCTACGGCACTCATTGAATAACTAATATGATGCCATGCACCTTTAATATCAGTAAAACGAAAATCAACAAATTCTACTTCGTGCTCCTCGCAAAACTTAAAAAACTCCTTAACTTTAGCCTTATCAGCCATCTTTTTCTCCTTAGATTTATGAGAGATATTTTTGTATCGGGATTGTAACACAAGCAAGCCACTAGACCACGCCAAGCAACATCAAGGATTCATTATTATGTAAGCGCGTTACGTTTTATCTAAAATACAATAAAACACCTTTATAATTTCGGGATTTTAACGCTTAAAGTGGAGATGATTAATGACACAAGAAGAGCTAGATTCCCTGCTTATGTCCGAGGGATTTGAGGGCGAAGAAGAGTCGCTAGTAGACGATGAGCTAGAGCTATCTGCGCCAGATGCTCCTGGTGAGACTGTTACGGCTTCAGGAGAGGAAGACGATTCAGGAGAGGAAGACTTTGATACCGCTGGATATCATCTAAGTGCTACAAAGGCATGGCCACCACCTCCCCCAACAGAAGATCACAAAGTCGTATCACAGCTTGACGATGTTACGCGCGATTCAGAGGCGAAGGCGGGCGAGATTTTCGACAGACTTGAAAATATCAGCAACGATACAATGAATATCGAAAGCGAAGCGAACGAGCTCAAGAAGATTCTAAAATCACAAAAAGAGTTACTAGAGAAGTTACACGAGAAGTTCCCAGCGATTGAAGCATTCAAGGGTGGACTTGATGATATGAATCGTGCAAACAACCACGTGGAATCAATAATCAATGCCGCATTAAGTGCTGGCGATACAGTAATGGATACAATGGATGTGATGCAGTATCAAGATATTCATAGGCAGAAAATAGAGCGTGTAATCAATGTGATGCGCACACTAGCAAAATACATGAACTCTCTCTTTGAAGGCAAGGTCGAAGACTCCAAGCGAGTGGCATCTGCGACACATATTCATGGCGACACATCTACAGAAGACGTCGTAAATGATGATGACATCGAGGCTCTAATCGCCTCATTTGGGTCGAAGTAAATTGCTAAAGAAAGCGGAGTTGCTCTCCCCTGCTGGGAATCTAGAAAAGCTGAAAATCGCCATACAGTACGGTGCTGATGCAGTTTATGGTGGAGTGAGCCATTTTTCCTTAAGGAATCGTGCCGGCAAAGAATTTGATTTTGAAAGCTTTAGGGAAGGGATAGAATATGCTCATGAGCGCGGCAAACGAGTATATGTGACCATTAATGGCTTCCCATTTAACTCTCAGCTCAAGCTCCTGGAGCGCCATATAGCACAGATGGCGGAGCTCAAACCAGATGCATTCATAATCGCGGCTCCAGGTGTCATAAAGCTATCTAAACGCGTAGCACCACAAATACCAATCCACGTCTCAACACAAGCAAACATCCTAAATGTGCTTGATGCTGAAGTCTTTTATGATATGGGCGTAAAGAGAATCGTAGCCGCACGCGAGCTAAGCCTCAAAGATGCCAAAGAGATTAAGCGCGCACTTCCAGATTTAGAGATTGAGATTTTTATCCACGGTAGCATGTGCTTTGCATTTTCTGGCAGATGTCTTATTAGCGCACTCCAGCATGGACGAGTGCCAAACCGTGGTAGTTGCGCTAATGACTGCAGATTCGACTATGAATATTATGTCAAAAATCCAGACACCGGCGTGATGCTACGCCTAGAGGAAGAAGAAGGAGTAGGGACACATATTTTCAACGCCAAGGATCTAAATCTCTCTTCTCATATCGCTGAAATTCTTGAAACAGGGGCAATTAGCGCGCTAAAAATAGAAGGTCGTACAAAGTCTAATTATTACGCTGGCATCACCACTCGCGCATATAGAGCTGCTATCGATGACTTTTATGCTGGCAAGTTTAACTCTGATCTTTATGGCGAGGAGCTAAATACACTCAAGAATCGTGGCTTCACAGACGGCTATCTCATCCATCGTCCATTCCAACGACTTGACACTCAAAATCATCAGACCGCAATTAGCGATGGGAGCTTTCAAGTAAGCGGGGAAGTGCACGATGATGGCTTAACTTTTTTTTGTAAATTTACAACAAGAATTGACGAGGAGCATGAAATAATAGCTCCACAAAATAGTCAAATTACTCCGACTTCTAGCGAGATTGGTGAGATTCTTAAGCGAGATGGGCGATTCTTTGTCAAGTTCAAAAAGATAGTTACAGAGAGTGGCAAGGAGCTTGATTCTGTACACAGCGGCAACACAAATGCCATACGCCTACCAGGATATCTTCCGCCATTTAGTTTTTTAAGAATCAAAGAGGAGGTTTAAAATGCAATTTGTATCAATATTAATGGGAAGCAAATCTGATGCTAATGTAATGAGCGAATGCGCAGAAATTCTAAAGAAGTTTGATGTTCCTTATGAGATGATTATTAGCTCAGCGCATAGAAGCCCAGCACGCACCAAAGAGTATGTAGTTGACGCAGAGTCTCGTGGTGCCAGCGTCTTTATCGCAGCAGCTGGTATGGCAGCACACCTGGCTGGTGCGGTTGCTTCTATGACGACAAAGCCAGTCCTTGGTGTGCCTATGTGTGGTGGCACACTAGGGGGGATAGACGCTCTACTTTCTACCGTACAGATGCCATCTGGCATGCCTGTAGGGACGGTCGCTATTGGCAAGACTGGCGCGGTAAATAGCGCATATCTTGCAATGCAGATTCTTGCGCTTAGCAACGATGAGCTAGCTGGAAAACTCAAAGAAGATCGCGTCATGAAAGCAAAAAATGTTGAGCTTGATTCAGCGGAGATTGAAGTTTTACTCTAGGAGAGAATCATGGAAGCATGGCTAGAGATTGATGAGTTTTGCACACTGACAAACCTTGCACGCGAACGCGTTGAAGAGATGATGTCACGCGGTGCACTAAAAAGCAAAGAAGAAGACGGGCGAGTACTGATAGAATCCTCGCGCGGTGCCAACGTGGTCGTATCGCGCAATGAAGGCGGACTTGTAAGCGCACAGCTTGACACAAGCTTTGTTGAGAAGACCATCGGGACAATACTAAATCTCCACGAAAAGGTGCTTGGCGCAAAAGACGAATCGATAGAAGCACTAAAAAGCGAAAATCAGTTCCTACGCGAGGCGCTATTTTCCATGCAAGAAGTGTATGACGCGGACAAAAAGATGCTAGAGACACTAAGAGAACAGCTAAGAATCGCACAAGAAGATATGGAATTTATGCGACGAAAATACAAGCTAATGTGGGGAAAGGTCGCCGAGCTAAGCCCAAAGGAGAAGAGTGAAGGCACAGAATGAGTGTCTCGACTGCCTGCTAAATCAGGCGCGCGCCACAGCCAAAATCGCTGGCAAGAATCAAGATGAATGCGAGGCTATAGCATGCGCCATCGAGCCTATTTTACTCAATTTAAGCGGTGAAACTCCTCCAGAAATTGCCATTAGTGTCTATGCGAAAATATCTAAGCTACTTGATGAGCGCGATCCATATCAAGAGATCAAGCGACGCTCTATTTTACAAGCAAAAAAGATGGTAGAGAATCTAAAATATACAGACCAAAATACAAGTGGCAACACTGGTTACGGGACAGATTCTTTGTATCCTAGGCTCTCTTGGGCGATAAAAGTAGCCGTATTGGGAAACGTAATTGACTATGGTGCACAAAAAAGCTTCTCACTTAAAGATGAATGCGAAAGGATTTTTGAGACACCCTTTGCGCTAGATGATTTTGAGAGTTTTTTACCAATGCTTTTGAAGGCAAAAAATATTGTCTATATAGGTGATAATGCCGGGGAGAATATATTTGACACTGTGCTTTTGCGCGAAATGAGACGACTAAATCACAAAACAAGAATCAGCTACTTCACACGTGGGCAGGCCATCATAAATGATCTGACGCTTAATGAGGCACGCGAATGTGGCATGGATGAGGTTTGCGAGTTAGTAGATAGTGGCGTGCCTAGCCCTGGTTTCATTTACGATCTAGCCAACAAGGAAGCACAAAGGCTATACAAAGAATCTAGCCTGATTCTTGCCAAGGGCATGGGGAATTTTGAGACGCTTGAAGCGCATAAGGACGAGCGACTTTTTATGCTTTTTAAGGTGAAATGCGATGTCGTGGCGAGACATCTTGGTTATCCGCTTGGAAGCTTCATCTTCATGCAAAATCTACAAAAATAACACAAAGGTTAAAACATGGTTACATTTTCAGAGCTTTTACTAAAACTACAAACGTTTTGGAAAGAGCAAGGCTGCCTAATCGTACAGCCATATGATATTCCCGCTGGCGCAGGGACATTTCACCCTGCGACACTATTAAAAAGCCTAGACACAAAGCCATGGAGCGCCGCTTATGTCGCCCCTAGTCGTCGCCCTACTGATGGCAGATACGGAGAGAATCCAAATCGCCTAGGAAGCTATTATCAATTTCAAGTCATCATAAAGCCAAGCCCAAACAATATCCAAGAGCTATATTTAAAGAGCCTCGAATACCTCGGGCTAAAATTAAAAGAGCATGACATCAGATTTGTCGAAGACAACTGGGAATCGCCAACACTCGGCGCATGGGGGCTTGGCTGGGAAGTATGGCTTGACGGCATGGAAGTTACTCAATTCACCTACTTCCAACAAGTAGGCGGTATAGCATGCAATCCAGTTGCGGTAGAAATTACATATGGTACTGAGCGACTAGCAATGTATCTACAAGAGGTTGAAAACGTATTTGATATCGTATGGAGCGATGGTGTAAGCTATGCAGATGTCCATTTAGAGGGTGAGTATGAGTTCTCAAAATACCATTTTGAAGTAGCAGATACTAAGAGGCTTTTTATGCTTTTTGAAGAAGCGCAAGGAGAATCCAAACGTTGTCTAGAGGCTTTGCTACCACTACCAGCGTATGACTGGACAATGCTCTCAAGCCATATGTTTAACGTACTTGATGCGCGCAAGGCGATTTCTGCGACTGAGCGACAAAACTACATCTTAAAAATCCGAGAACTGGCAAAGGGTTGCGCTGAGCTATACAAAGCCCAAGAGACAGAACGAGAAGAGAGGCTAGCACGTGCCAAGAATCGATGAGATACTTGAGATTCTCTGCGCCGAATCGCCGCTTGAGATACAGGAATCATGGGACAATAGCGGACTCCTAGTCGGCGATAAGGATGGTGAGGTATCAGAGATCTACACTTCACTTGAGGCGACACTAGAGCTTATTGCTGAGCTGCCTGACAATTCTCTACTCATCACGCACCATCCACTGATTTTCAAGCCAATAAAATCGCTAATTTACAATGAATATCCAGCAAATATTTTGCGCGAACTCGTACGTAAAAATATCGCACTAATCTCGCTGCATACGAACTTTGATACAACCCATCTAGGGCGATATGTGGCGAGCAAGGTACTTGGTTTTAATGACGTGGAGATGGATGGATATGTGGGCTACTTCACGCTAAATATGCATCACAGCGAACTAGTAGCACATCTAAAATCACGACTAGGAATCAATACAATAGCGTGCACTGGCGAGCCTAGATTCTTATCACGTGGAGCAATTGTTACCGGAAGCGGTGGATCTCTTGCGCCAAAAATAGATGCGGACTGCCTGCTAAGTGGCGACATAAAATATCACGATGCAATGATTGCAAAAAGTCTGGGAATCTCGCTTTTCGATATTGGACACTATGAAAGCGAACGCTATTTTGGGGAGATTGTGGCGCAAATTTTGAAAAAACAAGGGTTTAGGGCTATAATCACCGATTCCAAAAACCCATTTAACTATGAATAATCGGGAGTTTCTATGAATCAACATCTAACACATCTAATCGAAATCGCAAACATTGATAAAGATATCGACTCTTTTGAGCCAAGAATCGCACAGATTCGAGAGGACTTAAATAGAGTTTTGAATAAGAAAGAAGAGCTGGCGCGCGAGATTACGCGCTTTGGTGATGAAAAGCGTGACATCGAGCTAAAAGCACAAAAAAATGAGCTCCATCTAGAGGAGCTAAGCGCAAAACTCGATGAAATAGCCAAAAAAGGCAAGGCAATAAAAACAGAAAAAGAGATGAAAGCTTTAAACCTTGAAGAAGAGATTGCACGGGAGCAAGTGGGTGCTGCAAATGATGAAATTGCACGACTTGAGAAGCTAAAAGAGAATAAAATAGATGAGATCGCAAATCGAGAAGAACAAATAAAAACGCTCGAAGCGGAGCAAAAAGAGATTGAAAAGGCTGTGCAAAGCCAAATTGATGAGATAGAAAAAAGTCGTAAAGAGGTCTTTAAAGCCAAAGAGAAACTCGTCGTAAAAATGGATCAAAAAATCATAGCCTTCTACGAAAAAATTAGAAAATGGGCAAAAAATACAAGTGTAGTACCAGTAAGAAAGCAGGCATGCGGCGGTTGCTTTATCAAAATTAATGACAAAATCTACTCAGAGGTAATAAAAAGCGAAGATATCGTAACGTGCCCACACTGCGGAAGAATCCTCTACACAGAAGTCCAAGCATAGGTACCGTGAGTGCGAATTCCTCTCTTTGCGGGGGTATACTGGGCTCTCGCCCTATTGCTCTACATAGTTGCGATTCCGCTACTCCTTATACTTTCAATAAAGCCAAAATATCGTCACTCACTGCCAGCTAGATTCTTCTTATTTAATAATCCACGTCCAAAAGATTGTGATATTTGGTTGCATGCATGCTCTCTTGGCGAAGTCAAATCACTCGAGCCACTCATAAAGAGGCTTGAAAGTGAACGCATCATGCTAACCGTCATTACAGCTACTGGATTCCTCGAGGCTAAGCGACTTTTCCCACAATGCCATGTGGCATTTTTACCCTTTGAAATTTTTCTACCATTTTGGGTACGAAATGTACATACACTCGTGGTGAGCGAAGCAGAGCTTTGGTATATGTTATTTTTTACCGCAAGACTAAAGGGTGCAAAGAATCTACTAATAAATGCAAGAATCTCCGAACGTTCACTGCCAAAGTATATGCGATTTCGCTACTTTTATCACGCACTTTTCAAGCTTATAGATGAGGTATTCGCCCAAAGAGATGAGGACTGTAAGAGACTCAAATTTCTTGGGGCAAAAAGTGTAAATACAATGGGTAATCTAAAGCTACTAAACCAACCAGTAATTACAAAAGAACTATCAAAACCTGCCAAAAAACTCGTGGTTATTGCCAGTACGCACGACGGAGAGGAGGAGATTGTTCTAGAAGCACTAAAAGCGCTAAGCAACGACTACGTATTAGCACTTGTACCACGACATCCTGAGCGATTCTTGCGAGTATTCGAGATAGCAAAACAATGGGGCAAAGAATCCAACAAAAGCGTAGCCTTATATAGCTCACTTCCTAAGCTGGAATGGGCATCAGATCTCCTTGTAGTCGATGCCATGGGTGAGCTAATAAATCTATACAGTATTGCTGATTGCGTCATTTTATGTGGCTCATTTCTCCCTATTGGTGGGCACAACCCGCTCGAGCCAGCTCACTTTGGCTGCAAAATCATAAGCGGGATTCACATCTTTAATCAGTTCGCACTATTTGAAAATATAGAAGGATATAGCCTAATAGAGGTGAGTGAGCTATCAAACACTATCGCTAAAATAAATAACCTTCCGCGTTCATTTATCAAAGGTGAATTTGACCCACAAGCAATACTCAAACAAATCCTCCATTACAAAGGGAATCGATAATGGAAAAAGCCTACAAACTCCTAAGCCAGCAGCTAAAAATATCAAACAATGAAGCAAAGGCACTAATCGATCGTGGTGCAGTAAGTGTCAATGGCGCAAAAATCAATATTGCGCGTACACTATTTGCACCTAATACAAAGTTTGTCGTTAGCGAGATTCCAATGGCACGTGTGATTTTCAAAGATGAAAATCTACTAGCACTTGATAAGCCGGCATTCATAAACTCAGAGGAGCTACTAAAAGAGTATAAAAGCTCAGGCTGGACATTACTGCACAGACTAGATCGTGAGACTAGTGGCGTGATTTTACTAGTGCAAGATGGTAGCGAGTTTCATAAAAAAGCAAAGGCAGAGTTTAAAGCACAACATGTCTACAAGGAGTATAGCGCGATTGTAGAGGGGCTTGTTAGCGAGGAGATGGAGATCACAAAGCCAATTCTCGTGATCAAAGGTCGCACCGCTAAAGCAAGAATCTCAAAAGATGGAGAAAGCGCACACACAAGAATCGAACCAATCGCACACGAAGGCAAGCGCACTCAGCTAAAAGTGGTCATAAAAACTGGTAAAACACATCAAATACGAGTGCATCTAGCGAGCATAAACCATCCAATAATAGGTGATACACTCTATGGGGGGAGAGAATCAAAAAGAGTAATGCTCCATGCACATAAGATTTCCATTCTTGGCTATGAAATAACATCACCACTACCAAAAGAGTTTTTCTTTAGCTAGAATTTATGAAGTATTTTTAAATAAAAAAGTAAGATACATTGCCACAATTAGCCACAAAGGGTTAGCATGTTTTTAAAATCATTCCGCGCAAAGGCAATCTTTACACTATTTACATTCTTCATCTCTGGCACGATAGGGCTATACCTATTTCTTTCCCATGATTATGAAGAGATGTCAAAGAGAAGTGCAAATAAATCACTCTTAATGCTTAGCGATTCTATCTTTCAGACGTTGCGCCTCAGTATGAACTTTGGCGATAGAGCCGTGCTTGATGATGTTGTCAATAGCGCGAAGGGGATCCAAGGTGTAAAAGTACTTGAAGTATACAAGTCAAATGAAGTCATATCATTTTTCGGGCTCAATGATACCTTTACAAACAATCCTGAAATAAAAAGGATTTTTGAAAAGCGTAATCAAGAGATAAAAGAGCTCTATCAAAATGACGAACACATCATCAGGCTGCTAAAGCCACTAGCAGCTGATGAGAGTTGTCTCGCTTGCCATGTTACTTCTAAAGAAGGCGATATTCTAGGTGTAATGGATTTGGAATTCTCGCTCAACGAGACAGACAAAGAGATAGGCGACTCAAAAAGATCAATCCTAATTGCTATGGCAATAGCTGTAATACTTGGAGTGCTTGGGCTTTGGATATTTTTCACCAAAGAGCTAATAACACCGCTAAACAATCTAATCGCTATGGCAAAAGATCTATCCATGGGCGAAGGCGACCTCACAAAGCGACTAAAAATTAAGGGTGAAGACGAAGTAAGTCAAGCCTCAAAATATATAAATACATTTATAGAAAAAATTCAAAGCACTGTCGCTGTCGCAAAAGAGACATCGGGACAGAATCTAAACATGGGAGATGAGCTATCTAGAAACTCTGCTGTGCTCGCCAAAAACTCTCACGAACAACTAGAATTCATCGAGTCTATAAATGAGCTAACGCAAGAAATAGGTGGGAATCTCGACATAACAGAGGAATATGCTGTATCAACCACACAAGATCTTGATGCAACACGAAGAACACTTGAGGGGTTTGCCGAGAATCTATCTAATGTCGTTGATATGATTGCGCGCGATTCTGAAAATCAAGCGCAGCTTGTCGAGAAAATACACTCGCTAATCGAACAAGCAAATCAGATTCGAGAGGTATTGACAGTCATAGCAGATATCGCCGATCAGACAAATCTCCTAGCCCTAAATGCTGCTATAGAGGCGGCGCGTGCTGGTGAGCATGGACGTGGATTTGCTGTTGTTGCTGATGAAGTGCGAAAACTAGCAGAGCGCACACAAAAGTCATTAAGCGAAATCCGCGCAACTACAAACATCATCACACAAAGCATAGACGACGTAAGCGAGGAGATAAAGACCGCATCACAAGACATAATGGAAGTCTCAAATCAGGCTTCAAATCTAATAACTAGTGCAAACGAAACGCGTGAAAAGCTAGACCACACAATGAATACATCATCTAGTGTGGTACAAAAGAGCACACTGATAGCGACAAGAACAAAAGAGCTAATTGAAATGATGGGATACATCGTCAAGCTAGCCGAAGATACGAAAGAAGTAGGTGGAGGGCTAGATAAAATTGCCAATGGAATAGTAAATAAAACGATAGAGCTAGATAAAGAGCTACAAAGCTTCAAGGTGAAGTGAGTTGGGTAACGAAGAGCTAAAAGAAGTAACGGAGGTCGCCAAAAAGCTAACCCTCCTATACGTCGAGGACGATGCCATGGCTCGAGGTCTGCTGAAGCGCAGACTGGATATGATTTTTGGTGTAGTGAGGGAGGCTAGCAACGGCGAAGAGGGGCTTGAGAGATTTCGTCAAGGTGGAATTGATATCATCATCTCTGACAATGTCATGCCTATCATGAACGGAATCGACATGATACGAGAAATCCGCAAAAGCGACCAAAAAGTCCCAATAATCATCACAACAGCATTTATAGATACGGACTACCTAATGGAGGCGATAAACCTCGGCGTAACACAGTTTGTTGCAAAGCCAGTTTCGGTGCAGCATCTGCTAAATGCAATAAAGATTGCTATACAACGCGTAGTTTTAGAGAATCTAACTCAAAAATCAAAAGAACAGGAAATAGAGCTTTTGCGATTCCACGATCGCTATCATTCATCTCAACAAGAAGTGGCGCGTCGCAAAGAGAGAAACCTAATAAAAAATGACTATTATCTGCAAAGCATAAAAGACAAAAATGGCGAAGAATGGATCTTTGACATACTATATCGCCCACTGGAGATTCTCAGTGGGGATAGCTACTCTGCACGAATGATAGGCGATGGTCGGGTGGTACTTTTTGTCATTGATGGTATGGGCAAGGGGTTGTCTGCATCAATAGCTACTACGCTATCTATCGCGTTTTTAAATCATCTCGTAGATGAAGTGCTAAAAAGTGGCAGTTTCTGCATTGAGAAGCTCGTTGCAGACTATATGCAATTTATACAAAAGGAGCTACTAGAGGAGGAGGTGATTAGTGTTGGATTCTACGATTTTGACTTCATACAGGGGAATTTAAACTACATCACGCTTGGCATGCCATCAATGCTGATTGTCGATTCTTCACATTCGATCATGCGCATAAAATCCTCAGCACCGCCGCTTATGAAGTACTCGCCTGCACCAAAAGCAAGAACACTCTCTATTGATACAATAGAGAAAGTACTTTTATATAGCGATGGACTAAACGAGGCCACGATAGATGAAACTCATCTTTATGGCGAGATTTTGTCGGAGCATTTTTTACAATGCCGATTCCTAAGCGAACTTGATGCAAAGTTTAAAAAATGCGTCGAATCCGCAGACGATGATATTACTGTATTTTGGGTGCGTAAGATCCCAAAGAATCCTTCCGATTCTCGTGAATTTGAGATAACCACGTCGCTTGATGAGGTGCATAAGCTAAGCGATATGATAGAAGGTGAGGTAGAAAGCTTTGGTATAGATGACGTGAACGCGACCACACGATTTGCTACGGCATTTACAGAGATGCTGATGAATGCATATGAGCATGGAAATCTAGGCATAAAGCGACTAGACAAGGATCGTCTCATTCAAGATGGCAAATATGATGAATACCTAGCCACACATGGGACTAGCGAACAGAAAATACACGTATGCCTAAAGCGTTACGAGGAGCACGGGGCAAATCTTCTTTCATGCGAGATTCTTGACGAGGGAGCTGGCTTTGATATGCAAGGACATCTACAAAGCATACAAAATGAGCCAGAGACGCTAACAAGTGGGCGTGGCATACGCCTCACAAAGCGACTAGTCGACCAGCTGTGCTTTAAAAATGGTGGGCGAATGTCGCAGTTCATAGTGGTTGCAAGCAACAAGGAAACATAGTGGAAATTGAAAAACTCAGCGATTCTTTGATTGCAATCAAAGGCGATGTAAAGCTTGAGCGCGACTACCAATATATACGACAATATCTCATATCACTAATCTCAAACGGCGCAAGAATCCTAGATATAAAAATCATCAGCGCATCATCTCTTCCATCATCGCTCATAGGCTACTTCTTAAAACTTTTGCACAAGGATAAAATAGACCTGAGCATAGGCGTTGGAAACGATAGACTCTATGCGCTCTTTGCCGAGCTTGGATTGCTTGATGAGCTGAAAATATCCTACTTTGGAGAATAAAATAGTGGAGTGGAAATATATATATAATCACTTTGATCCAGTAGCCTTTGGGCTGTTTGGTATCAATATCCATTGGTATGGAATAGCCTACGTACTAGCACTCCTAGTCGCGCTTGGCATGGCAAAGTGGATTGTTAAGCGCGATTTTTATCCACTCTCAAACGAGCAACTTGATAGCTACTTTTTATGGGTTGAAATCGGCGTGATTCTTGGCGCACGCCTTGGCTATATCATCTTTTACGACCCACAAGCCGTTTATTATCTAGCAAATCCTTGGCAGATTTTTAATCCATTTAAAAACGGTGAATTTGTCGGCATACGTGGCATGAGCTATCATGGCGCAGTAGTTGGATTCCTTATTGCATCATGGCTATTTGCAAAAAAGAGAGGAATCTCATTTTGGCTGCTTATGGATCTAGTCGGGATTTCCGTCCCACTTGGCTATGTCTTTGGCAGAATTGGAAACTTCCTAAACCAAGAGCTAGTAGGACGTGCTACAGACGCGCCATGGGGGATTTATGTTGCTGGTATTTTACGCCACCCAAGCCAACTATATGAGGCATTTTTAGAGGGTGTGGTTGTATTTGCGATTCTCTATTTTTGGCGCACACGCACGAAATTCATCGGTCAACTTGGGCTGATGTATCTTATGCTTTATGCATTTGCAAGATTTATAGCGGAGTTTTGGCGAGAGCCAGATTCTCAGCTTGGTTTTATCCTTACCGGCGTTACCATGGGGCAATTGCTCAGCCTTAGCATGGCGATTCCTTGCCTATTTCTATGGACACATCTCGCCAACAAGAACAAAGTTGCTTAGTTAAAGAATCTGTAGATTTACTTCATAAAACATCAATGCAAAGATAACACTGTAGCTACAAAATCATTCGCTGTGTTCTCTTTGACTTTGACCGATTTTGCATGTCCTTTGGAGAGCTAAAATGTATCAAGTCCTCCGTGCTTACCACGTCGTCTGGCACATGCCTTAGTGATTCTTCAAACACCCTTAACGCAGTCAACGCATCAGCATAGGCGCGATGCGAGACGGCTGTATTTATCCCTAAAAACTCATTCAAAAATGACAATCCATATCGCTCAGATACAATTGTTTTTCTAGCAAGATCGATTGTGCATAGTCTACGATTCTTGATTATTGGTAGCTGCACTCGACGCATCATCGCACTTAAAAAGCTGTAATCAAAGCTCGCATTGTGTGCCACAAAGACAGAATCGCTCAAAAACAGGCGAAAATGCGCTAGCACATCACGCATACTTGGTGCGTCCTTTAGCATATCTTGCGTAATTCCAGTTATCTTTGTGATGTATTCTGGGACATCTTTTGAATAGATAAAACTCTCAAATCTATCAATAATTTCACCATTTTGATAGAGAATAGCCCCTAGCTCGATTGCTTGATCTTTTTGTGGTAAAGAGCCATTTGTCTCTACATCTACTATGCAAAATCTCTGCTCTTTATAAGGAGTTTCACTCGTGGAGAATCCAATATATCCATCTCGCTCCACCAGTGGCAATCCAGATATTTTTAGCAACTCATATTCACTCTCTGTATCCACATACAGCCCGGCCACTGCACATATCGCATTCATAAACTCATCACGTTTCATGCGCGTATGCGAAAGTCGATCAATTAACCTATCGTAGCGATTTGACATTTGATATTAGTCGCTCCATTTTTACATGGTCTTTGTATCCTTTTTTGGATTCTATGCTACTACTTACATCTACGCCATAGAAGCCAAAAGAGGCGATTTCATTGATATTTTCATTCGATATCCCACCAGCTAGGATTATCTCCTCGCACTTAATGCCTCTAAACCACTCAAGTGGCAGTCGTTTCCCCTCTCCGCCATACCCAGCGACAAAAGAATCAACCAAACAAAAGCCCGCATGTTGTGCGATTAACAGATCCTTTTGTGAGGATATTCTAAAAGCCTTAATAATAGGAATCGTGAAAGACGCATCAAGTAACATCTCATCATGTATCTGAGCCAAGCTAAGCCCACTAGCATGATAAATCTCCTCCACCTCATCTGCGCTAGTCCCGGCAAATACTCCAACTTTCACTACAAATGGTGGTAGCATAGCAATGATTTCTCGCGCACGCTCTTTTGTAATATAACGTGGACTTTTTGGATAAAAGACAAAGCCAAGCGCATCCGCACCAAAACTACAAGCTGTTCTTGCATCATCTATATTTGTTATGCCACAAATCTTTATCTTCATCGGCTTTGCCATACGTCTAACGCACAACTTTCGCAATTGATGCGACTTGGCTCAATTAAAAGCGATATTCCTAGCATCTAAGCGACCTAATCGCGCTAGTATAATCGCTCGAGCCAAATATATAGCTGCCAGCTACGACTATATCTGCTCCAGATTCCTTTAACGCACTTATATTTTTATCGCTGACGCCACCATCGACCTCAATTAGACAGGCTGAATTCTTACGATCTATCATCTCCTTTAGGCGACAGATTTTCAACAACGAAGAATCTATGAATTTCTGTCCACCAAAACCTGGATTGACGCTCATTACCAGCACCATATCCACATCCTCGACCAAATATTCAATGCTCGATTCTGGCGTGTGAGGATTTAGTGTGATTGCAGGGCGAATTCCTAGTTTTCTTATATGCTGAATAAGCCTGTGTGCGTGCTTTTCCTCCTCAATATGAAAGGAGATAAACTCTGGCGCAAAAGGTGCAAACAGATCGACAAAGAAGGTGTTGTTTTGCACCATCAGATGTATATCTAGTGGCTTTGTAGCTACTGATTTTATAGCACTTAAAACAGGTGCGCCAAAGGTTAAATTTGGAACAAAATGCCCATCCATAACATCAATATGTATATAGTCACAGCCAGCGGCACAAATGGTCTCAATCTCGCTAGAGAGCCTTCCAAAATCAGCCGATAAAACACTCGGAGCTACGAGCATATCCCCCTCCAAAAACATGGCAAGTCGCGTATAGTGCGCGATTGTAACAAACAAAAACTT
This sequence comes from Wolinella sp., assembly GCA_052170135.1. Classification (GTDB taxonomy): domain Bacteria; phylum Campylobacterota; class Campylobacteria; order Campylobacterales; family Helicobacteraceae; genus Wolinella. The sequence goes on from JBQNBC010000001.1 coordinate 173,755, forward strand.
ATGACCTGCGATTTTATTCACTATTTATGCATTTTTAGTCAAGATTCCTAGCAAAATATTCCTAAGCACAGAGGTTATACCGCCATGTTAAATGATATTTTCGACAAGATCAAAGAAATTGCGCCATATATTCAGGGTGTGATTGGCGAGAGTTCAGGCGAGTATTTCAATAGCAAAAACGCCACCGGTGACATGCAGCTAAAGGCTGATGTTAAAGCGGATATGGTTATTGAGCAAGAACTTGCAAATCTCCAAAGTATAAAGGGAATTTGTAGCGAGGAAAAAGATGGGCTAGTTATCCTAAATCCCAATGGCCAATATATGGTCGCCTACGACCCACTAGATGGTTCATCGCTTGTTGAAGTTAATATGAGCGTTGGGACAATTTTTGGAATCTACGATGGAGAGTTCGCCGCGAAAAATCTAATCGCAAGCGCATATATCGTCTATGGTCCGGGGATAGAACTAGTCATTGCACACGAAAGTGTAGAGCTGTACACGTTTCAATTTGGACGCTTCGAACACAAGAAGAATCTAAAACTTGGCGAAAAGGGAAAGCTAAACTCACCAGGTGCCACACAAAAATATTGGCATAAAGCACACAAAGAGCTTATCGATTCTCTCTTTGATGAAGGGTATAGACTACGATACTCTGGTGGCATGGTACCCGACTTGCACCATATTTTATTAAAAGGTGGCGGGTTGTTTAGCTACCCTGGCGCAGAAGATAATCCAAAAGGCAAACTAAGAATGTTATTTGAAGCACTACCATTTGCCTTTATATTTGAAAAAGCAGGTGGCGAGGCAATAGATGGGAAAAAGCGTCTACTTGAGCTATCTTGCGCGCACCTACATGATACTACTCCATGCTTCTTTGGGAGCAGATACGAGATAGAGCGTGTCCGAGCAGCATACAGAGATATCTAACGAGCTTTTTCTCGCTGAGCTAGTCAAAAAACGAGAATCCTTGCAAAAATGCCAAGAATCTCGTGCGCTCGATTCTTGTCTAAAATGCCAAAGCGTGCTTGGCTGTGAAACTCGTCAAGCCTATGTGAAAGCCGTGTACGAAAGCATGAGCAAGGGTCAAACTGGCAACTTTGAATTTTAATCAACAAACTTGGAGCAACAAATGGGGCAAAAATCTTTCATCACAACACCAATCTACTATGTCAATGACGTCCCGCACATAGGACATGCCTATACGACTATGATAGGAGATTCTCTGGCGCGCTATTATCGCTTGATTGGGGATGAGACTTTTTTCCTAACGGGCACAGATGAGCACGGACAAAAGATTGAACAGAGCGCGCAAAAACGTGGGCGCACGCCACAAGACTACGCCGATGAGATAAGCGGAATCTTCCGTAAAATGTGGGATTCTTTTGAGATTAGCTATGACCGCTTTATCCGTACGACAGAGCCAAAACACAAGCTAGGCGTACAAAAGGCATTTTTGAAGATGTTTGAAAAAGGCGACATCTACAAAGGTGAATACGAGGGGCATTACTGCGTAAGCTGTGAAACATTTTTTACAAAGCGTCAGCTAGTCGATGACCTCTACTGCCCTGAATGTGGCAAGGAGACAATGATAGTCAAAGAGGAGAGTTACTTTTTTGCACTATCAAAATACCAGGGTAGGCTCCTAGCATGGTACAAAGAGAATCCAGACTGCATACTGCCAAAGCCAAAGAAAAATGAGGTGATTCGCTTCGTTGAAAATGGTCTTGACGACCTATCCATCACACGCACAAGCTTTGAGTGGGGAATAAAGCTACCCGATTCAATCAATGCGCAAAAGCATGTCATGTATGTATGGCTTGATGCACTGCTCAATTACATTACGGCACTTGGCTATGGCGACGATGAAGCAAATATCCGCTTCTGGCCAGCAAGAATCCATCTTGTCGGCAAAGATATTTTACGCTTCCACGCGATCTATTGGCCAGCATTTTTGATGAGCCTTGAACTACCACTTCCGCACCATGTAGCCGCGCATGGCTGGTGGACGCGAAATGGCGCGAAAATGAGCAAAAGCATCGGCAACGTCATCAACCCAAAAGAGGTAGCGGACTCTTATGGTGTAGAGCCATTTCGCTACTTTATGATGCGCGAAGTGCCTTTTGGACAAGACGGAGACTTTAGCCAAAAAGCACTCATTGATCGTATAAATTCCGACCTAAGCAACGACCTTGGGAATCTGCTAAATCGTCTAGGTGGAATGAGTGGTAAATACTTCAACTATCGTGTAGATTCTTGCGATGTTAGGCAATTCTACGCTCGCGAGATGGCTGAAGCTGAAGCAGTGATAGATACGCTACATGCTTATATTAAGGAGGTGCAGCCGCACAAATATTTAGAGGAGCTTTGGAAAGTCTTTAGCATTGCAAATACTGCTATAGCTGTGCATGAGCCTTGGAACAAAATCAAAGAGGGCAGGGAATCTGAAGCAATGGCACTAGTAGCCCTTATCGCAAATCTCCTAGCAAAAGCCTCGCTAATGCTCTCGCCAGTCATGCCAAACACTGCGAGCAAAATCGCCTCTGCACTAGGAATCTCAATATCAAATGATAGCTATCAAAGTCTAATTATCGAGAAGAATCTACTAGGCGATTTTACATTTTCACCACTTCCGCCACTTTTCCCAAAAATTGAGAAACCGCTTATGACGAGCGATTCCATTGCTCCACAGGCAATCGAAGAATCAAAACAGACAAAAAAAAGTGAACCAAGCATGCCAGAAAACTGCATTTCAATCGATGAGTTTTTCAAAGTCGAACTGAAAATCGGCACGATTCTCCATGCTGAAGTAGTTGAAAAAAGTGAAAAACTTCTAAAACTCCAAGTTGATATCGGGGAAGAATCTCCACGTCAAATAGTCGCAGGAATCCGAGCCTATTACACGCCAGAAAGCCTCATAAGCACACAAGTGTGCGTAGTGACAAATCTAAAACCAGCCAAACTAATGGGAATTGCCAGTCAAGGCATGCTACTCGCTGCAAGCGATGAAGATGGGCTATGCCTACTGCGCCCAGAAACACCGCGAAAAAGCGGTTCTAGGGTTAAATAATGCGCATAAGCGAAGTGCTAGAAATCACACGCGCTGATTTACTAAATCGACCTGCGATCTCCGCTTTTAGCGGTATTTCTACACGTATTGATGGGCTTAAGCGTGGCGAGCTATTTTTAGCACGCAACAACACTTTGATAGATGAAGCACTATACAAGGGCGCTTACGGCGTGATTTTTAGCGGTCAAATCACAATGCACGACGAGGAGATAGCATGGCTTAGAGTCGATTCTGTCGCCGAGGCGACATTGAGATTCTGCCGCTATATATTGATGTCGGGCAATACCAAAGTCGTACTTCTATCAAAAATAGAGTGGAAGCTAGCAAAGAATCTAGCACATGGTAAGGAGTTGCTATTTTTCAATGGCGACTCGCTAGAGCTTTTGGAGGTATTACAAAAAGATAACTATGAGTGGATATTTTTCTGCGATGAGGTGTTTGAGCGTGTAGCGCCATCTGTAATCAGAGCCGAGATTCCTAGCATTGAGCCCTTTGGTGTCATCGCGCATACGCTTTTTGAAAGCAGAATACGTTACGAAGAACAGTTAATAACACTCCCTTTGCCAAGGATTTTTCTAAAGCCACTTTCAAGCGTTGTATCGCTTTTCAAAACATATGGAATCGAGTTTGATATAGTCAACTTTGAGGCAATAGATGCACTATTTCCATGCTTTTTAAACACACGAAACAAAATTACAAAACAAGGGCAGAGTAACCGCGTAGTTATTGCCGAGATGGATTTTGATAGCTTTGGGCAATATATCACATACTTGACGCTAAATGCCCGCTGGGCACGGATTCTATTCCTTGTTCCGCAGCCATATTTTGAGCTTTTTGAAAATATCGGACACACCAAAAGCTACAGTAGCAAAGAGGAGTTACTAAGACTTATTGAACACGAAGAATATAACTTCGCGCTAGCACTTGGCGTCAATCTCGCATTTCTACAAGAACGGCTAAAAGAGGCGCGCCAAGAGGCATCACTATTTTAAGGAGTACACAATGAGAGTTGCAATACCGCTTAGAGACGATTCTCTTCATATTTTTGCAAATGCTGGGCATGCGCCATTTTTTGGTATTTTTGAGCTTAAAGGTGCTGGGATGTTTAAAAAGTTTGACCTAATAGAGCTAAGAAGCAACCCGCGCGCAAATCTCGCTGCAGAAAAGGGCTGTAGCCACACTCATAGCGATAATGAAAGTACAGAGGAGAAGGAGGCGCACAAGAGAGAGCATGATGTGCTAGCAGAATTAGCGCACGACTGTAAGGTTGTGCTAGTACAGCGCGCTTGCAAAAATACTGCGCTAGTGATGAATGAAAATGGGATTGTAATTAAGAAGATCCCAAGTGATATCACAAACGCAACAGATGCACTGAAGTTTGCACTGTGAGAATCGCTAGCGTACAAGGAGCGATTCTCCTTCACTAAGCGACCAAAACAAAATCTAGCTCCATATAGCCTGAGTTTGGCACAAAAATAGAGGCTGGAGCTCGGTTCGCAATTCCACACAAAAATCCAATATTTCAAAGCCATCGATATATCTCTAGCAAAATCCACTACAAAGCATGGTGGAGTTTGCCGATAAAAAATTCAACTCCAGCGCGCTAAAGCTTAGCAAGCACTCAGGAGATCTCGCAACAGCAATCCACAATCAATCGCTAGCGCACATAGCTCAAAACCATGGCGCAAGACAGCACCAAGAATCCATTATTTCTCACGTCACATCCATGTCTAGCTCACGCGAAAAAAGCTTACGATTCTTCGTTTTAAGTCTACATCATACCGCTAATATAACGTTTCATTACCCCACGTCACGCGACTATCGCCATCTCTAAGCACTTATATCTGTTTTAATCGATTGCAGATTTTACGCGATTGTTATCTGCTCACTAACCCAGCACACAAAAACATATCTTACGCGCGCGCGCTCGCACACTCAACGCATATAGTCGCCTCTGGTAGGACTGAGAGTCGCTTATATGGGATGGGCTCATCACAGATTTGACATATACCAAATTCCTTGGCATCAACCCTAGAAAGCGCATATTCAAGACGCTTTAGACGCGCTTCAAAGTCAAGTAAAAGTTGCTTTTGTATGCCTTGATCAGTGATCGATTCTAGCGCATCCATCTTCTCAGAGACACTCATTAGCGAGATCGGATTCTCCTCTGTTTTTAGATGACATATATCACGACGCACAGATTCTATCTCGGCTAAAATCTTATTTTTCAGCTCTTTGCGCTTCTCTTTTGTCATAGCATCTCCTTATGTGAACTTCTTTAATAGCTTATCTTTCAAGCGGGAGAATCCAAGCCTCATACCGCTATATCTCATCATCTTTGCCATTATTTTCCACTGCTCTTTCTCGTAGCACGGGTGAGGACATTTGCGACAGCTAGGCTTTTCTACATGAGGACACCCTTGAAGTCGCTCATGTGCATATAGAAACATTCTACTGCACTCATTGCAAAGCTCGATTCTTATCGTCTCGCCAAACTCCTCGCCTTTGTATGCAAGTGGCAAGACCACCTCTTTTTTAGATTCTTCACGGTGATTTCCATCGCAGTAGCAGACCATAAAGTCCGCCAAAATATGAACATCTTTTAGAAATTTTTCACTCGTCATAGCGCGCTTAGTAGCTCTTTTGCCATCTGGCTAATTCTCTTGCCATCAGCTTGGGCGGATAGTTTTGTATTTGCTACACCCATGACTTTACCCATATCTTTGCTACTTGTTGCACCGACTTCTAGAATAATTCCGCTTATAGCGTCTCGCAGAGCCTCATCACTAAGCTGCTCCGGTAAATAGCGCGAGATTATCTCTATTTCGCCTACCTCTTTTTGGTACAAGTCATCGCGTCCTGCCGCCTGATACTGTCCAGCTGCCTCTTCACGCTGCTTTTTTGCACGCTTTAAAATAGCAACAACATCGGAATCGCTAAGTTCTTTGCGCTCATCGACCTCGACTTGCTTAAATGCACTATTTAGCATTCTAAGCGTGTCTCGCGTGAAATTATCCTTGCTCTTCATCGCATCTTTCAAATCAGCTGAAATACGTGTTTTTATCTCACTCATAGAAATCCTCGCTTATATTTGGAATGCGCTTTGCTTAGGATTATAACCAAAAAGCAAAGGACGTGCTATGAGAAGAATTTATAAAGTTTTACCACCGCTTTTTACGCTACTTATTAGTGGCTGCTCTGTCGCCGACCCACAAATTTCATTTCGACCACCAGAATACGTGGAGGAGATGCCAGCACGAGAGGTTGAAGAGAATTTCGGCAATACAGGTAGCCTCTTTGGACAAGGAGACAATCCACTCTTTAGCGACCGTCGTGCGATGAAGCTAAATGACCTCGTTACGATCGTGATTAACGAGAGCGCAAGCAGTAGCAGTACGGGAGATAGAAAGCTAAATGAAACCTCAAGTGGCGCAATAAATGGACCTTCTCTTACATTTGGTGGACCAAGTGAAAGCATAGGCGGTGCGGTAAACAAACTAAATAATTTCACAAGTTTTGGAATTTCGCGAGGTGAAAGCAAATCGAGCTTTCAAGGCTCAGGTAGTCAAACACGTAAAGAATCCTTTAGCACAACAATATCCGCACGCATCATAAAAGTGATGGACAATGGCAACTACTTCATTGAAGGTGGACGCGAGATTCTTCTCAATGGAGAAAAGCAGATCATGCGCCTAACCGGCGTGATTCGCCCTTATGACATCGGGCGCAATAACACAATAAACTCACAATACATCGCCGATGCAAAGATTATGTACGAGACCCAAGGCGAGATTAGACGCAGCACAGAAAAAGGCTGGGCGACACGCGCACTTGAAGCGCTAATACCATTTTGATGAATATCGCAATAATTCCAGCGCGAGGTGGCAGCAAAAGAATCGCGCGTAAAAATATCAGGGACTTTTGTGGACTTCCAATCATCGCGCACTCCATTGTTATAGCAAAAGAGAGCGGGATATTTTCAAGAATCGTAGTTTCAACAGACGACAACGAGATTGCAAGCGTAGCGGAAAAATTTGGCGCTGAGATTCCATTTATGCGCCCAAGTGAGCTTGCTGATGATTTTACTGGCACTATTCCAGTTGTAGCACACGCTATTAGCGCACTTGAGGCGTTCAAGGCAAATATAGCCTGCATCTACCCCACTGCGCCGCTACTCTCACAAGAATCGCTAAAAGATGCACTAGCACTTCTTGAAAATGGTGCACTGTATTCATTTGGCGCGGTACAGTATGACTATCCACCACAGCGCAGCTTTGCTTTAAGTGGCAATTCTCCGCGCATGCTTTTTCCAAATCATTTTTCAACGCGCTCGCAGGATTTAGAGCCGATATTTCACGATGCTGGACAGTTCTACTTCGCGCACGCTCGCACGTGGATGGAGAATCGAGCGATTTTCACACCCGATTCTCGTGCGGTGGTATTAGATGCCATGCGAGTGCAGGATATTGACACGCTTAGCGACTGGGAGATAGCAGAGATGAAGTACAAGCTCCTAAAGGCTCACGAATGATTGCTGCAATTTTTACAGAAACAGATGAGAATATCGGGCTTGGACATTTGCGCAGATGTGAGGCATTGGCCGAACATTTAAAGCGCGCAGGAATCACGTCATATTTTTTCATAAATCGCTCACCTCTAGAAGTAGAGAATCTAAGCGATTTTGCACTGTGCGTGGTCGATTCTTACCTTCTGCCAAAAGTAGCTTATGAGTACGTTAGTAAAAAGACGCAACTTGCTATCTTTTTTGATGACACTATGCGCATAGAGTATCCAAATGGGATCATCCTAAATTCTGCACTTGATGCCAAAAATCTAGGCTACGCACCAAAAGATGGACACAAGCTCTGGCTTGGGGGTGCATACATGCTTGTTAGAAGCGAGTTTTTAGAGCTTTCGCCAAAGCCAATAAATATCGATATTCGCAATGTTTTAATTACATTTGGTGGGACGCGCACCGCGCAAGAGGAGCAGGAGAAGCTAGCCAAGAATCTAAAACTTAACTTCCCGCACTTAACGATAAAAACACTAAAGAGCGCAAACAATCTAAGCGCACGTGAAATACGCGACACAATGAGAGAATCTGATGTGGCAATAAGCGCTGGCGGTGGAACACTTAACGAGCTTGCCGCGTGCGGGGTCCCCACGATTGCACTACTTTTTGCCGAAAACCAGCAGACAAATCTACAGAGCTTTGAATCTCGTAATGCAATCGTGAAAGCCAAGGATATAAAATCCATTGCAGATGTTTTAAATGGGCTTAGTTTTGAGATTAGAAGTGCGATAAGTGCGAGATTCTTCGCTATTTCACAGGAGGCAAAATGGACGCAACACTGCGAGGAAATTTTGAGATTGCTGGCTTAAAATTTCGCTCATTTGTTGGGCTAGATCGTGAAGAATCGGAGATGATTCGCACATGGCGCAACCATCCAAAAACGCGCGAATTTATGTATAACAACTCAGAAATTAGCACAAATGAACACGCCTTTTTCATCTCCAGTCTAGCTCGCGCAAGTGATAAAGGCTACTGGCTAATCCTTGATGATGCCTCTCCGCTTGGTACGCTATCTCTCACGCGTATAAATCTTACGCATAAGCATGCATATTTAGGAATCTACGTCAACCCATTCGCCAAAGCCAAAGGACGAGGCGAGAGACTCATGCGCGCGCTAATCTCGCTTGCATTTGAACGATGTTGTTTGCACGCCTTACGTCTTGAGGTAATGAGCGAGAATCGCCACGCAATAGCTCTTTATGAGAGACTTGGATTCTTGCGCGAGGGGATTTTGCGCGACTATGTAAGGCGTGAGAATGGAGAGTATCACTCAGTTGTAGTGATGAGCTTAATCAACCAATAAAAAATGAGGAATATATGGACACGCTAATAATCGCCGAGCTATCAGCAAATCATAATCAAGACAAATCAATCGCGCTAGCCACAATACGTGCAGCCAAAGAATCTGGTGCAAATGCGGTCAAACTCCAGACTTACACTGCCGATACGCTAACACTAAAATCAGATAAGCCATATTTTCAAATAAAAAATGATTCGCTATGGGATGGAGAAACGCTACATAGCCTATATTCACGCGCATATACGCCATGGGAGTGGCATACGGAACTTTTTGCATACGCTAGAAGCTTGGGGCTAGTTTGCTTCTCTACTCCATTTGATTTTAGCGCGGTAGATTTCCTTGAACGCCTTGAAAATCCAATCTACAAAGTCGCTTCATTTGAGATAAATGACTTGCCTCTCATCCGCTATATTGCGCGCAAAAAAAAGCCGATAATCATCTCCACGGGGATAGCCACACTAGATGAGATAAAAGACGCACTTGATACGTGCTACGATGAAGGGAATCGAGATGTAACATTACTAGTCTGCACGAGTAGTTATCCTGCACCACTAGAAGAGGCAAACTTGCGCAAGATTCCCGACCTTGCTGAGCGATTTGGTGTACGCGTAGGGCTTAGCGACCATACGCTTGGCACAATCGCACCTATTGTCGCTATCAGTCTTGGTGCAAGCGTCATTGAAAAACATTTTATTCTTGATAGATCGCTTGGTGGTGCAGATAGTAAGTTTAGCCTTGAGCCACGGGAGTTTCTTGAAATGGTCGAAGGAATCCATGCCGCGAAAAAATCGTTAGGAAGCGCAAGCTATGAATTGAGTGAAAAAGTGGCGAAGTCAGCAGTCTTCAAGAGAAGTCTATTTGTCTGTGAAGATATAAAAGCAGGAGATATTTTTAATGAGAAAAATCTACGCTCTATACGTCCAGGACATGGGATCTCACCTAAGTTTTTGCCTCAGATTCTTGGCAAACATGCAAAATACGATATAGAGCGAGGCGAGCCACTTTCATGGGAGATGGTGCAGGATTTTGCAAAGCACATGCTATAAGTGATAAAATGCCACCTCGACCAACTTTAAGGAACTATCGTGCTAATTGAAACAAGAGGAAACGACAATAAAAAGCCAAAAAATGTAAGCTTTGATGAGGCGATTCTCAGTCCAGGGGCGAGCTTTGGTGGACTCTATGCGCCAGAAAGCCTACCAAAACTAGATGATGCAAAAAAGGAGAAGCTACGCTCTCTTAGCTACGCACAGCTTTGCAAAGAGATTTTTAAACTTTTGGATATTCAACTAGATGAACAGATCCTAAACTCTGCACTTGAGCTGTATAAAGATTTTGATGATAGTAGCACTCCTGCGCCACTGACGCAACTAGAGGAGAATCTAGCCGTCATGGAACTATATCATGGCAAGACGCGGGCATTTAAGGACATGGCATTGCAACCTTTTGGCGCGATTCTCTCATCTTTGGCAAGTGCTAGGGGCGAGGAGTATCTAATACTAGCGGCAACTAGCGGAGATACTGGACCAGCAACACTAGAAAGCTTTGCCAATAAGCCAAATATTAGGGTTGTCTGCCTCTACCCTCACGGCGGTACAAGCGATGTACAGCGACTTCAGATGACTACGCAAAGTGCTAAGAATCTAAAAGTTATAGGAATCCACGGCGACTTTGACGATGCACAAGCCGCGCTAAAGAGCCTACTGCAAGATTCTTTGTTTATCGATTCTTTGAATGCGAAAAACATCAAACTATCCGCAGCAAACTCTGTGAACTTCGGGAGAATCGCATTTCAAATCATCTATCACGCCTATGCTGCACTTCATGCAAAGAATCGCATAGACATCATCGTCCCAAGTGGCAATTTCGGTAATGCTCTAGGAGCATTTTATGCCAAACTCATGGGCTTTGACATTGGAAAAATAATTATTGCAAGCAACGCAAACAACATATTAACCGAGCTTTTACAGACAGGAATCTACGACATACGTGGTAGAAAACTACAAAAAACCTCATCTCCTGCGATGGATATACTAAAGAGCTCAAATGTCGAACGTGTGCTCTTTGCGCTATTTGGCGCGGACAGAACACGCGAGCTAATGGAAAACTTAGAACGCGAGGGAATCTATACACTAAACAGCGATGAGCTAGCGCATTTACAGGAGTTTTTCGGTGCAGTTTATTGTGATGATTCCGGGTGCGAGGAGATAATAACAAAATATGCTGCACGTGGCTATCTGCTAGACCCACACACAGCGTGCGGAATGAAGGCGTACGAAGCATTTAAATGCAATTACGCGGTGTTATGCTCGACCGCTGAATGGACGAAATTCGCCCCAACAGTGGCGCGTGCGCTCGGTGGCGGTGAGCTACGTGATCTAGATGCGCTACATTTTGTGAGCTCCAAGCAAAACAGCATGGTAAACACATCAGTATCAGAACTTTTTAAAAAGCCAGAGGTACACAAAAATATCGTAGATAAAAGCGAGATAAGAAGTACGATTCTTAGCTGGCTGTAAGATCACATAATATTTATACTTTTGCTGTGCATTTGTTTGTGATAAGAAACATAAAGACAGCAAACATGTAGAAGCGATATAAGAATTAAGAAAATCCACATCGCAGAGAATCAAAGCGGTGTGGCTAGATAATACTCACTTGCAAAGCCAAAGAATCTAACCATATCGCTAGATTAAAATTTAACGCTATTGCCCACAAATTCTATACTTACATTTTTCTTGTAGTTTATCTTATTGCAAGGAGCAACGTTTGGCTGATGTGCGACAAGTCTAAGCAAAGGCGGTCTGGGCACCGATAAGTCTTCCTTATAGATTCTTAGCTCAAAGCAGTGCTGCTTGTGAATATCTGATGTTTTTAGCTTCGTACGGACACTTGCCGCACCACCAAGTGAACCATCTGCGCTATTTGGATAAGACTCATTATTACTCGGTATCACCTCCCAAACGCTACTATTTAGCGTAACAGCCTGCCCAAAACTCTTAATAACATCACTACCTTGAGAAAGCCCCATAGCAGGCAATGCTTGAATAACAGTAGCTATATCCTGGTTTATCAAGGCAATTTGCGCATCTTCGCGACTAGCTGCCATCTTTGGTACGGCGATAGACGCGAGAATCCCAAGGATAACAATTATAAAAACTAGCTCTATCATGGTGAATGCGGGGCGAGCGTTGCTTTGTGCGCCCGCTATATTTAAATTCATTATATCGCTACGCAAATGGCTTTTGCACCCTATTACGAAACTCATATAAACCCCTTTAGTAATTAAACCGCACATTATATTCTAAAATCTGCCAAACAAGAGAACGCACTACATCAAGCGACTAAGTGCAAAAACAGCTGCACTTTCACTGCGTAAGATTATGGATTCTCCGCTTGAATATTTTGGCTTTGCTCGAAGCATTTCACGTTCCTCATCGCTAAAACCGCCCTCGGCACCAATCATTATCGCCTCGCATGCCCCACTTTTTAGCACTCCCCCTCCAAAATCCATCACGCCAAAATCGCTATACATCTCCAAAACCTCATCAAGGCTAGAAAGCACCTCTATTTCTGGTATTTTGCTACGCCCAGACTGCTCGCAAGAATGGTGCAAAATCCGCTCAAATCGCACCAAATCAAGCCTTATATCGCGCTGGCTAAAGTGTGAATAAAAAAAACTTATCTTCCCGACACCCAGCTCATTTAGCATGGGCAGATTCTTTTCGATCACCTTGCTATCCACCACAGCCCATAGCAAATGCAAGAATCTACTCGGCAAAATTGAGCACTCCTCAAAGCCCACAAGGCTCACATCAGCGTAATTACGAGTGATATTCTCCACCTTGTATTTATAAAGGTTAGAATCCTCAAGATTCCTCAAAAAGACAAAATCTTTAGCTCGTGCGCGCCTAACTTTATAGAGATAATGAAAAGTATCGTCCTCGATTCTCATACGCTCGTGTCCAGCATCTTTAATGTACAGAAACTGCATACACCCCCCTAAAAAACCAAGAAACCAATGGCAAAAGTAACCACAAGCAGGAGCAAATCAAGTGCATATTTACGCTTTGCAAATTCGACAAAGCGCGCCTGAAGTTCGTGCTCGTGGCTTGTGATTGGCTTTTGTAGCTTGTGACGTTTAATCTCAAAGACCAACATGCTCAAAATCGACATAATCATCACTATATTTCCTGCATTTATATTCTGAAACATCGCGATCAGGATAATCCCACTAAATATCGCGACAGCCATCAAAAAATAGTAGGCGGGCGCGATTAGCTTTATCTTTTTAGCAAGAGAGATAAACCGTCGCTCAGTGTAGAGAAAATATAGGTTTAAAAGCGGAGGTATCGGCATAAAATAGGCAAAAAATAAATGTATTTCAAGAGAATCAGCAATGACGTTTACTGGCATGAAGTAACCCTTTTTTATGTTGAGTTAGTGGATAAATTTTATTGTATCATCATCTACTTTATGCAATTATCTCGCCCTAAATTTTAAGGAGCGCACGACAATGAAAGAGGCGGTGGTACTACTAAATATGGGAGGTCCAAACTCTCTAAGTGAAGTCGATACATTTTTAAAAAATATGTTCAACGACCCGCATATTCTACCTATCAAAAGCCCCATGTTCCGCGCGCTTATCGCGAGCTTTATAGCAAATAGACGAAGCGATGCAGCAAAGTCAAACTACCGCCAAATCGGTGGAAAATCACCGCTAGTAGAACATACATTCAATCTAATCAAAAAGCTACAAAGCCTCGATTCTACACGATTTTACACATACGCGATGCGTTACACACCGCCACTTGCAAATATGGTCGTACGAGAGCTAAAGCTAAAGGAAATTGAGAGCGTGATTCTCTTTAGTCTCTATCCACAGTATTCATCTACGACTACGCTTTCATCTATTGAAGATTTCCGAGAACAGTGCAAAAAAGAGGACTATACACCTAGGATTCTTGAGATTGACAGGTATTTTGACGATAAGCTATACAATGACGCGTCAATAGAGAGAATCCTAGAGGCACTAAATGGCGAGAAACCTGGCGACTACACACTGATTTTTTCAGCGCATGGGCTGCCTCAGCGCGTGGTAGATGCGGGAGATCCGTACGAAAAAGAGGTACATGCAAATATAAAGCACATATCAGATTCCTTAGAGAATCGTGGGGTAAAATTTGCCAAAATAACCCATGCGTATCAGTCAAAAATAGGTCCGATGAAGTGGCTTGAGCCATCACTTGAGTGCATGCTTTCAAAACACCGCAAAGAGAAGATTCTCATCTATCCAATAGCCTTTACGCTGGATAACTCAGAGACTGACTTTGAGCTGGGAATCGAATACAAAAAAAAGGCACACGAATTAGGGATTAAAGCCTACAAAGTGGCGCGTTGCCTTAACGATTCTGATCTTTTTGCGCATGCAATATTAAACTTAATCTCCAAAGGAGAAAATCGATGAACTTCCGTCTTTTTATACTAGCACTCTCGCTATTTCTGCTTTTGGGCTGTGATAATGCCGATGGCGTTAGCTCGAGTGTGATTAGCCAAGGGGCAAAAATGTCGGCTACTGAGCTAGAAAAAATAGATAATCTAGACAAAGCCTCATATGCCGAGCTTGCCGACCTATTTTTGGATAATAAAACAATCGATCCAGGTGGCAGATTCTTATTGATTATATTTGGTGCGAATGGATGCATATATTGCGATAAGCTAAAAGCTGAGATCAAAGAATCGCCTGAGCTAAAAAATCTGATAAAGGATAATTTTAGCCCTTATTATGTCAATGGTAGCTACTCAAAGCCACACAAACTAATAACAGCCAAGCACACAGCAGAGATGATGACCGGAGAACTAGTCCAGCTATATGGCGTTCGTCCTACGCCTACTATCATTTTTGCCACCCCAGAGGGCAAGACGGTGCTGTCCTATCCAGGCTATATGCCAAAAGAGCGCTTCTTGGCAACGCTTAAATTTGTAATAAATCACGGCTATGATGGCGCACAAGATGAAAAAGAGATAATGAAACGTCTAGGCGCAATCTACAAAGAGCGGAATCTTTAAACGATTCCTGCTAAAACTTCAACAAATAGAGAGATTTTATGAACCTGCTTAAAAATACTATCGGCTCATTTTGGCTAACATTTCCGTTGCTTATTCTGTACGCTTTTGCCTGTGCAGTGGCGACTTTTATCGAGAATGACTACGGCACAGCCTCAGCAAAGGCACTTATATACTCTACTAGATGGTTTGAAATTCTCCATCTTTTCCTAACGCTAAACCTCATTGCCACACTATTTTTCAGCTATGCATGGAAACGCAAAAAATGGGCAAGTCTCATATTGCACTCATCACTTGCGGTAATTGTAATAGGCGCTGGCATCACGCGATATATTGGTTTTGAAGGGTCGCTACATATCAGAGAGGGCGAAATGCAAAATCGCATGACCTCTATCGAGCCATACTTAATGATCCGCGCAATCGAAGGGAATCATAAATATTATGCTGATTTCGCCTTACCACTAGCACCACTAGGGGATAAAAACTTTGAATATCGAGTTTTTATAGACAAAGAGCCACTTGATATTAAATTTAACAACTACACGCCAAGCCCTATGCCAAAGAGTAACGAAGCAACGCTTGAGGTGAGCGCACACTATAAAGGCGAGACACAAATCTTCTCGCTCATTGGCGGTAATGACCAAAGAGGAGTACCTATGCCAGCAGACATAGGTGGGACGAAGTTTTTACTTGAGTGGGGCGTCAAAGAGATTACTCTGCCGTTTTCAATAAAGCTTGATGACTTTGCACTTGAACGCTACCCAGGCTCGATGAGCCCATCATCATACGCATCTGAAATCCGTGTAATAGATGAAAAAAATGGAGTAGATATGCCATATCGTGTCTACATGAACAACACTCTTGACTACGGCGGATACCGATTCTTTCAGGCATCATACGACCGCGATGAGCTAGGGACTATACTATCTGTCAATAACGATCCAGGGAAAATCCCAACATACATAGGCTACGCAATGCTAATCATCGGACTGCTTTGGAATTTCTTCACTAGAAATGGTCGCTTTTATCAGCTTGGACGATTCGTAAAAGCGCAAAATATTGGCTCAATTCTTATTGCTTCACTCCTAGGAATCGCACTTGGCACACAAGAACTAAGAGCTGATAACGACACGCTAAGCATGCTAAATAATCTTAAAACACACTCAAAAGCACACACAGATGAATTTGGCAGACTCTTGGTGCAGGATTTTGGCGGACGGATAAAGCCCGTGGATACACTAGCTAGTGACTACATCCATAAAATCACAAAAAAAGATGGATTCTTGGGGCTTAGCAATACTCAGATTTTTCTAGGAATGGTGCTCTATCCAAATCAGTGGAAAAAAATCAAAATGATAAAAATTAGCACTCCACGCCTGAAAGAGGTCATCGGAGTGCCTCAAAGTGATGATTTTATAGCCTTTGAAGATGCTTTTGAAGGCGAACGATACAAGCTTTCAAATTATGTAGAAGAGGCAAATCGCAAAAAGCCATCAATGCGCGATAAGTTTGACAAAGATGTCCAAAGCGTCGATGAACGGCTAAATGCTGCCTATCTAATCTACACCGCCCAAGCTCTCCGCATGCTCCCAAACATGAATGGAGAATCTACAAAGTGGTTCTCACCAGTAGAGGCTATACAGAGTTTTGATGACAAAGATTCTTCATTCGTGCAAGGGGTTTTGCAGGAATATTTTATGGCATTTGATAGAGGACTAGAGGACAACAACTGGACGGATGCGGCAAAATCACTTGGAAACTTCATCTCGCTTCAGGCGACATACGGCAAGGATTTACTGCTTTCGGATTCTCGCATAAGTGCTGAAATTTGGCTAAATCATTCTCAGATTTTTACACGACTGAGCTATGCCTATCTTTTGCTTGGTTTTATACTTTTTGTCGTGGTGTTTTCAGCAATTATTCGTGCTAAAAATAGCCCACGATTCTTAACGCAAAGTCTCTATTATCTAATTATTCTGACAACACTCTTGCATACATTTGGACTAGCGTTACGCTGGTATGTCGCTGGACATGCACCATGGAGCAACGCATACGAATCGATGATTTACATCGCGTGGGCAGCTGGAATCTCTGGTGCTCTTTTTTTCCGTCGCTCACATCTAGCGTTATCAACATCAGCGATTCTCGCTGGCGTATCACTATTTGTCGCACACCTTGGTTTTATGGATCCACAAATAGGCAATCTAGTCCCCGTGCTTAAGTCCTACTGGCTAAACATCCACGTCTCAGTAATCACCGCTAGCTATGGATTCTTGGGGCTTTGCTTCATGCTTGGCGCGGTTACGCTCTTAATGTTTGTATTGCGTAGCCCAAAGCGACCGCAACTAGACACATCTATATTGACCATTACAGCAATCAATGAAATGAGCATGGTAATGGGGCTTGCGATGCTAACCATAGGAAATTTTCTAGGTGGTGTTTGGGCAAACGAGAGCTGGGGGCGATACTGGGGCTGGGATCCAAAAGAGACATGGTCTCTAATCTCAATTATAGTCTACACAATACTTCTGCACGTGCGATTTATTCGTGGTGGCGATCGACCTTACGTATTTGCGGCATTCAGCGTGATAGCCTACTACTCTATTTTGATGACATACTTCGGGGTAAACTTCTATCTATCAGGATTGCACTCATATGCAGCTGGCGATCCACTTCCTATTCCTAGTTTCCTCTACTATATGGTTGCAGGTACGTTTATACTTATTGTGCTAGCAGGGCGCAAGAGCGACCTTGCTGCACCTCACCTAAATAGAGAATAGGCAAAACTGTCTACTATTAGATTCTCGTCCTCAAACGAGAATCTAACTCTTAATAAAATCTTCATATAGCTACAATCAAAAACGCAAAAGCAGTGAATATATAGTGGGCAAAATAACCAAGCTCGCGCCAACACCAAAGGCAACCGTAGCAACAGCTAGCGATGTATTTAGTTGCGCTTTCATAACCATAGCACTCGCTAATACCATTGGTGGCATAGCGGCTTGCAAAATCGCCACATGCGAACTCGCATCAAACTTAACACCAAATGCAATCACCAACAGAAACACAATTAGTGGAGCGAGTATCATCTTGCCAAAAAGTACAAGAATCGTAGCGCGCCACTCGCTACGAATAGAGCTAAAAACCAACTGCAAACCAACTGCAAAGAGCGCCATTGGCGTAACTGTCGCGCCAAACATCCTTAGTGTATGAAACACAATTTCCGGAATCTCTACACTCTTTAGCATAAGCGCGAGTGCCATCGCAATAGCCGGAGGGAATCTAAGCACTGCGAGAATATTTTTACGTAAGCTCGCATCTTCTTTATTGGCGAGCGCAAGGATAAAAGGTCCAAAAAGAGCCACAGGTAATGCAGTGATAAACTGGTCGTAAAATATCACCTCTCTCATAGCTACCTCACCCATGAAGCCCTCAATAACAGGTGCACCAAGAAATAGTGTATTGCCAAAACCACTCATCATGGCAATAGTTACAAGAGTTGGGAGTGCAAAGCCAAGAAACCGACCAAGTAAAACTACAAGAATAGTGCTACACGCAATACTAAAAAGCATGATAAAAACAAGAAAAAAGAGTGTTGTATTTATCTTTAGATAGTAAATCTGCTCAAAGACAAGTGCCGGAATCGCAAAATAGACTATATAGTCAATTAAAACAGGTGCGCTTTTTTGCTCGATTAGGTGAGTTTTTTTTGCAAGATACCCAGCGAGAATGAATGAGATAATGCTAAAAAGGGGGGTTAACATGCTTAAACTTTATACGTAAAATGGCGCGAATTTTAGTGCATGCAGACTTTTATTTTGGTTATTTTGAGCTTTTAACTTCACCAAATCCAAAAGTAATAAACCAAGCCAATGGGCATGATTTACAAAACATATTTTATCCAGCCCTCCAATAATGCCTACATGCACAACACAAATCACACTCAAGAATCTACCAAGCTATCCCGCGTAACCTCTATCTATTAGCCCCAAACCATGCCAAAATATCCCCACTAATGGCACTCTCATGCAAAAGCCTAAAAGACACATCATTACAAAAAGACACACTACCGCGCCCCACATTTGGAGCGATATAGCACAAAAATGCATCCATCCTATCAGCCAACGCATCAAAAAGCCCCGCTCCACCCTCAACCATGACATAGCGATACTTCATCATCTCATCTAAAGAATCTGAGACAATAACCTTTCGATTCTTTATGCTAAAGAGCCTTAGCGTGCCCGACAGCTCCTTTTGCTTTGTCAAAACGAGAACATCAGGAGCCCTGCCACCTACCAATCGAGAATCCAAAAGCGGATCATCTATCCTCACGCTCCTACCAGAAATAACCAGTAGATCGACTGCATCACGTAGCGCATGGACATGTATGCGCGATTTTTCTGAACTTATCATTCCGCCATCAAGCGTACCATTTAGGCGTTGCGCATGCTTAAAAAACCTAAATCCTCCGCGCTTATTTAGACTATAAAATGGCAATAATAGCTCCTCGCACTTCTCTGCTAAAACTCCAGTAGCGACACTAATCCCAGCCGCCCTCAGCCTCTCTACACCTCCGCTTGCGCATGGATTCTCATCACGTACACCAATAACCACATGCCCAACCCCAAGCTCACTGATAAGTAGTGCACAAGGTGGCGTTTTGCCCTCATGATTACACGGCTCCAATGTACAAAACAGAGTGCACTTATGAAAAATTGTGCGCGCACGCGCCTTTAAAAAATCATGCATCTCGCGCGAGCTATCAAGCTCAAGAATCGTCCTATCTCCACTTAGGCGCGCATACCCATGCGCTAAAGCTAATACCTCAGCATGTGGTGCACCAGCCCTCTCATGCGCAGCTATGGCCAAAATCTCTCCATGCTCACCAAGTAAAAGCGCACCCACGGCTGGATTTGGTAGCGTCAGCCCCTGATATCCCCACGCACACTCCAGTGCAAGTCGCATGTAAAATTCGAGTGGTTTCTCGTACAAACTAGGCATATCAAATTGCGGGGCATAAGGCGTTTGCATAATGGATTCCTCTGTGATTTTTTCAGATTTTACCAAAGAGAATCAATCAAACACAAAGCAAATAAGCCACGCTGGTTTCTACTCTCAAATCAAAGCACGCCAAAGCTAGAGATAGATAAAATCTCGCAAAATTTATACTAAAGAATCACCGATTCTCACACTAAAAGGGACTTCATGAGCGCACGAAAACTATTTTTAACACTCTTTGGCACAGGACTTTCGCCAATCGCTCCAGGGACGATAGGTACATTGTTTGCGACACTTTTGGCTATACCGCTACTTTATTACGTCCACCCATCTACACTACTGCTTTTGGCACTTCTAATTGGTGCCATCGCGGCGCGTGAAATCGATAAAGAGGAGCAACTCGGCGCACAACATGATGATAAATCAATCGTCATAGATGAGCTTGTTGGCGTCTGGATAGCATTTAGCATGATCAAGCATAGTTTGGTCGGAATCGCGCTAGCTGTCTTATTTTTCCGACTATTTGACATATGGAAGCCATCACTAATAGGCAGGATAGATCGCAACGTTAAGGGTGGACTTGGCGTAGTAGGCGATGATGCGCTAGCTGGATTCTTTGCCGGGATAGCAACTTCGCTTACTCTTGGTGCGCTTGGATATTTTGGATTCTCACTCTAGGTGAGAATCCACGCTCTTTCGATAAAATCCGTCCATGAAAAAACTAGTACTAATCCACATATTCACAGCCTATCTACTTGCATGCAGCGGGGATTGCCTCTCGTGTCACCCAACACTAAACATTCAAAGCGATGTGAGACACAAAAGCCTATCCACATGCATCACCTGTCACACAGCAGAATCGCTCTCGCAAACAAACATGGGTGCGGCATGCGGACAGGATTGTTTTGCATGCCATGATGCTGGCAAGCTAACTGGACTTGGTGTGCGCGAACACGATGTAATTACAAATTGTATAGCCTGTCACACTACACTAAAAAAGGATAGCTCAGCAAACTGGCAAGAACAACTAGGAATCGGCAAGCAGCCACCATTTCAACTTCCAGAGATGCCATTAATTAGATAATTAACATCTAAACCAGGTAATAGAATCGGTTGCATTTTTATGATTCTCCGCTATGTGCTTTGCAAAACCATAAGAATCTGATACGAGATTCTTAAAACTTAGGCGAACCACCAAATTCCAAATCAAAGGGAGCGACGTGATAGGTATTGATGTAGTTTCAATCACACGCATAGAGAGATTTATCGCAAGACACGATAAGCGAGGGCTTGCTAGATTCTTAAACGATAGCGAAATAGCACTAGCAAAGAGACCAGCAAGCGCAGCTGGGCTATGGGCAGCAAAAGAAGCGTGCGCAAAAGCACTCGGCACAGGAATAGGCTCAGAGGTTGGATTCCGCGATATTACGATCAGCAAAAATGAAAAAGGCGCGCCACTTCTAACGCTCTCGGCAAAGGTGCAAGAACGCTTTAGAATCACCCAGTGCGCACTTTCTATAACTCATGATGCTGGACTAGCTATCGCTGTTGTTATGCTAAAGCGCGATTAGAGCTTGGCGTAGTAGCTGATGCTGCTCTTACCAAATTTGCGTGTCCGCACAAGCGAAAATTTGCCGATTAACAAAGGAGTATCAAGCTCACTCATGTGTTCTATTGCAATCAGCGCAAATGCTGTGCTTTGTGGAAGATTCTCAATCATGGTAAATATCCTATCGTAAATGCCCCCATGGCCATCACGAATAGAAAATGGTGGATCAAAATACAAAATAACATTTGTTTCTCTGCTAAGAGATGGAAAAATCGAGGGTAAAAGAACGAAACTATCGCCATAATAGCTTTCACTGGATTTTTCAAGTGCAAGATTTTCAATATTTTGTCGCAGTATCTTATAAGCTACACTGGAATATTCTAAAAATACTGCTCGCCTTGCACCACGACTAAGCGCTTCTATCCCCATGCTGCCTGTACCGGCAAAAACCTCCACAAATACAGAATTCAAAACATCACCACCAAGTGTATTAAAAAACGATTCCTTTAATATCGACTTTGTGCTACGCGTAGAATCACTCTCGACCATAGTTATCGCCCTACCTTTTAATGCACCAGAGATTACGCGGATACTTGATGGTTTACCTTTTTTCATAATGCTCGTTGATCACCCAAAATAGTTCCTCGGCAAAGCGTGTAGCGACTTCATTTATCTTGCATTTTAGGGCATAGTTTTCATGCGACTCATCTATTTCATCAAAGCTAGGTCTAATGCTTAGGGTTTTAAAAAACTCCTCAACGCCAAAGAGAAGCTGTGATGGAGTAAAAGGCTTTTGAATGTGTGCAGAATCGCTAGCAGAGATCAGGCAGACAGGCTTTTGCACCTCTTTTAGTTCCTTGTCTGCTATGATGAAGTCGCACTGACGATAGCTTGTCACATAATCACGAAGATAATACTCAAGGCAACGGTCAAGCAACGGAGAATCGCATATTATGGCAAGTTTCATGGGCGACCTTTGTATTTTTCACAGATTCTACACTGCAAAATCTTATATGTGAGAATCTTATATATCCTCCGCAACTAGTCTGGCGCGCGATTCTTCCCTAACCATATCCATACCGATGTAAAACTCCTTCATCATCGACAAAAATAGATACTTGCCCTTAAAAGTCGGATATAGCACACCATCGCGCTCGTACACCATGCCGCACAAACGTAAAAACGCTAGCTCCTTAAATAGTGCAATCTCGATAGAAATACCAAACATACGCGAGAACGATTCTTTATCCACCCCACCACCAAAAAGCCCAACCATAAGACGATACTGCATCTGACTTAAGGCACTATATCGTCTTGATCGCACGATACTCATCTTGCCCTCACCTATGCGCGCACTGTATTCTTTAAGTGAAAATGTATTTGCATAAAGCACACCATCGATAAAGCTAAATGATCCAGAGCCAATTCCCACATATTCACCGTGGTTTACGACATATTCGTCGATTATGTCATCACCTTTTTTAGAAAATGCCCATGATGAAATCTGAACGTAAGAATCTGCTAGTTCTTCCAAAATAATGCGATAAAACCTCGCCTCCTTATCAAGGGAAACCTCACCAATAGAACGCTTCAATAGGCTTTTGACAGATGGAGATGACATAAGCGGATATGTTGTTACTTGCGTTGGCATGAGGCTTTTTAATATTTTTAAATCTCGCCGCAACATCTCTTCGTCTTGTGTTGGAAAGTTAAAAATCATGTCAATATTTATCACTGGCAATTTACCAAGTATTACCTCAAGCTTTCTAGCAATCTCCTCACCGCCACCAAACTTTTCATAACGCCCAATTTTTCTAAGTATCCCATCATCAAAACTCTGCACACCAATAGATAGCCTGTCTATGCGCCCATCTAAGCTTTGTATCGTATCTTTATCGATGCTATTTGGATCGCTCTCGCAAGAGACTTCACGAATAGGAAATAGCTCATGTGCCAAATCAACAGTCGCGCAAAGCTCATCAATAAGAATCGATGTCGTGCCACCGCCCACATACATAGAGTCAAAGCGATAACCCAAGTCATACGCCATGCGCATCTCATCTCTTAGCGACTTGAAGTATCTCCTAGCCTTCACCTCATCAAATAGAAAACGATTAAAAGAGCAGTATGTACAAAGCGTAGCACAAAATGGCACATGTGCATACAGCAGATAGTTTCGTCCGTCTTTTGGTGGCGGGAGCATACTTTGTGACAGAGGAGATAGTGAGAGATATTTTGAGCTTGCGCGTCGCAAAAGCCAATTTGCTATATTTAGCGCTAGCATGCCCTCTTTTATATCACTAATATCCATGCACGCCCGCCTATGCCTCATCTAGAGCCCCCACGCCCCGAGCATAAATCACTCATCATTCCCTTTCAAAAACATTCAAATATAAAGAAACCAAAGTCTATTTGCAGCCCAAGCCCGGTGCATCAGGAATAAGCATCAAAGAAACTAGGCAAAATACAATATAGCCAAAAGTCTGCAGCATCCATTGGCTAATACTGGTTTAGATTCTTGTAGTGCAAGAATCTAAACTAAGAAAGACATATAAAAAATACAAATATCCTACACTTCAATAAACATAAAGCATGCTGTGTGATTTATGTAACCATCGCTATTTTTAAACTCACGATAGCCAAGGGATGTCTGCACACCAAGCATATATTGTTTGCCTCTAAAGCTAATAATCTCATCAATCTCCCTGCCATCTTTTATCTCCATGAGCCTACTATCTAGCTCAAGAATTTCGCCTGGCTTAAGTTCGCTACTAGTCGAAGCGATAATCTTGCCGCCGCGCTCAACAAGCAGTCCAAAAAGTTCTCCATCATCTGACTCGTCAGACTTTTTAGGTAAAGAATCGCGTAGCATATTTCCAAACTGAACCTCAGCATCAAATACAAGTGCCATACCACCTATAAAACTACGCTCATCGTCATTTGATAGAATCGGCGCATAAAAGATATACGTAGGCTTATCATGATAGAGATGGCTAGGGACAAACTGTGAGACATGATACTTCTGCGTATCTCGTATGCCACATACTCGCGCGAAATCATCCTCGGCGATAAACCCTCCAAGACGCCTACTCTCATCCTTATTTGATATAGCTACGATCTTGCCACTTGCATCAAATAGAACAAGATTATGATACATAGGATAAAGCGTATTTATCTTACAAAGTGTCGCGGTCATCGTATCGCGGACTTCTGGCTCCTGACACTTTCTCATATTGTTTACAAAATATAGCGTCATAGCCCACCAGCGACAATCACTCGCGCGCTCATATAGATTCCTATCTATGAGATCAATCGCCACTTTGGCATAAAATGCAACACCATGAAGCGCTGAGGCCAAAATAGTCTTTTGTAGTCCACGTATAGAGTCCACGCAGACTTGATTTATCTCTTCGCTGAGAAGGCGGATATTATTTAAGATTGGATTTAGAGCATACGAGTGGCTTTTTGATGCAATGATTTCACCATTTATCACGACATCGCCTAAATCTTCATTGATATTTTCAGCTTCAGATATGACATGCTTTAGCTCACTTGTCATCAGTGAGGATTCTTCTAGTAGCTCGTGTGGAATCTTTGCAAAATTAAAGTGCTTTGAATCAAATGCGCTCCTGAGCGGAATTAGCAGTGCTGCACTCCATCCAAGACCAGTATAGCCAAAGTAGCCCTGAGCTTTAGCACACGCTAGCATATAGGCACGTTTTGACGTGATTACGAAATGATGATTGCCTATTTTTTGTATCGGCAATGCAGAGCCTATTGGAAAGTCATTTGGATTTAGTGAGCCTATCACTCGATTCTTCGCGTCAAGCAACATAATAAGGCTACCATGCGCATTATCATGGAATCTCTTAAAAATACGCTCAAGCTCATCCTCAAACTTAAATACAGTCGCAATGACACCTACTCGCTCGTTAGTTCCGGGCTTTTGCACTGGTGCGCTATATATCAATGATGGAGTTTTTTTGTCTATAAAATCAACAACAGCAAAACTCTCCAAAAACTCTTCTTGCATATTTAACGTCTGCTGTATTAGTGATTCTTTGCTGCTTTTGGTACTACCCCCACCAAGCCTTGCCACAATATTTGAATCACGATCAAATACAATAATATCCTCATACGTTGAATATTTAAGCGCATACTCACTCAGCCTATTCTCAAGTGCCTCACGTGAAATAGTGCTCGTATGGTTCGTCAAATAGCGATATATGACGTCGCTCTTTGATAATAATACAATGTCTGAAGTACGCTCAAAGAGGCTACGATTTAACACATCAATACTTGACTGCGCATTTAGCTTTGCCCCATCTAAGATCGTGAGGTGCTTTTGCTCTATTAACGTATTTATAAGCTCTTCTTGGAGCTCGGCAAACTTCTGTTGCGTCTCTTCCATGTATGCAAATAGATTCTCCGCAATATCAAGCGAGCTAATTTTGCCCGTTAGAGTCGTCTTGTTCAACAGAGCGTTAAGAGATTCGAATTGCGATTTATACTGCAATACATCGGGCATATATTCGCTTAGGAGTAATATGGCTTTATTTTGCATTTTGTGCGCTCCATGCGTATTTTTTAGAAGAATTGTAGCGGAATTAAAGACAGTATGGACAAGCCTAAGGCTTGTCCATCATTTTAAAATGCCGGGAGAATTGCTCCTTGGTATTTTTCAAGGATAAAAACTTTAACAGCTTCACTGCGCAACACTTGCATCAATGCCTTAATTCGCTCATCATTTTGCCTACCATCTTTTACAGAGACTATGTTCGCATAAGGAGAATCCTTATCCTCTACCGCAAGCGCATCTTTTAGTGGGTTTAAATTCGCCATTAGCGCATAATTTGTATTGATAACAGCAATAGCGACCTCATCTAGTGTACGTGCAAGCTGAGGCGCATCAAGCTCTTTGAATTTCAGATTCTTTGGATTTTCTGTTATATCAAGTGCTGAGAGAAGCGGCTTATCAGCCAACTTTATAAGCTTCTCTTTTTCGAGAATCTTAAGCGCACGCGTGCCATTTGTAGGATCATTTGGGATGGCAACAACATCGCCATCTTTAATTTCATCTAAATTCTTGAATCTTGACGAATAGACGCCCATTGGCTCAATATGGACATTACCAACTTTGACTATATGCGTCCCTTTTTCTTTATTGAATTGCTCCATATATGGAGTATGCTGGAAAAAGTTCGCATCAAGTGAGCCATCTTCTAGCGACATATTTGGCGTAACATAATCCGTAAACTCCTTAATCTCTAGCTCAATTCCTCGCTCTTTTAGTGTGCTTACAACTTGTTTTAGTATCAGCGAGTGTGGCTCTGGTGTCGCACCTATAACAAGCTTAAGCGTAGCAGGTGCGACTGCCGGAGCAACGGATGCCACTGGCTTTTGCTCCTCTTGTTTTGTTTCACTCCCGCAGCCACTAAAAAATAGCAACGATCCAACAAATATTGCGGAAATAAGTTTCTTGCTTACCAATTTATATCCTTTATATAAAATTATCGTGGGAATCTATACCGATTTTCTTTAATGCTTTATTTTGCGATAAATAAAATCACCAATACTCTGTATTGCTTGCACAAGCACTACCAAAAGCAACACTGTATATGCCATCACATCGCTCTGGAATCGATAGTAACCGTATTTTATTGCCACATCGCCAAGCCCGCCACCGCCAATAGCTCCTGCCATAGCAGAGAATCCAACCACCGTGATAAGCGTCAGAGTCAAACCAGATACAATAGATGGCAACGCTTCAGGCAGCATGATTTTAAATACTATCTGAAGATTGCCCGCTCCAAAACTCTTTGCTGCCTCTATTACACCTTTGTCAACCTCCTTTAAAGCACCCTCTATGATTCTCGCTACAAATGGTGCAGCACCAATACTAAGTGGCACAATCGCTGCAGTGGTCCCAATAGTCTTGCCAAGGAGGAATTTCGTAAGCGGAAAAAGGACAATCATCAAAATAATAAACGGGAATGAGCGTAGTGTGTTTATCACTAAATCAAGCACATAATAAAGTCGTGCATTTGGTCTTAGTCCATGTGGCTCAGACAGAGTAAGTAAAATTGCTGGCAATGCACCTAAAAGCAACGCGATAAGCGTAGCAATCACGCTCATATATAGCGTATCAAATGCTGCTGGAAGTAATATCTTTAGCCATAATTCATCCATCTATCACCTCCCAAAGCACGCCACTTTGTGTCAAGAATCGCTCCGCTTCAGCTAGTCGTTCCGGTGGTATATTTATCACTAGCGAGCCAAGCACATCATCGCCAAATCGCTCAAGCTTGCCCCATACAATAGAAAAATCAAGCTCAAGTTTCCTAGCCATCTGCGTAATGATTGGGTTTTGTGCGACCTCTTTTGGGAAAAACAACCTAATATTTACTCCGCTCCTTGGTAGCACTTCGCCCTCGGTCAAGAATCCACGCATAGCGGTACGTGGTTGCAAAAACAGCTCCTCAATATCTCCACTTTCAACGACCCTGCCCCCCTCCAAAAAAGCTGCATAATGGCAGAGCTTTTTCACAACCTCCATTTCATGTGTTACTAGCACGATCGTTACGCCTAGCTCGCGATTTATCATCGATAAAAGATCAAGAATCGACTGCGTCATAGACGGATCAAGTGCGCTCGTCGCCTCATCAGAGAGAAGGATTTTTGGCTCGAGACTGAGTGCACGCGCAATTGCCACTCGTTGCTTCTGTCCACCACTTAGCGCACTTGGGTAGGAAGTGTGCTTATCGGCTAAACCTACAAGATCCAAAAGCCGCGAAACACGCTTTTTTATCTCAGATTCTTCAAAGCCCCAACAACGTAGTGGTAGTGCGACATTATTAAAAACGTTCTGGCGCGCCATCAGAGAAAAATGCTGAAAAATCATGCCGATATTTTTACGAAACTCCCGCAACTCCGTGCCATGCAGCCTGCTTACATCAACAGAATCGACATAAAGATTCCCACTTGAGAAAGATTCTAGTCCATTGATAGTACGCAGGAGCGTCGACTTTCCCGCGCCACTATGCCCTACAAGCCCATAAATTGTCCCGCGAGGAATCTCGAGCGAAATATCGCTCAAAACCTGCGTTTTTCCATAATATTTAATTAGATTCTTAAAAACTATTTGCGAGCATATAGAGTTACAACAATGATCGCTAGACAGCCTTGATAAAGCTTCTTCACGGGTGCTTAATGCCTCTTGTAAACCAAAAGACCTAGGCGACAATTCTTTATCTGCTTTTTGACAGCTACAAGAATCCAACCCAGTAAGATCAGATTCTCCAGTTGTGTTTTGCGACAACTTAAACATTACGAGGAGCAGGCAGATTTGCCGTTATTCACGGGTTGTATTTCGCTGTTATCGGCGAGCTTTTGAGCGTTTACTCTCTCGACAAAATCCCAAAGCGTAGCGGCGGCTTTCATGTACTCTTTTGCACTCTTGCTCTCTGGATGGAAAAAGACTATCGGCTTACCAGCATCACCACCCTCGCGCACTGCTGGTTCTATAGGCACTTGCGCCAGTACACACGTATCAAACTCCTGTGCTATAACCTCGCTAGTACCCTTGCCAAAGATATCATACTCTTTGCCAGTATCGGGGCAGATGAAACCGCTCATATTTTCAATAATCCCAGCAATAGGAATCTTTAGCTTGCTAAACATATCTAGGCTTCGCGCAGAATCATCAAGTGCTACACGCTGAGGCGTTGTTACGTTGATTCCCGCCGTTACAGGAACGCTCTGAGCAAGTGTAATCTGCGCATCTCCTGTACCAGGAGGCATATCAATAACCAGCACATCTAGCGCACTCCAGCGCACATCTTTTAGCATCTGCTCAATAGCCCTAATAATCATAGGTCCACGCCACATAAGCGACTGCCCCTCGTCATATAGAACACCCATACTCATCATTTCAACACCATATGCACTAAGTGGAATGAGCTTTTTTTGAGACTCATCAGCCTCTGGACGCTCCTTGGTCAGCCCTAGCATTCGTGGGATATTCGGACCATATATATCCGCATCAAGTAGTCCCACTCGCTTGCCCTGCTGTGCGAGCGCGATGGCAAGATTCACGCTACTTGTCGATTTACCAACTCCACCCTTGCCGCTACTCACCATAATGAAGTTTTTAATATGTGGCGCAATATTTTTTGGTCCCTGTACCTGTTTTGGCTCTTGTTCTACTGGCTTTGGCTTATTTATAACTAGATTTAGATTCTTTGGTTCTAGCTTTGCTACCGCTTTTGTAACAGATTCTCTTAGTTGCTGCTCGATTTCACTCGAAGCCGAAGGAATTGTAAGCGTAATATTCAAAAATCCATTATCAAGCGTCGCAGCCTGAACAAAACCAAATGAAACAATATCCTTCTCAAAACCAGGATATATGACGGTCTTTAGCACCTCTAAAACATTTTCTGAAACCATACTATTCTCCTTGTGAATGTTTTGAAACTATCTCTTGACTAATTTTATAGCTACAAAATTTTGGTCCACACATAGAGCAAAATTTCGCATCTTTAAACACCTCTTCTGGCAATGCCTCATCGTGATATTCACGTGCGCGCTCTGGGTCTAGGGCAAGCTCAAACTGCCTGTTCCAATCAAAAGCATAGCGTGCATCACTCATGGCATTATCACGCTCTTTTGCACCAATTCGACCACGCGCTATATCCGCGGCATGTGCAGCAATTTTGTATGCAATTATGCCCTCGCGAACGTCTTTGGCGTTTGGCAATCCCAAGTGCTCCTTTGGTGTAACATAACATAGCATCGCGACACCCTTCCATGCAGCAATCGCCGCACCAATGGCAGAAGCAATATGATCATAGCCAGCCGCGATATCAGTCACAAGCGGGCCAAGCACGTAAAACGGTGCTTCATGACACAGCTCTTTTTGTAAATCTACATTACGCTCAATCTGATTCATCGGTACATGCCCAGGGCCTTCTATCATCACCTGTACATCCTTTTCCCATGCTCTAAGCGTCAGCTCCCCAAGAATCGCAAGCTCAGAGAGTTGCGCCTCATCGCTCGCATCAGCCAAGCATCCAGGGCGCAAAGAATCGCCAAGGCTAAGTGAAACATCATACTCTTGACAAATCGAAAGAATCTCATCAAATGCCGTATAGAATGGATTCTCACGATGATGATGCATCATATATGACGCCATGAGACTACCCCCACGACTTACGATTCCCATCTTTCTCTTTGCTACTTTTGGTATATGCGAAAGTAAGAAACCACAGTGAATCGTGAAATAACTAACACCCTGTTTCGCCTGCTTTTCAAGGACTTTTAGCATCGATTCCACATTTAGATTCCTGATATCGCCCTTGATATCATGAAGAATCTGATAAATGGGCACAGTGCCAATTGGGACGCTGGAATTTGCGATCACAGCCTCGCGTATCGCATCCAAATCCCCGCCCGTACTCAAATCCATAATCGTATCCGCGCCATATTTAATCGCAACCTGTGTCTTGTTGACTTCATCTTCGATACAGCTTGCAAGCGCAGAGCTACCGATATTTGCATTAATTTTTGTGCGAGTAGAGATACCAATTCCCATTGGAGAGAGGGCATGATGGTTAATGTTTGCGGGGATTATAAGTCGCCCACGCTCAATCTCACTCCGAAGCACTTCCGCCTTGAGATTCTCCACATTTGCCACAGCCTGCATCTCCTCGGTGATAATGCCACGTTTAGCGTAGTGCAACTGGGTTCGTATCGGGTCATTTTTGCGTGCCTGCGTCCACTGCTCGCGCATCTACAAACCTCCCCAGAACTTAAATTTTAAACTTACTTTAAAGTGGCGAAAACTACCCAAAAAAAGATAAAAGCAAGCTTTTAATAGTGTATAATTTCGTAACACATTACTATTTTGGATCCTTAATTTAAATATCCAAAAAACAAAGGAGGCTTGCCTTGAGCCAACTCTCTTTGATTCTTATGGGCGCGGGTAATTCTAGTCGCTTTAGTGGTGAGATACCTGTAAAAAAACAGTGGTTAAGGATAGGCGAACTCCCACTGTGGCAATACGTAGCAGAGAATCTAAGCTCACAGACTGAATTCACAGATGTGATCATTACTGCCACAGAATCCGAAGTCAAATATATGCAAAAACAGAGTGATTTTAGGATTGTCTGTGGTGGGGAAACGCGACAAAAATCACTACAAAACGCCATAGAGCACGTAAAAACGCCCTATGTCCTCGTTAGCGATGTAGCGCGATTTGATGTGCCTAGAGAAATAATAGCTGCATTATTGAAAAGAATCGGCGAGGCAGACTGTATCGCGCCTGCACTGCGCGTCAATGACACGGTAAGCTATGGCGGAACATACATAAATCGTGAAGAACTAAGACTAATACAAACTCCACAGCTTAGTCGTGTCGATTCTTTGCGCGAGGCATTTAAAAAAGGTGAATTCACAGACGAGAGTAGCGCAATAAGCGCAAATGGCGGGAGTGTACTCCTACTTGATGGAAGCGAGCGTCTTAAAAAACTAACACATCCGCATGAAATCACGCTTCTTGCAAGCTTTGAGCCACCTAGCAGAAGGACTTTTATTGGTAGTGGCTTTGATGTACATGCCTTCAAAAATGGAGACTTTTTAATGCTTGGCGGGGTTAAAATCCCTGCATCATTTGCGTTTAAGGCGCATAGCGATGGCGACGTGGTATTGCATGCATTAACTGATGCGATTCTTGGTGCGATTGGGGCTGGAGATATCGGTGAGTGGTTTCCTGATAACTGCGCAGAATTCAAGGGAATAGATTCGTCGATTCTTATAAGAAAAGTAGTCGATTTTTCCAGAGCTGTAGGATTTGAGATAAACAATATAGATCTGACAATAATGGCGCAAAGCCCAAAACTCTCGCCATTTAAGCTAGAAATGGAACAAAAGATTGCCGAGATTCTTGAGATCCCTCGTGCAAAAGTGTCTTTAAAAGCCACAACCACAGAATCGCTAGGCTTTGTTGGGCGCAACGAAGGAATCGCCGTGCAAGCACTAGCTTCGCTAAATTTTTTGGATTGGACAAAATATGCGTGTTTTAATCGTTGAAAATGAGATTTACTTAGCGCAAAGCATTGCTGCGAAATTAAGTGATTTTGGCTTTTCGTGTGAAATCATCTCCTCTACAAATGAAGCAATGCGTAGCAACAACTATGACGTTGTGCTACTCTCAACAAACATCTCTGGGCAAAACTACTATCCAGTCATTGAGAAATACAAAGAATCGATAGTCATACTAATGATCTCATACGTCAGCGATGACACCGTTAGCAAGCCACTAAAAGCTGGTGCACGCGACTACATATTAAAGCCCTTTATGCTCGATGAACTAATGAGAAAAATAGATCACTATCGGAAATTTCAGCAACTAGAAAAAGAAGTGCGCCTCTACCGCCATTATCTAGATTTCACGCTTGCTGACTTTCCTGATAGCATAAAATGGAATCTAACACTCCCACTTGTCATCAGAAGCGACACACAAAAAACAGCTCTAGCCTATGCTCTAGCCTATGCGAAATCACGTGGAATAACGCTTGATGTAGCGTCGCTCAAGGATGGCTTTACCTGGAGGGAGTGGCTAAAATCATGCACGGAACTAAATGGCATCTACTATATCATCGGTCTAGAAGAGCTAAAAAAAAGTGAGCGCAAGGAGCTTTTAGAATCCATCTCTCGCAAAAGCATCATGCTTTCATTTATATCTAGCGACGAACTAGACGGGGTAAATGTAGTCGATATAAATAGTAACAAGAATAAGACATATGGAGAAAAGGAGATTCTCTCGCTTGATGACTACGTTAAAAATGTCATCATAAACTTCGAAAACAAATACCCAGACACAGAGCTATCCAAACGCCTAGGCATGTCCCGCAAAAGCCTATGGGAAAAGAGGAAAAAGTATGGAATTAGCAAGAAAAAATAGAACGCTATATATCGACAAAGAGGCACTCTCAGTGCTTGCTCTATGTCAGGCTGGTTTCCTTTCTCCTGTTGTTGGACTTATGAATGAGCAAGAGATGCGCGAGGTAGATGCAAGCGGAATCTACAAAGGCAAGACTTTTCCCGTGCCATTTTTGCTCTCACCAAGCGGACAGAAAAATGAGCAGATTCTCCGTAGCGTGGAAAAGGGCGAGGTGCTAGACTTTGTCTGCGACAAGGAGATACACGGGAGCATCACTGTTAGTGAAGTCTTTGAAATAGATCGTGAGCATAGATTTAAAAAAATAATGGGTGGGGATATCTCCTCGCCAAAGGCGAACGCGATACACAAGCGCCTAGGCAATTACGCGCTATGTGGCGACTATCATATAGATGGATTTGATGAGGTAATGACCATACATCAAAGAATCAAGGAGGCGCAGGAAGCCATAGGTGCAAAGCACACTGCTGCGCTAATGCTTTCAGCTAAGCCATTACACCGCGGACATGAGAGAATTATTCGTCTGACACTTGATGAAACAGATTTACTTGTGCTTTTTTTACTTAAACCATATCGAGCAGATATCATGGACTATGCGTTGAGATACAAGACACTCGAATATCTTGTCGAAAACTACCTACCAAAAAGTCGTGTCTTAATAATACCGCTAGAAGATACTTATCTATTTGCTGGTGGAAACGAAATGATTCTTGATGCGATTCTTGCACAAAACCTAGGATGCGACAAACTCGTAACTGGTGCTAATCACGCTGGACTTTCGATGTATTACGATCGCAATCAGGTGCGCTCGATATTTGATACACTCAAAGGAATTGATATCGACATAAAAATCATGAGTGAATTTGTATATTGCAACATGTGTCGCACGCTAGTAAGCACGAAAACATGCCCGCATGGACACCACCACCACATAACTTACCATTCGGATTCTATATTTGAATTTTTTAGACTCGGGCTACTGCCACCAGCCGTACTCGTACGCAAAGAGATTTCAGCGATCATCCTAAGTGAACTATTCCCGAATCGCTTTAAGAATCTAGAGCGTCTCTACTACGATATGATGCCATCAGATGGGCTACTTGTCGAGCGGAACGATGAGGAGTTTTATCTGAAACTTATGGACTTGTATCAGACCTCATCGCTGACATAGGCTATAAGCGCACTATTAAACATGAATAAGTTCAGAATCTAGTTCAAAGCTAGTTTCTGCGCTTTCCACACTATCTTAATGCAAGAAACATCCATCACTAAAACAATACCAACAAAGAATTACACTCCTAGGTAAGCCCACTAATAACTACTAGCGCCATTTAAAGTCATCTCAGCATAGCTTTGCTTGCAGTGGAGAGCCATGATTATCATGCTTTAGTAAAAACTCTAGTCTCTATGGCGAGCTTTCGAAAGCCTTTAGGACTAGACTTATTATATTCAGGCAAAAGCTTCAAAGTATCCAAGGCTCATTTATCGCTTCTGGGGTGCTGTTTTTCGATAGAATGCGCACCAAAAACCCTAAGGATACACAATGCAAAAATCAACGATCGTTACTCGTTTTGCCCCTTCACCAACGGGAAATCTCCATATAGGCGGGCTTCGAACAGCACTTTTTAACTACCTCTATGCGCGCAAAAATGGTGGTAAATTCCTACTAAGAATCGAGGACACAGATCTAGCACGCAACTCACACGACGCGACAAAGGCTATTATCGAGGCATTTGATTGGGTCGGGCTAGACTATGATGGAGAAGCAGTCTATCAGAGTGAGCGTTTCCCACTTTATCGTGAGTATATAGAACGACTCATTAGCGATGGGAAGGCATACCGCTGCTACATGAGCAAGGAGGAGCTAGATGCCCTTCGCGAAGAGCAGCGCACGCGAGGGGAAACACCACGCTACGACAATCGCTACCGCGACTTCAGTGGAACCCCTCCGGAAGGAATCGAACCAGTTACAAGAATCAAAGCCCCACTTGATGGATATATTGAGTTTAGAGACGGAGTAAAGGGCGAGATGAAAATCGGCGCAAAAGAGCTTGATGACTTTATTATCGCGCGTAGCGATGGCACACCCACTTACAACTTCGTAGTAGCAATAGATGACGCGCTAATGGGCGTAACAGATGTCATACGTGGCGATGATCACTTGAGCAACACACCAAAGCAAATTATTGTATATCAGGCTCTTGGTTTTAAGATTCCTAAGTTTTATCACGTGCCGATGATTCTCAATCCAGAGGGGCGTAAACTAAGTAAGCGCGATGGCGCAATGGGCGTCATGGACTACAAGCGTGCAGGCTATCTACCAGAGGCAATTCTCAACTTCCTAGCACGGCTTGGCTGGAGTCATGGCGATCAGGAGATTTTCTCACTTGAAGAGATGCTACGATTCTTCTCACCAGATGATTTAAACAGCTCCGCCTCAGCCTATAATGCAGAGAAATTTCTCTGGCTAAATCATCACTATATCAACCAGAGCAGTAATGAAAGAATCGAGACTTTGTTACGCGATTTTGGCAACGAACCCTTAAGCGTGCATGCCCGCGAAATACTCTACCCAGCCCTAAAAGAGCGAAGTCAGACATTTTTGACATTTAGCGAGATGCTTTACGAAATCACAAATGCGCCACAATCATACGATTCTAAGATGTTTGAAAAACTAAAAAGCAGTGAAAGCGTGGAGATTCTCAATAAGTATGCAGAGTTTTTAAGCACCATGGAACCAGGATTACCAAATGAACTTGAGGCACAGACTGCACAATTTCTAGAGAGAGAGAATTTAAAAAGCGGCAAGCTATTACAAAGCGTGCGCCTAGCACTTCTTGGCAAGGGTGGTGGCGTAGGCGTCTTTGAGGTCATAAGCGCAATAGGTAAAAGCGAAAGCACGAGAAGAATCCATGCGCTAATTACCAAGCTACAAGAGGCACTTGGACAGGCTTAAGCTTACAAATCAAAAGAAAAAATTGTGAAAAAAGTGGCAATAGCTCTTATGGCTCTATTTTTTAGCGACTTCAATATCAGTGCAAGATTTTAACTTTGACAAAACACACGCGCACGCAAGCTTTAGCATAAAGCATATGATGGTGAGCTTACCACATAGAGGAGTTACAAAGACAGTCGTGTTTGATACAGAGATAGAAGTGTCAGCGCGCGATATGCGTGGCGAGCAGAGAATCTGCGTCGAGCTTAGCGGAGAAATCTCATGCAGGCGTTTGGACTGACATGGAATAGAATGCTAGAGAGCGGTGGCATCACAGTAGACGATGAAGTAAACATAAATATCACCTTCGAGGCAACTGTAAAGCAAAAACTCAAGAATCTACGGCCACTTTGATTGTGGATTCTTGAGTTTAGCACGAAAAATTTAATAACTTTCGCGCCATTTCTCTGACATGCCTATTTGGTATCTTGTCTAAACGCCGTTTCTCGCAACTTTAGCTACTATTCGAAATCTGCTTGAACTTCAAATTTTATTTTCCAAGGAGTTATTTTTGTTACAAACAATAAATCTAGGCATGCAATACGCCACAAAAAAGCTATTTGAAAATGTCAATATAAAACTGGACAAAGGAAAGCGATATGGACTAATCGGCGCAAATGGTGCAGGAAAATCTACTTTTCTCAAGATTCTTTCTGGTGAAATCGAACACACAAGCGGTGAGATTATCATCGATAGTGGCGCGCGCCTTGGGGTGCTAAAGCAAGATCAATATGCCTTTGAGGATTTGACTATTTTTGATGCGGTACTAATTGGAAATCGTCGCCTATATGACGCAATAAAGGAAAAAGAGCGACTTTATAGCGAAGGTGATTTAAGCGACGATTCTGTAAATAAGCGACTTGGCGAGCTTGAGATGATATGCGCCGAAGAAGATCCTACGTATGAGTATGACGTTACAATTCAAAAGATTCTCGAAGACCTTGGATTCCCAGCGTCGCAACAAGGAGAATTGATGAGCACGCTCACTGGCGGAGATAAATTTAAGGTTCTACTCGCGCAGGTACTATTTCCACGCCCTGAGATTCTCTTTCTTGATGAGCCGACGAACAACCTCGATATCCACACAATAGGCTGGCTAGAGGAGAATCTAAAACGCCACGAAGGAACAATGGTCATCATTTCGCACGATAGACACTTTATAAATGCCGTCTGCACGCACATTCTCGACCTCGATTTTCAGACATTGCGCGAATTCACTGGAAACTACGACGACTGGTATATCGCGGCAAATCTAATCGCCAAGCAGCAAGAGGCTGAGCGCAACAAAAAGCTAAAAGAGAAAGAGGAGTTAGAGAGCTTTATTAGGCGATTCTCAGCGAATGCCTCAAAGGCAAAGCAAGCAACAAGCCGCCAAAAACAGCTAGAAAAGTTAAATATAGAATCGCTAAAAGTCTCTTCGCGCCGTGATCCAAGCATTGTTTTTAAACCAAAACGCGAAATAGGCAATGAAGCACTAGAAGTGGAAGGAATCTCAAAAAGCTATGGCGATTATCTCGTATTTGAGAATCTTAGCTTTCGTTTCCTTCCCGGAGACAAGGTAGCAATCATCGGAGCAAACGGAATTGGAAAAACAACGCTCTGCAAGGTCATCATGGAGGAGCTAAAGCCCGAAAAAGGTAGCGTCAAGTGGGGTGCAACAGTAGAATCTGGCTACTTCCCACAAAATGCCGCTGAGAGCATAGAGGGCGAAGAGACACTATATGAGTGGCTTAGGAGCTTTGACAAGAAGGCTGATAGTGGCGAGATTCGCAACTGCCTTGGGCGCATGCTCTTTAGCGGCGAGGAGCAAGAAAAGAGTGTCGGCGCGCTAAGCGGAGGCGAAAAGCATCGCATGATTCTTTCTAAGCTAATGCTTGAAGGTGGGAATTTCCTCGTGCTAGATGAACCGACAAACCATCTCGACCTAGAGGCCATCATCGCACTTGGAGAAGCACTATACAACTATAAAGGCAATGTCATATGCGTCACGCACGACCGTGAGCTAATTGATGCATTTGCAAACCGCATAATTGAGATGAAAGAGGGTGGCGAGGTCGTGGATTTCCGCGGTAGCTATGAGGAATACATGGAGAATCAGGGAAAAAGCTACTGATGGGCTGGAACTATATCTAGCGTTGACCGGAATCACAGAAATAGGCTGACATAAATTGCTGTGGATTCTCT
Organism: Wolinella sp.; assembly: GCA_052170135.1. Taxonomy (GTDB): domain Bacteria; phylum Campylobacterota; class Campylobacteria; order Campylobacterales; family Helicobacteraceae; genus Wolinella. Next base: position 212,443 of record JBQNBC010000001.1, read on the forward strand.
TCTCTATCGTCTCCATGGCGCTAAACGGTGCACTTCTCTATCTCGCTCAGCGCGAAATCCCAGTCCGGAACAGCATATATCGTCTGGACTGGCATAGGTGGCGTTGGGACTTTTATTGTTGGCGTGCTATTTTTTGGAGATAGCGCAAGCATGTTGCGATTCTTAGGGGTATTTTTAATAATCAGTGTGCAGTTATACTAAAGGCAGCGTAAGGTACACGGGGTATCAAAATTGAATTGTTATGATATCTGCAAAATCAAAATATGCTCAAAAAATAGTCGCCAAAATACTTAGCTATAAAAAATCCAAAAATAGGTAATAAGAATCGCTTCTGTTGTAGATCTTTGTAGCACAAGTAGATTTATTGGCTGAAGTCTGTGCGCAAGAAGCTACTGCCTCATAAGCAACCAAGAATAGATATGAATGAGCTTTTTTGTGATTCCAAAACCTTAAGAATCTGAAGTCAACGGAATCGCACTGCAAGTTTTTGATATTTTTTAAGAGTTACGACAATTATATAAATGAGATAAAAAAGAGCGCAACACTTTGATAGTTCCAAAAATTATAAATCAAAGTGTGTGTGCTTTTGGTAGCATGCGCCCACTAACGACACCCTCAGCTACAACACACTTTGTCTAAGAGTTTAAAGAATCTGCGTACGCTCAAATTTCATAGAAAAGAGCGTGGTAAAATTTCTTCTAACTTTAGCAGCTAAGTATAGATCTAGTAGGAAATTTCGCGACAAAAACCTATATCACCATTAAAAGTTTTTCGAGATTGTCACGCTTTATACCCCTAAATACCAAAAAAAGGTCAACAATCATCCAGATACCAAAGCCCCCGAGAGTGACAAGCTTTAACGCTCCAAGGAGGATATCGCCTTTGTAAAATCTATCAATGCCAAGCGAACCAAGCAAAACCCCCAAGACAAGTCCTATTATAGGGTCTTTAAACTGCGCAGATACTAGTGTAACTTGTGAAAGCTGCACCTCGCTTGCATTTTCAATTTTGCTCTTTATGACCGGTAACGAATCAGCTGGTAGCTTACTCGACAAGCTCATCAAAATTATATTTCCACTCATGAGAATCCTTTGTTAAAATTTGCGAATTATACTTATTAATATAAACTTTGAGGCATCTAATTTAAAAATAGACAATATTTGTGTTCCTTATTGGGACACATTTAAAGCAAAGCCTTGTAGCGCAACTTTGTACTGATTGACTTCTTTATGCATACTCAATTAAAAACAATAAGTAGCATGAAACAGCAAAATATACAGACTCTATGACAAACAGTTAGTATCAGAAGAGATTAAGTGAAAAGCCAGACTGATGCAACACCAGTCCAAGCAAATATAACAAGAACCACCCACAAAGGTGATTCTTGTTAGTGAAGATTTAGATTTTAAATGGATTCTCTACCACTTTTTTGCGATCGATAATATACGGGATAAGTGCCATGTGTCGCGCACGCTTAATTGCCACTTCGACACGCTCTTGCCAGCGCTTGGAGTTCCCAGTTAGACGGCGTGGCATAATTTTATATCGCTCAGATAGTGAGTGCTTTAGCATCTCTGTATCTTTGTAGTCAATAAACTCGATTTTTGCTTCAGTATACTTGCAGTATCTCTTAGAGTATCTCTTTTTCTCTGCCATGTGTTTCTCCTAAAAATTAAAAAGGTATTTCATCATCATTTATGTCAATCTCTGGAATTTGCGGCTCTTTATATTGCTGCTGATTCCTACTTGACGCGACAGAACGAGCTGGAGCTTCATATGATGGGGTGCTATCATAGCCGCCACTATATTCATCATGTTCATATCCGCCACTGCCCCTGCTATCTAACATCTGCATGCTCTCAGCGGTAATGCTATGCTTTGAGCGCTTCTGACCACTTTGGTCTGTCCAGCTCTCAAGCACAAGTCTGCCTTCGATTAGTATTTTTGAGCCTTTTTTTAAGTATTGATTAGCCACTTCAGCAGAACGCCCAAACAGATTCACATCGATGAAACAAACCTCCTCACCCTGACTACCGTCTTGCTTTTTATAGCGACGATTTGTCGCAAGCCCGAGCTTTGCTAGCGCACCACCACTTGGCAAATAGCGCATCTCGACATCTCTAGTTAGATTCCCAACTAAAATAACCTTGTTATACATTTTGGCTCTCCTACACCAACACCAAAAGGGGCTGTTACGCCTCTTTTGCCACCTCGGCAGCTTTTGGAGCCTCAGCCTTTTTATTTGCCTGCTCTACCATTGTATTCCATGCATTTCGCTCTTTTAGCTTTTCATACTTAATGACAATAAATCGCAAAATGTCCTCATTAATGCGATAAAGTCGCTCCAACTCGATAACAAGCGATGAAGCAGCCTTGAAGTAGATTACATAGTAGTATCCGCGCTTATTCTTGTTGATTTCATATGCAAAATTACGCATACCCATATCTTGGACGGCACAAATCTCGCCACCATTCTTAGTGATTGCCTCTTTGTAGAAGTTGATTTTTTCAACAATCTCTTCAGGGGTTAATGTAGGTTTAACGATAAACATCGTCTCATAATGTCTCATAAATCTCCTTTTGGATTTCGCCCTCTTTGGCTTCCCTAGAGAGCAAGGATTAAGACGCAGATTCTATTTTAAAATTTCTTGTATTTTAATTAACGCCAAAAGCGCACCCCTGCCTTCGCTTCTTCCTTGCAAAATATCTGCTCGCCACTCTTGCAAAAGGGTAAAAATTTTAAAAAAATGCCCTTCTTTCAGCCTGATCGCTAATGCCATTCGTTTATCTGCGAGTGCTTTTGGTAGGGCATAACCCAAAATATCCTTCGTATCGTTTGGTCTCCCATAGATTCTTATGTGTGCGAAAAACAAAAAGAGCTGATGAAAATACTTCTCTATTCCAGAGATTAGATCCATATCCTTCACACCACATTCATCAAGCGAAATGGCAAGCTTTAGAGAATCGCGCTTATCTATCATCGCCTCACAAATCTCATCTACCCCCACTCCGCCAAGCCCATACGAAAGTTGCTCAATATCCTTTATATCCGGCACACGACCAAGAATCGTAAATTTATCCAGCTCACCATAAGCAAGCCCAACATCGCCATTTTGGAGCTCCAAAAGCTCTCTTAGCCAGTAGTCACCGACATCAAGTGCAAGCTCTTTGGCTCGATTCCTAAGCATTGACATTCCAGTTTCTAGGGTAAACGGGAAAAATCGCACCTCAACAGCACCAATGGCTCTAGCTCGTTTCTTCTGCTCCTCCTTTGCACCACGCGATTCCGTGCTAAAAAATTCTGCAAGCGCCTTGCTCTCGCGCGCATATTCGCCAATGCGCCGATTTGGCGCTTCATAAAATTCCACAAGTAATCGGGCTATACTGTTTTTCTCCAGCGTCTTTAATAGATTCTCGATTTCATCTTTGGCTATCGTCTTATTTATTTTCAATCGCACAAAACTACATCCGCCAAAAAGTGAGCCTTGAGATAGAATCTCTCGCACAGAATTAAAATTGTATTCACTAAAATAGAACGAGTTTTTCTCTTCGCTACCTAGATTTAATAGCCTCACTACAGTCTCACCGTAATAATTTACAAGAAATGGATTATCCCCGTAAAGAAGTATTGCACGAGGGACTTCACGCCTAAGCTGCGCGTCAAATGCCCACTGATTCATTTCGCTCCTTTATTACTTCTACCACCTTGCCATAGATTTTTGCTGTAGCTATATCAGCATCTATGAGTCGCACCCTAACGCGCGCAAGTCGCTCAACCTGGTCGCGAGCAAGTACGATTCTTGCCCCTTTTAAGAATCCTTTTGCACGTGCAAGCGGAGGATTTTGCTCATCGGTAATGACACACTCTACTATATCACCTAGATGCAGCCATGCCAAGCGCGCGTATTTCCTATCTTTGTAATCTATCTCAACACGAGTACTCTCGCGTTCCAAAAGACTCAATGTCTGCGCTAGCGCCGGAAGTGTCTCGATATAGAAACTCGCGATTCTCTTGTCATTGTGCAGCTCTGCTTTTAATAGGCGATGCAGCATTAAATCCGCATATCTGCGTATAGGCGATGTAAAGTGACTATACTCGGAGAATCCAAGTCCAAAATGTCCAGATTTTTCACTAGAATAGCGCGCTTGAGCGAGCGAGCGAATAATCAACCTATCGACCTCAGAGCCAATATTTTTGCGCCTCGCCTCCTTTTGTGCCGCACAAATAACCGCATGAAGCTCCTCATCTGCGCTTTCTGTCTTGATTCTCTGTGTAGTATTTCCTTTTTTCTTTTTGGAAGCGCGATGGCGATTCTTAGCAGTTTCAAAACTTGTAGCTTCAATCCCCAATAAGCGTAACTCCCAAAATAGCTCATCTATGCGCTCTGCCTTTGGAGAATCGTGCACACGATAAATTCCGTGCGTTAGCCGCTTTGCGCTTTCAATATTTGCAAGGAGCATACACTCTTCTATAAGCGAATGTGCTGGAGTTTCGCGCTCTGTGGTAATTGAGATTATATTTAATCCATCATCCAAAAGTAGGCGATTCTCCTCATTTTCAAACTCATAGCCACGCTTTAAACGGGATTTTTTCAGCTTTTTTGCCTGTTTGAAGAGTGCCAAAATTGGCGCGCGCAACTCCGGAAAAATATCACTCTCGCAAGAAGAATCGTGCAAAAACTCATCGACCTCATCATAGCTTAGCTTTTGACGCGAACGAATTAGAGCTTCACATAGCTCTGACTTTAGCGGTACGGCTGTGCGACGGTGCAGGCGTATCTTCCATACAAAGGCTAATCGGTCGCGCCCCGGTAGCAAGGAGCAGATATTTTCGCTTAGATTTCTAGGAAGCATGGGGATACTTTTATGTGGCAAATAGATAGTAAAGCCCCGCAATCGCGCCTCTTTATCAAGTGGTGAATGTAGCGTAACATACTCGCTAACATCGGCTATCGCTACATAAAGCGTGGAGCTATGCTCATCAAAAAATATCGCATCATCGTGGTCTTTAGCATCGAGCGGGTCTATTGTGCAAAATGGCAAATGTCGCAAATCCAAACGCTCTGGATACATAGAAGAATCAACATCCCTGCCAAAGGATTCAGCTTGTTCCTCGCACGCTCTAGGATGTAGCTCGTGCTTTCCAAAGAGACTCAGAGAAATTTTCTCATCCACGCGTGGATCAGACAATACTCCTAACACCTCATCTATACGCCCATCACAAGAATCGATACAGACAATAGTATGCTTTGGCAAAACTCTAAGTGACTTTTGCGATGCTTTTAGCGAAATAGTTGAGCCACTTTTTATATCTACAGCTTCGATTCTCCCATGATGCTCCGTTAAAAGTGCGACGTGAAATGATGCGCTGCGTTCAAGAATCTCAACAACTTTAGCGCACGCTCTATTGCCCTTATGTGAATACACACGGCGTGCAAGTACCACATCACCCTTGGTGGCACGATTTAGATTTCCTTTTTGGATAAGTATGTCCCGCCCACCATCACCACCTAATCGCATAAGGAATCCAGAGCCATCACGCGCAATGTCAATAATTCCAACAACAAATGCAGAATGAAGCGTAACTATGGTGTTTGATTCTTGTAGTGCGTGGTGAGATTTTAAAATCTCAAGCACAGAGAGAAGCTGTCGCGGGATATCTTTGGAGCGAACTCCGCGGGAGATAGCAGAGAGAAACTCTCTCATTCCTTTGGCTCGGCTGGCAACGCCTCCATGAAAGGATTTTCTTCAAGCCCAGCCTCTGCCAATACGGGCTTAAGTGCTTCAATCTTTTCAGGCGTACACGGATCATAAAGTGATACGACACTACGCACAATAGATAGCGGATAGGCATAAGCACGAATTTCATCTGGCGCGGCAGCTGGATCTTGTATATGCTTAATCGCGCTCGCCATCATCTCTTCAAAGTTCCAGTGCTCAAAAAGAAGTGCGGAAACCTCAGCGGAGCTCATCTGGAACATCTCTTTTTCAATCTCATCAACAGATCTATCACCGCGTGAAGCCAGCTTGTCTTGCAACTCTTTTGTGCGTCCAGCCTGCTTAACATGCTCGCTTAAGACTACTATTCCTATCTCTATCAAAAATGATGTAGGCACTAGAATATCAAGCATTCCACGATTGACCTTGGAAAACCACCGCACCATAAAGCCACTCTGCTCTTCTGAGTTTTTGACAAAATCAGCGACCGATATTCCATATGGCGAAAGGTCGATTTTAAAGCTACTTTTCGCTGCGCTAGCAATAGCAAAACCTTTGACCGTAGCCATGCCAAATAGCGCAACTGCCTGAGCAACAGTAGTAATCTCGCGTGAGAATCCATACAATGGAGAGTTTGCCGCTTTTAGGAGGTTTGCCGTCAATGGCGGATCCTTTTCCACTACCTTGATTAGATCAGATACTCCTGAGCTTGGGCTGCTACAAATAAGTTGAATCTGACGTACGGTGTCAGGCATTGGCGGAAGAGATTTAATCTGCTTGATGATGTCTTTATTCATAGCATTAGCTCCTGGGGCAAATAAGATGTTATGGGAATCTAAATTTTGTATTTTAGAAGTGATGTGCATTATAGCCAAAAAATCAGCCGGTATTTCTGATTCCTTGCGCTATGCCTACGACAGTTGATGAAATTTGTTCAATGATTCTTAGGCGTTGCTCGTCGTATATAGAGGTGTAATATTTCTTTATCAGCTCCACTTGAAATAGATTTAGCGCAGTCAAATATGGACGGCGCAGAAGAATCGATTCTCTTAGGCTCTGCTCATTTTCTAACAACTCACGCTCGCCACGAATAAGCAGAATCCCACTAAGTGTACGTGAATACTCATCATTAATCATACCCCAAATACGCCCACGAATCTCGGGATTCTTCACAAATTCGTTATAGAGAGAGGCTACACTTAGATCGACTTTCAGAAGAGCCTGAGCGATATTGTCAATTGTTGTTTTAAAGAATGGACACTCGATATAGCACTCCTTAAGAATCTCAGCCCTATGCGCTTCCACCACAGCACTGATCCCACTCCCAACGCCAAACCAAGCCGGTATGATGCTTCGATTCTGCGTCCAGGCAAAAACCCAAGGAATCGCACGCAAATCCTCAACTCGTTGAGTGTCGCGTCTCTTTGACGGGCGCGAGCCTATGTTTAGCTTTTGGATAAACTCAATAGGCGTCGCCTGCTTAAAATAGTCCATAAATCCATCTGTCTCGTAGACAAATTTTCTATAAGCTCTATAGGATTCTTCACTTACAAGTCGCATAATCTCGGTAAATCTATCATTCTTGCCACAATCAACGCGCCTATTAAATCTGTCGTATGTTGATTTCTTCAAGAGTGCTGCAAGAGTGCTTGAGAAGTTAAAATCACAAATTTGCGGATTAAGATACTTTGAGCTTATAACCTCGCCTTGCTCTGTTGTTTTCAAGATACCTGCAACACTCTTTGCTGGACTTGCCATAAGCGCCGATTCTAGTGTTCCACCACCACGACTCACGCTACCACCACGTCCGTGAAATAGCCTAAATTTCACATCTAGCTTAGGCTCAAGCTCAGTTAGATAAAAAATCGCACGATTTAACGAGAAATTACTAGTGAAGATTCCACCATCTTTACTGGAATCAGAATAGCCAATCATGATTTCCTGCACACCCTCTCTATCACGCAAATAGCGTGCATAGTATGGATTTTGCGCTAGCTCCTCCATGATTGCACCAGCCTTTTGCAAGTCAGTAATTGTCTCAAAAAGTGGCGAAATGGAGATTCTCGTCCTCTCGCCCGCTCTCCATAGCCCACTCTGTTTTGCCAGCCACAGCACAGATAGCATATCAGTGGAATCTTGCGTCATGGAGATGATAAAACTATCAATAACCTCCTCGCTGATATGTTCCTTTGCCCATGCTATACGCAAAAATGCACTTACTATCTCTTCACTCTCGCGACTTATGCGCCCTAGAAGCGAGTTTAGATTTATACGTGGAGCTCCAAGCACGTGAGAAAGTATCTCGAGTCGCTTAGCATGTGGCTGACTCCCAAAATCAGAATCAGAGTAACCAAGCAGAGAAAAAATCTCACTAAGTGCATTTTTTATAGCATCTCTATGTTCTCTAAAGTCGAGTTTCAATAGGTGAAAACCTGCTAGCAACACGAGATTTCTAAGCTCTTTTAGATACTTTGATGAATATGGATTTACACTCCCTAAAATCAAATCAATATCAGCGACCATCTCGCTTGGATTCTTATAGACAAAGTCCATTTCACTTGCGTAGTTGACAAAAATCAATCGATTCTTTAGCTTCTTGTTTATGAGAATAAGCTTTGCGCGGAATGGCTCATTTTTATGTAGTCTTAGCTCAGATTCTCCCAACTCGTGCGATTCTTCATCTAGCGACTTTAGCAGCTCTTGAGACGGAGTGCACAAGTCAGAAGCGATAGAAAGCTCACGTATTAGGCGCTCCACTTTTTTGATATAGAGATTTATGATTGTCTCATGCTGGATTTTCATCACGCGTGTCATCACTTCATTTGTCACATACGGATTCCCATCGCGATCACCGCCTACCCAGCTACCAAGACGAATAGGCGAACGCTTTAGAGGTTGCCCCATCACACGCTCGACTTCACCGCAAACTTTTAGCGCACTACTTAGCACGGAACTCTCGATGATATACAGGAGGTTGTCAAGCTCAAATAGAACCTCTATTTTTTCATTCCTTATCAAATGACTCTGCCAAAGCAACATAAGTCGATAGCGCAAATGCTCCTCGGCCTCAGCTCTATCTGGTGCATGGCTAAAAATCTTGTCAATATCAGTGCTTATCTCGGTGTGGGCTTCCAAAAATGTGCGGCGTCTCGACTCTGTTGGATGGGCTGTAAAAACCGGGTAGAATCGAGATTCCCCAAGGACGCTTAAAACATCACCTCTATCAAAACCCTCCTTGCACAGCTCGCTAACCATTTCACCTATTTTCAAGAGAGAATTACCATTTGTGGCATGTCGCTCTTCAATAATGTTTAACAACATATTGTATAGAGTAAAGGCCTTTATAAGCTCAGGAATCTGAGTCAAAGAGCTACCCTCGCCTAACATTTTTGCCACTTCATCTTGTGTTAGATTGCCCTTGTTAAAAAGCTCCTGCAACCCTAGAAAATGTGGCTTTATATGCGGTGCGACACACTCTAGGAGCTCTAGCATCTTCTCAAATACAAAACTGACTTCATTAAGCATAAACTCGCGCTTCATCATGTCTCCTTTGAAGAATCTAACCTGTAAATCAGGAGATCTTAAGCACGCATAATAACAAAGTGGCAACTAAGCTTTATTTAATTACAATCGTTGCCCTTATAGCTTCCCATAAACTTAACCACAAACAAGGACTTACATGGCACTTAACGTCTATTATGATAAAGACTGCAATCTGGCTCTAGTTAAAAGCAAAAAAGTCGCTATTATTGGCTTTGGCTCACAAGGACACGCGCACGCTGAGAATCTACGCGATAGCGGTGTAGAAGTAGTCATAGGTCTCCATAAGGGTGGTGGCTCATGGGCTAAGGCTGAGGCGAAAAACTTCAAAGTAATGGAGGTAGCCGAGGCAAGCAAGCATGCTGATCTTATTATGATTCTTATCCCAGATGAACTCCAAGCAGATGTATTTGAACGCGACATACGCCCTAACCTAACTGAAGGTAAAGCAATCGCATTTGGGCATGGCTTTAACGTCCATTTCGGTCAAATCAAAGCTCCAAAAGACGTAGATGTGATCATGATTGCTCCAAAAGCACCTGGACATACTGTACGAAGTGAATTTATCAAAGGTGGTGGGATTCCCGACCTTATCGCAGTGGAGCAAAATGCGAGCGGAATCGCAAAAGAGCTATGTCTAAGCTATGCAAGTGCAATCGGCGGCGGAAGAACAGGAATTATCGAGACAACTTTTAAAGATGAGACAGAAACTGACCTATTTGGCGAGCAAGCAGTGCTTTGCGGTGGTATTAGTGCACTTGTAAAGGCTGGCTTTGAAACGCTAGTAGAGGCTGGCTACCCAGAAGAGATGGCGTACTTTGAGTGCTTGCACGAGCTGAAGCTGATCGTTGATTTGATATTCCAAGGCGGACTATCTGATATGCGCTACTCTGTATCAAACACCGCAGAGTACGGCGACATGGTAAGCGGTCCACGCGTCATTAACGAAAGCTCAAAGGCAGCTATGAAAGAGATTTTAAAGGATATTCAAGAAGGGCGATTTGCGAAAGATTTTATACTTGAGAGAAAGGCTGGCTATGCACGTATGAATGCTGAGCGCAAGAATCTAGCCGCCCATCCGATCGAGCAAACAGGCGAGCGACTACGTGCGATGATGCCTTGGATTAGAGCAAATAAAATTATTGACAAAAACCTCAACTAGACCACAGGAATCGAGCAAATGGGCATTGTAATAACAGTAACTTCAGGTAAGGGTGGCGTAGGCAAATCTACAACCTGCGCAAATATAGCAGTCGGACTGGCACAAGAGGGGAAAAAGGTCGTAGCGGTCGATTTTGACATCGGTCTTAGAAATCTGGATATGATTCTTGGGCTTGAGAATCGCATCGTATATGATGTGGTAGACGTGATGGATGGGAAGTGCAATCTGTCGCAAGCACTAGTAAATGATAAAAAAACACGCACTTTATACTTCCTGCCTGCTAGCCAATCAAAGGATAAAAACATCCTAGACAAAGAGAAAGTTCGCACACTAATAGAGACACTAAAGACAGAATTTGACTATGTATTGCTCGATTCTCCAGCTGGAATTGAGGGTGGCTTTGAGCATGCCGTATTCCTTGCCGATCGCGCACTAATTATCTCTACTCCAGAGGTGAGCTCCGTGCGAGATGCCGATCGCGTTATCGGTATTATTGATGCCAAAAGCGAAAAGGCAAAAAATGGCGAAGAGGTTGAAAAGCACATAATCATAAACCGCATAAAACCAGAGATGGTCGAACGTGGCGAGATGATGAGCATTGAGGATGTACTAAACATACTCGCCCTTCCATTAATTGGCGTTGTCCCAGAGGATGAAAAGGTCGTTAGCGCGACAAACTCAGGCGAGCCAGTCATCTATGGCAGCTCCGCATCTGGCGAAGCGTACAAAAGAATCGCGAAGCGTATTCTTGGACAAGATGTCGAGTTTCCAGAGCTAAAGAGCAAAACTGGACTAATGGCATTTTTCAAGAGGCTATTCTCATGAATCTATTTGACAAAATATTTGGTGGCAAAGATAAAAATAGCGCGAAATCCGCCACCGATCGCTTAAAGCTTGTTCTTGCTCACGAGCGCGCAGTAAATATCCCATATCTAGATGATATGAAACGTGAAATTCTTGAAGTCATCAAAAAATATACCAATGCCGAAAAAATTGACATTAAAACCGATTCTAATCAGCAGGTCGATACCCTAGAGGTAGAAATCGTCCTAGGCAAACACTGATACTAAATGCCAAATCGCAAACGAGTCTCCACCGCCCGCAAGGAGCGTGCACCTCGCTCCACGGGCAAGAATCAAGCCACAAAAAGCAAAATAGGGCGTGGCGTAATAATCGCCATCGCACTCTCCGCGTTACTAATTGGAATATTTGGTGGCTATGCGCTTTTTAACGCACTCTCTAGTAAAGAATCGCCAGTAAAAAAGATAGAAAGCAATACAAAACAACCAAATATAGCCACAAAAACACCAGAAAAACGCATAGTACAAAAGCCAAATGATACAAGTATCACGAATGATAAAAATACAACCATACACACACAACAGTTGATCGATAAGAATCTAGCTATTTTGGAGCAGCTAGCAAACAATACGCTTTTAAGCAAAGATAAAAATGATACAAAGACCGGCCAGTCCACAAACATGGAAACAAAGCCACACGAAAACCAGACTACTACTGCAACGCAAAGCCCGCTAATAAAGCAAGAACACCCAAAAACATTGCATGAGCCACAAACACTAAAAGCAAAACAAACTCATACCGGTAGCAAGCCAAAGCTTGCAATTATCATCGATGACGTAGGCTTCAAAAAGCATGCAGATGGAATAAAAAATCTACCTTTTAAGGTTACGCCCGCAATTTTCCCGCCTGGGAGATTTAATCCACAAAGCCATAAACTTGCTGAAAATTTTGACTTTTATATGGTGCATTTACCACTTGAGGCACATGGCTTCTATCAAAAAGAACACGAATGGCTACGCCCAAGCGATTCTCTAGATAAAATTAACGCACGGATAGAGGCAATAAAACGTGACTTTCCGCGCCTACAATATATAAACAACCACACAGGTAGCAAATTCACTGAGGATAGCGAGGCAATGCGGAGGCTTTTAACAGTGCTTGATAGATCTGGAATTCACTTTGTTGATTCTCGCACAACACCAAATACAAAAGCCCCACAAGTTGCCAATGAGCTAAGAATAGAGATCCTCTCACGTGATATTTTTTTAGATAATCAACGCTCGATTCCATACATTAAGAAGCAGCTAGCAGAAGCCATAAGAATCGCCAAAAAACGAGGTTATGCAATTGCCATTGGGCACCCACACGATGAGACCTTAAGAGCACTTAGAGAATCAAACGCACTTTTTAGCGATGTAGAACTAGTCTACATTAATGAGCTTTGGTAGGCTAGGCGCGATATTTTGCGCTCAAAGGTGTTAAAATTGCTCGATTTACTCATGAATAGGCGGAATCTAAATGCTAAAAATCAAGCATCATCACCAGCTAGAAGGTAGTGTCCTAACTATCGCACAAAGCGGCGGAGATATTGGCGTGCTTGATAGCGCATATTTTTTGGTGTTACTCGATTCCGCAAACTTTAACATCTTGCAAAATATCTCACTAACGCAGGGCATGGAGCTACCTCACCGCTACTCAAACGCTTACTCAATCGCACCAAAAAGCTACTTTTGTGTCCCATTTGTCGGTAGTAAAAAAGCTGTAATTCTCCAATTTGACAAGAAACTATCAAAGCGAGCGATGATACACTGGCACGATGCAGATATTGAGTGTTCAGCTTTTAGCCCCGATGGACGATTCTTCGCTACTGGCGGGCAAGATGGCAAAGTGTTTATTTTTGAAAACCATACTTTTAGGCTACTAAGCTCAATAATCCCGCGCGCAGAATACATCAACAACATCACATTTTCATCAGATTCTGAGATGATTGCCACATCTGGCTTTGATAAATTCACAGTCATCTTTGACATCTCGCGCAATAAAACTCGTTGCACTTTTCAGACTGTTGATGTTGTCGAAAAGTCGATATTTTTCAGCAATAATGACAAGCTATACATGATACTGAGAAACGGCGCATCAGTAATATACGATATCTTAGAGCGTAAAATCACAAGCGCAGAGAATCCTTTTAGCTTTTGGCCTAGTGCTGTAGCGCTTAGTCCAGATGAGAGGTTTGCCATAGTTGGGACACGTAGTGATACACTCTATATAATGGATATAGTGGAGAATACTAGGATACTTGAAATAAAGCTAGAGTGCTCTGGTATCGCCTCTATCGCATTTATCTCCGAGCATTTGTTGCTTGGCTCGGTTGATGGTGCGCTATTTATCATAGACTACCATGCTGGAGAAAAGGAGCTAAAGGAGAGCCTAGAATTGCGCGACTTTCATAGTGCGCGCGAGGCAGTAGAGAGCAATATATTTTTAACAATTCACCCAATGATGAAAATCTTTGATGAAGCATGGCCAGATACCCTAAAAGAGGCAATCTCACTTTTGAATGAAAATCTAATAGATGAGGCAATCGCGCTTGCAGAGCCTTTTACGGTTGATGCACGAAAAAAGCGTGAGTTTGACTTCTATCTCTCTCAAAAAGATGTCGTATCACAATTTGCAGAACTCATCAAACATCGAGATTATGCCAAGGCATACGAGATGACGATTAGCATTAGATTCTTATCAAAAACGCTTGCTTTTGCAGAGCTAGAAGCACAGTGGAATCGCAGTTTTACCCATGCCAAAAAGCTACTTGAAGAGAATCCAGCCCTAAATATCAAAAAGGCGGAGATAGTGCTAAAGCCATTTGAATCAAGTCTAAAGCGAGAGCTAGTCACACAGCTACTAAAAAATGCCAAGGTATTCACTCAAGCTGATCAACTCCTTAAGAATCGAGACTTCAAGGGATATTTTTCGTTAACAAACCAATTTGGATTCCTAAAGGATACTGAACTTTACAAAAAGGTTCTCGGGCTCGGTGAACGCATGATGTCCGACTTGATTGAGCTTGAGAAGAGTGGTAACTTTGAAAAAGTCGAGGAAATGGCAAAGTATCTTGTCAATTTCCCTACGTTAAAGCGTGCGGTAAACGAGCGACTAATCATAATGCAACAAAAACGTATGATTATCGATGCAATCGCAAAACGTAATACAAAACGTGTCTATGAAATCGTGCTAGAGCATGAGATACTAAAAAATATGCCCGAATTCAAGGAGTTTTGCAAGGATTTCGAGGAGCGATTTGAGCGCGCGAAAAACTATGCTTTTAACGGTGAGGCAAAGCGCGCCATGCTAACGCTCTCAGTTTATATGGAGATTCCTTATCGGCTTGATCGCATCGCTTCAATCCTCAAAATCGCCTACCTTGAAGAGCTACGAAAACACGCCAGAGAGGATAAGATAAACTGGCCTTTGACGCTACGTCGCTACTTTGAACGCTTTGGCAAAGATACAGAAATTGAGCACTTTGTGGATGACTTTGGTCTACGTGCGTACTTTGAAAAGTTTGAAGGCGATGGCGATAGAGAAGGGTATAGGCGGCTAAAGTTTATCGATGAGCTAAGAATCTATCTAGTCGACAATTAATAGAAGAATCAAGGCGATCTGAAATCAAAAAATAGATAAATCGCTCCAAAAAAAATCACGTAGTCCCACACCAAAACAGACTTTAGGCGTGCATAAAAATTATTTTTAACAATTTTTGGCGTTGAGGACTGAGCCAACCCAACAAATATCTAAAATCTACAGCGCAATTACTGTATTAGCCACAATCAAGAATCCAAGCTAACGCAAGACAAGAAATATACACAAAAGAGTAGTAAGCCACTATAAATACGCGTTTTGTGCCAGATTCCTACCATGTCAATACTTCGCGCTTAATCTTATTAAGTGCATCTATGTGCTCTTTTAATGTCGCGACTTCAATATCTATTTGTTGTAAATTCCATGCCCCAAGGTGTTCTGGCATATCCATTGAGCCGCGCTTAATCATAATGTAATCAACAAAAGAGATTTTAGCGAGCCCAAGGAGAATTTCA
Source organism: Wolinella sp. (assembly GCA_052170135.1). Classification (GTDB taxonomy): domain Bacteria; phylum Campylobacterota; class Campylobacteria; order Campylobacterales; family Helicobacteraceae; genus Wolinella. The sequence continues at coordinate 227,758 of JBQNBC010000001.1, forward strand.
AGCTCCTCTTTTGATGCTTCAATACCACGCAAAATAGCTACAATACGCTCCAGCACGCTCCAGCCTCCTTTATGAGATTCCAGCTTCGATTAGCCGATGAAGATGTATCACTCCACGTACATTTTTTTCACTATCTGTGATAACAAGGAGTTGAATTTTACCCTCTTCCATTTGTCGTAAAATCATACTTGCTAGCATATTCCCATCATCGCAATAACGTGGATTCTTTGTCGCATACTCCATTGCGCACGCATCAAGACTAAAATCACTTCTCATCATTGCACGTCTCAAATCGCCATCGCTCAAAATCCCAAGTAGCTTATCATTTTCAACTATTATCGCACTACCAAGTCTACCATCACTCATTACGATTATCGCCTCTTTTAAGCTCGCTTCTGGAGATATAAGCGGCAGATTCTCGCATTGCATAAGGTCAGAAACCTTGACAAACAATCGTCGCCCAAGCGCGCCACCAGGATGAAATGAAGCAAAATCACTCTCTTTAAAATTTCTCATCTTCATAAGACAAACAGCAAGCGCATCGCCAAGCGCAAGTGTAAGCGTAGTCGATGAGGTAGGAGCAGCATTTAACGGGCAGGCTTCACGTGTAATCGCTATGGAAAGATGCGCATCACTCTCACGAGAAAGTGAAGAATTTTCACTACGACTCATGGCAATAAGCGGAATTTTAAAACGTTTCAAATGAGGAATGGTCGCCAAAAGCTCTGCACTCTCGCCACTATAACTGATGGCTAGTACCACATCAGCACCACCAATCATGCCTAAGTCGCCATGCATAGCCTCGGTAGGATGAAGAAAGAAACTCTGCGTTCCAGTGCTAGCAAAAGTGGCTGCTATTTTTGCTCCAACAAGTCCAGATTTACCAACACCCATAACTATTACCTTGCCCTTGCAGCCATAAATAATATCAAGTGCACGCAAGAATCCATTGCCAATATCAGCGCGCGCGCGCAAAATCTCATCTGCCTCTAATTCTAAAACCGCACGTGCGTCAGCGATGTAATCAGCCATCTCAGAATTCTCCGTTATACAAAAAATATTGTCGGGACAATAAGCGGATACTTTTTAGTTTTACGGAATATATGCTTTCGCACCACCTGACGTATCTCATTTTCCGCGGCACGTGCACTCTGGAGATGCTCTTTTTTACAATTTTTTAAGAAATACTCAAGAATCTCCTCAATCTCCTTGGAGAATACTCGCAAATCACGATCGCCAACTACACCAAACGCGCTCACACGAGGTTTATCTATAACTTTTTGCTGAGCCGATGAAACTTGCGCAATAATAGAGACAATGCCCTCATTTGCGAGCTTTTGTCGATCAAGAACTACATCATTATCTATCTGCTTGTTAATTTGATTATCGATAAAAATTTTACCAGTTTTAACACTTCGCACTTTACGGATGTAGTTTGGCGCGACTTCAATTTGGTCGCCATCTTCCATCAATAAGATATTTTTTTCTACAACACCACACTTAACAGCCGTATCTCTATGCTTTGCGATGTGATTATATTCGCCATGCACGGGCAGGAAAAACTTTGGTTGCACTAGGCGCAACATTAGCTTCTGCTCCTCTTGTGCGGCGTGCCCGCTAACATGAATTTCGCTAAAGTCTTGATATGCTACTTTTGCACCTGCTTTCATCAGGAAGTTTAACACCGATGATACAGACGATTCGTTACCAGGAATCGCCTTTGCCGAAAGGATAATTGTATCACTTGGTTTAATCTTGATATGTCTATGCTCATCAGTCGCCATGCGATATAGTGCACTCATGGTCTCGCCCTGACTACCAGTCGTAACGATAAGAATCTCATTGTCTGGATATTTAGCCACTTCGTGCGCATCTATAAATACATTTTGTGGTATATCAATGTAGCCTAGCACGCGAGACAACTCTAGATTCTTCTCCATTGAACGCCCAATCACAGCGACTTTACGACCATACTTCAGTCCATGCTGTATCGCCTGATAGACACGGTGAATGTTTGATGAAAATGTAGACATTATCACGCGCCCTTCGGCAGTCATGAAAAGCTTATCAAATGTCGGTCCGACAGTCGCTTCACTCTCGGTATAGCCAGGGCGATGTGAGTTAGTAGAATCGCTCAACATAAGCAAAACACCACGTTCGCCGTAATAAGCCAAGCGATGAAGATCAGCTGGATAGCCATCAATTGGCGTGTGATCGATTTTAAAATCACCAGTATGGATTATAGTCCCAGCATCTGTCGTGATAGCAAGCGATGAAGAATCGATAATAGAGTGAGTCATATGTATCCACTCCACCTCGAATTCACCGATTCTTATTGGCTTGCGCTTCTCTACGACATGGAAAAATGAGCGAAATCGCTTTAATCCATGTTCATCAAACTTGCTCCCTATCATACCAAGCGGCAATGGTGTGCCATACAATGGAAATTGCATCTGCTTATAGAGATATGGCACTGCTCCGATGTGGTCTTCATGCGCATGGGTGATTATGACGCCAGCAATTTTATGTTTTATAGCCTCTAGATAACTAAAATCGGGCACTAAAATATCTACGCCATGCATATCATCATCTGGGAAACTCATACCAACATCAATGACAATTGCACTATTTTCAGTCTCTATGACAGTGATATTCCCACCAATTTCACCAAGTCCACCAAGCGGAGTAATACGCACGCGACCATTGCTCTCTAAATCTAACTTATGGTGCGGATTTAGGCGATTTTGCTGGATGCGATCATTCATCTCTACACCATGTCTCAAATCTTTATGAAATGCTAAATTCCTACCTTGAGTCCCTTGTGTATTTTCATCTTTTTCACGTCTATGTCCATCTGTGCGCCTTTCATGAGGCTCTCGAGGCTCTCGTGGAGGTCTACTTGTATACTGGTGCATTTTAGATTCTTGACTATTACCATCACCTCTTTCGCGCGGAACTCGCTTAGGATTCTCACTATCTTTTTGATATCGAGCTCCATCCCCCTTGCGATTCTCGCTTCGTGAGAATCGTGCCTCGCCTTCGCTCTGCCCTTCGCGTGGTGTGCGGTTTCTATTGCGTCCACCACGTCTACGCGGTCGCCTCGGCGCATCTGAGCTATCGCCAATATCACCATTCTCACCAGATTCTCTACGTGGATAGTGTCGCTCTCTGCTTGCTTCTACTGGGGTAGATTCTCTCTGCTCTCTTACTTGTTCGCTATTCTCTTGCGTATTCTTCTCGTCCATTTTTGCTTCCGCCTTTGTTTAGGATTTTCAAAAGTCGGTGATAATGGAATGTCTCTAGCTCGTGCGCGCGGGAATCCTCACAAATTCCCAGCTCGTGGAAAGCATCTATTAGGTGTGCAGTCTCGTAACCAGCGGATAGATTCTTGAGCACCTTTTTGCGTGGCTGAGCAAAAGCCAGCTTAAGAAGCTCCTCTAAGCCGCATGGCAATCTAGCTTCGTGCTTGATGACGCGAAATACCGATGATGTAACCTTTGGCGCGGGGTCAAAAGCATGTGGCGGAACATCAAAAAGTAACTGCGATTCTCCACAGCTCTCCGCAATGACAGAGAGTGCAGAAAAGTCGCTTTCACCACTTTGTGCACAAAATTTCTCCGCAACCTCTTTTTGTACCATCACTACCAATGCACGACACATCGGATCTTTCAACGCCTTGACGACAATTGCAGTAGCAACGTAATAAGGTAAATTTGAGACTAAGACATAGGGGACATCTCGTAGATTACCCCTATCGCCCCACTGATCCATAACATCACTAAAGCAAAATCTCAAGCAACCGCTATCAAGCTGTTTTTGAAACCTATTTTCCAAATATGGACGCAAATCCATATCCACTTCAAAACTTAGAACATTCCAAAAGCTGATTAGCTTATTGGTTAAATCACCCAAGCCAGCCCCAATCTCAACTACACCTACATCACGTGCCTCATCGGGAATCGATTCGATGATTTTTTGTAAAAAATAGTCATCTTTGAGGAAATTTTGCCCAAAATGCTTCTTTGCCTTATGCGCAGCCAAAACATACCTCTAAAACATAAAAAATAATTGCCCGATTGTATCACAATACTCCTGCTCTATGCTTAATTCAGGGCTTTTTTGCATTTACTAAAGTATTATTGTTAGAAAAACAGAATTAGGAGTCTAGCATATGGGTTCACTTGCCAAACGAATAATTCCTTGCCTTGACATAAAGGATGGACGCGTTGTAAAAGGTACAAATTTTATTGACTTACGCGATGCCGGCGATCCTATCGAAGTAGCGAAACGATACAATGATGAAGGTGCCGATGAGATTGTATTTCTTGATATTACAGCGACACATGAACAGCGCGAGACAATGAACAAGGTAGTCAAGGCAATAGCCAAAGAGGTCTTTATTCCTCTTACAGTAGGGGGCGGGATTAAAACACTAGATGATATGTATAGCCTGCTAAACTCAGGCTGCGATAAAATCAGCATAAACTCATCTGCGATTAAGAATCCAGCGCTAATAGATGAAGGCGCAAAGAGATTTGGTGCACAGTGTATAGTCGTGGCAATTGACGCAAAACTACGCACGGACAAGAGTGGTTGGAATATTTATGTCAACGGAGGAAGAATCGATACAGGAATCGATCTACTGGAGTGGGCTAATGAAGTGTACAATCGTGGTGCAGGCGAGATTCTCCTTACCAGCATGGACGCCGATGGGACACGTGCGGGATATGATTGCGAGCAGCTACGTGCAGTATCAAAAAAAGCCCCTCTACCACTCATCGCAAGCGGCGGGGCAGGAAACATGGAGCACATAAGAGATGCATTTTTAAGTGGAGCTGATGCAGCCTTAGCGGCAAGTATTTTCCACTACAGAGAGATTGAAATCATTGAACTAAAACGCTATCTAAAGAGAAATAATATCGAGGTTAGATTCTAATGTTTGTCTGCGCTGGGGCAGTGGAAAGCTTTGCATTTGCAAAGCCAATAGGAATCGGACTAATACAGAGTGCTATAGGACTAACACGACTAATCCTCAGCGAGAATCCAGATAAAATTATATTCATTGGTACTGCTGGTAGCTATGATAAATCTATACCGCTACTCTCTATCCACGAAAGCAGTGTCGCATCTCAAGTGGAGTTGTCATATTTGGAAGAGGATTCCTACACGCCACTAGACAATCTAATCTCACTAAAATCTCTCCTGCATGTTTCACATGAAACAAATTTAAAAGCTGTTAACTCAAGCAACTATATCACCACAAATGATGAACTTGCACATGGATTTCTAAAACTTGGAATCTCACTTGAAAATATGGAATTTTTCTCTATATTGGAAGTGGCAAGATATTTTCAGATTGATACATTTGGTATTTTTTGTGTAACAAACTACACGGATAAAAATGCACACAAATATTTCAACAAGAATCACGCAATGGCAATGTCTTTATTGAAATCCTATGTAAAAGAGCACTATGCAAAACATATATAACTACACACTCGATGAGCTCAGGTCGCTATTTAAGCCAGATTTTCGCGCTAAACAAATATATCACTGGCTTTACAATCGTTATGAAGAAGCATTTGAGAACATGAGTAATCTATCAAAAAATATTCGAACAGAACTTATACAAAACTATTCTGCACAGCTTACACGGGTAGTTCGCGAGGAGATTAGTAGCGATGGGAGCAAGAAATATCTATTCCAAACGCATGACAATCTAACGTATGAAGCTGTGTTATTAAGAATGAAAGAGAAAAAAGAAGATGAAAATGGCAACACAATAGAAGGTGACAAATATACAATTTGCGTATCATCGCAAATAGGATGCAAAGTTGGGTGTAGCTTTTGCTTTACAGCAAAGGGTGGATTTGTACGAAATCTGAGTACCGGTGAAATAATCTATCAAATAGTTGCGCTAAAACGCCTCAATAATCTCGCCCCAGAAAAGCGTGTAAACATTGTTTATATGGGCATGGGTGAACCACTAGACAACTTCGATAATCTTACAAAAGCTATAAAGATCCTATCTGACAATAATGGTCTTGGGATCTCACCTAGGCGTCAGACAATCTCCACAAGCGGAATTGCACCAAAAATAACTCAGCTAGGCGCACTAAATTTAGGTGTGCAACTAGCCATCTCACTACACGCAGTAGATGACGCACTCCGCACAAAACTAATTCCAATGAATCGAGCATACAACATAGCCTCAATAATCGATGCCGTGCGTTCTTTTCCCATCGATTCTCGTAAACGTGTTATGTTTGAATACCTAGTTATAAAAGATGTCAATGACGATCAAAAAAGTGCAAAAACACTATTAAAACTACTAAACGGAATAAAGTCAAAAGTTAATCTAATCTACTTTAATCCACACGAAGGTAGTGATTTTCAACGACCCAATGAGGCAAAAATGATCGCATTTCAGGAATTTTTGACTAAGCGCGGGCAACTGTGCACAATAAGAGAATCCAAAGGCATAGATATCAGTGCTGCATGTGGGCAACTACGAGAAAAGATAATTAAGGAGGAAGGCAATGGGGATAGTTGATATTATCTTGCTTGTATTTTTGACCATTGTCGTAATAGTTGGAGTTGGAGGGTTTTTATATTATGCGTACAAGTGATTTTAAAACCAAAACATTCTTGGATTCTAAAGCAAAATCTAACACCACAAGCACACGTATAACTACAGATAAAATCCCCACAGCAAGAATTTAAAATGTCAACAAAAACTAGCGTGCAAACATACTTGAATTCTCCATGCACTAACAGCGCAGAGCGCGATTCTTTGCATTTGCCAAAATCGATGTTGGTTCATATTTGCTGCAGTGTCGATAGCCACCATTTTTTAAGCGAACTTAGAGCAGTCCTCCCAAATACTAAGCTCCTTGGCTACTTCTATAATCCAAATATTCACCCAGAAGAGGAGTTTGATATACGCCTGCTAGATGTCAGACGTAGCTGTCGTCTGCTTAATATCGAGCTACTTGTTGAGCCATACAATCCAGCCATGTGGTTACAAAATAGCATAGGCTTAGAGCATTATCCAGAAAAAAGCGAACGATGCAGTTTCTGCTTTGACTTTCGCCTGCAAAAAAGCGCGGAAGTCGCCAAGAATCTAGGTCTTGATTCCATCACGACTACACTACTAGCAAGCCCAATGAAATCAACTGAACAGCTTTTTATACAAGGTCGCATAATAGAATCGCAAAATGGTGTTAGATTCTTTGCTATAGACGTGCGCTCAAGAGGTGGTACTGCGCGTCAACAAAAGCTGGCAAAAGATACGCACCTCTATCGCCAAAACTACTGTGGCTGTATATATGCGCTAAAAGCCCAGCGTACACAAAGCGAAAAAGAGGCGCTAGAGCTAATTTGCCCCCTATCTCAAATACGTAATAGCGAGGGGCTTTTTGCACAACGAAGCAATGCGCTAATCAAACGAGATGAGCACGAAGCAGAGAATCGTCCATATTTTTGGACCAAAGAACGTATAAATATGTGGCAAAATCTCCATACATTAGTGTTAGATTCTCACGGAATGCTTATCCCAGCGCATCTTATTGCGCACTCAAGTTGCAACTCTCGCCTCTCCACAAAGATAGAGCTGTGTCATGAAAATATCGCTTATGCGGACAAAGAGGGCGTAAAATTCATTGCGCTTGACTACTTTTGCGAGCTCACAAAAAGATCATATGGGAATATTCACGAGCTGATTTACAACCCACCAATACTGGCAATAGAACTAGAAATCCGAAGAAAACTAGGGGATAGTGAGTTTGGCATTTCGCCGATTCTTGTGGTTGCGACACTCCCAAAGATAGGAGAGACATATAAGATAACGATAAAAACAATTTCTCAGGAAGAGAGTATAGAGAGAGTGATACAACTTTAGATGAAATCACAGCATTCTGTGAAACTTTAGCAACTTTTTGTTAGAATCGCGCCTTAACACGCTCCGCAAAAATCGCGGAAAAATTAGCTTGAGGTCTAAAATATGCTATATGATGTTCAGAGAATCAAAGAAATTCTTCCTCATAGATTCCCATTTTTACTTGTCGATCGCGTTACAGCATTGACTCCTGATGAGAGTATTGAGGCATACAAAAACGTTACAATCAACGAGGAGATTTTCCAGGGGCATTTCCCTGTTAAGCCCGTTCTGCCGGGTGTAATGATAATCGAGGGTATGGCGCAAGCTGGTGGCGTGCTAGCTTTTGTGAGCATGTTTGGTGAAAATGCAAGAAACAACGATGAAAAAATTGTCTATTTCATGAGTATCGACAAGGCGAAATTCCGCATACCTGTTACGCCAGGAGATCGACTTGTCTATCGACTAAATGTGGCGAAGCACAAAGGAAATATTTGGGTGCTTGAAGGGCGAGCATACGTCGATGAGAAACTCGTTGCTGAAGCTGAGCTAAAAGCGATGATTGTTGATAAGGAAAAATAACCTTGAAAAAGATAGCCCCTACCGCCATTATAGAGGATGGTGCAAGAATCGCCGACAATGTGGAGATTGGTCATTTTTGTGTTGTTGGTGCAAATGTAGAGATAGGCGAAGGTAGCAAACTCCACAATAATGTAACAATTCTCGGGAATACAACCCTTGGTAAAGACAATGTAGTATTTCCCGGAGCAGTGCTTGGTACTCAGCCTCAAGACCTAAAATATGCCGGAGAAGAGACACAGCTCATAATCGGCGATGGAAATCTAATCCGAGAATACGCAATGTTTAACCCAGGTACCGCAGGCGACCTTGGAAAAACGATTATAGGAAATAAGAATCTATTCATGGCATACACACATATAGCGCATGATTGCGTTGTTGGAGACCGTTGCATTTTGGCAAATGGTGCAACACTAGGCGGACATATTCATGTTGGAAATTTTGTCAATATCGGTGGTCTCACACCGGTGCATCAATTCGTCCATATTGGCGATTACGCAATGATCGCGGGGGCTAGCGCACTTTCACAGGATATCCCTCCGTTTTGTATGGCAGAGGGGAATCGAGCGGTAATACGCGGACTAAATCGCCATCGCCTTCGTCAAATCTTTGAGCGTGATGAGATAGACCGCATCTCTGCACTATACAAACGGTTATTTTCTGGCTCTGCACCAATAAAAGATATAGCCAAAGAGGAGCTTGATAAAAATAATGGCACAGATAAGAATATTGAATACATGTGTCAATTCATACTGGAATCAAAGCGAGGAATACCATTTATAAGGAGCTCTAATGAGCAGTAAAAACTGCAACTTTTGTGGCGCGAGAGAATCTCAAGAGAATCCGTTAATAGCTGGCGCAGATGCCTATATATGCAGAAACTGTGTAGTCTCTGCATATAAGATTCTCTTTGGTGATATAAATTTTGATGCAGATGAGCCACATTACGCACCAGAAATAGAAAAAGCCGTGGAAGCAATCCCTACGCCAAAGGAGCTAAAAAGTGCGCTAGATGAGTATGTAATAGGGCAGGAGAGGGCAAAAAAGGTATTCTCTGTTGCGGTATACAACCATTACAAGAGAATCTTCAAGCAGAATCAAAGTAGCAATGATGCAGAAATAGCGAAGTCAAACATTCTGCTTATCGGTCCAACCGGTAGCGGAAAGACACTCATGGCTCAAACACTAGCTAGATTCTTGCACGTGCCTATTGCAATTTGTGATGCGACTAGTTTGACAGAGGCTGGATATGTTGGCGAGGATGTCGAAAATATCCTCACGCGCCTACTCCAGGCTGCTGAAGGCGATGTGAAAAAGGCGGAGAGAGGAATCGTTTTTATAGACGAGATTGACAAAATCTCACGCCTATCAGAGAATCGCTCTATAACGCGCGATGTATCTGGAGAAGGCGTACAACAAGCGCTACTAAAAATAATCGAGGGTAGCGTGGTAAATGTCCCGCCAAAAGGTGGTCGGAAACACCCCAATCAAGAGTTTATACAGATAGATACCAGCCAGATTCTATTTATCTGCGGTGGAGCGTTTGATGGTATGGGAGAGATTATAAAGCGGAGAATCGGCGGTAATAGTTTAGGATTCCATGGGGATAAGCGTAGCAATAGCGAAGAGGCTGAGTTACTGCATCTAGTCGAGTCTGATGACCTTGTCAGCTATGGGCTAATTCCTGAGCTTATCGGGAGGCTACACGTAATAACAACGCTAAATGAGATTACAAAAGAGGCTATGCTTGAAATTCTTACCAAACCGAAAAATGCGCTAGTAAAACAATATCAAAAGCTATTTGAGATTGACGAGGCGGAGCTATCTTTTGAACCAGCAGCACTTGAGGCGATTGCAGAGCTTGCTATTAAACGCAAAACCGGCGCGAGAGGACTGCGCGCGATTCTCGAGGAGGTAACGCTTGATCTCATGTATGATCTCCCAGAGCTAAAAGGACAAAAGGTCATCATCACGTCTGAATGCGTTGAAAATAGAGATGCTAGGCCAAAGATGGTTGGCAGAAAGCCAAAAGGTGGCAAAAAAAGTGCATAGATTCTATTACTAACGAGGGTTGTTTATGATTTTAGATAAGGTTATTGGTTGGTTTTCACATGATATTTCTATCGATTTAGGCACGGCGAATACTATTGTGCTCGCCAAGGGGCAAGGGATTATTATCGATGAACCGTCTGTCGTAGCAGTGCAGACAGACAAATATGGCAAAAGCAAGATTCTCGCTGTGGGCAAAGAGGCGAAGGACATGGTCGGTAAAACGCCCGGTAGCATCCATGCGATACGCCCTATGAAAGATGGCGTAATTGCAGATTTTGACATGACAGAGAAAATGATACGCCACTTCATCGAAAAGGCGCACAAACGTAAAGCTCTAATGCGCCCAAGAATCATTGTCTGTGTCCCATATGGTCTGACTGGCGTAGAGCGCAAAGCAGTAAGAGAATCCGCGATGAGCGCTGGTGCGCGTGAGGTATTTTTAATTGAGGAACCAATGGCAGCAGCTATCGGTGCTGGTCTACCAGTAAAAGACCCAAAAGGTAGCCTGGTACTTGACATAGGTGGCGGGACAACTGAGATTGGTGTAGTTTCGCTTGGCGGGCTTGTGATTAGTAAGTCTATTCGAACAGCCGGGGACAAGCTTGATATTGCTATCGTAGACTACGTCAAACGCAAATACAACCTACTCATCGGCGAGCGCACAGGTGAAGAGATAAAGATAGGAATCGGCTCGGCAATAAGCCTTGATGAGCCACTAACTATGCAGGTAAAAGGTCGCGACCAAGTCAGCGGACTACTAAATACCATCGACCTCACAAGCGAAGATGTACGCGAGGCGATGAAAGAACCACTAAAAGAGATTAGCGATAGCTTAAAAGATGTACTAGAGATCATGCCTCCAGACCTAGCAGGCGATATAGTGGAAAATGGGATTGTCCTAACTGGTGGCGGTGCGCTAATACGCGGACTTGACAAGTATCTTTCAGATATAGTTCGCCTACCTGTTTTTGTAGCCGAGGAGCCACTCCTAGCGGTCGCAAAAGGCACAGGAAAGGCACTAGAGGAGATAGATCTACTCCAGCAACTTGCATATGAATAGAGCTTAGAAAATGGTCAAAAAGCCACTTATTTGGCTAGTTGTTCTAGTCGGTATATTTATCGGCTCGCTAAAGCTAAGTAGCAGTGTGCATTCATACATCCTCTATCTCAGCGACACAGTAAAGGTTGGATTTTTGAACTTTGGCGAAGGAGTTGTGCGTCATTTCAGGCGACACTTCGACCAAGTAGATGAGATACGCACACTAAGTAAAGAATTGCGGGACAAAGAGAAGCTTGAACTAGCAACTATGGCTTTAGATTCTGAACTTAAGCGACTGCTTCAATTCCTGGCTTCAGATCTCGATGTGCATTATCATGGCATGCGTCTAGTTCGTACACTATCCTATGCAGAGATAGGGGACTACTACAAGGTTTGGCTAGAGCACGACCTAAGAGACTTCCCAACAAAAAAAATTTTTGGGCTAATCCAAAATGGATTTGCTGCTGGAATTGTCGCCAATTACGATGGGCGTGCAATGGGGTTGCTAAATGGTGATGATAAATGTAGCTATAGCGTCTATATTGGCGAACTCAAAGCTCCAGGCATTATAAAAACTACAGAAAAAGGAAAAGTAGTAGCAGACTTTATCCCATCATGGCTTGACGTGAAAGAAGGCGATGAGGTCGTTACAAGTGGACTTGATGGAATATTTTTTGAAAATATAAAAGTAGGCAAGGTCATCTCAGTACACCAAAGCCAAGGTTACCTAGTGGCTGAGATTCTCCCTTATGCCGATTCTTTGCACCCACGTTACTTTTGGATGCTAGATGGCGCACTAACACCAGATGATAATACGACTATCAATAATGGGAATCCAGCTCTAAGCAAAAGTTAGATTTTCATTCACATAGAGACCAACCTTTGTAAAAATGTTAAGTATTTATAATTCACGTACCGTTAACATTCACAACATACAATCCCACTCACGATACAAAAACAAAGGACAAATAATGAAAACAACACTCTCAATCGCACTAGCAAGCCTATTTAGCCTATCTACGCTCTTGGCGGCAGACTTTTCCAAAAAGAGTGACACGGAGCTAAAAGAACTAGCAGGTAGCGTCGCCCCATCAGACATGCTCGACTACAAAAGCGAAATACATAAGAGAATGGAAAAAATGAGCGTAGAGGATGCACGCAAGTTTCGCAATGAAATGCATGAGGCACGCGATACGAAATTCAGCAAAATGAGCAAAGAAGATCTAGAAAAATATCGCAATGCCGTCCATACAGAGATGCAAAAACAGATTGATAATATGAGCGTCAAAGAGGCTAGAGAGCGTGGATTATTAAGACAAAACGATATAAACCACGAGCATAAACACAAAAGCGAGCGCAAACAAGACATGCGAAATGGCAATAAGCACGGTCATCAAAGCGAATGCACCGGAAAATAACAGCCTATATTCAAGGTCACAACAAGTAGAGAATCCTAGCCTTAGGATTCTCACACTTAGCTTTACACCTAATAAACCGCCCTCATAAAACTACACAACCATAAGTGAAAGAAACTTTTAACGAACTCTTTTTTATCATGAATACTTTTATTAATAAACGCAAAGGGCATTTATGGAGATTAAAATCACACAACACGGCAACGAAGTACTCGCTGAAATCACTGGAATCATAAAAGGTAATGTCGATTCCGAGCACTTTAAAAAGACCATCGATAATTGTGGCGAGATTACGCGCCTTGAGATTCTCATCCTCGATTCTTTCTCAATTACATCGACTATCATCGGCTATCTAAACAAAAAGAGTGCGATTAAAAAAACACGGGTATTACTAAAAGTGAAAGACAAACGTCTATACGATATTTTGGACGAGCTTAGTCTTCTTGATGAATTTAATGTAACAATGATAGGCTAGGGCGATGTTTAAGAGACTACGCCGAGTACGACTAAATCCAACATTGAGAAACCTTGTAGAAGAGACGCGCCTTAGTAAAAACGACTTCATCTATCCACTGTTCATCCGCCATGGTAAAGGGATAAAAAGCGAGGTCGCTTCGATGCCTGGTGTGTATCAGATGAGCCTAGATATAGCACTATATGAATGCGAGGAGCTACTAAAGCTAGGAATCTCAAGCATAATTTTATTTGGGATTCCTGATGTAAAAGACAGCATTGGTAGCGAAGCACTCTGTGAGCATGGGATTATGGCGCGCTCAGTGCGCGAGATAAAGGCACGTTTCCCAGAGATGTTTGTAAGCGTAGATTTGTGCTTTTGTGAGTATACAGACCATGGACACTGTGGAATCATTGATAAAAAAACAAAAAGCGTAGACAATGATGCAACACTAGAAATCCTCGTAAAACAGGCACTAATATTGGCGCATGCGGGCTCAGACATGATCGCACCTAGTGGCATGATGGATGGCGTGATTTTGACACTTAGGCGCGCACTTGATTCCGCTGGGTTTGTTAACCTACCAATCATGAGTTATTCAACGAAGTTTGCCAGCGCATACTATGGACCATTTCGCGACGTAGCAGAATCCACCCCTAGCTTTGGCGATCGCAGGACATATCAACAAAATCCAGCAAATCGCAGAGAAGCAATTTTAGAAAGCATGCACGACGAGGAAGAGGGTGCGGATATACTAATGATAAAGCCAGCACTAGCCTATCTAGACATCATCCGTGATGTGCGCGAACGCACACTTCTGCCACTTGCTGCCTACAATGTAAGTGGCGAATACGCCATGCTAAAAGCCGCACAAAAAGCTGGCATAATCGACTATGAACGTGTCATGCTAGAGACGCTACTTGGCATCAAGCGCGCGGGTGCGGACATCATCATTACCTACCACGCAAAAGAAGCAGTGACACTGCTCTAAAGCTTCATATGGCTGAGATTCTCGCTGTTTTTGCGATAATCTCCCGTCAAGCTTTATGAATCAGACCTCGCTTTCACCAGCCAAACCAAAGAAAAAAAATACACAATTGATGCGATCGACAAGGCACTGTCATAAAAGTTGTGTAACGGAGATTAATTGCTAGAATCTGCGCCCTTAAATAGTTAGGCAAGGAGCAGTAATACATCTATTTTGTCAAAAGTTTCACACCATTTCTCGAAGCAAAATACAAAGAAATCAAAAAGAAGATAAAAGAGGTAATTCCAAGCGTTAAAAACAGCGCAATAGAATACAAACATGTCGAGCTTTTACTTCATAAATTCTCTTACTGCCCCACTACAAGCCTCGACAATATCTCATAAATTCTTATGTATGGCATCTTATTTGCTACTAAGCATATTTTTAACTCAAACTAAAACCACTCCTGCGATTCCATATTATTACCACGCACACCAAACCAAAAATTGCAGACAAAATCCCACCAAAAAGTGATAATACATGCAATAGCTCATGCCTGATCAAAAATAGCACACCAGCAATAAGAATCGCATACGCCACAAGACGAAAAAGCGAGAGCGAGAGTCGCGTTCCAAGCCATAGATTCTTAGCATTAAAGCTCCGCTCACCTCGCCATCTCTTAAGAACATCCGCACTCATCTCTTCACCATCTTTTAATGCAAACTCCAATTCTTCATCATCGCCCTCTGCTTCTTTTGAGCGCACACTAGCGAGTAGCACCTCCTCTTCACAGCTTACCGCCTCATTCACACGCCTAGCGTGGCTTAAGAATGTTGCAAGAGTAATTAAGAGCGTGGCAAAAAATCCAATGATAAAATTTTGCCATGGTGCATTAAAAAGTGCGTAAACTATGGCATATCCAGCACTCCACGCTACTAAAATCACACCAATACTACGCGAGATTTTCTCTCTCAATCGCGTGCCTTGTAGCTATATTTCGGGTCGTCTTTTAGTTGTTCAAGCACGTTAAACTGCTGTTTATACGCTTTGTATACGTTCAAAATTGCTGCTCCAACACCCCAAAACACACCAAGCCAAAGTAACCACTCAACACCAAAAAGCTGCCGCAAAAATAGTCCAATCCCAACGCCAAAAGCAATAGCAATCACAATAGAGAATCCAAGTGCTAGCTGGCTAAAACCCTCAACTGCTTCACGATACTTTGGCTTATACTGGACATTTGCATTGCCTTGAGCCGATTCCTGTATGCGATTCTCATGTTCACATGTAGAAGAATCGATACGCTCCGATTCTTGTTCCAAGTTAGCGGACGATTTCATTTAAAACCTCATCGATTTTTGCCACCACCTCATCAATCAAAGCCTCATCCATAGCCTCACAGATGAAGCCTGTCTCAAACTGGGAGCAAGCAAAATATACGCCTCGCTCAAGCATTGCACGATGAAACTTAGCAAACAACACAGTATCAGATGTGAGAGCTTCATTAAAATTACTCACAGGCTTTTCATTAAAAAAGAATCCAAACATGCTTCCACGCACTGTCGTTTGGAGTGCGATTCCATGCTTTTTCGCGCTCGCACTAAAGCCATTCATAAGACGATGCGCTAGGCTTTCTAATCTTGCATACATCGCATCTCCGCCATGCTTAATTTTAAGAATCGACGCTATACCCGCCGCCATAGCGACTGGATTCCCGCTTAGGGTACCAGCCTGATAGACTGCACCCTCAGGGCTTAGGTGACGCATTATTTCATCGCGCCCACCAAACGCCCCCACAGGCATACCCCCACCGATAACCTTGCCAAACGTAGCCATATCAGGTACTGCGCCGTATAGCCCCTGTGCGCTCCCAAAACCAGCACGAAAGCCACTCATTACTTCATCAAAAATGAGAACTGCACCATACGTATCGCACAATGCACGCAATCCTTTTATAAACACATCTTTCGCTGGCACCAGCCCCATGTTCCCAGCGACTGGCTCCAAAATCACGCATGCAACCCCTTTGCTAGCCTCAAAACATTTCTCGACACTTTTTATATCGTTGTAAGTCGCTAGAAGTGTGTGTTTTGTAAAGTCGCTTGGCACACCTGGTGAGCTTGGATTCCCAAATGTCGCTAACCCACTACCAGCCTGCACCAAAAGTGCATCACTATGCCCATGGTAACATCCTTCAAACTTAATAATATCCTCGCGCCCAGTATAGCCACGAGCAAGGCGGATAGCACTCATTGTGGCTTCTGTACCGCTACTGACAAAACGCAGCTTTTCTATCCCCTCGTACAAGGCAATAATCTCCTTGGCAAGAAAAGTCTCTGCAGTCGTAGGTGCGCCAAAGCTAAGTCCATTTCGCACTGCATCAATTACAGCATTTTCTATCTCTTTATCTGCGTGTCCAAATATAAGCGGACCCCAGCTCTGGATGAAATCTACATAGCGATTCTCATCTTCATCTATTAAATACGCACCTTCACCCTTTTTTATAAATGGGGGTGTTCCACCAACCGCACGAAATGCGCGTACTGGTGAGTTTACACCGCCTGGGATTACCTGTTTTGCCTCATTAAAATCATTGATGCTATTAATCTGTTCCACGTTAAATTCCTTAGTGTAAAAAGTGTCGCACGCCCGTAAAATAGAGTGCCATATCATACTCATCTGCTGCTACGACAACATCCTCATCACGGATGCTACCACCTGGCTCTATGACTGCTACCACACCTGCTTCACGTGCAGCATCAATACTATCGCGGAATGGGAAAAACGCCTCGCTAGCCAACACTGCACCTCGCACATCTAGCCCAGATTCTTTGGCTTTGACAAGCGCGGCTTTACTCGCATCTACGCGACTTGTCATACCCATGCCAACGGCCACCATAGCAGAATCCTTCACATACACAACGCAGTTTGACTTCACAAGTGATGCGACTTTGTATGCAATTTCTAAGTCTCTCATCTGTGCACTATTTGCAGCGCGCTTACTCATTAGCCTTGCCTCGAGTAGCTCACTATCTTTTACATGGTCAGATTCCTGATAGACAAAACCACCTTCAATATGCTTAAAATCACGAGAATCGTGTGGGAAATGCAACCTATCTTCTCCACATTCAAAGAGCTTTATGCGCTTTTTACCATCAAATACAGCCAATGCTTCGGGCGTGATACGACCAGCAATTACAACCTCGATGAAAATCTTATTTATCTCCTCCGCCAGCTCCCTATCCAGCACGCCATTTACTGCGACTACGCCACCATACGCCGACACAGGATCGCAAGCAAGTGCGGCACGATAAGAATCGAGCAAGCAATCCTTGATAGCAAAACCACACGGATTCCCGTGCTTGACAATACACACAGCTGGTGCCTCACCAAAAGCAGTAGCAATCTTTACAGCACCGTTTAAATCGGTAAAATTGTTAAAGCTTGCCTCGCCTTTTAATGTTTTAAAATTTTTTCGCCAGAAATTTTCAAACTCATATAGTGCGCCTTTTTGGTGCGGATTCTCCCCATAGCGTGTGTGCAAAACGAGATTCCCCACAATGAATTGTCTTTCGCCAAAGCCACCATTAAAGCGCTCATTCATGTAGTTCGCAATCATAGAATCATACGCCGCAGTATGCTCAAATGCTCGTATCATCATGCTCCTACGGAACTCCTCGCTATTCTTACCGCTCTTTAAAACCTCAAGGGCATGTGAATAGTCACTAGGGTCGGTGATTATTAACACATCACGGTAGTTTTTAGCCGCAGCGCGCACCATACTAGGTCCGCCGATATCTATATTTTCGATAATTTCCTCAAAATCATCAGTACGATCAATGGTCGCCTTAAATGGATACAGATTTACACATACAAGATCAATTGCCTCGATTCCGTATGATTTTGCCGTGGCTACATCATCGCTATTCGCACGACGATGAAGGATTCCTCCGTGTATTTTAGGATGGAGCGTTTTGACGCGCCCATCAAACATCTCTGGACTTTGCGTGTATTCACTCACGTCACGCGCCTCTAGCCCAGATTCTTTTAAAAGCTTTAGCGTACCTCCAGTAGATAGGAGTGAGTAGCCAAGCGCGCGCAAACCATTGGCAAAGTCAATGATTCCTGTTTTATCACTGACACTAAGTAGAGCGTTCATTGAGTTTCCTTGTGTGATTTAATTAGGCGCGATTATAACGGAGCAGAGGTTATGGCAAAGTAAAGCAAAGAATTAAAAAATGGCTAGATTCCGCGTGAGAATCGTAGCCCAAGGCAACACTAAACAGACTAAACAAATGCGATAGCGTGCTTGAAAATACCTAAAGTGTGGCGGTAGCTATGAGGAGCGATTCTTGGGTGCTTGGGTGCTTTGATGCGCTGGTGCATACGAGGCTCTCATGTTATTTTACAGGATAATAAAAGATATAAGGCTAGATTTATTTTTTATTTACCTGCAAGAAAAAATATCTATAATCAACGTAGCTCTAAGGTCAAATCTGCATTTTCATCTTATGGCAAATCTTAATTTGGGGGTTGTATGGAACTCTTGCTAGGCTTAAGCGAAGGCATGCAATTTGCATTGCAGTTAGCTATTGTTTTGGTGTGCCTATTTTATGGGGCGAGGAAGGGCGGAATCGCTCTTGGTCTTTTGGGTGGAATTGGTCTTTTAGTGCTTGTTTTTGCATTTCATGTACAACCAGGTAAACCATCAATCGCGGTGATGCTTACAATTTTGGCGGTGGTTGTCGCTAGTGCGACATTGCAAGCAAGCGGCGGTCTGGACGTCATGTTGCAAATCGCAGAGAAAGTACTACGCAAGAATCCAAAATACATAAGTGTTCTTGCACCTTTTACTACGTGCTTATTAACTATTCTTTGTGGCACGGGACATGTGGTATATACCATGCTTCCTATTATCTACGATATCGCGATTAAAAACAATATCAGACCTGAGCGACCAATGGCGGCAAGTTCGATCGCTTCGCAAATGGGGATTATCGCAAGCCCCGTATCTGTTGCGGTTGTATCATTGACTGCATATTTGCTTAAAGCAGATAGCAAGCTCGCAGGCTTTGATGGATATCTAGACCTGTTGGCGATTACGATTCCTTCGACACTTCTTGGTGTACTTTGCATAGGAGCTTTCAGCTGGTTTAGAGGCAAAGATTTGGATAAAGACGAGGAATTCCAAGAGAGAATCAAGGATCCAGAGCAAAAGCAATATATCTATGGCGATACAGCTACACTCCTTGGCAAGACACTTCCGAACTCTAGCTGGATTGCGATGTGGATATTCCTAGGTGCTATTGCGATTGTTGCGATTCTTGGTGCATATGACGAGCTACGTCCAGCATGGGAAGTCAAGGGTCAAATGAAGCCTCTTAGCATGGTAGACACCATCCAGCTATTTATGCTTCTAGCTGGTTCATTGATTATCATCTTCACCAAAACTGACGCATCAAAAATCAGTAAAAATGAGATTTTCCGCTCTGGTATGATTGCTCTTGTAGCGGTCTTTGGTATCTCATGGATGGCGGATACTATGTTTGCAGTTCATACACCAATGATCAAGGAAGCACTAGGAGGTGTGGTGCAAGAGCATCCATGGACGTATGCCGTAATGCTGCTCCTAATTTCAAAATTTGTAAATTCTCAAGCAGCGGCTATAGCAGCATTTGTTCCGCTAGCCTTAGGGATTGGCGTCTCTCCAGGCGTTATTTTGGCATTTGCTCCTGCATGCTATGGCTATTACATTTTGCCTACATATCCAAGCGACTTGGCAGCGATACAGTTTGATAGAAGTGGCACGACAAGAATCGGTAAGTATGTCATCAATCACAGCTTCATTATTCCGGGGCTACTTGGTGTTTTCACCTCTTGTGTATTTGGCTATATCTTCGCATTAATTGCAGGCTATATTTAACTCTCTCCATCTCCATCACCGCTTTGGGGCTCCCCACGGTGGTGCTATAATACCTATCTCTAATTTTCCCCTCTAGGATTCCCATGAAATCAAAACTACACCTAATCTCACTGGGCTGCACAAAGAATCTAGTCGATAGCGAGGTTATGCTCGGGCGACTACAAGAGTATAAGCTTACACCTAACCTCGAAGAGGCTGATGTGATAATCGTAAACACTTGTGGCTTTATCGAAGCAGCAAAAAAGGAGAGCTTACAGACAATTTTTGAAGCATTAGAGCATCGCAAAAAAGGTGCGATTCTCGTGGCTAGCGGTTGCCTTAGCGAGCGATATCGAGAAGAGCTATTAAGCGAGCTACCAGAGATTGATATCATAACTGGCGTTGGAGACTACGACAAAATTGATGAAATGATCGCAAAGAAGAAAGGATTTCACTCTGGCGAAGTCTTTTTAGCAAATGAAAGCAACCATCGCATAATCACTGGATCTAGCGTACACGCCTATGTAAAGCTAAGCGAAGGATGCAATCAGACCTGTAGCTTCTGTGCAATTCCTCAATTTAAGGGCAAGCTCCACTCTCGCACGCTGGAATCAACGCTAAAAGAGGTCAAGAATCTAATCATGCAGGGATTTAGGGATTTTTCATTTATCGCGCAGGATTCTAGCTCTTACTTGCGCGACCATGGTGAAAAAGAAGGACTAATAAAGCTAGTTGAGGCACTGGACACTATCGATGGAATAAATAGCGCACGCATACTCTATCTCTATCC
Organism: Wolinella sp.; assembly: GCA_052170135.1. Classification (GTDB taxonomy): domain Bacteria; phylum Campylobacterota; class Campylobacteria; order Campylobacterales; family Helicobacteraceae; genus Wolinella. The sequence continues at coordinate 248,832 of JBQNBC010000001.1, forward strand.
ATCTACGGCTAGCGCAAAGCTAATAGACACAATCGCGAAATCGCACGTAGTGCAAAACTACTTTGACATGCCTATCCAACACATAGCTGAGCCAATGTTAAAGCGAATGAAACGTGGCGCAAATCGCAAGCGTCACGAGGAGCTACTGCATCGCATGCGCTCTGTGCCCGATTCTTTCCTTCGCACAACGCTAATCATCGGGCATCCACAGGAGAGCGAGGAGGAGTTTGAAGAGCTTTGCAAATTCATGGAGGAGTTTGCCTTTGACAGAGTAAATCTCTTTGCCTACTCCGATGAAGATGGAACAAGCGCACATAAAATGGCTGGCAAACTAGAGAAAAAAGTGATAAACGCGCGCATAAAAAGGCTGGACAAAATCCTCCAAAAACAAAATAAGAATCTTCTAAAAGCGATGATTGGGAGGGATATTCCTATCATTTTAGAGGGTAAGTCAAACGAGCATGAGTTTTTTTACTCGGCAAGGGATATGCGCTGGGCACCAGAGATTGATGGGGAGATTTTAATAAACGAAACACTGATAAAATCCCCAACTCCAGGGCACTATCTCGCCAAAATAACAGATGTCGCAGGTAAGCACCTGCTAGCCACTCTAACCAAAAAGTTAAGCTAACTTATTGGATTCTTGTCCCGTTGGCTAAGCTCCACAAGCAGTTGCTTATGCATCTATCGCGAAAGCAGTGCTATTAGAGTTGCCACAAGGCACGCAATAGGAGTTTTTTGTTTGCGCTTTGCCATTATTTCACAAAATTTGACTTTAGCTTTTTACTCAAACTTAAATTTTACGCGCTAGATTCTCTACTATTCTAAACTTTTGCCAAAGGAGTAATGCATGCCCTCGGCCTTGTGTCAAAAGCTACTACACATAAAAGAGTTACAAAATGGCAAGAATCTACTTGGGTTCTCCGGCGGAGTTGATTCTAGTGCACTATTTTTTCTGCTGCGTGAGCTTGATATTTATGTTGATATTGCGATTGTTAATTACCAAACACGCAAAGAATCGCACGCCGAGGAATTGTACGCACTAGAGCTGGCAAAGAGCCATGGCATACGCTGCTTTACAAAACACATAAAGCTGGAAACTAGTAATTTCGAACACAATGCACGCGAGGTGCGGTATCGATTCTTTGATGATCTAGCAAAGAGCCATGACTATACAAATCTAGTGCTAGCGCATCAGCTAAATGATCGCTTAGAATGGCTTCTTATGCGCCTATCGCAAGGTAGCGCTCTTGGGACGCTACTTGGCTTTGAGTCGCTTGAAGTGCGAGGCACTATAAATGTAGTGCGACCGCTTAGCAATATCATAAAAAGCGAGCTTTATGGGTATTTGCACGAGTATAAATTGACATATTTTGAAGATTCCAGCAACGAGAATCCAAAATATTTGCGAAATAGATTCCGCCCACTTGCTTGTGCTATTTTGGATGAATGGGCGGGTGGAATTTTACGTAGCTTTGATCTACTCTTTAGCGAGAAAATGCGTCTTTATAGCGATGCTCATAGAAGAATCGATGAGCTTTTCTATTTCAGGGCGAGTGATTTTGGTGCTCATGACCTGTACTTAATCGACCTATCGCTAAAAAAGCTTGGCTATGTGATGAGCAGTGCGCAGCGTGAGGAGCTGATTAAATGTGGTTTTAGCACAGTTTTGGGCGGACGATTTGCCATTGATAGCACTGATAAAGTTATTTTTGTCGCACCATTTTTAAAAATCACTCTAGACAAAAAACTACGCGAAAAACTACGCAAAGCAAGAATCCCGCCAAAAGTGAGAGGATACTGCGCTAGCAATGGGATTTGGAAGATTGATTCTTTGAGCTGTTAAGCAACGAGACGGGGACAAGTTAGCGGGGCATTTTATCGTGATGATTTGGGCGATATTGATTTAGTTTGGGGCGATTCTAAGCATGGGTTGCAACATATTTTAGAGAAACACGCCGATGGGTTTGGAGAGGGCGGATGAATTTGTAAAATATGAAAAAGGGCTAAAAGATAATAAAAACAAAAGCGGGTTTGGCTCAGAGCATATAAACAAACACCTAGACAAAAGTCGTGGTGGGTGGGTAAGCAAAGAAGAGCTTTTAAGCATAGGCGAAATGATGCGCAATGCACAAGAACATACTATAAGCGGAGAAAAGAGCGTTTATACATACTTTGACAAAGACGGTGTTAGATTTAGAGTGATTGTAGGCAGTAAAAACAATGGGAAAGAAAGAGTTGTCACATTTTATAGCAATAGAAAGGCTATATAGATGCTTGGCTCAGAAAATTGTATTCTGATTTACATTTACTCCAAGCACCATGGGGATTGTAACTCAAAAGTAGAGATGAGGCAAGAGTGCATGGGGAACTTAAAAACCCGATATTAAAAGAAGAAGAGGAGTTTTAACAGTGAAAAGTATTGATGAACTAAAAGAGATGCTAGAACAGGCAAGAGAAGCAGGCGATAAAAGCATAAGAGAGTATAAAGAGGCAAAAGAATACGCGCGCATTAGCGGTGGTGGTGGCGATGATGGCAACAGAGGCGGTGAGGGGCGGTTTAGCAAAGTATTTTGATAAAAACCATAAAGACAACGCAAGAGTAAAAGCTAGCAAAGATTGACAGTGGCTTGCACATACTACACATACTACACACAAAACGACCGTGAAGAATCTAGCAAGTGCTAGTCAAATCATCATAGCAAAGCAAATTCTCCACCAAAATAAACTATCTATTTTAGATTCTCAAGCTCCTTTAGCGTACTTGTTAGCACGCCAAGCTTATTTGTAACCTCAAGATACTCCAGTTCCTTTTGACTATCAGCGACGATTCCTGCTCCAGCTTGCAAAAAGACTTTTTCTGGTTTTATCAGTGCAGTACGAATTGTGATTGCACTGTCCATATCGCCATTAAAACCAAAATAACCAACCGCACCGCTATAAAATCCACGCTTCAGTCCTTCAAGATGCGCGATGAGTTCCATGGCCTTAATCTTTGGCGCACCAGTCATTGTCCCGGCAGTAAATGTCGCAGCAAACAGATCAAACATATCGCAATCTTCGCGCAGCAAACCCTCGACATCACTCACCATATGCATAACGTGTGAATACCGCTCAAGCCGCATAATTTCACCCACTCGCACACTTCCAGCTTTAGCGACACGTCCAACATCATTACGCCCCAAATCAATAAGCATAATGTGCTCTGCGCGCTCCTTTTCATCGTTCCTTAACTCATCTGCCAGCTCTTTGTCACGAGCTCGATTCTTGCCGCGCTTCCTCGTGCCAGCTATCGGTCGCAGGAGGATAGAGCGCTCCTCAAGCCGCACCATAACTTCAGGCGAGCTACCCGCAAATGCAAAGTCATCAAACTCGAGCAAAAACAGATACGGGGATGGATTCTTTCCACGCAAAATACGATAAAAACTAAATGGATCAATCGAGACATTTTGAGTGTAGCGATTTGAGATAAGAATCTGAAAAACGTCACCCGCACGGATATACTCCAGTGCACGATCGACTAGCTCAAAGAAGTGTGCCTTGCTATGGTAAAACTCACCATTTTTTAAAGCTTGTTTCCCATTGTCAGAAGAATCACTGATATCGATATCCGCAGCAGGAATAAGCGCACGAAATGGTTCACTTGAGCGCAGAATGGCGCACAGATTCTCAAACTCATCGGCAATGATTGAATCTTGAGTTATCATCGTTAGATTGGCATTTTTATGTGAATAACAGAAAATAATTTTAGGGCGCACAAGCCGCATGTCTGGAATCCCAGTCTCATCACAAAGAGGATCCATCAAGTTTTTTAAGCTTGGCTCAAAAAACTTAACCATGTCATAGCCGATATATCCAATAAAGCCATCTATAAAGCTAACTCCAATCTCTTCGCACTTCTGCTTACAAGATAACTGATCGAGTTTGGCATAGTAATCTTTTAGGAAAATTAGTGGATTTGCACTTATTGAGGTGTGATTTCCACAAGAATCTACATGGTAACTCGCGCCATCTTTTGAAATTACCTCTTCACGTGCACCTATGACAATAAAGCTGTTTGAGCCACTTTCGCTACTGCTTATCGCGCTCTCAAAAAGAAAAGAGATCTCGCCAGTAAACCTCTCCTTGAGCTTTGCATAAATCGATACTGGCGTGATCTGATCAAGTAAAATTCTCCTATGAAAAATCTCCATAGATTCTAAACTTTAGTCTATATGCTTTATAAAAGCTTTTGGCTCTAGCTTGGCTTTTATATCTTTTAGAGCACTAGCTGCCTCGGCACGGCTTTGATATGGTCCAATAAGCACTCGAGTAATTTCACTTCCATTTACCACCTCATGCTGGGTCGTGAAGTTTAGGCCATTGCTCTCTATCTTTTTAGCATAGCTCCCATCTGGTGAGAACTTGGCAAATGAGCCAACCTGCACGTAGTATCCGCCACTAGCTCCGGTGTTCTTAGTCTTTGAAGATGGAGCTGTATTGATATTTTTAAACGTGTCAGACGCACTTTTTGGCGAAGTATGCTTTGGCGATTCCTTGCTTGTGGATTGAGAGACTGGCTTTGGCATCTCCTTTGTTGCTGGCTTTGCTGCTGTGGCTTGAGGCTCTTTCGCTACCTCTTCAACTGTAGTTGCTGGTACGCTGCTTGGAGGTGTCGGCAGAGTGGCTTGAGCCACCTGTTTTGCCTTTATTTCACGAACGATTCTTTCAAATTTATCATCGCTGCTTAGATTTTCATCATTTGCTAGTGGCACTTGTTGAAATCGATTCTCCTCGCTTACACTTGGTGCGCTAGATGTACTTGGCGCGGCTGGAAGTGGAACTGCGCTATCCACCTTTTTTGGTGCACTAAGCGGAATCTGAGCTGGCTGCTCCTCTTCTCTAGTCAATGCATAAATAGAAAAAATAACCATCAAAAACAGTATGACCGCAGCTGCGGCAACTAAAATCATCTTTTTAGACTGGGCAGACTTCATAGCATCATCATCGCTGATTAATATATCACCAAGCTCTCGTCTATCTTCCATTTATAGCTCCTTTGTGGATTTGACCCTACATATGTTTCGCCCATGACGCTCCACGCTCTTTTGCATAGACATCGTATGGGATCGCTAAGATATTAAACTCTCGTGGGAGATCCTGATTTGGGAAGATTCTCCACTCTGTTGGCATTTTTTGTGATAGCTTCATAGATAGCATCTTGCCAAGCTGATATGCCTCTTGCAAGGTGGTGTGTCCCTTATGTATGTACAGATGTAGCCTCCCTGGCGTCTTGGAGGTATAAGCAGTAAAATTCATAAATCCCTCCTCGCGAAACAAAAGCTGCGCACGATGCCAAAAACGCTCTGTATTGCGCCCGTTATAGTCAAATACGATATTTTCAACCTTGTCGCGCTCATTGATAAGCGAATGCGAAACTACAATTTCACCTTTTAGATGCTGCTGGATTACAGCTCGCGTAAGTGGAGAATCGACACGCTCAAATTTGTTGTAAAACGTGCGACCGCCAAACAGCACCTTTTGCCCGATACCATCGCGCTTTATCCAATAATGATTGTCAATCATTTTGATAAGTTTTAAGTCCATTTCGCTGACCATAAGCCATCCTGCCTTTCTATTCTAAGAATCTAAATTTAAAAAATAGCCTTGTCATAAACAGGGAATCGTGCCGCAAATTCCGCAATCTCTTGCTTGATTTTTGCGTGTTTTTCAGCATTATTTACATCATCGAGCACATCAGCAATTTTATTTGCAATAAACTCAAATTCTGCCTCTTTCATACCACGCGCGGTGAGAGCTGGCGCACCGATTCTTACGCCGCTTGTTACAAATGGACTGCGCGTTTCGCCAGGGACGGTATTTTTATTGACGGTAATTCCAGCTTCGCCTAATGCCCTATCGGCATCCTTACCACTAAACTCCTTATCAAGCAAGGATAAAAGCACTAGGTGATTATCCGTCCCGCCACTAACAAGCGAGTAACCACGCTCGGTGAGAATCCTAGCTAGCACCTTTGCATTTGCTTTGACTTGCTTAGCGTATGTTTTCCACTCTGGTTTTAGATTCTCACCAAATCCTACAGCCTTTGCCGCGACAACATGCATAAGCGGTCCACCCTGCGTCCCCGGGAATACTGACTTATCAATTTTCTTTGCAATCTCCTCGTCATTTGTGAGAATCATACCACCACGAGGTCCTCGAAGCGTCTTGTGCGTTGTAGATGTAACAATATGACAGTGTGGAAATGGATCTGGATACTCACCTGCAACAACTAACCCAGCTACGTGCGCCACATCACCCAAAAGTAGCGCACCCACGCTATCAGCAATCTCACGGAATCGCTTAAAATCAAGCTCACGCGCATACGCACTAAAGCCACAAACAATCATTTGTGGCTTTACTATTTTCGCGATTTCAGCGACTTTATCGTAGTTAATATAGCCATCAAGCTCAACACCATAAAAAAAGCTCTGATAAGTCTGACCGCTCACACTAACCTTCGCACCATGCGTTAAATGTCCACCATGACTCAAATCCATGCCAAGAATCTTATCGTGTGGCTTCAAAAGTGCGCTATAGACTGCACCATTAGCCTGACTACCGGAATGAGGCTGGACATTTGCAAAGCCACACTTAAACAGTTTTTTGGCGCGCTCAATCGCAATCTCCTCAATCCTGTCAACAAATTCGCAACCACCATAATAACGCTTATATGGATAGCCCTCAGCATATTTGTTTGTCAGCACACTGCCCATAGCTTCCATTACCGCTGGAAATGTAAAGTTCTCACTTGCAATCATCTCTAGGTGACTATTTTGTCGCCCTAATTCTTTATCTATGAGATCAAAAATCTCTTTATCATTGACTTCTAGTGCGTATTTCATGATTCTTCATCCTTTGTAGTTATGGTATAGTCGATCTTTTGTGGCTTGAGCGCAGGGAACAAAATAACATCCTTGATTGAGCGATTATTTGTGAGCAACATTACAAGGCGGTCGATTCCGATTCCTTCACCTGCTGTCGGTGCCATGCCATGTCCAAGCGCCCAAACATAGTCCTCGTCCATATGTTGCGCCTCTTCGTCGCCTGCATTTTTCGCATCTACCTGAGCGCGGAATCGCTCAAGCTGATCAAGTGGATCATTTAACTCGCTAAAGCCATTGCTAATCTCTTTTTTACCAATAAATAACTCAAAACGATCAGCTAGCTCTGGATTTTCATTATTTCGGCGTGCAAGCGGGCTAATCTCTATAGGAAAATCAGTAACAAAAGTTGGACTAATAAGCTTCTCCTCAACAAATGCATCAAATGCCTCCGCCCAGAGCTTTCCAAGTCCCATATCACCCTCTAGTCTAACGCCACGCTCAATCATGTACGCGCGTAGCTCGCTCTCACTCTCAATCACACTAAGTGGCACGCCACCGATCTCATGCAAAGCATTTTTATATGAGATTCTTCTAAAGGGTCTTGAAAAATCAATCATATCATCACCGTGTGGAAGAATCTTAGGTAGTTCTAGCTTCTTAAACAGGTAGCCAAAAAGTTCCTCTGTTAAGTCCATGAGGTCATGGTATGTCTTATACGCCCAGTAAAACTCAATCATCGTAAATTCTGGATTATGCGAGTGATCCATGCCTTCGTTTCGAAAGTTTCTATTAATCTCAAAAACTGCCTCAAACCCACCAACAACTAGCCTTTTTAGGTATAGCTCTGGTGCAATTCTTAAGTATCGATCAACACCTAGCGCGTTGTGATGCGTGATAAACGGCTTTGCATTTGCTCCGCCTGGGATAGGATGCATCATAGGCGTCTCTACTTCTAAAAAGCCCTTGTCTTCAAAGAATCTACGCACGCTCGAGACAATGCGACTGCGAAGCTTGAAAGTTTCTTTAACCTCTGGATTCATTATCAAGTCCAAATATCGCTGACGATAGCGCAACTCTATATCCACAAGACCATGATACTTTTCCGGTAGGGGGACAATTGCTTTTGTGAGTATTTTCATCTCGCGCGCGTGCAGGCTAAGCTCGCCTGTACGTGTAACAAAAGGAAATCCACTCACAGCCACAATATCGCCAACTTCTGCAAATTTTTTTAAGTGTGCAAAATCCCCAGCAAGCTCATTTTGAGAAAAATATATTTGAACAACCCCGCTCTCGTCTTCGATTTTAGCAAATGCCGCCTTGCCCATATGACGGAGAAACTTAATACGTCCAACGATATCCTCGCACACATTTTCGTCTTTTTTTTCATCGCTCTGCAATTCTTTTAGCGAATGGAATTTCTCCAAAAATCCGACATTTGTAATTGTGCGCTTTACGTCGTTATCATATGGATTCTTGCCTATCTCCCGAAGCTCATCGCTCTTTGATATTCGCTGTTTTATATATTGATTAGAGAACAAAATTAAATCCTTTATCTATTGTTTTGTCTGCGCTGTAGCATTATCTTCCACGCTAAGGTGAGAATCAAGCTTTGTATCTCCACTTTCCATGGCACGCTTTGTCAGTGAGCTAACAGAATCTATCTTTACGATACTTCTACCAGTGGCTAGTAGCATAGGGTATGCGAAACTAGTACTCGTGTATCGTTCTATATTGTTATTGATAATCTCAATGCTAGACAACGCATAAGCTATGACAGAAAAAATCATAAAAATCTTACCAGAGGCAAATATAAAACCAAAGATTTTATCTACTACACCAAGCGCACTAAGTCGCACAAGCCTAAGTAGCACCTCGGCAAAAATCAGACAAGCAATCCAAACTCCAGCCAAAATCAACACAAACCCGGCTAAATTTATCGTTGCTTCATTTTCAAATGCGTATAGATTCTTGCTAACCCACATACCCATACTCTCCGCATATCTAGATGCCACATACACGCCACCAACGATACCGGTCAAGCCAAAGAATTCTCGTATAAAGCCGTTTATTATGCCTTTTAGCCCAAGTAACGTAACAAGTGCCAACACGGCTATATCAATGTAATTTATGTCTTCCATTTGCCTGCTTTTAAGTAGAGATTTGTGCCTATTTGGCGCGATTTTACAATATGTATCCTAAAAGCTTTTATGTTAGAATCAGTTTTACACTAAAAACACCGAAAAGGAGCGCAAAATGGCGACAAAGGAGCATATTTTCGACATCTCTGCAAAACTTGATATGCAGGAGTTTAAAAACGCCATAATGCAAGCAGAGCGCGAGATTTCGAATCGATTCGACTTTAAAGATGATAAATTTAAAGAGCTAAATCTAAATGAAAAAGACAAAACACTAACGCTACATGCAACTAGCGATAATAAAATTGACGCAATTAAAGATGTGTTAAATAGCAAGCTGATAAAACGGGAACTGCCGATAAAATGCCTCAAAGAATCGCGTCGCGAAAATGCCACTGGTGGTAGCATACGCGTTATTTTTACCATCAACGACACGCTAACCCAGCAGCTAGCAAAGGAGATTGTGCAGATTATAAAAGATCAGAAATTCAAAGTGCAGACTGCAATTCAAGGCGACGAGGTACGTGTCAAGTCAAAAAATATAGATGACTTACAGGCAGTTATCTCTTATCTGCGAACGCTCGAATTTGAAGCACCGCTACACTTTGGCAATTTCCGCTAGTGCATACAAAGAATTCTCGCTTGAAAGCTTTTGACACATCTTGCCAAGCGAGAATTAAAATACAACCCACAAAAAACCTATCATGATAGCCAGATTCTTAACGGAGCATTTTAGCCACGCCAAGTTTTTAGAGTTTGCGAAATTATCGCTCTCTCTGCACTTGATTCTTGTGTCGCTAGCCTCCGCTACCATTTTTTCACTTTTTATCTACCTATATCATTTTGGCATGCGATCGCCGATTCTTTTTTCGATTCTCGCGCTAGTCGCTTTTGGCGCATACATAAAGCTTCCAAAACATTGTGGCTTTACATTTGGGTTTTTTGTCGGTATTTTCTGGTTTTACTGGATTTCACTTAGTTTTCGTTATTATGATTTGTGGTATCTCATGCCACTAGTAGTAGCTGGTATCGGCATTATTTACGGACTCATTTTCGCACTTTTAGCCTCGTTTACAAACTATATTTTTCGTGCGCTATCGCTACTTGCATTGAGCTTTATATCACCGTTTGGCTTTGACTGGCTCGTACCAGAAGTGATGTTGAGTGTTAGCTATTTTGGTAGCTCCAAGGCAGATTTCACGCTTGTTTTAGTGGCGATTCTTCTTCTGATTTACACACCGAGATTCTTTAAGATTATTTCACTGTTACCACTATATTTTGCCCTTTATAGCACGCCACAAGTAGAAACTCTGCCATTTAACATAGAATTAGTACAAACAAATATACCGCAGGATATTCGTTGGGACAAAGAGGCAAAAGCCAAAATCATAGAGGAGAATCTCCGCCAAATAGATGCTGCAATCATTGCAAAAAAGTCGCTCATCTTATTTCCAGAGACCGCATTCCCGCTCGCGCTAAACCATGACGAATGGCTACTAGAATACCTCATGCAAAAAAGCCATAAAATAGCGATAATTACGGGCTCTTTGAGGCTAAGTGAGCGCAAAGTTTACAACTCCACCTACTACTTTTGGCGTGGCAAAATGGAGGTTGCTGATAAAATCGTTCTCGTCCCTTTTGGTGAAAAAATCCCACTACCAGAATTTATCGCAAAGCCAATAAATCGCATATTTTTTGGTGGGGCTGAAGACTATGTAGGCGGAGATGGAGCACCTGTGGATTTTATATTTGACGATATACGACTTAGGAGTGCAATTTGCTACGAGGCGACAAGCACACTTTTATATCACGATTCTCCACGTTTTATGGTTGCTATCAGCAACAATGCTTGGTTTTACAAAAGTACCGAACCAACGCTACAACGGCTACTACTAGGCCACTACTCACGCAAACACGGTACAACAATACTGCACTCAGCAAATCGCTCCAAAAGCGAGATTATCCATCCATAATTCACACCACGCAAGCTATTTTCTGAGACTATTTTTCTCTTTTCCTTTGCCTTGGTATGAGGGCTTTGATTTATCTTTTTTGTTGGATTCTTCACTAAAGTCTCGTTTTGACTCGCTTCTGCGTTTTTGATCCGGTTTTTTTAGAGCAGTGCGCTTTTTTGCACTGTCGATTCTCCTTTGTGCTGCCTTTTTAGCCACCTCAAATTGCACACTAATCTCGCGTTCTAACTGCTCATCATCAAACTCGCCATTATCACAAAAGTCAATATCATGTGCTATTTTCTGCATGCGCGATGGACGCACTTTACGAGCCTCGCTGTCTGGCTTTTGTGACTTTTGTAGCTCACCATTATCTTTCATAAATGCATGAAGCTTATTATATTCGCCACGATTTAAGTAGCGATTCTTTCCCTCTGGAAGATTATTTAGCGAGACAAATCCATAACTAACGCGCTTTAAATCCAGCACTTTCGCGCCAAAATGGGCAAAGAATCGCCTAAGCTCACGATTCTTTCCCTCGCTAATTGATAGTTTGATTTTTGTGTAGTTCACACTATCTTTCACCACTTCAAAATCTAAAAATGGTGCAAAACTCATACTCTCTATATCGCTCTTCGCATGCCCACCCGCACGCGCATCGTCTAGCTCTATCCCCTCTTGCATAGCGCGCAACATATCAGGCGTGACATTACGATCTATTTTGACATGATAGGTGCGAGGCAAGCGAGACTCCATTAAAACAGTAACCACTTTTGGAGAATCGCTTAAAAGCAAAAGCCCCTCACTCGCAAAGTCCAACCGCCCGACAGGAATAAAATGTCTAAATGCACTGGGAAGTGTGTCGTAAATTGTCTTTCTCCCCCTGTCATCGCGCTTTGTTACAAGCTCACCCTTTGGCTTATTGTAGGCTATGACAGTATAGACCTCATCACGTTTCTCGCGCAATAACCTACCATCGATAAATACGCGCTCACCAGATTTGACCTGAGTGGCCAGATTATCTATTTTGCGTTTTTCGATATTGACACGTCCAGCCTTTATAAGCTCATCTGCCTCGCGACGAGAGTAGTTTGAATGATGTGAGATATATTGATTTAGTCGCACTGTATGCCTTTATTTTTGTTTTTGATTCCACTTTATCGCGTAAAAAATGACAATTCCCACACAATTTTAACTTTGAGACTAGCCAACCTTGTGATTAAACTCAGCAACAATTTTCTTCAGTCCAACAACTTTGTCCTTCATGAGCAAAAGCTCGCTAATATCATGATTTAGCTCATCTATATCATATGGAGTAGGACGTGCTACATGGATTGACTCATACTGCGTTTTTTGCTCAGAATCATCAATCAAAAGCTCTTCATAGAGCTTCTCGCCAGGTCTAAGCCCGGTAAAGGCAATCTGGATTTCATCCTCTTTTTTGTAGAGCTTTAGCATATTTTTTGCGAGATCTACAATCTTAACGGGCGCACCCATATCAAGGATAAAAATCTCGCCTCCACGCGCTATGGCTGCGGCTTGGAGCACAAGCCTACATGCCTCGGGAATAAGCATAAAGTATCGCGTTATTTCTGGATGCGTTACCGTTATTGGACCGCCACGCTCAATCTGTGCCTTAAACTTCGGCACGACACTACCACTGCTCCCTAGCACATTACCAAAACGCACTGCGACAATTTCACTATCTTTAGAGTCTACATTCTGTGCATATAGCTCCACAGCACGCTTTGTTGCACCCATGACATTTGTCGGGCGAACGGCTTTATCTGTTGAAATAATGACCACCTTAGGAATCGAACACATAATTGCACAATCAATAACATTTTTACTACCAAGCACATTGTTTTCGACCGCCGATTCCATATTATCTTCGCAAAGTGGTACATGCTTATATGCCGCAGCATGTAGCAAAATATCTGGCCTCTCATTATTGAAAAGCTCTAAAAGTCGCTCTTTTTCAAGAATGCTAAACATTACAGATGAGACGTTATATCCTTGAAGCTCCTCTGTTATTGTGTACAAATTAAACTCGGAATGATCCAATAACACCACGCGCGAAGCACCAAACTCTACACACTGTCGCGCTATCTCACTACCGATACTTCCGCCTCCACCTGTGATCAACACGCGCTTATTAAAGATAAAATCCTTAATGACAGAGCGATCAAGATCTTTTGGTGGGCGCGACAGTAGGTCTTCGATTGAGACATCTTTTAGTGGCTCATCATCTTTTAGCGTCGTGGCGATTTTTATATCTGTGATTCCCAGCGCATGTATCTCTTTAAAAAGCTTCTCAAGCGGTGGCTTTGCATACTCTTTTGTCAACACGACAGTAGAGATTTTATGCTTTTCGATAAGGGCTTTACAGGAACTCATTGGATAGACACGCAGATTCGCGATATATGTACCTTCTATTTTTGGATTATTATCGATAATAGCGATAGGATAGATGGGAATCTCACCACTTAACGCACTTTTTATGAGATTTGTCGCTTGTGTGCTACCACCAAAAATCAACGCGACCTTTGGTGAATGCTCGCGGACGTTTTCGAGATATACGCGTTTTGAGATTCTTATCGCGCCGATAAAAATGACCGACAGTACAAAATCAGTCGCAATCACACTCTGTGGAAAGTGCGCAAACATCTCAGGTTGAAAGTGCATAAGTACAAAAAATAGCCCATATGCAAGCAGATGCGCATATAGAATTCTTAGTGCCTCGACAAGCCCAAAAAATCTCCATGCCACAAAATAGACACGAAAAATCCCAAGCGCAATGATTTTTAACCCGATAAGCACCAAAAATAGCAACTTGACACTCGCGTTAAATTCAAGTGGCACCTCAAAACTAAAGCGAAGATTGTAAGCAAGACTCAGCGTGAAATACGATATGAGCAGGTCAATGACAAGGAAAAAGAGAATTCGCTTCGTATTGCTTGGGCGTAAAAGAGGAGAGCTCATAGTGCCTCTTTGATGATTCTTACAACTTGTTCGACCTGACTTCTCGTCAACGTGCTACCGCTTGGCAAACAGATCCCACGCTTAAATAGCCCCTCGCTAGTACCATCTACAAATGCGGATGCATCTTTAAAAACTGGCTGAAGATGCATTGGCTTCCAAAGCGGACGCGATTCTATATTGTGCTTGGCTAAATGCGCGATTACTCGACTTGGATCAGCATTTTTAAACTCTAAAGTGCTAAGCCAACGATTCCCCTTGGAATGAATAATCTCAGGCATAAAAGTAGCCTCACATTCACTTAAGAGCTCGCGATACCAACCAAAAATCTCGCGTCTCTTCTCTATGCGTGCACCAAGCTCCTCCATCTGCCCCACGCCAATAGCAGCAAGTACGTTGCTTAGTCTATAGTTATATCCATATTCCAAGTGCTCATAATGAAGCATGCTTTCACGTGCTTGCGTGCTAAAAAATCGTGCCCGCTCTACTAGCTCGCGATTCTTACCAACAAGCACGCCACCACCACTTGTTGTAATGATTTTATTCCCATTAAAAGAGTAGATCCCAAAGTCGCCAAAAGTTCCGCTATGCTCTCCTTTAAAAGTTGCACCTAGCGATTCGGCTGCGTCCTCTATCAGTACGATTCCTTCATTTTTGCAAATCTCAAGAATCTCATCAATCTTTGCACACTGCCCATAAAGGTGTGTAAGAATCAGTGCTTTTGGTTTTTTAGGCAGTGCAATAATTGCCTCTTTCAGAAGCTTTGGCGATAGATTCCAGCTCTCATCGCTATCGATAAAGACAGGAATTGCCCTCTCATACATTATTGCTGCAACCGATCCGATAAATGTGAATGAGCTAGCCAGCACATAGTCGCCCTCACCAACACCACTCACACGTAACGCAAGGTGTATCGCTGCCGTGCCACTAGACAGTGCTAGCGCATTTTGCGCACCGCTAAACTCTTTGATTTTCTCTTCAAAAAGATTTACATACTCGCCAAGTGGAGCTATATAATTACTCTCAAAAACACGCTTCACATACTCAAGCTCATTACCACCCATATGTGGCGGAGATAGAAAAATTCGCTCATTCATATTAGCTCCCTTTTTGCTGGATTTCCCACAACTGTTTTATGACCCAAAATATCATCAATTACAACACTTCCAGCACCAATTACGCACGATTCTCCTATGGTGAGCCCCTGTATCACACATGCAGCGATACCTATGTGAGTGTGTGCGCCAATGGTTACACTGCCAGCTAAAGCAGCGCGAGGACTAATGTGCACAAAATCGCCAATGACATTATCATGCTCTACAACTGCACCACTATTTACTATCACGCCACGCCCGATTCTTGCGCTTGGATTTATCACGGCATTTGCCATCACTACGCTACCTTCACCAATAGACGCACTCTTTGAAACTGATGCGCTTTTGTGTATTAGCACAGGCATAGCTACCCCACACTGTGACAATTCATTAAAAATTCTCTCTCTGGCCACATTATTCCCCACGCCTAAGGCTACAGGAATTTTTGGCTTGGTCGCTAAAAACTCACTTAGAAGAATCGACTTCAAACCAAAAAGCTCCACGGTTTCAGTACTATCATCGACTAATATGCTTATTTTATACCCAAGAAGCTCGGCAATTTCCCCGACCACTTTTCCATGCCCACCAGCACCAATAAGGGCTATCTGCCTACCCATAAATTTCTCAGCACTCACGCTATTGTGTGCTGTGATTCCATCACGTATTAGCACCTTTTTAACAGTTAAAAAGAGGATTTTCATATCCAGTGCGAAAGAGATATTATCTACATATTCGACATCAAAACGAAACTTATCCTCCCATGATATAGCATTACGACCATTTACTTGTGCTAGCCCAGTGATACCAGGCAACACCTCATGTCGCCGTGCCTGCTCGCTACTATAAAGTGGCAGATATTCTACTAAAAGTGGTCTAGGGCCTACAAAGCTCATCTCTCCACGTAAAACATTTAGTAGTTGTGGCAACTCATCTAGGCTCAGAGCACGGATTTTTGCGCCCACGCCACCAAGCCTCTCAGAATCGGGCAACAAATTCCCATCTTTATCACGTGCATCGCTCATCGTACGAAATTTAAAAATACGGAAAATCTTGCCATTTTTCCCTGGTCGCTCCTGTCGGAAAAATATGGGTGAACCGAGATGTTTTCTAATCTGATAGGCGCAAACAAGAAGAATCGGACTAAAAAGCAGGAGCAAAATTGCCGCGAGTACACGATCAAAAATCCCCTTAAATAGATTCTTATACATTCGCCACCTCTTTATATAATTTTAGATGCGATTCCACTATATTTTTAACGTCAAACTCGCGCTCCGCACGCGCCCTAGCTGCATCACCAAAGCGAGCACGAAGATTCTCATCGTCTGCTAAAAGTGCGATTTTATCTGCTAAAATCCTAGCCTCACCAACTGGCACCAATAGCCCATTCTCCCCATCGCTTACGACCTCTTTACAGCCGACTGTATCGCATGTTATCATCGGCTTTGCCATACTTGAAGCCTCCAAAAGTGTACGAGGAATCCCCTCTCGATAGCTAGGCAGCACAAAAATATCACACGCCGCCACAATCTCGCGTACATCATCGCGATGTCCTAGCCATTTTACGTATGGCGATTCTAGCTCATGCGCGGAAATTGAGCTTGGATTCCCTGTGTCACTATCACCGACATAGACAAATTTTATTTTCTCTTTGATATGTTGCTCTTTTTGGCTATTTTTTGCAGCAATTCTTTCACTATTTTTATCTATTCTTATCTTGGATTCTTTGCTTAAAGAATCGATACTTCTAAGAAGTCGTGCTGCCTCATAAAACTCTCGTACACCCTTATGCGCGATAGCTCTAGCCACCATAAGTACAAGGATTTTACCATCTGCATTTAGATTCTCTTTGTACTCTTTCACTACACTAGGAGAAATAGCATCCATGCTAAAGTGTATAGTATCAATACCAGAACCGCGTATTAATCGTGCCTTCTCATATTTTACAACCCCTCGCTCTACAAAATAGCTCAAGTCATCACCATTTTGAAATACCACTCGTTTAGCGATCATAAATGCAAGGCGATTTAATAGCTCTGTCAGACCACGAATCATGCGTGCCTTTAGAGAATTATCAATGTAAAAACTCCCAAGTCCAGTAACGCTACAAACCACGCATGAAATCCCAGCAAACCGAGCCGCAAGCGCACCATAAATATTTGGCTTTAGCATAAAAGTATGCAAAATATCTGGCTTTAAAGAGCGTAAAATCTTTGCAATTTCCAAAAGTGTCTTTAACTCTTTTAGTGGATTTAGACTTGAACGAGAGATACCATAATAAATAACTTTAATGCCAAGAGTACGTAGATTCTCCGAGTATTTCCCCTCTGGTACGAGTGCTATTACATCATGCCCACGCGCCAAAAGTGCCTCCATAATTGGGCGACGAAATAGATATAAATTTATATCAATGTGTGATAAAAATACTATTTTCACGCATGATTCCTCTCATAGTAGCTATGCCATACCTCAAGCGCAAATAATGTGTAAAGCATTTTTGCACGCTTCTCAGGCGCAAATCGCCATGACTCTAAAAGCAACTCATCAACAAAAGTAGATTCGACAATCTCGCGAGCAATGCCTTTTGAGCTCAAAGTATCAAATATAGGCTCTTTTAACTCATTGTTAACCCATGATTTTAGTGGCACTTCAAAGCCCCTTTTTGGCTGTGTGAGTATCTCACTTGGCAGATATTTTTTCGCCAGAGTACGTAGAATAAATTTTGTATTTTTACCAGAAATTTTATAGCCATCTTGGATTCTTGGCGCTAGCTCAACTATACCTTGACTCAAAAATGGCGAACGCCCCTCAAGACTATGTGCCATAGTCGCTATATCCATCTTTGGCAATAAATCAGATAGTAGTAGATTCTTTGCATCGAGATATAGAATTTGTGAAAGTGGCGTAAGACTCTCATCATTAAGAATCAATGCGATTTTATTGTTCAATGCATCTGTAATACGATTCTGAGCAAAGGTATAAGAATCCTCAAAACTATCAATTGTCGCTGAAAGATAAAAATCAAGTCCACTCTTCCCGCTCATAGAAAGCAGACGATAGATGTGGCTATATGGCGACTTTTTATCACGCGGCATAGGCAAAATCGTCATGAGTGGAGCAAATATACGTGCAAGCTTTAGCCAGCCATTTTTGATGGGTACATATCTTCGATACCCGCCAAAAAGCTCATCAGCACCATCACCATTTAAAATCACGCTAAGGTGTTTTTTCGCCTCCTTGCTAACATAAAAACTAGGAATTGCCGAAGAATCCATAAACGGTCGCCCATATGCACCCAAAATCCCCCAAATATCATCTCTCAGCGCACTCGTATCAATCTCTAACGTCGCATGATTTGTCCCATATTTCGTAGCAGTCAGAAGCGCCAAAGGCGACTCATCATACGCTCCACTAAAAGCAACGGTAAAGCTCTTTAGCCCCGGATGCATCTGAGCTGCCATAGCAGTAACAAGAGAAGAATCTATCCCGCCACTAAGGAAACTCCCCACCTCTAAATCAGAGCTCTCAAGCCTAAGCCTAACAGCACGCATAAGCTCTCCCTCTAAAAGCTCTAACGATTCTTCTAAAGTAGCAATTTTTGGAGCCTTATATAGTGACAATAGATCAAAATACGGCACCGGTTTTAGGATTGGATTCTTCACATCTAGTAGCGCATATGAGCCAGCAGGGAGCGAGCGCACATGATGATATGGTGCACCATCATCTGGAAAGAATCCACACCTAACAAACACACTCAAACTCTCGTAATCCACCTCAAGCGGTGCAATTCTTAACAGAGCATTTAACTCGCTGGCAAAGGCGAAAGAACCATTATGCTCATAGCAAAAGAGTGGCTTTTTGCCCATTCTATCGCGTGCCAATAGCAAAGAATCGTGCC
Source organism: Wolinella sp. (assembly GCA_052170135.1). GTDB lineage: Bacteria > Campylobacterota > Campylobacteria > Campylobacterales > Helicobacteraceae > Wolinella. The sequence continues at coordinate 267,753 of JBQNBC010000001.1, forward strand.
GTGAGTCATATATCGCAAGGGCAAACATACCATCACACCAGCTAAGTGCTTCCGTGCCAAAATTTTCAAACAGGGCTAACAACGTCTCCGTATCTGAAGTAGTACTGAAGTGATAAGCAGGGACTTTGGCACGGAGTTCAAGGTGATTATATATCTCACCGTTAAAGACTATTGTCAAATTCCCTCTAGTCATAGGCTGAGAGGCAGCGGTGCTTAAATCCTGTATAGACAGACGCGCATGAAAAAGCGAAAGCTCCTCATAGCTAAAGCTACCAGAGCCATTTGGCCCACGATGATGCAAGGCGCGTTCAAGCGCTAAAGTATCAAATTGAGGCAGTTTTATAGAGCCGGCGATTCCACACATGCTTATCTCTTTAATCTATATATTTTTGAATGAGGCGTTGAGATGATAGGCTCAAACAGCTCTGAATCGTAATCCTTAAAGACAAAAAGTCTTATAAATTGTGAGTGCAAATACCGATCTTCAAGGAGCAAAATAGCCCCTTGACTCTTCATATATATAGCGTGAAGTGGAGCATTTTTATGTAGTTTTAGACTCTGTACTTGTACTTCTCCGCCTCTCTCTTCTGTGATGATGAACTGCCCTAAAAATGCACGCTCTGATCCTATCTCTATCTCACCAGATAGTTTATCAATCCTAATATCGCCGCCAAGTTCTAAAAAATTATCTCCATTTCTAAAGCTACGAGTAAATAAGAAGAATCCACGCTCACCAGGCTCGCCCGTATGTAGATTGATGTTGCTAAAAAGCTCGATAGTAGGAAGAATCTCAAGCATTCTTAGTGGCAGGTAGTAGTATATTTCGCGACTCTTTTCAAAACGTGGAAGCGAATCGTGTGCAAAAGCACTCAAAAGCTCTTCTGGATCGCTAAGAGAATAGTGCTTCATTAGCTCTTCTATCACAAAATCAGCGCGCGAAGATGGAAGTCGTTCTGTCATCTCAACGCTTGCACGAGATAGATTTACACTCAAAATAGGAGAATCGCTAAGAAGTGCGAGGCTAACAGGATAGTTTATGCTACCAGCGTGCTTTGCGCCGTCAATTAGCGTCTTAACATCGCTGTAATACCGTAACCCATATCCATAATCCCACCATGCAATGGCGTAATCTTCACGCTCAGCCACTCTTTTTAGCTCATCTAATACTCGCACCTCAGAAGCACGAAAAACAGGAGGAATCCGATAGTTATAAATATGCAAAATATTTGGTAAAAGCACAAGAATCGAAACAAATACAAGGGCTGGATTCTTTACATTCTTTGGCAAAATCATAAAAATGCGCTCAAAGAAAAAAATAAGTGATAGTGCCATAAAAGGCACAGCAAAAATAGTAAATCTAAGCCCACTTTTAAACGCTAAGAATCCAAGTGCACTAAGCGGTAGGCTGAGTAGAAATATCGGATACTTCACGCACAGCCATACATATCCAATAGAGGCAAAAATAAAACTCACCTCATGCCCGCTAATACGTCTAGCTAGTTGCTCAAATGGTATAGCACTTGCCTCACGGATAGTCTGCACGACGCTATAAAATTGTAGCTGTGCTACGCTAGCGCCCTCACCACTAGGACGGAAAAGATAGACTTCAATCTGATACCAAAGTGGTGCAATAGCACCACTAAAGATGAGATATATACCCACCAGGAGACCTATAAATGGTGCGAATTTATCCAAATCATTTACTATTTTTTGACATCTATTCCCTATTTCAAAAACAAGGAGAATTACAAGAAGTAGAGTCTGAATTAGCGGCTTTGATGGTGCACTCAAAAGCAAAAGCAAAGATAGAACCTGCCACCACTGCGCACTACGTCTAGCAAATACAACAATATAGCCAAACGCAAATATCGCCATAAGCGCATAAATATTTGCCAACCCACCATGCCAATAGGTAGAAGCTAGACCAAAAAACCCGGCAAAAGCTAGATTCTTGATACTTCGCAACTCTGTGTAATAAAATAGAAAGTGGAGCATAAAAAGTGGCAACACAAGTACAAGCATATCAGTATCAAAGTAGCCAGCCATCGTGCGATTGTAATAGCTAAGTGCAATCCCACCAAGAATCGCGCCAAAAAAACTGCCAATTGGAGTCAAGAATCTCACACCAATGAGATAGAGAGGAATCGTAATTAAAGAGCCAAAAAATATTGGCATATAAAAAATAAGTAGTTCAAGTGAAAATGGCGTGGTTGCAAAAAGAAGTGCACTCAGTTTTGACAGTGGTGCATCTATTGGCGATAAATCACCGCTTTGGTGAAAGCCAGCAATCAAATCACGCGCACCCTCGGCATAGTAGTAGCCATCATTTGTATTTATCATAGCTACATTATTCCAAAGAAACTGCGGATTTTCGCTCAATACAAACGCCCAAAAAAGGCGCGCACAAAATGCAATCAAAAAGCTCACAACAATAAGATAAAGCGTGCGATTCTTTGCAAAGTTCATAAAATTACCTTTGGATTTACAAAATCGCTTTGATGTAAGAATCTGAAATCTCCCTAAGCCCAAAATCCTGCGCATGTGCCTTTAGCTTTGCACTCTGGAAGTGTGATGGCTCTGCTATTACTAGTCTCATCGCCGCTATCATAGATTCTCTATCATCTGTGGCGACTAAGATTCCATATTCGCACACTTCATAGCCGCTATCTAGTCGCTCACCACCAAAAGAGAGAATCTCACGCGGACCACTCTTACAGTCACTAGAAATTACAGGCGTACCAAGCGCCAACGCCTCGACAAGCACATTTGGAAATCCTTCATAGCGAGAGCCAAACAAAAATGCATCAGCCCCTGCAATATATGGATATGGATTTCCCTTAAATCCACTCAAATAGACCTGCTCGCTCAAATCACTCTCTATAATTTGCATCCTCAGACTCTCCTCAAGCTCGCCATCACCGACAATATAGAGCGCAACATTTTCACCTTTAAATGCCTCCATTGCGCTAATTAGCAATGTATGATTCTTCCCGCTATCAAGCCGCCCAACAGACACAAATACAAATCTAGATTCTCCAGCAAATGGCGATTCTTCAGTGGCTTTATCGACTATTTTTTTAATGTTAAATGGATTATGAATCGTTATCACTTTTTCACGTGAAACACCAAAATTATCCACCAAATCCAAACTATTGCCATAACTATTTGCAATAATCGTCGGAGCAAAGTTATACAGGGTTCGGATCAAGAATCGATTTATTATTGCAGAAACTCCACTGCCTTCATACTGGAGTGATGGAGTCGCACGCTCACTAATTATAACTTTTGCGTGGAATCCGAATACTAAATTTATCAATCGTGACAAGATATTTATGTAGTTTGGACGATTCATGAGAGAAAAACTGTGAGTTATCTCATTTTTACGCAGAAATTTCGCATATTTAAAAGCCAGGATTGGTAATTTTAAAAGCTTTAAAATTCCACATTCACACCTATTGCTGCCACCTAAAATATGGGGTTTTACACCATATATATCAAATGCAATAATCTCCTCAAAAAGTACCAAATGTACATCAAATCGCGCTATAAATTCCGGTAACAGTGTAGATACGACACGCTCCGCACCACCTCCGCCCATAGAATAGATAAGAATCGCCAATCGCTCTTTTGCCATATTATCCCCTTATCCAATATCATGGAAATCCTAAGAATCTAGCCTCGATTCTCTAGCCACATCATAAAGACTAAAATTAGCCACAACTTATTTATATTTATCGGATCACCATTTTTTAGACGCTCAAACTCACGCAAAACATAGCTAGAATTTAACCCTGCGCTTTTTAGTTTTTCCTCATTAAAATGCCCATCAAAAAGCATACGCAAATCACTACTAAACCACTCAAACATAGGAATCCCGAAGCCCATTTTTGGTCGATCTATCATCTCATGGGGGATATACCTCTCCAACACCTTTCGCAAAATATATTTACTCTTACCATTACGATATTTCATATCAAATGGTAGGCGTGCTGCAAACTCCGCGATACGATGATCAAGCAATGGTTCGCGTCCCTCAATGGAGTGAAACATAGTCGCTCTATCTACTTTGACTAAAATATCATCGACCATATAACGCTCATAATCCAATGACATCATGCCCTGCATAGGGTGGATTCTCTCTCCTAGCGCGAAGGCATGTGTCTTTGGTGGGAAGCTCTTTCCAAGCAACTCGAGAATTTCATAGTTTTTTGAATTGTGAATAATTAACTCATAAAATTCCTCTAGATTCTGTGCTTTTAACATCTCACTCAGCTGATTGAATTTATGTTCTAAATTTCTTACTTTGACAAATTTAGCAATATTTTTCACACCGATTCTTTGCATTAATGTGTTCATACAAGCTTTAAAAAATCTCGGTAAAGGCATAATTTTACGGCTTAAGTTATAAGCTATTTTATATCGCTCATATCCACAAAAAATTTCATCACCACCATCAGCTGAGAGGACAACTTTTATACCATTCTCCTTTGCCAGATGTGAGACAAGGAGCGTTGGCAATGCACTAGAATCACCAAAAGGCTCATCATATGCGCGCACAAAGTCACTCAATATCCCTCGCACAGAATCAGGAGTAAAAATCTGCTCTGTATGCTCCACTCCTAGATAATTTGCCACTGCTTTTGCATATGTAGCCTCGTTATAACGCGGATTCTCAAAACCAATTGTAAATGTGCGAATATTTCCATGATATCTTTGTAAAATTGCCGCAACAAGCGAAGAATCTATCCCACCACTTAGGAAAACTCCCACTGGCACATCAGCGACCATGCGTAACTTAAACGCATCAATCAAAAGCTCCTCACATCTATCAATCAACTCCTCTTCGCTCGCCTCAAAAGTCGGCATTTCAAGGAATTTATGCACACTCCAATATGATTCAACCTTAATCATACCATCACGAAATATTAGGAAATTCCCAGCTGGAAGCTTGTGTACTAGATTATAAATTGAGAGATTTGAGCTAATGTAGCCGAATTGAAAAAACTCATACTTTGCCGCATCACAAATCTCAAGATTATCCACACATTTAGCTATCGATCGCACCTCACTAGCAAAAATAAGCTCACCATTTTTAAAGTAATAATATAGTGGCTTCACACCCACTCTATCGCGATATAGGCGCAATTCATGTGCGTTTTTATCCCATAGTGCTATGGCAAACATGCCGATAAATCGCTCTACTGCTACTTCTCCAAAACAGTGAAATGCCTTTAATACCACCTCAGTATCAGAATCCGATCTAAAAACATAACCTCTACGCTCTAGTTCTACGCGAATTTCACGAAAATTATATACCTCACCATTAAATACAATGACTAAATTTTCATACTCCATAGGTTGATGACCAGCACTACTCAAATCCAAAATACTAAGTCGCACATGTCCTAGCGTAATGCCTTCATCAGAGTAGATTCCATTATCATCTGGACCACGATGATGCAACGCACCTAGCATATTTTTTACTTCTTCTACCCTATTGCCACTTAAGCCTACGATTCCGCACATTGTACGACCGCCTCGATAGTTTTGTTAATCATTTCATTAACCGAATATAGTTGCACGATTCTCTCTCTAGCACGCTTACCTTCGGCTTTTAGGTCATATTCTAGCACTAAAGATAACTTTTGCTCCAAATCATGAGAATCACCCACTTTCACTACTTCACCAACATCACCAACAATAAGTGGCGAATCGCCAGCTGCACTAACCACAGGCACCACCCCACACGCCATGCCCTCAGCAATTGAGTTTGAAAAGCTCTCAGTCAAAGATGACGATACTAAAATATCAAGTGAATTATAAAATGCACTAATATCATCTTGTAAACCTAAAAAACTAAATCTCTCACTTAAAGTGCCTAAAATACCCATACACTCCTTGTAAATATTTGGCTCAATAAGTCCCGCTGCAAGGAATCTAACTCGTGGATTCTTCTCTAAAATACCCTTTGCGGCATGTGCAAGCACAGGATAGCCCTTAGCTTTATCTAATCGCGCAGAGATTCCTATTACAATTTCATCATTTTTGATGCCTAGACGCTCACGGAAGTGATGCCGTGATGAAGAATTAGGTGAAAATTTAAATGTATCTATTCCATTATGTATCACACGTGTTTTATTCATCGTATAACCGATAGATTCATGATATTTTAGTGAATGATTTGAGTTTGCAATTATCATATCTGCGAATGGACTTAAAATTCTCTCAAGCTTATAATATACACGACTTTTAAATCCATAGCTTTTAATATCCATATCGCTTGATCGAAATCCCCAAATTATTTTTGGTGCTTTTAATAAGAATCTAGAAGCTAACAAACAGAAAATATTCATTTCTGGTAAAAATGAGTAGATGAAATTAAATTTTTCTTCTTTTATTAAAATTCTTAAGCGATTTAATGCAGCAAAATCTATACTTTTTTTCTTATCAAGTGAAATTAGTTTTACATAACTATTTTTTAACTCAGATTCCAGAGCACCTCCACTAACTAAAACAACTAATGTCACATCAAAATTTTTCCCAACTAGCGCACGCGATAGAGTTACCATTTGTCGCTCTGCACCGCCTTTATCAAGGGAACGAATCGCAAGTAAAATAGAGAATCTAGAACCCATATCTTAGCCTTTTATTTAGATTCCAGCATTTTTGATATAAAAATATTTAACTAAAAGTTAATAAAAAAAGATAACGATGCTCATCTGGTAGCGCATCATACAGAGCATGAGATAGCTCGCGAATCTCCCAAAGTGCATTCTTAGAGCTGCGAAGCGTAAGGAAATTTTGTAAAGTTCGTGCATTTATAGTCCATGTCAATTCTGTTTTATAACACTCAGGTAGACAATACTTTGCAATATCATTGCTTACACCACTGACAAGAATCTGTCTTAGCCTCTCTAATGCAAGTACAGAAGCATAATCAACAGCATCATTTTTTGTAAATAAAATATATTTTTCTGCGCGTTCAAAATCAACCTTAGAATCTTGCAGAAAAGATTCTTCATTTTTTAGCTCTTTTAATGTGTATCTTGTACTTTTAACAGATAGCGAAGCAATACGATGACGTGCAAGCTCTTGTAAACATGCACGAGAGATTCCTTGGATATAAAATGTATATACGAGATGTTCGAGTGTACTTTGATGGCGATTTTTATTACCCACCCTATCTATAAGCTCTCTATCACGCTCACCACCACAATCGCTACGCTCAAAACTCTGCCAACAAGTACGAATCGCATGCGCACAAACAGTTAGACTAGTATGCTGTAAAAGCGTTATTTTCATCGATTTTCTCCTAATTTTATTCTCTGTGAATGTGTAATTGCCACAGCAATAGCGTCTGTTATATCTAGTGGTTTTATTTCACCTTTTATATTTAATAACCTCTTTACCATAAATGCAACTTGTGTTTTATCTGCTTTTCCGTTGCCAGTTAGTGCTTTTTTAACTTGCAATGGAGTATATTCGTGGAAGTTTCCCAATTCCTGGAGAATCTTTAGACTAAGTGCACCACGAAATTGTGCTAGTTTTATTACGGTTTTTGGATTATAAGCATAAAAAATATCTTCTATTGCAACTTCATCAATTTTATGATTTTTTAAAACTAGATCGATTCCTTCAACAAACTCAAGGATCTGATGCTGTAAAGTACGCTGTTTAATCTTAATTAATCCAGCTTCAATGAGACGATTCCCACGTTTAAAATCGTGCTCTAAAATAGCATAACCACAGTTTCTACTACCTGGATCAATACCCAAAATCTGCATTTTCACACCTTTTTCACATAAAAGAGACAAAAACAGTAGCTTGTTTTTATAGATTCCTCATACAAACTACGATACTATTCACAGACTTATTCACATCGTGAAAAACTTTTCAAGGTGAAAAAATTGCTCGGCGATACTACATTAAAACAACTTAAAGATGAAATCTCAACGCTGGAATATGAACGATATATAAAGCAGCTAAAATATGATGAAGAAGCATCACGTACGGACTTAGCAATATATAAAGCTCCAAATCAATTTATAGCAAATTGGGTAAAAACTAAATACAGTAGCAGAATTGCACATCTATTTGAAATAAATACAGGAATCCGACCAAAAGTAGAGATAAATGTTGGTGCAGTAAAAAAAGATGTGAAAAGTTTAGTAGCAAAATTTGGAAGTAATAAAGTACAGAAAAGCACAATATTAAACTCAACTTCTACATTCGATTCTTTTGTAGTTGGAGAATCTAATAGGTTCGCTTATGAGGTATCTCAAAATGTTGCAAAAAAACAAGGTATAGCATTTAATCCACTACTAATTTACGGTGGAACTGGACTCGGAAAAACACATCTATTAAATGCGATAGGAAATTATAGTTCATCAAAAGGAAAAAGCATTATTTATGTAACGAGTGAGCAATTTTTAAATGATTACCTATATCATATACGAAATAATACAATGGATAAATTTCGAGATAAATATCGTGCATGCGACTATTTATTGATTGATGATGTTCAATTTTTTGGTGGAAAAGCACAAATTCAAGAAGAATTTTTTCATACATTTAATGAACTTTATAATAATAAAAAACAGATAATCATGACATCAGATAAAATGCCAAAACAAATAGCTGGACTTGAAGAAAGGCTTAAAAGTCGCTTTGAATGGGGAATGGTAGTAGATATACAGCCACCTGAACTTGAAACAAAAATTAATATTATTAAGAAAAAATGTGATCTCGAGGGAATCTATCTAAATAATGAAGTAATAAATTTTATAGCTATAAATACTGGAAATAATATTCGTGAAATTGAAGGAATTATAATAAAACTAAATGCTTATGCAGGAATGATAAATGGTGGTGAAATTACACTTGAATTTACAAAAAATATATTAAAAGAACATATAAAAGAAGAACGAGAAAATATCACCGTAGAAGATATAATTGAAATAGTGTCAAAAGAACTAAACGTAAAACCAGCAGAAATAAAAAGTAAAGGGCGCAGTAAAAATATAGCAAATGCTAGGAGGATAGTAATCTACTTAGCACGAACATTAACTCCAAATTCAATGCCATCTCTAGCACAATTTTTTGGTATGAAAGATCATAGCTCTGTAAGTAAAGCAATGAAGACAATAGAAAGTGAAATAGAAAGTGATGCTAACCTAAAACTAGTTATGGAGGAGCTAAAAAATAAGATAAAATCAAAGAAATGAAACGTATCTTTGATACAATACGTGAAAAGTTGTGAATAAATGTGTTATTGTATTTCACTATGAAAACTACCAATATTATGATGTTTTCACTTAGTTTTCAACAATTCACTGTTATCTACTAATATTACTAAAATATTAAAATTAAGGACATAAGCTATGAAATTTGAAATCCATAAGAGTAATTTAGAGAATATACTAAACAATCTTCAATCATTTTTAGATAAGAAAGATGCGAGTCAAATAACATCACATATTTTTTTTAAAGCTGAAAACTCTGAACTAACACTATATGCTACTGATCATGAAATAGGACTACTAGCAAAAACAAGTAGCATAAACATAGAACAAGATGGAATATCAACTGTAAATGGTAAAAAAATACTAGACATTGTTCGAAGACTAAAAGATAGTGAAGTAACTCTACAAAATAAGGATGAATTTTTAATTATTAAACAAGGTAGAAGTAGCTTTAAATTACCAATGTTTAATGCTAGTGAATTTCCACAATTTCCAAGTTTTAATGAACTTCCAAAAGTGGAAATAAATTCTACATACTTAATTCAATCTATGAAAAAAATTATACCAGCTATAGATACAAACAATCCAAAATTTGAATTAAATGGTGCATTACTTGATATTAAAGAATACTCATTTAACTTCGTTGCAACTGATTCAAGAAGACTTGCAATAGTAAAATATGAAAACCCATCTATAAATAAACTAGCTCTAATAATTCCAAAAAAGGCAATTATTGAAATACAAAAACTATTTTTTGAAGATGTAGAACTATATTATGATGAAACATATCTAATTATAAAATCTAAAAATTATCTATTTTTTACAAAATTAATAAACGGTAAATACCCAGATTATGAGCGTATTATTCCAAAGGAAACTAACTACAATATGACTATCCCAAAAGACAAATTTGTAGATTCTATAAGACTTATTAATTCAGTTAGTAATGATATAAAAATTACATTTAAGACTAATGAAATCCTATTTGATTCTATAAGTGAAGAAAATAATGAGGCTCAAACACAGCTAGAAATAGAAACCGGAATTAAAGATGAAATAGTGATAGGTGTAAATTCAAGATATATACTTGATTATCTAAGTCAGGTTGATACTTCTGATTTTATTATAGGAATCCAAGAGAGAAATATCCCATTTATTTTAAAAAGTGAAAATTTCTCAACAATAATAATGCCAATAATAATGTAATTTAGGAAATAAATATATGGAAAATAAAAATAACGAAGTAAAAGAGTACAAAGGTGGAAATATTCAAGTCTTAAAAGGACTTGAAGCAGTTAGAAAACGCCCAGGAATGTATATTGGTGATACAAATATTAATGGTCTACACCACTTAGTTTATGAAGTTGTTGATAACTCCATTGATGAAGCAATGGCCGGTTACTGTAATGCAATCTCGATCACACTAACAAAAGAAGGTGGTGTAAAAATCGAAGATAATGGAAGAGGGATACCTGTTGATATACACCCTACTGAAAATATACCAGCTGCTACTGTTGTTTTAACAGTCCTTCACGCAGGTGGTAAATTTGATAAAGATTCTTATAAGGTTTCAGGTGGTTTACATGGTGTTGGTGTCTCTGTTGTAAACGCACTCTCAAAAAAGCTAATAATGACAATACAAAAAGATGGAGGAATTTATACCCAAGAATTTTCTAAAGGAATTCCTCAAAATAATTTGATAAATATAGGAAATAGTAAAAAAAATGGAACTACAATAGAATTTATTCCAGATGATGATATTTTTGAAGTTACAGTTTTTGATCGTGAAGTTCTTTCGCATAGATTTAAAGAGCTAGCATATCTAAATCACAATGTAACAATCAATTTTAAAGATGAACGAGATGGTTTTAAAGAAAGTTATCATTTTGAAGGTGGTTTAAGCCAATTTGTAGAAGATTTAAATAAAAAAGCATTAGTTTCTCAAGTTTTTAGTTTCTCAGATAGCGAAAGTGAGACAGAAGTCGAGATAGCACTCACATATAATGATGGATATGATGAGAAGGTTCTCAGCTTTGTAAATAATATAAAAACTCCAGATGGAGGAACACATGAAGCTGGATTTCGTGCAGGACTTTCACGAGCAATAATAAGTTATATTGATGAAAATGCAAATTCACGTGAAAAAGATAATAAAGTAACTGGTGATGATATTCGTGAAGGACTTGTAGCGATAGTTTCTATAAAAGTCATGGAGCCACAGTTTGAAGGTCAAACAAAAGGAAAACTTGGTAGTTCATTTGTTAAGCCTATAGTTCAAAAATTAACTTATGAAAAAATCTCAAAGTTTTTTGAGGAAAATCCAAATGATGCAAAAGCAATAATGCAAAAAGCTTTAATAGCAGCACGTGGTAGAGAAGCTGCTAAAAAAGCTAGAGAGCTAACGCGTAAAAAAGATTCTCTAATGGTCGGAACATTACCTGGGAAGCTTGCAGATTGTCAAAGTAAAGATCCTAGTATTTCCGAGCTATATTTAGTTGAGGGTGATTCTGCTGGTGGATCAGCGAAGCAAGGACGTGACCGTGTATTTCAAGCGATTCTTCCACTTAAAGGCAAGATTCTTAATGTTGAAAAAAGTAGATTAGATAAAATTCTTAAAAGTGATGAGATTAAGAATATGATTACAGCACTTGGATGTGGAATTGGAGATGAATTTGATATCGAAAAAATTCGTTATCAAAAAATAATCATAATGACTGATGCTGATGTAGATGGTAGTCATATTCAAACATTGCTTTTAACATTCTTTTACCGATATTTGAAACCTATTATTGAAGCTGGATTCCTTTATATTGCTCAGCCCCCATTATATAGATTTAAAAAGGGCAAAAAGGAAATTTATCTTCGTGATGAAAAAGCACTTAGTGAATATTTGATTGAAAATGGAATTGAAAATTTTAGTTTTGATGGTATAGGTACACCTGAATTACTTGAGATTCTCAGATTTGCTGCACATTATCGCCTGACATTAAAAGAGCTCGAGAAACGATTTTCAATGATTGATATTATTAAATTCCTTATTGAGAATCGTGAGTATATTTCGCTAAAAATGGGCGATTTATATACAAAAATTGAGGAATTTATTGCGCTTAAGGGATACAATATCCTTAATAAGCGTATAACTGATGATCGCATACACTTGTATGTTCAAACAAATGATGGGCTTGTAGATTTAATTATTGATGATTCTCTATTTACAAATCCACTTTTTGAAGAGGCATATTATGTACATAATTTAATTATAGAACGTAATTTAGAATTTTTAAAAGATAGGGAAATTATTGAAATTTTAGAAGAAATTGAAGAATCTGCTAAAAAAGGTGCCTATATTCAACGTTATAAAGGTCTAGGTGAAATGAATCCAGAACAACTTTGGGAGACAACTATGACACCAGAAAATAGAAGACTTTTGAAAGTTCAAATTACAGATGATATTGGTGCTAGCGACGTATTCTCGCTATTTATGGGAGATGAGGTCGAACCACGTCGTGCATATATCCAAGATCACGCAAAAGATGTAAAACATCTAGATGTGTAAGGTATATATATGGGAATCTTAGAATTTTTTACAAATCTAAATATACATTTTTATATTCTTGCCTATTTTATAGGTGGAATTCCATTTGGTTATGTTCTTTCAAAATATCTTTTTGGTGTAAATCTACAAGAATCAGGTAGTGGGAGTATTGGTGCAACTAATGTTTTACGAGTTTTGAAAGATATTGCACCAGAGAAGGCAAAAAAAATTGCAACACTTACAATGCTACTTGATGCACTAAAGGGTGCTATTGTTATTTTGCTAGCTAAAATTTTTAGTATGAGTATTGAGACACAATGGGGAATTGCTGTAATTGCTGTTATTGGGCATTGTTTTAGTCCATATTTAAAATTTGAAGGTGGAAAGGGTGTAGCTACTGGTTTAGGTGTCATGGCAATTATGCTACCTATTGAAGCACTTATTGGTTTATTTATATGGTTTATAACTGGTAAGATACTAAAAATATCATCACTCTCATCACTTTTTGGACTTTTAGCGCTTATTGTTGCTAGTTTTATTATTCATTATGATATGCCAATTATTAATACTCATGCACCAATTATTATAATTTCATTTATAATTTTTTATAAACATATTCCAAATATTGTTCGCTTATTTCAAGGACAAGAGAGCAAGGTCATTTGATAATTAATATTGAGAATCTACAATTAAAGACAATTATTGGAATCTTACCACATGAGCGTAAGATTCCTCAGATAATTATTATAAATGGTACTTTTTCATATACTTATAAAGATCAATATATAAACTATGCAACTATAAAAGAAACTATAATAGAACATCTACAAAATAGTAAATTTGGTCTTTTGGAAGATGCACTTTTAGGCCTTCACAATAAAATTAAAGATAAATTTCCCGAATTAGAAGAGGTTGACTTTACCATTAAAAAGCCTAATATTTTTGATGATGCTATTGTTGGTGTTAGTCTAAAAATTAGATATTAGATTCTTAAAAAAAGAGCTATAAATGCAGGATTATAAATTAAATTTTACTATTTTGACTCCAAGCTTTAATCGTGCAAATACGCTTCATCGTGTCTTTGAAAGCCTCAAAAATCAGACTATTCAGGGAATTTTTGAGTGGATTATTGTTGATGATGGTTCGAGTGATGATACATATAATTTAGTAACATATTTTCAAAAAAATGCAGATTTTCATATTAAATATATTTTTCAAAAAAATAGTGGAAAAATTTCTGCACTTTTAAATGGAATAAAATATATCCATGGTGAGCTACTTTTAATAGCTGATTCAGATGATAGATTTAAGCCACAAACACTTGAAATTTTATCAGAAATTTGGAAGAGTTTTAGTATAGATGAGCGTAAAAAATGTAGCGGAATTGCAATGCTTTGTGAGACACAAAATGGTCAAAATTTGGGAGGAGAATTCCCAAATGAGGGCTGGTTTGATGTCTATAAATCTATATTTTCAGGTATAAATTCTCATACTGGTGAGACATGGTCAGCACTCAATAGTGAGATGATTTTGAGACATTTTAATATTCCAGATGAGGTTTTAAATTTAAAATTTATTCCTGAAAGTTTTTTTTGGACACGTCTAGCAATAGTAGAAAAACCACGTAGTTATCGTATAAATAAACGTCTAAGAATTTATTATATAAATGAGAGTAATACTGGTGCGTTAAGCCAAAATATACGTCAAAAGCAACCTTTAGGATTCTTATTTGAATCAAAATATTTTTTAAATAATTATCCAGAAATTATATTTGATTTTCCAAAATCATATATAATTCATGTTATTAAATATTCATTATTCTCACGTTTTTTAGGATATAATTTTATTACATCCTTTAATAATTTATCAAAATTTCGTGCAAAGATTCTTTTCTTACTTTTATATTTTCCATCACAGTTTATTTTTGCAAGATATTTTAACAAATGAAAATAGTATTTATAATATCTAGTTTAGGTGCAGGAGGTGCTGAAAAAGTATTATCACTAATGAGTGAATATTTTGTAAAAAAATATGAGCTTTTTATTATCACTTTTGGAGATAAAAATAGCTATTTTAAGCTTCCAAAAAATATAAAAGTTATATCTTTAAATCAAAATAAAATATCTATAAACTTGTTTGATTCTATTTTAAATAATTTTTATCGTATTCGTATGCTTAGAAAGGTGCTCCACTCCATTTCACCTAATATTGCAATCTCATTTATGACAGAGACAAATATTATTTCAATTCTTGCTACTAGGTGGCTTTCTATTCCATTAATAGTGACTGAACACACATGCTATATTTGGCAAAAATCAAAATTTTGGAATTTACTTCGACGATTTTTATATCCATTGGCAGAAAAAGTAACGCTTCTAACACATAAAGATATGAAAAATCACTATAGATTCTTGAAAAATTGTGCTGTTATGCCAAACCCATTTGATTTTGCACCAAATAGCATACGAAAAAAGGAAAAACTTATCTTAGGTGTAGGTAGGCTTATACCAGATAAGGGTTTCGATGAACTTATTGAGGCATTTGTAAAAACTAACAATCAAGAATATAAATTAAAAATTGTTGGTGATGGTGTAGATAGGAAGCGTTTAGAGGAACTTATTAATAAACTAAATTGTGCTAAAAATGTAAAACTTTTAGGACAACAGTATAATATTTATGAGTATTTTGAGCGTGCAGAGATTTTTGTGCTTACTTCACATATTGAGGGCTTATCAAATGCCCTTATAGAGGCACTTTCTATGGGTTGTGCTGTTATTTCTTATGACTGCCCTTATGGACCAAGTGAAGTGATAAAAAATGAAGAAAATGGTATTTTAATTCCATTATTTGATAAAGATAGGCTCTGTATTGAGTTAAAGCGTATGATGAATGATGATGGATTGAGGAAAAAGCTATCTAAAAATGCACTAAGAGTGCGTGAAAAGTATTCTCTAGATCTTGTTATGTCAGCATGGGAAACATTGCTTTTTTCAATTATAAAAAAGTAGTTGATCAACTTATATTTTCAAAAATAAAAATTCAAAATATTTCTATACTTTTACTATTTATAGAATTTTAATCGAAGAATCCAAAAAGGATTCTCATTTAATTCGTGATTTATAATCTAGAATCAGCAATATTTCTATCCAATATTCCCTTTATGTCATATACAATACATTCTTTGGTACCAAATTCACGTGGATTTGGCATATTCCTAAACTCCTTATGTCCTACCGCTATAATTATTGCACCATATTTTCCACTATCTATATCTTCACGTTTTGTGAGTGTGATACCATATTCATGTGCTACTTCTGCTGCATCCGCCCATGGGTCATATACATCGATTTTGCAACCAAACTCTTGTAACTCTTTTATGATATCAATAACACGTGAATTGCGAATATCAGGGCAATTTTCTTTAAATGTTATTCCCATGATTAGTACACGTGCTCCTTCAACCTTTTGACCTTTTTTTATCATTAATTTTATGACTTTATTTGCAACTACGATTCCCATATTGTCATTTATATGTCGTCCTGCTAGGATTACTTGTGAGTGATAGCCTAGTGATTCTGCCTTATGTGTTAAGTAGTATGGGTCTACGCTTATGCAGTGTCCGCCGACTAGCCCAGGTCGGAATGGTAGGAAGTTCCATTTTGTCCCGGCTGCCTCTAGTACATCTAGGGTATCGATTCCCATCTTATCAAAGATTATTGATAATTCATTGACAAAGGCAATATTTATATCACGTTGTGAGTTTTCAATGACTTTTGCTGCTTCGGCAACTTTTATACTTGATGCTTTGTGTGTGCCTGCGACGATGATAGAGCGGTAGAGTGCATCGACCTCATCGGCTACTTCTGGTGTACTACCGCTAGTTACTTTTTTGATATTTATCACGCGATGTTCTTTGTCACCTGGGTTGATTCTCTCTGGTGAATAGCCACAAAAGAAATCAACATTAAATTTCAATCCACTAAATTTTTCTAAAACGGGTACGCAGTCTTCTTCTGTGCAGCCCGGATATACTGTGCTTTCATAGATTACGATATCACCTTTTTTCAGGACTTTTCCAACGGTTTCGCTTGCCTTTATAAGAGGTGTCAGATCTGGTTTGTTGTAGTTGTCAATCGGTGTTGGCACGGTCATAATGTAAATTTGTGCAGCTCTTAGCTCTTCTAGCTCGCAACTATATCTTAGATTCTTAGCTTCAGCTAGCTCGTTAGAATCAACTTCTAATGTACGATCATATCCACTTTTTAGCTCATCGATTCTCGCGCGATTTATGTCAAATCCAATAACATTGTGTTTTTTGCCAAATTCTACTGCCAGTGGAAGTCCAACATACCCAAGCCCAATTATTGCTAATGTTTTCATAAGTGTGATTCCTTATTTTGATGTGCACTTAGAACCCTAAAAGATTCTATATTCTTACTTTGCAATTATACTCCACACACACCTTTTTAAGCGCGCCTAAAATAGAATCCACGCAAAAATCCAAAAAGAGTCGCCATGATACACAAACTCCGCCAACTCCTTTCAAAAGAGGATAAACACTTTATTTTTGCACTTTTGATATTTTCGATTCTTATCTCTATCATCGAAATGGTAGGAATCTCGGCGATCATGCCATTTATATCTGTAGCAAGCGACTTTAGTAAGGTCGAGAGCAATCAATACTTTCATATAGTCTATGACTATTTTAGCTTTGAGAATCCACGTGATTTTATACTTGCTTTTGGTATGGTGTTGCTATTTTTTTATATTTTCCGCAGTTTGATAAATCTCTACTATCAGTATCTGTTAGCTCGATTCTCATTTGGTCGTTATCATCTCATCGCATCTAGGCTTTTTCAAAATTATCTCTGTATGAGTTATCGGGACTTTATCTCTAAAAATAGTGCAACGCTAACAAAAGCGATCGTAAACGAGGCAAATAATCTCACGATTCTCTTGAGTGCCGTGCTTTTTATGGTTTCTGAGTTTTTTGTAGTGGTGCTTATTTATGCAGTTTTACTTTTTGTTGATTATCAGATTACGCTTACACTGACGATTCTTCTTGCTATTAAAGCCTATCTACTTGGTATATCTGTGTCAAAGACTATAAAAAGCGAAGGTGGTAAGAGAGCGGAGTTTCAGCGAAGCTTTTATGAAATCATTGGTTCAAGTTTTGGGAATTTCAAAATCATAAAATTAGAGAGCAATGAAAAGCCTATAATGGAGCGTTTCAGTGAAGCTTCGATTGGATTTGCGCATGCAAATATTACGAATCAGACCCTATCACACGTCCCACGCTTATTTTTAGAGGTGAGTGGATTCTCGCTTATGGTGGCGATTATTCTCTATTTGATTTATGCTAAAAATGGTGACATAACCTCAGCTCTACCTCTATTATCGATGTATGTGCTAGCTCTCTATCGTCTATTACCTTCTGTAAATAGGATTCTTGATAGCTACAATAGAATCATGTTTAATTACAGATCGCTCGAGATTGTTAGTGAGGACTTAAGTGTCCATATTGATAAGCTCGGTGAGGCGGAAGTGAGGTTTTCACAAAATATCAAATTGCATGATATCTGTTTTGAGTATGAGCTGGATAAACCAATCTTTAATCGATTAAACCTAAGTATAGCGCATGGGGAAAAGGTGGCATTTATCGGTGAGAGTGGAAGCGGGAAGAGTACATTAGTGGATATTATTATTGGACTATATCGTCCAATAAGTGGAGAGATTCTTATCGATGGTACTCCACTAAGCGTGGAGAATCTAAAAAGCTGGCGCAAAAAAGTAGGCTATATTCCACAAAGTGTATATCTATTTGATAGCACTGTGGGTGAGAATGTTGCTTTTGGACGTGAATATGATGAAAGCCGAGTAATAAGCGCGCTAAAACAGGCAAATATCTATGACTTCTTGATGAGTAAAGATGGGCTTAATACACGTGTAGGCGAAGGTGGTGTGGCTCTAAGTGGTGGACAAAAGCAGAGGATTGCTATTGCACGTGCTCTTTATGGGAATCCTGAGATTCTTGTGCTTGATGAGGCTACTAGCGCGCTGGATAATGATACTGAGCGAAAAATTATGGACGAAATCTATGATGCGAGTGAGGGTAAAACTCTAATAATTATCGCCCATCGTCTAAGTACATTAGAGAGATGTGAGCGTATTTTGCACTTACAGCATGGGAAAATAGTAAAAGAAGAGCGGGCGATTCTTAGTTAAATTGGTGCTTATCATGTGCTTTTTGTCCCACTGGGTTTAAAAGCACTGACATATTTATGTGTAGATATAGGAGCGTGTAACTTCGTAATTCATTCTCCATTACGGTTTGAACTTTTTTTTAGCCTATCATCTAGTATGGAGTGGATATTTTTTCCGACTGGGCATTTTGGGTTGGGGCTCTCATGAAAATGAAATAATCCTTCATCGTCTACCGCTTGAAATCTGCATTATTTAACTGCTCCTAGCGTTTTCATATCATGGAGGAGTTATATGTCAAACGATTACATCAAAACTTACCATTTTTGTTCTGCCATGTATATTTATCGGCTATAGTTTCTATGATATCCCAGTGTTCAACTATTTTGCCATTTTCGATTCTCCACAGGTCATAGTATGATGTAGGAGCGTTAGCAAAAGTCCCCTCAGAAACACTCAATACATAAAAGGTATGGATATTATTGGTGGTAGTTTTTACCGGAGCGGAATCTAGATGAGTGACGCTATCAATGAAAGTATCACGACCTGTTTTGTATGCGAGATTGTGCTGGACGTATTCTTCTGTAAGCAAAGAAGTAGCCTCTTAGTATCGCCAGTAGTAAAAGTATTGATTAGTGCAAGAGCTTTGTAAATTTTTGTCATAGCTACTTTCCTCTAAAAATTAATGTAATGTAAATAGTTACATTACATTTACCATATAACTATAAATTTAAAGTGTGTTTTTCACTTTATTCCAAAGCCAGCCTTAGTAAGAAACTCCTTTGTTTGCACGATTTTATCGCCTTGTAGTTCGAGGATTCCACCGCTTATAGTGCCACCACATCCAAGCGTACTTTTTAGCTTTTTAAGCAGTGCCTTCACTTCAGAATCAGGGATAAAAAACTCTTCTACACACGTTACGCTTTTTCCATTTCGCTTTTCAATTCGAAACTTCAGACGATGCGCGCGTGGCTCTTTTAGCTCTTGTTTTACATTGCATTTACATTCGCTAGGGTATTCGCCGCACTTCTCGCATAGTCGCTCCACACTCCAGCCTTTTTGGGATTCTTCACCTAGTTTTGCACCAATTTTTAGATTCTCTAGCCCTCTCACTTACTGCACCTCATCAATCCATTCTATCTCTTTGCATGCCTCTTTTATAGTGCTACTCACGCTAAAGCCAGTCAAAAGTACAACATCTTGTAGCTTGCTTTTTAACACTACTTTTAGTTCGCGTCGCCCTTGATTCTTAATCGCCGCGCTACGGAGAATCGAAATAATCTCAGGGTTAGCATCGCTATCAATCACAGCTAAAATGGCGTGAGATACATCTTGTATACTGATTTTTGTATCGACTTTTACACCCTTTGCTTCCTCGATGGTTAGGATTTTTTCAGCCCTTAGGCGCGTGTTTTCACCATCTTTATTTATAGTGCATTTAAAGGCGATCGGACGCTCTTTATCTAGCTTTTCTAGCTCATCTAACATTCTCTCAAAGAGCATCATTTCAATATTTCCGTGAAAATCAAGTAGATTTACAATTCCAAATCGATTCCCTTTCTTGCTAAATTTTATTGTGATATCCTCGATCTTCCCGACAAAAATCGCTGAGCTGCCATCTTCGATCTGCTCTAGTGAGCTTGAAAGTGCATAATCAATATCCGCCATCTCTGCTCTAAAATCATCAAGTGGATGCCCAGAAACGTAGAAACCAAGTGTTTCTTTCTCTAGTTCGAGTAGTTTTTTGAGTGTGTATTCATCGAGATTTTCGATTTCTATGTGTGCACCAACCATCTCTTCGCTATCACCAAAGAGTGAATTTTCTGCCATTTTTTTAGCACGCTCAGATTCTTTAGATGCTTCGATTATTGCTTCGATTTGTTCTAAAAGTGCACGCCTTGAGTAGCCAAAGCCACTTAGGCTACCGCTTTTTATTAGTGATTCGAGTACTCTTTTATTTACCTTTTGTGCATCGATTCTTCCGATGAAGTCTTCTAGATTTGCAAATTGAGATTCCTTTCTCTCTTCAAGAATCTTATTTAGTGCGACCTCGCCTGCTCCACGTATAGCTCCAAGTCCAAATAAAATCACCTTCTCACCATCAATTTCATCAACGCTAAACTCTAGGCTAGACCGTTCAATGCTAGGTGGAAGAATCTTAATCCCCATTCGCTTTGCCTCATCGACATACTTGACGATTTTATCAGTGTTATCCTGCTCAGACGTTAGTAGTGCTGCCATAAATTCATGTGGATAGTAGGTCTTAAGATATGTTGTTTGAAATGTAACCATCGCATATGCCGCGGAATGAGATTTGTTAAAGCCATACCCAGCAAACTTTACTATTAGGTCAAAGAGTTCTTCAGATTTTGCACGCTCAAAGCCCTTTTTCTCTGCGCCATTTGCAAACTCACCTTTGAGTCTATCCATCTCCTCTTTTATTTTCTTACCCATGGCTCTGCGCACCAAGTCCGCCCCACCAAGGCTAAAGCCACCAATAGCTTGAACTATCTGCATGACCTGCTCTTGATAGACGATGACACCGTATGTGGGTTTAAGAATCGGCTCTAGCTCTGGGAACATATAAAGAATCGGTGCACGCCCATGCTTTCTGTCGATGAAGTCATCTAGCATTCCTGATTCCATTGGACCTGGACGATAGAGTGCAAGAACAGCGATGATGTCTTCAAAGGTAGTTGGCTTTAGTCGCTTGTTTAGATCCTGCATACCTTTAGATTCCACTTGAAATAGCCCTATTGTGTGTCCACTTTGGATTGTTTCATAAACAGCAGCATCATTTACATCAAGAGCGTTAAAATCAATCTCTCTTCCATATCGTGCATTAACCATATCCATCGCACCACGAATCACGGTCAGTGTCTTTAATCCCAAAAAGTCGAACTTTATCAAATCCACATCTTCGAGATATTTCATTGAATATTGCGTTGCTATCGTATCATCGCCACTTGGCTTGTAAAGAGGAGCTTTATGCCACAGCTCTCGCTCAGAATCGATAACAACAGCAGCTGCATGTGTGCCGGCATTTCGCTTGAGCCCCTCTAAAAGTAGCGCAAACTCCCATACTTTTCTTGCCTTTGGATTTGCATCAATCAACTCTTTTATCTTTGGCTCTTTTTGAAAAGCCCCAGCGACAAACTCTGGCGTACCCTCTTTGCCCTTGCCATTTAGCGTGATTCCTAGCTCGTCTGGGATTAGCTTTGCCATAGCATCAGCCTCACCATATGGCATGCCCATAACGCGTGCGACATCACGTATCACACCTTTAGCTTGAAGAGTACCGAAGGTGATGACCTGTGCAACGTTATAGCGCCCATATTTGTTTATTACATAGTCGAGAATCTCCCCACGCCTGCTTTGGCAAAAGTCCATATCAATATCGGGCATGCTTACGCGCTCAGGATTTAGGAATCGCTCAAAAAGTAGTGCGTATTTCATCGGGTCAATATCGGTAATCTCAAGGCAAAATGCCACCAAACTACCAGCTGCGCTCCCTCGTCCAGGACCAACGGGAATCCCCCTGTCTTTTGCCGCGCGTACAAAATCCCATACTATAAGCATGTAGCCTGGGAATTTCATCTTGTTTATGATTTCAATCTCTCGCTCTAGCCGCTCAGTATACTCTTTGTGGCGTTCGCTTGGTACGAGTTTTAGACGTTTTTGTAAGCCTTCACGACACTTGTATGTAAAGTAATCGGAATCCTCATGCATATCTAAACCCTCAGCGCGTGCGTATTCAGCGGTGAACTTAAAACTAGGTGGTGTTGGATTCCCAAGCTTTAGTTCAAGATTGCACTTATCAACTATCTCTTGTGTGTTTAATAGGGCCTCGGGTATATCAGCAAAAAGCTCACTCATCTGCTCAGGGCTTTTTAGATAGAACTCCTGCACGCTGTGGCGCATGCGGTTTGTATCTTCAAAGTTTTTGTTCATAGCGATACACATGAATGCATCGTGAGCTTCGGCATCTTCTTGTAATTGATAGTGTGTGTCGTTGGTTGCAATGATTTTAATCCCAGTTTCTAGGCTTAAGCGGATTAGCTGCTCATCTATAAACAGCTGGTCATTTATCCCATGTCGCATAATCTCAAGATAGAAATCCTCACCAAAAATATCGCGATATTCAAGCGCAACCTTTTTTGCGTATTCATAGCCTTTTGCACCAAATTTAACATTGCGCTCATTGTTTATGTTTAGGTGCCATTGCACCTCGCCTTGCAGACATGCAGAAGAGCAGATGAGTCCCTCGCTATTTTCGCGGAGGAGTTTTTTGTTTATTCTTGGGTAATAGTAAAACCCCTCCACAAAGCTCATCGAGCTTAGATACATCAGATTTTTATAGCCTATTTCATTTTTAGCGTATAAGCAGAGGTGGAATCGTTGCTTTGTCCCTTTATCGTTTAACTCATCAGCGTTGTGCAGATAGGCCTCGATTCCTATGACTGGCTTTATACCCTCTTTTTTCATCGCTGTATAAAAGTCAATTGCGCCAAACATATTCCCGTGATCGGTCATTGAAACGGCATTCATGCCGAGCTGCTTAACTTTTTTGGCGAGACTTTTTATTTTGTTTGCGCCATCAAGTAGCGAATACTCTGTGTGAAGATGTAAGTGTGTGTATGGGAGGCTCACAGGCAGCTCCTTTTCATGAATTTTTGCACCGATTCTAGCTTGTATTGGCTTTTAAAGTCTGTTTGGTAAAGAATCGAGTCAAATTTCACATACGATTCCTTCTTGGTGGGTATTGTTGTCATAAAATATCAATAATCCAAAAAATCATGGAGCTTTCATGCCAGCAAAGATTCTCATTGTCGAGGATGACAATATGTTGCAAGAGATTTTAGAGGAGTTTTTACGCGAAGAGGGATATGACGTGAGTATCGCAAGTGATGCGCGCGAGGGACTGAATCTCGCTTATGAACAAAATTTTGACTTGTGGATTCTTGATGTAAAGATTCCCTATGGCGATGGTTTTAGCCTTTTGAAGAATTTACGCGAGCTTGGTAAAACTACACCTGCTATTTATACTACATCGTTAAACACGATACAAGACTTAGAGCAGGGCTATTTAAGTGGTTGCGATGACTATCTTAAAAAACCATTTGAGTTAAAGGAGTTAGCGATTCGTGTGAGAACGCTATTGAAGCGACGATTTGCACATAAGCATGAGGAGTTTGAGGAGTTGGGCGGGGATTGGCGATTTTCTTTGGATGGGAAAATACTTTTTTTGGGCGATGAGCCACATATTTTGACAGCTAAGGAGACGGAGCTTTTGAGTCTGTTTCTGCAAAATAAGAATCGCCTCTTAAGCCATGAGGAGATATATGATCAGCTCTGGCAATATGATGAGACACCAAGCGAGATGAGTCTGCGCGTGTATATCAAGAATCTACGCCGTCTTCTAGGCAAGGATAGAATCGTAAATAGTCGTGGTGAGGGGTATATTTATGTCCCATAGTCGGGCTGTAATTGCAAAAATTCTCGCGCTTTATCTCATTACTTCTGGGGTATTTTTGCTGATATTTTTTGGATTCCTATACGCTAGGGAATCGTATGCGCTTTTGCTAGAGCGCACCGAAGTGTTAAAAGAGGCGCGTGGAGCTATATTTGTAACTATGCGTGAGCATGGAATAGATTCGCTAGAGCGACTTAGTAGAGAGCTTGATTTGAAGTTTGCTTTAATGCATAAAGAGCGTGTTATATACTCAAATTTACTCGTAATTCCGCATTTAAAAGAGGGTGTTAGTGAGTATGATGGGCGTGTATATTTGGTACTTAGATTCCCTATTAGACATGATATACAGCGTGAGAATCACCACAACGAGATGGCGGAGAGATATCGCAAAGGAAAAGGCGATGGGCTTTTGATTTTAGAAGGCGATGAGGTGAGCGGTGCGATGGCATGGCTAAGGGTTAAATTTATCGCTGCGCTCCTTGGTGCACTCTCTATCATTGGTGTGGTAGCCTATTTTTTGGTGCGCCTCTCGCTAAAGCCACTACACGAAAAAATAGACACGCTAAATCGCTTTATCAAGGATTCTACTCATGAGATAAATACGCCACTAAGCGTCATAATGATGAGCATAGAGACTATGGAACGGGAGCATCTAGGCGATAAAAATAATAAAAAATTGAACAACATTGAGCTAGCTGTCAGGAATCTAGTCCATATTTATGAAGACTTGGTTTGTCTAAACTTTCCACATACGATCCCAAATGAGTGTGAAGAGATAGGGATGAAAAGCCTAATAGAAGAGCGCGTTGGATATTTCTCGCCAATGGCTATGAAAAAGGAGATAACATGGCAGCTAGAGCTTGAGGATTCCTCTCTTTTTGGCAGCAGGCATAAAATCTGCAAGATGCTAGATAATCTAATCTCAAATGCAATAAAATATAGCGCAAAACGTGGAGAAATTGTGATACATCTGTGCAAGAATCGTCTTGAAATCATAGATAGTGGCGAGGGTATGAGCGAAACTGAATGCGCCCAGATGTTTGAGAGATATACGCGTTTTAATCGTGATCAAGGTGGCTTTGGAATAGGACTTAGCCTCGTTAGACAAGTATGCCTAGAACATAAAATTGCACTAAAATGCGAGAGTAAAAAGGGTAGTGGCACACGATTCTTGCTTGAGTGGGGCGAAAATTAGAGTAAAAATTTTAGATTATTTTTTGGATATGTTTTGATAATTACGTAACATATTTGTAAGTATGATAATTTCTGATAATATTTTGACTAAACGAATAGGGAGGTCTAATCATGAAGCACAGGAAGGAGAACCTAGATTCTATATATGATCGGTTGCGATTGTCTATTCGCAAGAATGGTCTGAAAAATTCAAAACAGCGTGAATTTATCCTAAAGATTCTATATGAGAATGGTGGACATCTTAGTCCAGAGGATATTTTGATGCATGCAAAAGATAACTGCCGTGGAGCTAGCATATCATCAATTTACCGTATACTAGGATTCCTCGAGAAAGAGGGGTTTGTCCATTCTATTGAGGTCGATAAAAGTGGTAAAAAATATGAAATAGCTAGCGGTATCCATCACGATCATATTATCTGTGTTGACTGCGGCAAGATTATTGAGTTTTACAATAAAGAAATGGAGGATCTGCAAGAGAAAATTGCGCAAGATCACGGTGTGAAAATCATTAGTCACGATATGAGAATTTTTGCTATCTGCAATGACTGCGCTAAAGAATCCCAGATACAGTAACTAGCGCGACATTTTTGTACTTAGGAGCCCGCCAGCTATTATGAGTAGTATGCCAGCTATTCCAAGTGCTGATGGCAGTGGGTCTCCCAAGCACACACCCCAGAATATCGTTAAGATAATCGTTGTGTAGCTCACAACGCCAAGAATCGTTGCATCTCCATTTGCATATCCTTTTGTCAGATAGACTTGTCCAAGTGTCGCGACCACGCCAAGTAGGAGAATCCAAGCCCATTCGCTAGATTCTGGCATGGTGAATCCACCAAAGACGTCACCACTAAAGTATAAAATCGCAAGTGGAAGGATCGTGCCACTTAATGTAAGTGAGAGAATGATTTCGCGATAGTCATAGTAATTCTTCAGCTCTGAAATCGCCAGATAAGCCGCAGCCGCTCCTGCTCCGCTATATACTCCAAGTAGTGCGATAGTGAGTGTAAAGCCTTCTGTGTTTGGAGGATAGAGCAACAAAACACCAATAAAGCCAAGTGCAATGACCACCCACGTCATGATACCTACGCGCGCTCCAAGCCAAAGCGATGAAAAAATTGCAATAAAAAATGGAACAGTCTGTGTTAATGTGAATGCCGTAGAGAGTGGAATTTGTGTGATATTGTAAAAATATGCAATTAGCGCGCTTGCACCAAAGAATCCACGCATAAAAAGCATAAAAGGTCGTCCATGAGGGCTTTTTGGTGGGTTTAGTAGGAGTGAAATTCCTACGACTAACACACCAAAGGCATTACGCCAAAATGCCAGCTCAATGCCACTAAGTCGCTCGCCAAGAAGCTTTACAATCGCACCCATAATGGAGAAGCAGAGACATGAGAGTAGGATATAGCCTACGCTTTTTGACATAGTATGCCTTTAAATTTTTGGTTTTAATCTGCAAGAATCTCTCTATAAAACTACAAAACAAGAAGAAACAAATCAGCAAAATACTCGCTAGATTCTTTGCTTGATTTTTATATTTTAGGATTTTGAAATTCACCGTAATTTCCAAATAAAAAAGCTGTGTTTTAATAATGTGTTGATTAAATGTTTAACAGAACTCCCTTTACAAAATGGAGTTCTGTTAAACACGGGTTGTCTGCAATGCGCTACTCTATTTTTCAAGCGAAATTGCCCCCAAAGGGAATGACTCTGTAAATTGTCCATATTCTTTTGGATTTTTCTTATTATCAGTAAAAAATGGCAAACCAATCAAACGATAATGTGGTGTATCTTTTTGCAGGATCTTATCCTTCCCATATTCCACTGTAATTGCTTCCAAAAAAGCTTCTTTCCACAAATCATTTTCCACTAAATGCTCACCTTTTGGTTCAATGAAGATTTGGTAATGCAAAAAGTCATTCACGCCATTGGAAGAAGATGTTTGTTTATCTTTTAGCAATAAAATAAAGTCTGGCATAAATCCTTCACCATCGGCAAAATTATTCAATTTAAACACTTCTTCATTACGGATTAAATGAACGTCATATTTAGATTTCAAATCACCCAAACGCTCTGAAATAAATTGAATTAACTCTTCTTCCAAACTCGTTCCAGCAAAATTATCCATCACATACCAATCATTTTGCGTGGCAATAGTAGTTTTTACATCATCTTTTTTGACCCATTTTTGTTTTGGTGTGCCAAAAATTTCCCATAATTTTTTAGGCGTAAATTCTTTTGTACCAATAAATGGTATATCACTTTCACTGAGGTGTTTTTCAACCATTTCCAAGATTTTCAGGCAGCCTGTAAGTTTATCGTCCGGACTAATCTGTTTATCTTGCTCTAATCCTAAAAATTCAATTTGCCAATCTTTCAACAAGTTATTTTGTAATTCATTGCGATTTTGAATGTTGAGTTTGCCTTGCAAGCGGTCAAAATGGAATAAAGATTGACTATTTTTCCCCTTGATATGCAATGCTTTATTGAAAATGTGCCGCTCCATTTCACTCATTTTTATTATTTGAGTAAAATTATTTTGTGTACCAAGTTGCTTGGCTATTTCATCATTTGCATCGGCTGTAAATTGCGTTTCTTGCAACAGTTGATTGCCGTGAACTTGGAATGAAAGTGTTTGCGGATTGGCTTTGAGGCTGTCTGCATTATTGGCTTTGGCATTGGGATTGGGGATTTTTTTATTCGCCCAAATTAACAAATCTCTAAAAGCCTTATTATCAGCAAATTCAGATTTGAGTTTAAATGTTGCCAATACCTTATCATCGTCTTTTTCAGGCAAATAACCATCTTTTCGCAACTCATTTTTCAATTCTGTAATGTAGCGAGATTGCTCATCGTGCGTGTAATAAAACAACTCTTCCAAAATACGCAATTCGTGTTGCATATCGTTGTCAAATTTGCGTTTATTTGGCTGTTTATCTTCAAACGCAAATGGAAAATAACGCACACCACGACCAATCAATTGTTTTTCCGATACAGTAGCGGCAGCCGTTTTGCCTAATTTTTTATTTGAACCACCGCCATTTTGCCCTTCATACAAACGTACAATATCAAACAAATTCAGAACGTCCCAACCCTCAGTTAATCTATCCACCGTAAAAATGGCGCGGATTGGATTATCCGCTGCTTCCAGATTGTTTAGCAATTTTTCGGTTTCGCTGTCGGTTTTTTCGGTTTTGGTTTTGTTGGTATCGGAGTTGGTAATAATCACATTGTGTTTTTGATAATTTTGTTTAATCCAATTTGCTAAATGTGCAAACTCAAAGCCATTTTCCTGCATGAATTTTAGGGCTTGTTCGGTGCGGGTTTTGCCTTGTTCGTTGGTGTTATCGCTATCGTTTAAGCTTGTTGAAAATGTAGTTAAAAACGAAAAATCAACCGCTTGCACATTTTCTACCCAATTTAAAAATGCCAAATAATCCACTTTTGATTCATCAATCGTCTTACTTCTAAACAACATCACAGGTTTAAAATTGGCAATACCATATTTCAACGCAATTTGATGGCGATACCAAGCAAACAATAAAGCGTGCAATACTCGCTCTTTTTTATCCAGCGTACTAGATACCAAATTGATTTCTTTGGTATAACCTTTTTGCAAAAATTCTTTTAAACCAAATTTTGTGATGATTTTATCAGCATATTTTTGTTGCACTTCAGCGTTTTCAGGTAGCGTGGCGGTAAATTCCAACAGCACATTTTGGCTAGGATTACCATTTTTATTGAGTAACAATTCCAAAACCATATGCTCCCAGCCTTTGCGTTCAATTTCGGCATCGCTAGTGCGGTCGTTAATTTCCTGTTCTAAATCTAATTCGCCTTGTTTTTTGCCTTTGGTTTGAGCGTTTAAATGGTGTGCTTCATCGCCCAGCATCACAAGATTCAATTTGTGCAAATCCGCCAATGTGGTTTGATTTTCTCGCTCGGTGTGAATATCGTTATACAGTTTTTGAATGCTGGTAAATTTAATTTCAATGCCGTCTGAATGTGGGCTAAACATTTCCACTTTGCGAATAGGAATTACCGTATCACCTTGCAAAATCTTCTCGGTAAATAGAAATTTTGCGTGCATCGGGTCGATAAAATTATTTTCCGTTTTATCTACGATATTGTTTTGATTGACGAAAAACAAAAAATGCCGATACCCTTTCTCAAAATAATACAGAATCAATGCCGCCATCATCATCGTTTTGCCTGCACCTGTTGCCATATTAAATAGCAAATGCGTTGGCTTATTTTTTAAATCAGGGAAATTGTCTAGCTCTGAAGTACGGTCAAAAATCAAAAAGTTTTCAAGGGCGGATTTTTGCCATTCAAAAAAATCATATTTTAAGTTTTTGGACGTAAATTCAGGCATTTCAAGTAATTCAGGCTTGTATTTTTTAACCGCTTTACGTTCATTTTCAATCACTTCAAACAACGTTTTATCATTTGCCATCTTTTTTCTCCACTTGATAGAACGCACGGCTTAACGCTTTATCATCATCGTTCAGGCAGCCTGCAAATTGTTCATCGTCCATTTCGGATAATGAAACATACATTTGATTTAAATCTAACATTTCAAGCACCATTTGTTTTTGTTCGTCCAATGGCAAAGATTGAAATTCAGGCTCGTTAATAATTTGACTAAATTCATTCACGCTCACATTGTATTTTAGGAAATAATGCTCGCATAAATCTTCAAACAGCGTTTTGATATCGTCTGAATTTTCGCAAGCCAAAATTTGTTGTTTTGCGGTTTCGTTAAATGGAGCAAGTTCGGCATAGACAAACTCGCCACCGCCTTGCCAATTCACAGCTTTTGAAATACCGCCTTGCTCGCCGTCAATCACTTTTTTCAAGCGTTCAACGGCAAGCGTTTCAATATAGTCCATCTGCTCGATAGCGATAAATTGTCTATTCATTTTCGTCGCAACCGCCACAGTTGTTCCGCTTCCGGCAAAGAAGTCAAGGACTATGTCGTTTTCTTGGGTTGAAATTTCGATTATTCTTTGAAGTAAAAATTCACTTTTTGGATATGTAAAAATTGTGTTATCAAAAAGTTGTTCCAAGTGTTCTTTTGCTTTATCATTAATTATATTTTTATCGATTATGAAACTTTTGGTTTTTTGACCTTTGCTTTCGCCATCTTTTATTAAATAGTCTTTTACATATATATCGTATTTTCCACTAGAATTTTGTTTACAAACTAACAAATTTGAATTATTGTCTACGTTTTGCTTTTTCCAACGCCAACGCCCTTTATCACCATTTGTTTTTATTGGATAAATTATAATTTCATTTATATCATTTTTTTGTTCGGTATAAATGTGTTTGGTTGTTGAATTGTAAAAAATTGGATAATACATATTTGGACGATCTTTTCTTAATGATGCGTTCCCAGATTTTCTGAGCGATAACAGTCTAACTTCATCTTCTAAATTTTCAGATTTTAAAATTCCAAAATTATAGAAAGTAGCATAATCTTCTTTTTTGGAATAACATAAGATATATTCATGTGATTTTGCAATGGGATAAGATGATTCTTGTCTGCCTCTTGGATTCATTAATGGTATAAAATTTACTACAAAATTTTCTCTCCCAAAAATCTCATCCATAAGCACCTTTAAATACGCTTGCTCATTATCATCGCATTGCACAAAAATAACGCCGTCGTCTTTTAAAAGCTCTCTTGCTATTTCCAGCCGATTTTTCATAAAAGTCAGCCAAGTGGAATGATTAAATTTGTCGTTGTATTTAAAACCGTCATTGCCCGTGTTATACGGTGGGTCAATATAAATCAGCTTTACTTTACCTTTAAATTGCGTGGCAAGCGAATGCAGGGCTATTAGATTATTGCCTTTGATAATGAGATTTTCAGCTGGTGCGCCGTCTGAATGGCGTTTGATTTCGCCAACGGCTTGTTTGCCGTTTGCGGTGTAGCGAGAGAATTTTGAGAATGCTTTTGCGTCAAAAAGTCGGTCAATTTCATCAAAAGCAAGTGTTTGATTAAAAAAGGTTTCTTGTCTTTTTCGGGTTAATTTACTGTATAACTGACTATCTGATTGGTCATTATTGCGTTTAAAATAAATTTCTTCACCTTCTTCGGTGCTTTGTCCGCCATTTAATACACAATCTTTAAACGGAAAATCCAACACAATATCCGAATTGTCTTTCAAAAAACGATTGCCGTCCGTCAAGCCAATGCGATTGGCGTATTTTGTGTAGGAATTATTGATGCTGTGTTTATCCAAGAAAAAACGAAAATCCTGCAATTTAAACACCAAAACGCCATTCACTTCCACAAAAAAATGGCGTTTTAACTCATCATTTCCCAATAGCAAACCGATAATGGTCGGGTCGGTTTTTTCCACCAAATCCAACAGAATGTTTTTGGCTAAAATGGTTTTTTCTTCGTTCGCCCATACTTTTTCGTGTGATAGCAGGGCTTGGGTTAATTCGGTTTGAATATCTGTATTCATTGTTATAAATCCTGATAGGTAATTATCTTAATGTGCTATTACAAGGAATAGCAGAGCGTTTCGCTACATCTACCGACTGTACATAGCAAATAGTTTTGAAATGGTTTTGCGAACAAATTCTAAAAAAATCAATTCTTTGTTATCTTTACTATCTTTGGAGAAGTTTATAAAGTTGTGATAAACAAGGTAGTTGTTTATGTACTTTGTTGCCACGCCTTTGAACTTACCAAAAATCAAATTTTTAGCCTAGCGTTTTACCGCCTAACACCTTTTGTAAGCTTGCTACATTAGGGCGACCTAGATTGGCTATTTGGGCGATAGATAAACCACTGAGGTTGACACCTATAGGAACACAAACTTGTTCTTTTGAAATGCCACTTTTAGTTGCCCGCGTTCCTCGTTTGTGAGCAGGACGTGGCAAGTTAAAATCCTTGTGATTGCCCTTGTATGAGATGGTTGTAAAGGTTTCATCTGCTTGCACAACACCGTCCAATTCAACCTCATTCATCATATTTTGTAAGGCATCTAGGATTTTATGTCGCCATGAAAAAGCAGTCGCTAGATTGATATTGCAGATTTTGGCACACTTGCGTAATGGGTATTTCTCAATCATGCAGTGAATGTAGGTTTCCCAAATTTCAATGTCTTTTTGGGAGTTATAGAAAATTGTGCCTGTTTGTTCAACGAATGATTTTTTACAATCGCGGCAAAGGTAGCGTTGGTTGTTGCATTTTGTGCCATTTTTAACAAAGTGTATAGATTGACAATGCGGACAGTTTGTAATTTGCTTAGGTTGAATTACTTTTTTAACCTGTTCTTTTTGACTAACAGAAGTCAAAAAAACTTGCTTGTCTGTGTCGGATAAATTCTCAAAAAGTTGTTTTAAAATATCCAACTCTTTTGTTGTACCTGACATGATAAAATCCCTTACAAGTTAATTGAACTGTAAGGGATTTTATCGGGATTTTACGAAAATATCAACACATTATTAAAACATAGCCATAAAAAAGCAAAGCACTAGAACTAGAATCCAGGCTTTTAGCTCTGTACATAGTGCCTCATCGTCTTAAGCATGAGAACTATTCACCATCGCCAAGCGCATCGATTTCATCTTGCAATTTTTCGCCACGCTTCCT
The DNA here is from genome assembly GCA_052170135.1 of Wolinella sp. Classification (GTDB taxonomy): domain Bacteria; phylum Campylobacterota; class Campylobacteria; order Campylobacterales; family Helicobacteraceae; genus Wolinella. Next base: position 301,013 of record JBQNBC010000001.1, read on the forward strand.
TGCACGAATGAGAATTGGCGAACCAGTAAAGTCAAAATTATCCCGCAGGAAGTTCACAACGTAGCGTTTATAGCTAAAATGCAGTGAATTTGGACGATTCATTACCAGGGAGATTTGTGGTGGACGCACACCATATTGTGTTGCGTAGTAGATTCTTACTAGCTTGCCATGGTCACTTGGGAGCGGATGGCGTGCGGTTGCGTCGCTGATTGTCTTGTTTAGCACAGCGGTTGGGATACGACGTGAGAAGTTTTCATATACGCGAAGAATCTCCTCTTTTAGCTTGTCAATGTGTCGTCCATTTTGTGCTGAGAGTGTGATAAGTGGTGCGTGTTCGAGGTATTTGAAGCGATGGCGAACCTCTTTTTCTATCTCTTTGAACTCACGATTCCTGATATCCCATTTATTTAGCACAACTATTACACCAAGTGAAAATTTATCCACAAGTCCACCAATTTTTTCATCAAGGTCAGCGAAATCCTGAGAAGTATCCAATACTAAAAGTGCGATATGAGCGCGTTCTAGCACGCTTTTAGTCCGATCGAGCGCATATTTTTCTATTCCTTCTATTTTGCCACGTCGTCTAATACCTGCCGTGTCGACAAAGACCACGCCATGCCCATCGATCTCCATGCGCTCGTCAACTGGATCTATCGTTGTTCCAGCGACACTTGAGACCACTGAGCGCTCACTTCCAAGGAGCGCATTTAGCAGCGAGCTTTTACCAACGTTTACCTTGCCGATAATCCCAACATGAATATCTTCTGGAGAATCCTCATCAAAAACCTCCTCGTGCTCCAGACTATTGATAAAATCGTCAAAAGCCTCACTTTCATCGCTCTTTAAAATTAGTCCCTCAGAGTGGATTCCTAGCATTTGTGCAAGCTCATGTTCTAGCTTTGTAACGCCCCTATTGTGTGCGACAGAGATGAAGTGTAGATTCTTTGCACCAAACGAGCTAAACTCCCATGCACGAGCCTTTTCTTTATCGTTGTCAACTTTATTTACGACAAGAATCAGGCTCTGATTTTGGCGATATAGCGAACGAAATAGCGAAATATCATCATCCTGTGCGCCAATCTTTCCATCGACTACATATAGCACTACATCAGCATTTTTTGCTGCTTCTAAAGCCAGCTCGCGCACTTTGCCAAAAAGACCAGTCTCTTTTAGCTCGATTCCTCCTGTGTCTAGGAGCATGGCCTCGCCATCACCGATATTTATTACGCGCTTCTTTATGTCGCGCGTCGTGCCAGATATGTCTGATGTGATTGCTATTCTTTCTCTTGCAAATCGATTAAAAAGCGAGCTTTTACCGACGTTTGGTTTACCTACGATGGCGATAGTCTTCATTGGGGTTTTATCTATTCCTGTATAAGATTTAAGGCTATTTGGTGGCGATGATAGCTAACCAGAGCTAAATTTAAAGCAAAGAAAAAGCCGATGAAATACCATCTTTTCATGTCTTATCTACTCTTACTTGGGGTTGCTAATGCAGATACGAATCTAGCACATGGCATTACTTTGAGCGTTGGAGATAATGCAAGAATAATCAAGCAAAATGGGCGTGCTTGGCTATTCTTAGATGGTGATGATGTTATGAGATTTGTAAGTGGAGAATCGCAAAGAGAAGGCGCGATAGAGAGGCTAAAAAATGGTGCTATTGAGACTGTATTTCATTCAAAAGATGGTCGCATTAGCTACTATCATAGAAAGAGTGCGCCATCGCGACTAATTTTTAGGCTAGTGCCTCGTTCATATCGCCTTTATGAAGTGTTGAAAGCCACGCAAAGCACGCCGTTAAATAGTTGTGTTCTAATAAAGCGACAGCCACTAAGCTTGCATGCAAATAGCGAGATTCTTATCGAGCTTGACGGTGAAGTAAAAAACAAAGATAAAGAGGCGCATGGCGGTGTGGATTCTGAGCTATTTCTTGAATGCGAGCTTGAGTGATTATTAAAGCTATAAAGTAATATAATCTACAACCTAAAGATTACTAAACAAGGAGCATATATTGAATTTCTTAGCAAAAAGCACTATTGCACTAAGTACCGCGATGGTATTATTTACAGGGTGCGCGACCACTGAGCTTCAGACTAAAGTCCAGATGACGCAAAGTATTTTTGTCGATCCAGTAGCAAAGGATAAGCGTCTAATATTTGTCGCGATGAGAAATACAAGTGGGCAAAATATTAATCTAGAAAATCGCATAATTTCTGCTCTTCAAAGCAAGGGGTATACAGTAGTAGATGATCCAGACAAGGCGACATATATACTTATGGCAAATATCCTTTACTGCGATAAAAAGCAAGAGAATAATGCTCTTGGTGCAGCTGGAGCTGGTGCAGCAACGGGTGCTACTATCGCTGCCTATAATAGAGGTGGTGTAGGTAATGCCGTGGCTGGTGCAGCAGCTGGCGCACTAATCGCTGGAATTGCAGGCAAGCTTACAGAGGATACAATCTATCAAATGCAAGTCGATGTGATGGTAAAGCAAAAAGCAAAAGGCAAAGTGATGGCTAACACAGGTGGCGTCGCAGGGCAAGCTAGTGTACAAGATGGTGGCAGGGCTGGATTCTTGAATCAGTTTGCTGGAAATATCGCTAATGCAAATGGTGGTGCACAAGTACGTGACAATCGAACAAATTATGCATCGCAGTCATATGAGAGTGATTACATCGAGAAACAGACATTACTATTTGCTGAGGCTACAAAGATGGGCTTAACTCTAGAGCAGGCTATCCCTACGCTAGAGCAGCAAATGGCAAATCAAATCGCTGGAATCTTCTAAAAATATAGAAGACCACACATAGGAGAGCTGTAGAGTTCTCCTATGTTTTATATTTCGCTTTTGTCTTTGGGGCTTGCGCTTGCTCCCTGTATGTCTATTTCTGCCTTCTGAGCTTTTTAAGCTATCAAGGTACATAAAACTTGATAATAATCAATGCTACTATGTCTAAGCCTCGCCTATAATCCACGTAAAAAGGAGTTTTACAATGGGAAATTTAGATATTTGGCTACTAACTGTCCATCTATTTTGTGCGACACTGTTTATCGGGACAGTCTTCTTTTGGACTTTTATAATCGATGTGGTGAGAAACAACAATCCACAGCTCGATCTTGATGAGGCAGAGACACTATTTTCACGCCGTATACGTCCTATAATGAGTGTGAATGTCACGATTTTGCTATTCACCGGGCTGGCACTTTTTTACAATCGTCATGCTGCGCTTAAGGGGTTTGATACACTATATGCCTATGCGCTGAGTTTTAAGGGGTTGCTTGGTATTGCAGGGATTCTTGCATTCTATTTTATGCCACAGATTATGAAGCTTTTTAAAAACAAAATGCACGCACACGATATAGCCCACTACGTGCTTTTTGGCATTATGATAGCAATTGTAATTTTGGCAAAAATGCTCTATTTGTGAGAAACTAAAATCGTCGCGAGAATCTTATTTGTGCTTGGATTCTCGTTGCTTTATTCATGCTATAGCGCAAAGTCTAAAACGCATAGGATTTTCTTCCAATAAAGCCCTTTTTTTAAGTTATATAGCATTCTTGTGAGAATCAAGCCATGACAAAGCTACTAAAAGTTATCAAAGCATCATCGCTGGGAATCCTAAACCGCCAAAGCATGCTCAAATCATCAGCTAAATTAGCATTAAGAGGCAATCCAACACTTGTTAGAAAATCAGATTTTGCTCCTCGATACCCGGTGAGTCCTCTTTTGGCTTTGAAATCTCCGTGTAGTAGTAGAGCTCTCCATCTTTTATGATGCGATGGACATTTTTTGGGATCTCAAATTCACGTTTGATTCCTGGCTCTATCTTTAAGAGACGCTCAAAAAAGTATGAAAATGCTGGTGCAGCCGCTACGCCACCAGTTTCATTGTGCCCTATTGGCGTGTTGTCATCTCGTCCATACCAGACTATTGCCTGTATATTTGGGGTAAATCCACAAAACCATGCATCGACATTTTCGTTTGTAGAGCCAGTTTTGCCTGCTACCTCGATTCCATTTACGCGTGCGCGTCGTCCCGTGCCTTTGTTGACAGCATCACGTAAAATATCAACAGTAAGGAAGCTTTGCTCAGGTGATGTGATAGTCTGCCCTTCTGGCTCGAATGTAACCACCTGTCCACGACTATCAGTAACGCTATAAATTAGCCGTGGGCGCATCATCGTGCCATAGTTCGAAAAAATAGTATATGACGCGCTCATCTCAAGTGGAGAGATTCCAAAGCTACCAAGCGCAATGGAGAGATTCTTCGGTATATTGGAGAATCCATAAGTTAGGCTTTTACGATAGATTCTCTCAAAGCCAACCTCTTCAACAAGATTTATAGTGGCGAGGTTTAGTGATTTTATTAGAGCCTCTTTTAGCGGGACAATCCCATTAAAAGAGTTTCCATAATTTTTTGGCTGCCACACTTTGGCTTGGTTGTTTACGGTGTATTCGTATGTGCGCGCAATGTCAGCTAGTGGTGAATTTGTAGCGTAGCCTAAATCAAGCGCGCTTTGGTATATGAATGGCTTAAAGCTACTTCCAGGCTGCCTTTTGCTCTGTGTAGCGCGGTTAAAGCTACTTTGTTTGTAGTCTATGCCTCCGACCATGGCTAGTATATTTCCGGTGCGATTCTCTGTGACGACTATCGCTCCATTGAGGGAATCGAAATTAGCTTTTTTGTGTCGCGCCTTAATCTGCTCATAGCCAAAAAGTAGTGCTTCTTTTGCGATCTCTTGATAATCAAGATCGATATTTAGCCTAATGGTGTAACCCCCGCTTTTTAGATCTTCAATGTAGCGTAGCTCCTTTAACATCTCATCAATCACGTATGGAGCGATATTTTGCGTTAGCGTATCGTTGTGGACTATTGGTACTTCACCGACAGAAGAATCTAGCTCCTCATCTGTTATCCAGCCCAAAGAGTGCATGCGTTGTAGGATGTTATTGGCGCGTCCTAAGGAAAATTCTAGATTCTTTGTCGGGTCATAAAAGCTCGGTGCACGTGGTAGCCCGACTAGAATCGCAATTTCTTTTAGACTTAGTCTATCCATCTCTTTTTTAAAATAACCCTTTGCTGCTGCCTTGATTCCATAGTATCCATGCCCAAAATATGTGTGATTTAAATATCGTTCTAAAATCTCCTCTTTGCTTAGAACCGTCTCAAGTCGTATGGCGAGTAGTGCCTCTTTTAGCTTGCGCTCTAAGCTTTTTTCGCGTGTTAGAGCTACATTTTTTATCAGCTGCTGTGTTATCGTGCTACCGCCCTCGACGTAGCGACCGCTTTTAATATTTTTGACCATTGCGCGTGAAATGGCATCTAGATTTATCCCAGAATGCTCAAAAAATAGTGTATCTTCTACCGCAGCTAATGCCTCGATAATGCGCGCAGGAATCTCGCTAAAAGGTGAGTAGAAACGAAACTCCTCATCAAAGAGATTTGCGACAAGACGCCCCTTTCTATCTAGTACCTGTGTTGTTATCGGTGATTCATAATGGACTATTTTCTCGACTTCAAAGCGCACATCATTGTAGAGTTTTGCGATGAAAATCGCCCCGCTAAGTACCATAGCGACAAAAAGAACAAAAATATACTTCACGATTCCAGCCTTGAATACTCTTTTATTTTTTCACATAGCATGGCAGTTTCAGAGAGCTTGTTTGCGCATCTTAAAATGACACGCAAAATAGGCACTTCTACTGTTGGCTTTCTAATTGCGCCGACCAAAAATCCAGACTCGCGAAGCTTCTTTGAAACATTTAAAGCTTGCTCGCCACTCTCTATTGGATAAGCAAGAATTGGCGAGGAGAGATTTAGCGAGAGCGAAAGCGAGGCGATATTCTGCCTTGCTTCCAGTTTTTCGCGTAGTTTTTGGCTATTTTTTTGGATGTAGAGAAAGTTGCTAAATCCAAGAGAAGAATCTAGGAGAGATAAAGCCGTGGTGTAGATTATGCTTTTGGCACGATTCTCGAGGAAGCATACTATATCTTCACTCGCTAAGATATATGCACCATAGCTTGCGTATGCTTTGCTTAGCGTGCCTAGCTTGATGTAGTTTGGTGTGCGCACCATGTCATAGTGGTCAAAATATCCCAGGAGATTTGCCCCTATTGTTCCACTGCTGTGCGCTTCGTCGACTATCAAAATTGCATCGTAAAAATCCGCAATTTGTGCAAACTCCTTTTTTGCAATTGTCCCGCTCATCGAGTAGACACCCTCAATTGCGATTATGATTCTCCCTTTTGGGCGGTGCTTTTCTAGTGCTTCTAGCAGGCTATTTGGGTCGTTGTGTTCGAAAAACACTGCTCGCTCGCCAAGAAGTCTTGTTGCTAGCTTACCGCTAGCGTGGTAGTCTTTATCCATGAAAAGAACGTCATTTGCACGCACAAGCGATTCAATTAGTGCGATATTTGCCAAAAATCCACTTCCAAGCAAAATTCCCCGCTCAAATCCATTTATGCGAGCTAGTGCCTCTTCAAACTTCGCATGTATCTCTGTGTAGCCATTTACTAAAAGCGATGCTTTTGGAGAGTGAAATCCAAGCTTTTCCACGCGTTCTATCGCCTCGCGCAGTAGTTTTGGTTTTGTAGATAGCCCTAGATAGTCATTTGATGCAAAGTCTATGAGATTTTTATCCCAAATTTTGCGTTCCCTTAGACGATTTGCCGCGCGAATTGCGGCTAATTCCTTTTCATACATGCTTATTTTTGTTTGGATTCTTAATGAAATCAATATAGAGAATCGTGTTCACTCGCCAGTCCAGTGGAAGCGATAACCAACGCCTGAAAAGTTTTTGACAATGTCTTGAAAACTCTTTTTCCGAATGCTGTTTATATGCATTCTAAGCGCGTCAAGCGTCATAGGCGAAGAGCCCCAAATGCGACTTTGAAACTCCTCGTACGAGACGTGATTGCCACGATTTTTGATTAAAAGATCGAGAATTTTCGTCTCTTTTCTTGTTAGCTCGATACTATTTCCTAAGCGATAGAGCCTCTGCGTGCGAGTGTGGTAGCTAAACTCGTCGTTGATTGCGATAACACTCTCTGCCATCGTGCGCTTTGCATTTGCCAAAAGCACAATGAATAGCTCATCAAGATCAATTGGCTTTTTGAGCAGTGAGCAGGCGTTTATATTGAAAGATGAGAGGAGATTCTCCTCTGTGCCAAATGCTGTGATGATAAGAATCGGCGTGTCTTTGCTTATGGCGCGTATCTCTTGTGCCATTTTTATTCCGTTTAGCTCTGGGAGATTTATATCTGTAATAACTATGTGAGGGGACTTTTCTCTATATAGCGAAAGCCCCTCTATACCATTGCTGGCACAGTAAATCTCTTTACAACGACGAGTGAGCGGACAACTAATCGCCTCGCGCAGTGACGCATCGTCTTCAACAAGAAGAATCGTAGTCTCTTTTAGCGTATCAAGAATATCGTTATTCACGGTTATCTGCCTATTTGAAGTGGATTGGATTATAATTAGCACAACCTTAAAAATAAAGCCTGATTTTGGCAGAAAGAGTGAATGCATGCCTTTTGTAAAGCAAGGTATTAGATTTTATGAGACGATTCTTGAGTGCGTTTCTCAGGCGATATTGGTATTTGAGGTGGATAGCGGGGGCGCATTTTCAGTGCTTGTCTATGCAAATGATTGTGCTAAGAAGAATCTAGGCAACCTAGAAACTATGGAGTCAGCACATCTGCATGAAATAATCAATGAGTGCGACAACAAGAGAGTAAATGAGTTTGAGATTGATGGGATTCTTTATAGGGCGGTCTATTTTGATAATGGAGTGGAATCGCTGGAATTTAAGAATCTATTAGACAGTAATCGCATGGTGAGAATGGGCGAAATGGTCGGCGCGATAACTCACCAGTGGCGGCAACCGCTGAGCTCGATAAAGCTCCTGGCGCATGACCTTTTGGAGGCGCATAGATTTAATGAGCTAACGCTTGGCTATCTAGCGAGTATAAAGCATGATATATCATGCCATGTGGACTATTTGTCGTTTACAATTGATGATTTTTGTGATTTTTACAAAGTCGATAGAGAAAAGAAGCAAATTGAGCTTTCACGCACCATAAAAGAGGTGATGCGCCTAGTCTCCTCGCAGCTACAGTTGGCAGGCATAAAGACAGAGTTACTGTTGCCTCGTGATGAGGTTTTTATCAGTGGGTATCCAAATGAGCTAAAGCAGGTGTTTTTGAACATCATCGCAAATTCAAAAGAGGCTTTATTTGGTAGGGCTGAGATTGATGGCAGCTTTGATATGGAGATAAAAGTCTCTTTATTTGATGAGCCAGAGTGTGTTCGTATTGTCTTTAGTGATAATGGACTAGGAATCCAAGATGATCAGCGTGATAAAATCTTTGAGCACGGGCATACAAGTAGTGGGCATAGAGGCGGGATGGGGCTTGGTCTATTTTTAGCGGAGAAAATTCTCAAGAAGAGCTTTAATGCAGAGATTTTGCTCAAAAACTCCGCGAAACCCACGGAGTTTGAGCTACGATTCCCTATGCGCGCGAACCAGGGAAGTCGTGGATAATGGCGACTTTGCCTGCGATGTCACTAAGAATCGCACAAGCGCTTTCCACACCTGAGCCAGAAGCGCAAGCGAACATTGTAGTAACACCAGCAACTAGCCCAGCGGCATAGACTCCGCTTTTGACTTCGTTTCGTCCTGTAGTTTTGAGCGCGACCATGCCATCACGTGGCATTAGTGTGTGTGGCACGACGGTAGCACCTTCAAGTGCAATCTCAAACTTGTGTGCACCAGTAGCTAGAATCACATACTTAGCACTATAAGAATCCGAACCACCCTTTAACGTGAATGCACCCTTTTGTCCAGAAATCTCGACAACCTCATCTTGGACTATTTGGGCATTTTTGCATTCAGCAACTTGTGCATTTAGTGATGCAAGAGCATCTTTGCCTGCGATTCCCTGCTTTAGCATCGGTACATTGTAGAGCTCAGCTTTTAGTAAGTCTGATTTTTGTGCGTCTATTACTACCACTTTTAGGGGCTCCCAGCCTTTTACGCCTTCGAGGGTCGCAAGTGTAAGAGCTGCGCTAAGTCCAGCAACACCGCCACCAACAATCGCTACATCATACATAATAAACTCCTTATTGGTTGATAAAGTAGGGATTATAGGCTAGGAATCTTACAAATGCCTGACTACTCCAGCGACTCAAGCGGGCAGTTTTTCATCGCTGCCTCTCCAAATATTTTGCAATATTCGCAGTAGAGACAGCTCACACTTCGCTTAGAGCAGACAACTGGAATATTGCGTTTTTTTGCTTCACCACGGAATTTTTTCATTGTATTGTGGTTTAGGAAATTTGTTAAAAGCACGAGGCAATCTGTGTTTTGTGGAATCGTCTTGCGATTGACACTCTCACGTCTTCCATCCCAGTGTGAAATATCATTACAACCAAGATTCTCCAGCACTGCTCTGATTGGCGTAATCTCATCTCCACCAATGACCAAAACTGACATTATCCATCCTTTAAATTCTTTTATAATGCTTTGATAACACCGTGACTATGTTGAGACTCAGTGTTAAAGTTTGAGAAGTCTAGCCAAAAAAGTGTAAATTGTCAATAATAGAAACTATTCTTATTTATATAGCCTCTTATTCTCTATGTGATTGTAAATTTATTGTTGATGTGGTGGAGTTGCGCTTTTCATAGTCGCTTTAATAAAGGTGCCATGTCATCGTCAATATTTGCTATGCTCAAGAAAATGTAAACAGCGCAGAAGACTCTATTGATTCTTGCCAAATGTGTTACAATCAGCCCATTATGCGCGCATTTGTGGCACTTTAAGCTAGCTATATTCTTGGTTAAGTATTAAAGAACTACAAATAGCGTATAAAAACACTACTTTAAAGGAAGCCAAAATGAGAAAAATAGTAGCACTTGTCTTTTTGCTTAGCGCGTGGTTGATGGCGGCAGTAAACCTGAATACAGCTAGCAAAGAGGAGCTTATGAAGATTAAAGGAATAGGCGAAAAGAAAGCTGATGCCATCATTGAGTATCGCACGAAAAATGGCAACTTTAAGAGCGTTGATGATTTGCAAAGCGTCAATGGCTTTGGAAAGAAAAGCGTAGATGCGATACGCGATGAGCTAGAGGTTGGTACTGCAAAGAAAGAAGCCGTAAAAACACCAAAACAAGATGGTGAAAAGAGAGCCAAATAGGGCTTGGTATAGGACTTAGTTCCAGCAAATTATTGCTAAGAGCTTCTCGGGGCTTAAGATATAGCCCCGGTGTGATTTTAAGCTTATTAGAACTCACTAAGTAGAATCTTGTAGCTAGGTCTAATATCTATCTGTCATACTATTCTATTTTGATTAAAAAATACCAAGCAAGCATAAAAATGGATACTGAATGTGCAAGGTGCGCTGTTGTGCACGCTTTAAAAGCATGAGAATCAAAGCGGAGCTTTTTGTATTTTGCATAATTTGAATATTTGCAACATGCCATATTTTATAGCTTTGCAATGTAAATAGAAGAAACTAAAAAATAAAGAAATGTAAAATCTACACGATTCTGCCAGTGTAAATGGTGTTGTTGGCATGGTAGATGCCTAAAATCTCACTGGTAAGCAATTCACAAAAGCGAAGAATCGCACTTTTATTTACGATTCTTGCATTTTGCTATTTTTTAAGTGAGGTTTAATACCCCTGCTCAATCATTGCATCAGCTACCTTGCGGAATCCAGCGATATTCGCGCCTAGCACTAGATTGTGTGGCTCGCCAAACTCCTTTGCAGTCTCTTTTGCTGAACGATAGATTCCTTTCATGATTCTATGTAGCTTTATATCTACCTCTTCAAAGCTCCACGCGGTCATAGATGCATTCTGACTCATCTCTAATCCACTTGTCGCAACACCTCCAGCATTTGCCGCTTTGCCTGGACCGTAGCAGATTTTTGCCGCGAGGAATCTCTCTATAGCTCCTGGTGTAGAAGGCATATTTGCCCCTTCGCTGACACACGCACAACCATTTTTTAGGAGATTCTCTGCATCTTTTTCGTTAAGCTCATTTTGTGTTGCGCTTGGGAATGCAGCAAAACAAGGAATTGCCCAAAGTGGATTGCTGTCACTTGGATATGCACTAATTGGCGTAAATACCGCACTTCCTCTCTCTTTGGCGTATGCGCTTAAGCTTTCCCGACGATTCTCTTTAATCTCTTTCAAAAGTTCAATATCAATGCCATCTTTATCGTAAATCATGCCAGTGGAATCGCTTGCTGTAACAGGCTTTGCGCCTAGCTCGAGTAGCTTTTGGATTGTGTAGATTGCTACATTTCCAGCACCTGAAACAAGGCAGTTTTTGCCCTCAAGACTCTCGCCACGCTCCTTTAGCATTTCCTCTGCAAAGTAGACTGAGCCATATCCTGTAGCCTCTTTTCGTGCAAGCGAACCGCCCCACAGCAGTGATTTACCAGTTAGCACGCCTTCGTAGCGATTGATTAGCTTTTTGTATTGACCAAAGAAGTAGCCGATTTCGCGAGCACCAGTGCCGATATCGCCTGCTGGTACATCTGTGAGAGGACCGATGTGGCGGAATAGTTCATTCATGAAGGCTTGACAGAATCGCATAATTTCAGCATCGCTCTTACCTTTTGGGTCGAAGTCTGAACCACCCTTTGCGCCACCCATCGCAAGTCCTGTTAGGGAGTTTTTGAAAATCTGTTCAAAGCCAAGAAACTTAATTATTCCCTCATTTACGCTTGGATGGAGACGTATCCCACCTTTGTATGGTCCAAGGACTGAGCTGTATTGTATTCGATAGCCTTGATTTACGCGGATTTTGCCCTCATCGTCCATCCATGTAACGCGGAAACCAACTTGTCGTTCTGGGATTACGATTCTTTGGAGTATGTTGTGTTTTTCATATTTTGACTCGCGCGCTAGAAGTGGCTCAAGACTGCTAAGAACCTCGTGGATAGCCTGAAGAAACTCTATCTGCGCGGGAAATGCCCCTTGGATATACTCCATGGTTTGCTGGACGTAAGACATAAGGCTCTCCTTGTATTGGGTAAATTTGGAAGAGAATTATATTTTTTTTGCTTCATAAAAAAAATAAAATTTCACAGGTAGATTTCGCTTTTGACTAAGAAAGTCAAGAAGCTAGGGCAAAAAGATGGGCTTTTGCCCTATAGGCGGTCAATCATAGTAGCGATGCTGGACTACCTAGCATTATTGTGGATTAAATCCCTCTGGGAGCATGCTTGGCTGATATCGTATAATTTGATTTCGCCCGCCATCTTTTGCTTTATAAAGTGCTATATCTGCAAACTTTATAGCCCTCCAAACGCTCGGCGTATCCATTGGGAAGACGGAGATGCCTATGCTTAGTGTTTTGCTAAATTTCTCGCCATTCCCCTCGAAAATAACTTTGGAGAATCTATCTTTTATGAGCTGTGCGATCTCACGAGCACCATCGGCACCACGGTTATAGAGCAGAACGATAAACTCCTCTCCTCCAAATCTCACCGCCAAATCCACTTTTCTTATGCTGTTTTGTAGAATTCTTGATAGTTCTACTATTACCTTGTCTCCCATATCATGCCCATATGTGTCATTGACTAGTTTAAAAAAGTCTACGTCAATCATTAGTACGGCGTAGCTTGTCTCGCTACGAAGTGCTTGTTTTGTTGTTGAGTCTATATACTCTTCTAGGAATTTGCGATTGTGTAGTCCTGTGAGAGAATCGCGCAATGAAGTTTCCTTTAGCATTTCCATTAGCATTCGAGTGTGGATTATTGCCTTTGATGCATCTAGATAGTTGTGTAGCACTGGGATTAGCTTTGTTGCGCGGATGTACTCGGATTCTTCTTCAAAGAAGAACGAGATCTGCCAAACTACTGAGGTAGAAATATCAAATGAAATATTTAGATAGTACTCTCCTGCATGCGGAATATAGCCACTAAATAGATTGTTTTCGCCATCTTTATGGAGTGGTATCTCATGGACAAAGCGCGATGAGAATCCCATGAGTGATGTTCCTATCTCATCTCCACTCCTAGGATATATCAGCTCCTCAATTCCGTTATGTACTTGAAGAATCGTAATCTTTTGCAGACCGAGCTTGTTTTGGAAGATATCTATGATGCTGTCGTAAATCTCCTCTTTTCTACCTAGCAATTCGATGTTTCGGCGAAATTTATAGATATCGGCTAGCTCACCTATAATCTCTTTCGTACGTATTAGCGGATTTGAATCGTATTGTTCTTTGTTGTAGCTAATAAGAATCGAAATCCTCTTGTCAATTTCGCTTACGACTTGATGTAGCTTGCTATTTAGGCTGTTTAGCCACTTCGCTAAATCTCCCATTTCATCTTTTAAATTTGTCTCGACTTTACGCGAAAAGTCACCCTTCTCGGCGTGGTGTAGGCTTAGCCTAAATGATTCAAATAGTTCTGTGTATGGATTTATAAACCTGCCGACTATATATACGGTTAGCAACAAAAGGGCAATTGAGATTCCCAATATTTTTAGTGCGGTTTGCATACCGGTATCTCTAAACGCATTAATATCAAACACCATTGACACTGCGCCTAGCACCTCACCATCTTGGGCGTTGTGGCAACTTAGACAATTTGGCGTACCCTTAGAATCGGCTATGTAAGGAATCGTAACTCTAAGCTTGACCTCTTCTGTGTTTTCGGCCAGTTTCTCGACTGGTTCGCCAGAGATTAGTACATTCCTATCGATTAAATCCCGCATGGATTCTTGCTTGCTCTCGCCAAATTGCTCATCGACACTTGGTGCGCGCACAACCCATATCTCTTCAATGTTGTTGCTATTTGAAATGCGCTCCAAGAAGTAGTCTCGCTTATCCATTACCCCTGTAACCATATGCGCTGTGAGTGCGTCACGCACCAGCTCGGCGGTTAGTTTTGCCTTGTCTTTTGCGCTTGCGATTCCGTAGTCTCTGAAGTTTAGTATCACTAGTACGACTACCATGAGCGTGAGTAGCCCAAGGGCTAGTGTGCTGATAAATAGAACTTTGCCTTTTGTTGTCGTCATTGTTTTACTCCACGGTCACACTCTTCGCAAGGTTGCGTGGCATATCTACATCATTGCCCAATCGCACGGATATTTCAAGCGCGAGGAGCTGTAGCACGACAAGCATCTCAAAAAACTCCTCCATGTAGCTATCGCGCTCTCCGATAAGAATCATATCATCAGCCCCATCAAACGCGAGTGGCGTAATCGCACAAATGGTCGCGTCACGTGCGGCTAGTTCCTCGACGTTGCTCTTTATTTTTTCATAGAGTAGATTCTTTGGTATCAGCGCGACAGTAAAAAGCTCGCTATCAGCAAGCGCAATAGGACCGTGCTTCATCTCGCCACTCGGGTAGCCTTCGGCATGCAGATAGCTAATCTCTTTTAGTTTTAGTGCGCCCTCTAGTGCCAGCGGATAGAAAATATCGCGTCCAATAAAGAAGAATCCATGTCCGTGTAGATAGCGTTTTGAGAGTTTTTTGACTCGCTCATGAAGTCGCTCGTCAACCTTGGTTAGCTTTGCCGATTCCACCATTGAGTGGATTTGATTTGCTAGCTCGGATTCTTCTAGTGTGGCGCGTATTTTGGCTATATACAGCGATAGCATCCATAGTGCCATTACCTGTGTTGCAAAGGCTTTTGTGCTGGCCACACCTTTTTCAATTCCTGCGCGCGTGAGAATCGTACAATCAGCTTCGCGCACTATGGAGCTATTGTCTACATTGCATATTGCTAGAGTTTTTAATCCCGCGCGCTTTGCCTGCTTTAAGGCTTCAAGAGTATCGGCTGTCTCGCCACTTTGACTGATGACGATAAAAAGTTCGCTTTTTCGCATTATTGGCTCACGATAGCGTAACTCGCTCGCGATTGCTACATCTGTTTTTATCTTTGCATTGCGCTCCAGGAGATAGCTACCAGCAAGCGCAGCGTGATAGCTTGTCCCGCACGCACAAATTGTAATCTCACCAATACCATCTAAAAACGCGCCGGGAATCTCATCAAATATCACGCTACTACCACCTGTTACGCGTCCCATCATGGTCTCTACAAGCACCTTGTGTTGCTCGTAAATCTCCTTTTCCATAAAATAACGGAACCCCTCTTTTTGCGCGTAGATTCTATTTATGCCAAGTGGCTTGATGCCTGAGAGAGAATCAAATCTCTCCGCGCTCATATAGCCCACATCACCATCTTCTAGATAGCAAACACTTTGTGCATAGCCGATAAGTGGCGCATCTGATGAGGCGAAGTAGATTCCATTCTCGCCTTTGCCAATGATTAGCGGTGAGCCATTTTTGGCGTAAAATATGCAATCTGGACTTTTTTTAGTTATGAGAAGAATCGCATATGCTCCATGTAGTCGTGCTATTGTGGCTTTAAATGCTAAAAATGGCTCTGGCTCGCTCTTTAGCATCTCTTCAAATAGATGAACAATCACTTCGGTGTCAGTTTGAGATAGAAATCTGTGTCCACATTCCTCAAGCTTGCGTCTAAGCTCTTGATAATTTTCGATGATTCCATTGTGTACGACATTTGAAAATTCCGCCATATGTGGGTGTGCATTAGCCTCTGTAGGCTTGCCGTGTGTCGCCCAGCGTGTATGCCCGATAGCCACGCCAAAGCCACTAGATACAAAATCACCGCATCGATTCTCTAGGTTTCCAAGTTTGCCAACAGCTTTAAAAACAGATAGCTCACCATCTTTTAGTACGGAGATTCCAGCGGAATCATAGCCACGATATTCAAGCTCTTTTAGACCGTTTAGGAGGATTGATTTTTTTTCGTCATTTCCAATGTAGCCGACTATCCCGCACATAAATACCCCTTTTGTAGCTTGGTCTGTAATTATCACTAATTCTTCTATTTTTTACCATTAAATATAGCGAAAACTGCAATTCTTGCTTTAATCTAATTTTTATATAAAAATTGAATAATATGCCAAAAGTGAGAGCTAATCTCAAAAATAAGGAGGAGATATGACACCACCAAAAGATATTGCATTTGACCCACATAAAGTAATAACTGGTGCGCTCAAGGGCTCAAAAGCAGTTAAGGGTTATTTTAAAGGCAAGAGTAAATCGACAGTTCCACGTAAGCGTTCGTAATAGGTATGCTCTTAGGTGCAAAATCCTATAATCTGAAAAATTTTAGGATTTTGTGTGCAAATTTTTACAGTTTTTATTATTTTTTTTACGTCGCTTTTCGCCGATTCTTTAGATTTGATACTTACGCATAATGGCGAGCGAAGCAGCGTTAAGAATATTGAGCTTAATGAGAAAGGGATTGCAGAGGTCTCAATAAAAGATAAAAACGGTAAAGCAAGAATTCTCAAAATAACAATCACTGAAGAATCTTCACAGCAGAGCATGCAAGAATCAGACACGATTCTTGCACTTGATTCTACTTCTTTGATGGAGCTATCTAGCGAGAAGGTGTTGTCTATAAAAGACAAAAATATAATCGCCGATGCCACTAGCTCACCATATCCGTATCGCCGATATTATGATTTAAAAAGCTTTTTTAGCTCATTTCTTGGGATTGTTCCGCACAATTTCAATTATATTTTGCCATTAAATCACAGTATAAACGCACGTGATGGCGAGAAAAACAGCGAAGTGAAATTTCAAATTAGTTTCAAAGCACCGCTTGCGACAAAGCTTCTTGGCACTAAGTTGGATTTGTATTTGGGCTATACACAGCGTTCATTTTGGCAGATTTATGATGAGAAAAATTCACGACCATTTCGAGAGAGCAACTATGAGCCAGAGTTGTTTCTCTCGTATCCCGTAGAGCTACCATTGTTTAGCGGGCGGCTAGAGCAGATAAATTTTGGAATTAATCATGAATCAAATGGTGGCGATTCTCTCACTTCTCGCAGTTGGAATCGTGCTTTTATTGAAGGAATCTATAATAACGGTGGTCTATTGTTCGCGCTTAAAGCATGGTATCGTATGGGTGAGCACGATAAAGCGTATCCTTATGATTCTCGTGGCGATGATAATCCAGATATTACAGATTTTCTCGGACATGGCGAGGTGCGTGTTGGTTATTTATGGGGTAAAAACCTAATCACAGCAACACTTCGTAATAACCTAAAATCGAGCAATAATCGCGGTTCGATTCTCCTTGATTACTCATATCCGCTACAAAATAATCTGCACTTATATCTACAGGCATTTAGCGGATACGGGGAATCGCTAATCGATTATAATAAAAGCGTAGAGCGTATCGGAGTTGGATTCTTGTTAACTCGCTAAACATTATATAATCACTAAAAATCTTGAAATTTTTACTAGGAGATTTGAATGCTATCCTCAGAATCGCCACTACTTGTAGCTACTGACTTATCGCAAACTGGGCATATTGTGCTTGAAAAGGCATTTAAACTTGCACAAAAATATCAGAAGTTTTTATATATTTTGCATGTTGCAGAGATGACATTTTTTGCACCAAAGACGATAGAGCTAAGTCAAATTGAAGCGAGATTGACAGATTCTCTTCAGTCGTTTTTTGAGCGGTACAAAGATGTAAAGGTAAAGCTAATCTGTGAGAGGGGCGAAATAGCAAAGGTAACAGCTGAGACTATAGAAAAATTGCAAGCCTCACTCTTGATTATCGGAACATCTGGCGAAGATCACTTCTTGCGCGAGTTTTTCTTAGGGAGCCACTGCAGGAAAATTGTCCGTGCTAGTCAAGTTCCTGTGCTAGTGGTTAAGACAGAAGATGAGCCAGACTACTCAATGATATTCCTGCCCACTGACTTTTCTGAAGCAAGCCAAAAGATATCAGCCATGACGCTAAAGCTGTTTCCGCATGCCTTGGTTTTGCTATTTCATGTGATTTTGAAGCCATTTGAACAGCGACTTGGTATGTATGGGCTTGATAGGCAGGAGATTCTTAACTACCATAAGGAAATAGACGAAAAAAGCACAAAAGATGCCGATAATTTTATAAAGGGGCTGGGACTTGCAGCGGACAAAGAGCGCACGAGGCTCATCATGGAGTCTGGAGTATTTAGCGCGGAGCTATGTTTGAAAAAGGCGCGCGAAAACAAATCAAATCTAATCGCGCTTAGCACAACTGGCAATATCAGCTTTTTTGCACTTGATATTTTAAATCAGAGTCGAAATGATGTGCTAGTATTCAAACCACGCAAGTAGAATTGTGCTAAATGGCTAATGCAATAAATCGATTCCTATTTGAAAATCCATTTACGCATTGATATGTATTAAGAATCTATTTGCCCTTATGAAATATAATCGCTACATAATTCAACAAAAGGATAGCATATGTCAAATGTAACATTCAAAGGCGTAGCAGCGAAACTCACAGGAAATAGCGTAAATGTGGGTGATAAAGCTCCAGTGGTAAAAGTTGTAGGTAGCGACCTAGGCGATGTGCAAATCGGTGGCGAACAGGGCAAGGCACAGATAGTTATTGTTGTGCCGTCGCTTGATACTAGTGTATGTGCGAGCGAGGCACGGAAGTTTAACGAGTATGCGGCTAGCCTAGAGCATGCTGAAGTTGTCGTTGTGTCTATGGATTTGCCTTTTGCCATGGGGCGATTTTGCACGACAGAGGGTATTAAGAATCTAAAAACAGCAAGCGACTTTAGAAACAAAGATTTTGCAAATGCCTATGGCGTTTTGCTTGCAGATTCTCCGCTTGCTGGTCTTGCATGCCGAGCTATTTTTATCATCAATCCAAGTGGTATCATCACATACAAAGAGATTGTAGGTGAAGTTACTAGCGAGCCAAATTACGATGCTGCTATGGCTGCGGCGAAAGAGGCTAGCTCAACATCATGCTGCGGACACTGCCACTAATCTACTAAGTTCTCATTTTACCCCACGCAAGTGGGGTTACCACGATTTATAGCTATATCTAACGCTTTTCTTAAATATCTTATAGGTAATATTTGCGACATGGATTCTCTTTTGGTTTGACGTTGTTGCAAATCAAGAAGAAATTAGTTTTGAAGTAAGCAAAACTATCAGGCAAACGCCATTTTATTTTATCTTGCCTGCATTCATGTTGCAAAGGTAAATTGAATGAGCGTAAAAACTTAAAAGAAATTTGGAGAAATTGCAATGGATAAAATGAGAATGGAATCAGTCGATATAACTACTCAAAATATTGACAAGATAGAAGCCTTATTTCCTAATTGCATCACTGAAATACTAGATGAAGAAAAGAGCACGGCAAAAAACAAGGTATATAAAAAAGCCATAAATTTCGAGCTACTAAAGCAGATGCTATCAAAAGACGTAATAGGGGGGGGGTAATGAGGCTTACGAATTTACATGGGTTGGCAAAAAGGCATCTATCATTGAGGCAAACAAGCCGATACGAAAGACACTTAGACCTTGTAAGGAAGAGAGCGTAGATTGGGACAAGACAGAAAACTTATATATCGAAGGCGACAATCTTGAAGTTTTAAAACTTTTGCAAGAGAGCTATCTAGGCAAAGTCAAGATGATCTATATCGATCCGCCTTATAATACGGGAAATGACTTCATCTACAACGATGATTTTAAGATGAATAGTGACGAATACGCAAACAAATCAGGCGAGATCGATGAGGTCGGCAATCGCATGTTTAAAAACACAGATAGCAACGGGCGTTTTCACTCTGATTGGTGCTCTATGATCTATCCAAGGCTAATGCTTGCAAGAAATTTGCTTAGCGATGACGGGGTAATTTTTATCAGTATCGATGATAACGAGCAGGCTAATTTAAAGAAAATTTGCGATGAAGTGTTTGGAATGCAAAATTTTATAGGACAGCTTATTTGGGAAAGAGCATTTTCGCCAAAAAATGATGCCAAATTTATTTCAAACAGTCATGATTACATAATAATGTATACTAAAAATATCTTAGATTTTAAAATCGGCAGACTTCCTAGAACAGAAGAAGCGAATGCCAGATATTCAAATCCAGACAACGACCCAAGAGGAGTATGGTCTTCTAGTGATATATCTGTAAAAACATATAACGCCAATTGCGATTATCCTATTACCGCCCCTTCAGGGCGCGTAATAGAGCCTCCAACAGGTCGCTGTTGGAGGCTCTCACAAAAAGCTTTTTGTGAGAGGCTCGCCGACGGCCGAATTTGGTTCGGCGTCGACGGTAACGGTGCTCCGCGCCTAAAGAGATTTCTAAGCGAATTAAAATTTGACGGGATGGTTCCCACTTCGATACTTTTTTATAAAGAAGTAGGACATAGTCAAGAGGGAGCTAAAGAAGTAGTCTCTATTTTGGAATCAGGCTCGTTTGACGGACCAAAACCTACAAGACTATTAAATAGACTCTTAACTCTTGCAAATTTAAATAGCGATAGTATTATCCTAGACTTCTTTTCCGGCTCAGCCACAACCGCTCACGCCGTAATGCAATTAAACGCACAAGATAGTGGAAATCGTAAATTTATCATGGTGCAACTTCCTGAAAAAACAGATGAGAGTAGCGAAGCCTATAAAGCGGGCTATAAAAATATCTGCGAAATAGGAAAAGAGCGCATACGCCGTGCCGGTAAGAAAATTTTAGAAGAAAACAAAGACAAAGAGGGCATTGAAAATTTAGATACCGGATTTAGAGTGCTTAAGCTAGATGATACAAATATGGAAGATGTTTACTATAGCCCAAGCGAATACAGCCAAGATCTACTCTCAAAGTTTGAGTCAAACGTAAAATCTGATAGAAGCGATCTAGATCTACTTTTTGGTTGTTTGCTAGAATGGGGGCTTCCTTTGTCGCTTCCATATACTTGCGAAAATATTGAAGGCTACGCGGTGCATAATTACAACGATGGGGATTTGATAGCGTGTTTTGATAAAAATATTCCCGAGAGTGTGATAAAAGAGATCGCAAAGAAACGCCCACTTCGTGCCGTATTTAGAGATAGTAGCTTTGCGGATAGTTCCTCAAAGATAAATGTAACAGAGATATTTAAACGATTTGCGCCCAATACTAGAGTGAAAGTCATTTAAGGGGCGGGCGATATGAAGCTACAATTTAAGCATCAAAAATTTCAAGAACTTGCCGCAAAAGCCGTGGTTGACGTATTTACCGGTCAGCCTTATCTAACACCAACTTACATGATAGATAAAGGGGCTTGCCAGCAATCGCTTTCAGAGCCTGAGAATCTTATAGGCTGGAGCAATCAAAAAATTGAGCTAAGCGACAAAGTTATCTTAGAAAAGATACAAAAAATACAAAGAGATAATCAAATCAAGCCCTCAGCCAAACTAGAAGGCAGATACAATCTAACGATCGAGATGGAAACGGGAGTCGGCAAGACCTACACCTATATCAAGACGATGTTTGAGCTTAATAAGCACTATGGCTGGAGCAAATTTATTATCGTTGTGCCTAGTATTGCTATCCGTGAGGGAGTGTATAAGTCATTTGAGATAACTCAGGAGCACTTTGCCGAGGAATACGGCAAAAAGGTTCGCTTTTTTATCTACAATTCCGCTCAACTTACGCAAATCGATCAGTTTGTATCGGATAGCTCTATAAACGTTATGATTATAAATTCTCAGGCATTTAATACAAAAGGAAAAGATGCAAGACGAATTCACATGGAACTAGATGAGTTTAAATCTCGCAGACCGATCGATATCATAGCTGAGACAAATCCTATTGTAATCATCGATGAGCCCCAATCCGTAGAAGGCACACAGACAAAGGAAAGCTTAAAACAATTTAATCCGCTGATGACGCTTCGATACTCTGCAACGCACAAAAGCGATAGCATCTATAATATGATTTACCGCTTGGACGCCATGGAGGCATACAATAAACACCTTGTTAAAAAAATCGCTGTCAAAGGCATCACAGAATCAGGTAGCACGGCTACGCAAAGTTATGTATATCTTGAAAGTATCAATCTCTCAAAATCCGCACCGACTGCTACAATCCAGTTTGATTGCAAGGGCGCAAGCGGTATCCGTAAGATCACAAAAACGGTAACCGAGGGATACAACCTATATGATAACTCCGGTCAGCTAGAAGAATATAAGCATGGTTTTATTATCTCAAAAATAGATGGGCGAGACGACTCTGTGGAATTTGTAAATGGCATTAAAATTTATGCTGGAGATGTTGTCGGCAGAGTAAGCGAAGAGCAGCTTCGCCGCATACAGATAAGAGAGACTATTATTTCTCACATGCAAAGAGAGCGCGAGCTATTTTATAAGGGCATTAAGGTGCTTTCGCTATTTTTTATTGATGAAGTCGCCAAATACAAACAATATAATGCAGCTGGCGAACCTATGAATGGCGCTTATGCGGAGATATTTGAAGAAGAGTATAGAGACATCGTGGATAATCTTAAGCTCGATGATGGCGAGAGCGATTATTTAAAATATCTTGAGCTAATTTCGGTCAAAAGTACACATGCGGGATATTTCTCTATCGACAAAAAGGGGAAGATGATTGATCCTAAAGCAGGTCGTAAAGAGACAACGACTGATGATGTTGATGCGTATGATCTTATCATGAAAAATAAAGAGCTTTTGCTTGATAGAGATCCAGAAAAATCTCCGGTTAGATTTATATTTTCACACTCCGCACTTCGTGAAGGATGGGATAATCCCAATGTATTTCAAATTTGCACGCTCAAGCAAAGCACTAGCGAGACAAGAAAGCGTCAAGAGGTGGGGCGCGGGCTTAGGCTTTGCGTAAATCAAGATGGCGAGCGTATGGATAGTAATGTGCTTGAAAATGATGTTCACAATGTAAACATACTTACCGTTATCGCTAGTGAAAGCTATGATAGTTTTGCAAAAGGACTCCAGAGTGAATTTGCCGAGGTCATTGCAGATAGACCACGAGTGGTAACACCTGAATTGTTTACCAATAAAGTCATTAAAGATGATAATGGTAACAAGCAGACTATTGACAAAGATATAAGCAGAGCGATCTATCTCAATATGTTTAAGAATGATTACATCGATGAAAAGGGTGCTCTTACGGATAAATACTATGAAGACAAGGCAAATGGGAATATAAAACTTGCTAGTCAAGTGACCGACTTTGCTTCATCCGTCATTGCAATTATCGACTCTGTTTATGATAGTAAAGTAATGATGCCAGAAGATGCACGCAAAAACAACGTAGAGCTTTCTTTAAATAAGGAAAAGCTCGCTATGCCGGAATTCAAGGAGTTATGGAGTAGGATTAACTCAAAATCTGTGTATGCTGTTGATTTTGATACTGATGAGCTTATAGAAAAGGCGATTGTGTCTTTAGATAAGAATTTACAAGTTTCAAAAATTTACTTTAAGGTTGAAGTAGGAGTAATGGAGAAAATCCACTCAAAAGATGAGTTGATATCTGGAGAGTCTTTTAAAAAAGAGGAAATCCAAAACTACAACCATGCAATATCTGTAAATTCAAGTATAAAATATGACTTGATAGGAAAACTAGTAGATGAGACAGGGCTTACGAGAAGAGCCATTATTCAGATTCTTAGAGGGGTAAAGCAGACGACGTTTGAACAATTTAAGTCAAATCCTGAAGAATTTATCATAAAAGCGGCTTCTCTTATAAATGACGAAAAAGCAACGGCAATTATACAGCATATCACGTATAACATGATGGATGAAAAGTATGATACTACGGTATTTACAGATCCTACGATTAAAGGACAACTCGGTAAAAATGCAATGAAAACAAACAAACACCTTTATGATCACATCGTATATGACTCTACGAATGAGCGAAACTTTGCAGTAGAGCTTGATACAAATAAAGATGTCGCTGTTTACGTTAAGCTTCCAAATGGGTTTTATATAAACACTCCTGTAGGAAAATATAATCCTGACTGGGCGATTGCATTCTACGAGAATAATATCAAACACATTTATTTTATTGCAGAGACTAAGGGGTCTATGAACTCTACACAGCTTCGCCTTATCGAGGAATCTAAAATCAAATGCGCAAGAGAACATTTTAAGGCCATAAGCGGCAATAATGTATTTTATGATGTAGTGGATAGCTACAAGTCGTTACTAGATAAAGTCATGAAGTAAATTAAAATAGGCTACGTTTTAACAATATGTCGATTGCATTATTTATAAAAATCTGCGTGGCGCACTAATCAATCAGTAGTTCGTCACCAAAACCTCTTTGGCTTCTCCTTTATCTTTTTTCTGATAATTGGCATTATTGTAGTTGTACTTCAAATAATGGATATTAAAAGAGTTGTCCATACACCATTGCCATAGCAGATGACGTGTCTCGTCTTTGTGTGCTAGGACGTTTGACAATGCAAATTTGATACCTTTCTTATCACACGTTTTTAGGAAATCCAACAAATCGGTTTCATCTTTTTCTGTCCAGCCCCCATTCTCGTTATATGACCGCTCATCGCCAAGAAAAAAGAAGAGATAGCGCGCCATCTTTTTCTGTCCAGCCCCCATTCTCGTTATATGAGGCTATCCCAAGGATATAAGGTGGGTCAAGATAGATAAAGGCTTTTCCACTTGCTAGGGTGTCGATATTCAAATCCCTGAAATCTGAGCATAGAAAAGAGATGTCCAAGTTACGTATCCGCTCTATGAAGTCGTGTTTTGGGATATTCTTGTGTTTCAGTAGAAATTTGATGGCAAATCTGAAGTTATAGAAATGATTCTCAGCGTTGCTTGAATAAATCCTCATCTTTAAATATTGACGTAAGTACAATAGGTTAACCTTGCCTTTGGTCGTCAATGCCTCTATCACATCTGCGCAGGCTTTAAAGACCCGCTTAGATATTTGTGACCTATAAAAAATAAAGTAAAATTATTTTTATTCTTTTACATTATCGCCAAGCTAGTTGTTTTTGGTCTTGGCGAGATTGAATATGAGTGCAAATCTCTAGAGTATTGTCCTCATAGAATCGATAAACTCATCGTCATCGCCACTAGTGCGCAAAAAGTGTTTGATTCCAGCTTTTTTGGCTTGCGATAAAAGGTCGCCTGTTAGCTCATTGACAAAAAGGCAAAATAGCGTGTTTGTCCCCTCGCTCCCAAAGACTAGGCGATATTTTTGGACAAATTCAAATGGTGTAATCCCATTAAGCTCCATATCCAAAAGAATAATATCTGGGCGTATGGTATCGTTTAGTTTTAGCGCATCTAGCGGGTCTTTTACTATTGTTAGGTTTAGATCTTTGTCGAAGTTTTCTAGCAGTTGTTTGCATCGAATTGCTAGGTCGTATCGATGGCGGATTATAGAGATATTTTTTTTACTTATCGATTCTAGGTATGAGAGAAGCGAGAACAGCTCTTTATTTTCGTTTCTTAGCTTATCTTGGTCTAGACTACGGAGATAGTATTTTAGGAATGTCTTTGAGCTGTATGTCCCAGTAATGCCAGAATCGACAAAAAACTGCCGTATCAACTTGCTCTGCTTTGCTCTGTCCCAAAGCGTGGAATCTAGCTCATAAGCTTTTGTATTTAAAAGCCACAATATACGCCGTTCTAGCTCAGTGCTAAGCGGCTGATAAATATCAACAAACTCCTGAAAATATCGCTCTTGAAATGTTTTTATCAGTCCATTTAGCTCTTGTAGTGCCTCTCGCTCTAGTGATATGGTGTGCAGTAGATCGACATAACGCTTCCTTAGCTCCTTGACCTCACGCTCAAAGTTTGCATATGCGATACTTTTTTTATCTTCGAAGTTTATTAGTCGCTTCTCTTTTTCGCGAAGTCGCTCTGCCATTGGTTTTTCTTTAAGAATCGAGCTAGTCAGCATGCTTTGTGCGAATTGTGCCTTCTCTTCGAGCTTTAGGTAGCCGCTTTGTGAGTGTAAAAATATCTTTTCATATGCATATTTGATGGGGTGAGTAATCTTTTTTTTAAATACCTCATATTCTTTTTGGATTCTTCCTAGGTCTCGGCGGAGCTGCTCTAGGTTTGTGTCATAGACGGAGTTGTCTAGCTCATACAGATCGTTGTATGCCGTCAGTAAGAATCGACGAATGCGCAAAAAATCAATCTGTGAAGAATTTGTATTGTTAATTTTAAAACGCGAAAGCAATATTTTTACATTATTGAAGTAACTAAAAATACACTCCTCGATACTACGCGTAACTTTCAGATACTGGAGGTTGTCGGGCTCTTTCATCTTTTGGCTTGGTATTGCTCTAGCTATTTCGCGTTTTGGCGATAGGCGTAGCTCTAGCTCTAGTCCGATAAATAGCGCCTCTTTTCCACCCTCGATTATCTCGTAGCTTATGCTTAATGGGGCATCTGGCGATAGTGAGGTCTTTATTATGGCGAGCTGCCTTGCCTCATCGAGTGATACGATGATTCCTTTCATGGATTAGAATCTATCCTTAAAGATTCTAATCGCGCGCTTCAAATCCTCTGGTGTATCAATGCCAAATGATTGCGTATTTGCCTCGCTCATCAGGATTTTATAACCATTTTCTAGCGCGCGAAGTTGCTCTAGTTTTTCTGTCTCTTCTAGCATGCTAGTTGGGAGCTTGCAAAACTCTTCTAAGCTCTTTCCTGTATAGGCATAAAGTCCTAAGTGTCCGTAGTACCTCACTCTAAAAGAATCCGCCTCATCTCGTAGATATGGGATTTTGGCGCGCGAAAAATAGAGTGCGTATGAGTTCTTGTCTACAACTACCTTGACTAGATTTGGATCTAGCGATTCTTCTTGCGATATTTTTTTATAGACGCTCGCCATAAATGGGTTTTCTCCTGAAGCTATTGCTCTTTTTATGCTATTTTTTAGCGATAAAATCACTTCTGGCTCGATAAATGGCTCATCTCCTTGTACATTTATAATCACCTCATCATCGCTAAGCCCAAGAATTCTTGCCGCTTCAGCTAATCTATCTGTGCCGCTTGTGTGTTCTTTGGATGTCATCACAGCCTTTATGCCAGATTCTTGGCATATGTTAAAAACCTCATCGCTATCGCATGCTACAACGACAGAATCGACCTTCTCTGCTTGCTTAGCTACGCGCACAATCATCGGGATTCCTGCGATAGGTTGCAGTAGTTTTCTGGGGAATCTGCTAGAGGCTAGTCGCGCTGGTATGATGATCATATTGGCTCCTTAAGGGGCGTTGAATATGCGTTTTTTTGGGCATTATAGCGCGTTTGGGATACAATACGTACGAAAAGCGCAATAAGCAGGGAAACTAACACAGTGCAAATCTATCAAAACATAAACGGCTATGCATACAATAGCGATTCGCTATTTTTATATGACTTTGCGCGTCCATTTTTAAAGAAGAATCATCGCTTGCTCGATATTGGTGCTGGTTGCGGGATTCTTGGGCTGTTGTGTGCTAGGGATAGCGGCTGTGAAGTGGTGTTGGTTGAGCGAGAGAGTGATGCGTTTAGATTTTTGAGCGAGAATATTCGCGTGAATATGGTCAAGGCGCATGCGATAAAGTCTGATTTCTTGGAGCTTGATGAGGGCGTTGGAAAGTTCGATGTAGCGATATCCAATCCGCCTTTTTATCACAAAAATGTTATAAAAAGTCAAAATCCATCACTTTACGCCGCGCGCTATGAGGAGAATCTACCCTTTTCCAAGTTGCTTTATCGACTGAAGCGATTCTTAAAGCCTAGAGGAATCTTTATATTCTGTTTTGATTCAAAGCAGAGTGCAAGGGTATTTAGCGAGTTAAAAAGTAGTGGATTTCAGGTTGAAAATGTGCGATTTGTCCATCCGCGTAAAGATAGAGAATCTACGCTTGTGATGGTGCAAACAAGGCGAGAATCAAAGGCAATTCTGAGGGTTTTGCCCCCGCTTTTTGTATTTAATGATGAGGAGTATTCAGATGAGACGAAAGAAGTTTTTAAGCGCGCGAGGACGCATAGTATAAAATGTCAACTCTAATTACAAAGGATGGATTCTTATTTGCTTTTGCACCAGATTCTTGTGCAGAGTGTGGTGGCTTTTGTTGCGTTGGCGAGAGTGGCTATATCTTTGTAAATCATACCGAGATAGATAGGATTGCTGCGCTACTTGGGCTTTGTGTAGATGAGTTTGGCTCCCGATACCTAAAGCGGGTTGGTGCACGCTACTCACTTATTGAAAAGCGCGAGGTTAGCGGCGATGGCTATGCGTGTATATTTTTTGATGAGAACAAGAGAGAGTGCATGATATATGCAGAGCGACCAAAGCAGTGCAGGGAGTTTCCATTTTGGGAGAGTAATAGATTGAAAAAATTCAATGAGGTATCTGAACAATGTCCATTTTTAAAGCCTTTGTAATTTTGCTAATAGCCACGTGTGCACATGCAGACATGAATGCAATTCGAACAGAATCTATCTCGAGCGAGATGGAGGATGGTTATATTTTGCAGGCATTTGAGGCGTTAGAGCAAAATGATTTTAAGAGCGCCGGGGAGTTATATGAAGAGTTTTATCAAAAAAGCA
The DNA here is from genome assembly GCA_052170135.1 of Wolinella sp. Lineage (GTDB taxonomy): Bacteria > Campylobacterota > Campylobacteria > Campylobacterales > Helicobacteraceae > Wolinella. Next base: position 329,429 of record JBQNBC010000001.1, read on the forward strand.
GAAAGCTTGAATATCTAAATGAAGCTATAGTAATGCAGTTGCTTATCCCTGATTTTAGGCATGCACTCATACTTTTAGAAAGTTATCTAAAGCAGGATCAAAATAATAAAAAGTTAAATCGCCTCTATCCAGAGACGTTATTTGCTACAGGTGCGCGTAATAAAGCCTTGAGCGAGGCAAAAAAACTGGTGGAGCGCGATAAGAGTACAGAGAGCTATGAGGTCCTGGGGCGTATACATTACTCTAGATATGAGCTAGCCGAGGCGATAAAGGCGTATGAGAGTGCCTTTGAGATTAGCAAAGACGAGCGCATACTCTTGGTGATTAGTGATATCTATTTTGCAATGAAGAATCCTAGCAGGGCAATAAGCCTATTGGAGATGCATGTACGTCTAAATGGCTGCTCTGTGCTCATATGTGATAGGCTAAATGCCATATATAGTGAGAAGAGGGATTATCCACAACAACAGAGGATTCTTCAAAAGCTATACGAAACTGTCGATGATAGCTTTGCTTATCCACTCTTAAATGTAATGCTTAAGCGTGGTGAGTATGGTTCGGCTATCGCGCTACTTGAAAAAAGTGGGATTAATGATGAAGTCCTCCTTGATCTTTATCGTATGCAAAAGCGGCTCTATGATGCGCAAAAGCTTGCCAAAACACTTTATGAGAGAACTCAGAGTTTAGAAGTGCTTGGGGTTTGGGCTTTATTAGAGTATGAAAATGCCTCAGACAAGAACGATCCAAAACTCCTAGAATCGGTCAAGAAAAAGCTAGAGGCACTAATAGAAAAGCAACGCGACCATGTTTCTTTAAACTTCTTGGGATACATGCTAATAGATCATGATATGGATGTTGCGCGTGGGGTCTCTCTTGTAAAAGAGGCACTAGAACAGAAGCCAGATTCTCCACACTATATCGATTCTCTCGCGTGGGGTTATTATAAGCTGGGTAAGTGCGATGATGCGCTCAAAGAGATGGAGCGCATGCAAAAAAGTGAGCGCGAGGCAGAGGTCGAGATAGTCGAGCACTATGAAGCTATTAAGCAGTGTGCCACTAAAAGCAATCAGCAATAAAGAAACAGGGAAGAGAGGCAATGATCCTAGATGAAATCATAAAAAAGACTCGTGAAGATCTAAAAAAGCGCAAAAGTGAATATCCAGAGGAGTGGCTAGGACGCTCGCTGGCCTATAATCCATATATGCCACGCGATGTAAAAGGTGCGCTGCAAAGCACGAGTGAGCGACCATATAAAATCATCGCTGAGGTCAAGAAGGCAAGCCCTAGCAAAGGGATTATCCGTGAGGAGTTTGAGCCTGTGAGTATCGCCAAAGCGTATGAAAAGGGCGGTGCAGATGCGCTCTCGATTCTTACCGAGCCACACTATTTTAAGGGGAATCTAGAATATATCACTCAGGTACGTAGATATGTCCCTATGCCTCTACTTCGCAAGGATTTTATTATCGATTCTTATCAGATTCTTGAAGCACTCGTTTATGGTGCGGATTTTGTATTGCTTATTGCCACGGCTTTGAGCAGTAAGGAACTAAAGGTGCTTTTAGAATACGCTAGGCGGCTTGGGCTTGAAGCACTTGTTGAGATACACGATAAAGGCGACTTGACAAAAGCTATTTTTGCTGGTGCTGACATTATTGGGATAAATCATAGGAATCTTCAGAGCTTTGAGATGGATATGCGCTTGTGCTATGAGCTAATTCCTCTAATCCCTCAAGGAAAGATTCTTGTTGCTGAGAGCGGGCTTGATTCTCCAGAGATTCTTAAAGAGTTGAATGGCATTGGTGTTGATGCATTTTTGATTGGTGAGCATTTTATGCGCCAAGATGACATTGCGCAGGCTGTTATTGATATACGTCCTTAATAAAAACATAAGATTCTTTAGTTATAAGGGGCTTTCAAAATTTTGAGAAAAGGTCGAATATGTCATTAGTGATTACTGATGAGTGCATCGCCTGTGATGCATGTCGCGAGGAGTGCCCAAATGAGGCAATTGAGGAGGGCGATCCTAGCTATATCATAGACCCAGATAGATGCACGGAGTGCGTTGGGCATTATGATGAGCCTTCGTGTGTGAGTGTCTGTCCAGTCGATGCTATTATTCCAGATCCTGATAATGTCGAGAGCATGGAAGAGCTTAAGTATAAGTTTGAACAGCTACAAGGCGAAGAGTAGTATCTAGGTCATGGCGAAGGTTACCGCTGTTATTGATATCGGTTCAAACTCAGCGCGAATGGCGATTTTTAGTCGTAGCAGTCGCTATGGATTCCATCTTGTAGAGGAGGCGCGCAGTCGAGTAAGAATCTCGGAGGATAGCTATCAAAATGGTGGCATATTGCAGACTGTACCTATGTGTCGTGCCATATCTGCGCTAAAAGAGTTTCGCGCTATCGCTGAATTGCGCGGTGCAAGAAAGATTTTCTGTGTAGCAACCAGTGCTGTACGAGATGCTCCAAATGCCAGTGAATTTATCGCTCGTGCACGTAATGAAGCAGGAATCCAGATAAAGGTTATTGACGGGACGAAAGAGGCATTTTTTGGCGCGATTGCTGCGCTAAATCTCTTGCCTTATCGTGATGGAATTACAATTGACATTGGTGGTGGCTCAAGCGAGTGTGCACTGATACGCGATGGTAAAGTGTGTGATCTAATATCACTAAATATCGGTACGATACGCCTTAAAGAGCTGTTTTTTGATAAAAAAGCTCCAATAAAAGATGCGTTGGCATTTATTAAAAAAGAGCTTGCCAGGATTCCAGATTCTTTCTCGCATGAGCGCATAATTGGAATAGGTGGAACAGCGCGTACACTATCAAAGCTCATTATGCGCGATGAGGAATATCCAATAGACACGCTACATGGTTTTGAATATTTAGTGAGTGAATATCGCGACTTATTTACAAGAATCTACACCACAGATACATCAAAGTTGCGCGCGCTTGGTATCAAGGATGATAGACTTGATAGCATTCAAGGTGGTGCACTGATTTTTAGCACGCTTTTGGAGCTTTTTGGTAGTAAAGAGGTCGTAACAAGTGGCGTAGGTGTGAGAGAAGGAGTCTTTTTAAACGATCTTTTGCGCACTAGCCGTGGCGTCTTTCCGCATAATTTTAATCCAAGTGTACGTAGTCTAATTGATAGATTTTGCTTGAGTGAGAAACTTGGAAATCGTATCAAGAAAATCTCCCTCAAGCTTTTTGATGCGCTGTCTGAACGACACAGTGTCGATCCTGCGTATAAATTTCATCTAGGAATCGCTGCTCGCCTCTCAGATATTGGTGCATCGCTGAACTACTATGACCATCACCATCATGGTAGCTACCTTGTGCTAAATTCGCTTGTGTATGGATTTTCTCACAAAGATCGTGTAGTAATTGCACTTTTAGTGGAGTACAACAACAGGAAAATTCCTAAAGATTCTGCTATAGCGCACGCTACCTCTCTTATGCCGCCATTAATCACGCTTCAGTGGCTGAGCTATATTTTAGGGTTGGCGGAGTGCCTTAGTCTTGGCATTGGAGCGCTAGATTTGGAGTGTAGCTATAAAAATGGCACGCTAACGCTAGTGTCAAACAACGACCTATATCTAGCCAAAGAATCCATCGAAAAGCTCGCAAAACCAGCACCGCTGAATATCTCATTTAAAAAGCCATGAAGCTAGCAATAGTCAAGCTTTCGGCTCTTGGTGATATCGTCCATTTCGCGCTGTTTTTACCAGAGCTTAGAGCGCGAGTTAGTGACTTGCATATTACTTGGTTTGTCGATGAGCGATTTGCTGGATTGCTTGTGGATTCTCCACTTGTTGATAAAGTCTGCTCTCTGCCTTTAAAAAAAGCGTGGCAATTACGTAGCTTTTGTGCTTTTAAGACCATCGTTAAGAATCTAAAATCACATGGTGAGTTTGATTTGGTCATCGATTCTCAAGGACTTCTTAAATCAGCGATAATCGCGCGCCTAATCCCGGCAAAAACACGTGTCGGCTTTGATTTTTGTTCGGCAAAAGAGAGACTTTCGGCACTTTTTTATGATAAAAAAGTCTCTATTTCGTATAATGAACACATCCTAGCGCGCAACAAAAAACTTCTCGATAATGCGTTTAATATCGAGCTAGATTGGCTTTGTGGTGCAATATATCGCGAAGAATCCAACTCTAAAACTTCATTTCAAAGTAAAGAATCTAGTGTCGATTATCTATCGAAAGAGCGCATAAAGTCATCTAAAATAGCACCATTTGGCTACACTAAAGAGGCTTTAAATAGAGTCGATTCTCTGCTTTTTGGCAAGAATCGAAAAAAGATATTATTTGTCCTTGAAGCCTCAAAAAAGAGCAAAGTATATCCAGCCGCACGATTCTTAGAGCTAGCAAAGATCTGTAGAGATAGCGATATTTTTTTACTTTGGTATACCGATGAGGCGAGTGCGGATTTTATAAAAAATGGAGAATCCAGCGTCACCAAGCTCCCGCGCCTAAGTCTTGATGAGGTCAAAGCTCTTGTGTTTAGGGTTGATGTTGTCGTGGGCGGAGATACAGGTGTTACACATTTGGCATTCACTTTTGGCACACCGTCTGTCACGTTATTTGGTAATACGCCCATAGAGCGTTTCGCACTTTGTGGTGCACGTCATCGCGTACTTAGGGCGAGCGGGGCGAAGATGTACGATAAAGATGATCTGTCTATCGAGACGATTTTGCCATCAGAGATATTGCATAGCATAGAGGAGATTTTATGAGGGCCAGGATTCTTAGCGCACTGTTTTTTATCCTGGCAAAAGGAATATCACTTCTGAGTAACCGTTCTTTGCTATCCATTTCGCGCTTTGTTGCATGGCTATTATCGCGCATGGATAAAAAACGTGGCAAAGATGCAATGGCGAATCTTAACTTTGTCTTTGGCGATTCCATTAGTATAGAGGAAAAGAAGCGAATAGTTTCTCGCTGTTATTTAAATCTTGCTTTTAACATCTTTGACTTTTTGCGCTTAAGCGTAATTTCTCGTGAAGAGCTTTTAAGCGGGATGTCGATTCATGGTGAAGACCACATCATATCTGCGATAAAAAGTGGCAAGCCAATAATTATTGCGACTGCGCATTATGGGAGTTGGGAGCGCGCGTCATTGTTTATCGGACTTAGATATGTTCCACTATCTATAGTTGGTCGACGCTTAGGAGATAGTGCGCTAGATTCTCTTGTTTTTCGTACGCGTGAGCGATTTGGTATTGAACTTTTGGATAAAAATGGTGCGATGAAGGGGCTGATTAAAGCGTATAAAAGTGGACGTAGCCTAGGAATCGTCGTCGATCAAAACACAAGTGATAGCGATGGGATTTTGGTCGATTTCTTCGGCAAGCGTGCGCGCCACACGCCAGTGGCATCGATTATTGCGCGGCGATTTGATGCGATGATCGTCCCGGCATTTGTAAAGAGTAGCGGGGACTATTCGCGCCATACGATCGTTTTTAAAGAACCGATTGTAGTTGCACATAGTGATGATGTTGAGCGTGATATCCTGGATGCGACACAAAAGCAGGCTGATGCGACAGAGGAGATTATACGCGAGAAATGCGATGATTGGTTTTGGTTTCATCGGCGGTTTAAAAATCAATACGAGGAGATTTATCGCCATGAATAAAATCTCGGCTGTGATTTTGACTAAAAATTCTGAGCGGTTGCTTGGTGAAGTGCTTGATTCTTTGCGTATGCTTGATGAGGTTGTTGTACTGGATAATGGCTCGAGCGATTCTACGCTTGAAATTGCACGACAATTTTCAAATGTTTCAATCCATTTTCATGAGTTTATTGGCTTTGGAGCGATGAAGCAGCTTGGCGCGCATCTTGCTAGGAATAGCTGGATTCTCTCTATTGACAGTGATGAGGTCGCCTCAGCGGAATTGATAGGTGAACTACTAAACATGCCATTAAATCCAGAGTGTATCTACTCCTATGACGTACATAACCACTATAAAGGTAAGCGGATTCTTGGTTGCGGGTGGGGCGATGATAGGTTTCTTGCGATTTATCACAGAGATGTGGCGAATTTTGATGATAGCAAGGTGCATGAAAAAATAGTGCGAAAAGATGGCGCAAAAATCACTGAAATTGCGCTCAAGGGTCATATTTCACACTATCCATTTGCGTGCGCTGGAGACTTCTTAAAAAAGATGGATGCCTATTCTGAGCTTTTTGCTAATGAACAGAAAAATAGACGTGCTTCATCGCCATTAAAGGCTGTATTGCATGCGACTTGGAGCTTTTTTAGAAGTTATTTTTTAAAGAGGGGAATTCTTGATGGCTATGAGGGATTTGTCATATCTTGCTACAACGCGCAGAGCGTGTTTTGGAAATATATCAAGCTCTATGAGGCGCAAAAATCATGAGAATCCTAATAGCCAAGCTACGCCACATTGGTGATGTACTGCTTGTAACGCCACTTTTGGAGAATTTAAAAGCCTATTATGGAGATGTATGTGAAATCGATCTTTTAATCAATAAGGGTTGCGAGGGGATTGTAGAGAATCACCCGCTTATCTCGCATCTACATCTTTATCCTCGCTCTGAGTTCTCGCGATTAAGTCCGTTTAAAAGAATTGCCCACGAGGTGCGCTTTGTCGCAAGTCTTAGGGCGCGAAAATTTGACATTTTCATCTCTCTTACAGAGGGCGAGCGCAGTGCGATTATGGCATTTTTTAGTGGAGCAAAAATGCGCGTGGGAATCGAGCCAAAAAAAGCGTGGGCAAAAAGAGCATATCATCGCCTAATCCCGCGCCAAGGCATGCAACACACAGTAGAGGCTAATCTTGATTCTATGCGTGTGCTAGGGATCCCTATCGTATCAAAGCGCGTGAGCGGCGGACTTAGGGACTTTAGTGGTTTTTCCTTGCCATTGATTAATTTCGCCAAGGAGGATAAGAATCGTAGTAGCTGTGGCGAGGAATCTTGCGCTGATTCTTTGCGAGAGGTTGAGCTTGCACTTGACGTGAATACCCTGCGGTTAAGGTCGAAGGTGGAGCGATGCGCGTTTGTCCATATACATCCCGTTAGCCGCTGGCTTTTTAAGTGCGTGAATGATGGACTAATTGCAGAGATTGTTGATAGACTCTGGGATGAGTTTGGACTTTCGTGTGTTGTCACTTGTAGTGATGATGCGCTGGAAAAGGAGCGATGTCAGCATATAATCAATCGCTCAAAGCACAAACCGTATGCGATTCTTGGTGGCTTGAGTCTTATGCAAATTAGTGCGATAAATTCTCTCTCGCGTGCATTTATTGGTGTGGATACTGCAATAATGCATCTAAGTGCCGCGAACGATACGCCAAGTTTTGCATTTTTTGGACCTAGCGGAGCGTTTCATTGGGGAGCATGGGATAATGATGAATTAGAATCTGGCTACAGGAATCGAAATGGAATACAAAAAATGGGGCGACATGTATCGTATCAGGATGCCCGTGATTGCGTGCCATGTGGTAGTGCTGGTTGCAACGATAGCAAAAGAAGCGACTGTTTACTTGAGATATCAAGCGAGGATTCTTGGCGCGCTGTGAGTGAGTTTATAAAGGGGCTAAAATGAGAAGTGTACCTGTGCTCATGTATCATCACGTGTTGCCTAGTAGTGGTTTTATCGCCTCTAGTGCGGAGCAGTTTGAAGCGCAGATGAGCTATCTGGCAAAAAAGGGCTATAAGTGTCTGAGTAGTGATGAGTTTGCAAGCTTTAAGCTAGGAAACTATGAGCCACCAAAACGCTCAGTTGTTATTACATTTGATGATGGCTGGCGGGATAATTACGTCTATGCGTATCCGATTCTTAAAAAATATGGCTTGCGCGCGATACTTTTCGTCGTGACTGAGTGGATAGAGGAGGCTAGTCGCGTTGAGGCAGAGTTTGAGCCGCTTGGGCATAATGACTGTAAGAAAAATGTATCTCTATCGCCACGCTCTGTACTTTTGAATTGGCATGAGCTTGAGGCAATGCGCGATGTATTTGATGTGCATTCGCACACACATACGCATCGTGATAGCTACTTCCCGGGCGTGGAGTGGCATGAAGATTTTAAAATCTCAAAGAATCTTCTAAGAGAACGACTAGGAATCGAGACAAAGCAACTTTGTTGGCCAAGAGGTAAGTACAATGAAGGTCTGATACGTACAGCAAAAACAATGGGCTACGAGATGCTGTATACCACTGAACGTGGGGTGAATTTGCCCGATAAGAATTGTGACAAAATAAAGAGAATTGCAGCTAAGAATGGTGCTTTTTGGCTCGCGAAGAATCTATTGATTTTTTCGAGTGCAATATTTGGATCTTGGTATGCGAGACAAAAGAGACAATAGAGCATGCCATGATAGGTGGCAAAAATCTGGAGTGTTTACGGATCTTGTCTGTAACGATTAATTTACAAACCAGCAAAAATTCTGTAATATGCGCGTCCATTTTCACTTATTTTGTCCATTTTTTTTCGAAAAATTTGGACCTCAGATTATATTAAGGGTAGATTCCTATGGAGCAGACACTTTCGATTATTAAGCCTGACGCAGTCGCAAAGAATGTTATTGGCAAGATTATTGATCGCTTTGAGAGTAATGGTCTAAAAATTGCTGCTGCAAAGCGACTTCAGCTAAGCAGAGCTGATGCTGAGCAATTTTATGCCGTGCATAAAGAGCGACCGTTTTTTAAAGACTTAGTTGATTTTATGGTTAGCGGACCTGTTGTAGTGATGGTGCTAGAAGGGGAGAATGCAGTATTGAAGAATCGTGACCTTATGGGTGCTACAGATCCTAAAAAAGCAGAGAAGGGGACTATTCGTGCGGATTTTGCAGATAGTATTGATGCAAACGCCGTGCATGGTAGCGACTCGCTTGAGAATGCTAAAATAGAGATTGCATTTTTTTTCTCAGGTAGAGAGATTAACTAAAATATAGCAATGAAGATTGACTTTAAGAAATTTTCCAAAGAGCCAAAAAAAATTGCTTTCTCATCGCAAGGTTGTGAAATTGAGGGAGTAGTTTGGAAGCTTGATGGAAATCTGTATCAGCTTGATGCTACACTTCATGGTGAGATTGAGTTGGTGTGTGATTTAAGTGGCGAGGAGTATACTCGCACTCTTAATGAGAGATTGTATTTTAGGGTTTCTGATGGGCTGTATAACCCAAAAGACGACGATGAAGAGTTTGATGTGGTAGAGTTTTTTCATGGGGCTTTGGATATGGATGAGCTACTTTCTAGCGAGCTAGAATCTATACGTCTTGACTATCACGTAAAAGATGCAGAGTAGGGTTGGCTAAGAGCTTGACCTTAAGGGTAAAAACTATATTTAAGGAGTAAAAAATGGCAGTTCCAAAGAGACGAGTAAGTAAGACAAGAGCGGCAAAAAGGCGAACACACTATAAGGTAACTTTACCGACTCCAGTTAAAGACAAAGATGGAACATGGCGAATGTCGCACTGTGCGAACAAATTTACCGGAGCTTATAAGCAAAACTAAGCCATGCTAAAAGTTGCCATTGATGCGATGGGTGGGGATTTTGGCCCTGCTCCTATTGTCGAGGGTGTTATTCTCGCATTGGCTGAGAGAAATTTCACTCCGTATCTAGTCGGAGACAGAGAACTAATAGAACCACTGATTCCTCGGAAATACAGGAAGAGAATAGAAATCGTTCACTGTACAGATTTTATACGCATGGAGGAGAGCGCATCAAGTGCCATTAGACGCAAAGATAGTTCCATTTATGTGGCTACTGAGTTGGCTAAAAACGGCGTAGTAGATGCACTTGTATCCGCTGGACACAGCGGTGCTACGATGAGCTTGGCGACTCTTAGAATAGGTCGCATTGATGGTGCTTCTCGTCCTGCTATTTGTGCTATCATGCCACGTCAGGATGGGAAGCAGAGCTTGCTTCTTGATGCTGGCGCAAATGTCGACTGCAAGCCAGAACATCTATATGAATTTGCACTTATGGGCTATGAGTATGCAAAGAGTGCCATGGGTTACGATTCTCCGCGTATTGGTCTTTTGAGTAATGGCGAAGAGGAGAGTAAAGGTAACGAGCTTACAAAATCCGTCTTTATAAAACTTAAAGAATTAGATGGTTTCATAGGCAATATTGAAGGGCATAATATTTTTGATGGTAGTGTAGAAGTCATCGTGTGTGATGGCTTTGTAGGCAATATCGTCCTAAAGACTAGCGAGGGTGTTGCGGAATCTATTATTACGCTTATAAAGAAGTTTGTTAAAGTTTCGCTTACCGGTGTGGTTGGCGCACTTTTTATGAAAAATGTCTTTAAAAAATTAAAAAAGCGCATGGATTATGCCGAGTATGGTGGTGCGCCACTGCTTGGCATCAATGGTAACGTTATAATCTGCCATGGCAAGAGCAATGCTAAGGCTATGAAGAATGCTATTTTTCAAGCTCTCTTGTCTATTGAGCAGGAGATTAACAAAAACATATTAAATTCCTTTGCGATACATCATCACAAGGAAACTAAATAAGGTCGACAATGCCTCTTTATGCATCACTTCGCTCTATAGGAGCCTACATTCCAGAGAGAGTTTGCACCAACGCTGATCTAGAGAAGATTGTTGATACAAGTGATGAGTGGATTAGCAAGCGTACGGGCATATCTACTCGTCACTTTGCAGAGTCTAATGAAGCTACGAGTGACTTAGCTACAAAAGCCGCCAAGCTCGCTATGGAGCGTGCTAATATCCTAGCTAGCGATGTTGATATGTTGATTGTTGCTACCATATCCCCGGATTATCTTTGTATGCCGTCGACTGCCTGTATTGTTGCCTATAACCTAGGCATAGATGATAAGCCAGCCTTTGATATTTCTGCGGCATGTAGCGGATTTATCTATCTGTTGTCAATCGCAAAGGCATATATAGAATCAGGAGCAGCGCATACGATTCTTGTTATTGGTGCGGAGAAGTTAAGTGCGATCACAGATTTTACCGATCGTAGCACTTGTGTACTTTTTGGCGATGGGGCTGGAGCGGCTGTTATCCAGGCGAGCGAGAATCCATTTGAGGCAATATTGGATGTAAATGTTGCATCAAATGGCAAATATCAGGATTTTCTTATGACGCCGGGGTGTGGCAGTAGGAATCCGGTCACCAATGAGACAATTAGCCAACGACTCCAGTTTATAAAGATGAGGGGCAACGAAACATTTAAGCTCGCTGTCAAGACTCTCGCAAATGATGTGAAGGAGATTTTAGAGCGTAACTCTCTTACGGCTAGGGATATAGATCACTTTGTACCACATCAGGCGAATTATCGTATTATTAAAGCTGTTGGCGAATTGATAGATTTTACAGACGAGCAAATCGTCGTAACCGTTGATCGCTATGGTAATACCTCTGCAGCATCAATTCCAATGGCGATGAATGCCATCTACGAGGAAGGGCGATTAAAATACGGTCAACGAGTACTTCTTGATGCTTTTGGTGGTGGGCTTACTTGGGGGTCAGCTATACTAACATTTTGTGGCAAGTAGTCATCTTTTTGATTCTTCTTTTTTGCTGTAGTGCTTTATTTTTCTATTGTAAATTATTAGATCTTTTATATTTTGTGGTATTTTTGTTAGATTCTTAGTGTTGTTGCTGTTGAAATGGTAAAGCAGAAAATACCATGAGCGCATAGATGAAGATGTATCAAAGGATATTTTATACTGATGGGCTTATTGGAGTTTGATTTTTAATCATTGCTATCAAATAAGCCAATATATGTCGTAAAATCTCAAATTAAAACTGTAAAAATAAATCTTTATAACATCTCTTGTCGCTATCAAAGCCGATACCTTAAAGCGTCTTGTATTTTTTGCATACTGTCATACGCTTTTTCCTGTATCTCGCTTAAATATTTATGAAAATATTTGACTGCATATCAAAAAAACATATAATACTCCTCTTGTTTGCACTTAAACTCAAAGGAATTCAATGCTACTTGATAATTCTGTCTTGTTATCAGTCATTATAATGTCTGTTCTGTGTTTGTTGCGTTTTAACGTTCTGCTGGCTATTTTGATATCTGCGCTTTGTGCTGGTCTGTTTTCTGGCATGGAGCTTTCACAAACTGTCAAAATTTTAATTAGCGGTATGCAAGGGAATCTTGAGACTGCGCTTAGCTACATTTTGCTTGGTGCACTAGCTGCGGCTATTAGCCAGACGCATCTAACTACTTTTCTAATACGCGCACTATCAAATGTGATCAGTAATAAAGCCACGATTTTTACTCTTGTCATAGCGGGTATTGCATGCCTCTCGCAAAACCTAATCCCCGTGCACATAGCTTTTATCCCGATACTTATTCCGCCGCTTATCCCGCTTATGAATCGTTTAAAAATTGATCGTCGTGCTGTTGCGTGTGCGCTAACATTTGGGCTAAAAGCCCCATATGTGGCGTTTTCTGTCGGATTTGGACTTATTTTTCACACGATTCTTCGTGATCAGATGAAACAAAATGGAATCGAAGTTGAGATTTCTGATATTTCTAGTGTAATGTGGATAGGTGGTGCAGCAATGCTTGTGGGGCTTTTATTTGCTGTGCTTGTCTATTATCGTAAGCCAAGGGAGTATCGCGACACATATGAGTGCGAGATTAACAAGACGGAAGCTACTATGGGGCGACGTGAATGGGCAGTGCTCGCTGGCGCGCTGGTGGCTTTTATCGTGCAGTTAAGTATGGATTCTCTTCCGCTTGGTGGATTAATGGGGCTTGTGGTTATGATTGCCCTTGGTGGGATTCCATGGAATGGCGTAGATGAAGTGATGGAAAAGGGCATGAAAATGATGGCTTTTATATCATTTATCATGCTTGTAGCCGCTGGATATGGCAGTGTGTTGCGAGAGACTGGCGATGTAAAAGAGCTAGTAGATGCAGTTTCGGTGATTTCAAATGGTAAGCTTGGCGGTGCGATTTTGATGCTTTTGGTTGGCTTGCTTGTAACAATGGGAATTGGCACATCTTTTGGGACAATCCCTATTATTGCAGCGATCTATTGTCCGCTCGCACTTCAGCTCGGCTTTAGTTCTAGCGCGATTATTTTGCTTATTGGTATAGCTGCTGCACTTGGCGATGCTGGCTCACCTGCCTCGGATAGCACACTAGCTCCTACTGCAGGACTAAATGTCGATGGGCAACATAATCACATATGGGATACGTGTGTGCCAACTTTTGTATTTTATAGCACTCCACTTATCGTATTTGGCGTGATTGGTGCGATGATGTTGTGATTGATTCTCCATCACGGAGAATCATGGATATACCTGAGGTGTGAGGATTATTTTGTCGATTCTCTCACGCTTTTTATAATGCTATTAAATCCATAGATTATCAATCAGCCTCACGCCGCCCACGCGTGCGGTTAGCAACACAATAGTCTCTCCCTTTTTGACCTCTTCTCTTTGACGTAGATTCTTATCTACTATTTCTATATATTCCACATCGATTCCAGCGAGTACATCCATTGCATGCGCCTTTAGCTTCTCAGTGTTTTTCTCGCCTATCATGATTTGTCGCGCCACTTCGCGTAGAGATTCTGAAAGTTTTAGTGCATTATTTCGCATTGATGGGTCGAGATAGAGATTTCTTGAGCTAAGTGCTAGACCATCCTTGTCGCGCACGATTGGGCATGGGATAATCTCGCATGGCACAAATAGTTCGCGCACCATCTTTTGTATCAAAAGTAATTGCTGCGCGTCTTTTTGCCCAAAATATGCTCTTTTTGCACGCGTGAGATTTATTAGCTTCAAAACTACCCTAAGCACGCCATCAAAATGACCAGCGCGCGTCGCTCCCTCAAGTGTATAACCAGCTATTTTTGGGGCTTTTAGAAGAATCTCATCGCTATCTTGATATATCTCGCTAGCACTTGGCATAAAAAGAATATCAACGCCAGCTTTTTGGCAGATATTTATATCTGCCTCGCTTTTTCTTGGGTATCGTTCAAAGTCCTCGCCCTCACAAAATTGTGTGGGATTGACAAAAATAGAGACAATCACATTCTCATTTTGTGTCTTTGCATTTCGTATTAGGCTAAGATGCCCAGCATGTAGCGCGCCCATGGTCGGTACGAGGGCGACACTTCCTTGTAGATTCTCGCGTGTGGCTATGAGCTCGCTCGAGGTGGTTATTATTTGCATCGTTAAGTCTCACTTTAGTAGAATTTGACGTAAATTATAGCAAAGCACGCGCGCGTAAAATGCGTGTGCCGCGATATTTAGGAGGGGCTAGGTGGATAGCTATGAGTATGGCGAGCTTTTGAGAGAGCTTTTAATCAAGCGTGAAAATATCGCAAAGATTATTAAGCCAGAGGCTATTTCGGAGCGTTTAGGTGAAATTGAAGAGCTAGAGCATAGCGAAGGATTTTGGAATGATGCTACAAAGGCTAGCGAAATTCAAAAGGAGAAGCGCAAGCTCGAGCGAATTTTGGAAAAATATAAGGATGCAGATAGTGCGATAAATGATGCAAAAGAGCTGTTTGAGATAGCTACTCAGGACAATGATGAAGATACGCTAATGCTCCTTTTTGAAGAATCCAGCGCACTTGAGCGTGAGATTAAGAGCGTGGAAATCGAGGTGATGTTAAGTGGCGAGAGAGATTCTTCTAATGCTATTATCACCATACATCCCGGAGCTGGCGGGACAGAGTCGCAGGACTGGGCTAGCATGCTTTATCGTATGTATTTGCGCTGGGCGGAGCGCAGGGGCTTTAAGGTGGAGATTTTAGATTATCAAGATGGCGAAGAGGCAGGAATCAAGGACGCATCATTCATCATCAAGGGAGAAAATGCGTATGGTTATCTAAAGGTCGAAAATGGAATTCATCGACTTGTTAGAATCTCACCCTTTGACTCAAATGCCAAGCGCCACACATCATTTACCTCTGTTATGGTGAGTCCAGAGGTTGATGATGATATTGATATAGAGATAGAGGAGAAGGATCTGCGCCTTGATACATATCGTGCTAGCGGTGCTGGTGGGCAGCATGTCAATAAGACTGAGAGTGCGATTCGAATTACACACATCCCTACAGGAATAGTAGTCCAGTGTCAAAATGATCGCAGCCAGCATAAGAATCGTGCTACTGCTTTTAAGATGCTAAAAAGTCGCCTTTATGAGCTAGAAATAGCCAAGCGTAATGCCGAGTATGATGCGATGGAGAAGAGCGATAATGGGTGGGGGCATCAGATAAGAAGCTATGTCTTGGCTCCATATCAGCAGGTTAAAGACACGCGTAGCAACATACCATATAGCAACGTTGGAGCGATACTAGATGGTGATATTGATGAGCTTTTGGAGGGTGTTTTGATTAGCTCGTTTGATAAAACCGATGAGTAGATTCTCATGATTGAGCTTTCTGGTGTGCACAAGAGCTTTGGCGAAAAGGCTGTATTAAAGGGTGTATCATTTGTTGCGCCCGAGGCAAAGACTACAGTCGTCTTTGGTCTATCTGGTGGTGGAAAATCAACGATCATCAAGCTTATTGTGCGTCTTTTGGAGTGCGATAGTGGTGATATAAAAATAAATGGAGAAAGCATAGTCAAAGCTCCGCAAAAACGTCTTTATGAGTTACGAAAAGAGATTGGCTTTCTATTTCAAAGTGGCGCGCTATTTGACAGCAAAAATGTATACGAAAATGTCGCTTTCCCACTTCGTGAGCATATGCGCTTAAGCGAGTGTGAAATCCGTGAGAAAGTATTATCGCGCCTGGAGATGGTGGGGCTACGACCTGATGAGGTGTCGAAGCTATTTCCTGATGAGCTATCTGGCGGTATGAAAAAACGTGTTGGACTTGCACGTAGTCTTATTCTTGATCCAAAAGTCATCCTCTATGATGAGCCCACGAGCGGGTTGGATCCTATCACTAGTGATCACATCACGCAGATGATTATCCGATTGCAACGCGAGCTAAAGACCACATCGATTCTTATTAGCCATGACTTAAAGGAATCTTTTAAGGCTGGCGACTATATGGCAATGCTCTATGACGGACAAATCATAGAATATGGTGATCGCAATAGCTTTGCAAATAGTGAAGATCCGCGCGTTAAGCAGTTTTTAGCAGGGAGCAGTGAGGGTGTGATACGGCTAAAGTAACCATACTAAAAATAGTTGATTCTCGTGCGGTGGGTTGCTGTTAGTATCAAAACCATGGTGAAGTCTCAAGAATCGCTATAAGAATCTTGCTTTGTCTATTTTTTGGGAGTATCTCAAAAATGCACGGTTTAAAATTGATGAATGGCGCGATGCTGATAAGCCCCCTTGGATTGATTAGGGGGCATTTAATCATACTATTTTAGATGTCAAATGTGGGCTAAGGCTTTTTGATAAGGAATCGAAGAGTAGGGCCATCCTGCTCAACTAAAAGCACGACAAAACCACGATTCTTAGCATCGTGCGGGATCGAGTTAATTGCTTGTGGGCAATCGCATAACACCTCTAGCACCTCACCGCTTTTCATCTGTGGTAACACCTCTAGTGTTGCTACTGCTGGCATTGGGCATGCCTCACCTTGAATATTGAGTGTATAGGTAACTTCGATATTTTCTAGATTCTCCATTAATAGCCTCCTTTAGCGAAGAAGTTTCGTTTATAAAAAAATACAAGCAAGAGTGCGATAATAAAGAGTAAGATATTGACGCTCAGCCCACCTAATGCGCCAAAAGTATCAAGAAGTTGAATTTTTGGTCCATCTTTTATCCATGCAGGAATCGCATCATAACTAAGAGCCAAAATCGCTGTACCAACAACATTTGCCACACCGACGATCATAAAGTGTAGTTGCCCTTCTGTCGCTCGGTATGTCCAGCCACACTCGCATCCACCGGCAAAGACAATCCCAAATCCAAAGATAAATGCCCCGATGGCTACTGCTGGCGAAAAGTTTGTAACCTTTCCGACGTAGCCATTGAGCATAAGAATGAAGACGATGAATGTAGAGATAATCATGCCATAAAACGCCCCTTTGGTCGCGATGTCGCGTCCAAATAGGAATAGATCGCGGAAGCATGAAGTGAAGCAGATTTGCCCTTTTGAGATGACAAAGCCAAATATAAGTCCAAAAAGCAGCCCAAGGGGCATAATGCTTGATTTTACTTTTAAATCAAGACTTGGATACTGGAATAGGAGATAGGCAAACCACATAAGTGCGATTATTGCGAGTATTACACCGATGGTGAAGTTTCTATTTGCGCGTCCCTTGTCGTGTTCGATTCCTTTACCATGTATGCCGCATTGTTCAAGGACGATTTTGGGACGAAATATTTTCATCTTGCCCACTTGTACGGCACAGTAGATCCCTAGCACCATAAAGACCGCAAAAAGCCATGTGTGAAGAGAAAAGTATGGAAGTCCTGTGAAAAAATCTAAGAGGTTGCAACCAAAGGCAAGTCGTGCGCCAAAGCCTGAGAGTATCCCACCTACAATCGCCTGAAATACGCGAATTTTGCTTGCGGGCATGCGGAATTTGACTTTGTTTGCCAAAAATGCCGCAATAGTTGCGCCAACAAACATGCCAATAAGCATGAGACCTTCAAATCTTGTGAGCGGATTCCCGCTGAGATTTGTGATTTCATAATAAGAATAGCCACTTAAATCCATACCAAAGAGCTCTAGAAACTCTCCGCCCCAGCGAGTCATTTCACCAGTGACCGCCCATCCTGCCCCAAAAATGCCAAAATATATGGATGCAACGAGAGCAAGTATAATCATGGACTTGCCAACGTCCCAAAAATTGACGAGATATTTTTGCTTGAAAGAGTGAAACATGTAGATTCCTGAATATAGTGTGTCGCCAGACCTGGCGTTATGAAAATGGTATGAAATCTAATCAAAAAAAACTTATTTTTAAATTAATCGGTAAAGGTAAGTGAAATTTTATATTCCTGAAGTCTATTAATAGTGTCGCACTTAATATGTACTATTTTGATAGCTCATTGAAAATTGTGAAGATACGCATAGATTCTCTTATTGGATTCTTATCTTGTGGAGAATCTAGGCTCTATCTTTTGATAAGATACAAAAAATCTCACAAAGGATACAGATTGAGAAGTGATGTAATTAAAAAAGGCTATACACGCGCACCACACAGGAGCTTATTGCGAGCGACAGGGCTAAAAGAGGAGGATTTTAAAAAGCCTTTTATCGGCGTTGCCAATAGTTTTATCGAGATTATTCCCGGGCATTTTTTCTTAAACAAATATGCCGAGATTTTAAAAGATGAAATCCACAAAAACGGCTGTGTGCCGTTTGAGTTTAACTGTATCGGAGTCGATGATGGTATAGCAATGGGACATGGTGGCATGCTTTATTCGCTTCCTAGTCGTGAAATAATTGCAAATTCAATCGAGACAGTCATGAATGCTCACGCGCTTGATGCGCTTGTGTGTATGCCAAACTGCGACAAAATTGTGCCTGGAATGGTCATGGGCGCGCTACGCGTGAATGTGCCGACTGTTTTTGTGAGTGGCGGACCTATGAAAAAGGGCTATACCAAAGATGGGAATCCAATCGATTTAGCGACTGCTTTTGAGGCGGTGGGTAAATTTGAGACAAACGAGATTAGCGAAGAGGAGCTAAAAGATATCGAGTGCAACGCCTGTCCAAGTGGTGGTAGCTGCTCTGGAATGTTTACTGCAAACTCAATGAATACGCTGTGCGAGGCGATGGGAATCGCATTGAGTGGAAATGGAACGATTCTGGCACTCACGCCTGAGCGCGAGGAGCTTGTTAGGGCGGCTGGGCGTAGGATTTGTGAGATTGCGCTTGATGAGCGATTTAAGATTCGCAATATTTTAAATGAAAATGCGATACGAAACGCACTTGTAGTCGATATGGCAATGGGCGGAAGCAGTAATACTGTGCTACACATGCTGGCCATCGCGCGCGAAGCAGGAATCGCGCTAAATATCGCCGAGCTAAATAAGATCAGTCAAAATATCGCGCACATTGCAAAAATCAGTCCAAGCCTACCAAATGTCCACATGGAGGACATAGGGCGCGCAGGTGGCATGAATGCCGTGATTAAGGAGATTTCACGCCGTGATAATGGAATGCTCTATCTGGAGAATCTAACTATTAGTGGTGAGAGTTTAGGTGAGCGTGTAGGTGCGAGCGAGATAAAAGATGAGGCGGTCATCCACCGCGTGGAGAATGCCTACTCGCAAGTGGGTGGACTGGCGATTTTATTTGGGAATCTAGCCGAGCAAGGGTGTGTCATCAAAACCGCGGGAATCATCGGGGAGAGGCGTTTTAAGGGCAAGGCGGTCTGTTTTGATAGCCAAGATGAAGCCATCGCAGGAATCTCAAGTGGCAAGGTGCAAAAAGGAGATGTGGTCGTCATTCGTTATGAAGGACCGCGTGGTGGACCTGGAATGCAGGAGATGCTAAGCCCTACAAGTCTCATCATGGGGCGCGGGCTTGGTGCTGATGTGGCACTAATCACCGATGGGCGATTTAGCGGGGCGACGAGGGGGCTGAGCATAGGGCATGTAAGCCCAGAGGCGCATGAGGGCGGCATGATAGGGCTACTAAAAGATGGCGATGTGATCGAGATTGATGTGGATAAATATGCAATCAACGTGCTTTTAGATGACACTGAAATCAAGCGACGCAGGGCAAACTTTACCCCTGTGGATAAAAAGCTCACAAGTCGCTGGTTGCGGCAGTATCAGAAGCTTGTCACGAATGCAAGTAATGGGGCGATTCTGGAGGCATGAATGAGTGGTGAGCGTGTTACTTTCATTGATCTTTTTGCAGGCGTGGGTGGTTTTGCCTTTGCTGTGAAAAATGCCGCAAAAATGGTTGCGGGGGGGGGCGGAATGTCTCTTTATTAGCGAAATAGATAAGTTTGTTTCACAAACTTATGAACTAAATCATGGCATGCACCCTTTTGGTGACATCACGCTAGATGAAGTTAAGGCACAGATTCCCAAAAAATTTGACATTCTTTGTGGTGGTTTCCCATGTCAGGCTTTTTCTATTGCGGGCTATCAAAAGGGCTTTGGTGATGCGCGAGGGACGCTATTTTTTGAGATTTTAACTATTGCAAGCAGGTATAAACCAAAAGTTTTATTTTTAGAAAATGTTAAAAATCTTAAGAATCATGACCATGGGAATACCTTTAAGGTTATCAAAAACTCACTAGAGAGCATTGGTTATGCTGTATATAGTGAAGTATTAAACTCTGCAACACACGCAAATATCCCACAAAATCGCGAACGAATTTTTATCGTTGCATTTAATAAGGCAAAGATTCCAAACCATAGCGAGTTTAGATTCCCTAGTGCAGTGAAGCTCACAAGAAAAATCGGGGATATTTTGCTTAAAACAAAACAAGACGACTGCTTCTACTACACCCCAAACAAAAGTAAGTTTTATAATGAGCTAGACAAGGCAATACAAAATCCAAATACACTTTATCAGTGGAGGCGGCATTATGTGCGTGAGAATCGCTCAAATTTATGTCCTACACTAACAGCAAATATGGGAACAGGTGGGCACAATGTCCCTATATTTAGAGATGATTTTGGAATTAGAAAACTAACGCCACTAGAGTGCTTTGCATTTCAGGGGTTTGAAGACATAAAGCTACCAAATATCGCTAACTCTAAGCTCTATATGCAAGCTGGTAACAGTATAACCTTGCCACTTGTTACAAGAATTGCTAAGCAGATTCTAGAGATTTTGTGATGATAGATTTTGCAAGGCTTGATGTAGGGGGTCAAGAATATCTTGAATTATTAGGAATCATGGGGTCATTGTCTAGACTCTTTAGCGATAGTGAGATTCCTTTTATTCATTATAGATTTGCTGAGAATATTTTTTGTAAGTGTTTTGGTGCTGAGAACCTAAGTAGAAGCGATACTGCTTTTGATGCAAAAATAGGGAACCTGGGTATAGGACTAAAGACTTTTACGTTTAGTACGCATCACTCTTTTGAAAAGATTGCTGAATTCAATGCGCTATCCAGTGAGTTAAGAGAGCTTGAAGCCGAAGATTTGGTTTGCAAATTAGCCAAATTTAGGAATGATCGCATTAATCTTGCCAAGAGACTTTATGGAATCAGCGAGGGTGTTTATCATATTGTCGCTAGAAGTAGTGGAAAATTTCTTCTGTTTGAGACGGATTATGATGAGATTGACATCTCAAACATAAGGGATATTAAGCTCACAAAAAGTGGCGTGCATTTCAGTGATAAAACAAACGAATATAGCTTTAATCGCTCAAAAAGCACGTTGCTTAGAAAGTTTGAGATTCCCAAATATGCATATACAAAAGATATAAAAATTATAGATGATGTATATTCGTTGCTGCTAAGGTTTAATCTAAAAGAGCTATGTGCGCCATTGCAAAAAGTGGCTGGTATTGATTACGTGGTATTGCCTCTTTATTCTACCAAGGCAACTAAAAAAATAATTCATGAAAAAAGTGGTTTAAACATGTGGAACGCTGGAGGTAGAAAGAGGGACATAGGTGAGATGTATATTCAATATCCAGTACAGGCAAGGGAGATAAATGAGACATTTTTCCCATCTAGAGATGTTGAGTTTAGTCTACAGGTCCCTAGTGGAGAGATTTTTAGGGCTAAAATTTGCCAGGATAACTCAAAAGCATTGATGACAAATCCAAATAGAGCAATAAGCGATTGGCTTTTGCGGAAAGTTTTAAAATTAAAAGAGGGCGAGTTAGCCACATACGAACGATTAGAGGTGCTGGGGTTTGATAGCGTCATAATCAATAAAGAATCTGGAGGTTATAAAATTGACATTATGCCACTTGGCTCTTATGATAGTTTCCTTAAAATAGCCAAGAGTGGGACAACAGAGATGAATAGATAACTCCTTCTGCTAAAATACACCCCTAAACAACCAAAAAGAGGTGGTCATGGAATGTGCGATTCCTAATATTTACGACGACGCATTTTTGCGCGACATTCTAAAGCGGGCGAAGCGGATTGCCATAATCGGACTTTCGCCCGATGAGAGCAAGGATTCCCACAAAGTGGCGCGATACTTGCTGGAGCGGGGCCTTGATGTGATTCCCGTCTATCCAAAAGAGGAGCGTATTTTGGGGCAGCGCGTTTATAGGAATCTAGCCGAGATTCCCGGCTTTATTGATATTGTCGATGTGTTTCGCAAAAGCGAAGCGATGAGTGCGGTGGCAAAGGAAGCTAAAGAGCGTGGGGGAATTGGCACGCTTTGGGGGCAGCTTGGGGTTTGCAACTCCGAAGCAGAGCAAATTTTGCGAGGCACAGGGATAGAGTTAGTCCAAAATCTCTGTATTAAAGTTGAACACAAAAGGTTATTTGAAAAATGATTCCATTATCTAAGATTGTCGAAGCATATGAGCGTTTAAAAGGCGTAATCCAACGTACAAGGCTTGCATTTGCACCGCGCCTAAGTGAGATAAGTGGTGCAAATATCTACTTAAAAAAAGAGAATCTGCAACATACTGGCGCATACAAGATCCGAGGTGCGTATAATAAAATCGCTACTCTAAGCAAAGAGGAGCGCGAGAGAGGTGTAATCTGTGCAAGTGCAGGGAATCACGCCCAAGGCGTAGCGTATAGTGCGAGAGAGTTTGGTATGCGAGCGGTCATTGTAATGCCCGAAGCTACACCGCTTTTAAAGGTGAGTGGCGTGAAGAGACTTGGTGCCGAGGTGATTTTGTTTGGCAATAATTATGATGAGGCGTACTCTTATGCTATCGAGCTTTCACGAGAGCAGGGATTGTGCTTTATTCATCCGTTTGCTGATGATGATGTCATAGCTGGGCAGGGTACTGTGGCGCTGGAGATGATAGAAGAGCTAAGCTCATTAGAGACCATTGTTATGCCTATTGGTGGCGGTGGGCTGATATCTGGCGTGGCAGCTGCGTATAAGCAGATGTTGCCGAGTGTGAGAATTGTCGGAGTAACAGCCAAGGGTGCTCCGGCCATGTACGATTCTTACCTCTCAAAGCAGATAACCACTGTAAAGGGCGTCAAGACAATAGCTGATGGTATCGCTGTAAGAGATGTGAATCCAAAAAACTTTGAGTATATTTTAGAGTGTGTCGATGAGGTGGTGCAGGTCGATGATGAAGAGATAGCAAATGCTATTTTGTATTTACTCGAGAATCAAAAGCTGGTAGTTGAGGGTGCTGGTGCTGTTGGAGTGGCTGCTCTGTTGCACGAGAAGATTAGCTTTAGGCCAAACGAAAATATCGCAATAGTGCTAAGTGGCGGAAATATCGATGTAACAATGCTAAGTCTAATCATCGAAAAAGGTCTAGTAAAATCAAGTCGCAAGATGAAAATTAGTGTCGTGCTGGTCGATAAGCCAGGTGCGCTCAAAGGTCTTACTGATATACTTTCAAAAGTTGGAGCAAATATCGTACGCGTAGAGTATGATCGCACATCTACTTCGCTTGCTTATGGAGATGCGAGTATCACTATAGCGCTAGAGACAAAGGGCGTGGAGCATCAAGAGGAGATACGCAGGGAGCTTTGGAGAGAGCAGTATAGATTTGTAGAGCTTGATTAGTGCATGCGTAAATTTGAAAGGGCAGATGGCTATTTTGCACTACTTTTGGTATTCGATTCTCTAGTTTTGCTTTGGTGTGCTAATGGGTTAAGTATAAGCATCTATGAGGCATATGTTTTTAAGAAAGCAAACTCTATTGATGGCTGGCTTTCGCATCTTTTTATCCCGCTGTTAGGCACAGGGAATCTAGCTCCAAAGCTACCATTTATACTCATACATATTGCAAATTTGATTCTCCTATATGAAATATCGCGTCATTTGCTAAAGCGACCAAATGACGCGTTGCTTAGCGTTGCAATTTTTATGCTTTTGCCGGGGGTAAATGCCTCTGCGGTGCTGATTGGTAGTAGCGGAATAGTGATGTTTTTTGCACTTCTTGTTTGCTATTTACACTTGCGTTTTGGTGCGATTCCTCTATTGCTGCTTGTATTGCTTATCTTTATTGACGAGAGTTTTGCAGTTTTGTTTTTGGCTCTATTTTTTTATGCGATTCGTAGCAGGGATAATCGCCTATTGCTCTTTTCGTTGCTTGCATTTGCGTGCAGTATGTACTTTTGGGGTGTTGGTATAAGTGGCAAGCCAAGAGGTTATTTTCTTGATGCGTTGGGAATTTACGCCTTGCTGTTTTCACCCCCACTTTTTATCTACTTTGTCTATGCGCTTTATCATATTTTGATCAAGGGTGAAAAGCCGTTATTGTGGTATGTTGTATTTAGCGCATTGCTTTTTTCGCTGTTGCTTTCGTTTCGTCAGAAGCTCGATGTAGAGGAGTATGCGCCACTAGTGCTGGTGGGGCTGCCACTTGTTTTACGTGTATTTTTATCTGGGATGCGTGTGCGATTACCAAGATTTAGGCGTGGGTATTTAGCGTGGTTTATATTTGCTATCGGAGTGCTCGTGCTAAACTTCTTTGTGTTTATGTTTAGCAAGGCATTTTATCCTCTAATGGAGAATCCAAAGGAACATTTTGCCTACCGATTTCATATTGTGGGCGAGCTAGCAAGCGAGCTAAAGGCACGCGAGATAGATATGATATGGACTCGGGATAGTGCACTTAGAGCGCGCTTGGCATGCTATGGAATAGCCTCGGGTGGGCGACTTGAGCTAAAAGAGGGTGGCTCAAATAGTGGAGAATCTGAGATTGTTATTAGATATTTTGGATACGAGGTTGGAAAATATGAAATTAGGACTAGATAGGCATGGGTTTACTGTGGTTGAATTGGTATTTGTTATTGTGCTTGTTGGGATACTATCCACCGTGGCGATTAGGAAACTAAGCAGTAGCGACACATCACTCTATGAAGCCAGAGACCAAATTATAAATCATCTGCGATATGCGCAACATCTAGCAATGAATGATGATAAATATTTGGCAAGCAAAGAAATTGCTAAGTTTTCAAGCTCTATTCATAATGGTAGCGATGATGCCATCAAAGCCATGAGTCATGATTGGCAGAGTCGCATGTGGAGATTGCAGTTTCATAACATTAAAAATGGGTGTGAAAAGAAATATGAATCTGAAGGCTGGACATACTCTGTATATAGCGAGAATCCACGCGCGAGTGGTGCGTATGATAACAATCCTGCCGGATACTCTACGATAGCAAAAGACCCACTAACAGGGAAATGTATCAGCCATTATAATGCCAATAATCTACCCGGGTATTGCGCCAAGGTCAGTGGAAGTGGTGGAAACTGCAAGATTTCAAATGACAATAGAGATAAGAATCTAAAACTAAATCAAAAGTTTGGTATTGTGGACATAGAGATAAAATCTGCAGGCTGCAACGCAAAAAGCCCTGTGATATATTTTGACTCCAATGGTGCACCGTATTGTGGTAGCGGAAAGGTTAAGCTCACAAAACCGCTGGCTATAAAGATAAAAAAGTCGACTTCTGCAAAGGATGACAATACGATGGCAATAATATGTATCGCGCCTGAAACCGGCTATATTTGGCATCTGACAAAAACTACTACGAGTTCAAGTGTATATACAAGTAATAATAATCCATGTGAGTAGTGGTGTCTCCCCAACTCAGCTCATCTTAAGCTTTCCTCGCTATACTTCCACTCCCATTTGAC
>JBQNBC010000002.1:0-195895 GCA_052170135.1 Wolinella sp.
AGTGAGGTGGTGCAAAACCACGCGCTACTTTTCCGCGCAAATCTAGGTGGTGAGACTTTGAGCCTAGAAGCGCATACGCTGGAGTTTATCACATGCTAAAACATCTCCCGGGCAGAATCTCCTCGCCACTTTCTTTGACAAATATCCGCTTTAGAGGCGCAGGTGAAATCTCTAAGAATCTCTCCAGTGGTCGACATAAGCATGCTCCTTTTTCTGTTACTACTATTGGGCGATTGATTAGAATTGGATTTGCGATCATGATTGCTATTAGCTCATCATTGTCCATTTCTCGTGCTAGAGCTAGCTCGTCGTATAGTGGTTCATTTGTGCGAAGTATATCGCGCGCGCTTGCGTTCATGGATTTGAGTAGGCTTTTTAGCATTGCTTCATCTAAGGGTGTGTCGAGATAATGAACTATATGTGGCTCTATGCCTACATGGCGAATCAGTGCCAATGCGTTGCGTGAGCTACTACAGTTTGGATTATGATAAATTGTAACTTTTTCCATTTCTATTGCTCTAGATCGCCAAGAATCTTAGTTGCCACTTCGCGCACTTCAAGTAGCTCCTGTGCACCACTTTTCATATTTTTGAGTGCTAATTTGCCTGCTGCTATCTCTGATTCTCCAATTAATGCGACATATTTATGCCCTTTGTTGTTTGCGTATGTTAGTGATTTTTTGAGCTTTACAGCCTCTGGGTAGACCTCGCACTTTATGCCAGATTCTCGTAGTTTTTGCGCCACTTTATAGCCATAGGATATGTAGGATTCTTCCATGCATGCGATGAGAATTTTAGCGCTAGTCTCACTTCCGCTAAGTAATCCAAGTTCATCGAGTGCAGCTAGTAGTCTATCAAGTCCGATAGATGCGCCTACGCCACTCATGTGCTCTTTGGAGAAGCTCTGAGTAAGATCGTCATATCTCCCGCCTGAGCAGACACTTCCGATACTAGGTAGCTCATCTAGTATCGTCTCGTAGACTAGTCCTGTGTAGTAGCCAAGTCCACGTGCGATAGAGAAATTAACCCTATATCTTGCACGCTCAAGTTCTAAACTATCCAAAATAGCATAGCATGCCCTAAGCTCGCTAATACCAGCTTTTAGTTGATCGTTTAGATTCTCATACTTCGCTACTTTTTCAAAAAATAGCGAAGAATCGCTCTCCTGCCTAAGCGATGTAAAGTCCAAAATCCCCCGTGCAGAATCCTCATTCAGCCCAGCATCACTCACAAGCTCAGCTATGACTGCATCTGTTCCTATTTTATCGAGCTTATCAATGATTCTTAGCACGTTGTTTGTATGTTCGGCTACTCCAAAATGTTCACAGATTCCATTTAAAACCTTGCGACTATTTATAAAAATCGTAAATTTCTCAATTCCTAGCGCCTTAAGTGATGCGTAAATCACCTGGAGAATCTCGGCATCGCTACCAATGGACTCGCTCCCAATGAAGTCAAAATCACACTGGGTGAACTCCCTATATCGCCCCCTTTGCGCGCGCTCTCCACGGAATACATTGCCAATTGCGTAACGTTTAAAAGGTAGAGTTAGATTCCCTCTGTGTTGTGAGATGAAGCGTGCTAGTGGCACTGTCTGATCAAATCTCAAAGCCACATCGCGCCCACCATGATCTAAGAATCTATACAGTTCCTTTTGTATCTCATCACTCCCTTGTTTGACTAGGATGTCGGCGTATTCTAGATGTGGCGTCTCAATAGGAACGAAGCCAAAACCCTCAAATACATCGCTAAGTGTGCGCACAAGCCGGGACTTTGCCATCGCCTCTTTTGGTAATCTATCTCTAAAACCGCTTAGTGTACGCGGCACAATTAGTTGCCTCTCCATAGCCACTCCTAGTCGTGAAATGCCCTATTTTAGCACTCTAAATGTAAAATCGCTATAATCCGCTCCATGAAAAAAATAGTATTTATTCGCTTTTCGCATAGTCATTTTGGTGGAGCAGAGACATATCTTTCGCGCTTAATAGAGAATCTAAAATCGCATAAAATTGATCAAGGCGTATTTTCATGTGGTGACTTTAAACAGCCTAGCGATATGCGTGTTAAGATTCCTCGATTCTTTCCTAAGTGGCTACAACACTACATTTTCGCTTGCAAGTTTCGCGCGTGGCGCATGGAAAATAAAGACGTAATCACATTTTCGCTCGAGCGACTTTTTGGTAGCGATGTCTATCGTGCAGGCGATGGCGTGCATAGATGCTTTCTCGCATTAAAGGCGAAGAATTCGCGCCTTGAGGCATTGAGACAACTCTTTAATCCGCTTCACTTTCTATATTTGTATTTGGAGCGGCTGAGTTTTGAAAATGCAAAACTAATCATTGCAAATTCACAAATGATAAAAGAGCAAATCATCTCAACCTATGCCATTTCTAGCGATAAAATTATGGTAATTCACAACGGAATCCCGCTGCCAACCTCCATTGACAAGCCAGCTAAAAAGCGCGTATTGTGCGAGGAGCTAGGCATAAATGAGCACACTAAAATCGTACTTTATGTCGGTAGTGGTTTTGAGCGCAAAGGTGTAAAAGAGGCACTTTTTATGCTTTCTCAGTGTAAGGAACGTGACTTTTTTGCGCTTTTTATCGGCAAAGAGAGGAAGATAGAGAGCTACAAGCAGCTCGCAAAGAATCTTGGGATTGCTGAGAAAGTACGATTTTTGGGTGCGCAGATGGGCGTGTCTAGATTATTGGAAGGGGGCGATATTTTTTTATTTCCGACACATTATGAGCCATTTTCAAATGCTTGCCTTGAGGCAATGGTGTATGGATGTGCACTTATAACGACACGGCAAAATGGGGTTGCAGAGATTTTAGGAGATGCTTTTGTGATGGATTCCCCACATGATTTTAGAGGGTGTGATGAGCTTTGCAGGCTTTTTGATGATGCGGAGTATTTAAGGAGCGCGCAGACTTCTGCGAGAAGAATTGCACAAGATTTTAGCGTTGATAGAAATCTAAAAGAGACGCTTGAGGCATTGAATGAAAATTTTAGTTAGGTTGCCGACGTGGCTTGGCGATGCTGTGATGGCTACGCCGATGCTTGAGATTTTGCATAGCATGTATACTGGAGCGCAATTCACCTATATCGGCTCTAGCGTGTCGTGCGCTCTTTTTGAGCGCGATTCTCGTGTAGCGCGATTACTTGTTGATGATAGTAAAAAGGCGCGATTTCGCTTGCGCGCGATAGCTTTACTGGGTGTGCGCGCTGGTGAGCATGATATAGCTATAACGCTCCAAAATAACTTTCTCTCTGCTCTAACGCTTGCAATGAGTCGCTCAAAGATAAGAATCGGTTTTGCTAAAGAGTATCGCTCGCTTTTGTTGACACATGCACCAAAATATCCAAAGAATCTACATCAAGTTGAGCGATATGCGCGTTTGCTAGAGCCACTTTTGCTTGATTCTTTGCATGAGAATCTAACCCAAAAGATTGGCAAAAATAGTCATAAGTTTCTACTTGATTCTCTGCCACCGTTGAAAATATCATATAAAAAAGCCGCTCCACTTTTTACGGATAAGGTGGTAATTGGCGTGAATCCTGGCGCTGCTTTTGGTAGTGCAAAGCGATGGTGTGAGGAGCATTTCTGTACGCTTATTGATGAGCTTTTAGCACGTGGCTTTGGCGTAGTCATCTTTGGCGGCGAGGGCGAGAGAGAGGGGAACGCACGCATTGTCGCCGGGTTGAAGAATCGTGGCTTGTTGATTGATTTGAGCGCGAAGACAACGCTAGAGGAGCTAGTTGATACAATAGCAACACTTGATCTATTTATCACAAATGATAGCGGTCCGATGCATATTGCTTGCGCACTTATGGTACCTATGATTGCGCTATTTGGCTCGACTGATATGAGTGAGACTTCGCCATGGCGCGCACAAGAAACAAGTGTCCTGCTATCTAAGAATCTCCCGTGTGCACCGTGTAAAAAACGCATATGTCCACTTGGGCATCATAACTGTATGCGACTAATGTCGCCAAATGAGGTTTTAAATCATGCATTAGAGATAGTGGAAGCGCGTATAAAATATACTTAAAGTATTTTTAAATTTTTCGCGATAAAGTGGGAATAAATTTTACAAAGGAGATAGGATTGTGAAAAAGAGCTTCGAAGTGGAAAATGTCAAATGTGGTGGCTGCGCTAATAGTCTTAAGAGCTCACTAGAGGGTGAGTTTGGGGTTATTGACGTAGATATAGATGGCAAGAAGATTACGCTTGATATTGACGATTCTAAAATCGAGAAGTTACGTGCGCGATTGAAGGAAATTGGCTTTCCTATAGCTGGTGATGGTGGATTCCTTGGTAAGCTTAAGAGTTTTATTTCTTGTAAGTTAGGCTAACCTTTTTTTAGATTCTTGCGTGAGTCGTAGGCTTGCGCACCTATTTTGCAGGATTTTTTGTTTAACTTGTAAAGTATTTTTATAACAAACTTCAATATAATCCAAAGGTATTTCAAACTCCGCAGACTAGGAGCTAAAATCGATGTATCTATCGTGCCGTGGCTTTACGCTTATTGAGATGGTCTTTGCGATTATCATTGTTGGGTTTTCGATTCTTAGTATTCCACTCATAATCCAACACAGTAGCAATAATCTCAAGCAAAGTAGCGAAGTTAAGGGATTTTATCACGCGCTCGCGCTGATGCAAATAGTACGCGTAAAGCCGTGGGATACAAATAATATCGGAGATATGAAGCTTGCAAATATATATTATGTGCTAGATACAGATGAATCAAAATCACCTTCGCCATATGAGTGCAAAGAACAAAATGATGGATTTCGCAGACGAGTGGGCATGAGTGCGACAAGCTTCAAAGA
Organism: Wolinella sp.; assembly: GCA_052170135.1. GTDB lineage: Bacteria > Campylobacterota > Campylobacteria > Campylobacterales > Helicobacteraceae > Wolinella. The sequence continues at coordinate 4,833 of JBQNBC010000002.1, forward strand.
TCGTCGCTACTGTTCAAATGCGATAGATGAGGATAGGCGAAAGGCAAGTGCTATCTCTGGGAATAGCCTAGAATCGATAAATTTCAGTAGTTATAGTGAAATAGTCGGTGGATTTGAGGTTGCAGCAGAGGTTGCTTATGTTAATTCTAGCTCGTTGGCAATTTTTGATGCAGGCAAGACTAGTAACACAAAACTTATAACAATAACTCTAGGTGGCAAGAATCCACCTCGTAATATCGCCAAGTATTACTACTATGCGACAAATATAGGCACAGATACTGCCATCACAAAGAGTGTCAAATGAGAATCATGCGCCATGGCTTTACGCTCGTTGAGATTATTTTTACTATCGTTATCGCTGGAATAGTAGGTATAGCTGGCACACAGGCTATCTTGAAAGTGTACGAAAACTATATGCTACAGTCGGCATATAATCGTGTACAACTTGATTCTGAGCGAGTAGTCTCACAGATAGCGCGCTATTTGGAGCAGGCAGTGTTTAGTAGTATTGTGATAAATAGTGATAGTGATGATATAGCGGTTAGATGGTATGCGAAAGATATGAGAGCAATAAAGGGCAAGGCTATCGAGAATCGCCCAGTCGATAAGTTTAATGGCATGAATAAGCCGATTTTTGCTGGTTATATTGATTTGGAACGATCAGAAAGAAATGTAGTTTATGCACCAAATTCTGCACTGGATAACTCCATAGTCGGTAAGAAACTCTACTTTACAATCGTGGATAAAGCCCATAAAATCGTGGCCGTTGAAAATGGTGATAACTCAGATGAGCTAGATAATAAAATCACGCTAGAGGATTCTGCTGAGTTGACTGAGATTAGCGATATAGCCTATGTCGTGGAGAGTGATGAGCATGCAATTCTTCGTAATATCGCAAATGAAGAGTTGGTATTGAAAGTGGACGCCAGTAGCAACTATACAATCGCAAAGCATGTTAAGCGGTTTAACGTATGGTACGAGGGCGGTGGTAGCCTTGTACGTCTACGTCTTTGCTTGAGCGATGAGGCTTTAGAGAAAATCTTAGACTGTAAAAGTGTGGCAAATAAAGATAAGCCAATGTGTAAGCTAGGGGTCTGTAAAGAAAGCGTGGTATTGCAATGAAGCGTGGCGGCTTTGGTCTAATATATGCCATAATCATCCTAGTTATCATAGCCACGTTACTTGCATTTTCTATGCGATTTTCCTCGAGCACTGTCGGTTCGACATTTGATGAGCATGCGAGAATACAGTTGCGACTATTTGAGCGCAGTGTCATGGAGATGGCGATTCTTGAGCTACAAAAGAATCCAAATTTTAAGACAAAAGATTTCACTCTAAATGCGGAATATAAATTTACCGTAGTCGCGACACGGCTTGATGCTGAGCGTATATTTTTGCTTGATGTATATGGTTATGTATTGCCACCACAGCATAATGCAAGTACGAATTCAGAAGATATAGCCAGCAACAAGAGAATCTCAATCTCATCTCGAAAAATAGTAAAACCATAAAATCAAGGACACTTATAAAATGGAAAATATAGATGTCAAAGCATTGCTAAAAACCACTCTAGTACACAAAGCATCTGACTTGCACCTGCTAGTGGGTAGTGAGCCACAGATAAGAATCGATGGGCATTTAGTCAAGCTTGATTTGCCACCAATTACACAAAAAAGCGCGGAGGATATTTGTTATAGTATTTTGACAGAGGAGCAAAAGCGTGTCTTTGAGGAGACAAAAGAGCTGGATTTTGCTGTTACGATTCCTGAGTTTGGACGTTTTAGGGTCAACTACTATATCTCACTTGGTAATATTGCCGCTGCGTTTCGTATGATACCGACGAATATCCCAAGCCTTGATGATCTAGATTCTCCACCTATTTACAAGGAGCTTATCAATCGTGAAAAGGGCTTGATTCTTGTTACTGGTCCTACTGGGAGTGGCAAGACGACTACTGTCGCTGCTATGCTAAATGAGATAAATAATACGATATCAAAGCATATTCTTTGTATTGAAGATCCAGTGGAGTTTGTCCACAAAAATAATCGTTGCTTGTTTTCCTACCGTACCGTTGGCGAGGATACAAAGAGCTTTGCAAATGCGCTAAAGGCCTCTTTGCGCGAAGATCCAGATGTCATCTATGTAGGCGAAATGCGCGATCCAGAGACTATCGGTGCGGCACTAAATGCTGCTGAGACTGGACACTTAGTCTTTGGTACGCTTCATACAAACTCCGCTGCACAGACCGTGAATAGAATTGTGAGCGTTTTTGATGGCGATAAGCAAGCACAGGTGCGTGCGCAACTATCAGTTGTTCTTGAGGGTGTTATATCACAGAGCTTGATTCCTAAAATTGGCGGTGGACGCGTTTGTATACCAGAGATTCTTATCGGTATTCCAGCTATCGGGAATCTAATCCGTGAAAATAAAATTCACCAAATACCATCACAGATGATGATAGGGCAAAATACATCTGGTATGCAGACGCAGGTTCAGGTGCTTGAGAGGTGCTTTAAACAAGGATTAATCACGCGTGAAGATGCCTATCGCTATTGTCTCCGCCCAGATGAGCTAAAAATGAAAATAGGATAATAGCTATTAGTAATCCACGGCAATAGGGATGTCGTCTAAGGTTTTTATTAATTGATTCTTGCAAGCAAAATGTCATGAGCTTTTGATTGATGAGTCAGTAGGTACAAGGTAAAGTTTTTTAATTGATATTCGCACGTATATTTAGCTTTACTTATTAAAAACACGGAAAAGCCCTTTTATTGGCACCTAGTCGATTCTCTCTAATCCCGTGCAATCTCGCTAAGTGCGTAAAGAAGTCGCTTTATATCTTCAAGCGTGTGGCTAAAGTGTAGGCTGATTCTTACCCATCCTGGGCGCGTTGGGAATAGACCATCGTCTTTGAGGTTTAGCAGATCGTGTCCATATGGACCAGCACAGCTGCAGCCCGCACGAGTTTCAATTAGATATTCGCGCGAGAGGCGTTGGCAAACTTCATATGGCGATATTCCCTCTATATTTATGGCGAAGATTCCTAGTCGTTCGCACGCGCTCACATCGCCATAGATTGCGATTCGCTCCATGCTTCTAAGTCCAGCCAAAAGAGGCTTTGAAAGCTCACATTTTCTGTTTTCGATCCACTTAAGCCCGAGTTCGTTTCGTAATCCATATGCTAGGCTAGCACGTAAAAATTGGATTATCCCGGGTGTTCCAGCCTCTTCGCGCTTCTCTAGATCCTCTCGATAATATTGATCTATACGCGAAACGTAAGTGACAGTTCCACCACCTGAAAAGCTAGGAGGAATCGTCGCATCAATCAGACTTTTTCTCATGATAAGAATCCCACAGCTCCCGACACCGCCAAGCAACTTGTGAGGCGATAGAAATGCCGCATCATAGCACTCACATGGGATATTCATATATGGAGATGTGGTCGCCATATCAAGTGTGAAGATTCCGTTTGCTTCGCGTACAAGGTGCGAGATTTCGTTGTATGGAATTACGATTCCAGTCACATTTGATGCAAGAGCAAACGAAGCAATAATTTCACATCCTTTGTAGCGTGCTAGCGCATTTTTTAGGGCATCTAGATCGACTAAACCATTACCATTCATTGGTAGACGCACGACTTCACATTGGCTTTCGCGATAGCTGATTTCGTTTGAATGGTGTTCGTATGGACCGACGATTACAACGGGAAAGTTTGATGATTTAGTATCGATTCCAAGTCGTTTTTTGGTGCGTGGCGGGAGGTAGATTCCCATTAGCTCTTGAAATCGTTTAATAGCTCCAGTCGCACCATTACCACACGGAAATATCACAAATTCATCACTAAGGGCGAAAGCTTGCTTTAGATTCTCTCGCGCTTTTTCATATAGCTCAGTCATGAAAAGTGCGTGATTTGTAACTTCTGAATGAGTGTTTGCATAATATGGGAGAATCGAAGCTATGCGTTCTTCAATCGCGCGATATGCAAGCCCTGAAGCAGTGAAGTCGAAGTAAGCAACATCTTTTGCAAGTATTCGATTCTCTAGTAGTTCTGGTAGTGGATTTGCATTGTTACTTATGATTTTGCTAAAAATTTTTGATGTTTTCATAATGTTTCTCCCGCCACTAATGGCGGGGATTATAGCAGACTAAGACGGCTGTATCTCGTATAAATCAGTGCTCAAATATCGTTCGCCAGTATCGCATAGAATCGTTACAATATTTTTATTTGGGTGTCGCTTACCTACTTCGCGTGCTGCCCATATATTTGCGCCTGCTGAGATGCCTACCAGGATTCCCTCCTCTTTAGCTAGTCTTCGTGACATATTGTAGGCGTCTTCGGATTTTACTTGTATCACTTCATCATATAGTGTGTTATTTAGTGTTTTAGGAATGAAGCCAGCGCCAATTCCTTGTATTTTATGAGGACCTGGCTTGCCGCCTGATAAAACAGGAGAATCTGATGGCTCAATTGCATATATCTTTAGATTTGGATTCTTTGATTTTAAAACCTCTCCAACGCCAGTGATAGTCCCACCAGTGCCTATTGCAGCGACTAGTACATCGACATTTCCATCCATGTCTTCCCATATTTCAAGTGCGGTAGTTTGGCGGTGAAATTCTGGATTTGCTGGATTCTCAAATTGTTGTGGCACGAATGAGTTTTTTATTTCACGCGCAAGCTCATTTGCGCGATCGACTGCACCACGCATACCTTTTTCAGCAGGTGTTAGCTCTATTTGCGCACCTAGAGCCGCTAGCAGTTTGCGTCGTTCGATACTCATTGAGCTTGGCATTGTGAGAATCAGCTTGATTTTATTTGCGGCACATACTGAGGCTAGACCTATTCCAGTGTTGCCACTTGTTGGTTCTATGACTATTGTATCTTGCTTGATCTGCCCAGATTTGATGGCATCATTAATAAGCCCAAGCGCGATTCTATCTTTTATGGAGCCAGATGGGTTCATGAATTCGCACTTTCCGATGATATTTGCGCCACTCTCCTGTGAGGCGAAATTTAATCGCACAAGCGGCGTTTTGCCTATTAGCTCATGTACGCTTTTTGCCACTTTCATTGTAAATGCTCCTTGTGTTTTATAGTGGAAAGTCCACGATATTTTTATGGATTATACAGGCTAAAAGAATCTTTGTCAATATATTGTCTAGTAAATTTTAAGGAATATTTTTATCTATTAATAGCCTAAAATAGGCATAATATAATAAATCAATCAAAATTGTTAAGTTATGCAATATAGTTTAATAGCTTAGAATTTAACCTTTTAGAATCTCGCTAATTTTATATCACTTTGGTAGAATTTGCTTTTTACATAATTTATCGAAAAGCATTTAGCGCACGTAAGGAGTATCTATGAGTTTTTTAAGCGAATACAAGCGACACGTCAGCGAGCGTGCAAAAGAAGGCATTCCACCACTTCCGCTAAATGCAGCACAGACACAGGCATTAATTGATGAATTGATCGCTGATAGCCACGATTCTGTTGAGCTTTTGGAGCTTTTAACTCATAGAATCTCGCCTGGTGTGGATGAGGCGGCAAAAATCAAAGCGACATTTCTAGATAAGATCTCAAAAGGCGAGCTATCCTGTAGATATATCTCACCAAGTGAGGCTGTTTCTTTACTCGGCACAATGCTAGGTGGGTACAATATAGTGCCATTAATAGATGCTCTAAGCCTTGAAGAATCGCTAGCTAAAATTGCCGCTGAAAAGCTCAAAGAGACATTGCTTGTGTATGAGCGATTTCAAGATATCGTCTCATTATCTAAGGAGAATCATTTTGCGCGTGAAGTGCTTAAGTCGTGGGCAAAAGCCGAGTGGTTTTCGCGCCGTGCACCTTTACCTGAGAGATTAACTCTCTGTGTTTTTAAAATCGATGGTGAGACAAATACTGATGATCTGTCTCCAGCTAGTGATGCTTTCACGCGCAGTGATATACCTCTTCATGCACAAAGTATGCTAAAGAATCGCACTGAAAATGCCTTTGAAAGAATCGAGGAGCTAAAGAAGCATGGATTCCCACTTGCTTACGTTGGTGATGTGGTCGGCACTGGTAGCTCGCGCAAGTCCGCGTGCAACTCTCTTGTGTGGCACATGGGGCGTGAGATTCCATTTATTCCAAATAAAAAAGCTGGTGGAGTTGTCATAGGTACGTCTATCGCGCCGATTTTTTTCAACACCTGCGAAGATAGTGGCACGCTCCCAATTGTTGCTGATGTAAGCGCGCTAAAAGAGGGCGATATTATCGAAGTTTTTCCGTATGAAGGTAGAATCGAAAAAGCTGGTGAAGTTATTGCTACATTTTCGTTAATGCCAAATACACTAAGCGATGAGATCCGCGCTGGCGGGCGTATCAATTTAATCATAGGACGCGGACTCACAGCGCGTGCGCAGGAGGCACTAGGGATTAAAGATGATTCCATTTTTATAAAGCCCAAGAATCCAAAGCATGAAAAGATTGGCTATACGCTAGCACAAAAGATGGTCGGGCGCGCTTGTGGTATGGATGGTGTTTTGCCTGGTACATATTGTGAGCCACTAGTTCATACAGTTGGTAGTCAAGATACGACTGGCGCGATGACACGTGATGAGGTGAAGGAGCTAGCTAGCCTTGGATTTAGCGCGGATTTTGTGCTTCAGAGTTTTTGTCATACAGCCGCTTATCCAAAGCCATCTGATGTGAAGCTTCATGCTAGTTTACCTAGTTTTATCAGTGCACGAGGTGGTGTGTCGCTACGCCCAGGCGATGGAGTTATCCACTCGTGGCTAAATCGCATGATACTTCCAGATACACTCGGCACTGGTGGCGATTCTCACACGAGATTCCCCATCGGGATTAGCTTTCCAGCGGGTAGCGGGCTTGTGGCGTTTGCGGCTGTTACTGGGAGTATGCCGCTTGATATGCCAGAATCTGTTTTGGTGCGCTTTAAAGGCAAGCTACAGCCGGGAATTACACTCCGCGATCTTGTTAATGCAATTCCATATTATGCAATTAAAAAAGGGCTCTTGAGTGTTGCAAAGCAGGGCAAAAAGAATATATTTAGTGGCAAGATTCTGGAGATTGAGGGATTGCCAAATCTAAAAGTAGAACAGGCGTTTGAGCTGAGTGATGCTAGTGCGGAGCGTAGTGCAGCGGCCTGCACTGTGCGGCTTGCCAAAGAGCCTATTTTAGAGTATCTACGTTCAAATATTTCGCTAATTGAGGCGATGATTGAGGCTGGATATGAGGATAGGGCGACACTAAAACGACGCGCTGATAAGATGCGCGCATGGTGTGAGAATCCGACTCTTCTAGAGCCAGATGAGAATGCAAAATATGCTGCGATTATTGAGATTAACCTAGAGGAGATAGTAGAGCCTATTCTTGCATGTCCAAATGATCCTGATGATGTGGCGACTTTAAGTGAGATTCTTGCCGATTCTTCAAGGGTGCATGATATTACGGAGGTTTTTGTCGGGAGCTGTATGACTAATATTGGGCATTATCGCGCGCTTGGTGAGGTTTTAAAAGGTGAGGGAGCCGTGCCAACTGTGCTTTGGATAGCCCCACCGACGAAGATGGATGAGAAGCAGCTAACGGCTGAGGGGTATTACTCTATCTTTGGTGCAGCTGGAGCAAGAATCGAGATGCCAGGCTGTAGCCTGTGCATGGGTAATCAAGCCCGTGTGCGCGATAACGCCGTGGTGTTTTCAACAAGTACTAGAAACTTTGATAACCGTATGGGTAAAGGTGCGAAAGTCTACCTTGGAAGTGCTGAGCTAGCTGCATTGTGTGCGATACTTGGGCGACTACCTAGCAAAGAGGAGTATCTTGCACTCATACCGAAAAAAATCGCAGGCAAAGAGACGCAGATATATCGCTATCTAAACTTTAACGAGATAGAAAACTACGCGATTACACAAGGGCGGTAGAAGAAATTAAGAGGGGATCGCATAGCTTCATCTGTGCGATCCCTTGATTAATATTTTATAAATTTTTTTAGATTATCCCTTTATGCATACTTTGAGTTGCTTATTACATTGAAAGCCAATTGGGCAGTCTGTATCAAAGGAGCAATCCCCATTTATATTCATGTTGGGACCTATGCTATCTAGGCTTGGCATTTTGTATTGTTGTATCCCATATCGATTTACACTTTGCATACATATACCAACTGTTTCAAATGGTTTCTTGACGCATTGCAAGCCGATACCGCACTCAAAATCAGATTGACAAGCAAACAAGCTTGCGCCAAAAAGATAGATCAATGCTAAAAGCTTCATGTAGATTCCTTGTGTCTCTTTGAAATATTCTAGCATTAATTTAGTCACGCTTATATATTAGGCTATTTCGACATTATTTACTTAAGTATTCTAAAATGCAAGGATTTGCATAATCTAATCTCGCCATTATGCGCTATTTGGCTATAATCCATCCTAAAAATTAGAGTAGGGAGATGCGATGAAAAAGCTATGGGCTGGTCGTTTTAGCGAAGGGAGCGCAGAGCTTTTGGAGCGATTTAACGCCTCTATTCCATTTGATAGGGAGTTGTGGCGTGAGGACATAGCTGGGTCGTGTGCGCATGCCAAAATGCTTGCAAAACAGGGAATAATAACTGATGTTGAGTGTGATGATATTTTACAAGCACTAGAGCAGGTGAGGGGTGAAATTGAGCGTGGTGAGTTTGTTTTTAAAATCGCCGATGAGGATATTCATATGGCGGTGGAGACACGGCTGATTGAGCTTGTTGGCGACAGTGGTAAGAGGCTGCATACAGCGCGTAGTCGAAACGATCAGGTTGCGCTTGATTTTAGGATGTTTGTCCTGCGTAAGAATCGCGAAATCCGAACATTGCTTGCTTTGCTTCTTGGGACGATTCTTGAAATAGCTGAAAAACATACAGAGACGATGATGCCAGGCATGACGCATCTCCAGCATGCACAGCCAATAAATTTTGGCTTTCATCTAAGCGCATATGCATGTATGTTTAAGCGCGACTTTGAGAGGCTTTTGGATTCTTTTAAACGCAATAATTTTTCTCCTCTTGGTTCTGCTGCACTAGCTGGTACACCATATCCTAGCGATAGGGAGTTTGTAGCGCGTGAGCTTGGATTTAGTGCACCTACTCTTAATGCTATGGATTCTGTTAGCGAGCGAGATTTTGCGCTTGATTTGCTTTATGATATTGCGATGATTATGATGCATATTTCGCGCATATCTGAGGAGCTTGTGCTATGGAGTAGCTATGAGTTTAGGTTTATCACTCTTAGCGATTCTTACTCAACTGGTAGTTCGATAATGCCTCAAAAGAAGAATCCAGACGTGCCAGAGCTTTTGCGTGGAAAAAGTGGGCGTGCATATGGAAATCTACTATCTCTTTTAACGGTCATGAAGTCCCTACCTCTCGCTTATAATAAGGATATGCAAGAGGATAAAGAAGGCGTTTTTGATAGCGTAGCGAGCGTTGAAATTTCACTTGAGATTCTTCGTGAAGCTTTAAAAACTATGCATGTGAATGCTGATAAAATGGCACAAGCATGCAGGGTTGGTCATTTGAGTGCAACTGATTTGGCTGATTTTTTAGTGCAGCGATGCGGGGTGGCATTCCGAGAGGCTCACCATATCACAGGGCGTGTTGTTGCACACGCAGAATCAAGGGGTATAGATATATCTGAGTTATCCGAAGATGAGATTCTTGCGCTTGATTCAAGAATCCAAAAAGGGGTTAAGGCGGCTTTGGATTTAAGAAACTCTATGGAAGCGCGAAACTCGCTTGGTGGGACATCAAGCACGCAGACAAAAGCGCAAATCAAAACGCTAAAAGCGTGGCTAAAGGAGCAGGAGTGAGTGGAGAATCTAAAGCGAGTCAAAATCACGTGAAAGTTGTACTAAAGCATGATGGCGAGCAGCGATTTTTTGCACAAGGGGCGAATTTTTCGCATAGCTTTGATACAAAAAGTAGCTCGCCAAAGGAGATGTTTTTAGCCGGGCTTCTTGGATGTAGTGCGCACGATGTGGCGGTCTTTTCCGCCTCGGAAGGGTATGAGATTTGTGATTTTTCTTTAAGTGTAGATGGTGTGGCATCTGGCGAGATTCCCCATAGATTTACTAGGTTGGAGCTAGTGTATAGTTTTTCTTCTAGTGTTTTAAAAGAGGTCGCGATCACATGGGTGGAATCCTCTATAAATACCTATTGCACGACGATAAATACAGTTCGTGGAGGCTGTGAGATGAGCTACTCTATAATTTACAATGGTGAAAAAATTGTAAGCCAAAAGGAGATAAATTGAGCAAGGAATCCAAGCAGGATACGATCATAAAGATGTTTGACGAGATTGCTGGGAGCTATGATTTGGCAAATCGTGTCCTTAGTTTTGGTATCGATGTGTCGTGGCGTAAGAAGGCGTGCCAACTCTCTTTTTCACATTTAAAGCGTGATGGGGTGCGGATTCTTGATGTTGCGTGTGGGACTGGGGATATGATTTTACACTGGGAGAAGAATGCCCGCGAGCAGGGAATTTCAATCGAAAAAGTGGTTGGTATTGATCCATCTGAGGGTATGCTAAAAGTCGCGCGTGAGAAGCTACCGAATGTGGAGTTTATCCTCTCGGAGGCAAAAGAGTTGCCACTTGAGAGTGAGAGCGTGGATATAGTCTCAATAGCGTATGGAATCCGCAATGTAGTAGAGCGAGAGCGTGCTATAGGCGAGTTTTATCGCATACTAAAGCCTGGCGGGATTCTTGCAATTCTTGAATTTACCAAGTGTGAGAATCCAACATTTTTGGAGCGGCTTGCTGGTTTTTATACTAAAAATATCCTCCCCTACATAGGTGGAATCATCTCTAAAAATTATGCTGCTTATAGATATCTACCCGATTCTATCGAGGAGTTTTTGACGCGTGAAAAGCTAAATGGTGAGCTTTCAGCAACTGGCTTTGAGGTGGTGTATAGCCGTAGTTACTCAGCGAATATCTCGACACTTTTTATCGCAAAGAAGTAAGAAAATGGTTTGATTTCTATAGATAGCTACCTAGATAATGTATCTTTTGGGTAGTTAAAATCCAAAGTCCTACTAGGTTTATGGGGGAGGGTGAGTTGGACTGTTGCGTTTACAATAATATGCTATTGATATTAGCTATAAAGCGATGATGTAATAATATTGTATTGATGATATGTGCTTGGTCTCCGTGTTTAAATTTCTCATTAGTTAAATAGTGCCAACTGGATGTTTGTTTGCACGTATATGCTTGCTTTGTCTCTTAAATTGTTATTTAGTAATTTTAATTAAGGGTAAGCTAGCTAAAAATGGCGAAGAACAAGTCAAGGCGAATTTTTATATAAAGCACTTGAGGTCAATCTCGCCTAATATACAAAAATACCGGGAACCTAGGTATGTCGTTTGTAGTTAGATTATAATATTTGAAAGTTGCTATATCGCCTATCCTTGAGTGAATTACGACACCATTCTGCATTGATAAATCTCTTGATTTTTAGCGTATTTGGCTTCTAAAACGCTCATATGGTGCATTGCCATTTCTCCGCTCTACAAGCCCTTTACCACCACTATTTATGGTTTAGTAGCTCTTGTAGCTCAGTTTTTATCTTTAATTATTGTCTGTTTTATTATTTTAATATTACTACTAGTTTTACTATTTTGTTTCATGTATGCTTATAGTGATCCCAGTCTCTCAAGCAGTTCACCCCGTTTGCATCTGGCACGTAAAATACGTGATATTTGATTATCTCCCATGCTTTTTTATCTGGATTCTTATCCATTACGATTGATGTAATATTTTTAAAGTCATTATGTTTTATATAGTTCAACATCAAGCGCAAGTGGTGGCAGAGAATCTAAAAAATCACGAGGCACTACAATCTCATGCCTCTAGTCGTAGTAGCTCAAGTGCGAAAAGTTCCTAAAATATGGACGAAAATATGATAAGTATTGCCAATTTTGCACCTTAAATTCATGTGAGAATCTATCCTGGTTCACACTAAAGAGAGGATAAACTCATCATACTCCGTATTCTTCTCGTGTAAAAAATTATTCAATAGCCGTTCACCAGCCTTTATGCCACCACTCTTTTCAGCTTCTAGTAGTAGCTTGTATATGCTGCTTATTGTTTCTATCGCACTTTTATTTGGCTTGCGACGCACAGAGTAGTAGCCGATTATATTCCCTCTTTGGTCAAATGATGGCGTTACGTTTGCAAACACCCAGTAAAATTCACCATGTTTGGCTAGATTCTTTACGTAGGCGTTTATCTCCTCGCCACTTTGTATGCAGTCCCAAAGTAGCTTAAATACGCAGCGTGGCATATCTGGATGGCGTATGATATTATGCGGCGCACCTATTAACTCGCTCTCTGAGTAGCCAGATAGCTGGATAAAAATCTCATTGCCATAGGTTATATTTCCTTTTAGGTCGGTCTTTGAGACTATAAATTCCCTATCTCCAAACTCTTTTTCAATTTGCGTTACCTGTCTTGCCACTATTGTCTACCTTTTCTTGAATCAACATTAAGTGATTCCCATATGTTCTTGTCTTCTTGTCCTAACCGCCATAGCGATACGCCTCTTAGCTTATATTTTTTAGCTAGCTCGATTTTAAGTCTAAATGAATCTGCATCTTCAAGGAATAAAAACTCCTTAACTCCGCCTTGCTCGCCTATTGCCCAGTGTACTCCATCGCCCTCTAGCCATGTTGGCTTTAAATCATGTCGTCCTAGATAGTTCTGTGCGCCATCAAATGTTAGTGACTTTGCGAGTGGGCGTGGCTTATCGTCTTTTACTCCGGCGTGCCACAGTCTGGAGTAGAGTGGTATGCCAAGCGATAACTTCTCTTTTGGTGCATGAAGCAGCACCTCTTTTATTATCTGTTCTACCCAATTTATAGAGGCGATTGGTCCAGGTGGTGTGGCACCAGTGTGCTGATCATATGCCATGAGAGTGAGGAAGTCGCTATTTTTGGCTAGTAGTGCGACATCATATGGCGATATCCACTCTTCAAAAATCTTTGCATTGTATTGATTTTTAGCTTCACCGCGTGGTGGAACGATAGCAATAGATAGAATTAACTTCTCTTTTTTTAGCCGCTGATATAGATGCTTTACAAAGTGCGAGTAAGATTCTCTACTCTCTATCCCCAGATGCTCAAAGTCGAGCTGCCAGCCGTTAAAGCTACCTTCGTGCGCGAGCCTAATAAGAGAATCGATAAATCGTGCCTGAGCTTTTTGATCATTTAAGAATTGCTTGACAAGCTCCTTATTAAAACTTTCATTTACCACAAGCGGGATTAGATTCTTGCTATGTTGCTTGACTAGTGCGACTATACGCTTATCAATATCGCCATAGACTACCCCAGATGCATTAAATGAGAATACTTGCGGAGCGATTGTATCTATTGCATTGATTCTCTCTTGTAAATTTTTAAGAGTGTCATTTCTATCGACAGTATAGATTAGACGTTCAAAGTAATCTTGGGCTGTGAGCGATCCAGCTAGTAGTGTAGCGAGTAGCCACCTTTTCATCTTGCTTTCCTTTGGCTATTTTAGGCGTTAAAATAAGTCGTAAGAAGCTATAATCATACACTAATTTTACGGGATATGCCCTAGAGCGGAGGGAAAGATGACTGGAATATCCACCAAGGGAATATATGGACTTGGCGCACTCTATTATTTGACGCTGAATATCCACAAGCCATCAATTCAGATTAGTGAGATTTCGCAAAATACAAATATTCCGCAAAATTACCTTGAACAGATTCTCGCAAGCCTCAAAAAGGCTGGATTCTTAAAAAGCATACGAGGTCCTAGGGGAGGATATGCGTTAGCTATGCCGCCAGAAAATATAACTGTATACGAGATTCTCGAGGTGCTTGAGGGTGGCTTGTGCATGATTGAGTGTCGCACCGATATAGGTGCGCTGAAGCTTTTCTGGGAGGATACCCATATTAAGGTGAAGCAGGTTTTCTCGCTCACGCTTAAGGATTTGCTCAAGTATGAGGAAATTATTCAGCGCGGAAATATGTATTTCATATAGGAGACTTTGTGGAAGAGAGGCGTAAGGAGCTAAAAGCAGAAATCGAGGAGCTACTAAATCGTCTGGGCGGTGATGAAGTCATTATCGATAGCCGTATTATTGATATATTACCACTTGAGGAGCTAGAGAGTACGCTTGCCTCTTTGAAAGAGCGAGCAAAAAGTGTGAATAGTGAACATCTAGCGTGGCTTATTGAACTTGCTGATGGTAAGTAGGATTCTTGTTGCTTTATCTTTGGGGCTACGCTACATCAACAAAAGTGCTTATTACGATATCATGGCTAGCAGAAGAAAACCTTGTAGCAAAAGCATAAACAGCGAAGTCAGTATAATTCAATTATTTAATATGCTTTGATATGTTCCTTTGTTACTCTGTTTAGCTCAGCAAATACTAACTCATACGAGATTCTTTAATCATCTCTTCTAATACTATCCTGTCAAATTTACCATTAAAATAGACACTATTTCAGTGTTTTTTATTCATGTGATAGGCAGAGGCTGTATGCATGTGTAGATTTCGCGATATGCGAGCACATCAAGCCAAAGTAGGGCAAAAATCTTATCACCAACTTTAAAAACCGAAATAGCCTCGCCAAATGGGCACTTCCTGTATGCTCTAGCAAAGCTGAGCAAATAAGTCTCTAGCATCTTTGTATCAATTTACCCACTTTTTTTGTGAATAAAAAGATATAGCGCAAGAATCGCAACAAATATGGCAACTACAAAAAATAATACCACTCACGATAAGATATGAGAATCTTAAAATCTATCACTATCTCTTTGTGCCATTTAAATATTCAGCGTGGCATCTCTCCATTTCTGTTTTCATCTCTTCATACCATGACTTTTGTTTGGGCATGCCTTCCGATTCTGTTGCATCGGGATTCTCTATAATATCACTTGGATTACGCACATTAAGTGCAACAAAATGTGCTTCACCACCACCTACTGACATTTTTGCTAAGTCAAAAATTGAGCGAGTACCAATGATGACAATAGGCTGTACTGGCAACTCAAACTTCTCCGCTAAAAGCTTCGCGCCATTCTTAAATGGCAAGAATCGACCATCACCACGGCTACGTGTCCCCTCTGGAAATATCGCTATGACACGCCCAAAATCAAGCCTCTCTTTAGCCTCTTTTAACAACGATATTAGCCCTTTTTTGTCCTCTCTATCGATTAGTATCATACGTGGAGCTTTCAGTGAATGCCCATATAAAAAGAGCTCTCCAAGCTCCTTTTTTGCCACCCAGCACAAATCACTCGGGTGCACCGCTTCAAGAAAAATCACATCTAAAAAACTCTCATGATTTAGCATTATGATTCTTGCCTCAGTGGATAGCTCGCCATGCAATTTAACCTTTACTCCAGATACCCACAAAAATACTCGTCCGCACGCACGTCTAAAAGTGCGGTGTGAGCTTGGAAATAGATACATCAAAACAATGACAAAAGGCACTACCAATAGCGCAAAAAGCACTGAGATTACGGCTCTAATCTTTTTCAACTTCTTCCTTTTTTACCCAGCCAATTTTCTTATCTTCTGAGATTATTTTTAAATATCCTCCATGCTCACTCAAGATCTCAATGTGTAAAGGCTCGCTAGAACGTAGAATTACAGTCGAATTATAAGTGGGAAGAATCCGAACCTCGGCATTTGGCTTTAAGCTACCCTCATCTTTTGCAGAAAGAGTGTAGAGTGCATATCCAATAAAAGCAAACGCAATAACTAACAAAACTACGCTACGGTAGTACAGATAAAGTGCAATAAAGATTAATGCGACAAATGCAACCGACATCAGCTCAAAGATTCGAAGAGTGTTTTTTGGCTTTATATCGCTTTGCGTACTGACCTTATCATCAATTGCGATATTTGGTAACGTAATACGACGATATTGGTAATCCAGCGTACTAAAGTAATCAAATTCGATATTTTCATCACTCTTTGGTGCAACCACGTAGTAAATTATAGAGGAGAATCTTGGTGTGATAGATGAGCTTTCTATGCCGTATTTTTGATAGTGAGACAGGGAGAAATCATCTAAATTTGAGTTTTCAGCTTCTATTCTAAATACAGCTAGATTATTTTCTGGATCGTAACTTGTAATTTTATAGTCTGTTAGTCTTAGATTTTTTGCGATTACTTTTGAAAAAAGTGTATTTCTATCCAGAGCAATAGCCTTTCCACTACGTCCTTCGCTCTCATCGCTCTCCTGTTTGCCATCGATGATGGCATTTACGCGAATCTTTGGAATCGTAAAATTTTGTGCCTCTATTTTAAAATAGAAAGTGTTACTAAAAGAGCCATCGATCTCTTTTTTCCAAATCGAATCAATATTTAGAGGCTTGACACTCCCATCTCCACCAACTAATTCATTTTTGAGCGATTCTAGATTTGAGAGCACCAAAAGGCGATAGCTAATAGCTATAATCTCGCGCTGATAGAGTGTGCGTGTAGGAAAATCTATAAGATTTAGATAGAGATTCTTTGGATGCTGCGCAAACTTTGGCAGTGGCGTCTCATCCTCATCAATATGCTCTTTTTTGCTATCAATCGCTATTGGCTCTGGTGTAAAAAGTCCCGTCTCCTGTATGCTACCTGGCTGTTTTTGTGTATCTTGGCTTTTAGATGTAGCCTGTGTGGCATCCAACACGCTTAGGGCAGGGTCTGACTTTGTGGATTTTATGTTTCGCAATGACTGTTTTTCATCGCTTATGATGCTTTTTGTCATGTTGCGATTTTCTACGCTCTGCACACTACGCGACACACTGGTAGTATCGCCAACTGATTGTTGCGTAACCCTATTAGGCTGAGAATCCTGAGCTAAGTCTACCGGCGCATCTGGAAATAACTGTGGCTCCTGCGCAAGCGCAAAGAGTGCAAGCAGGAGAGTAAAAAAGCTTTTCAGCAAGCTAGTCCTCTAAGCATTTTTACTCCATCGCTACTACCGAGTAAAGGCTCAATGGCTCGCTCTGGGTGTGGCATAAGTCCAAAAACTGTACGCTCTTTATTGCAAATTCCTGCTATTGCCTCGACCGAGCCATTTGGATTCTCACCACTATATTTAAGGAGAATCTGATCGTTGTCCTTCAACTCTTTAAGACCAGTATCATCGATAAAATAGTTACCATCTGCGTGCGCAATAGGTATATTCAACAGTTCGCCCTTTTTGTATTCTCTGAGGAAATCGTTATTCACGGAGGCGACCTCTAGACACTGAAACTTAGAAACAAAGTGCAGATTTTTATTTCTCATCAATGCGCCTGGGAGCAGTCCCGACTCTACTAGCACCTGAAAGCCATTGCAGATTCCCAGCACCTTTCCTCCATCTCTAGCATAGCTTGTTACAGCTTGCATAATTGGTGAGAATCGGGCGATTGCGCCACTTCTTAGGTAGTCGCCATAGCTAAATCCACCAGGAATTACAACCAGATGTGTATCTTTTGGCAGATTATTCTCCTGATGCCAGATAATAGATGAGTGTACACCTAAGAGATCAAAGGCATATTTCATATCAAACTCACAGTTTGTCCCTGGGAATCTGAGGATAGCGATACTCATGATAAAAGCTCGATTTGGTAGTTTTCAATGACCGTATTTGCAAGTAGAGTTTCGCACATTTGTGTTGCCAAAACCTTGGCTTTTTGCTCATCTTTTTCATTTAATTTTATTGTGATTAGTTTGCTCACGGTCGTATCGCTCACGCCGCCAAATCCCAAAACTTCGAGCGCATGAGAAATTGCCTTTGCTTGAGGATCAAGCACGCCAGGCTTTAGAGATATTGTGATACGTGCGGTCATGTTCGCTCCTTTAGTTTAAAATTCGGCGCAATACTTCCTCATACGCCATTTTCACATTTCCAAGATTCTGTCGGAATCTATCTTTGTCTAGCTTTTCATTTGTATGTTTATCCCAAAAACGACAAGAATCCGGACTGATTTCATCGGCCAATAGAATATCTCCATTAGAATCTTTGCCAAACTCAAGCTTGAAATCAACAAGTTTAAGCCCTTTTTTGTCAAAAAAATCTCGAAGAATCTCATTTATTTTGCGAGCCTCACTTCTTAGTACCTCTAGCTCATCATGCTTCTCTACGCAGCCAAGCAATAGCGCGTGCTCGTCATTTATGATAGGGTCGCCCAATGCATCATCTTTATAATAAAACTCTACCAGTGTATTTGGCAGGATTGTGCCATCTTTAATTCCTAATCGTTTAGTCAGTGAGCCAGTAGCTATATTGCGCGTGACAACCTCGATAGGTATGATTTTCACGCGTTTGCAGAGCATATTTTTTTCATCCAGCTTCTCTATGAAATGTGTCTTAATGCCTCTTGATTCAAGGAGCTTAAAAATTTCTGTACTAATTTGGCAGTTGAGCGCACCCTTGCCAGCTTCATTACCGCGCTTCTCAGCGTTAAAAGCAGTCAAGTCATCCTTGAATTCAGCAACAACTTCACACTCTTTATCAGTATTAAATAACTTTTTGCCCTTACCTTCGTAAATCATTGATTGCTTTTGCATTATAGATTCCTTACTTATTGGTTTTGTAGATTATATCCCACGTTTTTAGCGTGTCAATCGCACTTTTTAGCTGAATATCATTCCATATGCTTTCTTGACTTATGATAGTTTTATTGTCATCGCTATTTTTGATTTCTTTTTTATTTCCAATTTTTTCAAGCTCATTTTCCAAATGTTGCTTTAAGTCAGATTCTTTAACTTTGAACTCATCCTGTTCGCGTGGTACTGCACCAGGATAGACGACTAAATCTGGAGTAATCCCCACTGCTTGGATCGTTCGACCACTTGGGAGATAATAGCGCGCGATTGTTAGACGTAGCCCATCCTTGCCATCTTCAAGTGGTAGAACCACCTGTACGCTACCTTTGCCAAAGGTATTCTCGCCAACAAGAATCGCACGCTTATGATCTTGTAACGCCCCAGCGACGATTTCACTCGCGCTTGCGCTACCATTATTTATTAGAACAACAAGTGGAATCTTAGCCCACGGGCTACCACTAGTTGCCCTAAACTCCTCATTGTCGCTCTCAATTCTTCCCTTTTGGGAAACTATAACACCACTATCAATAAAAATGTCTGCCAGCTCCACAGCCTGATTGAGTAATCCGCCTGGATTATTTCTTAAATCCAGTACAATTCCTTTTGTCCATGGAGCTTTTTTTAGCTCCTCACTTACACGCTTACCAATTTTTTTGTCAAATGACGTTACTCTCAGATACAGAATATCGCTATTTTCAATTCTCTTTGCATAGACAGATTCAACCTTGATAATGTCGCGAGTTATGTCAAAAACAAGTGGCTTTTTCTCATTTTTGCGCACGATTGTTAGCTTTAGCGATGTCTTTGGTTTTCCGCGCATTAAGCTTATAGCATCATCTAATGTCATATTTATAGTGCTCTTGTCATCTATTTTCAAGATGATATCCCCACTCTTTAGCCCAGCTTTATCTCCTGGGGTATTTTCGATAGGTGATATTATTGTTAGCGCACCATCTTTCATGCTGATTGTTATCCCAACGCCACCAAACTCCCCATCGGTTTGCACTTTTAGCTCGTTGAATTTCTTATCATCTAGATATGAGGAGTGAGCATCTAGGTTTGTCAAAAGCCCATCTATAGCCTTATTAATAATTTCATCAATCTTTACTTCATCGACATAGTATCCCTCGACTGTGCTTATAACCTTGCGGAGTTTATTATAAGCCTCGAGTCGAGATTGCTTATCACTCTCCTGTGCTGCAAAGCCACCAGTTATAAGTAATGATAGAGCCAAAGCCGTGCTACCAAAGCCAGTTACTAGGTATTTTTTATTCATTTTGTTGCCTATCTAGCCAGGAATCCACTGCTTTGGATTCCTCACTCAATGTGATTTCGGCGCGATACTATCTTTTTTTCTCTGAAATAGCGATAAGCAACGAGAAAAAATAGTCTATTTTTTCAAACCATTAGCCACTAACTATTATTAAACTTGACAATAACAGACTAAAGTTATATAATGCCCGAAATTACAAACTTTGCAAAAAGGAGCAGTAGATGAATCCATTTGACAAAATCACACACCAGCTTCGTGAGGCATTAGAGCAGTCTATCTCTCTCGCTCTTCACGCGAAGAATCCAGAGGTCTCAACGCCACACATGGCATGGGCATTACTTGTTAATTCAAGCTCGATTCTTAATCAAGCTCTAAATAAAATGGGGATTGATAAAAGCGCGATAGAGCTGGAGGCAAAATCACTCACAGAGCAGTTGCCGCAGGTCTCACAACTTTCGAAAGAAAGTATCAAAATTTCTCGTTCGCTAGCCGATTCTTTTTCGCTTGCAGAGTCGTTAAGCGTAAAAAATGGCGATAAATTCATAGCGGTTGACACTTGGATTCTTGCAAATCTAAAAGAAGAGCCGCTAAAGACACTCTTTGCTAAATACCTCGATGTAAATGAGCTAAAAAAATCGCTAGAAGCGATGCGAGGCGGGAGTAAAATAGAGAGTGCCACAGATGATGAACTGCTTGAAAGTCTTGAAAAGTTTGGTATAGATCTAACACAAAAAGCACGGGAAAATAAGTTAGACCCGATTATAGGGCGTGATGAGGAGATTTCGCGCATGATGCAAATCCTAATCAGAAAGACAAAAAACAACCCGATTCTCCTTGGTGAACCAGGTGTAGGAAAGACCGCCGTCGTTGAAGGATTAGCTCAAAGAATCGTTGCCAAAGAAGTGCCTCTCTCACTCCAAAACCATCGCGTGATAGCACTTGATATGAGTGCACTAATAGCTGGTGCTAAGTATCGCGGAGAGTTTGAAGATCGTCTAAAAAAGGTTATCGAAGAGGTAAAAAAAGCAGGCAATGTTATTTTGTTTATCGATGAGATTCACACTATTGTAGGCGCGGGTGCGAGCGAAGGAAGCATGGATGCAGCGAATATCCTAAAGCCAGCCCTAGCACGCGGTGAGCTACATACAATTGGTGCAACGACACTAAAGGAGTATCGCAAATATTTTGAAAAAGATGCTGCGCTTGAGCGGAGATTTCAGCCGGTAAATCTGAATGAACCAACCATTAGCGAGGCATTACAGATACTCAGAGGAATTAAAGAACGGCTAGAGGCACATCATAATGTTACGATTTATGATTCTGCTCTTGTAGCAGCAGCAAAGCTTTCAAGTCGCTACATTACAGATAGATTCTTGCCGGATAAGGCGATAGATTTAATCGATGAAGCAGCAGCGGAGCTAAAAATGCAAATAGAATCTGAGCCCACAGAGCTAAGTCTTGCAAAGCGAAGAATTCAACGTCTCGAGGTGGAAAAAGAGGCGCTAAAAATGGAAAAAGAGAATGCAAAGAATGAGGAGAGAATTCGCGAAATAGAGAGCGAGCTAGCAAATGAACGCGAGATGGAGCGTGGGTTTTTGGCTCAGTTTGAGAACGAAAAGCGTGTATTTGGTGAAATTGCTGGAATTAAGGGCAAAATAGATGAGCTAAAGCGAGAATCGGAGCTAGCAAAGCGCACTGGCGACTACAACAAAGCCGCAGAAATCGACTATGGGAAAATCCCAGAATGTGAGCGACGTGAAAAGGAGCTAAACGAGCAATGGAGCAAAATGCAAGAGAGTGGCACGTTGCTAAAAAATGCTGTGAGCGAAGAGAGTATCGCTGGGATAGTTAGTCGCTGGACGCAGATTCCTGTTAGAAAAATGCTCCAAGGAGAAAGAGAGAAAATCCTCGGCGTGGAAGATGAGCTAAGACGCGATGTAATCGGACAAGATGAGGCACTACATGCTATTGCCCGTGCGATAAAACGCAATAAAGCTGGGCTTTCAGAATCAAATCGCCCAATAGGGAGCTTTCTCTTCCTTGGTCCTACTGGCGTGGGCAAGACACAAAGCGCAAAGACATTGGCAAAGTTCCTATTTGACTCTGACAAGAATCTAATAAGAATCGACATGAGCGAATATATGGAGAAGCACGCTGCTAGTCGCCTTGTAGGTGCGCCTCCTGGGTATGTAGGCTACGAGGAGGGCGGGCAACTGACCGAGGCTGTGCGCCGTAAACCTTATAGTGTAGTGCTATTTGATGAGATTGAAAAGGCACATCCAGATGTTTTCAATATTCTTTTGCAGGTTCTTGATGATGGGCGTCTGACTGATAATAAAGGCGTTACGATTGATTTTAAAAATACAATCATAATCCTCACATCAAATATCGCTAGCGATAAAATAATGGAAATCGCTGATAAAAGTGAGAGAGAATCAGCGGTGCAGTGTGAACTAAAACGCTACTTTAAGCCGGAATTTTTAAATAGGCTTGATGATATTGTGATTTTTAATCCGCTTGGAATGGCTCAAATAGTAGGAATCGTAGAGATTATGCTAGAGGGCATCCGAGAAAAACTACGCGAAAAAGAGATAGAAATAGAGTTAACAAGTGCAGCAAAAGAGAGAATTGCAGAGGTTGGTTTTGATCCGGTATTTGGTGCAAGACCACTAAAACGTGCACTATATGAAGAGGTTGAAGATAGACTTGCAGAGCTAATTTTGCAAGAGCGTATTGGCGAGGGTAGTCATATTATTTTTGATGTAAAAGATGGTGAAGTAGTAACTGGAATCAAGGAGGCTAATGGCTCGATATCATGGAGCTAAGGTGCGATTCTCCGCACCTTAATGTGATAGAGAATCCAACATCTATGGTTTTTGCTTGTCGATTCTTTGCAAAAGCTAGATTCTCCTATCTTTTAATACCTAAGAGGTAGAGTAGCTAGAGCGTGTCTTAGTTATCAGGCAACACGCCTTGTCTAGCTTAAAGTTATTTTATAAGATAGTCACAAGATTGCCTTTTCTTGCTGATAGTTTTATGCGAGATGCTTCATACCTCTCTATTTACCTACTTCAAAGCCACCACCAACAGCTTTATGTAGCGATAATATAGACAATAGATGTGCAAGCCTTTGCTGTGCGCCTTGATCTTGCGCGCTAAAGTGTGCACGCTGATATTCAAGTAGTGCAGAGACATCTATTAGCCCCTCGCTATATCGGACAAATGCTATATCAAGTGAGCGTTGAGTCTGCAGAAGAATCTCGTGTTGCAATTCTACGCGCTCTTTGTTATATCGCTCATTCTCCAGCGCATCTTCAACCTCTTTTAGTGCAGTTAAGATACTCTTTTTGTAGCTTTCAAAAAGTGTTCTTAGTTTTGATTTTTCCATCTCTAGTGCATTTTTAAGTCGCCCAGAATCAAATAGATTCCACGTGGAATTTAGCGCGAGAGAAAGCGTTTGAGCTGGATTTGTTAAAGAGAGCAGGGAGTTTGTCAAGAGTGTGCCACTACCACTTATATTAAAGCTAGGGAACAGTGCATAGTACGCAGAATCGACGCTAAACTCTCCACCACTTAGCTTTGCTATATTTGCCGCAATATCTGGACGATGCTTTAATAAATCGCTTGGCAAACCTGCACTAATACTTGGGAATCGCAAGTCATCAAAACGTTCATTGCCTAGCATGAAATCCTGTGGCACTTCTCCAACAAGAATCGCAAGTGCATTTTTTAGCATCTTCTCTTCGTTCTCTAGTGTGAAGAGATTTGCCCTTTGGGATAGGACAGATGAGCGTTGTGCATTCACATCTAGCCCGCTCACTGCGCCCTCTTTGTAGCGTGCATTTACGATCTCAGACAGGCGCGTAGCAATGGCCAGATTCTCTTTAGCAATCGCTACTCGTAAGCGAGTGGCAAGCAATCTAAAATAGCTCTCTGCTATGCCAGAGATTAGAGAAAGTCGCACGGTCTCTACATCGTATTTGCTAGCCAAAAAAACTGCTTTAGCTGCATCTCTACTAGCGCGTACACGCCCAAATAGATCAATCTCATAAGAGAGTGAAAGCGAGGCTGATGTCGCTTGTGTGGAGCTAAAGTCGCTACTACCATGTGGTGCGCTTCCACGCTCGCTTGTGCTACCTGTAACTCCTAAGCTTGGAAATAGCGATGCGCTCACACTTTTTAACGATAGCTCTGCTTGAATCATGCGCTCAAATGCGCTTAAAATATCTGGATTCTTATCTAGCGCAAGCACAACTAGCCTATTTAGCTCGCTAGAGTTAAAGTCCTCCCACCAAAGTGATGATATTTTTTCATCTGATGCATCTGCGCTAGTCGCTCGCTTATACTCTGCTGGCATGACAATGCCACTCGCCACATCTAGTTGCTCACCTCGTTCTGCACATCCAGATAGAGCCAATAGCGCACCTAGAGCAACGATTCTTGTTGTTTTCAAACTATTCTCCTTTACTCTGAAGCAAGCGCGACAACCGGATCTAAGCGTGCCGCTTTTTTTGCTGGCAAATAGCCAAAAAGTAGCCCTGTGACAAACGAGCAACCAAATGCCCAGATTATCGGCATAAATGAGTAGTGCACTGCTGTGCCAAAGCTTGCCACTATTGCGCTAATGCCAACACCAAGAATCACACCAATAAATCCACCAAGTGCGGATACAACCACCGATTCTATTAGAAATTGCTGCAAAATATTTCGCATTCGTGCGCCTGTTGCCATACGGATTCCTATCTCTTTGGTGCGCTCTGTTACACTAACAAGCATTATATTCATAACGCCTATTCCACCCACAAGCAATGAAATCGCAGCAACTGAGCCAAGAAGAATCGTAAGCGTATTTTGTGTCTGTGTCGCATCCTCGATGAGTGATGCCATGTTGTGAATCCTAAAATCCTCCACGCCACCATGTCGCTGAAGAACAGTGGCGCGAATGGCCTGCTCTGTCTCATCGATTCTCTTCAAGTCGTCCATCGCCACTGTAATATTTCGCAAGTATTTATAGCCTATAAGCTGTAAACTCCCGGTCGTATAAGGAATTAAAATCACATCATCCTGATCATCGCCACCGCTTGAAGCGCCACGGGCAGCCATAACGCCGATGACCTCAAACATGATATTGTCCACCAGGATAAATTTCCCCAAAGAATCCTCATCTCCAAAAAGTGCTTTTTCCACTGTTTTGCCAAGCACGACAACCTTAGCATAGTTGCGCTCATCCTCCTCGGTGAAAAAGACTCCTTTATCAAGTAACCAATTTCGCACTATCGTGAAGTTTGTAGAGGTGGCAATGAGCGATGTACTTTGGTCGCTGCTACCATATCGCGTGGTTACTGATTTGCGATTCTCGGGCATAGCAGCGATTACGTTATCCACCTCCATAATCGCATCCATATCACCTGGCACTAGTGTTGCGATTCCTGAGAAGCCACGCGAGTTTGGCATGCCTGGGCGCACCACCAGGATATTTGTCCCCATACCGCCGATTCTATCTAGTACAGCATTTTTTGCTCCATCACCGATAGCTAACATGACAATGACTGATGTCACACCAATGACTATTCCAAGGAGAGTTAAGGCAGTGCGAAATAGGTTTGTCCTAAGTGAGCGAAATGCCATCTTCATAGCTTCTGTAAGCTCTAGCCAGAGCGATGGATGACTACGTGCAAAAGGCGAGCGTACAGTCGGCAATTTTTTAATTTTCGCTTCTTGTTTATTGATGATTAGCCCATCTTTCATTTCGATAATTCTATCTGCGTGTGAAGCGACATGAGAATCGTGTGTAATCAAAATAATCGTATGCCCCTCTTTTGAGAGTTGCATAAGTAGCCCCATCACCTCTTCGCCACTCTTGCTATCTAGAGCACCTGTTGGCTCATCAGCAAGTATCACACGCCCACCATTCATAAGTGCACGCGCGATAGAGACGCGTTGCTGCTGTCCTCCTGATAGTTGATTTGGGCGATGGGATAGACGCTCGCCAAGCCCAAGTGCACTTAGTAGATTTTCTGCACGCTCTGCACGCTCAGTAGAATCCGCACCAGCATATATAGCTGGCACCTCGACATTTTCTCGTGCATTTAGCGCGTGGATCAGATGGTATCCCTGAAATATAAATCCAAACTCCTCGCGCCTAAGCTCAGCTAGTGAGTCATTCTCTAGCTCTGATATCCTGCTACCACGAAATAGATACTCGCCAGCACTTGCTCTATCAAGACAACCAAGGATATTCATAAGCGTTGATTTTCCCGAGCCAGACGCTCCAACTATGGCGACAAACTCCCCGGCGTAAATCTCAAGGTCGATTCCTTTAAGAATCTCCACTGTATTTCCGCCTAAGTCAAAAATACGTTTGATTCCCTTAAGTGATATGAGTGGCACAGGAGAAGAATCGAACATTAAAACATCCTAGGAGCTGGCACACCACTTTGTCGTTGCGAAGAGGTAGTGCCGGGTTTCACTCCACGCAATATCACCTTTTCACCCTCGTTTAATCCAGATAAAATCTGTGCTTGCAGGCGACTTGTCACACCCACTTCGACACTACGCTCTTCTGTAATGCCATTATCTTTTAGAATCCGTACCACGCCTTTTTGCGTTTTTGCCCCATTTTGAATGCGTGGAGAGTTGGATTCTTTGCTCGTGTTTGTCTCTTTTGTCTCCTTTAATTTTGCTTCTGTGTGTTGGTTTTTAGAGAGCGTGAGAGCTGATATGGGTACTAGAAGTGTATTTTTTGCCGATGAGACGATAAAAAATACCTGCGTAGTCATATCGCTCATAAGATGCCCATCTGTGTTCTCAACATCAAAGAGTGCGCTATAAAGAACGACATTATTTGTGATGGTTGGTGTAGGCTCTATTTTGTTGAGATTGCTTGTATATCGCTTATCGCTGCCTAGTGTCGTAAAATAGACGCTCATACCCTTTTTAAGACGATTTACATCGGCTTCAGAGACTTGTGCTTTGATGGTCATGATAGACAAGTCTGCGATTCTTAAAATTGTCGGAGCTTGTTGATTTGTGTTTAGAGTCTGTCCCTGGCGTGCCGTGATAGAGACGATAGTGCCAGTCATTGGGGCGTAGATTCTTGTGTAGGCTAGATTTGCTTCATCAGCGCGTATGCTAGATTCTAGTTGCTCGATTTGTGCCCTTATCATCTCTAGTTGCGCCTTTGAGCTTTTGAGCGATGTCTCTGCATTTTGGAGTGCCTCCAGACTTGTCGCATCACTGCCATATAACCCTTTTTGACGTTTGTAATTCAACTCCGATAATGTAAGTTGCGCTTCCCTGTCGATTAGCTGAGCTTTTTGATATTTTAGTTGTGCTCGACTCGCATCTACTCGCGCCTTATAAACCGTAACATCAATCTCAGCAAGCAGATCTCCCTCGTTTACATGGTCGCCGACTTTGACATGTATTTTGCGTAGCTGTCCTGAGACCTGTGCGCCTACATCTACATAATCGCGTGGCTGGATAGTCCCAGTGGCGCTCACGATGCTTTCCACATCTCCGCGTGTCACCACAGCACTTGGTGGTGCACTCTTAGCGCTACTTTTTTGTTGCTCTCCCCAAAAATAGTAGAGTGCAACACCGATTAAAACCATCGCTAAAAGCAAAACCGCCCACACAGTGCCTCTATTTTTCTTTCTCATGTCTTTCCTAAAAAATAATCTTTAACAATCATGGAGAATCCATCCAAAGAATTGGTGCGATTCTCCAAAGCAAGCACGCCTTTAAGCCTTGCTTGCTGCTTTTTTGCTCTCTCTTTCTTCTGTTAAAATAGAGCATCCAGCCAGTAATCACAAAAAGTGGCATAAGCGTGCTAGAGATGAAAAATATCCATCGCCCAACTTCGCCGAAAAACTCGCCACTATGTATAGGTAGCATACTCCCCATTATCTTTTCATTTAATGGTTTATCATCGTAGCGTGTATGACTTAGTAGCTTGCCCTCTTTTAGGTCGATGCTCATCTGATTCCCTGCGCGTGAGTGTGCCGCATCTAAATCTATGTAGACGACGCTATATTTGAGTCCACCTTTTGGTATTTGCACAGTGATAGTTTTGTAGCCATTAGGAATCGTCTCTTTTGCCAGCTCTATAGCTTGCTCAACGTCTAATGCAATCTCTGAGATACTCTTGTTGGGGGTAGATGGTCTACTTGGTTGCTCTTTCGCGCTATTGTTTGCATCTTTTGATTCTTTAATTGCATTCTCATTTGTTTTTTGGGCTTTTGCTTGAGTGGAGTTAGTGTCCTTTGGTGGCTGCTGACGGAATCTAGCCGGTACCTCCACACCCATGATATTATAAAGCCCGATTCTGTACCAGTTATACGACCAGTAGAGACCAGTTAAAGACATTAGTAAAAACGGCACTAGAACCCACATGCCAATAGCCGAGTGTAGCTTGTATAAGAATCCACGCCCCTTTGCACTGAAATTAACAATAAGAGCTTTTAAAAATCCCTTTCGAAGGACGCTCCAATATAGATACACCCCACTAATTGATAGAAAAACCAAAATAATCGTTGAAATAGCAACAATCTGTTTGCCTACACCTCCAGATTCCCACTGTAAGCGACGGTGTAGCCACATCATAAACGTGAAGAATCTCTGAGCACGTAGCTCAGAGATAATCTCGCCTGTATATGGATGGACATAGAGTGAGATTCCTCTATGATTTTCTTGATTATTTGCAGAAGAGACGACAACTCTCACGCTCTCTTGCACGCTACTTGGTATTGTTATAGATGTTACTTTTGAGCCAGTATTGCTCTCTTGCACGCGCTCAAGAATCTCCTCGATACTCAGCCGAGGGGAATTCTCATTAGCATTAATGGCAAATACATCTGGGTTTAGCCAGCGCATGATATCGCTTTGAAACGATAAAAGCGCGCCACTAATACCGATGATAAATAGTGTGAGTGAGGCGACTATCCCAAGTAGCCAGTGCGCCTGAAAAAAGAGTTTTTTTACCATGCTAGATTACTTTTCTGACCACAAAAGACCACTTTCGACATCAAATGTAAGCGTCATCACATAGCTAGTCTGATCGTATGGCTCGCCATCTACTTCGCCCTTGGTTTCGTCTATATGCTTAAGTGTCGCGAAGTATCGCCCTTTCCATGGAGTTTTAATTGTTATCTCTCCATTGTCGTTACTTCTAAAACTCATCGACCACATATTTGGTGCGTATAGTGTCACATTGGTTCTAGCTAGTGGCTCGCCATCATATGTTATTACAAATGTATCGCTATCTTTTGTTTTTGGTACAAGGTCTAGTTTTAGCAGATTCTTATTATCACTTCTGCCTGTACGCGCTAGAAAAATAGTGCGACTAATAACCGGCGCTAGCTTGCTTTTTCGTGGCTTAAATGCCTCTACAAGAGCAATATCTGAGCCGCTTTTAGCAGTGGCTTCGATGTAGTTTGTAGCACGCTCTTTGCGCTCTATCTCACCAGCTGGAAGGTAGAGGTTTGCCTTTATCATGTTTAGTCTATCGCCACTCTCTTTGATTCCTTGTGTATAGTGCCCAAAGAATGTCTTTATGCTATTTCCATCTCGCTCTAGCCACACTTCGTGAGCCATAGCACTTGAGCCCAATAACGATGCCGCAACTGTTGCAATTAGATATTTTTTCATTCAATTCTCCTTGAAAAGTTTATTTTAGAGGCGTGATTATCTACAAAATGAGCTTTAGTTTTTTTGATAATCTTTATCAAAATTGCTTTTTTAATTAC
The DNA here is from genome assembly GCA_052170135.1 of Wolinella sp. Lineage (GTDB taxonomy): Bacteria > Campylobacterota > Campylobacteria > Campylobacterales > Helicobacteraceae > Wolinella. The sequence goes on from JBQNBC010000002.1 coordinate 34,445, forward strand.
AAGAATCCTACATTGTGTTCTGTGAATGAGTGTGAAGTAGATTTTAAAGCCAAGCTTACAAAAGAAAAGAATCCCCCATACTCCAAAGCTAATAATAGGCGCGAAAACATCAACGCACACATATTTGTACGCTGTTTCTATTTTGCCAAAATAGGCTAGAGTAGGGGCTTTTGAATTCATCTTGTCAAAATTTAAAACTACAAAGAATCGCTATATTACAGCCATGCAAATGCAAATCGCCACGCGAAAGAATCTCTCTTGATTACGCATATCAAAGAATCCAGACATCCATTTATGGTATAAGGATAGAATGCTTTCTAAAGTGCGCACCGTTTGTGCACTAGAATTTCGCCTAAAAAGGTAAAAGATGAGCCAAACGCCACTCCACTCGATTACCCCATTTACTATGCTTGACTTCCCTGATTTGCTAGCCTGCATTTTTTGGTTTAGTTGGTGCAATCTAGAGTGTCCATACTGCTACAATCCGGAGTTTTTACGAGAGCAGGGAAAGCTTAGTCTTGATGATGCGCTTGCGTTTTTAAGCACTAGAAAGGGCTTGCTAGAGGGCGTGGTCTATTCTGGAGGGGAGGCGAGTTTTGTGCCGCAGATAGCTGAGTGGATGCACGCTACAAAGAATCTAGGATATAAAATCAAACTAGACACAAATGGTACAAATCCAAAGCGTCTCAAAAGCCTAATAGAGCAGGGGTTGCTCGACTATATTGCGCTTGACTTTAAAGGGAGTTCTGGTCGATTCTTTGAAAATGCCGGGCGTGATCTGTACTCAAATTTCATAGAAAGTCTGGATATACTCATAGATTCTGGTGTTAAATTCGAAGTGCGCACAACTGTGCATTCAAAGCTTTTGGGGCTTTTGGATTTAGAGGAGATGGCTAGGGTATTGCGAGAGCACGGCTATCTTGGCGAATATTATTTACAACGTTTTGTGAATGACAAAGAGACGCTAAAACAAATAGGAGAATCTATGAGTTTTCCTGCTTTTAACGAGCTTTCTGGAGTAAAAATAGTTTGGAGGTAGAGAAAAATGGCAATAGTTGGTAAGGTTTGGCGCATTACCCCTAGCTTTAATGAGAATTTAATAGTGCTCAGGGACTACTTTGAGGCTATTTTACGCGAAGGGAGTAGCGAAAGAGAGCGTGTTTTTGCACTCAAAGCTGGAGAATCTAAACGCATAGAACTAAGCGATGGGATCTATGCTATTGAACAAAGCTACATGAGCAAGCCTCACGATAAAGCATTTTTTGAAAGCCATCAGACATACATTGACTTTCAGCTTGTGCTTGACGGGGAAGAGGTTTTTTGCATTGGTGAAAAGGGTGATTTTACGCTGTTAGAAATGTATGATAGCGCACGCGATTTGATAGTTTATGAGCCAAAATACTCAAAATCGTGCTCTCAGATTCTTTTAAATGCCGAAGATCTAGCGATATTTCTACCGTATGATGTGCATGCCGGCGGACTCCACAGCCAAGAATCAAGTAAGCGCGTAGTAAAAACAGTAGTAAAAGTCAAAAAAGAGCTACTAGATTTAAAAATCTAGTGTTGCTTTCCTATCTCATCAATGATATTTGCCGCATCTCTTAGGCGTTCACGGTCAAAATGCGTGTAGATTCTAGATGTATTTAGGCTCGCATGCCCAAGTGCTTCTTGCACCAACACTAGATCGCGTCGCTTTTGATAGAGTAGGGTAGCATAGGAGTGGCGTAGCATATGTGCGCCATTTTTCTCCTTGCGTATACCAGCGCTCATTAAAATATTCTCTACTGTATGGCTAACATAGGCTTGTGTCAGCGGTTTTCCTTTTTGGTTGCAAAATAACCACTCGCATTCACTTAAAACAAGCGAGCTGCGCACATCTAGCCACTCGTGTAGCTCTCTGTCTATGGGCTCTTTGCGCACCATTACAATTCGCTCTTTATTGCCCTTGCCACGAATTTTAACTAGATACGTATCGCTTTCTGGCATGAAATCCTTTAGACGCAATTCCAAAGCCTCGCCAACACGCATGCCTGTATAGAGAATCAGCTTAATAATAAGGCGATTACGTGCGCCTATTTTTAATGAAAATGGATAAGAATCGATAGCTTTCAAAAACCGCTCCAATTCATCTTCGTTCATGTATGCAGGGAGCTTATCACCACTTTTACCGCGAAGCCCACCCCAGTTTTTTAACTCAATTCCAAAATGATGTGCCTGTCCAGCATCATCTCGATTCTGTTTATCGATATAACCAAAAAATGAGATAAAAGCGATACGATGATTCTTTTTTGATGCATCAGAAAGCCCACTAGTGGCGATGGCTAGACAGTCGCTAAGTAATTCCTCGTCTATCTCGCGCATAGATGCCAGCCCAAGAGCACTAAGGCGTTCATATAGCTTTAGAAGTGGAGTAATATAAGTATTTATACCAAGTAAGCCAGCCGAACGAGCATCTTTGGCGCAACGCTCTAACTCATCTATGCTCTTTATACCGCGTGATAGCTGCAAAAGCACAGAATCTAGACGCTTGCGATCAGTTACTTTATGATTTGTAAGTGTGATAATTTTGCTACGCACAAAACGCTCCAGCCAAAAAAGCAATGTGGAGTTAAAGCTGTCTTTGAAATCAAGTGGGTAGGTCATGCCTTATTTACCTTTGTCTATCTTGTACTAACTTAAAGTATCTTTTAATTGTCGACTTTATCTTGTAAGAGGTGTGTTTGCAAATGCTTGACACTTTAAAAGTCATAACCTAGGGCTTTTCTATCTTTTAGTATTGAAAACTATAATTTTCAAATTTAATAAACCATGAATATAACTTACCTAGATTGTTACCAACCTAAAATCCATTCTTTAAACGCACTAAAATATGCATATTTGATGAACCATCTCGAAATGGTTCACGCCTAATATCCACAAAATCACATGCCTTGATGAGTTGACCGAGCTTTTCATAGCCGTAGTTTCGTGGATCAAAAGCTGGATGATTCTTGGATATATATAGTCCTATGGCAGAGAGTAGCGACCAGTCATCTTCGCGCATAGTCGCTATTATTGCTGCTTGTAATATCCTCTGAAGAGAATCTGCTCTGTCACTATTCAATATAGACTCGCCCCAGCCACTGTCTCGTCTAACATCATGTCGTAAAATTTCTGTATATATAAACTTATCACATGCCACAACAAATGCTTCTGGAGTTTTCGTCTCACCAAAGCCATAAACAACCAGTCCGGATTCTCGTATCCTTGTAGCAAGGCGTGTGAAATCACTGTCAGATGACACGAGGCAAAAACCATCAACCGGTGCGCGATGTAGCAGATCCATTGCATCGATAATAAGTGCAGAATCGGTAGCATTCTTGCCAGCTGTATAGCTAAACTGCTGAATAGGTGCAATTGCATACTTATGTAGGTGCTCTTTCCAGCTTTTTAGATGAGTACCTGTCCAGTCGCCATAGGCACGCTTTATATTTAGTGTGCCATATTTTGACGCCTCAGCCAAAAGCTCTCCTAGCACACTAGCCTGAGCATTATCAGCATCAATAAGCACCGCAAGCCGTCGTGCACTACCATCTTTTTCTATATCCATTTATCTTCTCCGTAAGTGCTTTTTCACGCTATAAATATATTCTCAATTACACAGGGTAAGAATCTAAGCCCTGCCCTGAATGCTCTATGCTTCTGGATTTGCCTCACCAAAAAGATATCCTTGTGAATAATCTATGCCAAGCTCCATAATGCGCGCCTGTACACTCTTTGAGTGGACATGTTTTGCTATGGTTTTCACATCTAGACTACGGCAACATTTAGCAATAGATTCCACGACTAGTAGGCTATCCTTATCACTTTCAATCTGTGATATGAGATTGCCGCTTATCTTTATGTACTCAGCGCGCATACAGACCAATCTAGCAAAGCTAGCATTCGAAAGTCCAAAATCATCGATCGCGATTTTAAATCCTTCACGATGTAAATGATGTATGTACCCTAGTCCGATATGGCTAGCCTGAGGCATAGTATCCTCTGATATTTCAATTGTGATGCGTGATGGATCTATCGAATAAAATTCGCAACGATTTAGCAAGTATGTGATTATTTTTGTTTCCCGGATATCCTCTTCAGTAATATTAAGTGAAATGCCGTAGTTGCTATTGCGAAATAGGGCTAGACTCTTGTTTATAATTATGCGCGTAACATCACTAATTACACCAATTTGGCGTGCCGATGGCAGAAACGTCCCGGCAGAAACTATCGCTTCATCACTTTTTAGACGGGCGAGACACTCATATTTTTCTATTTTTCCTGTGGCATTATTTATTATTGGCTGATAGTATGGGATTATCCGATCCGCTAAAAGCGCACTTCTAACACTACGCATCCAGTGGATATTTTCATTTTGATAGAAACGAAATTTTTCATCATCTTCAGCAAGGATAAAAAACTTGCTTTTTGTATTTTTGGCCACATTAAGTGCCACATAAGTCTTTGATAACAGTGATTCTCCACTCCCCTTGGCGATGCCAACACTAAAATTAACACCAACTTCCTGCTTTTTTATATATATTTTTCTATCCAAAATCAGAGCATCAAGAATCCGTGCAAAGCTCTCAGCGCGTGCCATTTCGCTATCATCAAGCAGTATCACATACTTACCCTCAGAGATATTAAAAATATCGCTATCACTGGGACGATAATCTTCTAAAAACTCGCCAACTTTATAGATAATATTATCTACAAAGTGAAGTGAAAATGCAGCGTAGTAGTGGCTTAACTGCACAATCTCGATGAGCAGCATAACACGCTCGACATCATGCATAAGCGATCGCATGAGACGATTTTTTTGTCGTGCATAGTCAACCTTGTGAAAAAATGTACGCCCCAAAAGTTCAAGCATCTGCCTAACTCTCTCCAAGCTAGGAATCTCAAAAAACAGCGACTCTTCACTGTGTACTATATCGCAGTGCAGCTTTTGCGATAAGACTAAAAACTGTGTAAGCGACGAGCGTTTGCGTGCATCTTGTAAGAATCCAAAAGGCAATTCCTCATCCATCTCGCTGGCAAAAACAACTATCTCAAACACTGCTGCACTAAGAATCTCAAGTGCCTCATCAAAACTATCTGCCTCAACAAGTAACGGAAAGTCTGACTTTAGTGGCTCCAAAAGAGGCGAAGCAGTTTGTGTCTTAATCAATAAAATATGTAAGCTTTCCATCTCACCCCCCCAGCCAAGCCCTACTCTAGCGGCTGACTATATAAGCTATTCTTTAGCTCTTGTGCACGCTGGATTAACTTCGCCTGATCACTCTCGCTACCGTTAGGGCTAGGGAGTACAGGAAATGAAAGCTCAGCACTTGGATCTTGCCCTTGTGGCATTTTTACAAAGACATCTTCGTAATTTTTACCACCCTTGCGGAATCGCACATAAATATCACCACTCTTTTGGTTGTAGATATATGTATCTCGCCCATCGCTAAACATCACCCACGGATTAGCAAATAAGGCAGACGAAAAAAACAAAATAGCAAATATAGTGCGAAAAATCCAAGTAAACTGCTTAAAACATGCACTAAACATAAGAATACACATATCGCTAGAAAATAGACGAAAGAATCTATAGGTTAGATTCTTATCGTTTGTAATGCATTCTGATATATTGGTGGTTTTTGCGGTGCTACTAGTTGTGTCAAAGCCTCGATGTACCATCTATCGCGAACCTCTGGTTGCTTTCAATTCAGCAAATTTCTGCTGAAGCTCAAGAATCTGACCCTTCTTTTCATAAAAACTATTACGATTTGCTACCATATAAGCACTCGATTCCATGATTATCTCATCGACTTTAAGGCGATTTTGCTTCATGGTGCTGCCAGTCTCGACGATATCAACAATTACATCAGCAAGCCCAACAAGCGGCGCAAGCTCGATAGAGCCATAGAGCTTGATAATATCAACAGCTAAAGCCTGCTTTGCAAAGTACTTTTTAGCAATGTTTGTCATTTTTGTGGCGACCTTGATTTGCGGTTTTGAGTAGTCTATTGCCCTGCCCTCTGGCGAACCAACAACCACCTTGCATCGACCTATTCCCAAGTCTAACAACCGAATGAGCTCACACTCCTGCTCTTCAAGTACATCTAGCCCAACGACGCCAATGTCTGCCGCTTGATGATAGACGTATGTTGGTACATCCTGATTGCGCACGAGCAAAAACTTAAACTTACCACTTTCAAGAATAAGCTTTCTATCCTCAAAACGAAGAGGGATCTTGAAAATTGCTTCAAAATTTGCCAGTGTCTCTTCTGCGATTCTCCCCTTAGGTAGTGCGACCGTAATCACTATGCCCCTCCATCTCGTTAACTGTTTTTATCATTCCTTTAAAAACAATCGAATCATCAAAAATTGCATTCTCAAAGAATCTAGATAGGAATTTCCCATCGCCACCAGTGAAAAATAACCGCTTGCTCTTGCGACTATTTTGTATCATTAGCACGATTGAATTTATCGCGCCATAACTAATAGCATCACGCGTATTTTGTGGGATTGCGTCCAGCTCTAGTGCTGGATTTATCCCTACATCAAGCGCTGGTGAAATCTCGCTAAAAGTGCGAGTATATGCGGTAATACCGGGCATAATATACCCACCAAGGTGAATTCCATTTTGCATTATATCCACCGTAATGGCACTCCCAGCATCGACGATTACACCATCACTTACGCCTTTGCACGCAGCGACTCTATCGATGCCAAGTCCCTTGTATGTACTATCTAGGGCGATATATGGGGCTAGATTCTTTGCTTCTGGATATAGCTCTAAGAATCGCTTCGTTGAGTTTTGATTCACACTTATGTAGTAGATTGGTTCATTAATATCACGTGGCGTTAGCTTCTCAACGCTCTCACGCCATACTTTACCACCGTGATAGAAGTGCAGATGGGTATTGCCTATATCACACAGTAACACGCGCGACTACCTATTTAGCTCAAAGTAGTGATCGTCAAAATATATACGATTCTCGTTAGCAAACAGTGGCTTGTCAATTTCGCTAGGAATCTCATAGACATTCGCATCTAGCAAATCCACATCAACCGCGACAAAATACCCCTGTGTCTCGACTGCGTATATATACTTTCCGTGTAGCGCACCGCTAAAGTGTGCGAATGGAAACTTCTTGCTCCGCATGACGTTTAGATCCTGATCAGCAAGGATAATCTGTCCTTCTGTAGTCAAAATATATATGCGATCACGCACAAAAATTACATCGCGAATATTCGCATTATACGTATTTATAACCTCCGGGCTAACAGAAATAATACGCTTTGGCGTCGCAGCCACCAAGCGATTGTTTAGCACATCAAGGAAAATTACGTTATTAAAAAATTCATCACTGTTAACTACTATATTTCTAATAGCTCGATAACTCGCTTTATCCACAACAACTAACTTGCCATCAAGTGTAGGAAAAAGCACCAAATCCCGCAAGAAAAATGGTGAGGCAATAAGAGCATTTAACGCGAGTGCTCGCTCGCTCTCTTGCGCAAAAAGCTGCTTATTATTGGAAATATCATGCAAAACAAGTGTGTTATCAGCTAACACTAGCGCGAGCATATCTCCCTCTAGTTTTGCAGAGAGAGGACGAGCTTTAAAGCTAAACTCAAGCTTTTCTGAGCCATTTTTTGAAAATAGTCCCAAGCTACCTTGCTCAGTAACAGCGATAAAATATCGCTCGCTGTCATTTATAAATGTATAGCCCTCAGGTAGCCTAAAATCCTCTACGCCATTCTTTGTGATAAATTGCCCATTTTTCAGTGTAGCTCCCTCACGATTACTAGAGATTATCTCACTTGGCAACTTACCAGAAAATTTAACTTCGCCAGCCACACTCTCAGGCTCAAAGTAGCGTTTGTTGCTACATCCGCCAAATAAAAATGCCAGCACTAGCGCACTAGAGATAATGTGTGAATGTCTCATTTTGCCTCGCCTTTTAACGTGTAGTGTTCTAGAAACTTTGCAACACTTTTAATCGGAGAATCCGCAGGAATCTTTTGCAAGATTTCATTTGCCTCGGCTATCTTCCCCTCTCCCATTAGCAGATACGCCCGTCCCATAAATGCTAAATCACCAAAAAGAGTTTTATCTTTTTGTGTATACGTCGCAAGTTGCGAAGAATCCTTGGACAAAGATGCCAGCTGATAAGCAGCCAAAGACGCAATAATTTCATCTTTTGAGTCTTTTAGTCCTTCTAGTATAGCTTTGTCGCTATTTTGAGAACCTTTGTGGAATAAAAACAGCTCATAAAGCGTAGAGCCACTAGACTTTAGCTTAGCTAACAGCGCAGAATCATCTGGATTCTCAAGTAGCTTTGAGTAGATCGCGCTAATCTTTTGCGCTTCTCGTTCTTTAAGGTATTCGTAGCCACTAGAGCCTATTATAGTGGCGACTATAAGTCCAGTTAATGCAAGTAATGGGAGTTTATACTTTTTAAACCATCCTTCAAAACGTATCAGCCCCTCTAGCATCTTCTCCTCTTGCCCTATTTCCTCTTTAATGTAATTTACATTCTCTTTTAAGCTCATGTTTGATTCCTTGTTTTTATTGACCTGTGCTACCAAATCCGCCCGCACCGCGCACGGTTTCATCTAGTGCTTCCACCTCGATAAACTCAGCCTGAAAAACCTGACTTATTACAGCCTGAGCTATTCTGTCGCCCTCCTCTATCTTAAAAGGCTCGTTGCTTAGATTTATCAAAAGTACCTTTAGCTCTCCGCGATAGTCGCTATCCACCGTTCCTGGTGTATTTAGCACTGTTATACCATGTTTTAGCGCAAGCCCACTTCTAGGACGTATTTGTAACTCGTATCCGCGTGTAAGCGAAACAGCAATACCTGTGGGAATTAGAGCCCTGCCAAAAGACTCTATCTCAGTCGATATGATTGAGTGTAGATCAAAGCCAGCTGCCTCATCACTATGATATCTTGGTACTACAGCTCGCTCATGGAGCTTAAGAATCTGCACTTTCATGCTACACCCCTACTCAAAGTTTATCTCTTTGTAATAGACCTCTAATACCTCATAGTCTATCTCTCCATTTGGTAATTTTGCATTTATCTCATCACCCGCTCGCTTGCCAAGTAGCTGTCTAGCTAATGGTGAGCCAAAGGATATAAACCCGCGCTCTGGATTGCTCTCTGTAGCACCCACGATTGTGTACTCATACACATCTTCACTGTCTAAATCCACAACCTTAAAAGTCGAACCAAAGTTAATTTTATCATGCATTACTTCGGCTGGATCAACCACCTGTGTGCGAGATAGTAGCTCGCTTAGTTCGCCGATTCTCGCCTCGATAAACAGTTGTCGCTCTTTTGCTGCATGATATTCAGCATTCTCTTTTAGATCACCATGTCCACGTGCGATATCAATCTCCTTAACGATTTGTGGTCGCTCCACCTCTTTTAGCTCTTTTAGCTCTTTTTTAAGCTTTTCGTAGCCATAAATCGTCATCGGCTCGTTTTGCATTCTATCTCCTCATTCACGCTTCTAAAAAATAAATTCATGCGAATAATACTTAAAAAGCACTTATTTTACTTAATCCATTGAGCTGTATTCTCAGCACTTCCATGCCCTAAATACTCTCGCAAGCCACGACATCTAGCCAAGAATTTATCTCGATCACACTCTCTATATACGCGTAAAAGCTCCTCTTTATTGGCGCGCTCTTGTAGCAGCTCCTCGTGTAGTGGCTCGCTACCCCTATGTGCTTCAAATATATTTGCAAGTCCAATATAGTTAATTTTGACAAGATTCTTTACTATAAAGTAGTCAAATGCCCGCGCCCTATATGCAAGGACAAACGGCACACCAAAGAGTGTCGCCTCAAGCGTAGCTGTGCCACTACACACGAAGGCAAAACTAGAGTGCAAAAGTGCGTCGTGAGTATCAAAGGAGACTTCAAATCCACTCACATCTCCATAAATCTCACTTAAATTTCTGCCTTTATAAATCTGAGGTACGACTAGAATTTTTGGCACACAAATCTCACTTGCTACTTCAGAAAAAATCGGAAAAAGTCGCGAAATCTCACCAAGTCTACTCCCTGGCATAAATGCCACACATTCATTTTTTATGCGATTCTCATCTATATTAGGTATTTGATCTAGCAGTGGATGCCCTACATATTTTGCCTTATTCTCATAGTAATTCACCTCAAAAGGGAGAATGGCCGCTAATTTATCACACGATTCTTCTATCTCTTTTGCCCTCCAGCTCTTCCATGCCCATACCTGTGGCAAGATGTAGTAGATTATCTCTTTATTTGGGTAGAGTTTTTTTATCGCTTTAGCCAATGGAATATTAAACGATGAAGAATCCATAAGAAGAATCTTGTCTGCCTCTTTTGCAAGGGCAATCATCTCGCGTTTTGCACGCCAAAAAAATGGTAGATTTTTTGCCACATCAGTAAAGCCCATAACAGAAAATTGCGCGCTAGAAAATAGCGGATCGCCAAGCTTTGGGTCAAATATCCCACATAGCTCTACTCCATCTAAATATGACAAGAGCGACTCTAGATGTAGGTTTGATGAGGGCTCAAGCGCGCTGACAAGAATCTTCACGTCAAATCCCCCTGCTTGTTTTCTAAGTCTCGCTCCAAGTCGCGCAACTCAACACGCATCTTTGCATTTTCAAATTCAAGCTCAAGTATCTTTTGCTTTGTATCTCGTGCCTCTTTGAACTCCTCTAGCTCCTCTAGGATTCTCGCGACATAGCCACGCGGATAGTATTCTCGCGCTGGTTTTGCAACCTTGATATCACCATTTTCGTCAATAATTTCAATATTTGGCAAAGCCATATCCAAAAGTGCAGGAATCTTGCAGTCGGCTAATTTGGATTCTCGCTCTCTGAGTTGGTTTTCCACGCGTAAGTTCGCATCCTGTAGCTCGCTTGCTCTGCGTAAAAGTTCACCGATCTCATCATTTAGAGTTACTTTTTTAAGCTCAAGATTCTCAAGTTCTTTACGCCATTTCTCACGCTCGGTCTCAAAAATATCAAAAATCCTCCACTCTTCATTCGCGCTTATTTCAGCTTTTATAAATCGCTCAAAAATTGCCCTATCCTTCACTCGTTTGCCTCCATCTCAAGACTTAGCAAATCCATCTCTTTGCCGCTAATTATCTCTAGATTTTCCGCACCACAATATTCACACTTATTGTATCTTATCCCCTCTGGCTCACTCTCTTCACCGCATGTGATACATCGTAGTCTGACTCGACGCCACTTTATTACAAGTTCGCTATCCTTGCAAGTCTCAGAATCGAGTTTAAAAGTCTCAAATGCACTCTTAAAAAGCTCAACTTCCACGCCATTTCGCTCGCCAAATGCAACTATGATTTTCGTTACCCTATCTGTGCTATTTTGCTTCGCGTGCTTTTCGCATAGTTCAAGAAGTGCCGCAACTATCGAGTATTCGTGCATTTTCCCCACCTAGCAGATTCTTGGCAATAGTTCGCCGCTAGGATAGTCTAGAAATCGCCTCGCGCCCCAGCTGTTTTTCATCACAACTCGTCCACTGTGTGCGCTGGATACTTCGCCTATAATCTTAGATTCTTTGCCTAGCTTATTCAAACGAAGAATCTCAAGTGCCTTTTGTGCATTTTCTCGCTTTATGGCAATTACACACATGCCCTCATTTGCCAGATTACACGCATCAAAGCCGAGAATCTCACATATCCCCTTTACGCGCTCATGGATAACGAGAGAGGTTTCATCGATCTCTATGCCAAACTTCTTGCCGATGACCCACTCATTTAGCACGGCTGCCAACCCACCGCGTGTAGCATCTCGCATGGTTTTCACACTCAAGTTAGCCTCTAAAAGTGGCTCTATCATGTCAAAAAGCTGCGCGCAGTCACTCTCTATCATGCCACCTAGCCCCATCTCTTCACGGCTTGCATAAATAACTGCACCATGTGTGCCTATCGCTCCAGTGGCGATTATCACATCACCGACTTCTAGACTCTTGACACTAAGCGGAAATAGCACCTCGCCAAATGCGGTCGTTGTGATAAAAATCCCATCAGCTCCACCTTTTGGTATTACTTTAGTATCGCCAGAAATCATCTTAATCCCACCGTGATCTAACTCACGTCCCATGGAATGGACGATTCTCTTTAAAGAATTGATACTAAACCCCTCCTCAATCAAAAATGAACAAGTGATATATTTTGGTCTTGCACCCATCATGGCGACATCATTTGCACTACCGCAAATCGCGAGCTTACCTATATCGCCACCTGGAAAAAATAGAGGTGAGACACTAAAACCATCTGTACTAACAGCTACATTACCACCTAGCGTAACTACGCCAGCATCTTCGCTAGCGTCTAAAATTTCATTCCCAAGCTCATCGGAAAATACTTCCTTAATAAGGCGGCTAGTCTCTGCGCCGCCACTCCCATGCGCTAGTAAAATCTCACTCATTTCACGCTCCATACCAAATATCAACTATCAAAAATCTATGCTCGTTTATTGATATTAAGCCATTTTTTAACTGCTAAACCAACCTTTAATCTTCTCAAATACCCCTTCAAAACTCTTTGCATGAGGTGCGCCACTTTTAATTCCAAAGGAGTGATTTAGCTCCTCTAAAAGCTCACGCTGTGCATCATTTATCTTATCTGGATAGGTGATCTTTATTTGAGCTATCAGATTCCCTTTCTGTTTTGAGTGGATATCTTTGACCCCCTCGCCACGAAATATAAACTGCTCTTTATCCTTTGTGTTTGCAGGAATCTTCAGCTCAAGTTCACCGCGTAGCGAAGGAATCTTTAGTGTCGCACCAAGCGGTACAGCGGTAAAAAACAGTGGTACTTGCAAATAAACATCGCTCCCATGACGCAAAAAGTGCTCATCTTCCTCGACGCTTACGACTAGGTATAGATCGCCTCTTGTGCCGTCTTTGCCAATATTTCCCTTGCGGCTAACGCGAATTCTATTATCGGTATCCACACCCTCTGGTATGACCACTTCGATACTTTCGCTTGATTCTTCATATCCTTTTCCGCTACATTTTTGGCATTTTTCTTTGACTATCTCTCCGCTACCTTGGCATTTAGGACATGTCTGAGCAAATGTCATAAATCCCTGTCGCATGAAGACCTGCCCGCGTCCACCACAATCTTTGCAACTCTCGACTTTACCGTCTTTTGCACCACTCCCTTTGCACTCGCTACATGATTCTTTGTAGCGTACTTTCATCTCTTTTTTACAACCAAAAATTGCCTCTTTAAAGCTTAAATCAAGTTCCATTGCAAAGTCTAGGTTGTATTTTTCTCCACTCTTTTTTCTAGTACCAGAGGAGAATCCACCCCCAAAAACAGAATCAAAAATTGACCCCAAATCACCAAAAACATCATCAAAGTTACGCCCCGAAAAACCACTATATCCATGGCTTTCGAGCCCGCTTTTGCCATATCTGTCATACAGCGCGCGCTTATCTTCATCACTAAGCACCTGATATGCCTCGTTTACGCGCTTAAACATTTCTTCAGCATCGCTGCTACCTTCATTTCTATCTGGATGATACTTCATCGCCATTTTGCGATAGCCCTTCTTTATTTCATCGGCGCTCGCGCCACGCTCAACACCAAGAATCTCATAGTAGTCAAAATCTTCCAAAGCTATAAACTCCATCTCAAAAATATTAGGTTAAAAGAACCATTTTTAGGCATTCTAGCGCGCATTGTAACAAATATAAATTTAGCACCTATTAAAAGGTTTTTCGATAGATTCTCAGCATGAAAAAAGAACTTGAATCATTTTTTACACTTGTGGAATCGTTGGAAAAACTTCCGAGTGTCGGGCGCAAATCTGCACTAAAACTTGGCTACTTTTTAGCGATTGAAGAGAAGTTTGCCGCCTTAAAACTCGCTCATGCGCTTGAAGAGGCGGTGGTAAAAATCAAGAAATGCTCACAGTGTGGAGCACTCAGTGAACATGAACTATGTGAAATTTGTGGCGATGAATCGCGTAATAATGGGCAGTTATGTATTGTTAATCATGCAAAGGATATTTTCATCCTCGAAGAATCAAAACACTTCAACGGACGATATTTTGTGATCGATTCTTTAGAGGAGTGTGACTTCTCTTTTTTGCGTGAACTAATAATTAAAGAGGAGATTGGTGAAGTTATTTTTGCCTTTTCTCCATCTTTAGCCAGCGATTCGATTATTTTTTTTGTTGAGGACAAACTTCAGGATTTACCAATTAGCTTTACCAAAATAGCTCAAGGTGTCCCAACTGGCGTTAGCTTAGAGAATGTAGATCAACTCTCACTTACCCGAGCATTCGACTCAAGAATTAAACTGTAGAAGTATTTAAGCTTATCCTCTATAAAATGGGCTTGCCAGTCTCGACAACTGCGAAAGAAACGACAAATACAGAAAGGAAAGTTCCTATGAAAAAGGTTCTTCTTGGGATGATTTTTGCGGCAGCCAGCCTAATGGCAGCTGACGGTGCTACTCTATATAAAAAGTGTGCATCCTGCCACGGTGTAAAGGCTGAAAAGCCAGCACTAGGCAAAAGCAAAGTAATTGCCGGATGGGATAAAGCACAGCTTGTAGCTGATTTGAAAGCTTACAAAGCCGGAACGCTAAACAGGAATGGCATGGGTGCCATGATGAAAGGACAGATGGCATCACTAAGCGATGCTGACATCGATGCTGTCTCTGAGTATATCTCTACACTTAAGTAGCTAAACTAAATCCGGGGGCTTGACCTCCCGGATTCTTCATTGTATCTTTCAAAGCTTGCTTTGATAGCTTTGAAATCCCAAATAAAAGCTTCACAAAATATTAATTGCGCTATCGCTCTATATGAATAGATATTTTTTCTATTGACACTCAAGTAGCATGAGGACTCTAATGACATTGCAGGCAAGCAGCAATAAGTAGGAATCAGATATAAATCTAGCATCATTTTAAACTCTATCAAGCCTGGCTATTCAGCGCAAAATTATACGACACAACAATTTAGCACAATAAAAGCTCGATAAGGCAACAAAGCTATGTTAGAAATGGCATGCTTGCCCAAGGACAATATGGACAAAGAATCAGACATGTTCGTTATAAGCTAACATTAAATTTATAAAAATATCAAGATGCGATTCTTGATAGAAACTTAACAATAAAATATCTACCAGTAATACCTAGAAAAGATGGAGCTACCACCGTATAGTGCCATCTTCTAGGCGTGCTCGTCCGCGCTTTATTGCCTCGCTTAAAGCACGCTTAAAGCCTTTTTTGCTTAGTCCGGTGAGCGAAGAAATCTCATCAGGTGGAGAATCGTAATTAAGCGCAAGTGTGCCATCTGCGCGTTTTAATGCGTCAATCAACGCTTGCAACTCGTCATTTATACCGCCAGCACCCTTGCTTTTTCTTAGGCTAAGGTCTATCTTGCCATCATTGCGCACTTTTTTGATATAGGCTTTGCGTGGGACTTTCATCTCAATTTGTTCAAAAATCTCATTTCTAAAAATCATACCCAAGAATCGCCCATTTACCACGCACGAAATACCAAGTTCTGAGCTTTCAAATGGCAAAATATTGACCTCACTAAATGTCTTAAGTGCATTACTGGCACGCTCTAACGATTCTTTAAAACCAATTCTTGCTACAAGACGATTTTCTCTATCTAGATCGATTTTTACCACGACTGTGTCGCCGATTCTAAAACGTGCACTATTTTTTGTCGGCATAAAAATATCTTTTGCAATCCCTAAATCTAAAAAACAACCTCGCTCGCCCACGCTCACCACGCGTAAAACCGTGATCTCACCCAGAATCGCAAATGGCTTTATCGTCGTAGCGACTGGTCTATCCTCGCTATCAGTGTAGAGAAAGACATCTACTTCTGCACCCATCTCCAGCCCTTCGCATACATATCGCTTAGGGAGCAAGATAAGCTCATCAGAATCGTCACTTAAGTAGACGCCAAAATCAACAAACTTAACGACCTTGAGCCGCTGAAAAACTCCAATTCTCAAGTGTTTATGCCTTTTTTAAAAAACAAGTTTTAAGCACAATAATTCCCTGCTTATCAACTCGCCCTTCTATCTCGTCATCTTTTGCTGTAAGCTTGATATTTTTTACTAGTGTCCCACGCTTTATAGTGTTTGATGAGCCTTTGACTTTTAAATCCTTAATCACGAGCACGCTATCGCCCTCGCTTAGCTCCGCTCCATTGCTATCCCTTATGCTCATTTGTCAACTCCTTATCTTAAACTCTCTTGGATTATAGCTAGATTCTTAACATTCAAGAATCGACTTATCCTACTAGTACACATATACGCTCAGCCCTATATCTAGCTAAACGAACAATAGCAAAAGGCGTATAGAGTCCAAAAGTCAGGGTGATAAGTACAAAATTGATAGCATATATCAAGAAACGCTCACGCACCAGGAAGTTTGAAGTAAAACGAATTTCACCAAAAAAGAGGTGCGCAAAGAGCAGATTCTCACGCATTGTATCTATCATCGAAAGTCCAAATGGAATATAGATATATATAAGCACCAAAAGTGGTAAAAATAGCCAAAAAATTTCAAGTGCTCCAGGCGCTCCCTCTTCTGGTGCGCCCAATATTACGACAATAGCCACAAAAGCCAAAAGCCAAAAACCAAGTACAAATGCAATAGTGTAAATATACAGACGATAAAATTGGCTAAAAGTTGCAATAAATGTGGCTTTAAACCTGCCAAGGTGATAGCCTTGTGCTCTGTATCGCATTTGTGTCTCTAGTGCATAAGGAAGAAGAATCCCAGCACTAGCAAGTGCTACAATAGGCGCAAAAAGATACGCCTTGTAAGCACCAAATATATCACCATAAAATCGAACTTCAATATCACGATAGATAAAAATATCAAGCATTAATAATCGACGAATTGCCAGTGGCAAAAGTACTAAAAATATCAACAATAAAAAAGTACCAGCAAGTATAGAAAAATCATACACAACAATGCAAAAGGCAAAAATTACCACCATAAAAAATCTTAGTTTGAAAATATCCACCGGTGCTCTCAGGTATGAAAATGAATAAGAATTAAGTGTAGTGTGGGTGATTAGATATTGATTCTTGCTTTTGCATGTAGGATAGATACCAAAAGTGGCTATAAATACAAATACATTAAGAATCCATACACAAAAATACTTGCTACCATTACCGGAAAAGCCAAAAATATAACGCCTCATGAGAAATCCTAAAATTCAAAGAAGGATGACTGCGAGATTATTGTATTCATTTTGGCACTTAGAGCTTCCATAAGAGATGATAAAAAATAGAAGATAAATAAGCCCATGGAAAGCTCGCTAAAGAATCCTGAAAAGCGCACTTTAATCTCAAAGAGGCGATTCTTGCGAGCTTTACGATTATTGACTACAGTGAGGCAGTCTCAATGCCCAGGCATGCTTTGATAGCACGCAACTCCTCAACAACTTCTTTGCCAACGGCACCATCAACCAAAATCACAGCAAGCGCTTGATTGTTGTTTCGCCCAAGTCGGAAGTCTGCTATATTAATTGAGTGCTTTGCTAGCGTCATGCCTATCGAGCCAATGACACCAGGCACGTCTGTATTTTTAAAGAAAATCATCTGCCCTTTTGGCTCTACATCAAGCCCAAATCCATTTATTTCAACTATTCGCTGTACGCTCTCGTCAAAAACTGTGCCACTGAGCGTAAGTGTCTCTTTTTCAGTGGTAAGCCTAATTGTAAGTCTGTTGCGATAGCCACTATCGCTACTTTTTGCCTCGCTTTTTAGCTCAATTCCACGCTCTTTGGCAACATAGGGAGCGTTTACATAATTTACCTTGTCGCCTAGGCTAGCATTAAGAGCGCCAACAAGCCCAAAAGTCGCGAGAGAGTCGATATATTGACCGATCTCACCCTCAGCTATTATCACAAAAGATCGAATTGATGAGCGATTTACCTGACTCGCAAGGAATCCAAGCTTTTGCACAAGCTCAAGGTATGGTTTTACACTTAATGGCAACTCACTCTCTTTAATAGGGAGATTTAGCGCATTTGGATAGTTTGAACCACGTGCCGCTTCAATAGCCGCCTCTGCCGCCTGTATAGCAATTTTTTCTTGAGATTCTAGAGTGTTTGCACCGATATGTGGTGTTACGTATAGATTTGGTAAATCAAGAAGTGGATTGCTAGTAGCTGGCTCTTTATTGAATACATCAAGTCCAGCCCAGCGCACTTTACCGCTCTTTAATCCTTCGAATAATGCCTCTTCGTTGTAAAGATTTCCTCTAGCGCAGTTAATCAAAATTACACCATCTTTCATCTTGGCAATCTCATCTTTGCCAATCATATTGACGGTCTCTTTGTTCTTAGGAGTATGGATTGTGATAATGTCGCATGCAAGAATCTCATCAAAATTAGTAGTATAGGCAATGCCCAAATCAGTAGCTTTTGATGGCTTAATATATGGGTCGTAGGCGATGACGTTCATTTCAAATGCCTTAGCACGAATTCCAACTCGGCTACCAATATTACCAAAACCAATAATGCCAAGCTTCTTATCTTTGAGCTCAGTACCATACCAGTCTTCGCGCTTCCAGATTCTTGCATTTTTTAGTTGGTCGTTCGCACCAGGGAAGTTTCTCACTGCACTAAGAAGGTGTGTCATTGTAAGCTCAACAGCAGCGATTGTGTTTGCAGTTGGGACATTCATAACAACAATGCCTCTTCTGCTACATCCATCAATATCAACATTGTCCACACCTACGCCAGCACGCACTACCGCACGTAGCTTTTTTGTCGCTTCTAAAAATGAAGAATCGACATCAGTGGAGCTGCGCGTAATAGCAACATCAGCATTAGCTAAAAGTGGCAAAAGCTCAGACTTTGGGACGGATGATAGATTGACCATCTCAATATCAGATTCCCTCGCTAGGAGATCTAAGCCCTTTTGATGTATATGGTCGCATACTACAATTTTATGTTTAGGCATATTTTATCCTTAAGATAGAATTTAAGATTGGTGGAGTTCATAGCTAATCTCGTATCGGCGTAACTCTTTTAGCACGCTCCTTAGGTAGCTCTCATCTTTGGTAGTGACAATTAAGCGAATATGCCCACCTGTTTTGTAGTAGGCGTAGTCTATTTTATGCGCTACCAAAACCTGATTTAGACAGAAAAAGCGATAGGAATCAAGTTCTCCGACGACAACTTGAAACGTCTTCAAAACATCTTCTGGCGCATTTGGAAAACTCAGCTTAACATGTAGCTCTGGTGCGGGATAGAGGTAGTCTGGTATCTCTTTGCTGGAGAATCTACTCATCCACGATAATGTAGCATTACTCCCGCTTTTTTGCTCATTTTCCATATTTAGCTGACTGGCAAATTTTAGATTCTCAGTATCACTCACAATTCGAATATATATCGATGAGACTACACCAACTACGATCATGGTCAGCAGGCTGAGTGCGATAACAAGTGGTCTGTGTTGGTGCAACATAGTAGATTAGAACTGATCCTTGAGAATATCTCCGAGCGTCATCTTGTCATCAGAGTTAAACGCCCTAACATTCTCTCTCTCTTTCTTTCGCTCAAGGCGACGGACAGATACACGAACTTTGTTATTTTCCTTGTCAATCAGAGAAATAACACCCTCGATCTCATCACCAATTTTTAGCTCTTCTTTCTTAAGTGGTGCTAAATCTTCAGTTCTGATTAGTGCATCGATCCCGCTATCAAGATTAATAAATACACCAAAATCTTTAATATCTCGGATTTTACCCTTGACGTTATCATCTATCTGGTGATTTTTTGCAAAGTCTTCAGCAGGGGAAGCGATTAGATTTTTGCGACTTAGAGACACTCTCTCTTTATCTTTATCTATTTTTACGATCTTGACCTCAATCTCATCACCCTCTTTCATTGCATCCTTGCACTTACCATTCTTCTCCCAAAATGCATCTTCATTATGAAGCAATCCATCAACAGCACCAATTCTGATAAATGCACCGAAATCGGTAAGTGTCGCTACATTACCCTTGATGATATCACCCTCACGATGGGCTTTCATAAATTGATCAAAAGGCTTTTCTAGTAATTTTTTAAGTGATACGCGTAAACGGCGCTTCCTTGTGTCAATCTCAATAACCTCGACATCTACTTCTTGACCTGATTTTAGATACTCGCCTGGGTGTTTGATATTTTTATCCCATGAGATTTCAGATACATGCAAGAATCCTTCAATGTCATTACCTAGATCTACAAATGCACCGTATGGTTCAACATTGCTAATTGTTACATTGATAGCATCACCTACTTCAAGTTCATTCTCAATCTCTCTCCATGGATCATCAGAAGTAGCCTTAATAGACAGCGACAGGCGCTTTTTATCTTCGTCGTATGATATAGCCTTGACGGTCACCTTGTCACCCTCTTTGTATAGCTTTGATGGATTTACCGGACCTTTGTAGCTAATCTCAGTATAGTGAACAAGTCCTTCTACGCCATCAACCTCGACAAACATTCCAAAGCTTGTGATTTTACGTACGGTTCCTTCGAGTGGCTCTGTAGCTGAGAGTAGCTTTGCTGCGCCCTCTTTTCGATTTTTGCCATCAAGTTCAAAGAATCGCTTACGTGAAACTACAATAGTGTCATCCTCTGGCTTTATGTTTACTATGCATGCGCGCACATTCTTTCCAATATTTTTAGGATCATCCTTTAGTGCAGACATAAACTTAGGCATAAAATACTCAAGCCCATCAGCCTCAATTACATATCCGCCACGATTCCTTTTGGTAATCACGCCACTAATCACAACATCCTGATAATTATCACCAAAAGCTGCAATTCTCTCTTTTAGCTTCTCTCGTTTGAGTGCCTTTTGATGCGAAATCATCGGGCGTTCATTCCTGCTACCAGTGATGATTATTGGGAGCTTATCGCCCACCTTGTATTTTAAATTACCGGCTTCATCTTGTATTTCAGAGATATTGATTCTTCCCTCATTTTTCTCACCTACATCTACCATCACCATATCACCCTCGATAGTGACGATTGTCCCCTCTGTAATCGTTTCGCTCTCACCTCTTTCAAACGATTCTAGCATTGATGCGAAATCTTCTTCCTCGCTTAGAGGTTCATTGTTAAAATTCCTATTCTCGACCATTGTAACCCTTTATATTTTGCATTGTGGTTGCGTAGATTGTATTTAAAAAATCCTTATGCTAGCTATAAATTGAGCACCTAATAACCCTCAATTGCCTTTACTACTCGCTCGATAATCCACTCTGGAGTTGAAGCACCAGCAGTCACACCAC
This sequence comes from Wolinella sp., assembly GCA_052170135.1. Classification (GTDB taxonomy): domain Bacteria; phylum Campylobacterota; class Campylobacteria; order Campylobacterales; family Helicobacteraceae; genus Wolinella. The sequence continues at coordinate 55,769 of JBQNBC010000002.1, forward strand.
ATAGATTCTTGCCGACAAACCAGTCGCTATTTAACTCGCCCTCATCCTCAATAAGATAGCTATCATTACAGTTTTCAAGGCAGATTGAGAGGAGTTGCTTTGTGTTTGATGAGTTTTTGCCACCGACTATCACCATTACATCGACCTCCTGGCTTAGTCTGCGTGCAGCATCTTGGTTATCAAAGGTAGCATTGCAAATTGTATTAAAGATTCTCACTTCTGCACACTCTTCTATGAGATAGTTTGCCAAGTCAAGAAAATCAGCAATCTTCTTTGTTGTCTGTGATACCAGTGCAACTTTATCAGCTATTTTTGTGTGATCTAGCTCATTTTTGTTAATCACAACAATGGGCTCGCTCAACGAATAGCTCATTACGCCTTGCACTTCTGGGTGATTTATGTCACCAAAAATAACAATTTGATACCCATCAGCACTCATCTGTTCGCAAATTTTTTGTGGTTTTGTGACAAATGGACAAGTCGCATTTATGATTTTATCCGTATTTTGGGTTAGCTTGGCTAGGTCATTTTTGGGGATTCCGTGTGTCCTTATTATTACTTCCGCCCCAGTAGGTATCTCTTCTACATTCTCGCTTACGCTCACATTAAAGTCACTTTTTAAGCGATCTATCTCTTTTTTATTGTGTATTAGCGGACCAAGCGTAGTTCCACCTTGGTGCGATTCCGCAAGCTTTATGGCACGCTTAACGCCAAAACAGAATCCATGCTTATCAGCTAGCTTCACTCTCATTGTTGACCTTTGCAATTTTGGCAAGAATCTCCAAGAAGTTTGGAAATGAAACATCAATACAAGTAGAATCGCTGACTGTTACAGGCGTAATCAGACCAGCAATGGCAAAGCTCATGGCGATTCTATGATCGCCACAGCTATCAACAACCCCGCTCCTAATCTCTCCCCCAATAATCTCATACCCATCCTCAAACTCCTCGACCTCAATCCCAAGAATCCGTAGATTCTTAACTACAACAGCGATTCTATCGCTCTCTTTTACGCGAAGTTCTTTGGCATTTTTCACACGGCTTCTACCATTAGCAAGTGCCATTGCGATTGCTAATGCCGGTAGCTCATCAATCAGCCATGAAATATGTTCGCTCACTTCCACACCGTTCAGAGAGCCGTGTGAAACCTCGATGTCACCGATACTTTCATATGTCTCAGATGTGAGCGTATAGCTTATATTTGCACCCATTTTCTCCAAAATCTTAAAGGCCTCGATTCTTGTCTTGTTTAATAGAATATTCTTTAGTACGACGTGCGCACCATCAGTTATAGCGGCTGCCACTGCAAAAAAGAAAGCGCTAGAAGGATCGGACGGTACGGTAAGCTCAAGTGGTGCAAGTCGCTTACCATCAAGCGGTGCGATAGTCAGTCTGTCATCGCTATCCTCGCGTATATTAGCCCCCATACCGCGTAGCATACGCTCAGTGTGATCGCGACTCTGCTCGCTTTCGCTAAATCTAGATGTGCTTTCACTTAAAAGCGCTGCGAGAATCATCGCGCTTTTCACCTGAGCTGATGAAATTGGGCTTTGATAATTAAATGGTTGAAGTGTCTTACCTATAATTGTTAATGGTGCTAGATTGCCAGATTCTCTTCCAAAAATCTGCGCTCCAACCTCTTGAAGTGGCTTTACTACTCGTCGCATTGGTCGTGCTCTTAGGTAGCTATCGCCACTTAGCACAAAGTAGCCATTAGAAGCCGCTAAAAGCCCTATATATAGGCGCATTGCGGTGCCAGCATTACCGCAATAAAGCACATCTTTTGGCTCTTGAATTCCATTTTTTGGTGAGATAAAAAGTAAAGAATCGCCATCTTCACGCACTTCTAGCCCAAGTTGCTTTGCAATACCAAGAGTATGTAGAGTGTCTTCGCCCATAAGATATCGTCGTATGCGACTTGTGCCGGATGACAGAAGTGAGAAAATTGCCACGCGATGAGAAATGGACTTATCAGGTGCAATATCAGGAATCTCAAGCTCAAAGCGATTTTTAAGCGGGGCTACGTGTGTGATTCTCATCGTAGCTTAGCTCCAAATTGATGCTCAAGCATCGCAAGAACTCGATTGGTAATCGAAAGAATTTCATCTTCCTCAAGCGTTTTTGTCTCCGAACGTAACATCATGCGAATAGTGAGGCTGACCTGATCCTTGCTAATCTTGTCATCAATATACAAATCAAGTGGAAAAAGCTCCTTAAGCTCAGCTATTCCAAGCTTTTTTGTTTCCTGACGTATCGCGCTAAATGGGTGGATTTTATCAATTAGTACTGTCAAATCACGCTGAAGCTTTGGGAACTTCGAGAAAGAATCGGCCTTATGTAGGCGTGGTGTTAACTTGTCCAGCTCTATCTCTGCAATATAGGTTTCATCGATAGCAAAAGCCTCTTGTGCCAGTGGGTGTAGCTTTGCGATCATTCCGATTCTTTCGCCATTTTGCACGATATATGCGCATTGAGCTGGATGAAGCAATTTCTCATTTTTTGGAGTGTAGCTCTCAAGGTTGAAATCACCAATAATTGCGCTTATTCTTTCACTAAAAGAGAACAGATTCCATGCGATTCCCTTTGAGTATGGGTATATCGCATCACGCTCAAATCCACTAGCTACAAATGCCAACTGTGTGCGCTCCTCACGGTACGCTGAGTATATCGCACCCATCTCAAAGAGTGCGATTTTGGTATAGCCTAGATTCTTGTTGCGCGCAACAGAATCAAGTAGCGAAAGCAACAATGTTGGGCGCAACGTATCAAGCTCGCTTGTTATTGGATTTATCAAATCAAGTGCATCGTTAATTATTTGATAGCCCCATTCAGCCACGCGACTTTTTTGATTAAAAACAAAATGTATAGTCTCACTAAAACCCAATGCTATCGCACGCTTGGCGATGCTTCTGTGATGCTTATAGATGTGATAAGAATCGTCAGTGCGTCGACATTCGGCAAATTGGAGTGGTTTGGAGGCTATTGTATCTATTCCAAGCAAGCGAACAATCTCTTCGACAATATCTTGACGATTCTGAATATCGTGTCTAAAAAGTGGTGCACGAATTGCCAAAAATGAATCATCATGCGCTAAATCAACCTCAAATTGCAAGCTCTTTAGAAGCGATACAACCTTTGTTTTTGGAACATCTACACCTATAAATGACGAAAGGGATGGAAGGTCTACTGTTATTGTCTGAGGTTTATAATTTTGTGCTACTTCGTGTGTGCCAGAGTAGATGAGTGCACCGCCAGTCTTATGAAGAATCGAGCACAGTAAAGATATTCCAGAATTTAGCTGAGGATTGCTCCCGCGGGATGCACGGTAGAAAAATTGTGATTCTTTTTTCACTTTTGTTTCCGCTACACCCTCTGATATGATAGCTGGAGGAATATAGCTTGCCTCTAGGATTACAATTTCATTCTCGCCAGATGGTATAGTGTCCTCTACTTGAGACACGCCTATAATTGAAAGTTTCTTTTCACCAGCATAAAGCGATTCCAAACCATTCTCATCTTTTTTTATCATTATTGAAGCTTTTTGTGGCTTCTCATCGCTGATATTTGCACCCAGACAGACTTCATGTCGATAAGCTTTTATACAAACGCCACTGATAAATGTCGCGTATTGAATGAAATTTTGCAGACAATTTTTACCAAGAATATCATTGTGAGCAAGCGTTATAGCCACATTTAGCGGGAGAGTTAACTCATTTAGCTGAACGGTTTTATAAAGTAGAGATGAGTGGAGCTTGCCCTCGTGGGAGAGCTGCAATAGTCGCCCTATTCCAAGTACATTATCTTCCTCTTGCTCCTTGCTGCACTCACTAAAGTCGAGATCATACGATGCAGCAAGCTCACGCACTACACCATATAGGCTAAGGCAGTCGCCACGATTTGGTGTGATATCAATCTCAAAAATATCATCATTAAATAGTGGATATTCATTTAGTGACTTACCCAAAACAAGCTCACCAATAGAAGAATCGAGCACTAAGATTCCCTCATTAATAGCTGGGAATCCAAGCTCGCTAGAAGAGCACAGCATGCCGCATGATTCAACACCTCGAAGATTTGCGCGTTTAATCTTTAGTGTATCAGAGAGCACGGCACCCTCAAGTGCTACAGCGACAAACTGCCCTTCTGTAACATTTTTAGCACCACATACAATTTGGAGTTGTTCACTACCCACATCGACTTGGCACACACTTAGTTTATCGGCATCAGGGTGCTTCTCGCGGGCTAGCACTTTACCTACAACGACACGTTCGGCTACTTTTAAATGACGATAAGAATCGACTTCTAAACCAATGTCATTTAATGTCTTATATAGTTGCTCGGCTGAGATTCCGGATATGTTTGCAAAAGGTGTAAGAATAGCTCTAGTGAAAATCATCTAAATTGCTCCAATACTCGTAAATCACTCTCAAAAAATGCGCGCAGATCATTTACCGCGTGTATCAACATGGCAAACCTCTCAACGCCAAGCCCAAAGGCGTAACCACTGACATTCTTATAGCCTACAGCTTTAAATACATTCTCATCAACCAATCCACAACCAAGCACCTCTAGCCAGCCAGTATGAGAGCATACGCGACAGCCATCACCGTGGCAGAAAATACAGCTGATATCGACCTCTGCGCTTGGCTCGGTAAATGGGAAAAAGCTCGAGCGGAATCGAACACTAACATCGCCAAACATAAAACGCAAAAAGTCCTCAAGCACATATTTTAAGTTTGCAAATGAAACTTTCCCCTCCTCTTCGACCACAAGTCCCTCTACTTGATGAAACATCGGAGTATGAGTCAAATCGTAATCACGTCTAAAAACAGCTCCTGGACAAATCATGCGAATTGGTGGTGTCTCATGCTCCATAGTACGTATCTGCACTGGTGATGTATGTGTGCGTAAAAGCATGCCATCACGGAAATAGAATGTGTCCTGCATGTCGCGTGCTGGGTGGTATGGTGGAAGGTTTAAAGCTTCAAAGTTATGAAAATCATCTTCCACTAATGGACCGCTTTTGATCGCAAAATTTAAAGATACAAAATAATCTACAATTCTTTCCATTGTAAGCATAACAGGGTGTGCTGCACCAGTGCTTTTTGATGGTGTAAAAAGCGATACATCTATCTTTTCACTCAAAAGCTTCTCTTTTAGCTCATTCGTCGCTATTAGCTCTTTTTGCATGCTCCATGCACGCTCAAAGTCACTCTTTAGCTGATTTAGCTCTCGTGCTTTCTCTTTTTTTGCGCTCTCGTCAAGCTCTTTTAAAAGCGCGAACTGAGCAGTCAAGATTCCTTTTTTACCAAGTGCTTTGATGCGTAATTCTTCAAGCTCCGTGGAGTTTTTCGCATTCTCTATTTCACTGATTAGACTATGCAAGTTTTATCTTCCTCTATAGGTTTTAAAGTCAAAAAACGTACCATTTTAGTTAAAAAATCTTTACATGGAATTAATTAAGCCATAGATAATCAAATGCTTAAAAGTGGCTATAATGCCCCGTTTTACTCAATGCAAAAGAAAAGGAGCATTAAGATGACGATATTTGAGAAGATTGTAGCTGGTGAGATTCCTTGCAATAAAGTGCACGAAAATGATGAGTTTTTAGCTTTTCACGACATAAACCCAAAAGCACCAATTCATGTGCTAGCAATCCCAAAGAAGTGGGTTAAAGATTTACAAGATGTAGACGCATCACAAATGGTAGGTATGACGCTCTTTATCCAAGAGGTCGCAAAAAAACTAGGGCTTGACAAAGCTGGCTATCGTGTTGTCACAAATATCGGTTATGATGGCGGTCAAGAAGTGCCACATTTACACTTTCATATCCTCGGTGGGACACGACTCACGTGGCTTGACTTGCGAGATAGCAATAATCCACGAGAGAGCATTTAGTGTTGCCAGACTCACTGTTTAGGTGGGTCTTGGCGCATTGTTTTCCCTAGATTCTTTATGGTTATGAGGCAGTAATTTCTAAGCTTATAGCAAAAAGTAAAGAATCTCATAAACAAAAACATGACAATTCGTATCAAGTTTTCCTCGATTTTATACTAGCTTCAAAAGCAAGAATTTCAAGCTTTTTATCCACGCCTCCACGCGCACTATATCCGCCATTGCCACTCTTTGCTATAACTCTATGACAAGGATATAGAAGTACAATTTTATTGCTAGCCATTACACGCGCTACAGCCCTTTGATGTGCGCCTACACGCGCGCCAAGCTCGCTATAAGTAATGGTCTCACCAAAACCCACATCGCATAGCACGCGCAAAATCCGTTCACTAAACTCGCTAGCAAATGCACAAGGAAAACAAACCTCTCCAATAAGCTCACCGCGCAAGAATTGCTCTATAGCAACTTTGGTATATTCTAGCAATTCAAGGGCGCTCATATCGGCTGGCGTTAGCAATTTGACTAATATTTCATGTCTCCATAAAAGTTTGCTAGTTTCTGTGTCCTGATGTAAAAGAATCGATTCTATACCAGCCTCTACACGCTTGTATGGAGTGCTCACCTCCTTTGTTAAGAGAGAATCGCAATGTGCCTCAAGCATGATAATTTCTTTATCAGTTGCAAATCTTAAACCCTCGACACGCTCATCGCTTGCGCTTATTTTCACCCAGCCTAGCGTGGTTTTGCAATACTCATGCCACACTTAGAGTGTCTTTGGTGAGGAGCAGAGATGAAAAGCACGCTCAAACTCATCATTAATCTCTATAATTTTTCGCTCGCATAGACTGTCGATTACACTTTTTGTGCAATCGGTCTCTAATGGCCACTCTCGTGTATATCCATCGACTTCACATTTATCTGTTGCATCTATTATCACGCACGTATTGCATATTTTTACATCTCGCTTAGCATCTATATTATTTACAACGCGCCAAACAACCATGTATAGATTCTTTAGATCATTTTTTTCATCATCTAAAAGTATGATAATTTTCGTATGCTTTCTAATATCTAGCCCATCAGCAAGATTTTCAAGAAGGCTACGCGCACCTTTTTTGACGCCTACAAGTGTGATTGGATTCTTTGTATCTATGAAAATCTGCCTAACGCGCACAAGCTCATGCCAAAATCCACTAAGAATCGTTGATAGTCTCTCATCACTTAGTGGCTCTTCCACGCCCTGTACAATTTCACCAGTGGCATCAAGAGCTAACTTTCCACCCTCAGCATATTTCAGGCTAGCATGATCTAGCGCGTCACAAATTCCTTCGCTAATAACAATCTTATCTGTGCTAAAACGATCTAAAACATATCGTGTAAACGCATAACCATCGCGTAAAGATGGAGCACTCTCATCAACAAAAATTGCATGCTTCACAAAGCTCATCTGTCCAACACCCCAAAATGCATGCATAATCTGCGAGGCATGCCCTGGGTAGTTTGGCGCGATTTTAGCAAGAATTAAATTGTGAAAGACACCATTTTCAGGCATGTAGTAGTCGATTAGGTTTGGCGCAGTAGTCTTTAAAAGTGGCAAGAAAATACGCTCCGTTGGGAATCCAAGATATTTATCCTCAAGAGGCGGCTTGCCAACGACAGTAGCCAAATATAGCGGATTTTGCTTGTGTGTTATCGCACTCACCTCTAGGACTGGATATGGCTCAATAGGAGTATAAAAGCCCGTGTGATCACCAAAAGGCCCCTCTAGCTCGCTCACTTCTGGATCTACCCAACCTTCGATGACAAAGTCCGCATCATAAGGCACATACAGCGGATTTGTGCGACATTTGACAAGCTCAGCGCGATGATTCCTTATAAAACCATAAAGAAGTAACTCGAAAATACCATGTGGCAATGGTGCAGTACCACACCATGTATAAAGAGGATCGCCACCTATAGCAATTGAGACTGGCATTTTTGTACCAGTCTTTTTATATTCATGAAAGAGATGCGCAGAATCCTTATGTATCTGCCAGTGCAGTCCTAGGCGATTCTTGTTGTATACCTGTAGACGATACATGCCTAGGTTATGCACGTTGCCATCTATGCTCTGAGTATAGACCTGCCCCATAGTGATAAATGCTCCACCATCACGCTCCCACGTAGTAAGGATTGGCAACTCGCTCAAATCAACCTCATCTCCTAGCTTTATTACCTGCTGACACAGACCTTTATTTTTAGTGCGCTTTGGTGGGATGTTTAGCATACGCATAGCTTTTGGTAGTGCACATATCGCCTCAAAGAATCCAAGATTCATTTTTGGTTTTAAAAGCGCACCAACATCGCTTGCTATCCTTTCTACATCGCCTACTAGCACACGCACAAGCTCTTCACTGCCAAAGAGATTCATCACCACTGGGGTATTAAACTCCCGTCCATTTCTTTTGTCAATAGGATGTGTAAAAAGCAGGGCTTTGCTCTCTTTTTTCTTCACCTCGACATATGCGACATGAGGAATTTCAAGATAAATATCAAGTGGCTCATTAATGATTTTTAATAAATTCTTCTCTTTTAGTAAATCGATAAATCGCCTCATTACTTCTCCTTGCTCTCTTCTAGTCTGCGCTCACGACGCTTTTGTGCTTTTGCGTAGCGTTCGCACTCTTCATCACTCTCTGGCACTAGCTTAGGCACTGTAGCTGGCTTGCTATCATTTCCTAGTGCGACCATGGTAAAGTAACAACTATTTGTATGGGTTACCACACGCTTGTGAATATCTTCGGCAACCACCTTAATGCCTACCTCCATAGAGCTTTTGCCTGTGTAATTTATCGATGCTAAAAAGGTGACTAGATTCCCAATTTCAATTGGATTTTTAAACAAAACCCTATCGACTGATAGTGTAACGACTTGCATGCCGCAATATCTCGCCGCACACGCATATGCGACTTGGTCTAATAGCTTTAACAAATCGCCACCATGCACATATCCGCGGAAATTTGCCATCGCCGGTGTCATTAACACTGACATGGTTAGATGCTTAGTGCTAAAAATATCCTCGCTCCCCTCTTTGATTCTCTCCATGATCTACTCCTTTTTGAGGACTTTTTTGGGCGATTATATCATTTAAGAATCAAGCAACAACTACTATAACATCAGTCAAAAGCAAACTTAAACTCCAGCCATGTAAAATCCACCCCTGATTTCCAAAAAAGGAAAAGCATGCGCTATGCAACTTTTATCAAAACAATCCCAGTGATAATGGGCTATTTGCCACTTGGCATGGCGTTTGGTATACTCTATTCACAGCTTAATTCTCCATGGTATTACGCGTTTATTATGTCCATCATTGTGTATGCTGGAGCTGGGCAGTTTCTATTGGTAGCACTACTTGCCGCGCACGCTGGCTACATAGAGATTGCCATTGCGACATTTTTGATAAACCTACGACACATATTTTATGGGCTCTCCATAATGGAGGAGTTACGCGATTTTGGTCATCGACGACACTACATTATGTTTGCCTTGACTGATGAGACATTTGCGATGCTAAAAAGCTCTGATTTTTCCAAAGAATCCAAAGAGCAGGAGTTTTTCCATATCGCACTATTAAATCACGCATACTGGTGCATTGGCAGTATGCTTGGTGTATTTGTCGGCGCACAATCTGGATTTTCATGGCTTGGTGTGGAGTTTTCATTGACTGCGCTTTTTGTAGTTTTGACACTAAATCTCCTCCTAAAAGCTCCTAGTAAAAAACCATTTTATATTGCGCTTGGCGTTGGTATGGTAGCTTTGGCACTCTTCCCACCAAAATATATGCTAATTCTCTCGATTCTTCTGGTGATTGCCATTTTGCTACTTTTTAGACCATTTTTGGAGCGCACATGAGTCACGAATATCTGATTTTTGCAACTATTACAGCATCACTTGCGACATATTTGACACGCGTGCTTGCGTTTTGGATTCTTAGAGATAGGACACCAAATGCATGGTTGTTTTATCTCCAGAGAAACATGCCACTAGCAATCATGACAATCCTAATTTTTTATGCACTAAAAGATGTGTCATGGAGTGAAAGCTATGGATTACGCGAACTAGGAGGCATTGCTTTGAGTGCAATTAGTTATTTATGGCTTAAAAATGCGCTTTTAAGTATATTTTCTGGCGTTGCATTTTATATGATGGCTATACATTTTATATAAAGGAAAAAGATAATGAAACTTTATGGAATAAAAAACTGCGGGAGTGTTAAAAAAGCAGTCGGATTCTTAAATGAGCGAGGAATTGCATTTGAATTTATTGACTTAAAACAGACAAAAGTCCAACAAAGCGATATTTTATGCTGGATTAAGGCATGTGGTATAGATAAGCTTCTAAACACCAAAGGAACAACTTACAAGAATCTAAAGCTAAAAGATCTGTCTCTTGATGATAGTGCAAAAATAGAGTGGCTAGAGCGCGAAAACATGCTATTAAAGCGTCCTATTATTGAGATTGAAAATGGCAAAATCTTAGTTGGATTTGATATTAATGAATATGAGAGCATTTTTAAATGATGAAACTTTTTACGCATAAAACAATAAGCGCGACATTTATCGCCCTGCTTCTAGCTGGTTGCTCGATAAAATCTACAAAGCACGATTCTATCGGGCAATCAATAACCGAGGAAATATCTCAAAAGCTAAGTAATACAAGCGCAAAAATCGTAAATGCATTTGCAAAAGTAGAACCAAAAACTCTTGCGAACTTCAGTCAAAATCCGCTTGATTATGCGAATTTCAGATGGCAAAATAGCCTAGATTCTCAGAAAAATCTAAAAAAAGATTATCTAGCGCGTCACTTTTTGCCATGGAGCAAGCCAGAGCCAAGAGATGGGAGGCTTGTCGCACTATGGGGGCTTGAGGGTGCGCGAAACAACCCTGGCTATGGCGAGAATCTAGAGCCAAATAGTAGCGCATGGATAGAGAAGCTAGCTCAAAATATCGATGAAGCAAGCTACCCAAATATGCATGAGATGGCCATAATCACAACCGATACAAATGCGCGCGTAATGCCAACAGATAAGCCTAGATTCCATTCGCCAAATCGCGCTGGCGAGGGATACCCATTTGACTATTGGCAAAATTCATATCTCTTTAGTGGGACACCAGTGTTAATTACCCACGCTACAAAGAATCGTGATTGGTTTTATGTCGAAGCGAGTTTTGTGAGTGGCTGGATAAAAAGCGACGCAATAGCACGAGCTGGACACGACTTTAGAGCTGAGGTAGATTCCGCTCTTGGTCTTGTCGTGCCGCTTAGAGATTCAATCGCACTTCACGATGAAAATGGTGAATTTTTAGAAAATGCGCGCATTGGCAAATTATACGTAATACACGAGCTTGGTGAAAGTAACATCACACTTCTTGTCCCAAAACGTGGGCTAAATGGTGAAGCGATCTGGCGTAAGGCCAGGGTTAAACGCGATAATTTCGCTCCATTCCCACTGCGCTACTCCGCGCAAAATCTAGCACAGCTAGCACAAAACCTAATGGGCGAAAAGTACGGATGGGGTGGAATGTATGGGAATCGTGACTGTTCAGCATTCGTGCGCGACATAGTCGGAAGTGCTGGGGTATGGCTACCTAGGAATTCAGCTGCGCAGGCAAAACATGGTGGTGGCTACATATCGCTGAGTGAGCTTGAGCCGCTAGAGCGTGAACAACGGATTTTGCAAGAGGCAATTCCATTTGCCTCGCTAATATACATGCGTGGTCATATCATGCTCTACATCGGTGAAAAAGATGGGCGCGCGATGGTGCTACACGATGTGTGGGGACTACGACAAAGCATTGATGGAAGCGAAAAGAGATGGATTCTTGGTGGTGTCGTGATCACAGATCTTGAGGTGGGCAAGGGAGTTAATGGAATAGAAGATAAAAGCCTGCTTTTAAATAGAATCGACGGCTTTAGAAATCTGCTAGTCAAAGAGGAGTTAAAGTAGAAATGCCAGATGAGAATCTAGCCAAAAACTACGCAAAAAGTGGCATTACAATAAAGAAAGGGTCTGCGATCCCGCTCCTTAAGTGCAAGGATATATCCTTTGCTTACCAGCAAGAGCTAGTGCTAAATGGTGTGAATCTTGAGATTTCTCGTGGAGATTTTTGCGCCATAATCGGACCAAATGGCGGTGGTAAAAGTACACTAGGGAAGATTATTGTCGGGCTTTTGGACGCAGGGAAAGGGCGGATTCTCTACGAGGGCAGTGAACGAGCTAAGGCAGGCTTTATCGGATATGTACCACAAGATACGTCACTAAATAAGGACTTTCCAATACGAGCTATCGATGTGGTGCTGATGGGATTCCTCTCAAAAGGGAAGAATCGAATAGGAAATGAGCATAAAAAGCGCGCGCTTGAGCTGTTAGAATCGCTAAATATGGGTGAGCTTGCCTATCGGAGCATCGGTGATTTAAGTGGTGGACAGAGACAACGAGTGCTAATAGCGCGTGCACTAGCCGATGAGCCAAGCTTATTGCTATTTGACGAGCCTACTGCTAGCATCGATTCTCGTATGCAGCGTGAAATTTACACATTTTTAAAAAACCTTAGCATAAACAGAGGTGTCATAGTAATAAGCCACGACGTCTCGCTACTCTTAGGATATGCGACAAAGGCACTATATGTAAATCGCGACGCAGTGGAGCACACACTAGAAGACATACGCTGTGCACTACCAAGCGATGGTCATCTCTGCGAAGTTGAGTTTTTGCAGGCATTTGAACAACATAAGGGATGTAAATGATGGAGATTTTAGGATATGAATTTATCCAAAATGCGTTGATTGCATCTGTGCTAATTAGTATTTGCAGTGGAATTATTGGCTCGCTATGTGTAGCAAATAAGACAGTCTTTCTAGCTGGTGGAATTGCACATGGAGTATATGGTGGGATAGGCGTAGCCGTATTTTTTGGGTTCTCGATGATAGTTGGCGCATCGTTTTTTGCGCTACTTTTGGCACTTGTGCTTGCTTATTTACTCCTTCACGCACGCGAACGTATAGATGCGATAATAGGCGTGATGTGGGCTGTAGGCATGGCACTTGGGATATTGCTAATTGACCTAACACCTGGATATAGCTCAGATTTTATGAGCTATCTTTTTGGAAGTATCATGGCGATTCCTAGCGAGGATTTATGGCTAGCTCTCATCTATGACATTGCGCTAGTGAGCTTTGTAGTGAGCTTTTATCGTGAGATTCTTGGATTTTCATACGATGCTGATTTTGCTAGATTACGCGGCGTCAACACCAGCCTGATCTCATCATTGATTCTCCTTTTTATGGCACTTGGTGTGGTTATCAGTATGCGCGCAGTCGGATTAATCTTAATCATTGCATTGCTTAGCATACCAGCATATATGGCAGAGCGACTATCTAGCTCGCTCGCGCCAATGATGGTGCTTAGTGCGATATTTTCATGGATATTTATCATCGCCGGGCTTGCACTTTCATATATTTTTGATCTGACAAGTGGTGCAGTCATTATAATGGTGGCAGCATTTTCATTTTTAACACTCCTAATAGTGCAAAAATCAATAAAAAGGAGTAGAAAATGAGCATAGAAGTTATCTCTATGCGAGCAATAAAAATCGCTCTATCATCAGTATTAGCAGTGTTGATAATCGGTAGCGTGTGTGGTTGGATGCTACTAAATCACACAGCAGCAACAGCGCAAATGAGTCGCGATATAAAAGAGCTAAAAGCTCACATAGAATTGCTAGAGAAAAGAATCATAGAGAGTGAGTATGTGAAACAGTGAATTTATTTTAGCTAACTTACGCGTATAATTTTATATCTATAGCTTTGCCCATCAGTAAACGCATTAGTTAAGGCTCAACGGGTTGCCTTTGGATTCTTCAGAAAGAATAACAAGTTATATTTTAATAACCATGTGCTAGATATATCCTGTAAATATCCATATCTTGCGATATTGTATACGGTGAAAGAATGGAGTTTATACACTAAAGAAGAAGTAGAAAGGTAACAGGCGCACCATATAGGTGCACCTATAGCAAAAAATACTAGAAGTTGTAAGCAACCAGTGCTTTTACGCCATTGTAGCTCTCTGTATCGCTATCATTTTTGACATTTACATACATTAGGCTTGTCTTTAGATTTTTAATAAAGCTATATCCGATGCTTAGATTTAGCTCTTTTTCTTTGACTTCATCAGAAGAGTATTTTGTCTGTCCATATAGAGCGCCAAGCGCAAGATCGCCAACCTCATATGCAGCAGCAACATAGAAACTCTTTGCATTTACATCATATACGTGATTTCCCTCTTCGAATGGATTTTGATCACCAAAGCTTGCGATTCCTTCAAAACCATCAGCTGCATAGCCAGCTCCACCAGTTTTATCAGTCTTGATGTATCCGGCAGTTAGCGCCGCACCAAATAGATCAAAATTCTGCTGAATTTGCATTACATTACCATCTTCATTATCAGTAAGTGAATTATCAACTTTAGCAACTACATATTGAGCCATTGTCGTGCTCTTGAAATCCTCGCTAAACTCATAACTAGCAGTTGCCTTCAAGCCTGGTGCACTTATCACGTCGCTAGCATAGTAGAAGTATGGATTTAATTCCAACCAAGAGATTGGAGACCACTTTGCATCTAAGACATATACGCCCTTGTTGCCATTCATTCGCTCAAATCGCTTGCTAACCTCATCAAAATCAACAGTTGCTTTGCGGTTTGCCCAGCCAGCTACGATAGCTAGATTTTCAGCAGGTGTTATCACACCTACTATACCCTCAATATAGTCTGTTAGCCACTCTAGATCTACATCTTGGCGACCAGCAATTACTGTCACCGCATCATTGTGATTATATTTTGCATATGCCTTGTGAAAGATTGCATTTGATTCAATCTTGTTATCATATACATCGTTTTTGTCGCTAAACTTCGTCGTACCCCACGCAGCTGCACCTAGACTAAAACCATTTAGTGGTGCAGTCTCATACGATATAGACACGCTACCAGCGGAAAATCCATGCTTGTTAGACTCGCCAGCCGCTACCTCTTTTATTTTCATGTATTCACCATATGCACCGACATGTCCACCAAAAGAGCCATTCTTAAATGCCTCCTCTAGTTTAGTAGCATCATTTGCCATCGCAACCGAACTAAGAGCTGCTGCCACCACCGCACTAACAACAATTTTTTTCATTTTCTACCTCTTTAAACAAAATTATGACACTGACTATTGTATTCTGCAAATATAAAATGTAAATTAAAAAACTATTCCTAGAATATTATTCTGGAATATTATTTAAAAGCCATCTCCTCAGCACGCTTCAAAAGCTCACGTGCACCACGAGACACGAGCCGTTCAGCTAGCTCCCTACCTAGATTGGTCGCTGAACTCTTCTCAGCGCTCAGTCTCTCGCGTAGTGCCTCACTCCCATCTGGTAGCCCCACCATCACCTCGAGATACAAAACATCACCTTTAAGAACAGCATTTGCACCAATAGGCACTTGACATCCACCCTCAAGCACTCTTACAAACTCCCTTTCGGCATTTGTTTCGATTCTCGCCTGCTCATTATCAAGAATCTGCGTAAGCTTAAAAGCCTCACTCCCCTCTTTGCATTCGATTCCTAATGCTGCCTGCCCCATTGCTGGGATCATTAGCGATGTATCAATTGGTATCACATACTTTACCTCACCCCATAAATCAAGACGATTCACACCAGCAGTCGCCAGGATAATAGCATCAAAATCGCCATCTTTTAGTCGCTTGATTCGTGTCTGGACATTGCCACGTAGACTCTCTGTATCTAGATCGCTTCGAATAGACTTTATCTGCATTGAGCGACGTAGCGATGTCGTACCTACTTTTGCACCAAGTGGTAGACTCTCAAGTGAAGCATATTTATCGCTCAAAAAACAGTCACGCACATCCTCTCGTTCCGTAACAGCAGAGATAACCAAGCCATCTACAAGCTCCACAGGAACATCTTTTAGCGAATGCACTGCCAAATCAATCTCGCCATTTAACAAAAGCTCCTCGAGCTCCTTTGTAAAAAGCCCTTTCCCTCCAACTTTAGCTAATGGCACATCTAGGATTTTATCTCCTTTGGTTTTTACTATTTTAAGCTCAACACTAAGTCCACTATGTAACCGCTCTAGTTCATTTTTTACATATTCCGCCTGCCACAGTGCTAGCAAGCTTCCGCGCGTTCCTATGATTAGTTTTTTCAATCCTTATCCTTTTTATCTCTCTCTATAACTTCAACGTCAATAACACAGTCAATGCTACACTTACCGCGTCTATTGCCACGTTTATGACCATGCTCTTTATGTGGGTTAAACAGTCTAAAAATACGCCCACCGAAAATACCAAACTGCATTAATATTCCAAATAAATCACCGAGCAACCCGGGCAAAATGAGAAAAATTGCACCAAGAATCTTCAGAACACCTGCGCTCACAAATTCACCATGGCTAAGTCTCCCATCTCTTAGCATCGAAAATGTATCAGCGAATGAGTATTTGAGATTTAGTAAAATTGTAATACCCACAAATGCACTCAAAACGATCTCAAAAAAGAGTGCGATCGCGCCCAATTCTTCGCCTATATGAAGTGTAAAAAGCACCTCAAGAAGCAAATAAAGAATAAAGAATAGTTTAATCATTTTGACTTACTAACAGAAGAAACGATGCCATTTTCTACATCATCTTCAAGTGTACCACCAATGTATTCAGTGCAAATATCCCAAACTCTCGCCAGCGCATTTTCTGCGCGCACTACCTCTTTTTCTAACATTTTGCGTCGCACGATCTCGATATTTCCATCAGCGATTCCCTTGCCTATTATTACTGCACTTGGGAATCCAATCAACTCAAAATCTGCCATTTTTGAGCCAAATCTCTCATCTCTATCGTCTAGCAATACTGGTACTTTTCGATTCTTAAGTGAATTATAGAGCCACTCGGCAAACTGCATTTGCGTGGAATCCTTAATATTTGAGACGATTATCACCGAGTAAAATGGTGCACTCTCATGCGTCCATATGCAGCCACGCTCATCGTGATTTTGCTCAATAATAGCTGCTAAAAGTCTTGTTATGCCAATCCCATAGCAACCCATAACAAGCGGCTGGCTCTTGCCATCTCTATCAAGGAATCGCGCACTAAGAGGCTCAGAATATCGCGTTCCAAGTTGGAAAATATGCCCTACTTCAATACCTTTTGTGTAGCTCAAATTCCCGCCACAGCACGGACATTTATCACCCTCTTCTACCTGCGTAATATCGCGATAAACAAGCCCTTCAAATTCACTCAAGTCAACCCCAATGAAATGATAATCAAGCTCGTTTGCACCAGTGATTAGATTTCTAGCATCTTTTAACTCAGAGTCAAAAACAATATGTTCTGCGCCAGTTAAATTCCTAAGTGCATAAGGTCCTATAAATCCACTCAAAACACCAGCGCGCTCTAGCTCCTCTTTGCTAGCATCAAGCAACTCATTTGCACCAATAGCATTGCATGCCTTGACTTCTTGCAAAGAATCGCACCCGCGCAAGAAGAAAAAAGCAAGCCCGATTCTTCCACCATCAAATAGAGCTTTTTTCACAACTGCTTTCATCGTGTAGTATGGATCGATTTTAAAAAACTCTGCCAAGGCATCAATGGTGCACACACCCGGTGTCTTAAACTTCGCAAACTGAGCCGTTGGGGCATCTGCATCACATGTCTTTGGTGTACGCTTTGCTGCCTCGATATTTGCTGCATACTCACAAGAATCGCATACGACAATCGTATCCTCGCCACTATCAGCAAGCACCATAAACTCCTTGCTCCCACTCCCGCCAATAGCACCACTATCAGCTTCCACTGCACGGAATCGCAACCCAAGTCGTGTAAAGATTCTTCGATATGTTACTTCCATGTTATTAAACTCGCGTACCAAATCTTCTTGAGAATCGTGGAAGCTGTATCCATCCTTCATGATAAACTCTCTCGAGCGCATAATCCCAAATCGAGGACGTATCTCATCGCGAAACTTGACATGCATCTGATAGAGATGTAGCGGCAGTTGTTTATAGCTTTTTACATAGCCTTTAGCGAGCTCAACCACCATCTCTTCGTGTGTAGGACCGAGGACAAAGTCATTATTCTTACGGTCTTTAAAGCGCAAAAGCTCTTTGCCATACTTCTCAAATCGTCCCGATTCTTTCCATAGTTCCGCAGGTGTAACAAACCCAAGCATAACTTCATGTGCACCAGAAGAATCCATTTCCTCTTTGACTATGCGCTTGATATTATCCAAGACGCGCTTGCCAAGTGGTAAAAAGTTGTAGATTCCGCTTCCAACCTGTTGGATAAACCCTCCACGAATCAAATATTCATGGCTCTTTAGCGTCGCATCTTTTGGAATTTCCTTTAGTGTTGGTGCAAAAAATTTTGAAAATCTCATCTATTTACCCCTCTCTTTTTTGCGTAGTGTCATACTCACATCTATACCTATCCAGCATCATCCCATCTCCTTCAATATCAAATAGGAGCTTTACAGCTTCAACTATAGTGTCGGCCTTAGGCTCTTCGGCGATCTCTTTTAGTTTCATGGTTGGATGATGAAGAAATGTATTAAACGCGCTGTGTAGAATCTTCTCTATGTTTTTTTCGTATTCCCTAGGTAAGAATCCTTTGCTAATAGCACGATTTACCTCTTTAAGCGAAGCTACCTTTGCCTGCTCTCGCATAGCCTTGATGATAGGATCAATATTTAGCGATTGTAGCCATTTATAAAACTCCTGCGTGCATTGCCCGATAATTCCATACGCCTTTTTCGCTTGCTCCTCGCGTAAAGAGATATTTTTATTGACAATATCTTGAAGATCATCGACTGCATAAATTCTAACTAGCTCGCTATCGATTGGCTCAATATCGCGTGGGACAGCTAGATCAAACCAATATCGCACGTAATTTTTTGGCTCGATCATATCCTTTGTAATAACCGTGTGTGGCGCACCAGTTGCGCTAAATAGAAGCTTGTGATTATTTATTAACTCTGCGATTTTCGAAAAGCTCTCAACTTTGACCATGCCATCAAACTCACGTGCAAAGTCCTCTGCCTTGCTTCTGTCGCGATTTATCAAAATTACATTACAGCCAAGCGTGCTCAAGTGTCGAATTATTAACTGACTCATCTCGCCAAGCCCAACTACAAGCGCAGTATAACCGCCTAAATCTCCCAGAATATCCTTTGCTTTTGATACAGATACAGAGGCTACCGAGACTGGATTCTTTGAAATTTCCGTATAATTTCTGACGCTTGCTGCGCATTTAAAGGCAAAATGCATAGCACGAGAAAGTTTTTGGGCGCAGAATCCCAAGTCGTAAGCAAACTTAAATGCACTCTTTAGTTGCCCAGCAATTTGTGTTTCTCCAACCACTAGGCTATCTAAGCTACTGCAAACGCAAAATAGATGGTGAATTGCACCCATATCCTCATAGACATCGGCACGCTCTTCTAGCTCTTCTTTTGCAATTCCTGAGTGTTCGACGAGCTTCTCTAGCAGAAATTCATTTGCCTTTTGTCTATCTTTTACACTCAAAATAAACTCGACGCGATTACACGTAGAGAGAAGTATTCCCTCATTTATAAATTTATTTGTAACAAGTGAATGCAAAAATGCCTCGCTCTTTATGGCATCAAATGCAAGTCTCTCACGCGTGGCAATATCTGTGTTTTTGTGAGAATAGCTAATGATTAGGTAATGCATTAAAACTCTCTTTCTATCATTTCTAGCATAATCTTTTCAAGATTCTCGCAGCCATACTCTTTTATACGAGATATAGCCTCCTCTCCAAGGCTTCTTGCAAGCGAAAAAGCCCTCTTGAGCGCACCAGTTTCGACCATTTTGGAGTATATCCACGCACTATCGCTCGCATCTATCTCTCTGCCAAAATAACTCTGCAGCCGCTCTCTATCATAAGAATTTAACTTCTCCCAAAGATATATGTAAGGCAATGTAGTTTTTCCTTCGCGGAAGTCACTAAGCGCTGGCTTTCCAAGCTTTGAAGAATCCTGTGTAATATCAAGTAAGTCATCAATAATTTGAAACGCCAAACCTAGATTCTTGCCATAGATTCTAAATACCTCACGTTCCATGCCAGCAAGAATCGCTGCTGCTTCCGCACTTGCCTCAATGAGAGATGCTGTCTTATCATAAATCATCTTCATATAGCGTTCAGAATCTGAATTAAAAGCCTCGCTCATCTTCACATCGCTAAGCTCTCCGCTACTTAGGCGCACAACTGCATTAGATACCACGCGTGCCACATCTAAATCTAGATTTGCTAGCTCAAAAAATGCCTTTGAGTAGAAAATATCTCCAAGCATGATGGCATTTTTATCGCCAAAAGTAGTGTTTATGGATGGATTCCCGCGTCGAGTTGTTGCGTCATCTATTACATCATCATGCAGAAGTGATGCGCTCTGTATCATCTCGATAATTGCACATAGTCGCTCACTTTTCTCGCCCTCTCCAGCTATCGCTAAAATAAGCTTACTACGCAACATCTTGCCACGTGTGAGACCTTTAGACATCTGCAACGCCTCATTGCTGCCAACCTCTAAAAGCCACGCCAAAACCTGAGAATTAATACGCTCTAAAGCCGACACTGCCAACCTTTCCTTGATTTATCATCTTAAAATCCTTGCCACCATCATGAATGTAAAATTTAAGCTTTGCAATTTTTGTATCTCGCCTAAAATCCTTAAAAACTAGCCATAAATAAGGATATGAATACACTCTTGGCTCTGGCGCAAAGAGTGGCAATCTAAAGCTATCGCGCTCATAGTCATTATACAAAATAAACTGATGGACAAATCCATCATACTTTAGATGCATGACAAGTCCCTCGTTTTTATATAGCGTCCAGCGAAAAAATATCTCTCGGATATAGTCTTTTTGCTTCAAAGCAATTTTATAAACCTCATCTTTGCCCAACTCCACCTCGCCCTGAAACTTCCAGTCGTTTGCCAAAATTAGAGAACAAAACAGTAGAGTAAGCACAAAAAATCTCATATTCTACTCATTTTGTGAGAGGATGCGACCCATAGATTCTATAGCCAGGCTACCAGAGCGCATCTTGAGCTTAGATTTTATATCTATATCTTTTAGTTTTTCACAAAAATCAGGAATCTCATCGCTAGCAAGCTCAAATAGCGCTAATCGCTCCAAAAGGTATAAAAGTTCCGCGCGAGCGAGTGTCTGACTAGCGTTAAATAGCACATCTAGCCATTTTTCCTCTGGCGTCCCCTCGAAAATATCGTAATCCAAGCTGCCTCCTAGCCATGAAGTATATTTATGTAGCGCTTTGTGGATTCTACCCCATATCTCAGCGCAGAATCGTAATTTTTAACCACAAAATCCCAATTAATAGATGCCCAAAATTTCTCTAAGTAGGCTGGACGTGCATTTCTAAAGTCGACATAATATGCATGTTCCCATACATCGCACACAAGCAGAGGAATTTGTCCAGCACTCAAAGGTGTAAGTGCATTTGAAGTCTGAATAATCTCTAGCTCGCCTTTATCAAGCACTAGCCACGCCCAACCAGAGCCAAAAAGTGTCGTGGCCGTCTTTAAAAATGCTTCTTTAAATGCATCTGCACTGCCAAATTTCTTATCTATCACACCGAGTAAATCCCCAGATATCGCGCTATTACAGGCGCCTATGCAATCCCAGTAAAAGTCGTGGTTAAAAACCTGCGCTGCGTTGTTAAAGATTCCTCCGCTTGACTTTTGAATGATCTCAAAAAGCCCATAATTTGCAAATTCACTATCTTTTATTAGGTTGTTTAGATTGTTTACATAAGTCGCATGATGTTTGCCATGATGATATGCAAGCGTTTCCTCAGAGAGAAACCCAGCTACATTCTTTGCTTCAAACGGAAGTGTACGAAGTGTAAAAGTCATTTTTTCTCCTTTAAGAATTTTGAAAATCTTACCCAACCAGATTACGAGACTAGCTTAAGTATGCACTAGATGGATTTGCAAGTTTTAGATTTTTTTGCATATTCAAGAATATAAAAAGTAGAAAGAATACTTCTTAAATAGCAGGAACGCTTCCTCGACATTAGTCGAGGAAACTAAAATACGGAGCATTTGAAGTTAGATTCTCATCAGTAAAGAATCTAAATGATCAAAATCAATAGCGATAGCGGAATGCTACACGCAAATCACTTGCCTTCTCTACTGGATCTGGCATCATACCACCACTCATAATACTCATAGCCAGTGCATCGCCCATGCTCATAGGTGCGCCATCATCACCAAAGAATGCATTACTACCAGTATAGTCATATTTGATATGTGTAAATCGCACATCCATAGTAAGTGTATCTTTACCAATTAGTGGTTGATAGTAATAGACTTCCCACGCATTTCCGCGAGTTGCAATTTTTGAGCCAATGACAGTATCCTCGCCATAGGTCACAGGACGCCAGTATTTACTACCACGATTCCACTCAATTCCGATTCTTCCCTTTTCGCTAAGCATAGCTGGTATCTGTACTCCAGCATACCATGAGTAGCCACGCTTAGATTCTGTACTGCCTAGCATACTCATGCCACTTCGTGGAGCAGTCCTACTAAATGCCCAGCTGACGAATGCCTTTGTATCATCCAAAAAGTCACTCCAGCCATCACCAACTCCATCTGCGCCAAGTGTGATAGCACCACCACTCCAGTTGCCAACATCGCGGAAATTTGGTGTGCTACTTTGAGCTGCCATAAAGTTGCTAAACGAACTACTAGCCTTAAATGCACCCCATGCTGCCATATTGCTTTGCATATCTTGCATTGTGTAGCCAATTAGGTTGTTTGCCCATGCGAAATTCGTAAAGACAGTATATTGCCCATCATCATACGGAACAAATATAAAGCCCATCATATCGATATCGCTGTGCAACTCTCTATCCTTAGTGTATGGCGTGCCTGCGTTATCTTTGGAGAATCTAGACTTAGCATTTGTCAAACCTCGACCTAGGCATAGTTTTAGATACATACCAGTGACATCTGTTAGCTTATCAAGGTCAAATTTAAAGCTTGCTCCATCAAACTCGACATTGATAAGATGTGAAGCAGGCGAATTTGGCTGATCTCCTTCGCGTAAATTCAACGGATAGCCACCAAATGATGGTCGTCGCCCAACGCTCGCGGTAAATGGCATAACATCATTGCTATTGCGATATAGAAAATATGCTTGGCGCACTTTTAACGTATTATCTATTGCGTTTTCGTTTGTAATCCAATCAAAATTGCTAAATCCAGGGTTTATGTTGCTTTGTGAGTGATTTGCCGTATCACCAAAAGCCTTGTTGTAGGCAAGATCGCCGAAGAATGATAGATTATCAGTGGGAGCATATTTCATACCGAGAATCAAACGATTACTCATAAAGTCTCGATTCTTTGATTTTGCACCGCTTGCGTGCTTATACTGAATGCTATCGATGGTATAGCGATAGTCTGCGCTAAACTTTATATTATCGCCAGCTGTCACCTTTTTAATAGCACTAAGCTCTTTTTTCATACCCTCTACATTTGCGTTTTTAACAGTCGCTTTTAACTCATTTAGTTCGGCTTTTAGCGCAGCGAGCTCCTTTGCCAAATCTGCTGAAGAATCAGAAGCTGAAGCAACTGTAGAAGCCAACGCACTCGCTAAAATAAGCGATAAGCTCATACTTTTACTATACACATTATCCCCTTTTTGTTAGTGATGGTTTCAAAAACAGAAAATAATATATATTTATTTCTTACGCATAATTGAATTATTCTTTTTTTAAGGAATTAATCTTTTTTATCTTAATACAATGCCATGCGTATTAACATGAATTATGGAGGTCTTATTATGTTTAAAGCTGTGTTTTTACCACTTGGTGTCGCCGCTCTACTCTCTATAGCATCTGCACAAGGTCTATCAGAGGCTGAAAGAATAGTTCGCGACAATAATCTGAAGGTTGTAGATTACAACTATGTCTTAAAGAGAATCGGTGATGGTCGTCTAGGCTCTGGTAGCGCGATTATCTTAGATGCACGACCAGAGGTCAAATATATGGATGCGCATATACCATCTGCACACTCTATGCCGTATCCATTTCCAGAAAACAAGCGCGATGAGTATATAAAAATACTTGCTAAAAAGCCAAAAGATAGTGAAATCATCACATACTGTGGAGGAATCGAGTGTGAAAAGAGCCCAAATCTTGCGCTAGAGCTTATGAAGTTAGGCTATAAAAATGTAAAGATCTATTCAGCTGGTATCCAAGAGTGGAAAAAGCACTTTTATACAGACATAAGTACAAAAGCAGCAAAAGCTCTATTCGACAAGGATGAGGCGCTGTTTATTGATGCGCGACCAGTGGCTAAATTTAAAGATTCAACAATCGTTGGCTCGCTAGGAATCTCGGATAGTAAATTTGACACACTATATAAACGACTACCGCTTGATACAAACCTCAAAATGGTCGTATTCTGCGGTGGAATGGAGTGTGAGCTATCACACTCAGTAGCAGCAAAAATGGTCGCGATGGGATACAAAAACGTGATGACATATTCAGGTGGTGTGCCTGAGTGGAAAAAACTAGGCTACCCAATGACAGGTGGTGTCACAGCTCCAACAAAGCCAAAAGCTGAAAACGAGATAAGGGCTACAAAGAATGCTGGTCCAATCGTACTAGGCGAAGATGACGGGACTGTGGATACTGCATGGTTTAATGCAAATCTAGGAAAAATGCCAGCAAATGTTACAATCGTAGATATTCGTGGTGCTAGCGACTACGAAAAAGGACACTTTGCTAATGCACGCAACATAGAACGTAAAGGCAAAAGCGTAGATCAGTTTGCTGCGGCACTTTCAAAAGATGACTATATCATTTTGACTTGCTCAACTGGCACGCGTTCTCTAGAGACATGGATGGAGCTATCTGAAAAATTCAAAGATAGAATCTTCTATCTAGATGCAATGATAAAATGCGATAGCGGTAGCTGCAAAGCTGAGTAATATACCCTTGCTAGATTCTCCGTTTTAGCGGGGTTTCTAGCTATTTTACCAATTGTTAGTGAAAATAAAAGTCATTCACATCCAAGCTTTCATTAACCGCTAAAAACACAACAAATATCAAAATAGCAAAATTACAACAAATAAGAATTGATATATACCATCCATAGTTTTTAATAAAAAGTTCTTTTTGATAAAATATCGCAATGAAATCAATAAAAAGAGAGGTGGATTTTTAATGACTATCCAAGATTTGCGAACCATTGAAGCATTCGCCAGTCTCGGAGAAGACGAACTCACAAGACTAATACCATTTTGCAAGATACGCCACCACAGCAAAGGTGAGATTCTCCACTATGAGGACGACAATATAGAGAGTGTCGGATTCTTGATAGGTGGCACGATAAAGCTCTACAAAGTAGACAGATTCGACAATGAGATATTTCTGTACTTGGCGAAGCGTGGCTCTCTCGTCACGAGTCTATCGTTAGTTAACACTATAAAGTGTTTTAGCAATGTCGAGTGCATGAGCGATTGCACAATGCTATATATTGAGTTAGATTCTCTAAAAGCACTGTTAATGAGCTCAATCGAAATACTCCTAGCAATCACAAACGAGATAATCAAACAAAAAGAGGAGCTTGAATACATCATAAATCGTGAGCTGGTCTTTGATGGTACGGCAAAAGTTGCACATATGCTCCATCTTCAGATAAATGAGTTTAATACACTAAAAAAGCAGGATATAGCCTATATGCTAAATATCCAGCCAGAAACACTATCGAGAATCCTAAAAAAGCTCCATCGTGATGGTGTTATTTGCACAGATGAAAAAGGGCAAATTAAAGTGTTAAACAACATCCGCCTAATAGAAATATATCAGTAGGAAAATTACAATGAAAAAAATTGTAAAACAGCTAATAATGGTCGGTGGAATAGTAACACTGTGTATAGCGATCATAATTATTTCGACAGTCTTTATAAACCAAGGCGGAATCGCCGATGGAAATGTAATAAACATTGCCGGCAAGGAACGAATGCTAAGTCAAAGAATCTCAAAAGAGGTTTTTATGATCAACTCCCAAGATAAGTTTGATTTTAAAGAGTTAGATTCTTCTATTAATGAGTTTCAAGACAAGCTAAACACGTTACGTAATGGTAACCAAAAGCTAGGAATCCCTCCCCCGCCATACAAGGAAATAGAAGAGCAGCTAGAGGTGGTAAATACGCAATGGTTAGATTTTAGACAAGATGTAGAGAATTTTAAAGTTGCCATCAGCAGTCTTGATGCTAGCAGGCGATTCCTTGATGTGAATAACAATCAAATGCTGACACTCTCAGATCACATTGTCTACTCTATGATAAAAAGTAATCTAAGTGGAGAGGATATCAATATAGCTGGCCGCCAAAGTATGCTAACACAGCACATGGCATACCACCTACTCCGCCATACAAACAAATGGGATGCGAAGTCATACGAAGAAGTCTATGCATCATTCAAACTATACAATGAGACGATTTTGCAGTTTTACACATCTGTAAAATATCGCGCTCACGAGGAGTTGTATAGAGACATAAAGACAGCCTATCACTTCTGGGAGATATACTCAAAACACATCTACAGCGTACTATCAAACCAAGAGAAGTTAGTCTCATCTCTAAACTCAATAGCACTCAAGAATCCAGTCCTGCTAGACGAAATAGACAAAGTTGTAGAAATATATGCCGCAAAATCAACCTCACGACGCACATACTTAGAGTCTTTTCAATACAGCTCTGCGATCATACTTGTGATGCTGGCAATATTTTCATTCATGGTGCTAAAAGGTATCAAGGATCAGTTTGATGAATTTTTGCAAAAGTCAAAAGAGATCGCCACTATGCGCTTTGATTCTCCTGATTCTAAAGCTAAGGCAAAGGAGCTAATCGAAATATCAGGCGATTCTGAGCTTAGTGAAATCTCAAAAAATCTATCGTCGTTCTTTAATAGAATCGACGAAGCACGTCAAAGCTCAAATCGTGCCAAAGAGTTAAGCGATCGCATCACGCAGGAGATTGCGCTAATCACCGAAGAGGTCGTGACAAATCTAGACAAACTCGAGCTAAGCGATGAAGAAAAAAAGAGAATCAGTGCAGAAATAGACTTCTCAGAAGATATTGCTATCCAAAGTAGCGAGGAGTTAATCGCCACATCAAAGTTACTAGAGAGACTACGCCAATCGCTAGACAACATAGCCAAACACTATCCAAAGCCAATATAAATAAAATCGTACAAGCATAAGCACAAGGAGAATCGACCGATTCTCTACATAAATCTAAGCCCGTGTTAGGTTCTTATATTTAATGGACAATAGCCTAGCAGAATCAAGAATCGCAGAGGAAAAAGCGCGCAAAGCAGAATACTGGGAAAAGAAAGCCAAAGAGATAAATTTATCAATGCCTGAGAGCCTAGAATTTTTCGAGTACAAGCTAGAGAAAGCAAAAGAGCTAACCAAAAAAGTAGAGTTAGCAAAGGCTTTATGGGGGGGGGATTAAGAGGAGGGGCAAAGAGGACGCCCCGCTATTAAAACAAAAAATAAAAAAGAACAGGAGGGAATTATACAGTGGAAAGCTTAAACATAAATGAGGAGCTGGCAAAACGGCGTGAGGAATTAATACAGGTGGTCGAGAGACTCGCGCAGCTTGGTAGCCTCTTATCTGGTGAGCAGAGCAAATACTACCGAATGCACAGAAGAGAGTCTACAGTGAGCAACATATTGATGGTGATTGACACAATCGACAACGAACTACAAAAAACAAAGGGGAACGAATGAAAGAGTTAGTAGAGATACAAGGTAGGCTTTGGATCGCTTCACTTTTATTTATAAAACGAGTTTATTGGTGCTAATCGAAAAGAATCTAGATATAAATACAATGGAGGGGCTTTATTTACCTCTCCACTTATATGTTTACTTCTCAGTAATTATCTTCATATTGCCATTTACTACTTTTACATACAATTCTTTTTCACCAGAAAATGAGTAGCTAGGTGCATTGTAAATCTCATAAAATCCAACTCTGAAAAATCTCTCTCCTCGTTCATTTGGGTATGGTGAAATGTTGATATTTTTAAACTCTATACTTTTGCTCTCATTTTTGGCAAATACCCTTGCCTTATAATCACGAAATGCATTAAATTTCATGCCATCAAAGCGCAAGAATTCAGCTTCGTCATAGTGACTAAGATATGCCTTAAGTTCGCTTTTTCTCCATGCATTACGCCATTTAAAAAGCCCGCTTAGTACGATAGCCATTTCCTCTTTGTTTGTCTCGAATAGATTGCCATCGCCAGTAATAAGAATACTATCTTTATGATTTATCGTGTCATCGATTCCTTTTAGAAGATTGTTATCAATCGCGATACAACCACGTGTATTTATTTCGCGATCACCATTCATTGGCAGTCCATGTATCCAGATTCCTGAGCCGCTCTTTTTTTGTAGAATGTCATATAGATTTGGATACGATGTAACAAATGCCAGAGGTCCGTAAAAATGGTCGAGCTTTGTCAATCGTGCTGTGAGATCATAGACACCAACCGGAGTTTTAAGATCTCCTTCTGTACGTTTATCACCTTTTTGTGAGCCCATTAGAGCTTTTGTGTGTTGGATTCTCTCAAGTTTTGCATTATCTATTTTGTAGAGTGATAGCTCCGAAGTAACCTTATCTGCAATAAATAGATATTTTACGCTCTCGTAGTAGCCAAATCGCACATCGCTATTTTTTAAGCTCTCATTCCAATATTTTTCACTTATCAAAGCCTCCTCTATTTTGCTCTCTAACGCCTTAATTCCGCCCATTCGATAAGCTTGAACATAATCAAAATCAAACGCAAATGCCATGCTAGCAATACAGATAAATAGCCATAAAGTTCTCATCTAGTCTCCATATTTTTGTTTATTCAAATTCGTATCCAAATTCAGCAAGTCGCTTTTTATCCTTGCTCCAGCCTTTTTGCACCTTGACAAAAAGTTTTAAAAACACCTTTTTTCCGCCAAGTCTCTCCATTACTGTGCGCGCATCCTTGCCGATTCTTTGCAGTGTTGCACCACCCTTACCTATTAGTACACCCTTTTGGCTATCTTTTTCAATGATTATTGTTGCTTCAATTTTCTCTAAATTTCGCTCCTCTTTAAAGTTGTCAATGACAACATCGCTCTCATAAGGAATTTCATCGCTAATATTTTCAAAGATAGATTCTCTGATTATCTCCTTGTAGAGTTGCCGCATATTCTCAGTCGTCATCATCTCCGTATCAAAGAGCGCAGGAGAGTAAGGCAAGTGTTTTACTACTTCATCAAGTATAGCCTCATCACCGATTCTTTTATTGACTGAGACTGGTATTAGCGCCTCAAATTTATTGTCATATTTCGCATACTTTGCAAGTGTTTGAAGTAGTTTATCATTGCTTACTGTATCAACTTTTGTCAGTAGCAATATATGCTTTTTGCCATCACTTAATCTCAAAAAATCCTCATAATGACTCAAGGAATCTGTAATCGGTGCTAGAAAAAGTATCAGATCACAATCTCCAAGTGCCTTTAAAGCTTCTTGTAGCATGAATTGATTTAGCAGTTTTTCTTGATTGTGCAACCCTGGAGTATCGACAAAGATAATCTGAGAATCTTTATGCAAAATTATGAAATTCATGCGCTTTCTAGTCGCATTTGCTTTGTGCGATACGAGCGCTAGTCTTTCACCGACAAGATGGTTTAAAAGTGTGCTCTTCCCGGCATTCGGTCGCCCCAAAACAGCGACAAATCCAGCCTTTTTGACCTCGCTCATCTATAAAATATACCGTGCAATATCGACATTTTCCACCAAGCCATCAAGCCGTTCATGCACCAGAGCTTCTTTTATTTCTATTTTCTCGCCTGTGTGAGAATCCGCATCAAAGCTAATATCTTCCAGTACTTTCTCAATAACAGTATGAAGTCGCCTTGCGCCGATATCTTCAGTCTTTTCATTTGCTCTAGCTGAGAGTCTCGCCAATGCTCTAATCGCGCTATCCTCAAAAACTAGCTCCACACCCTCAGTAGCGAGCAGTGCAGCGTATTGCTTTAGAATGGAATTTTTTGTCTGAGTGAGAATCTGATACAAAATATCCTCGTTTAGAGAATCAAGCTCCACACGCAATGGGAATCTACCCTGAAGCTCAGGGATAAGATCACTTGGTTTGCTTAGATGAAATGCACCAGCTGCGATGAAAAGAATATGATCGGTCTTGATTTGTCCATACTTTGTACTAACAGCACTGCCTTCAACGATCGGTAGCAAGTCGCGCTGCACGCCCTCTTTGCTAGGGTCTTGCCGAGAGGCACTACCCTGAGAGACGGCGATTTTGTCAATTTCATCGATAAATATAATCCCCTCCTCCTCAGCACGTTTTAACCCCTCGCTTTTTATCAGCTCCATATCAAGTAGCGCATCGCTTGCCTCTGCTTTTAGCAATTCCTTTGCCTCTTTAACGCTCACTTCCTTTTTTGCCTCGTCTTTTTGAGAAGTGATAAATGCCTTAGCAAGCGTCTCTTGAACACGAAGAATCTCAGGTGGCACATTACTCTCGTTAAATTCTATGCTCTTTTTTGGCGCATCAATCTCTATCTTTAGATGATCGACCTCTCCGTTTAGCACACGCTTTTTCATGCGCTCTTTGGAGCTTTCATACTCCTCTATTTTTGTCTCACTCGCGCCCTTTGGTAGTGGAGGTATGAGCTTGTGGACGATTTTATCAATCACATAAGAATCTATCCCCTCTCTATTCTTATCTTTATATTCTTCTTTAACAAGAAGAATCGCCGCACTCACTAAATCGCGCACCATAGATTCCACATCGCGTCCTACAAATCCTACTTCGGTATATTTACTCGCCTCGACCTTGACAAATGGCAAGCCCATCATCTTTGCCATTCTACGAGCAATTTCTGTCTTTCCTACGCCAGTAGAGCCTATCATTAGGATATTCTTGGGGATTACTTCATCTTGCATTTCTTTGCTTAGTTGCATGCGTCTATATCGATTTCTAAGTGCAATAGCCACACGCTTTTTTGCCTCTTTTTGCCCAATAATATACTCATCTAAATAGGCGACTATCTCTCGTGGCGTCATCTCATTTTTCACGCCCTACTCCTCTAGCTCTAAAATTTTTATATTTGTGTTTGTATATATGCATAGGTCGCCTGCTATACGGAGCGATTCTTCTACTAGCTCGCGCTCACCCATATCTGAGAATCTATCCAGAGCGCGTGCAGCAGAGAGTGCATAGTTACCACCGCTTCCGATAGCTGCTATCTTGCCATCTTCTGGCTCTACAACATCGCCCGTGCCACTGAGGATAAAGAGATGCTCTCTGTTCATGACGATCATCATCGCTTCCAATCGCCGCAAATACTTATCCTTGCGCCACTCTTTTGAGAAATCAACAACGGACTTAACTAAGTCACCCTTTCGATTCTCAAGGATTCTTTCAAACATCTCAAAAAGCGTGAAAGCATCAGCTGTGCTACCAGCAAAACCACTTAATATTCTGCCATTATATAGAGTACGGATTTTAGTCGCATTACCCTTTAATACACAATTCCCAAACGTAACTTGCCCATCTCCGCCAATGACAGCTCGCCCATCACCACGATAGGCTAGTATGGTAGTCGCCTCAAACATCAGCGCCCTCAACATCTACTTTAAGAATCGCGTGTATTCCATGTCCAAGCTTTACATCTACTTCATATATTCCAGTACTTTTGATATGTGTTTTTAGCTCAAAACTCTTCTTGTCTATCTCGATTTTGCTCTCCTTTTCTAGTGCCTCGCTGATATCCTCTTTTGTTATTGCGCCATATAGCGAGCCATTTGCACCCACTTTTTTGATTATTTTTACTGTTATTTTTTCTAGCTGAATTGCTATATCTTTTAGTTTTGCTAGCTCCTCAGCCTCGCGTTCTGCACGACGTTTTTGCTCTGCCTTCCAGCGATTTATGACTTCATTTGTCGCGATCTCGGCCATACCTTTGCCGACTAGAAAGTTGCGTCCATAGCCATCTTTTACCTCATGTATTTCACCAGCTTTTCCAAGCCCTTTGACGTCCTTGGTTAGTAAAACTTTCATCACTAAACTCCTTAAATTTTTTGCCATTTTAACAAAACTACCTGCGCGATAAGCTCGTATTATAGGCTAAAATTACTACGCTAATCATAAAATTAAAAAGGTAAAAACCCATTGCAAACGTTACCATTGCCGCTTGAAGTTCACCAAAGTCATCGCTTTAAAAATCTACGCCTTAGCTTCACAAAAAAGATGACATTGCGCCTTAGTGTGCCATCTGGCTATCCAAAGGCGCAATATGAGGCTTTTATTGATTCTAAGCACGCGTGGATTGTTGATACTTTTAATCTCATAAATAGAAAAAAGAGTAATATCGAGCACGAGTTAGAGATGCACAAAGGCGAGATTCTTCTATTTGATGAGTGGGTCTTGCTATCTGATTTTGAAAATCCACGTGAAAATATGCGTGAGATTCTTCACCGCTATCTAAGCGAGAGAATCGCAATTTTTAGCCAAAAGATGGGGCTTTTTCCACGCCAATTTTCCATTCGAAAGACCAAGAATCGTTTAGGTAGTTGTGATATGCATGCTAATCTCAACTTTTCTCTACAGCTGGTTTTTGCACCAAAAGAGCAAGTGGATTATGTCATCATGCATGAGCTAGCGCACATAGCATACCACGACCATAGCCATGCATTTTGGAGTGTTCTTGAGCATTATTGTGAGAACTATCGCGCG
Source organism: Wolinella sp. (assembly GCA_052170135.1). Lineage (GTDB taxonomy): Bacteria > Campylobacterota > Campylobacteria > Campylobacterales > Helicobacteraceae > Wolinella. The sequence goes on from JBQNBC010000002.1 coordinate 88,542, forward strand.
CTAAGAAGCGCACTTCATGCGCGTCATGCACTGCATTTAAAGCTATATGAACGCCTGTATTAATCTACCTTAAGAATTAAAAACTATGCACATAAAGCACGGTATATATTTCGTCACAATAGCAGATAAAAATCAATTATAAATTCTTGCTTCTGTGATCTTGGTCACTTCTCGCCTTTGGCGATTCCTGAGAGGCACTTCATCTCCTCTCCCCACTCTTTCCATAGCCCTTTTTTATCGCGCTTTGCTATCTCTTCGAGCTGTCGTAGCTCTTTTTTTAGCTGCTCAGTATCTATATCCTTGATATTTACATCATGCATAAGCGCATATCCTTCGCGAATCAGAATCGCATTAAAAAGATGTGCCCCATCCTGCAAAAAACACCAGCCACCAGCAAAGCCAAGGCGGTATTTCTGCTCTAAAAATAGTCGCTCAAGTGTGAAGTTTCTCGCATGGTAGCGCATCTCATGCACGCGTTTTGGCTCTACTTGACACGGTGCATCAGGCGCAGTATTTATTGGTGCCATGGCTCCATACAGTGGGCATGATAGCACCCCATAATTAGGCGTGAAAAATGAAAAAAGAGTCGCACTATGCACTTCGCGCAACAGCCCATAGATAGATAGCGGAGCTTCAAATGCATGTAAATTTGACACAAAAAGTAGCGAGAGCGCGAAGCTTTGGATTCTCTGTTTTTTAAACGCCAGCAAGAATCTGCCCAAAGAGAGTTGCACTAAAAGATGATTCTTTGTGTCATGCGCCCCGCTCATTGAGAAAATTTCGTAAAAGGTCGATAAGAATCTAGCTTGATTCTCGTCATGAGTACGCATAAAATTTCTAATTTTTATTTTACTCATGTTCGTGCCTCCAAAAGCTCGCGCGTATAGGCGTGATTTGGATTTGCAATAGTGCTTTTTAGCTCGCCATACTCAATCATTTCGCCACCTCTTAGTACTGCGACATCATCGCACAGCGCACAAATCACGCGCCAATCATGGCTTATGCAAATATATGTGAGTGAAAATCTCTGCATAAGCTCCAATAAAAGCTCCACGACTTGTGCCTCCATAGAGCGGTCAAGTGCACTTGTTGGCTCATCAAGTATAAGAATCTCAGGACGCAAAATAAGCGCACGCGCAATTGAAATGCGTTGCCTCTGTCCACCACTTAGCTCATTTGGATAGCGTGAGATAAACTCCTCTCCAAGCCCAACGCTAATAAGTGCGTCTAAAATACGCGCATTAAAGCTCGATTCTTCACCATTAAAATGGACACAAAGCCCTTCGCGTAAAATTTCGCCAACACTCATTCTTGGGCTAAGTGAGGCGAATGGATCTTGAAAAACTATCTGTATTTTGGAGCGCATCGCCCTAAATTCGCACTCGTTCATGCTGTCAATGCGTTTACCAAAAAGCTCAATCTCGCCACTTGATTTGATTAAGCGCGTTAGAGCTAGCGCAAGGGTGCTTTTGCCGCTACCGCTCTCTCCGACAATACCCAGATTCCTTCCTTTTTTAATCACAAGCGATATATTTTTTAATGCCGAAAATTTGGCTATTTCCCGACCTAGCCAACTCTTTTTGGTGGAAAATTCGACATTAATATCTCTTGCGACTAAAAGCTCCCTAGAAGAATCGCATTTGCTATTTGCATGTTTACTTTCCCATTTTGGAGGCAGATGTAGTGCGTTTAAAAGCTCCTTTGTATATGCATGCTTTGGTGCATTAAACAGGGTGCGATTCTCGTTTGTTTCAATTATCCTACCTTGATGCATGACATATATAGTCTCAGCGTATCTCCTCACTACGCCAAGATCATGACTGATGAAGAGTAGAGCTAAATCGCGCTCCTTTTGCAATGAGAATAAAAGCTCGAGAATCTGCCTCTGCACGCTTGTATCAAGTGCGGTTGTGGGCTCATCAGCAATTATGAGCTTTGGGGAGTTTGCAAGTGCCATTGCAATCATCACGCGCTGCCTCTGTCCACCGCTTAGCGCATGCGGATAGAGTTTGCCACGATTCTTAAGCATGCCAAGCCCAACAGAACTAAGTAGTAATTGAACCTCTTTTTCTAATTCGCTTTTGGCTAAATTTCTATGAAGAGAAATCGCCTCAGAAATCTGTTGCTCTATTGTATGCAGTGGGTTTAGCGCGCTGAGTGGCTCTTGAAATACAAAGCCTACCTCGCCACCTCTTATGGCGCGAAGCTCACAATCGTTAAGCTCCAAAATATCTCGCTCGCAAAATAGAATCTCGCCACCAAGAATCTCCACACTATTTGGCGAAAAAAGTCGCAATAACAGCCCGGCAAGTAGTGATTTTCCGCTACCGCTCTCACCAATGAGCGCGACACTCTCGCCTTGTTTTATGCTTAGATTGATATCTTCTAGTATAAAGTTGCTACTTCGAATTCTTGCATTTAGTTTCTTTACTTCTAGCAAGCTCATCTTGAAAGCCTCGGATCAAAGGCATCTCGTACACCTTCACCGACAAAAACAAGTACTGAGAGTAGAAATGCGATAGAGAAAAAGGCGCAAATTCCTAAGTGTGGGGCGTGTAGATTTTGCTTACCTTGTGCCAATAGCTCACCAAGACTAGGTGCGCCACTAGGTAGTCCAAAGCCGAGAAAATCAAGTGATGTTAGAGTGGCTATTGAGCCACTCATTACAAACGGTAAAAAAGTGATCGTAGCTACCATGGCATTTGGCAAAATATGTCGCCACATGATGACAAAGTCACTCACGCCAAGGGCTTTAGCGGATCGGACATATTCTAGATTCCTACCGCGTAAGAACTCTGCCCTCACTACACCTACAAGTTGCATCCACGAAAAGAGTAACATTATTGATAAAAGCCACCAAAAGCCAACCTGGACAAAGCTAGAGAGAATTATCAAAAGAAAGATGATTGGCATACCAGACCACACTTCAATAAATCTCTGCCCCCATAAATCCACCCATCCGCCATAATAGCCTTGTATCGCACCAATAGTTATACCAACTATGCTGCTAAAAATTGTCAAAATCGTTCCAAACGCTAGTGAAATCGCATAGCCATATATAAGACGCGCTAGCACATCGCGTCCTTGATCATCTGTCCCTAGTAGATTCTTTGCATCTGGCGACGTGGGCGCAGGAGAGTGCAAATCATAAATAATCGTGTCATAACTATAAGGAATCGGTGCAAAAAACATAAACCCATTAGAATTTATAAGTTCCGCTAAATATGGGTCTTTATAGTCCGCTTCGCTTTCAAATTCTCCACCAAAATCACTTTCGCTATAAACGTGAAGAATCGGAAAATAAAATCTCTCATCAAAGCGAACAAATAGTGGCTTGTCATTCGCTATGAGTGGCGCAAACAGCGATATGAGAATCAAAAACACAAGCAGATATAGCGAGTAGTACGCGCGTCGATTCTTCTTGAAAGCCTGCCATCGCCTATTCATACACGCCTTTCAAAGTCGATTCTTGGATCTATTAACATGTATGTGATGTCGCTAATGAGTGTCGCAATAAGACCAATTATCGTAAAAAGATATAGAGTGCCAAAGACCACGGGATAATCACGCGAAATAATCGCCTCATAGCCCAAAAGCCCCAAGCCCTCAAGTGAAAATATAATTTCAATGAGTAATGAGCCTGTGAAAAACATACCAATAAAAGCCACTGGGAATCCAGAGATGATAATTAGCATTGCGTTGCGAAATACATGATAATAGAGAATCCCACGTTCGCTCTGCCCCTTTGCACGCGCACTTAGAGTGTATTGCTTGTTTATCTCCTCTAAAAAGGAGTTTTTTGCCAAAAGTGTAAGAGAGGCAAATCCACCTATGGTCAGCGAAGCAACTGGCAACGCTATATGCCAAAGGTAGTCAAGAATCTTTTCAAAAAATGGGAGCTCGCTAAATCCATCACTAACAAGTCCTCGCAACGGAAAAAGTGAAAAATAGCTCCCACCAGCAAAGAGAACAATGAGAAGAATCGCGAATAAAAATACAGGAACGGCGCTGCCGATAATCACAATAAAGCTTGTTGCGATATCAAAGCGACTGCCGTGGCTCACGGCTTTTTTAATCCCAAGTGGAATCGAGATGAGATAGATAAGAATAGTGCTCCATACGCCAAGTGATATAGATACATCAAGTCTCTCGACAATAAGGCTTGTGACACTTTTTTGATGATAAAAGCTCTCGCCCAAATCAAATATGAGGTAATTTTTTATCATCAAAAAGTATCGTTCCAAAAGTGGCTTATCAAAGCCATACATGCGCTCGATCTCAGCTACTAATTCAGAATCAAGCCCTTGAGAGCCACGATAGCTAATGCTTTTTGTTACTTCGCTACCAACGTTGATGCGTCCAGTATGCTCCTCTAGCGTTTCTATTTTTGCCAACATCTGCTCGACTGGACCACCTGGAGCTATCTGTATTATGAAAAAATTAAGCGTTAGAATCCCAAAAAGCGTCGGGATAATAAGTAATAGCCGCTTTAAAATATACGCACCCAAAATTACTTCCGAAGCAGTGCTGGACGTGACTTTACTAGCTCAGTTTCTTTCTTGATATCGACCCACCAAGTCCAAAATCCAAGCCCATAAAGTGGTGATATGCTCGGTCGCCCTAGCCTATCCCAATACGCGATACGAAATGTCCTATTATGAAAGTGGGGAATCACATAATAGCCCCACAATAGCACTCTATCTAGCATGCGCGTATTGTCTATTAGCTCACGACGATCTTTCGCGCTAATCACTAGCTCAACTAGATAATCAACTGCTTTGCTATTTATTCCAGCGTAGTTTTTACTACCACGCTCATTTATTGAGCTTGAGTGCCAAAAGTATCGCTGTTCATTGCCAGGAGATAGCGACTGCCCTATGGCACCAACTATCATGTCGTAATCAAAATCTCGCACACGATTTATATATTGTGTTAAATCTACTAGGCGAATTTTCATCTCAATTCCAAGTGCGGCTAGATTTTTCTTAAAAGGTAGTGCGACACGCTCCATGGCTGGACTAGACAAAAGCAATTCAAAAGAGAAATGTTTGCCTGTTTTTAGGTTTACTAGCTTTTTATTTTTTATTTCATAGCCAGATTCTTTCAGTAGGGCTTTGGCCTTTCTTAATTGTTCTCTAATATTTCCATCGCCACTATTAATTGGAATCTCAAAAGCTTGTGAAAATAGCCTAGGATCTAGATCATCCATAAAAGGCTCTAAAAGCTCTATTTCGGCTTGAGATGGTGTGCCAAACGATGCTAGCTCAGAGTTATCAAAGTAACTTTTAGTACGTGCATATTGACCAAAAAATAGATTCTTGTTACTCCATTCAAAATCAAATGCATAAAATAGTGCCTCTCGCACACGAGAATCGCTAAAGATTTCTCTCCGCGTATTAAAGAAGAATCCCTGCATGCCGCTAGGCATTGAGTGTGCTATCTCATCTTTTAGGATTAAGCCATTCTTTAGTGCATCTCCATCATAGCCAAGTGCCCAGTTCTTCGCGCTCCGCTCTTCACGTATATCATATGCGCCAGCCCTAAATGCTTCGAGTGCGACACTTTCATCTTTGTAGTATTCATATGTCACGCGATCAAAGTTGAACATTCCAACTCTAACGGGATGACTCACTGCCCAGTAGTCCTGCACACGCTCATAGACTATTTCCCTTCCAACATCAAAGCTAGCAATACGATATGGTCCACTCCCAAGTGGAATCTCGAGTGGATTCTCTCCTAAGACTCGCCCATCGTAAAAGTGCTTTGGAAGAATCTGAAGCTGTCCTAAGATCAGTGGAAGCTCTCGATTTTCCTTGTTGTTAAAGTTAAATTTCACAGTGTACTTATCTACTACAACCACATCTTTTACATCGTTATAGTAACGTTTGATGGTTGGATTCCCAGCGTTTATGAGCGTGTTGAAGCTAAACTCAACATCAAATGCTGTGATTGGATTACCATCATGGAATCGAGCATTTTTATTAAGATGAAAGATAACAAAACTATTGTCTTTTGCGCGCTGTATCCGCTCTGCGATGAGTCCATATTCGCTAAAAGGCTCATCTTCTGATTGCACCATTAACGTATCATATACCAATTCTATTCCTGCGGCTGGATTTCCTTTGATACTAAAAGGATTAAGTGTATCAAAGCTTCCTATCTCGTGTCTCTTGATACTGCCACCCTTTGGCGCACTCGCATTAACATAATCAAAATGCCTAAAATCCTTATATTTTATCTCTCCTCCAAGCGAAAATCCACTATCGCTAAAAGTCGATGCACTAGCTACCAGTCCAAACAAAAGCCCATAAAGCCAGACAAATCTCATTCACTCTTCCTCTGCTTTTCAACTACTTGCGCACGGATTTTATACTCCAAATCTTGCAATACAAACTCCTCACCAACTGCAAGCTCCGCTATGCCTTGATTTTTGCCGTTAGAATCGGATAGCCTTACGTATCCACGCGCTAAATTAGCCATCGGGTTTAGCTCGCTAAGCTGTGCTTTTAACATGGTTACATTATTCACTTTTGAGCGATATTGTGCCTCCCATGCACCTTTTAGCCCAAGCTCTAGTGGCGAAATCTCCGCACTAAAGCTACCAAGCTTATACCCCATTGTCATCTGTAGCGAGCGCCTATGCTCCATCACTTTTGTCACACTTTCATCAATCTTTAGAGGAATCCATGATCTAGAAAATCCACTCTTAAGAGAATCTAACTCGAGTTTTTTTCTCTCTAATGCCCTCTTAAAAGCCCGTCCCATCTCCTCAATCATAGAATCAAGTCGCAAAAGCCACTCTCTGCTATCAGGCAAGATAAGCTCCATAGCGGCACTGGGCGTAGGTGCGCGCAAATCCGCTACAAAGTCGCTAATCACAACATCGCTCTCGTGCCCTACTGCTGAGACAATCGGTGTTTTTGCATTGAAAATTGCCAAAGCGACACATTTTTCATTAAACGCCCAAAGATCCTCGATACTCCCTCCGCCCCTAGCGACCACTATCACATTCACACCAAGCGTATCAGCATAGGCGATGTTACGCGCTATAGATTCCTTTGCATCGTCACCTTGTACAAGTGTATTAAGCACAAGAATCCGAACACCGCTCCATCGTTTGCTAGCCACACGTAGCATATCTTGTAATGCTGCACCTGTAGCAGAAGTGATTAGCGCGATTCTTTCTGGGAATTTTGGCAACAGTTTCTTTTTTTCGGAATCAAAGTATCCAAGCGAGGCAAGCTCTTTTTTTAGCTGCTCAAATGCAAGTGCTAGCCCTCCGATGCCAGTAGGCTCGGCACTTTGTGCGATTATCTGATACTCGCCACGTGGCGTATATACGCTAAGCCCACCGTGAATCGTCAAATCCATACCATTTTCAATGCGAAATTTTAGATATTTGGCATTTCCTTTGAAAAGCACTGCTTTAATAGATGAGGAAGAATCTTTGAGCGTAAAATATACATGCCCACTAGTATGGTAGGTGAGATTACTAACCTCGCCTCTCACACTAATATTCAAAAAAGTCGCCTCAAGCAACGACTTAATCTGGATATTTAGCTCATTTACACTAAGTATCCCGCTCATGCTTCCTAGCCGATAAGCATGATTGCGACATTGTTTGAGACTTGCATGCCTTCGCTTGCATAAATCTCTTTCACATGCCCCTCTATTGTCGCCAACACCTCATTTTCCATCTTCATAGCCTCCACAACCGCTAGTGTATCGCCCTCTTTAATGAAATCTCCCTGTTTAACCTTAATCTTTGTGATAGTGCCTGGCATAGGCGAGACTATATGTCCTTGGTTGGTCGCATGTGGAAGCCCACCGCTCTTTTTTACGCTTGGCTTAGTCGCATTATTATCATCTTTTGATTCTACATAGACCTCTTTTAACTCGCCATCGACACGTACAAAAAATGGTCGCAAACCCTCATCTCTTGCACCACTTCCTTCGATTTTGACTTGGTACTGTTCGCCATGAACCGTAATAGTAAACTCTTTCGCCATTGGCTCATTATTATGATTCTCAAATGCCACAAGAGGCTCTGGAATAAGCTTGCCTTCATTTCGCTCCACCAAAAAGCTCTTTGCTATCGCACCAAAAATCGCGTAAGAAATCACATCTGTTTCACTCTTTGCAAACTCTGCAGATTCCTCTTTTGCGCGCGCAAGCTCAGGCGATAGAAAATCAGCTGGCCGCCCAGAAATCATCTCTTCGCCATCGCTTAAAATTCTCTCCTTAAGTGCATTGCTTACAGGTGCTGGTGTAGCTCCATAAAGTCCACGTACTAAATTCCTAGTCTCGGTTGTTATTGTCTTATATCGTTCGCCCATGAGTACATTTAATACTGCCTGAGTCCCGACAATTTGGCTACTTGGTGTGACAAGTGGTGGAAACCCAAAATCCTCTCGTACATTTGGTATCTCACGTAGCACATCATCCATACGACTTAAAGCATTTTGCTCTTTTAGTTGATTTGCCATGTTTGAAATCATTCCACCAGGAATCTGACTTACAAGCACACGTGTATCAATTTGATTATATTCAGACTCGAATTTCTTATATTTGCGACGATTTCGCTTGAGAATCTCAGCTGCACGCTCCATAATTTCTAGATTAAGTTTTGTATCATGTGGCGTGCCAACTAATGTCGCAACCATGGATTGAGTGCAAGGATGGCTTGTGCCTTCCGCTAAGGCGGAGTTGCTCAAATCAACGATATCAACGCCCGCTTCAATAGCCTTTAGGTGTGCGCCAAAAGCAAATCCAGCAGTTGAGTGTGAGTGAAACTGCACTGGTACGGCTAAATTCTCCTTTAGGGCTTTGACTAGCTCAAATGCTACATTTGGCGTAATAAGTCCAGCCATATCTTTCACGGCGATACTATCGCAACCAGCTTCTACTAGTTCCTTTGCATACCTGACAAATCCAGAAATAGTATGTACGGGTGAAGCAGTATAGCTAATCGCGCCTTGAGCGTGTTTGCCATGTGTTTTAACTTCATCAATCGAGACGCGGAGATTTCTGATGTCATTTAGCGCATCAAAGATCCTAAAAATATCCACACCATGTACGCTTGATAGCCTCACGAACTCACGCACCACGTCATCTGCGTAGTGGCGATAGCCGATTAGATTCTGCCCACGTAGTAGCATTTGAATTGGTGTTTTCTTAAAAATTGTCTTAAATGTTGCAAGTCGCTCGAACGGATCTTCTTTTAGGTATCGCAGACAGGTATCATATGTCGCACCACCCCATACTTCAACACTATGGAATCCAACCTCTTCAAAAAGCTTCGCTGCTTCAATCATATCCTCAGTACGCATTCGTGTAGCTAAAAGCGACTGATGTCCATCTCGAAGGCTATTTTCGGTGATTTTTACCATTATTACTGCTCCATTTGTGAGGATAAATAGTGCTGATTTTAGCTTAAGAATCTTTAGCAATTGCCATATTTTGGTTGTTTTTATGACTTTATTGTTACTTTTTGATTCTTGATTATTAGCTTTATCTGAAATGAAACAGTGGAAAATTATCCTAAAAAGCTGATAATAGCAGCTTGGTTTCGCCCCCACTCCTTGGCGTTGTAAAGTGCCTTATCCGCGCTCTCTATTATCTCTTGTGGGCTATTTATCTTTGCAGGTATCAAACATACTGCACCCATAGAGATAGTTACAAATGGAGCAGCAGAGTTTCGCTTATGTGGTATTTTTAGCCCTTCAATAGCGTTTAGCATTTTTGTGCATAAAGCTAGCGATTCTTCTTCATTTAGCCCTAGTGCTAGCGCGCCAAACTCCTCCCCGCCAAGGCGAAAAAATCGTTCCTCTGGTGGATTTAACAGAGTATCAAGTGTTTTTGCTACACGCTTTAGTGCCTCATCTCCTTCTTGATGACCGTATGTGTCGTTGTAGAGCTTGAAGTGATCGATGTCAATCATTATAAAAGTAAGGCTTGTATGCGCTTCAATAGAGTGCTCTATCTCACGCTCAAAGATAATATCGAAGAATCTACGATTATAAACACTAGTTAGCGCATCTTTTATAGCAAGCTCTTTTAGTACCATATTTGCCTTTTTTAGCTCTGTACGATTTAGGTCTAGCTGTCGGTAGTTTTGCGCTATACCACGTCCAATAAATATAAAAAGCGCACTAATAACAAGTAGTATTGCACTAAGTGTAAGCCATATGACCTTTATAGAGTGCGCCTGCTCATCCTGCGCCTCATTTTCAATAAGTTTCACATGAGATTCTTCACTATTTATTAGCTCTCGTAATACGGATTGCGTACGAGAAATCATCTCAAAAATACGCTCATTTGAGAGAGACTGGATACGTACACTCTGCGCTGATTCTAATATTTGATAAATCAACATAATACGTATAGAAGTATCATCTATTTGCTCTTTAGCGCGTCGTCTTATATCAGATTCTCTATCCAGGGTACTACGCGCTTCATATTCACTCCATTTCATGCTGATTTCTGCATGCAAGGAATTGATTCTCGCTGAAGAATCAGTGGCTTTTATCGTTCCGCTTTTGGCACGTAAAATAAGCGGTGCTAACTCCGCACCAATAAGAGAATCAAGCCGCTCAAGCCCCAAGATAGTCTCGTAATTTTGCTTGTGCAGATTCTTTGCCCATTGATACGAATGCGACAAGAATCGACTCTCCATAAAACCGACCAAAAGCAAGCTAACAAGCATCGCAAATGCTAGCAAAAGCAACTGGAGTTTTACAGCTTTTTCGCTACTCATTTTAGTGTCTCTTTAACTCCTCTTGAAGCGTGGTGAATGCCTCTTTTGTCCCTTCTCGCACAGGCTGAAATAGACTAACAAAAACGATTGCAAAGCTCGCCATAAGGAATCCGGGGATGATCTCATAAATATCAAAGTATGGTGATATGAAATTTTTATAAAGTATGACTGTTACTGCACCGCTGAGCATGCCACAAATAGCACCAAGCCGCGTCATTCGCCCCCAAAATAGTGAAAATAGTATCACGCTTCCGAAACTTGCACCAAAGCCAGCCCATGCGTAGGCGACGATTTTTAAAATGCTGGAATTTTTATCAAGTGATATTATAAATGCAATGAGCGCAACGACAAGCACAGATGCACGGGAGAATCGCATAATAAGCTTAGGGTCTGCTTGTGTGTGAAACAGCTTTCTATAAAAGTCCTCAGCTATCGTAGAGGAGCTAACTAAAAGCTGTGAACTAACAGTACTCATAATAGCCGCAAGAATCGCACTTAATAGTATCCCACTTACCCATGGATTAAATAGCAACTGACTCATGACGATAAAAATCTGCTCTGGATCGCGTAGAGTGAGATTAAACTTCTCAACATAAGCAATCCCTAAGAATCCAAGCAAGCACGCACCAAGCAAACTTAAAGACATCCACAAAATCCCAATAACAGTCGCAGTAGGAATCTCACGCGTAGAGCGTATAGACATAAAGCGCACCAAAATATGTGGCTGCCCAAAATAGCCAAGCCCCCATGCAAGTGAGCTTATGATTCCAATAAATGTCACGCCGCTACCCATTGAGACTTTAGACTCATCAAGTGCACTAGTAATTACAAATGCTTCACCAAAGCCGCCTAAATCAGAGAGCATTACAGTAGGAATCACAAGTAATGCGCCCATCATTAATAACCCCTGGAGCATATCCGTCCAGCATACAGCTAAATAACCACCAAAAAATGTGTAGCTAACAATTATAATAGAGCCGATAACCAGCGCATAGTGGTAGTTTAGACCAAATGTCCCTTCTAAAAGCTTTGCGCCACCGACAAGTCCAGCTGATGTATAAATAGTAAAAAAGACCAGAATAATGAGTGCGGAGATAATTCTTAGCGCATGAGAGCTATCAGAAAAACGTGTCTCAAAATAGTCAGGAATTGTAATTGAACCAGCGACAGAGCCAGTGTATACGCGCAGACGTTTCGCGACAAAGCTCCAATTTATAAACGCACCAATAGTAAGCCCAATGGCAATATAGCTCTGCGCTACTCCACCCACATACAGCGCACCTGGTAGCCCCATCAACAGCCAGCCACTCATATCTGATGCACCAGCAGATAGCGCGCTGACCGCCGCCCCAAGGCTACGACCGCCAAGAAAATACTCCTCTGTATTGTTCGTGCGACGATAGAAATAAAATCCAATATAGAGCATAACAAGCGTGTAAGCACCAAAGGTAATCAAAACAGGAAAGCTAAAGACAACGGTGTCTAAATTCATTTCATAATTCCTTAAAAAAATACACTTAATCGAGGAATCTTACCAAAAAGAGGTTACTTTTTGGCGAGGCTACAGCCACATTTGGTTTTGTATGTAGTGTAAAAATGTTATTTATCACATCAAATAAAATCTCAAAAATAGCTTTTATCCTATTTCTTTGATAGAGATGGAACTTTATAGAGTTAAATTTCAATCATAACCATCTATCAATGCAAGCAAAGGCAAAGAAGTATTAAAAAGCACGAGAGAGTTTTATGCTTAATGAAAGAGACATATTGTTTAATAGCTTAATAGTGCAAACACAAAGAGCTAGTTGCAAACTTGCCATGCAAATAGCCCTTGTGTACGGGGTGGTGCCTAGTTTGACTTAAAGTAGCTCATAGTTTATCGGCACTTGGATTCTTATACGTCTATTCGGTGTCGGAAAGTCTTGCGATGCCTTCTTAATCACTTCAGTTGCATGGTTATCAAGCAACGCATAGCCAGATCCCTTGATTACCTTAATCCACGCTAACTCACCGCTATCTCTTAGACCAAACTCAAGGAGTGTCTCGCCCTGCATTTTCATACGCATCGCCTGACGAGGATAGCTCTTGTGTTTAAGAATCGCAGCATATATGCGCTCCAAAAGTTCTCTATCGCGCTCGTTATCAGCCATCTCCTCGCTACCCTGTGGGAGAATAGAACCAGCACTAGAGACTGCTGGCTGTGCTGGTGTAGGTACCGCCTCAGCCACACTCTCACTGGTGGTTGTATGTTGTTCTACAACTGGCTCGGGCTCGGGCTGTGGCACTGGCTTTGGATCAAAAGTAGGTTTTGGCTTTGGTTTTGGCTTTGGTTTTGGCGGCTGCACCGGTGGTGGAGGTGCTGGCGGTGGTGGAGGTGCTGGCGTCTCCACTGGCGGTGCTGGAGGTGTTTCTTGCTTTGGAATTTGTATATTTGCCAAAGATAGCTTGACTGCCGTGCTAGAGCTCTGTAGCTTTAGCGCCTCCTCTGGATATAGTATCACGCTGGCAACAAGTGCACTGTGGACTAGAAATGAGATTCCCAGCCCCAGCCAGAAGTGCTTTGGATTAAGATTGCTGTTTAGCGATAATCTGGAAGTTTTCATGACCCTTGGCCTTTAAAACATCTATAACTTGTATAAATAAGTCAAATTTGCTCTCCTTATCGCTCTTTAAGATAACCGGAAAGTCCTTGCTAAGTGGAGCAAGCTTGATTCTTAGATCCTCAATGCTTGACTTTGCCTCATCGATAAAAAGCTCATTTTCAGCACTTATAACTATCTCTAGCTTTTGATTGATCGTCTGCGTCTCAGCTGATGATGCCTCTGGAAGATCGATTTTTATTTTACCCTGTGCGATGAATGTCGAAATGGTAAGGACGATTGCTAGCAGAACCAACATTACATCGATAAACGGGACGATATTTAGCCCCTCTGGTCTTTTAAGACGCATTATTCAAGCTCTTCCAAGAAGCAGTGTGGACATCTACTTGACGTAGGCATGCTGTATATGCGATAAGTGTAGGAATCGCGACCAAAAGCCCAAGCGCTGTCGCTTTAAGTGCGAGCGAAAGCCCAATAAGAACGGTATTTGTGTCAATTCCGCCACCGCTACCCATATCATAAAATGTAACCATAATCCCAATAACCGTACCCAGAAGTCCAACATATGGAGCGTTTGAACCAATAATAGACAGAATAGTGAGATTCTTAGTAAGGTCATTTTCTAGCTGATTTATATCTTTATATTTGTCAATTTCTACAATTTTGTAGTAAAAAAACCGCTCAATAGCGTATGCGAGCGCAAGCAGGCTCATTAAACCGAGAATCCCAAAAACAGCATGATCCATATATGCCTTGATTATGTCCATTTAGTAACCTTAAGTTTGATTTTGCTCGCGCATGTTAGCTAAAAACACATTATATTTCAATAATCATTACTAACTAATATAGGTAACTAAAGCTGAGAAATACACTTTAACTAGCGAAAGAAAATTGTTGTTTAGAGAAATGCTAGTTATTTTTTGACATAAAATTCGTAGATAAGCCTATAGAGGTCACACCAAAAACACTAAAAATAAGAATCACACATAAAATATTTTGCAAATCCAAAAAACAAAGTTGCCACCAATATAAAGCTTAAGGGCAAATGGCGAATCCTGTTTATGGCTCAATACGATATAAACGCGTATCGCTTTTTGCCAGCCTCATGTAGCACTTCCTCAGCTAGGCTGTATGCTTTGCTAGTGATTATATCGGTCTTTTCTGCAACGTTTGCATTTCGCTGAGTTACGATATCTAGCTGTGAGATTGCCTCATTGATTTGCGATACCCCTTGCGCTTGCTCTTTAATGCTATCGCTCATCTTTCATCGCTATCTCTAGCTTTTGCTTTGTATGCCGCCAAATTGCCGTACTGTCTCTAATTTGCTACGTTGTAATAACGACTTCGCGCGTGACTTGCTCATGTAACGAACGAGTATGTTTGGAAAGCTCACCATGCTCCTTGTAACTTTTTGTGATAAGGTTGAGACTGTAGCACTGTATATAAAAGTAATAATGTTATGAATATTAGTTGATGATATTAGAAATGATTAAGTGCTTAATATTGCATTGCCACCCTAGCAAAAATTCAAATATCATAAAAAATATATCTTAGGCTCTAAAAATTCCACCAAAACTCTGAAAAAGCTTCAAAACAATATAGAACTGATTAAAAACTAGCAAAATATAGAGCCAAAAAATCTGCTCCAGCTGCGCTGTAATTCCTGCCTTTTCTAGTAAAAAGTAGAGCGACGACGAGAGTAAAAGCCCAGCTAAGTAACCCTTTTGCTTTATGATATCAAGCATTGATACCACGCTCTTATGATGAAAGATAATCGTCTCAGCTCTTACCAAATACGAGCCAAAAACAAAAATCAACTGATAGATAGAATAGATAGCTAACGCGCTTGTAGCATTTGAAGGCATAGCAAAAAACACCACCAAAATAAATAGCGGCAAAATCTCCACTAAAAGTAGAATTCTTGCATAAGAATCGACATTTAAAATCCGCCCATAAAGCTTTGCCACGCCCCACATTCCAATGGCTAGCAGCACTCCACCTATGGAAAAGACAATAGGCTTTAATGGCGCATAAATAATAAAAATAGTGCTAAGTGAAAGCCCACTAAAAAGCGAATTAAGCAACTTGTAATGCATATAAGCGCGGAGATTTATTTTCATTTTATATTCCTGAACTCTAATCAAACAAATAAGAATCGTACGTAAACGAATTAGCACGATTCTTGTGCGATCCTCTCCCTATCATTGCGCAATCAATTTAAAGAATCTATTCGCAAAATAGGCACGTGAGAATCGCAGATTATCACCTTTTTTAATGTTAGAAAAAGTACTTAACGCCGACGCCACCACTACGATCAAACGTATGCGGATAGTACGCATCCTCTCGTATCATGACTGCATTTGTTTTTCGTAGCGCATTATTTAAAAACGCATAAAGTTCGAAGCTACCAACCTCATAGCTTGCGCCAAAAGAGAGATTTTGATAGCTTGGCTGCTTTGTCTGAGTGTTTGCAAAGTCCTCATACGCATAAGCACGCGAAATATATTTATAGTTTGCTTGGAGATTGAGATTTTGAGTTGCCTTATAGGCGATACCTAGAGCTAACGTATGATGCGCGCTACCTGGTAGTCCGCTAGAGCCGAAATCTCTACCGCCTTGAACTTCCTCTTTTATCTCGCTTTTTACGTAAGAATATTGCGTTGTAGTCGAGATTCTTTCACTCCAATATGCTTTGTGGCTTAGCTCAATTCCTCTCTTTTGACTCTTGTCTATGTTTGTATTTGCCCAAGAGATAGGATCGTAGTAGATTTCACCATTTAGGTTTGCAAAAAATAGCGTAGCCCCAAATCCATGAACTCCAATCCTATGCAAATAGCCAAGCTGATACGTATCACTTCTTTGTGGTTTTATAAATTCATTAAACCCACCACCCCACTTAAAGAATCTATCCACATCAGGTACAACAAACGCTCGCGTAAATGAGGCGAAAACCTCGTTGTTGCCACTTATTTGATATTCCCAGCTGACCTCATAGCCTCTTAGATTCTTATGCTTAGATTCCTTGTCGTTGCGCTCATACTCTACTCTCTCGCCCCTCGTGCCAAAGCGTAGTCTATGTTCATCCCAGCTCTTTTTCACAATTCCGTATGCCGCGCTACTATCTTTTGAAACGATATCGCCACCATCTTGATGGCGCAAACTCTCTTTACGCTCGATTCCTAACTCAATATCATGACTACCAAGCGTAAAATCAACACTCGTGCCTAGATTCTTTCCGCGATATTTGTAGTGTACTGGATAGCTACCTTTGTATTGCCCCTCGCCACTACTACCACCAGCACTAATGTCAAAACTAAGAGAATCGCTTACGTGATATGTCGCTCCAGTGTTTAGGTGTTTGTCTTTGCGAAAATAGTGTGTATAACTCGTATATCCTGCGCTAGCAGCACTTGGATCAGAATCAAGCTGTGCTTTTGTAAGTGCACCAGCGTACTTTGCGTCATACTCGCCATAGTCGCCCGCAATTCTTAGCACTAATGACTCGCTTGGTGTATAAAATAGCGATGCACCAGCGTTTCGATTCTTCTTAAAATCGCGCTCACCGCCACCAGGTACAAGCTGCCTATCACCATCTGTATTTAAACCCTGCGCATAAGCTCCTATATTCAAAGTGTCCTTTACGTATCGCCCATAGACGCGTCCATCATGAGTTTTGTAGCTACCGCTTGACAGATGCAATAGTCCGCCACTCTTCCGCCTTGTGGTGATTTTTAACACGCCCGCACTTGAGCCTGCGCCATACTTTACAGCTCCTTTGCCACGTATGATTTCTATCTTTTCAACTGCATCAAGCGGTATAAAACTAAGCGAAATTGGCAACATCTCGATGGATTCCCATTTTATTCCATCAACGACTATCGCGATATTTTGGTAGCCATTTTCTCCAAATCCTCGTAAATCAAGCTTTTGTGTGAATGGATTCCCATAACTTGGAGTGACTGAAAGAAGTGTCTTTTGACCTAAAAATTCATAGACATTTTGAGCATAGGAGTTTTTTATATCTTCACTATCCCATACTTCAACGCCAACTCCACTCTCATCGCTACTCTGCGCATATCGTGCCACTTGCGCATTTATCGCACTTTCTATGGCTTTATCACTCTCACTTTTTTTAAGCGAATCGTTAGCACTTGCTAGACTTACACTAGCACTCACTGCAAGAATCGCTGCTAGAGAGAAATATCGCCCTCTAAAACCTTTTGCCACTTTCAAAACTACTCCTTTGATTAAGATTCTCGTTCGTTATTTACTATACGAGTCGCGCAATACTAGCAGAAAACATATTGTATTTTCATTTTTTTACACGCTTTTTTGCGATAGAATTCAACGAAAAAGCATGTAAAGCTAAGGAAAACTATGCAACTTGATAAGTTTTTGCAAATTCACAAAGAACGCGTCATGCTGCTTGATGGCGCGATGGGGACTGAGATTCAGAAGTTTGACTTGAACGATTCTGATTGGGGAGACAAGACTGGATGTAGTGAGATTCTCAATTTAACCCGTCCAGATATTATTTCTCAAATCCATCACTCATATCTAGAATCTGGTGCAGATATATTAAAGACAAACACATTTGGTGCACTACCGTGGGTGCTTGATGAGTATGAGATAGGCGAGCAGACTTACGAACTAGCAAGACGTGGTGCGCAAATAGCCAAAGAAGCGTGTGATTCTTATGACTCTCCTTGCTTTGTCGCTGGCTCTTTAGGCCCTGGCACAAAGCTTCCAAGCCTCGGACACATCGACTATGACGCAATGTATAGTGGATACAAAATTGCAGCGCGCGGATTACTTGATGGTGGGGCTGATATCTTTCTGCTAGAGACATGTCAAGATCCTCTTCAGATAAAAGCAGCCTTACATGCTTGCAATGACATCGATTCTACAATTCCAATCATGGTGTCAGCGACTATTGAGACAACTGGGACGATGTTAATAGGCACAGATATCAAAACACTTGCGGTAATCCTAGAGCCTTTTAATCTTTTGTCGCTAGGAATCAACTGTGGACTAGGTCCAGACTTAGCAGCAAAGCATCTCCGTGCACTAGGAGAATATGCACCATTTCCGCTCTCCATCCATGCAAATGCCGGACTACCACAAAATATTGGTGGTAAAACCTTCTATCCTATGCAGCCAGATGAGTTTGCGGAGATTGAGCGTGGATTCTTGGAGATTCCCGGAGTAGCATTTTTAGGTGGATGCTGTGGGACGACGCCTGATCACATAAGGCGACTACGTGAGCTAGTAGGCAAAAAAGTACCAACCAAACCAGCACAAAATACGCCAAATGCAATTACATCACTATTTGAAGTCTATACGCTAAAGCAATCCCCATCGCCACTTTTAATTGGCGAGCGTAGCAATGCAACTGGATCAAAAGCTTTTAGAGATCTGCTTTTGTCAGAAGATTACGAAGGTGCACTAAGTGTTGGAATGGCACAGGTAAAGAGTGGTGCACATGCGCTTGATGTAAGTGTTGGCTTTGCTGGGCGTGACGAGAGGCGAGATATGAAGGAGATAATTTCAAGATATGCAACAAATCTCGCGCTTCCTTTAATGCCTGATTCAACTCAACCAGATGCATTAGAAATAGCCCTAAAAGCTATTGGTGCACGACCAATTATAAACTCCGCAAACCTAGAAGATGGGATTGAGAAATTCGACCGTGTATGCTCAATGGCAAAGAGATTTGGTGCAGCGCTTGTCTGCCTCACGATAGATGAAGACGGTATGGCAAAGAGCAAAGAGCGCAAAGTAGAGTGCGCAAAACGCATGATGGAGCGCGCGATAAAAGTCCATGGAATGCGTGAGCGCGATATTATTTTTGACACTCTTACTTTTACTATCGGCAGTGGCGATGAGGAGTATTTTACCGCTGGTATTGAGACAATAGAGGCTATTAGAGAGCTTAGTCAAATCTATCCGGAATCAGGTAGCACGCTAGGACTATCAAATATCTCATTTGGTTTAAACAAGGAGGCGAGAATCTACCTAAATTCAGTCTTTTTACATCACGCCATAGATGCTGGACTAACTAGTGCGATAGTTAATGTAGCACACCTATTACCTCGTGCAAAAATAGGCGAAGATGATCAAAGGGTATGCGATGCGCTAATTTTTAATCGCACCAAAACTGCCGAGCCACTATATGCATTTATTGAGCACTTCAGCGACAAAAAAGCAGAAATAGCGAGCAAAGAATCCTTAACAAATCTAAGCACAGCAGAAAAAATTTCACACTTCCTAATTGAAGGCGACAAAGAGGGTATGCGAGCACTACTGCCAAGCGCAAAAGATGAAATCGCACCAGAGAGAATTATAAATGAGATATTAATCGAGGCGATGAAGGTGGTAGGTGAGCGATTTGGCAAGGGTGAGATGCAGCTACCTTTCGTCCTGCAGAGTGCAGAGGTGATGAAAGGAAGTGTGGATTATCTAAATGACTATCTGCCAAAGAGCGAGAAAAAGACGCAAACTACAATGGTTCTTGGAACCGTAAAGGGTGATGTGCACGATGTTGGAAAGAATCTAGTAGACATTATCCTTAGTAATAACGGCTTTAAAATAGTAAACATAGGAATCAAAGCAGACATTGAGCAATTTATCGCAGCATATCACGAGCACAACGCTGATTGTATTGGTATGAGTGGGCTTTTAGTCAAATCAACATTGGTAATGAAGGAGAATCTAGAAGAGCTGGAGCGGCGCGGGATAAAATGCCCAGTCATGCTAGGCGGAGCGGCACTAAATCGCGCCTTTGTAGATGATTACTGTCGCGGAATCTACTCCGGATTAATATTCTATTGCAAAGATGCATTTGACAGCATGGCGGCAATGGAGATGATAGAGCGAAACGACTTTAGCGATCTGCGCTTGCCAAGCGAGAAAAAGAGTGAAAAAGGGAGGAGAATCGTCCAAGAATCAGCTCAAAATAAAGAGAGTATCCAAAATGCTGAAGAGGAGAAATCCGATGAGACTCTTGAGATCAAGATTCCTAGACTTGAACAGCCGATATACACTCCGCCATTTTATGGACGATGCGTGGTCGATGATATAAACCCAGATGAGATTTTTGATCTAATTGACAGAAACCTACTATATAAACATCGCTGGGGCTATGGCAAGCGCACGCTATCACGTGATGAATATGAGGAACTAAAGAGAAAGACGCTGGATCCGACGTTTAATAGGCTAAAAAAGCAAGTCATCAGCAAGGGGATTTTCGCACCAGTTGTACTGTATGGATATTTTCGCATCAGGCGCGACGGAGAGAGACTATTTGTGCTTAGAGAAGATTCTCAATATTTAAAAAATGAGTCAAAATTTATCGAAGGTGTCGATTCTTGTACTTGCCAAAATTATGCAATAAAAGAATCGCGCACAGTGGACTTTAGCAAAGAATCAAGCGTGATTTTGCAGTTCCCTCGTCAAAAAAAAGGACACTTCCTATCTATACCGGATTTCTTCCCAGAAGATGGCGGAATCCTCCCGCTATCATTGGTCTCAAGCGGACACAATTTCACACCATTTGAGCAAAAGCTTTATGACAAGGGCGAATACCACGAATACTATCTTTTACATGCACTTGGTGCGGAGCTAGCCGAAGCGCTCGCTGAATGGGTACACGCAAGAATCCGCCACGAACTAGGTATAGACAAAAAACAGGGGTGTCGCTACTCATTTGGCTATCCAGCATGTCCTGATCTATCACAAAATAGTGGAATATTTGAACTTCTGCATCCAGAAGAGTTTGGTATTGAGCTATCAGAGACATTTCAAATACATCCAGAGCAGACGACATGCGCAGTGATAACGCCACACGCAGAGGCAACATATTTTGCTATGTAGGCATTATCAAAAGCATAGCAAACATCTATTTGTTTCCATGTAAAACCTAATTTTTATAACTTCTTGTATATGTTTTATATAATGACAAAAATACTCTCGCGAAATAACAGATGAGAATAATGGATACAAGATGATTCAGGCAGAGATTAGAATAGATGGTGTTGTGCAAGGGGTTGGATTTCGCCCATTTGCATACAATCTAGCACATGAGTTTAGCATTAAAGGCTACATACTAAATGATGGAAATGGTGTATTTATCGTTGCTTGTGGTGGTAAAGAGCAAGTAGATATGTTTATAGATGCACTTAAAAGTCGCACACCAATAAATGCAAAAATAGATGCACTTACGATCAAAACTAGTGATGAGATAGATAATTTTCATAGCTTTGAAATACGCAATTCCACCGTTAGTGGCACAATAAGTGCGACAATGCCACCAGATATATCGACTTGTCATGAGTGCTTGCGAGAGATGAATGACCCTAAGAATCGTCGCTATCTATATCCATTTATCACTTGCACCAACTGTGGTCCACGCTACACGATGATAAAGCGACTACCTTACGACCGTGAAAACACGTCAATGGCACGTTTTTCCATGTGCCCTGAGTGTCAAAAAGAGTATGACGATCCAAGCTCAAGACGCTTTCATTCCGAAAGTAATAGCTGCCCAAAATGTGGCCCAAAAATCTCTCTACACCGCGCAAGCGGAGAGCTATTAGCCAGTGGAGATAAGGCTATCGAGGTATTTGCAAAGTTAATAAAAAAGGGTTCTATCATCGCTGTTAAAGGTATCGGTGGCTTTCACCTTGCGTGTGACGCGACAAAGAATTTCGTCATATCTGAGCTAAGAGCACGTAAGAATCGTCCAACTAAACCGTTTGCTGTGATGTTTCGTAGTATTATTGATATTGCTAAGTGTACAGAACTGACAAATAGCGAAGAATCGCTTCTACTTTCGCCACTTCGCCCTATCGTACTAATTTCAAAACATCGCCCACATCGCCTACAAAAATTTGCAATCTCATGCGATGGAGTTGCACCAAATGTAGGCACAATGGGTGTCTTCCTCCCATATTCACCACTTCACTCACTTATTATGGAGCAGCTAAGAATCCCGCTAGTATTCACAAGTGCAAACATCAGCGGAGAGCCTTTAGTGCGCGATTCTCGTGAGCTTTTAGAGAAGCTAGAAGGCATTTTTGACTACTATTTAGACCATGACAGAGAGATAACAAATCCATGCGATGACAGTGTAGTTACACTCCAAGGGAGTAGCATGCAAATAGTGCGGCGCGCACGAGGCTTTGCCCCATCGATGATAGCACTGCCATTTACACCACAAAGAAGAATCCTAGCTCTAGGAGCACAGCAAAAAAGCACTTTAGCAATAGCCGTGGAAAAAGGGGCGATTCTAAGCCCACATATAGGCGATCTAGACAATCCAGCCACCCTAGCCTATTACCATCGTATACGCAAGATACTAGCAAAAACATATGACTTCGCACCAGAAATAGTCGTCGCAGATAAGCACCCAAACTATGAGACTTCACACTTTGCCGATACGCTTGAACGTGGTGAGGTAGATTTTTACACAGCGGATTTTCATGGCTTAGATTCTAAAGAAACAAAAGCTCCGAGAATCGTGCGTGTACAGCACCATTATGCACATCTTTTATCGCTTTTGGTAGAGAAAAAAATTTCGCAAAAAGTACTTGGTATCATCTGGGATGGGACTGGATATGGCGACGATGGAAATATTTGGGGTGGAGAGTTTTTACTTGGTGATATGCACGGGTATGAGCGCGTAGGACACTTTAAAAACTTCCGCTTACTTGGTGGTGAAGGCGCGATAAAAGAGCCCAAAAAATTGGCTTTATCGCTACTTTTTGGCATATATGGAAAGAATGCACTAAATCTTAGACATCCGATTCTTAGTGAATTCTCACATGATGAGCTAGAAATCCTTTATAAAATGTATGAAAATGGGCTAAACGCGCCACTGTGTAGCTCTGTTGGCAGACTCTTTGACGCGGTAGCATCAATGTGTGGGATAGTCAAAAATGTGAGCTTTGAGGGAGAGTGTGGAATGGCACTTGAGGGGCTTTATAATCAAACGTGCGAGGAGCTATATAGTTACAAGATAGAGCGAGGAGTTGTGGACATTGATGAGATGATTTGTGAGATTCTTGGCAGTAAAGAATCGCACAGTATGGTTGCTAGTAAATTTATAAACACGCTTGCTCAAATCGCGCTAGATATGGCAAAGCTCCAAAATCTACCAGTTGCACTAAGTGGTGGCGTGTTTCAAAATCGTGAGCTATGCGCGAGAATTGCAACACTTTTTAAACGTGAAGGAATCAAGCTATATATGCACGAGCAAATTCCTTGCAACGATGGCGGAATCGCCATTGGTCAGCTAGCATATGCGCATTTTTGGTGCTAGGGTTAGCGAAACAAATCAAAGGTGGGTAAATGGCAAATATAAATAATCCAAATCTAACACGAAAAAATGTGCAGATAGTAGAGAGGATTCTCTCAAAAAATGATATGAAAGCCACGGAGCTTAGGGCTAAATTCTTAGAAGCTAGTGTCTACGCGATAAATTTCATGAGTTCACCTGGTAGTGGCAAGACAACACTTCTAGAGTGTATGGCAGAGCTTGGCAATATTGATTTTTGTGTCATTGAAGGAGATTTGGAGACAAATAGAGATGCACTCAGACTACAAAGAATGGGAATTGCCGCCCATCAAATTACAACAGGTGAGGCGTGCCATCTCGAGGCTCTCATGATAGAACGTGCATTAGAAAATATCAAGTGGCAAGAGAGTGAGTTTCTAATTATCGAAAACGTTGGAAATCTAGTTTGCCCCGCGAGCTACGACCTAGGCTGTATGATGAATGTCGTCTTGCTATCTGTCCCTGAGGGCGATGACAAGGTGCTGAAATATCCAAGTATGTTTATGTGTGCTGATGCGGTGATAATAAGCAAAAGTGATATGATTGACTACTTTGGATTTAAAGTGGAGCAAGTAGAATCAGACTTACGTCAGCTTGGACGTGAAATTCCTCTATTTTTGACATCATCAAAGAATCCGCAGAGTGTGGCAAAGTTTGTTGAGTTTTTAAAAGACAGAAAGGAGCGTGGATATGTGTCTAGCCATACCTTCTAAGGTAATATCAATCGATAAGGAGAAAAATACCGCAATGCTCGATACACTCGGTGTTACGCGCGAGGCGAGCTTAGATTTGATGCAAGATGACGTTGCGCCTGGGGAGTATGTCCTACTTCATATCGGCTATGTAATGAGCAAGATTGATGAAGAATCAGCAAAACTCTCCATCGAAACATATCATGAAATCCTAAAAGCCATGGAAGAGGAGGACAGAGAGCTTGAGAAGGCTAACTTATGAGCTATCTAATTGATGCATTCCGCGATAAGGAAGTGATTTTAGAATTTGCACGACGCATTTCACGCCTTGCCAATGGATTACCAAATATCAAAATAATGGAGGTATGTGGCGGACATACCCATACCATTATGAAGTATGGATTACCACAGCTGATGCCAAATAATATTGAGTTTATCCACGGTCCTGGTTGCCCTGTTTGCATCATGCCAAAAGGGAGAATCGACCAAGCCTACGAGCTAGCTCAGCATAAAGATGTGATTCTTATCACACTTGGCGATATGATAAAAGTCCCAGGTAGTCATGGCTCACTCCAGCGCGCACGTGCACAAGGCTGTGATGTACGATTTGTATATTCACCACTTGATGCGCTTAAAATAGCCCAGGAGAATCCAGGCAAAAAAGTGGTCTATTTTGCCATAGGCTTTGAGACTACTACACCAATGACTGCCGCACTTATAGAGAGAGCAATAGCCTCGAACACCAAAAATTTACTCTTTCATATCAATCACGTAACTGTCCCAGAGCCTGTGTGCGCAATTCTTGATAGTCCAGAGTGCGCGCTAGATGCACTGCTCGCTCCATCACATGTAAGCGTCATCGCAGGTGCAAAAATCTACAAACCAATAGTAAATAAATATCAGATTCCTACAGTGGTTGCCGGCTTTGAACCAGTCGATGTAATGGAAAGCGTAGAGAAAATAATAAAACAGCTCCTAAATAGAGAATCACGCCTAGAGGTACAGTACGCACGTAGCGTAACTACAGATGGAAATCTAAAAGCTCAAGCGATGATAGAGCGATATTTTGTAAAGCGAGATGGATTCG
Organism: Wolinella sp.; assembly: GCA_052170135.1. Lineage (GTDB taxonomy): Bacteria > Campylobacterota > Campylobacteria > Campylobacterales > Helicobacteraceae > Wolinella. Next base: position 114,010 of record JBQNBC010000002.1, read on the forward strand.
TATGGCGAGGGATAGGGAGAATACCCCATTCGGCGTTGCGATTAAGAGATGAGTTTTGCGAGTTTGATGCAGAAGTTGTCTTTAAATTAAAAGAGGAGTCGCCACCAGATCATAAGGCATGCCGTTGTGGAGATATTTTGCGCGGTATAGCAAAGCCAAATAATTGTAAGGTATTCGCTAAGGCTTGCACACCAGATTCTCCGCTTGGTAGCTGTATGGTCTCCAGTGAGGGCGCGTGTGCGGCATATTACAAATATGGACAAGTGAGGTTTGCCTAGTTGCTTCAATCACTACTGATACGCTCAGCACGGGAATATTTTGACTTTTTAGAAAAAAAGAATCGCTCGCTTGAAGAGATAGCAATTCTCCGCTCCTATCGCGATTCTTATGGCATTGTACTTGAGATTAAAGCACGACTTTTAAGCTTTGAAAATCTCCTGCTACAAAACACACATGGCTACTCATGGCGTATCGGCGATGATGGAATCGAGGCACGTAGCTACGATGAAAAACGAGGGATTTTAAGCCTTGAATGCAGCGAAAACACGGCTAATTTATTATTGGATTCTCCTCTAAAACTCTTTAGTGATTTGAAATTTTTAGTTAAAAATGTAGAGAGATTCTTTATCGAATATGGCGATTCTCTAAAACTACCAAATAATACAAATATAGCACCTCCGGTAGCGATAGAGCGACTTAGTAAAGAGCAAAATGAGGCTGTAAATATTCTATTTTCAAATCCACTTAGCTACATTTGGGGTGCACCAGGGACAGGAAAGACACGTGGAGTGTTATTTGAATCTATGTTGCACTCCATAATGAGTGGTGCGAGGATTTTTTTACTTGCCCCTACAAATAATGCATTAGAGTTAGCACTTGTGGCACTTATGGAGAAGTTTGACGAGCTTGGCGCTTCAAGAGATCGTGTCATGCGCCTAGGTACGCCTTCGAGTGATTTTTTATCGAGCTACCCAGAGGCGTGTGATCCAATCAGTATGCGCACAAGCGATGGCAACCTGTTTGACTGGGGTGAGATCAAGCAGAATCGCGAAGAAAAAATGGAGGAATCTCTTGTGCTAGCGATGACTGTTGACAACTTCATTAAGCGCTTTGAAAGCCTGCCAAAATGCAAGCATATTTTCCTCGATGAAGCAGCATTTACACCACTAATCAAGGCTCTAGCTATATGTGTAGTAGATGTACCACTTACACTCCTAGGTGATCATAAGCAACTACCACCAGTTTGCGAAATGAGTGAGCGCGATATAAAGGATCAAAAGGCGCAAAACGTACGCGCATGGCAATACTCAGCACTGTATATCAGTCAGTTTTTTAAGCTTGGTGAGGAGCTTTTTGCATCTGAAAGAATCGAGCCAAACTTTGCAAACATGAATACAGCGCGCCTTACATACTCACACCGCTATGGTAAAAATCTCACACAGATTCTTGATAGCTTCATCTATAAAATTAATCTCGATGGTCTTTGCACTCCTACACGCCTAGAGTACGCAGATAGCGGAAAGCATGAGTCAAAAGAGAACGAGCTCATCAGCGAAAACGAAGTTAAATTAATAAAAACCATAGTAGAGAATCTGTCAAAAACCAATGAAGATTTTGGAATCATCACACCATTTGTCAAACAAAAAAGAAGTATCCTCTCAGAGCTCCCAAGCCTAAGGGGTAGCGAGCGCGTTATGACAATACATGGCAGTCAAGGCAGGGAATTTGACACGATCATAATCTCACCAGTAATGCTTCACTATCACTTAACAAACTCCAAAAATAAAAATGCGCTCCACGCCATAAACGTCGCTATAAGTCGTGCTAAAAAACGGCTAATCATTGTCTGTGATTATGAATTTTGGCGTGCGCAAAGAGGTCAGTTTTTGAGTGCAATTTTGGAGCGATGCACAAAGCTAGAGCTCCCACAGATAAACAAAAATAATGCGACAGAAGCCAAAAACAGACATGGCAAGAGCTGAGTTTTGCGAGCGGATTCTTACAAGAGATTGTGCTAGCCTCTAGAGATTTAAATTGGTTTTAAAACCCTCTAGAATGGAGCTTATTTTAAATTTTAAGTTCAAAATACACAATACAAGAATCTAAAAACATACAGCCATGATCAAGAATCGCATCGTAAAGCTTGCACGATTCTTGACACTACGATCTATTTACTACGCTCCATCTACCGCCACCACTAAAAACAAGCGCTAGCGAGCCAGCTAAAAATAGCAAGGGCAACTCGATGCTCAAACCACCATATTTTGTCAACGCAAAAACATCAACACCATGTGCAACATAAATGATAAAAATCGTTGTCATCGCAATAATAAGTGCATTTAACCGTGTATAAATGCCTAAAACAAGAAGAATCGGAGCTACAACCTCGCTCAAATACACACCATATGCTAGTATCTCTGGTAGCCCGACGCCACCTAGCATAGCCATAACGCTGGCAATACCGTGCTTTATCTTGTGCACTCCATGCGGTAGCATCGCCAAACCGATGACTAAGCGCAACACAAGAGCACTCACATCATGACTATGTATCCGCGTAAGTAGATTTTCTAGGCTGTTCATATCACCTCCCAATATTAAGCTTGCAAGAATCGCTTGAGATTCTTAACCGCATACAATTCAAATCAAGCGCGAATATCCAAAATATGTGGCACACTAGCACTCTCCTCATCGGGCTGCTCACACTCCTCGTCTTTCTCATCATCTTTTGACTCATGCCACTCTTCTTGTTCTTTCTCTCTATCTGGGTCGAGCATATCACTCTGCTCAGTCGGTCGCACCTCTTGTATCTCATCTAGCTTTTCGTCGAGTTCTTGAAGATTTACCAATGCCTGAAAGTCAAGCCGTTGCTGTGCATTTGCATGCTGTATCGATGAAGTCTGCATATTTTGATTGATATAGGTAACGTTGCCAATAGGGGAGACTGCCATGCTTCACTCCTTTTTCACTGTGATTGTCCCATATTTTGAATAGTTCACCTGTGCACCATTGATGATTTTTACAAATTTTCTCTTGGTAAAATCGACCGAATAGCTCCCGCCCAAAGCTTCGACAAATCCAACAAGAATCATCGCCGCTTTTTGCGATACAGCATCTGGTATTTTGCCCTTTCCAGAGTGGATAATCATATGCGATGCTGGAAATTCACGTACATGCAGCCACGTATCTTCAGCTTTTGCACTCTCTAAAAGCCTAGTATTTTCGCGCTCATTTTTTCCAAAGGAGATTTTAAATCCCTCAATAAAAAAGCTCTCAAACTCCTCTTTTTTATCACGTGTTTTTATCTTTTGTGTGCGCTTTGGCGATAAGATAGCAACATCTTCTATACTTTTAGCCTGCTTAATTAGCGCGATTTGGCGATTATAAAATGTGATTTTATCCTCTAAGCTTTCACGCTCAATATGTAGATTCTTGGCCTTTTGTGCAAGCTTTTTTGATGTCTCAAAAAATATCCGTGCTGCCTCGCTTAGCGAGCGCGCCTGAGATGGTAGCTCTATGATACGTCCATCTAGCTCTAGTATTGGCTTAAACTGTTCTATTTTATAGAGATTTGCCAAAAGTAGCGTGCCATTATCCTTTAGCTCCAGCGCTTGAGATTCCAAGCTCGCCTCGTTTGGCATCTCACTAAGTGCGACCAAAAGCCTCTCGCGTCGCTTGGAAATTGCCATAACAGAGGAATCTTGCCTCTCTTTTAGCTCACGCTCTGTGCGTTTTTGATATTCGCGTACTAAAAGATCTACTGTGTCTAGATTCTCTTCTAGTGGCTTCTCTTTTATTTCACACGGTGGCAATGGAGCGAGAATCTGCCCTATCTTCACCTCTCGAAACGATCTATCCGCACCTATGTGACGCAACGCATCTATGACGATACCATGCTCATTAAGGAGAATCATATTTGTATTTCGCCCTGTAAATTCAAGCTGCAAAACCACGCGCACAGACTTATAGCTACCGCGATTTTCAAGTGTGATTTTTAATATTCGATTCCCTTCTTCTACGCAAGAATCAACAATATTCGCGCGCATTACATACTTTTCTAGCGATGTGTCAAATGGTGCTTGATATCGCTTTATGCTTAAAAGTAAAGGTGCGATAAATATAGTCGAGCTAGCGCGCGATAGGTCTATGTAATAGGTGCTAAAGTCACACTCGAGCTTAAATAAATTATCAGCGATTCGCTTTATATTGTGGATACTTTTATGCTCTCTGAGCAACTCCGCAAAACGTGCTAGAAGTGCGAACTTCATCGCTCAAGCCTCTTTCTGGCAAACTCCAGTGCCTCCTGTGTTATCTCACTGCCACTCACCATTCGCGCTATTTCAGCTATCTGCCCTTCTTTATCTAATGATATAAGAGTGCTTGATTCTTCACCCTTTTTTACCAAAAAATGGCGTGAAGCATAAGAAGGCATATGTGGCTGATGCGAAATAGCCAGCACTTGATAAGAGCTAGAAAGCTCGCTCAGTACCTTTGCCACACCTTCAGATTCTTCACCACTTAGATTTGCATCAATCTCATCTAAAATAAGAACGCCAAGCTGCTTTGAGTGGCTAGCTTCAAGTGCTAAAAGTGCCAGTCGCAAGCGGTTGAACTCTCCGGAGCTAACCTCATTCATATTTGCATTTCTTAGCCTAAGCCCTACTCTATCAGCTCCTAGCTCGCAAAGCGGAATTGTAGAAATCTCAAAGCAAGCACTACTTAGCAAAAGCGCATCAAGCCAATTATTTAGCTCTTTGCTCATACATGGCAACACCTCTTTACGCTTTGTGCTCATCTCTTGCGCTAACTCAGCGCACTCTTGCTCTAGCTCAGCACACTCGCGCTCTAACTCATCTGTGCGAGTGGTGATATTTTCATATTTTTCTAGCTCTTTACGCTTTAACTCCAACGCATTTAGCGCCTCTTCCTCACTACCATAGCGGCGATTTAGCTCTGAGAGTTTTTCGATTCTTGTCAAAAGCCCTTCTGGCTCAATATCATCTAGTCCGCTTAGCTTCTCGCGCTCGATTTCTATAATAGTGTGCAACTCATCAATGGCCTGCGTAAAAAGCTCTGAACGATTCCCGCTTAGCTCCAAAAAACTATCCACTGCGCTAGCACCATCTAAGAATCGCTCGGCGCGCAACATAGATTCTTCTATTTTTTCGCGCTTTGAGAGGTTTTTTTTGATGGCTAGCAGACTATCGTACTCGCCGGCTTTTGGAGCGATTTTTGCTATTTTGTCAATTTCAAAATGCAAAAATTCCTTCAATTCCTCAATTTGCGATTCCTTGCGCTTTAGCTCTTTTAGCTCATCTTTTAGTCTAGATAATGCACGCCACAATTCTTTATAGCGACCAAGTATCTCACCAAAAGAAGAATCCTCGCGCAAAACAATGCTATCCACAAGAGCCAAAAGCCTCGATGATTCAAGCTCTGGAGCCTCCTTGATACTCACATGCTTAATAAAGCCAGCTGAGATTTCAGCCACCTTACGTTTTGAGAGGGATTGAGAGTTTATAAAATAGCGTGCCTTATCCTTTTTAAGAATCGAAAAAATCGCCTCCCCCTCAGCATCAACCCCCCACTCTTCAAGCGAAGTAGGAATCTCAATGCTAGCTTCAACCACCTCGGCATTGCATTCACGTAATCCAAAAAGAGCAAGAATCGACTCCATAAGTACAGATTTTCCTGCACCACTTGCGCCACTAAACACATTAAAACCATGCGAAAGCTCAATTGATTCCTCTTTAAAAACGGGTGAATTTTTAATCAAAAGTCGTGAAATCACACAGCCCCCCAGCTAAATTTCTCTCGCAAAACACGAAAATAGTCATGCTCTAAGCGGTGTATAAAATGTGCCTCGCTACTAGCGACCTTGATTGTGAGCGACTCTCCACTTTGAAGGTCAAGCATCTCCTGCCCATCAATCACAATACTAGCCCCCTCCTCTTCTTCAAGCCTAAGTTCAATGACAAATTCACTTGGTAGCACCAATGGTCGCTGCGTCAAAGAATGTGCACATATTGGCGTTAAAATCATATTTTTTGAATACGGATAGACTACCGGCCCACCTGCGCTAATATTGTATGCGGTCGAGCCAGTAGGAGTGGCGACTATGAGTCCATCACCATAGTAGGTATTGAACTGCACCCCATCAACGCGTGCAGAAATCTCTATCATGCTCGATATTGGGCGACGCGCAATAATTATGTCATTCACAGCAAAAAATGGCTCACTATTGCTACTTCCACTTAATTTTCCTTCGAGCATTAGCCGCGATTCTACGCGATACTTGCCGTGCTTAAGTAGCATAATAAACTCATCTACTTCATCTTTTTGTATTGCGGTTAAAAATCCAAGTCGTCCTGTATTAATACCAAGAATCGGCTTATTAAACGCATGACTTCGCCTAGCCGCTGATATGAGCGTTCCATCGCCTCCAAGCGTGATTAAGATATCTACCTCCGCGCACAACCTTATAAAATCAACACCATAAAGACCAATCATGCCACCGCTTATGCTATCTAGCATGACACTAAAGCCCTCACGCTCAAGCAGATTCTTCAAATGTAAGAAAAAGTCCTTCAGATCTGGCGTAGAAGGGCGTAAAATCACGCCTATCTTCTTGATTCCTTCATCTTTTGGCACACAAGTCAAAGAATCAACACCACACAACACGGCTTCACTCGACAAAATAGGCTTTAATTCGATATCCGCGCTTGCCTGCCTCTTGCAAGCTCGCCCCTTCAAAAACGACCGCATTTGGCAACTTTTCTCCGATTGCCTTGATAGCAGCATGCGCTCTAAAACTAGCTAAACCCTCTTGTTTTAGCTCTGGACTAAGTCCACGATATGGCGTTGTATCGACAATCCCTTGCACTTCAAAGGCAACCACACGCTTATCGCTCTCTAGCTCCTTATTCACATTTGCCGCGAGCGACAAAGCACAATTATCAGGAATCTGCCAAATCCCCACAGACATCGTGTGGCATTCTGTGATAATTCTCTCTTTAGGGCGTATGGTATATCTAAGACGCTCACGCATCGCCTCGCTCGCAGTTCCGACACCTCTCTCTTTCAATTGCTCGATTTGTCTATTCTTGCCATCTAATTCCATCTTTAGACGCTCTAGCTCGCTCTTAGCCTCGGTATCCACCTGTGGCTGTACGCTAAGCTGTGCTTCCGCAACCTCATTCTGTATTGGCGGGAGGATTATCTCAGCACCCATAGTGGAATCGTGACTGCTATTTTTCATCAGCGTATAAAGATAAAAACCACCGAGCCCAAGCAATAAAAAAATAATAACAAGCGACACAAGAAAAATTGTACTTGACTTTTTGTTCTCCTCTATAACTTTACCTTCGATGATTTCATGTTGATTCTCTTGCATGATTATTCCTTAGTTTTGTAAGGCTGATGGATTGATTGTATCACTATATTCAGGCAATGTGCCTAAAGCTTGTCCGTAGCTGCTCATAAGCCTCCTGAATCTTTCTGAAACGCTCAGTATACCCCTCCACTATTGATGGGTCTTGCCCATAGACATTATCAGGATGGAATTGCCTTGCTAGTTCAAGATAGCGATTTTTTATCGATTCCCAGCTGTCATTTATATGACACGAAAGCACCTTTAAACTCTGCCTAATACGTCGCTCCTCGCCCGTAAGATAGAGAGAATCCTCCCATGACTCAAAGCTGCCAAAGTGGTGCGACTGGAAAGAATCGTAGTCAAAGTCAAGCACTACGTTGTGTATTACCTTTTGAGATAAAATCCCCATAAGCTTTTCCCAAAAGCCATCTTTAGCAGCATTTAGATAAATCTCTTGCTTACCATAACTGACGACAAACTCCTCAAACGCAGAAATTAGATAGCGTCTAGCAAGGCGCGATGGACGATTTAGCATTAGCGCGACCCTATCATGCTGAATAAAACGCATAGAAACCTGCACAAACTCCAAAATCCCGCTCTCATCGATGATTTTTATACGTATTGGCAGATAACTACTCATCAAAATCGCCTCAAATGGCGTAGACTTTTCGCGCGATTCTCGCTGCATGCCGACATGATATGCCCAGTTTAAAAAATAGTCCTTTTTAAAACGCTCACCATCATCAAGGATGAGAATCGAGCTTGAGAGCTGATAGCTCTGGGAGAAGTGGCGTGAGGCAAATGTAACGGCACGCTTTAAAAACTCAGAGTGCCGCTTAATGCTTATTTGGATATATTTCTCAAAAACTTCTACCCTCATCTATCTACTCCGCCACTTGCGTTTTTACATATCTTAAAGCAAAGTGCGTTCCATTTTGCACTTACAATTCTTATCGCAGCCATTTAAAATACGTAAAATTCATACCTTGATTTGTCAGGATCTAAATCCTAAATTCACCCTCTTCTGTATCTAGATTCCACTTTGGCAAAAGCGATAAAGAATCCTGATGCATTGCAATATATGAATCAAAGCACTCACCAATAAATGCAAAAATCCTCACACCAAGCACGCTACCAACATAGCGAAAATCATCCACGCACGCCAATATATCCAGCCTAGAAAAATATGCGCGTGTTTCCTCTTGCTTTTGCGCAAAACCATCTAATCGCATCGTAAAAAATTCACTCAAAAGAACACCATTTTGACAGACTTTCTTTGTGTGCGCGCCTTTAGATTCCTTGCCTATAGATGGACATGCACTATCGACTAAAATATGTGAAAAGTATGGGCTAACAGGATAGAGTCTACATGCTGGCGTGCGATAAGAATAGATAGTGCAACCCTGTGAAAAATATGGACAATATCCTTTACCATTATTTAACAACACAAGCGCGCGCAACTCACCATCTAAGCGTGTAAAAACAATTGGAAATCGCTCAAAAACTTGATTGAAATCTTCCAAAATGAGCAGTGAAGCCGCAAAGCCATTTCTCCCATCGCAACACATTCCATCGCAACCAGCACAATCACCAAAATAGAAATCATGACTGCTGATATTTACAAAGCTTCCGACACGCTCCAAAACAGCCCCTCACGCACTCAAAAAAGAAAAAATCTAGCTAGATTCTCAGCGCACAAATCCATACTTCCGCACGCTAAAAACGCTTTGCTTTTTATCACACAATACAAAAAAACAACGACACTTGGCAAAATCCATAAAGCGCACATCTATACACTAAAGCCCATAGACTTTTCACCATCAAAATTACCGCTTAGCTCCTTTTTTATCTCATCTTCAAAGTCAGAAATCCAAAAAATAGGCTGTTCGCGCGTGGCTACTTTATAGGCAGTATTTTTGACAATTAGTGAAATTTGCCCACCAGTTAGCGCGTATTTTGCGAGCCTTTCAGTATCAAAGCCATCTTCAAATTTTGCATTCTTTGGTAGCATCTTTTGCCAAAGAAGAATCCTCTGAGAAAAATCAGGCTTTTTAAATTCAATTTTATAGTTAAATCTCCTGGAAAATGCAGAATCTAGACTTTCAAGCAAGTTTGTCGTGGCAATCAATATTCCCTCGAACTTCTCAATCTGCTCTAAAAATATATTTTGCATTTGATTATGCATCTTCTCCGCACCGCCAGCGCTCACAGAGGTGCGTGTGCTCAGGAATTGATCCGCCTCGTCAAGTAGAAGAATCGGCTCATCTTTGCTCTTTTGCGCCAACTCTTTGTAGGTGTCAAAAATCTTTCGTACATTTTTTTCACTCTCGCCAACATACATAGATAGAATCTTTGAGCAATCAAAGCTCAAAATATGCCTTTTTAGCGACTTGGCAAGACTTAGCGCACTCATAGTTTTGCCAGTGCCCGGCGCACCATAAAAGATAATTTTCGCATCGATTCCTCGTCGCTTATCCTTAATGCCCCACTCTTTTAATAGACCGATTACGCGAGAATCGACTTGTTGCAGGAGATTATCCATCACTTCGCGTGTATTTGGATGCAATATCACATCATCTAGGCTTGTCTTTGGCTCGATAAATTCAAAAATATCCTGCTCTTTAATGAGCGTCTCAAGCTTAATCTTTTGTCGCTTTTTCTTTTTCTGTGGATGAGTTATTTTTTGTAGCGTCTCCTCTGGGATAAAAAATGTCCGCGAAATCCCACCAAAAGGTGTAAGAATCTCATCATAATCAACGATCTCACTATCAACCAAGGGACTTTTATCATCAAGCAGTGCGCGATTCTTGATGCGCTCATACTCATCGTCGCTAACTAAGTCAATTAGACTATTCATATCACGCAACACTTCATCGCTGCCTGCATATTCCTCTTTTAAAAGCGCGATAAAAATTGTGCGTTCCTTCTCATTTAATCCATGTTCTTTAAAAAACCCCTCAAGCCCAGCTTCTTTGTCGGTTAGCTTTACACGCTCTTTAATACGCTCCTCAAGTAGCTTTAGCTTATATTTTGTACGTCCAAGCGATGGAGAATCTTGAGTATGGCTCTGCTTTAGTAAATTTATTTTTCGCAATATATCGATTCTTAAAAACTGATCTTTTAGATATTCCAAATGATCATCATACGCCACAAGCTCTGGTAAATCCATCTCTATTTCACCATCTTCAAGCAGCTTTAAAAAAGTAGAGCTAAGCGATATGGAGCTATTTAAAAGCTCAAGAATCACAACCTCACTAAGCTTGATATGCAAAAAGCTATTTTGTATCACCCAGCCAAGCTCGAGTAGATTCTTGATATTTTTCAAGAATCGAAGTTGCCCAAACTCCTCTTCTTCGTTCTCAAAAAGCACATTTAGCATATCAATAACAACCAACTCGTCATTTCCTTTTAAAAGCTCCAGCACCATGTGCCTAAGCATCATCGCTTCCACTTCGTTGCACTTTAAATGCGGAAAAATAACACTCTTGCTTATATCATCGGTTTTTATAAACTCAAAAAGATGCTTCAAATATATTCCTTTACCCTAGAATCGTCATACGGATCGAGATGTGTCGTGATATTCCAACTAACAGTGGAATCAAGGGCGCGGATTCTCTCCTCTATTTTATCTGAAATCGCATGCGCCTCAAATAGCGCATAATCGCGTCTAAAAACCAAATGCACATCGATAAATCTCACGCTCCCAGCCTCACGCGTGCGCAATGCATGATAGCCGATGATCCCATGTGAAGAATCGAGAATCTCTCTAATCTTTCTCTCGCTCTCCTTGCTCATCGCCCTATCTAGTAGCGTATATATTCCATCTTTAATAAGTGAAATCGCAGAATAGATGATATATATCGCTATCCCAGCACCAACAAGCGCATCAATAAAGTGTAATTCAATTACAAAAACAAGTAACAATGAGACTAAAACCGTGCCATTACTCAATAAATCAACCTTATAATGGAGCAAATCAGCTCGAACGACCATGCTACCACTCATCTTTGCAACACGCGATAAAAATAGCACTAGAAAAAATGTCATGATAAACGATGTGCACATAACAGCAACAGCAGGCGCAACATGACTAATCTCCTTGCCATTATAAAGAGAATCAAACGACTCATATATAATAAAGAATCCAGACATCGCGATAATTGTCCCTTCGATCACACTAGATAGAGCCTCAAGCTTTCCGCGTCCATAGTTAAACTTCGCATCAGCTGGCTTTTCAGAACCATGTAGCGCAACGTAATTAAAAAGCGAAACCGCCAAATCCAAAATAGAATCCATAGCCGAAGCAAGTAACGCAACTGAGCCACTCACAAGCCCAACAGACAGTTTGATAAGGGCAAGAATCCCTGCGACAAAACTAGCTATAAGTGTCGCTTTCTTTTGTATTGTCATCTTTTTCCTTGGAGATTATCTATCATGATATTATCTAAGAATAGCGCATTAGACGAAGTTTTTTCTCATTTTTTACTACTGTTTACACAAAATCAGTTAATCTTTAAAGTATTGGCTTGCACCATAGCGATGATACGATGCAAGGTAATCATATATGTGCTTGGCTGGATTCTTTCGATAGTTAGATTCTTAAGAATCATTAAAAAACAAATCAAATCGACAAAATCTTAAAGCTACAAAATAATATAGGTATAAAATAGCAATTTTAGTCTCAAGTGGATAATTCAATTAAAACCAGCAGAAGAATCTACAATATAGCAATGCGCTTTGAATACAGAAATGTGCAATATAGAGAAAATTTCTTAAATATTATATCTGGATACTACATTATAAAATTAGCGTTAATTTTTTATTTTACAGAGTAAAAGAGAAGAAATAAAAGATCGCACCTTTGAAAGGGTGCGATTTAAATTAGCAAGATGGGACATTACCGCTATCGCTAGCGTAATAGATGCAGAAATCCATAAGATCTGGCATGATTTTCTTAAAGCTATCGCTCGCTAGAAACTCAGCTACATTTGGAAATTTCGCACTCATCTCTTTGATAAAACCAGCACCATCATCCGCAAATAGATTCTTCCATTCCTCCTGTGTATGAAGCGCGGCAAACTTATCACCCTTGATACCAGTCTGTTTAGACATGGTCTTTAGGTAGTATTTTTGACCCTTTACATGATCAGCAAGAGCTACTGTTGAACCCAAAGATAGTGCCAAAAATCCCGCAAGAACAAGCTTTGCAAGTCTCATTTTCCATCCTTTATGTATTGAAATACTAAGCAAGCAAATCGTATCAAAAGGTTTTTAAAAGTAAATTTAAAAAATAAATTCTTTTTATAACATAATCATTAATAAAATGCGAGAACTAAGTACTAAAAGCAGACTTGAGGCTCAATATTGGCAGATAAAACAAGAAAGAAACAGATAAAGACGGGCAATATACAAACAAAACATGAACCAGACAAAAGCTAAAAGAAGGAATCAAAAACAATTAACACGAGAGAGAGGTAAAAGCCCTACAGCTCTCGCACTCGTAGCTACTTACCGCAGCAGGCACTCTCAACAAAGAATCTACGCTCTTTATGCTCGCCTTTTTTACCAACATTAAAGCTCTCAACTGGTCTGTGATAACCCATCACGCGTGTATAAACCATGCATTTTGTGCGCTTTTCCTCATGAAGAACCACACTATTTTTTGCTGGCACTGTCATAGTAAATCCTTTATTAAAATTTTATAGATATTAATCAATTAGACTTAATAGAACCTTAGCAGCTCGTTTTTGAAATCTCAAGCAACACTTCCTCATCGCATAACGGACAATATTCATGCTCGCCAGATAAATATCCATGCTTTGGACAAATACTAAATACCGGTGTAACCGTAATATACGGTAGTTTAAAGTTTGTAATGACCGTTTTTACTAGCTTGCGACATGCTTCTGGGCTTGAGATTCTCTCACGCATATATAGATGCAGCACTGTACCACCAGTATATTTACACTGTAGCTCATCTTGGAGCGCAAGCGCTTCAAATGGGTCATCAGTGTAGCTTGCTGGGAGTTGCGAGCTATTTGTGTAATAGATATTTTCACCACTACCAGCTTGTAAAATATCCAAGAATCGCTTCTTGTCCTCCTTAGCAAAGCGGTAAGTCGTACCCTCTGCTGGTGTTGCCTCAAGATTGTATAGATTCCCGCTTGTTTCCTGATAATCCCTTATTTTTTCACGCATAAACTCCAATATCTCGCACGCCATCTCCATACCACTCGCAGTCGCTATACTCTCTACATCATCTGTGTAGTTTCGTATCATTTCATTAATTCCATTTACACCGATTGTTGAGAAGTGGTTATTAAAATTTGCCAAATATCGCTTTGTGTATGGATATAAACCTCTATCAAAAAGCTCATTCACAGTCTTTCGCTTCTTCTCTAGTGTGCTTTTTGATATATCCATAAGCCGCACAAGCTCACTCATAAGCCCATCTCTATTGCCCTTAAAAAGGTATCCAAGTCGCGCCATGTTTATGGTTACCACACCAATACTTCCGGTCATCTCGGCACTTCCAAAAAGTCCACCGCCACGCTTTAGTAGCTCTCGTAAATCAAGCTGTAAGCGACAGCACATACTCCGTACAGCATTTGGCTTATACGCCTCTGGATTCTCCACTAAATTCCCAGAAGAATCGCGCACATACTGACTGCCGATGAAGTTTTGGAAGTAACTACTGCCAATTTTTGCAGTATTTTCAAAAAGCAGATCAGTATTTTCTCCATACCAGTCAAAATCCTCAGTGATATTCACAGTAGGAATCGGAAACGTAAAAGGTTGCCCACTCCTATCACCCTCAGTCATCACCTCATAATACGCTTTCACAATCTGCTTCATCTCTGGCAAAAAGTGCTTATAAGTCATCGATTCTAGTGATGTGGCACCACGTTTTATAGCTAGATTTAAAAGCTCAGAATTACCCACTACATCGCTAAAGAGGTGGCGATTCTCGCGCGTAGGAATCTGCTCTTTCAAATCCTCTGGCACGACCCAATCAATAGTTATATTTGTAAAAGGACTTTGCCCCCAACGTGCAGGGACGTTTAGGTTGTAGATGAAGCTTTTTATAGACTTTTTAATCTCACTAAAAGTAAGCTGATCACGGAAAACATAAGGCGCAAGGTATGTATCAAAGCTACTAAATGCCTGTGCGCCAGCCCACTCACTCTGCAAGATTCCCAAAAAGTTTGCCATCTGTCCGAGCGCCTCACGGAAGTGCTTTGGAGGGTGCGATTCCACTCTTCCACGCACACCATTAAAGCCATCATTCAAAAGTGCACGCAAGCTCCACCCAGCACAATAGCCAGTAAGACAGTCAAGATCATGGATGTGTATATCACCGTTCCTGTGTGCATAACCCTCCTCGCGACTATATACCTTGTCCAGCCAATAGTTCGCGATGAGCTTGCCAGCGAGATTATTAACAAGTCCTGCATTCGAGTAGCCTGTATTTGCATTGGCATTAATTCGCCAATCCTCTTTGTTAATATACTCCTCGACACTCTGCGTTGAGTTGACATAAGTCGTATCATCGTTTAGTCCCGCTATGTGTTCGCGTTGCATTTTATGAAGAAATCGATAATTCATAAATGATTTCATCACACCAAAATATCCAGATTTATACAGCTCCAACTCAATTCTATCTTGTATTACCTCGACGCTATCTAGCCCATCATTTTCGATTCCTTGCATGACTTTAGCAAAGATTTCGCCATCATAAGCAACACTAACACTACCAAATGCCTTTTTGATCGCATCCTCAATCTTAAATCCTTGAAACCGCTCTCTCCGTCCATCACGCTTTAAAATCATCTCAACCATCACTTCTCACTTTCACATTCTTTGCAAATTAATCTACTCTTTTGCGCACTAGTCACAAGCTTTAAAGAATCGCGCTCCATAAAGCATGCATCACAAATACCACTTTTTATCTCTATTATCGCTTTTTCTAGCTCCATAAACTCACGTTCAATCAAAGTCAAAACATCTCTTGCACTTGTCACATCTAAAGACTCGCCAACAAGCTCTGAGCACATGCGACAAGGCTCAAGCGGTTTATCCCTAAAGAATCGAATATCAGAGCGACCAGAAATTGTCTTAAAGCTAAATAGATTCTCCATTGGCAAACTCGCCATATAGCGTACCATGATATGCCTATCTATAGCTACTCTCATCATCTCTTTACACCCAGCAAAATGATAGAGTGGTGCGCCATACCGCTGAAAGTCAAGGTCATTTCGCGCCACCTCATGCACAATCGCAGATGAGATAAAGCCATCTGGGAAATGGACAAAAAGCGCGCCCTTAGTCGGTATAAAATCCACCCACGATAGCTCAACACCAAAATCGTGAAACCTAGAACGTAAAAACTCTGATAAATTCTCCGTGTGCGCCTCTTTTATACGCGCAATACTATCGATAAAAAACATCACTCTTTGGCTAGATTTTCCTCGATGATGTGGCAAATTATGTGCGCTAGCATAATGTGCATCTCCTGGATTCTTGGCGTATCATCACTTGGGACTACCAAATTATATTCGCAAGCTTCATGCATCTTTCCGCCATCTCGTCCGCTAAACCCAACACACACGCAGCCAATCTTCCGCCCCTCCTCAAGTCCTAAAAGTACATTTTGCGAATTGCCACTAGTTGATATCCCTACTAGCATATCACCTTCGCGTGCCAAAGCCTGAACCTGACGAGAAAACACTCGCTCATAGCCATAATCATTTCCTATTGCTGTTAGTGCTGATGTATCAGTGGTAAGCGCAATGGCCGGCAGTCCAAGTCGCTCCTTTTTGTATCGCCCTGTTAACTCTGCTGCGATATGTTGCGCATCAGCAGCACTTCCGCCATTGCCAAAAAGGAGAATCTTGCCACCATGTTTAAGGCACTCCACCGCCTCATATGCCACTACTTCTACAAGCGGTGCAAGTTCATGTAAAATCCTATTTGTCACACTTATATGCGCCTTTATCTCCTGCTGAATAAAATTTAAGCTCTCTATACTCATTGCTTATCCTTTGATCTTTTTTACCACTGCACTTGTACTATGCCCTTCTAAAAACTCAATCAAATGCACCTCTTTGGCTATCTCACTACCTACCACCTCTTTTCCTGCATAATCACCACCTTTCACCAAAACATCCGGGCGTATTGCCTTAATTAGCTCCAAAGGCGTATCCTCATCAAAAATCACAACATAATCTACAGATTCTAAAGCAGCTAGGACAAAAGCGCGATCATCTTGTGAATTTATTGGGCGACTACTTCCTTTTAGATTCTTAACCGAAGAATCGCTATTAAGCCCAACAATCAGACAATCACCATATGCACTTGCCTTTTGTAGATATTGCACATGCCCAGCATGTAAGATATCAAAACAACCATTTGTAAAGACAATTTTTCGCCCTAGATTCCGCATTGCCTCTGCGATTCTTACAATCGAGTCTCGCTGCAGGATTCTCTCTTCGCTACCACTTTGATGAATGGTATGCAAATACTCAGCTATCTCACTGTGCGTAGCTGTAGCACTCCCTATCTTGCCGACTACTACAGCAGCAGCTGCATTTGCAAATAACGCACATTCCCTAAGTGGAATCGCGAGCGCAAGCCCATAAGCAAGCGAGGCGATGACAGTGTCGCCAGCACCGGTTACATCATATACCTCGCGCGCTATAGTCGGGATTTGCTCTATTTCGCGATCCATAATGCCTATTCCATCTTCACTTAAAGTAATCAAAGAGTATTCAAGCTCGCACATCTCCTTAAGCTTCCTTAGCGCAGCCTCTAAGCTTAAAGAATCGCAAATCTCAATCCCACTCGCCTCTTTCGCCTCCTTTTTATTTGGTGTGAGCAATGTAGCGCCACGATATTTTGAGTAGTCGCGCCCTTTTGGATCGATAAGGACTGGCTTCTTCGCAGCTCTAGCACGCCTTATCGCCTCTTGGCATAGACGTGATGTAAGCACGCCCTTGCCGTAGTCTGAAAGCACCAGCGCATCTATATTTTGGAGATTCTCATCTATATATTTTATTAGGAGTTCCTCAGACTCCTCGCTTATATCCACACGACTCTCCCAATCAACCCGCACTACCTGCTGATGCGATGCGATAACGCGACTCTTTTTCGTTGTCGCACGCCCATGTTGCACCACCACACCAGCTGTAACCACACCCAATTCCCGCAATAATCCAACCAATTCCAAGCCAACACCATCATCGCCCACTACACCGCATGGCAACGCTATCACATCAAGCGAGACTAGATTGTGTATGACGTTACATGCGCCACCTAGTCGCCGACTCTCACGCTTCACGTCAATCACCTGCACTGGTGCTTCAGGCGAGATTCTTTCGCATTCACCCCAGATATAGTGATCGATCATCAAATCACCGACAACAAGAATCCGTGGTTTTTTAGAAGGATTCCCAAAGCTAGTTAGCATGAGATTCTCGCACTATGGATTCTTTTAATCTCATTGATGTAGCTCTGTATCCCAGCCTCAAGCGAGAATCTAGGCTCATAGCCCAAAAACTGCCTAGATGAGGCGATATCCGCCTCTGTATGGTTTTGGAAAAATTTATATGGATTATCGATATATTCGACATCAAAGTCCCCGAGCCAAAGATGCAAAGAATCGATAATGTCATTGTATGTGCGTGCCACACCACTACCGACATTATAGACACCACTCTTGATCGCATTCATTGCGCGTACATTTGCTTGTACTACATCTTTGATATAGACGAAATCACGTTTTTGCTCACCAAATTTAAAGAGTTTTACCTTTTTTAGCTCAAGCGCTTGAAGTCCAAGCTGAAGTATCATCGATGCTGTCTTACCCTTGTAAAACTCACGCTCACCATACACGTTAAAGTAGCGCAAGCCCACGATTCTCATCCCTTTGTACAATTCCATATATCGATATGCCAAAGAATCCATCGCAAGCTTGCTAAATCCATATACATTCTCTGGCATCTCATTCACACCGACACTATTTGGCGCGGGAGTATTGCCATAAGTACCGGCACTCGAAGCATAGATCATGCTCGCACCTTTTCGCACACATAGTTCCAAAAGCTCTCTAAAGGCATTCGTATTACTTCGTATCATAAGCTCCTGATTCATTACTGTTGTATCAGAGATGGCCGCTTCGTGAAAAATATAGTCGATAGGATAGTTTTCTAGCTGCGCCAAGTCTATTGGATTATTAATATCACCGGCAATCACCTCGCCATCAAAGCCTAGCAGATTCTTAAAATGCCCTAGGCTTGTCGGATTTCCACTTGGAAAACTCTCGCCATCACGAAATTTGTCAAAAACAATCACTCGCGCAGCCTCATGATGCTCCCTAAAATAGTGCGCCAAACTACTTCCTATAAAGCCCGCGCCACCAGTAATTAGGATTGTCTTACCAGCTAAACTATCATCAATATACTTCATGGTTAATCCTTTAGAAAATCTGATTTTCTCTCAAAATTTGCATAAGAAAAGGTAGCGAATCGACACTAAAATCAGGCTTTTTAGATTCTTCGTAGCACTCTAGCTCTATGCCACAATCACTAAGAAGAATCGTATGTGCAACCCCAGCTCCTTTTGCCGCGAATATATCACTTGGCTTATCTCCAATCATCCATGATTCTTCTGGATTAATCCCAAGTTCCAAAATTGCGCGTAAAATCATTCCAGAATTCGGCTTTCTGCACTCACATCCGCTATTTGGCGCGTGTGGACAAAAGTAGATTTTATCAAGTCCAAATCCAAGCGCGCTCTTAAGCTCATGCTGCATAAAATACGAAATCTCAATAAAATCACGCTCGCTGTAATATCCTCTTGAAATTCCAGATTGATTTGTCACAAGCACAAGTAAAAATCCGCGCTCTTTAAAAAATCTCAAAACATCAAAAATGCCATCCATAAATATCCACTCGCTAGCACGATATAGATAGCCAGTATCGACATTTAGCACGCCATCTCGATCTAAAAATAGAGCTTTCTTCAACATAGCGTGCAACCTAAAAGTTTTGGTGTGTTTAGCCCGCTTGGATCAATGATAAGGTAGTAGCCTTTAAGTGTAGTATATAGCCCGAAAATAGCCACCACAAAGGCGCTCAAACGCATAAAAAGCCCACGCCATGAGCTATGTATAATCATACTAGCAAAAAACCCCAAAGCAAATAGCGCAGGAATCGTTGCGAGCGCAAAGATTCCCATGCTTAGCGCACCATAAAAAATAGAGGCACTACTAGCAGCACTAAGTGCAAAAAAATAGACAAAGCCACACGGCAAGAATCCATTCAAAACCCCAAGTCCATAAAAATTAACCATACTTTGACCTTGTAATAGCTTCTTAAAAAGACGTGCAACGATCGAGAATCGAGAAATATCCACCTCAAACATCGCAAGAATCCTTGGTTTAATCGCGATTAAAAGTGCAAAAATCATCATCAAAATCCCAACGCAAACAAATAGCAAGCCACGTTGCACCGTACTAGCCGCCACTACCGCGCCAAGAGCACCAAACACCGCGCCAAGAGCAATATAAGAGCTCGTACGACCAAGGTTATAGAGGATATGCGCAAGTATTCTTTGCCCATTTTGCAACGTCGAGTAAGCAAGCACGATACCGCCACACATGCCTATACAGTGTCCAAGGCTCCCCAGAAAAGCCGCTGTAAAAATTGCGTAGTAATCGACACTCTCTATCTCACACCTCCCAAATCTCACTTGCAAAGCCAATATTGCAAAGATACAACCCATTTGGCGAGGCAGGTATATGCCACGTGCGCTCCCTTCCCTCCAGCTGAGCAAGGAATTGCTCCAAACAAATATCTCCACGCGAAAGTGCCAAAAGCGCACCAATAAGCAATCTCACCTGAAGTCGCAAAAATCCATTTGCTTCGATATAAAAGACCCAAAATCCACGATATTTATAGAGTCTAAGCGTATGGATTTCGCGTATTGTACTGCTTGGCTCACTACCATTTTTATGGAAAAGCACAAAATCATGTCGCCCAATAAGTGCGCGAAATGCAAGATCTAGCACGCCATCACAAAAATGCGAATCTTCCCCTGCATGAGACGATTTTTCACCAAAGCTATCAGTCTCACATGCAACATCAATAAGCCCATTAAAATTCGTGCAATTCCCATCACGCACAGCAGAAGAATCTAAAAAAGTACGAATTTCATACAAGCTCCCAGCACGTTCATAGCTCACAAATCTAGCTTGAAATGGATCTAGCGGAGCGGTCGAGAATATATATCGATATGCGCGATTCTTTGCTTCCCTACGAGGATCTAGACCATCGCGCACTGGATATAGACGACGCAGGCGCATATGGGGAGCAAGTTTTTTATTTAGGTGCTGACGTAAAGTCTCCCAATCACTATTATATGAAATCTCAAAGCAGACAGCTTGACGCGTGGCATGCACACCCCTATCAGTCCGTCCACTAAAACGAGCTGCACTAAATACACCAACACTGCGTAAGATACGCTCAAACTCACCAGCCACGCTAGGTACGCCATTTTGAATCTGTGAACCAAAAAATGCACTTCCGTCATACTCAAGAATTGCCAATAGCGTCATTACTAAACCTAAAAGTAAGGAGCTATTACACGATGATACAGCACATACCCAGACACAGACCAAAGCAAAGAGACGATAAGAATCCCAACAAATGGAAAGTAGTTTGACGCAAGATGGACAAGCGCATAAAAGATACCTATCGCGATAATAACATAGAAATATGAGTAATTTTTCTGAAATCGTGGATGCATAATGCCTAAAAGTGGCACAAAAAATATGCTAAGAATCGGAAAAAGCGAGATGATTACTGATGAAGATAGCTTGCGTTTTACTCTATCGCTTGGATTCTCTCCAAAAGCTTGCGCCCAATAGCCAAAAATCCCCATTGCTCTACTACTCTCACCACTGCTCATATCGCGTAAAAGCATCTCTTTGTAATTGACACGCTTAATTACAGAATCCTCCTCAAAATAGGCACTACCGCCAAAAAGCTGAAGCTCCAAAATCCCATGGTTATTTTTAATACTTGCTTCATTCGCAACAATAAGACTCTCCCGCCCATCAAGATCACCAGATGAGAACATAACAACATCACCATAGCGTCTCTCGTCATGCAAATCACCGACATAAACGAGCCAATTACCCAAGCGCTGACCAAATTCGGCAGGCTTTAGGTTGATATTTACGTTGCTTTTTTTCTGCTCCAAGAATCTGTCATAAGATTCATTTGAGAGTGGAGCTAATACCAAAGAGAGTAGCAAGAGCGATACGGATGCAAGTAGAGAAAGCGGTAAAAATATCATCGCTAAGCGTTTTGGATTTAACCCCAACGAAAAAAGCACGGGTAGCTCATACTCTTGGGAGAGTTTAGATAACGAAATAATAGATGAGGCAAAAAATGTAACAGGAATCGTAAAAAATACAAGCGTAGGCAACGAATACAAATATAGAGCGAAAAGCTCGCTAAAGCTCACCTTTACAATAAATGTAACGCCAGCTATCTTTATAAATAAAATAACCGATGAGATAAAAAATAAAACAGTAAAAATCGGGAAAAATAGTTGCGCAAAGCTACCAAAAATATATCGCTTGAGACTACCCATACAGCTCCTTTAGCAGTAAAAGCACATAAGAATCTAGAAAAAATACAATCAGCGTGCCAAGAAATAGAAAAGGAACAAATGCGATTCTTGGGTATTTTTTACAAAAGATAAGCATAACAGGAATCGCCAATACTGCCGCGACAAATACCGCCACAAATGCAAGCTTCATGCCAAGAATCGCCCCCATACTTGCAGCTATAATAATATCTCCCTCGCCCATAGCCTCATTCCTTAAAAAGGATGAAACACCAAAGCGAAGTAATGTAAGCGCACCAGCTAGGATAAAAGCCGCCTCTAAACTCTCAAAACTAAAGCCATAAATTAGCGCAGCAATAAGCGCTGAGAAGTTCAAAGAATCAGGCACGAACTGAGTCTTCATGTCTATTATGGATAGCGATAAAAATAGGGCAAAAGTGATAAAAATTGAAGCCAAACCAGCATTAAAGCCGACCTTAAAATACAAGCAAGCAGCCATAAACATCGAGAGAATCTCGACAATCGGATAAAGTGGCGAAATCGTCTCGCGACAAAAGGCACACTTGCCACGCAAAACAACATACGAAAATACAGGGATATT
This sequence comes from Wolinella sp., assembly GCA_052170135.1. Classification (GTDB taxonomy): domain Bacteria; phylum Campylobacterota; class Campylobacteria; order Campylobacterales; family Helicobacteraceae; genus Wolinella. The sequence goes on from JBQNBC010000002.1 coordinate 136,611, forward strand.
ATGCCACCAGCGCAATGGCGTTAGGCAATGCGGACAGTGCGAGGCTGGAAGTATAATACTATCTCCCTCTGGCATTCTAACGATAATGACATTTAAAAATGAGCCAAAAACAAGTCCACCAAGCAAAACAATAAACAGCTCAAACGCCTCTACCAAGTAAGCTACCTCACGCTAGAAAAATAGTCGCTATTTTACACAAGGCTTACTAAGCTTGCGGTTAAGTATAAAACATGCACAAAATTTCGAGTCAAACCCGTGTATTCTCGCTACTTTACCAAAGCAAGAATCTCATGTAAAATCAAGGTAATTCTTACATAAAAGGAATCAAAGAAGGAGAAAGTATGAAAAATATATTCGTCATAAAGATAACATATACAAAATCCCTAGAGGTCATAGATACGATTCTTCCAGCACACAGGGAGTTTTTAGCTAGTGGATACCAAAACGGTGAACTACTGGCCTCTGGGCCAATGACACCACGCATCGGTGGGATTCTCATTGGTATTTTTGAAAATCTAAGCAAGGCAAAGATATTTTTTGAGCGTGACCCTTATGCGCTTGAAGGAGCGGCAACGTACGAGTTTTTGGAGTTCACACCAGTCAAGCACGCTGAAGTGCTTCGTGAATACTTAGGACAATGATTTTAAGCTAGCAGAATCAAGGAGGAAACTAGCAACGCTTTCCTCCAGCACTAGAAAAATCAAAATTTTACCGATTTTCCATTAATCGGGACAAACTTCCACATATCATTGCTTAAGAGCTTACAGTGATCGCTTTGGATTCTAAAATGAAAAACAAGAATCGATTCACCCTTGTCATACTCCGCTAGCTCGGTAATACTAGCATCAGTCTGTCCTCTTACTGCCTGCTTCTTGTGCACCCATGCAATAACACAGCTTGTGCTTATGTCTTTTCTACTAGGGGTCGCTGAACTGTAAAAATTAGCGAACAATGCCGTGCTAAAATTAAAACCATCAATACCAAAACTTCCAGAATATCTTGTCCATAAAGCTGGATTTGTCGCCACTGTGTTTGCAATCAGGTTTGTATTTGCCTCTGCCTGGCTAAATGACATGGCTGGCACCGTCTGCATCATGGTCTGAATATCGGTCTTTATTGAGACGATTTGTGCATCATCGCGATTAGCCGCCATCTTTGGTACGGCGATAGAGGCGAGAATCCCAAGGATAACAATTATAAAAACTTTAGCTCGATCATGGTAAACGCCGAGCGCCTGCCTCTGCTGGCATACAGCGAAGAACAGCCTGGAATGGTAAAAATCATAGGATTCCTTACAAAATATATAAACGTCGCATTATAATTCTAATAAGCTAAAACTAGAAAGCTAGATACAATCAAGCTTTGTTCTTGCGCAAGCTCCAAAAAAACAAAACTCATAAAATACAAATAAAGCCTCTGCACAATAAGCCACCTCGTCAATTTTATGCTTTATTAAAACTAAAGTAGCCACCGTAATCAAATCCTGCTTACGAGATATCTACATTGATGATATATTTCACAATCCATTTCTTAAATATTTTTAGGGCACAATTCAGCGATTTTTGATGGTTATATACTTTAAGGAGATAGTAATGGTAAAAAAAGTGACACTAGCAACAGTTGCGCTATTTACAGCAGTGAGCCTATATGCCAATAATGAATGTGTCTGTTTTGAGCTAAAAGGTGAATTTGGCGATGAAATACGTGCAATTTTGCAAAAATACTCCAAGAATCTAGGTAGCAAAGATATAAAAGTAGTGAGAGAAGATGCCGATCTAAGCACAGCAGAGAGGAGTTTTCTAGAAAGTTTAGTCGGAAGCGCAAAAGTATCTGGAGATAACGTCAATACAAAAGCTTATGATATAGAAAATGGCAAGAAACTATATGAGCGCGACTGTGCGAGTTGCCATGGGATTAATGCCGAAATACCATTAAGTGGCAATGCAGCGATAGCAACATGGAAAGCTGATGATATCGTAATAGAGATTCGTGATTATCAACTAGGACAATATGAAGGACCATCACGCTTTGTCAAACAGACGACAGCAAACACATATAGAAGCAAAGATATGAATGACATCGCACAATACATTCAAACACTAGGTGGGGGCAAGTAACCCCCGCTAAAAATAGCCTAAGCGCGCACGTCCAAGCTAATGCCCCTACCAGTTTGGATAGTAGCCTGCTGGATAGCCTCTAGACTACTTGCTTGCTGGCTTTGACCATTGCTAGCCTCAACCCCTTCAAGCAATTGACCCATCAGGGTCTCTTGAGTTTCCATAGCCTTTTTCAACACCGGAATAGTGGTAGAAGTCGAGCCATAAGCTAGCCCGCTCCCAAGTCCCATAACATCCATTGTCAATCCTTTCAAATAAGATGACACCCTATAATCGACACGATTTGATAAAACTTTATCCATATAGACTCTTAAGCACAGTAAAGAATCTAACCGATATGAAAAACAAACCAATCACAATAAAAAATCCACAGATAATTTCTCGCCACACAGACACATATAAAAAGCCACAAAAGCAATTTTGGAATAGTTTTTGCACTGCTAAGTTCAATATTGCCAAACTTGTGTTTGTCCAAAAAAGCGCATGGATATTTTTAGGTTTTTTGCCTATAATTTGCCAATTTTGCGCCGTTTAAGGATTGTAATTGACATACTTTATTGCCACTGACCACGCCGGTTTTAACATCAAGGAGCACATCAAGGCATTCGTGCGACAAAAGGGGCACGAGATAGTAGACTTGGGCGTGCATGAAAATGAGCGCGTAGACTACCCAGACTATGCGCATGAGCTTTGCGAGCAAGTTTTAAAAACACCAGATAGTGCTGGGATTCTTGTTTGTGGTACCGGGATTGGAATGAGTATCAGTGCAAATCGCCACAAAGGAATCCGCGCCGCACTCTGTCATGACGCTTACACAGCAAAGCTGACGCGCCAACACAATGATGCAAATATCCTATGCATGGGCGAACGTGTAGTAGGACTTGGTGTGGTAGATTCTATTCTTGAGGCATTTCTAGATACCTCGTTTGAAGGTGGTCGCCACGCATGCAGAATTGGAAAAATTGAGAGAGAGTAGCGATGATTTTTGAGTGGTTTTTGCTTGCAAGCCTCATACTTTTTATCCTGTTTATGGTCGTGAAGACATTTTTTTACAAAAGCATCGCTCATAGAGAAGAGAAGAGTAGTGCTGTCATGAAACTAACCTTACAAGAGGCTGAGATTCTTATACGCAAGCACCAACTCCAACTCCAGCGCGCATTAGGAAATATCGACATACTAACAGACGAAATAACATCATTGCGCAACGAAGTAAAGCTCTTAAAACAGCGTAACTCACAATACAGAATCGAAAGCGAAAAGTACAAGAGTCGCATCAAAGATTTAGAGCAAAAAATAGAAGCTCTCTTGTAATTTCTGCATATCTAAGGAGAATTTATGTTACATCTGACCAATGAGCAACAAAAATCGTTGCTCGACACTCTTCGCACGATACCAGACTTTCCCAAAAAGGGTGTACAGTTTCGCGATATTACGACGTTACTCAATGATGCCGAGGCATTTTCTTTCATTATCGATTTTTTGGCAAAGCGGTACAAGGATTCTCGCCTAAACTTTATTGCAGGCATAGAATCACGTGGCTTTATCTTTGGGGCAGCACTTGCGATAAAACTCGGTATTGGTTTTGTCCCGATTCGCAAAAAGGGAAAGCTCCCATACACAACAATAACCGAAAAATATCTGCTTGAATATGGATTTGATGAAGTAGAGATACATATTGATGCTTTTAGAGGTATAAAAAATAGCCGTGTATTACTTGTTGATGACATCATCGCTACTGGTGGCACTGCCGAAGCAGCAGTAAAGCTAATTAAGGCGGCCAAGGGCGAGTGCGTAGAATCGTGCTTCATACTAAATCTACGCGATCTAGGCGGCGCGTATAAAATATCAAAACTCTCACAAATTTATACCGTATTGGATATTTAGCCATGTTTATGCCAATAGCTAGCCGCTTTGACCCGGATTCTAATGGGTATTTTGGAGAGTTTGGTGGGAGATTTATCCCAGAAACACTAATGGGCACGATTTTAGAGCTCGAACAGGCGTATAATGAAGTGCGCTTTGATCCTCAATTTTGGCGTGAGGCAGACTACTATCTGCGTGAGTATGTTGGTCGCCCAAGTCCGCTATATTTTGCTGAACGACTAAGCAAAGAACTTGGTATGAAAATCTATCTAAAGCGCGAAGATCTAAATCATACTGGTGCACATAAAATAAATAACACAATAATCCAAGGCTTGCTCGCCAAACGTCTTGGCAAAAAGAGAATTATCGCCGAAACTGGTGCGGGACAGCATGGCGTGGCTAGCGCAACTATCGCGGCGTTGCTTGGACTTGAGTGTGAAGTATTTATGGGAGCAAATGATATAGCAAGACAGGAGCTAAACGTCTTTCGCATGAAGCTCCTAGGTGCAAAAGTAACAAGTGTGGAATCTGGCTCAAAAACACTAAAAGACGCTATGAATGATGCAATCCGCCACTGGGTTACAAATGCACGCGATACATTCTATGTAATCGGCACAGTGGCTGGTCCACACCCATATCCACTTATGGTGAGCGATTTTCAGAGTGTCATTAGCTTTGAAGCTAAAAAGCAGATTCTTGAAAAAGAGGAGCGGCTACCAGACTATGTCGTTGCGTGCATAGGCGGTGGAAGCAATGCAGCTGGAATCTTCTCTAGATTCCTTGATGAAGAGGGCGTGAGATGTATAGGTATCGAGGCTGGTGGGCTTGGGATAGAAAGCGGTCACCACGGAGCTAGCCTAGCCAAAGGCAGTAAAGGAATCCTACATGGACAAAAAAGCTATCTCTTACAAGACGATGAAGGACAGATAAAAGAGGCATATTCTATTTCCGCTGGGCTTGACTACCCAGGGATTGGACCGCTACATGCTCATCTATTTGAGTGTGGAGTAGCTGAATATGACAATATCACCGATAAAGAGGCATTAGATGCATTTACATGGCTCAGTCAAAGAGAGGGAATTATTCCTGCATTTGAAAGCGCACACGCTGTAGCATATCTAAAAAAAGCGCAGGAGCGATTCCGCGATAAAATAGTAATTGTTTCACTATCTGGGCGTGGCGATAAAGATATGATACAAGCGAAGAATCTACTTAAATTTTAATAGTCGGAGCTGCACATGGAAGAGTTATTTATCGGCTGGCTAAGAGAATATGGTTATATTATTTTGTTTATATGGAGCATGTTAGAGGGCGAGATAGGACTTGTAATGGCTGGCATAATGAGCCATACAGGCGATATGAATTTCTGGGTTGCGCTCATTGTGGCTGGACTTGGAGGCTTTGCTGGTGATCAGGCCTACTTCTATATAGGGCGCTACAACAAAGGCTTTATCTATAAAAAGCTAAAAACGCAACATCGTAAGTTTGCCCTAGCACATCTTTTATTGAAAAAATATGGCTGGCCTATCATCTTTATCCAAAGGTATCTATACGGTATGCGAACCATATTACCAATGTCTATTGGTGTTACGCGATATAGCGCAAAGATGTTTGCATTTATAAATCTTATCAGTGCATTTATTTGGGCTACCATTACTATTACGCTTGCCTATATGTTTGGGGAGCAGCTTTTGGTGATTTTACACTGGGCTAAGGAACATTTCTATATTGCAATTCCTTTTGCTTTAATTCTTGGTGGTAGCATAATATGGTACTTTCACCATCATACTAAAAAATAAGGAAAACTATGAAGATTTCACTACAAGATTCTCCATTTGGAAAAATAGATGCTCAGAGTGCATTAATCTTTGTCGTAGATAAAGATTTTTCACACATTAAGGATGTAGATTCCTCGTTGTTTTCCTCGCTTGGTTTTGATGGCAAGGACAGTGATATACTATTTTTACCAGAGCAAAAGTGCCTATATTACGCGCTCAGTAAACTCGATGCAGATTCTTTACGCGAGGCGAGCGCAAAGGCTATAAGAATAGTCAAAAAATATCCATTCAAATCGCTAAAAGTTTTAGCGCCAAGTCGCGATTCTAGGCTACTTGATGCGCTTATTGCTGGCTTTTTACTAGGCGATTACACTTTTGACACATACAAAAACAAAAAGAGCGAAAGCAAACTTGAAAAAATCCTAATCGCCAAAGAAACCAGCAATAGATCACAGATTGAACCAAAGTCGTTTAAGACCATTTTGGCGCGTCAAAGTAGCATTTCTAAGGCTGTCAATTTCACTCGCGAACTAGTCAATACCCCTCCAGATGACGCTACGCCAAAAAAACTAGCAAAAATAGCAGAAAAAATAGCAAAGGAACAGAATCTAACTTGCAAAATACACGACGAAAAATATCTAGAAAAAGAGGGAATGGGCGCATTTATTGCTGTTTCACGCGCCAGCAACCATCCACCACGCTTAATTCATCTATCAAACAAACCAAAGAATCCAAAGCTAAGAATTGCACTTATTGGTAAAGGTCTAACATATGACAGTGGTGGATTAAGTCTAAAACCCGCTGATTTTATGGTAACAATGAAAGCTGATAAAGGCGGTGGTTGCGCAGTTTTAGGGATTTTACAAGCAGCAAGCGAGCTTGGGATTGAGATCGAGCTTCATGGCATCATTGGCGCAACAGAAAATATGATCGGTGGCAACGCATACAAGCCAGATGATATCCTGCGCGCCAAAAATGGAAAAACCATTGAAGTACGAAATACAGATGCCGAGGGACGACTCGTACTAGCTGACTGCCTTTGCTACGCACAGGAGCTAAAACCAGACTATATAATCGACCTAGCAACCCTTACTGGCGCATGCGTCGTAGGATTAGGCGAGTACACGTCTGGAGTACTAGGGCATAATCGTGCACTTAAGCAACGTTTCCTTGAATGCGCAAATAAAAGTGGGGAGCTAGTCGCGGATCTACCGTTTAATCGCCACCTAAAAGAGCTAATCAAATCAAAAGTAGCTGATGTATGCAATGTATCAGGCACGCGATATGGTGGCTCTATTACAGCTGGGCTATTTCTCTCTGAATTCATAGAAGAATCCTATCATGACAAGTGGCTACATCTAGATATAGCAGGTCCGGCCTATGTTGAAAAAGAGTGGGATGTCAATCCGCATGGTGCAAGTGGTGCAGGCGTGCGCATGGTGATTGAATTTTTAGAATCGCTCGCACAGGAGGCATAAATGGCACTAAGCATAGGAATCGTCGGACTTCCAAATGTCGGCAAATCTACAACCTTTAACGCGCTTACAAAAGCACAAAACGCTGAAGCAGCCAACTATCCATTCTGCACTATTGAGCCAAACAAGGCCATTGTTGCTGTGCCTGATTCTCGTCTTGATGAGCTGGCAAAAATAGTCAATCCACAGAAAATACAATATTCTGTCGTGGAGTTTGTTGATATTGCTGGGCTTGTAAAAGGCGCTAGCAAAGGCGAAGGTCTTGGAAACCAATTCCTTGCAAATATCAAAGAGACTGAGGCTATTTTACACATTGTACGTTGCTTTGATGATGGGAATATTACTCACGTAGAGGGTAGCATCGATCCTTTACGTGATATTGAAATCATCGAGACTGAGCTACTTTTGGCAGATATGCAGACATTAGAGAAAAGAATCGAACGCTTAGAGCGAATGGCAAAGGCCGACAAAGATGCGAAAGCCACGCTTGAAATCGCACAATCTCTAATGCTACACATACAATCTGGCAATTCAGTGAGAATTTTTGCTAAAAAGGATAGTGAAGAGTTTAAAGAACTCAATCGCGAACTTCGATTCCTTACCAACAAAGAGATAATTTATGGTGCAAACGTTGATGAAAATGGACTTAGCGAGGATAATTCACACGTCATTGCCGTTCGTAAACACGCTGAAAAAAATGGCTGCGAAGTGATAAAACTGTGTGCCAAAATCGAAGAAGAGATGGTCGCGCTTGAACCCGATGAAAAACAAGAATTTTTAGAATCACTTGGCGTAGAAGAATCCGGACTTGATCAGATAATCCGCAAAGGCTTTGAAAAGCTTGGACTCATAAGCTACTTCACAGCAGGAATCAAAGAGGTACGCGCATGGACAATAAAGAATGGCTACACGGCACCACAAGCTGCAAGCGTAATACACAAGGACTTTGAGCGAGGATTTATACGTGCAGAGACTATTGCCTATGAAGACTTTGTCAAATATGGTGGCGAAGCAAAAGCAAAAGAAGCTGGCACACTTCGGGTAGAGGGCAAAGAGTACATCGTCAAAGATGGTGATGTAATGCACTTTAGATTTAATGTCTAAGGCTTTTTACAAAATTCACATAGAACTTAGCGACTTCTGTGGGCTTGCATGTAGCTTCTGCACCCCGGCTAAGAATCGTCGCGAGCCTATGCCATTGCCACTCTTTCAGCACACCTTAAGAGAGTGCGCACCACACACTGACATAGTCGCGCTACATCTACTTGGCGACCCGCTCACGATTCCAAATCTCTCTGAATACCTTGACTTGATTTTAAAATATAACTTAAAAGCAGAAATTACTACATCTGGTTTCTACCTTGGTGAGACAGAGAGAAAGATACTTCTACACCAAGCAATACATCAAATCAATTTTTCACTAACAAGCTACTTTGATAACAAAAAGCGCCTAAGTCTAGAACACTACTGGTCGCAAATCACAGCATTTATAGAAGCTAGACGCAAAAACATCAAAGCGAAGAATCAAGAATCAAATGCCATGCAAAAAATGCGCAAAGAGCCCGATTCCTGTAGTTTTGTCAATCTGCGTATTTGGAATTTAGAGCAAGATTCTAGGCAAACAGAGATGCTTTTACTACTGGAGAATTATTTTGAAACGAGAATCAACCAGCAAAAAAAACGTCAACGTTTAGAATCTCATGTGATTTTAGATATCGATTCTCTCTTTAGTTGGCGTGATTCCACACCACATGTAAATGGATTTTGCATGGCACTAAAAAGTCATGCAGGAATCCTCTCAGATGGCACAATAGTCCCATGCTGTCTAGATACCAAAGGAGATCTCGCGCTAGGAAATATCAAAGATGGGCTAGCTACCGCACTCGCCTCACCGCGCGCCAAACGCATAAAAGCAGGCTTTGAGCAGGGAATTTGCATAGAGCCTTTTTGCCAATATTGCGGCTATATAAAACGTTTTGAAAAGCAAAATAAATTATAATTTTTGATAAAAAATTGAGGGATTCTTATGAGCTTTTGGCGTGTTTTGCGCTTTGTGTTTCTGCCTTTTATTATTTATGTGTCGTGGCTTTTCCTAGGCGGCAAGCACCAAGAGGCAAGCGCGCTAGCACTTGTTGTATTTGTAATCTCAATCGCAAATCCGCTAAACACGCTCAAAACAAAGCGCGATGAGAAGTTAGATAGCAAATTTCAACATAATAAAAAGAGAATCAACGACATAGAAAAAGAGCGCATAAAGCACCATGTCGAACAAGAGAAAAAGCGCGTAATCGAGGAGTTAAAGCAGCGATAGTCTAGCTTTAAGAGATAAAAAAACCGCAACAAGAATCCAACACACACATTAAAGTATATGCAATGTGCGCATTTTTGGCTTACCCTACTCTATCACACAAACCAAAGGGCAAGAAAGAGAATCAAATCTATAATCAAAGCTGGCAAAAACAGATACATAGCTACAAAACAATGCGCTACGCATCTGTTTTTAAGCCTTTAGGATTCCTTTTTCAGCAAATAGCCCCATAACGCCTCGCTCAATCATTTCAAATACCTTTAAAAAACCATCGCCATCGTGATAGTGATACGGGTCTGGCACATCAGCGCCATCTAGCCCAAAATCGCCAAGAAGAGCTAGCTTTTCACGCGGAAAGTTGCGTGCTAGGTCGCTTAGATTTTGTTTGTCCATAGCTACTAACAGGTCAAACTCGTCTATATCTGAGGCATTTACCTGTCGTGATCGAAGTGCTGAGATATCAATTCCGTGGTGCTTTGCAACATTTATAGAGCCATCACATGGGGCTTCTCCAGCATGCCAGCCACTAGTCCCAGCAGAATCAACCCTAAGGAAAAGTCCATTTTCACTTACGATTCTTCTAGCTACCCCCTCTGCTAGCGGAGAGCGACAGATATTTCCTAGGCATACAAATAATATTGATTTCATAGTTTCTCTTTCTCAAGGATAAAATAGCGAAATTCAAAAAGGTGTACCAATGCTTATTTTTCCAATTGCGCTTTTTAGCATATTTTCACTTATCCACTACCTAGCATATCACCTGTTTGTGCGTATATTTTTGCGCACATCACGCGCTAGATTCTTGCTTAAGAGTACGCTAATACTAAACCTTGCTTGCCTCCTTGGCTACATATTTTCGCGCTACTTCATTACTATCCCACAGCCACTATATTTTCTCTTCTCGCTATCGCTTGGAATGGGATTTGCGCTACTTTTGACGCTTATTTTTTACGCACTTACCGCACCAATTCTACTATTGCCGATGAAAAACAAAAGACGAGAAGCTATACGAAAAATGCTCGGCTATACAGGCGGATTCTCATTGCTTGGCTATGGAAGTGCTGGAATATTCGAAGCATCATTAGAACCAAGAATCGTAAAAGTCCCTATGGCGCTACCCAGACTAAAGCACGACTTTCGCGCAGTACAGCTAAGCGATATCCACATTGGAGGGCTAATAGAAGAGAGCTATATGAGAGATCTAGTAGAGCGGGTAAATACTCTAAAAGCGGACATGGTGTTTCTAACTGGAGACATCACAGATACAAAAATAGAGAATATCAAAAAAGCAGTGGCGTATCTTGGTGAGCTTAAAACAACAATGGGAATCTACTTTGTGAGTGGCAATCATGAATTTTTCCACGGTATAGGCGATACCATAAAATATCTAAGAGAGCTAGGAATCACGGTGCTAGAGAATGAATCGCAAACAATAGAAGGGATTGTAAATATCGCTGGTGTGCATGATATTTTTGGGAGGCGACTTGGCGTTTTTGAGCCAGACTTGCCAAAAGCACTAAAGTATACAGATAAGAATCTACCTACGATTCTCCTCGCTCATCAGCCTAAATTCGTCCCTGAGGTCATTGACAAGCCTGTTGATTTAATACTTGCTGGACATACGCACGGAGGACAGATTGCGCCTTTTAATCTCCTTGTAAAACTCGATCAAAAGTATATATGTGGGCTTTATGAAATCACACCAAGCATGCGACTTTATGTAAATCCCGGCACTGGCTTTTGGGGACCGCCGATGAGATTCTTATCTAGAGCTGAAATTACGCTATTTGATTTTAAAGCAGAATTTAAAGCATAGATTCCATTCAGCTTATATATAGTTTTGCTAAATATTTGATATGATGGATTTAACATAGCAAAAAAAAAGGGGGGGGGTGCACATGGGCGTGGCTTGGGGGTTGCTAGCGGAGTTTTGCAATCAAGACGAGATGGAAGAATGGCTAACTCAATCACTGTGCATAGATGACATAAGGCGAAGAATCGATAAACTGCTTGCACTCTTAGGGCGTAAGCTTGAGTGTGAGACTCTACGCGTATTTGAGTACGCTGGAAAAGACTCAATAAGCAACACTCATGAGTGGAATCAAGATGAAATCTCACCAAAAAAAGAGAGGCTAAAGCGCGTACAACTGAGTGGCATGAAATGGTGTCAAGATAAATTACACGCGCTACAGCCTGTTATAGTCGATGATGTCGAAAAGTATAAGGATATAGATCCACGAATCTACTCTATGCTAAAACCACAAGATATAAAATCAAGAATCTCTATCCCACTGCATGTAAATGGTGAACACTTAGGTATACTAAACGCCTACAATATGCCGCAAGAGAGAATTGATGAGATCGTCGATTCTCTCACTGGTATAGGCGGACTAATTTCAAATCTAATCAAGTCATGCTATGAGCTGGAAAAGATGAGATATGCCAGCTATCACGACCATTTGACAGGTGCGCTAAATAGCTATGCCCTAGAAGAAAGATGCAACTCCAACTCCAAATACAAGCGTATTGGAATTCTCTAATGCAATATCTCAACTATCAAATACGCAGGCAACAGCCTAGGTCACGAAGACAACGATAATGTAGCTAAAGAGTACTACAAAATCCTTCATGGAATCTTCAATCCACATCATATCTACCACATCAGAAGCGATGAATTTGTCGTGATTTGTAGCGAGATTCCTCGCGCTGAATTTGATAGTCTGCTTGCGCTCTTTAGCGAGCAAGCAAAGCTTAGTGATGGCACCATAGATATAGGGAGCTACTGGTGTGAAAATGGCGATTCTTCGCTTAATGCACTAATCCTGCTAGCCAAAGAGGAGATGCATCAGAATAAAAGCTACCGCAACCACAGTGGCGAAGAATCAAATGCAAAAAACATCGATAACATCAAATGCTCATGCACATTTGCAAGTGCGACACAGGGCATAAATGGAACGATAAAGAAGTATCTATCAGAAAATTACTTCGATTTGGAGCGATTCTTAAAATCTACATCGCTAGCTAGCTACTATCCATTTTTTGGCGATATGCAAACTGGTGTTTTCTACATCAGCGATCCCATAAAGGAGGCTTTTGGCTTTAGTAAAAATATCATCAAAGATCTAATTAGTAAATGGGAGCGTATCATAACGCGTAGAGAAGATCTTGAGCTATATCGCAACGACCTACAGGACATAATCAAAAATAAGCGCGAAACACACGATATACGCTATCGTATTAAAGATATCCATGGGCGTGAGTTTTGGATACGTTGCTGTGGCATCATACAGTGGGATGCTGAGTTTGAAAAGCCACTATTCTTCTCAGGAGGAATCTCCAAAGTAGATTTTGAATTCATAATCGATCCAGCTACTAATTTTCAGCGAGAGCATGGGGCGATGCTTGAGATCCAGGAGCTTCAAAAGCACAAGGAAGCGGTCTCTTTTATAGGCTTTAAATTAAATGGCTTTAAAGAGATCAATGACTTAAATGGACGCACTGTAGCAAATAGCATCCTAAAAAATATAGCAGATAATCTATTGGCTATTTTTGATGGCAAAATGCAGTTTTTCCGCCTTGATGGGCTGAAATTTATGGCGATTCCCTCTGCGGACTACAAAGAAGATGTGCAATATATTATTCACACGATAAAAAGAGAAATAGAGAAGGTCTACAAAGAGCACAAAATAATAATCAAGAATCCTTGCTCGCTATGCGTAGTAAATGAGGGGTGGATAGATTCTCTCCCTAGTGCGGTTATCTCCGATGTGCTTGGGTTACTTGATTTCGCCAAAGATCATCCAGCCGAGGAGTATGCGCTCCATTCGCTAGAAAACATCAAGGCGCAACGTAATAAGAGCCGCATGATTGTCGAGCTAAATGACGCCGTGTTACATGATTTTAGGGATTTTCGTATCGTGATACAGCCTATCGTATCAGCAAAAGACTTCAAAATAGTCGGTGGAGAAGTGCTTTTACGATGGAAATACAACGACAAAGACATATCACCTATGACATTTGTGCCTATTCTGGAGAGAAATCAACAAATAATTGCCGTAGGTCGCTGGGTAGCAGAGCAGACAATAGTAAATTGCCGACGTGCAATGAGCTATATGCCAAATTTCAGACTAAATTTCAATGTAAGCTATCATCAGATTTCAGATATTGGATTCCTATATTTTGTCGATGAATGTATGAAACAATGGGAACTAAAAAGCAGTCATATTGTCATGGAGATAACAGAAACAAACCAAAATGAGAATCCAAAAATGCTACAAGAATTTATCCATAGTTGCAAAGACATGGGAATAAATGTCGCGCTAGATGACTTTGGCACAGGCTACTCAAGCCTAGAGCTATTACTACGCTACCCATCAGACATCATAAAAATTGATCGCGTGCTAATGCGTGAAATGGCTGTCTCAAAAGATACTAGCGATTTCATCGCGGGAATCGTCCATTCATGTCATAAATTTGGTAAAAGCGTCTGCGTGGAGGGCGTGGAGAGCGATCATGAGCTAGCCACTGTGATAGAGGCGCAGTGCGATACGATACAAGGCTATTACTTTTACAAGCCAATGGAGCTCCCAGACTTTTATGGGCTTTTAGCAGAGCAAAGCAGGGGTTAAAATATTCATAAAATAGCTGAATCCTTGCAAATTTGACATCAGATTCTCGCTAGGTAAGATTCAAATAAACTTAAATCTTATAAAATGCCGTCAACCATCATTTTAAGGAGCTTAGGCGATGAAATACATCAAGTTTTTCAGGGAGCTAAACAATAAAGATGTCCCTGTCGTAGGCGGTAAAAACGCCAGTATCGGGGAGATGTTTCAAGAGCTTGTGCCTATGGGCATTAAGGTACCAAATGGCTTTGCAATCACTAGTGATGCCTACTGGTATCTGCTTGATAGTGCAGGAATACGAGAAAAGATTCGCTCGCTCCTAGAGGATATTGATGTCACAGAAATTGACGTGCTTAAAGTACGCTCAAAAAAGATTCGTGATCTAATTTTTGGAACGCCACTACCAACTGATCTACGAGAAGAGATTCTTGAGGCATATGCGATCCTAAGTCACGAATACAATATGGAACAAGCAGACGTTGCCGTGCGAAGCTCTGCTACTGCCGAGGATTTGCCAGATGCGTCATTTGCTGGACAGCAGGATACATACTTAAGCGTCCAGGGCCACCAAGAGCTAATCCACTACGTAAAATCATGTTTCGCCTCGCTATTCACCGATAGGGCTGTTAGCTATCGCGCCTCACGTGGTTTTGATCACTTTAAAGTCGCCCTAAGCGTGGGCGTACAAAAGATGGTGCGTAGCGACAAGGGTAGCTCTGGTGTTATGTTCTCAATCGACACAGAGACAGGCTTTAAAGATGCCGTATTCATCACTTCTAGCTGGGGGCTTGGAGAAAATGTCGTAGGCGGGACTGTCAATCCGGATGAATTCTATGTATTTAAGCCGACACTTGCACTTGGTAAGCGCCCTATTATTAAGCGACAACTAGGACACAAACATTTAAAAATGGTCTATGCTGCCCCTGGCAGCGAACATCCAACCAAAAATATCCCGACAAGCGAAGAAGAGATGACTACCTTTTCAGTATCTGACGAGGAGATTCTTACACTTGCACGATATGCGACAATAATAGAAAAGCACTATTCTGCTGAAGCTGGCGAGTATCGCCCAATGGATATGGAGTGGGCCAAAGATGGCGTGAGTGGTGATCTATACATTGTGCAAGCTCGTCCAGAGACCGTACAAAGCCAACGCATGAAAAAAGGTGGGAATCGCCTGGAAAAATATCGCTTTGTAGATAATGATAAGCCAAGGGAGATTATTATCACCGGTAAGGCGATAGGTGGCAAAATAGGGCATGGTAGAGTGCGTGTAATAGAGAGCATCGTCAATATGTCAGAAATAAAAGATGGCGAGATTCTCGTTACAGACAACACAGATCCGGACTGGGAGCCAGCAATGAAAAAAGCGGCTGCAGTCATCACAAATAGAGGTGGTCGCACATGCCATGCAGCTATAGTCGCACGAGAAATAGGCGTGCCAGCAATCGTCGGCGCAATCGGCTCTACTGAAAAACTAGAAACAGGCATGGAAGTAACGGTATCATGCGCAGAGGGCGAAGAGGGCTTTGTATATAGTGGCATCCATAAATTTGAAGTCGAAAGCATAGACCTATCAAATATGGAGCGACCAAAGACAAATATCCTAATGAATGTCGGAAATCCAGAAAAAGCATTTGGCTTTGCACAGATTCCTAACAACGGTGTAGGCTTAGCACGCATGGAATTTATCATTAACAACTACATCAAAGCACATCCACTTGCACTTGTTGATTTACAAAATGGCAAGAAGAATATACCTGATGCCGAGCATATACACTCTATCATGGCTGGCTATGAGAATCCAAAGGACTTCTTTACAAAGAAAATAGCCGAGGGCGTGGGTATGATCGCAAGTGCTTTCTATCCAAATCCAGTTATCGTGCGCACTAGCGACTTTAAATCCAATGAATATCGCCGTATGATTGGTGGTGCGGCATATGAGCCACATGAAGAGAATCCTATGATAGGCTATCGCGGTGCGAGCAGATACTACTCCGAGCAGTATCGACCAGCATTTGAGTGGGAGTGCCAAGCTCTTGCAGCAGTGCGAAGCGAAATGGGATTAACAAATATGAAAGTTATGATCCCATTCCTTCGCTCGCCAGAAGAGGGTAAAAAAGTATTAGAAATTATGCGACGCAATGGACTAGTCTCCGGTGAAAATGGGCTTGAAATATATGTGATGTGTGAGCTACCTGTCAATGTGATTTTAGCCGATGAGTTTTTGCAGATGTTTGATGGATTCTCAATTGGCTCAAATGACCTAACACAGCTAACTCTTGGCGTAGATAGAGATGGTGAGCTAGTAAGTCACGTATTTGATGAGCGCAACCCTGCCTTATTTAAGATGTTTTCACAGGCGATCGCCGCAGCAAAAAAGGCTGGCAAATACTGTGGAATCTGTGGTCAAGCACCGAGCGACTACCCAGAGGTAGCGGAATTCCTTGTGCGCGAGGGAATAAACTCCATCTCACTAAATCCAGATTCAGTAATCTCCACGTGGGAAAAGATTGTAAAACTCGAAAAAGAGCTAGGGCGATAGACTAAGCGCAGATTCCCTCACTGGGAATCTGCCTATTATATTTTTTACTTTTAACTACCGCTGTTCACTTGTTGCATAGATGCAGTCAATCATACGCTCCCCATACTAGCTATAATAGAATTTGCAAGTCTCATATTCAGTAGATTCCTAGCGCTCCTTCTACTTTTACATGCTTTGTATAGTTTTTGCTAGTCATCAAATACTACAAATAACTCCGAGTAATAGTAACTCGCTTTTTTAGTAATGCCGATGGGCGATAGATTGTGTAGAACAAGCATATACCAAAAGTCAAAGTAGGACGATAGTATAAAAAGCTTTAAAAGGTTAATTGGGGTAGTTATAAAGTGCGAAAATAGCTTGATGTGCAAACAAAGTACTCTATGAGTAGTGCTATCAAAAAACGTTGCTTAATTTTTATATTTCATAAATAGCTAAATAAAATAGTTAAAATATCAAAAACGTAAAAACAAGACAATAAAGATCAGATAGCGTAGCTACAATATTCATAAATTTTAACCATCAAATTAATAAAAACAATCTACCCACGAGTCGCCATAAAATATTTTTACGATTATTTATCTCTTTATATATAAAGCCATGAGAAAAGAATTTTGGAAATAAATTAGCCCTATTTTACTCTTCTATGATTCTCTTAAACGTCACAATTGTCTCAGCGATCGCATACCAACGGCCTATTAGCGTCACACGCGCCTTTTTGGGCAACAGTTCCGCATCTAGTAGCTCACTAACTTTCTCTATGTGCTCCTTGTATCGCTCGCTTGCTATGCGATAATTCTCCTCCGCTTGCACTAGAAGCGACTTTTGCCACCTCATACGCATTATATGCGAGCCTATGACTCTCTAGTGTCCCAAAAAGCTGTAGCTCAAGCTCTCGCTTCACCCTTAGCTATCTGGCTATCGATTGCTAATGTAGCATAACGTTTTGCTTCAAGTTTCTTATCAGTTGTAAAGACACCAAAATATTATAGCTAGCCTCTATCCTTGCCTCCGTGCGATCAAGGTTATATCGCACTTCGATACTTGCGTAGCTACTCGCACGCTTACCACGATCATCAGTGCGATTTTAGTTTGTGAGCTGATATTTTAGATTTAGCGTCGGATACAGTGCGCTTTTGGTCGCACCATACTCACTT
This sequence comes from Wolinella sp., assembly GCA_052170135.1. Taxonomy (GTDB): domain Bacteria; phylum Campylobacterota; class Campylobacteria; order Campylobacterales; family Helicobacteraceae; genus Wolinella. Next base: position 154,476 of record JBQNBC010000002.1, read on the forward strand.
TATGCTTGTTTGAGCAACCACTCTTGCTACTTTAGATTTTACTATGATGCAGTGCTTTTTCCACTGCATCATCCATAATTAACACATAAAGACTTGAGCCTATAAGCGCAATAATGACTAAAATTTCATACTTACATACCATCTCTTTCGGCATTTTCAATATCTATTTGCTTATACTCTCTGTCTATCACAAAGAGTAAAAGCGATGGAATGACAAACACGGTGATAATGGTAGAGTATGTAAGCCCCCCTAAAATCACAGCACCAAGTCCACGATAAACCTCACTCCCTGGTCCTGGCGCAACGACTAATGGTAGCATGCCAAAGAGTGAAGTTAGTGTGCTCATATAGATTGGGCGCAAGCGCGTGCGGACAGCTTCTTTGACCGCTAAGTAAGAATCCAGCCCAGATTCTCGAATATTATTTATCGCTTGATACACGATTAAAATTGCATTATTCACCACGGTACCCACAAGTATAATAAACCCTAGCATCGTCAAAATATCTAATGGTTGACTAACTAACAACAGATTTACTAGCTTAAGCGCAAGCATACCACCAGCCACAGCAAGAGGGATTGTAAAAATAATGATTAGCGGATAGATGAAATTTTCATACAACGCCGACATCAAAAGATAGATGATAACAACAGCAAGCAAGAATCCACCCTGCAGTGCTAAACGAGTCTGTGTAAGCTTATCGGCTGTGCCACTTAATCGTAACGATATGCCATTCATTAGCCCTTGCTCTTTTAAAGCAGTAGAAAATTCACCCTCGATTCTCTCCATTGCACTTTGCAGTGGAGTATCTTTTGGTGGCGTTACTTGCAGCGTGATTGTACGCTTACGCTCAAAGTGTCGAATCTCGCTAATACCGTACTCACGCGCTATATTTGATAGCGATGAAATTGGCAATATTCCTGCATTTGGCGTGTAGATTTGAGCATTATATATCTCTTCTGGTGTAACTAGATCACTTTTGTTTGCCTTTAATATCAAGTCGATCTTCTCCCGCCCCTCTTCCTTATACTCAGCAATAGTGCGCCCCTCCATTAGCACATCAAGAGCGATTCCAAAGCTTGTCGGTGTTAGTCCTGCTGCCTTAAGCTTATCAGAATCAGGGTAGAGATTTATCTCTGGATAGATCAAATCTAGACTAGGCAACGGGCGCACCTGTGTGCCACTCGGAAAGTTTTGACGTATCATATTTTGCAATGCACTGGCGGTTGCAATGATTCCATTTATGTCGCTACCGCTAATATCAATATCAATAGTTCGCCCTTTTCCAAGCCCGCGCTCAAAAATACCAGGTTGCATAGAGACGCCGGTGATACCTGGTATCTGTGCAAGTGTTTTAAAAAACTGAGGAATCATATCCCCTGCTCTATCCTCTATGCTCGAACGCGCACCAAAATACATAAAAGTATCACCACCAAGGAAAAACATTTGACGAATTGGTGGCATCTCCCCAGCCACATCTTTTGTGTAGCCATTTTGCAAGAAATATTGTGCATTCAAGTCAAATACAGCACGTCCAATCTCTCTTCTAGCCTCATAGGACAGCCCTGGCGGTGGGTTTATCATCGTAGTGACAAAGTTTTGATTCCCCTGTGGGAGATATTCCATCTTTGGCATCAATAGATAGCCAATAAGAATCGATGAAATAGTAAAAACAACAATAGTAAAAATCCGCCTAAGTCTACTAGAGATGCAAGCTTCAAGAATCGACATAATAAGCGCAACAATGCGTGTACCAAATCGCTCAAGCTCAGTAGGGGCATGGTCACGTTTTTTGCCAAAAAATCGAAGAATCTGATAGCTAAACATAGGAATCACAAATATCGACACAAGCATGGAAAAGAGCACTGCACTACTCGCTGTGAGCGCGATATCACGGAATAACTGCCCAGCTTCCTCTTCCATATTTATAATCGGGATAAAAATCGCAACAGTCGTGAGCACCGAAGCTATTAGCGCACCAACTACCTCGCGCGTCCCATCAAAAGACGCTAAAAAAATCCCTTTACCTAGCTTTCTGTGGCGGTCAATGTTTTCCAAAACCACAATCGCAGAATCGACAAGCATACCTACAGCAAATGAGATTCCCGCCATCGAGACAACATTTAACGTGCGCCCAAGAGCATACATCACGATGAAAGTCCCAAGAATACTTATTGGCATAGCAAGCGCAATAACCACTGTCGAGCTAAAACTACGCAAAAAGACCCAAAGCACAATAATCGCCAAAAATCCACCGATTATTATATTTTGTTGCACGAGCGAGATAGCACCATTTATATATCCACGCTGATCATGCACCCACTCAAGATAGAGCCCCTCGTGATGCAATATCCCGCTATTTAGCTCATTAAACACACGCTCAGTTGCATCGCTTAGCTCTAGGATATTTGCACCTGGCTCGGGCTTTATACCTATTACCATAGCTGCATCAAAGTTGCTCTCCACATAGCTTGTTGCGCGTGCATAGCCCTCTTTGACCTCTCCTATATCTGAGAGCTTAACGCGCTTTTGTCCATCGCTCCATATTACTGTATTTGAAATTTGCTCTGCGCTTTTGTATTCAGCCACACTTCTAACACGATAAGATCGTCGTCCATAATCCATCGTGCCAGCAGAGATATTCACATTTTCAGAATCCAAAACTCCGATCAAATCTGAAAGCGTAAGGTTGTAGCTAGCTAGTTTTGCATGGTCAATAATGACATGCATCTCACGATTTGTATTCCCAGGGAAAAAGACCTCTGCTACACCGTCGATTCTCTCAAAATATTGAATAACACTCTCGTTAAAAAATGTCCGATACTGGCTTACATGGCTAGGATTTCCATCTTGTGTCTTTAGCACCATCCACACCACAGGAGAGGCACTCTCGCCCGTTGCAGTGATTATTGGCTTGTCTATTCCATCTGGATAACGCTTGACCTCATCAAGCTTATTTGAGACTTTTAACATCGATTCTGTCAAGCTCGTGCCGATTTTAAACTCCAAAGTGATATTTGCACTTGAGTTTCGCATTCTAGATTCCATGCTTATGAGATTATCAAGCCCTTTGAGTGCTTTCTCCTGTCGCTCAACTATCTCGCGCTCCATCTCATATGGTGTCGCGCCGCTCCATGTTGTGCTGATGGTTATCACAGGGCGTGTAACGCTAGGAGTAAGCTGATAAGGAATTCGATAGAGGCTAAGAATCCCAAAGAGGCTTATCAGGATTATCCCGACTATAACAACGACAGGCTTTGCTATTACATATTTAATCATTGTTCGCGCACCGCTTGATTTGTCCTTAGTCGCTCCTGCCCTCTCACTACCACGCGCTCGCCTACACTAAGGCTATCTGAGCGAACCAAAGCATCCATCTCATGAAATGAAAGCACCTCTACGCTGACACTCATTGCCTTGCTATCGCGGATGACAAAGATTAGATTCTTCCCTTCGCGTGGCACTATCGCATCACGTGGGATTAGCAGACCAGATTCTTTACCACTGAGTTTAAACTTCGCGCGCACAGACAATCCCTCAAATAGCTCACCATTAGCACCATTTAGGGCTATTTTCACAGGGAAAGTCCTAGCCTTAGCATCTCCAAGAGGGATTATTGCTTTCACCTTGCCACTATACTCGCGCTGTGCGATAGTGAGCCGTACACTCTCGCCAATGCGTAGATTCTGCGCTACTTCAAACGGCACATCAACACTCGCCTCCAAAGAATCCAATCGCGCAATACTAAATACAGCCGCACCACTTGCCACCCACTCTCCGCGATTTAGAAGCTTTTTTATGATGACGCCATCAAATGGGGCTTTTAGCTGCTTTAGCACAAGCTCGCTCTTTAGCCTTAAAAGCTCGTTTAAAACAGATTCTGCATTACCCTCCTCGGCCTCCTTGTCAAAGCGAGCATCCTCAAATTCTTTAAACGACACAGCACTAGAGCTATGAAGCTTTGAAAGCCGCTCAAACTCCTTTGATGCCTTGCTCGCCTTAGCTCTAGCCTGCTTAAGCGTCGCCTCTTTTGATGCGATATCCTTTTGTAAAAGTTCACTCCCAAGTCTCGCCAATACATCGCCTTTTTTGACATGCATGCCTTCATTTACAGTTAAATTCTCCACTACACCACTCACCTCCGAGGCTAGCTCAGAAAGTTCTCCAAAATATAGCGTACCGATAAATTCACCTAGATTCTCAATGCTTCCAGCCCTTATTGTTGCACTGGAAACAAGCTGAGAATCAACCATTTTTGTTCCATTATCATCCGCACCAAAAAGAACCAGCACACAGACTCCATATATCAAGATCGCTTTTAGACTCATTGAACTACCCCTAGAATTTATACAAAATTATGTGATTTTATCGTGAAATAGACGTGAAATAGTGATAAAATCGCACCATGGGTGTGGCGGAGGGTTACTTTGCAAAAAGAGGAAAGTCCGAGCTGCATTAAGACAGGGTTCTATCTAACGGATAGCTATCGCAAGATAAGGGAAAGTGCAACAGAAAATAGACCGCCGAATTTTTGGTAAGGGTGAAACGGTGGAGTAAGAGCCTACCGGATTCCTAGCAATAAGAATCGCATGGTAAACCCAACCCGCAGCAAGAATGGCATGGTTAGCGTCTTAAATTTCTAGCCATTCGCTCCGAGCGTTATCGTGAGATAATCGCCTAGATGAATAGCCCTTTAAACAGAACTCGGCTTATAGCCACACCCATGCTATGATGAGCTTTGCTACGTTCTAAACACTATTATCTGTGTGCTTAGATTCTCAAACAAGTTCCTAATGCATCTAACTACACAACCAAAAAATACAAAAATCCAAAGAAGAATATCCATACAAAGCCGTTTTTATCGCCTTTTCAAAGATAAAACTAATTAGCACTAATTATCACTTAAGCTTTTTTTGGATTTCATTCTAACTTTTATTTTTAATAATAACTCTTATTAATATAAAGGGATCATAAAATGGGCACAAGCAATGAAAAAAACCAAAGAACATGCACTAGCTTCAGCGCACTTAGCATAGTTGTAGCCACACTTATTTCACACAATGCGTTAGCTAGTCAATCACTAAAGCTAAACAGCGTGCAAATCACCCAAGATAGCGAGAATCTACTAGGAAGTAGCTCGCAAATATCACGCGAAAAAATAAAACAAAGTATCTCTTTTGATGCTAAAGACACACTAAAAAATGAGCTGTCCATAGACATAGGCGGTGGCAATAGAAATGCACAAAGAATCTATATGCGAGGAATCGAAGGAAGTAACATCAATATAACAATCGATGGCGCAAAGCAAGGAAGGAATCTATTCCAACATAGAGGCGATATGTTAGGTATTGACCCGAGTCTACTTAAAAAAGTCAAAGTACGGACGCTAGCAAATGGTGAAAGCAATGGACTTGCTGGTGGTATTGCATTTGAGAGTGTCGATGCACAGGAACTACTAGGCTCACAAAATATAGGTGCGGCCATACGTAGCGGCTACACAAGCTCATCACGTGGGGCAAATGGTGGCGTATCGCTATTTGGTAAACTATACGAAAAAGGTGCTCTACTCCTTGATATCTCAGGGCAAAATCTAGAAGACTATCGCACTGGAAGCGGTGAAAAATCCCTAAATAGCGCATCAAAAGACAAAAATTACTTTGCAAAAATGACAATTTTAGATGGTGCGCACTCTCTTAGGCTAAGCGCGCTATCAAACAAGAATCGAGCACACTACATTACAGGTGGCCCAGGTAGTGACTTTGGCATACCCAGCCTAGCGCGCGCGGCAAGCCTACATGAAATCACGCAAGATACCTACTCGCTACGACATCAATACAACCCAGAAAATCCATACATAAATATCGAAAGCAAAATCTACTTCAATAAAAAAGCATTAAAGAATCTCACAAATACAATCGATGTATCAAGCGAAAATCTAGGCGGAAGCATAAAAAATGGGATCTACTTTGAGATTCTCAGCTCACAAAACAACATAGATTTTGGAATAGATTTTGACGATGAGGATGGTAAAAGCAACAGCAGTATAAATAAAAAATTAGTCAACAACAAATCAGAAAATCTAGGCGTGTTTGCACGCATTAATTCCCAGCTTGGCGCACTAAAGCTCTCGTATGGTGCGAGATTTGATGACTTTCAAAGTGAGTTTGGTTCAAAAGAGCTAAAAGGCAATGAGCTATCACCATTTTTAGGAATCGAATATGAAATAGTCGAGAATCTATCGCTATTTGCGAAATATTCTGAGGCGGTGCGCGCATCTGGAACAATGCCTATACAGTGGATGGGAAACATTACAAGCAAGACAAATATCAACGATGGAAATGCGCTAAAACCAGAGGAATCGACTCAAAAAGAGGGTGGCATCAAATATATCACAACACTTAATAATGGCACACAAATTGGGTTTAGCAGTGCTATTTTTGAAACCACACTCAAGAATCTAATCCAAAGTAGCGGAGGGGGGAGAGCCATAGCCAAAGTGTGGAATAGTCAAAAAGATGTAATCTCAAAAGGCTATGAGTTACGCGCATCATGGGAGACGAGCGACTTTGGTGTGTCGCTTGGCTACACAAAGGCAAAACTAGAAGACAATGACGGGAATCGCTTCACTAGCGCACGAAGAATCGCGGCATCAAGTGGAAACAAACTCGTGATAGATAGTATGTATGCGCTATCTCCAAAGCTAAGGGCTGGCTACACAATGAGCGCATTAAAAGGACTAGATGGCGTCTATGACAGAAAGCGTAGTGGATATGCGCTACATGACGTATGGCTAGAGTGGCTACCAAAGGGCGTAGATGGGCTTAGCCTAAACTTTGCTATAAAAAATCTAGCAGATAAGAGCTACTACAGCCACGCATCATTTGCGCAAGGCGATGCAATAGTGAAAGAATCTGGGCGCGATTTCAGACTCTCAATGAGATACCAATTCTAAAACTAAAAGGCTAGCAAGAATCAAGTGCGATTCTTTGACTTTGCCGTGCAATCCTTAGCTTAAGAATCCACCTCATCATTAGAGTTTATCTTCTTGAGTAGATCATCAAGAATCGTGATCTGCTCACTCATTAGCCCTATCTTTTCAGATAGTAGTGCGCGCTTATCATCAACAAGACTATGAGATAGCGTAAACATCTTCTGATACGCTCTATCTGCGACAGTGCTCTCACCCTCTATCTTTGGTAGATATATCTGCAACGCAAAAGAATCTTCTAAAAGCGTTAGAATCTCATCAAAACTAGGATGATATATTGGGAAGTCCATAGGAGCTTTGATATGCCTGAGTATTGAGCTTTCCATACGCTCTTCAAGGCGCAAAATAGCAAGCTCTAACATCTTTTCATGTGCACCACCAAAAAGAGAAAGTAAAGAACCTAACTCAGAGTGAATAAAGGCAGTCATCTCATTTTGGTTTGAGACAAAATCCTTAATAATAAGCTCATAGCTCTTCGCAGCGAATTTTCTCATGTTTGAATGCGCAGAATCAGAACCAAGCGAATGTCGCTTTCTCACTAGCTCATGTGGCTCTTGCCAAAGTTTCACACTCTCTTTTAACTCTGATAATGGCTCTAAAAATGAACTATCCATACGCTCCATAGCACGACGAATTTTAAACTGTATCGCCTTGAAGAATCGCATATTTTTAGAATCGCCCAAAAATAGCTCTTCATTTACCCTGTCCCTATCAAGGCGCGCGACAAGCAGGGTTTGCTTACTTTTTATCTCAATACCCAGGCGATTCTTATTGCGCTTTACATGCTCACGCTCCTCTTTTAGGACGTGACGATATAGCGTCTCCGCGATATTTTCTAGATGATAGCGGATATCTTGAGAAATCTTATGTAACTCAGTGCGATGGGAGTTTTTCAACTCCTTTAGCGACTGATCTAGATTGCTTGCATAGCGTGCCAAAATCAAATCTAGTCGCTCATAGATTTGCTGAAAATTCTCATACTGCGCCTTTAAAATATCTATAATTTTCCTCATCTCATTTTTAAGCGTAAACTCCTTTAAAAGGAGTGACTTTGGCATTAGCTCACTGTTTATAAAATCCAATACAGGCTTAAAGTTCGATTCTTCATAAAGCTTCATCGCTCGCGAAGAATCGCCGGCACAAAATCCATCTATGCGCGCTTCATGCTCTTTGACTAGGGCTATAATTTTATCCTTATCAAAACTGCGCAAAAGCGACAGTTGAGTGATTTCACGTGATAACTGCCACAACTCTTCTTGAGCGATCTCGCCCTTATCAAAGCCTTTTGCCTGAAGAGCAAGCCTAGAAGAGACCGGAATCACATCGGCAAAAAACTCACCAAAACGCCCCTTGATATACTCGACAACACTTTGTATCTGTTCGGGAGAATCGATACGATCTTTTTGGTTTAGCACGCAGAGACTCTTGCTCGCATACTTCTTTAAATGCTTTTGCAAAATCTCAAGCTCGCTTTGCTTACCAGCACTATCAATCAAGCTAAGCCAAATAATGCCATCAACGGAATCAAGAATCCGTGAAGTAACTTTTGTATCGTTACTATTTTGGGAGTTAAATCCTGGCGTATCAAGGAATGTAACACTCTTTAAAAGTTCAGTAGGAGCATAGACTGTGAGCTCCTTTACATCGCGAGAAGCATCCTCTTCTATGGCTTTTAAATTCTCAATTTTATGAAATTCACTCCTCCCATCGCGCAACACAACTTTTAGAGAAAACTCATCACCATAGCAAAGCTGACAGATTTTTGAGGTTATTGGCGTTATACCAGTTGGAAGTATTGGCTTGGAGAGAATAGCATTTAAAAATGTCGATTTACCAGCGGAGAACTGCCCAATAATGGCTACTTTCATAGGCTCTAGCGCACGCTTGCGAAGATTTGAAAGCTCATCTTTTAGCTCATTTGATGGCAAAAATCGCTCATTATTAAGCGTGTAACTAAGCATGTCTATCAATCCAAGCAGGTCTTTATTAAAGCTCGGTGCGTTGCGCTCGCTATTTTCCTTATAAGCGACAATAAACTGCTCTAACAGAGTCATGCAATCTCCTTTAGGAGCTTTTCAATCTCATCCTTTGCGCTAGATATCTTCGATTCTTCAAGAAGTAGCTCTTTTTCCTGTTTTTCACGTATCTCTGTGCTGCCTTCACGCATTTTTATCTCCATAGCTAGCACGCTCTCTTGTTGTGACAAAACCGCACTCGCATACTCATACACTCTCCCAGTAACCGTATCAAAGCGCATTAAAAGCTCGCCACCTAGCTCATCAGTCCTAGCACGCGCTAACTCCACAAGAGAATCGAAGCTAAAAGCAAAAACTTTCCTCAACTCCGCTTCAATGTCCTTACTGCCACCATTGACGATGCCAACCACACTCTTTTTAAGAATTGAATTATTATCAATAAGCCTACCGCCTTTTGTCTCGTCTACCAAAATCCCATTAAATTCCTGCATAAGCTCATCTAAAAACTGTGGCGCAAAGAGATACGATAGCTTCTCAAACTCCGACTCAATCTCTTGCATCAAAAAGTGTAATTTCTTGCCAAACTTATGCCGATAGTCGCGCGCAATATCAACAAGCGCATCTTGGATTCCCAGCTCGATCATATTCTCTAGTCGCGCAGCTGTAGGCTTTTTACCACGTGATACCTCATAGCGAATATCATCTAGCACACGCTCTTGTAGGACATTTCGCACCTCAATAAGCTTAAAACCAACAGAAGTAGCCAAAGAATCTAGATATGAGCTAATCCCATCACGCTGAGCACCAAGCGAATCACGAATCTTTTCCATATCTATTAGCGTCTGCACTCTTGTCCGCTCCAGCTCAGAAAGTCGCGCAGACAACCTATCAATACTCTCACTTGCTAACTCCTTTTTTAGAGAAAGCTCACGGAGAATCTCATCAAACACACCCAAAAGCTCTCGGCATGCACCATATAGCATTGTCTTTGTCTTTTTCGCATTTTTACCAAACAGCATATCGCGCAAGTAGGATTCTACGCGTAAAATACCAGTATCCTCCAGCTCGTATCCACGCTCTAATGCCTCCTCTGCACGCCCAGTGCGATGAAGTAGAGCAAGCTTAGAAGCAATGGGGATAAACTCAAGCCTCTCCACTATCTCACTAAAGTTTACTTTTTGATTACAGACTCGCAATCGCTCTCTTATGCTATCTGTGGTGTAGTGCATGGCAGACGCGAGCTCATCTTTACTAAGCGTATCCGCACGCGTGAGAATCACAAGCAGTCGCGAGACGTTTTGATACACAAGTGCATCAATAATAAAATCAACATCTTTTTGTGTCGCGCTTTGAGCGGCATTCATCAAATGTAGCATCACATCACAACCAATAACATATCGCTTTGTTATCTCTTCGCGCTGCGTCAATGGGTCATCAAGTCCAGGAGTATCTACTATCTCCACCCCCTCACCTAAAAACTCAAGTGGGGTAAAAATCTCAACAGATCTAACCAAATTACAAAGCTTTGATGGGTGCTTCGCCGATGTGTATGTAGGTAGCTCATCTATGGATATCTCATGACTTTGACTATCATCTGAGATATATCGCGCTAATGTAGTGCCAAAAGTGGCTATGGATTCTTTGACAAAATAGTCTATCCCCTCGTCAAACTGCGCACTTCTAGCGATACTTTCCCACTCACGTGCACTCCAAAAATGCACAACCGCATACTCGCGCTCGCTATATCTAAGTATCGTGAGATTTGCCGTCTCTGGGATTACATTTGTACCCAAAATCTCACGTTGCAAAATTGCATTTAGCATGGTGCTTTTACCGGCATTCATAACGCCCGTAACGCCAATTGAAAACTTCTGCTCAACTAGTTTATTAACTATCTCTTTGAATTTTTCACCATATTTTAAAGATGATTCTAGTTCGGCTATCGCCTCTATCGCATGCTCTATACGCGAGATTCCCACTTGTAAGAATCCATCATGAAAAACCTCGCTATCCACCTCGGATTCAACATTTTCGCTTTGTGCATGTCGCTCATCATGATGAGATAGCAGCTGATGTAACACCGCTCTTATACGTTGCTCCTCCTCAAATAGTAAAATTCCCTCGCGTTTTAGTCTGGAGACACGCTCTAAAATCTCATGAAAAATACGAGACGATGGGAAAGAATCCAAAAGCTCCAAAGTGGCAAGCTGAAGTAGCTTTATACCATCTAAGCTCATCTCTTTTCCAGGCTCAAAGAATCCATGGCTTGCTTCCATGGTCTCAAATAGCGAAATATATAACTCACGTAAAAAATCAATACGCGAGAAGATTTCAAAATTTCGCTCATTGCAAGATAGAAGAATTGCGTACAAATCTATCCCCTCGACACCAAGCCGCTCCACAAATAATGCTAGCTTATCGCTATCTACTAGCTCTCGCTCTTCATTATAAATCAGTAGAAAAAAATCTCTAAAAATTTGCGTCATACACCAGCCCTAAAAAGTTTTTGAAATCTAAAAAAGAGCACTGCGCTAAAAAGTAAAATTGCACCAATACAAAGCACAAAAGCACTCCAACCAAAGTGCTTATAAACAACTCCTGGCGCAATAGATCCTATCGTACCACCAGCGTAATAAAAGGCTAGATAGAGTCCATTGACTATCCCTTTTTTCTCAGGAGTAATTGAGTTTGTGAGACTAGAGAGAATCGAGTGTGAGATAAACATACCCGCACACAAAACAAAAATCGAACCAAATAAAAGCGACATAGACTCATAGATCATCATCGTAGTGCTAAATGCAAAAATCAAAAGCCCAAACGTAATTGCCCGCTCTTTACCACCTATAAGAATCGTTATACGAGTCGCCAAAAGAGACACAATAACGCCAATAATATACCCAATATAAAGCAATCCAATCATGCTCTCAGTAATCTCTGGGTCGATCTCTTTGGCACGAAATGGAAGGAAATTCAAAACCGCTTGAAATGAGAAAAATATAACAAATGCCGTAAAAAATAGCAACGCATATCGCCTATCTTGCAGGTGAGCGATGATATCACGTGGCATTAATTTTACGATATTTACACGACTTTGCGATTGCAGACGAGAGATCAACAACGCACCAAAAAGCGTAGAAAATCCCAAAATCAAAAAAGCAGTCTGCCACGAATATTCCGTCGCGATATACCCACCAAATACCCTTCCTACAAAGCCACCCACAACTGTACTAGCTACGTATATGCTTACATATTTTTGGATATTTTGCTGGTCAATTCTCGTCAACACAGTCAAAATCGTCGTCAAAACCGCTGGCAAAAGTAGCGCCTGAAGGAATCTAATAGCCAAAAATGGCTCATAAGAATCAACAAATGAAAGCAATAGCTGGAGCACACCGATTGTTGTTAGCGTAAAGATTAAGATTCTCTTTGGTGAGCTCTTTTCCAAAAGATAGCCATAAAATATTGGCGCAAGCGCAAGTGGTAGGAGAATTATCGACGTTAACAATGATGCCTTTGAGATAGGCACGTCAAACTCTAGAGAAAAGAGTGGCTGAAGTGGCTGCGTGATATACATTAGCGACAGCGTCACAATTGTGACATAGATAATTACAAATAGAGTGAAATTTTTCATACACGCCCCCTCTAGCGCGATTTTGAGAATAAAAAACTATCAACTATTCACAAAAATGGAGCTGAATAAGAATCGAGAAAAGTATGCGCGCAACAACTCGAGTCAATGCGCACTTTATATAATTTTACAAAAGGCGGTCAAAGCAAACCTTGACTCAATTCTCCGCATATCAGCCATGTATGTCTATTCCACGCTCGCCTAAATGTAGTGCACGTGCAAATGCCTCGCCAAAATTTATTGTCCTTGCATAGCCGCTATTTTGCTCCTGCGGAAAGGTTGCCTTGGCATTTTGTGTTTGCAACTCAGAGAGACGATATAGCGACTGCGCAGCAATCATCTTCTCACCACGAGTCATACCAGCTGTCGCGCGCTCAAATGCCTGAAACTCGTTATCATCCATAAGCTCCAAAACAAGCAGTCCATATGTCTCGCGCGAAGTGGGAATCTCATAGTTCTCATCATCAGTTCTAAGTGAAAACGAAGTTGCACGAACGCCTTCGCCCTGCTCTATGACTTGCGCATCACGCTTCTCTTCTATTTTTTTTATCTCTTCTGCCTGCTTTGCTTTTGCTTCATCAGCTTTTAGATTCTCATTTTTTATATTTTGGCGTGTCAAATCGCGCTCGGCACGCAAACTTGTTTCTTCGCTATTTTGTGATTTTATTGCAACTTCTGCAGATTTTTTAGCCGCTAAAATATCAGCTTGATTTTGCGTTATGGTATTTGAGAGGGGTATTTGCATAGGCTTTTAGCTCCGGAGATTTTTGAAGCTAATAAAGCAAAAAGAGTTCCTAGATATGGCTCATTGCAGTTTGCAAACTAGGAATCTTAAGCGTAAAGCAGATACCAGCACCTCGATTTTCTAAATCTATCGAGCCATACATTCGACTTTCAATCGTATTTCGCACGGTAAAGAGTCCCATACCAGTGCCCTGTGATTGAAATTTTGTCGTAAAGTACGGATCAAAAACCTTTGGCAAAATCTCTGGAGGAATCCCACCAGCATTATCGCTAAAAGTCATAGTCAACATATCACCATCATCAAAAGTGGCTATACTCGCGCAGATAACAATCTCACCACTACTCTTTTTTGCGCCCTCAAATGCCTCTTTTGTATTGACAAAAAGAGCCATTAAAGCCTCCTCAAATGCCTGAAAATTATTACTTATCGCCAACTCCTCTGGGATTTCAAGCCTTACATCGACCTTGATTATTCCAAAACCATTACTAATTAGCGAAAGCACCTTCTCCACACTCTCTCGCACGAAGAATCGCGCCCGCACATCCTGCTTGTCATAGAAGCAAGTTGCCTTTGAGATGGTGTCTGAGAGTGTATTTAACTGCTCCATTATCTTTTGTACATTTAGCGATAAGGATTCTTTACTCAATTCATCAAACCGATACATATCCTCGATGTCCTGCACAAGGATTCCTACGTTATTTAGTGGTTGTCGCCACTGATGCGCAATATTTACAAGTAGCTCACCCATAGCCGCACGACGTGAATTCTCACTTAAAATGCGCTCTTTTAGACGATTCTTATCCACCTCCTCAGCTACGCGCTTCTCTAGTGCCTCTCTATACATCTCAAGCTCTGTAATATCATTCAGCACGAAAATCTCATATTCTTTAGAAGAGATATTAATCTTGCTATGCAACAACGAGAATCTAAAATCCTGCTCCTCGCGTCTTAGCACTACTTTATGGATTTTGAGCGTATTTTCATCTAGTGTGCTTATCAGCTCTTTTTTGCTTAGATTTTTTGGTGATAGATAGCCGACATATTTAGAATCTGTAAAAATATCAACAAAGCTTTTAAATTTGGCATTAAACTCTTCTAGATTTTCTATATCAAAGAAGTGCAAAAAGCTACGATTGCAGTCAAAAACCTTACCATCGCTCACCACCGCCACAAGCCCACTTTCAGCATCAAGAATCATGCGCGTATATTGAATCTGCTCTAAAAGTCGCTCGCTACGATTCTTTAGCTCTTTGGCAATTCCGCTAATATTTTCTACTACTTTTGAATTACATTCTCTATCACTAAATATCTCTTCACCACATGAAATGCGCTCTAAATCAGCCTCAAGCGACTGCACATAAAGTAGTGCACGCCGTATCAAAGTCTGCTCAATAGCCCAGATTGCAAATACACAAAAGCCAGCCATGATAAAAAATATAGCAGTAATTATAAGTGGATTCTTCTCAAGTATAAATAGTGCAACAGATATAGGCAGTGGCATAACAAGGGCAATCAAATAAAGCTTTAAGATTATTTTGTTCTTTAAAGAGCTCATCTAATCTCTCTAATCATCTCTAAAGATCGCGAAGCTATGGTATTTAGTGAATGCACCTCTTCTGCCCCACCTAGCTCAATAGCGACACGTGGCATACCAAAGACAACGCAACTCGCCTCATCTTGGGCTATTGTGCGTGCACCATATTTACGCATATTCAATAACCCTCGCGCGCCATCTTGCCCCATGCCTGTTAGCAAGATTCCTACTGAGTTGCGCCCAGCTACTTGCGCAATGGAGTTAAACAATACATCAACGCTTGGACGATGTCCAGACACCTTTTCTCCTTTGCCAAGCTCGACAAAGTAGCGATTTCCGCTCTTTCTTAGTGCCATATGATATTCGCCATCTGCAATTATCGCCTTTCCTTCTTCTAGACATTCTCCATTTTTTGCCTCGCATACCTTAATGGCGCAAACATCATTTAGCCTATCGGCAAATGCCTTTGTAAAGCTACCAGGCATATGTTGCACGATAACTATCCCAGGGCAGTTTGTCGGCATGGATTCTAAAATCATCTGAATAGCTTTTGTCCCGCCCGTTGATGCACCAATGGCTATCACTTTTTTAGATGGCTCCATACCACTAGAGTCAAACGATAATCGATTAGCATGATTTTGAGCTTGCAATGAAGATTGCTTGATTTTTATTTTTGCTGCTTGTTTGACCTTCGAGGCCAGCTCGCTAGCCATCATCTCGCCCTTAGCGACAAAGTCAACCGCACCAGATGCTAAAGCCTCAAGTGTCGTTTGCGCACCCTTTTGCGTTAGCGAAGAGACCATAACAACAGGCATAGGTCGATATATCATCAATTTTTTTAAAAACGTTATCCCGTCCATTTTTGGCATCTCTACATCAAGGCAAAGGACATCTGGATTCAAAGAGAGAATCTTGTCGCGCGCGATATAAACATCAGGCGCAACACCAACTACCTCAATATCAGAATCCAACGACAATACCTCGCGTATCATTGCTCTAGCAGTCGCAGAATCATCAATGACTAGCACCCTAATGCCCAAGCGTCTGCTCCTCTTTTTTTGTGTAGCGTAGCATGACTTTACCGCTACCACTTTCTAGCAGGATTCTTCTTCCGCTATTACCACCAGTATCCTCAGCTACGATAGGGATTCTTGCACTCTTTAAAATCTCCTGTGCAATCAGGACGTTTTTCCTGCCTATCAACATGGCTTCGTGCGCAGTAATATTGATATTTGCCCCACCAAAAATCTTTGCCTCAATATTTCTTAGACTGCACCCAGCATCCTCCATTCCATATATAAGTCTAGGAATCGAGATGTTTCCGTACTTTGGACTCTCTAGTCCATTACCATTCCAAAGTGGCAAAAGATAGTGATTCATGCCTGCGATTCCTGTGATTTTATCAATCAGACAAACAGCTACACACGAGCCAAGAATCGTAACAATTTCAGTGGGGTCTTTGGCGATATATATTTCGCCAACATTGACGAATTTCCTCACTGACATATCAAAGCTCCACTCCTCCATCAAAGTCATCAAAGAGAGTCATACCAGTATCATCCATATCTCCCAGAGATACCATTTCATCATTCTCCCTAGGTATTGCAACCTTAAATGAAGTGTCACCAGAGCGAGTGTCAAAAGTGATACAACCGCCAAGTGCTTCACACATGCCAAGTGCGACACTAAGCCCAAGTCCAAGCCCACTGTGAGCGCGAGTTTTGCCAGAGCTATACTTATGAAATCTATCAAAAATACCAGCTTGATGTAGTGGATCGATTCCTTCGCCCTGATCCCGAACATCCATAATAAAGTCGCCTCCCTCTTCATACAAGCAGAGCTTAACCTCAGTATCTGGGTAGGAGTATTCGCATGCATTTGATAGGAGATTTGAGAGGATTAGCAGTAGCTTTTGATAGTCGCTAACTATCTGATTCTCAAGGCGATTCTCGATTTTTAGTGTCAAGTTTTTATCTTTAATCACATATATTAAACTTTTTTGTGCCTCATCAAAAAGCAAATCAAAGTCGATTGTCGTATAAAAACTAGCTATTTCACCAGCCTCAATCTCTGTCGCAGCAAAGATGTTTCTAAAGTGAAAATCAAGCTTTAAAAGCTCGCTATGAATCATGCAAGTCATCTGCTCAAAGCCAGGACTTTCACGCTTTTGATATAGCATACCAGACAGATTTAGAAGCGTAGAGAGTGGATTATTGAACTCATTTTTAATAATCGAGAGAAATTCGCCCTTAATTGCCTCCGCTTGCTTTGTTTTCTCATTGAGAACAAGTAGATTCTTTGTCATCTGTTCCATCTCTAAGATGGATGCATTTTTCTCCTCAAAGCGACGCGAGATCTCCTCCAGAATATCGCTATCGTGAAGCTTTGAAAGGTCTGAAATCATCATAATCTCCTCTAGATTCTTTTATATATTGATTGCTGAAGGAGCTCGAACTCCTCTTTATTTTTTGTGAGTGCTTCTGAGTATCCCACGAGCAATAAATCACCACTTCTCAGAAGCCTTGCAAATCTCGATACCAATGCCTGTTGCGACTTTGAATCAAAGTAAATCATTACATTACGACAAAAAATCATATCAAAGGACTTATTAAAGAGTGAAAAATCGCCATGTATTAAGTTAAACAATCTGAATGTAACTATACTTTTTATAGATTCTGAAATGCAATAGAATACATTACCATTCTTGTCTCTCTTTTTTAAAAAATACTTTGCGACTATATATCTTGGCATGTCTGCCACGACCTTTTTAGTATAAATTCCCTTTATCGCCTTTTGAAGAATCTCTACAGAAATATCAGTCGCAAGAATCTTAATATCCCACTCATGGAAATCTGGCAAAACTTCTGCCAAAAATATCGCGATACTATATGGTTCTTCACCACTAGAACAAGCACTAGACCAGATTCTTAACCGTTTAGCACTCTTCTTTTTACGTATCTCGTCAATATGCTTTTTTAAATACTCCCACTGCGCACGCTCGCGAAAAAATGACGTAACATTCGTACTTATCGCATCAATTAACTGCCATGCTTCAGATTCGTTATGGACTAGGTATTCGTAATAATCCATAAAAGTAGGAATCCCAAGCTCCCTCAATCGCTTCGCAAGTCGCCCTTGCACTAAGCTTATCTTTCTATCACTAAGCGCAATCCCCACAGTGTCATAGATGTATGCGCGAAATAGCTCAAACTCACGCGTAGAGATGGTCAGATCCATACTTTAATTCAACTCATCTATATTCAAAATCAACGCAATTTCACCATTGCCTAGCACAGCACCACCTGAGATTTCACGCAAATGGGCAAACGTCTTTCCAAGTGTCTTAATCACAACCTGACGTCGCCCAAGTAACTCATCAATAAGAATCGCAAATCGCCCGCGCTCACTCTCCACGCACATTAGAATACTCTCAGATGCCTTTGGCGTACTACTGCCAATCTCAAGAACATGATTTAACCGCACAATAGGCAGTAGCTCTTCGCGCAGATTGACAAACTCCCCATCACCCTGCACTGTATGGACAATATCCTCGCTAGGGCGAAACGATTCTATTATCGAAAGCGTCGGAATAATAAACGTTTCACCATCACTTTTTACAAGCATTCCATCGATAATAGCAAGCGTGAGCGGCAAAAACATGGCAAAGCTACTCCCTTGTCCATTGATAGATTCAATCTCCACTCGCCCACGCATAGCCTCTATCGAGCTACGCACCACATCAAGCCCAACGCCACGCCCAGAAACATCGCTCACCTTCTCCGCCGTGGAGAATCCAGCCTGCAAAATAAGCGAATAGACCTGAGAATCACTAAGCTCATCGCTTGGCGTGATTAGTCCACGCTCCAGTGCTTTTTGATAGACGCGCTCTCGTGAGATTCCCCTGCCATCATCGGTGATTTCAATAACAATGTTCCCACCACGATGATACGCTTTTAGCTCCACAGTCCCAATTTCTGGCTTACCAAGTGCCAATCTCTGCTCGCTACTATCTTCGATTCCGTGGTCAATTGCATTCCTGATGATATGTATTAGTGGGTCAGAGAGCGCATCTACCATATTTTTATCAATCTCAGTTTCCTCGCCAACAAACTGAAGTTTTATCTCCTTTCCGACCTTCTTTGACGCATCTCGTGCGACACGACGCATGCGTTCAAAAGTATCCTTAATAGGCACCATTCTTAGCGACATTACGCGGTTTTGGATTAGACGCGTAATTTTTGAAAGCGTCTCGATATTTTTGCCTAGATTATTGCCTTTCAGGAGCTTTATCTCCTCGTTTTCTGCAAGAAAATTCTGCGCGATGACAAGCTCGCCAATAGAATCAAAAAGCTCATCAAGCTTTGCTGTGTCAATTTTGACAAAGGAGCGTTTTGTCTCCTTTTGAATGGTAGATATTTCAGACTTTTGTGTCTTAAGCATCTTTGTTACAGCACTACTAGCCCCACAAGAAGAATCGAGCTCCTCATCAGTAGCATTCACAGATTTTAGACTATTGCTAAAGCCATGATTAGCGTCTAGATTCTCGCTCTGTATACTAGAATCGGCCTCTTTATCACCAGTATTTTTCTCCAGATTATCATTTGCAGATTCTTGCTTTAGGATTTCAAGGCGATACTCATGCTCCTCTAAAAATGAGAAAATATCGGCGATTTCGCTCATCTCAGCATGACTTTTTAGATATATCGTAATCTCTCGTATATAGGAGCTATCCGCCTCCATAAAGGATAGCTTTGGGACGTTACTCATATCCCAGTGCGAGTAGATTATCTCACCTTCATTTGCCAAAAGTCGCAAAAACAGCGCATGATCCTGCCCGCGTAGATATAGATCTTCATCCGTACAAAGTGTGATTTTATAAAACTTTGACGAAGAATCTAACATCTCTAAGATTTTCTTCTCTATCTCATCTAGCTCGGCATTCATACTAAAACCACTCAAATCACCAAACTCAGACGCCAAGTCACGCATCGGCTCTTCCGTAGTAGGCTTCACACTAAAAGAAGAATCGACCGCACCGCCAGATAGGAGCTGCTTAAAAGAGTTGATGCACGCATCATATTTCTCTGGCAAACCCTCTTGTTCCTTCATCTCATAGTCAAAAATCTCTTTAATCACATCAACAGACTGCAAGAAAATATCAATTACATGACTCTTTGGTGGCTCGCTACTTGTGCGGTAGTAATCTAGGACATCCTCTAATCCATGGACAAAAACACCAAGCCTCATAAAACCAAACGAGTTCGCGCTACCTTTTAGCGTGTGTACACCACGAAAAAATTCATTAAGCAGATTCTTATCCCCAGGACGCTCCTCAAGGTTGATAATCTCCACGTCGAGCTTCTCGATAATCTCGCTCGCCTCTTCGATAAAAATCTCCTTTAATCTCGCCTTGTCCACTTAAACCCTCCAGCCAATTCTTCCAAAACTTCCAAGCGTAATCTCGCGCTCAAGAATAGGAATCTCAATCTCTGGGCGACTTTTTTTAACACTAAAAAGCAACTGCAGTAGTGCAGAGCTCGCAAGCTCACTATCATCCTCAAACTCAATGGATGAGATATATTCAAGTCGCCCTTCCAAAAAATCCTTCAACCTCTTAACCTCATCAAGAGGCATACTCAACGAGAGCATCAGCCTATCGCCATCAATTTGAAACACCATGCCTCCTATATGTTTTGCATGATTTTACACTGAAATGAGCTGATGTGCTATCCATAGAGGATTTTACGCAACAAGCAAACCACAAGAATCGCCTTAGTTTTTATACGCTTAGTCAAAATAGCGTAGATGCTAGGCTTGTTTTTACATAAATTTAAATGGCGTGTTTCTCGAAATTACGTAAAGAATCCAAAATAAAAATAAAAATACAATGCGACAGATTCTTTACCATTTATCAAATTATCAAAACATACCACAAGAAGGAATCCAAATGCTAGCCAAAACTCACATTGCATTCTCCCTCGCGCTCTCCTGTGCCCCACTTTATGTGGCATCGATTTTAGGGAGTGAGATATTTCGTGATATTGACCCAGTTATATATCTAGGTGGAGTGACTTTTGGTGCGCTACTACCAGATATAGATGAGCCTGAAAGCACGATAGGTAGGCGTTTTGATACACTTTCACAAATCATACACAAGCTTTTTGGACATCGAGGTGCAACACACTCATTTCTTTTTCCATTTATCGTGGCATCTGCTGGATTTCTATTTGCCATTGCGCAAGGAATCGCACTAGAGGCGGTCGTGGGACTGTGGCTAGGCGTATGGCTACACTTTGCTGGAGATATGCTGACAAAGAGCGGAATCCCACTCTTCTTGCCGTTTAGTCAAAGAAATGTTGCGCTTTTGCCAATGGCACTTAGATTCCGCACTGGTGGGGGCGTGGATTTAGCACTTGGTGCCATAAATCTATCACTTTTTGGATATTTTTCAATTGCACTATGGGGTGAAAAAATCGCAATCAAGGGATTTTTGTAGGTAAGAATAACTGTAATGCAAATCAACAAAATTAGATGCTTGTCTATTTTAAACGATGATGCCATCATCAATAAGAATTACCTACTCGCAAAATAATCAAGCACGATAAACAACATAAGCAACAAAAATAAAAGAGATTAATAAGAATCGGTGCGCTAGAAGAATCAAAAGAGAAGAGAGTGGCAAAAGCGACTGCACAAGTAGACATAAACCAAGCAAAATCACCCCCAGTGATATGAGCTTAAAAAATCACTACGTGCATTGCTTTTAGCAGATAGGTCATATCCGCAAACTTTACGCTCCATTTTATAAAGCACAAACTATAATCACACCAATCAACAAAAAGGAATCTAGAATGCTACAACGTCTCAAAAACACAGACCCAGCGAGGCTTTACACCGCTGCGGTTCTTATCGTCATCTTGCTTCTTGTTGTTATCTTTAATAGCTACTTCGTTACATGGTCATTTTTAGGGATATGCTACATAATTGCATTTCATGAAGCAAGCATCCTATATAACAGTCAAAGTCGCGCAAACTACATCGTAGCTATAGGAATCTGGCTAGTATCCGCACTCTATCCAGCGCCACTTGAAGTACTATTTTTTGCACTTGTAGTGCTAGGCTCATTCCAGGCATTCACAAAGCGTGGAACACACAAGGAGCTAATGCCGCTAATCTACCCAACAGTACCGTTTTTGTTTATTCTTGCACTCTACAAGGACTATGGCATAAGTGCGATTATTTGGCTAATTTTCATCATAGCACTAACTGATACAGCGGCATTTTTTGGCGGAAAGATGTTTGGTAGTCGCAAATTTTGTGAGACATCGCCAAACAAAACTCAAGAAGGTGTATTTATCGGAGTAGCGGCTGCGACACTGCTTGGCACACTAGCCGGGCTTGCAACAGTGAGCTTTGAGAAAGCCTTTGTAATCACTGTCTTAACAAGCCTTGCCTCTGTTTTTGGAGATTTGTATGAGAGCTACCTAAAGCGCGAAGCGGGTGTTAAAGATAGTGGACGGATTCTCCCTGGGCATGGCGGAATACTCGATAGAGCTGATGGGTTTATGTTTGGTGGGATTGTTATGCTGGTCTGTCTAAGAGGAATCTCCGGGTGATTCTACTTGGCTCAACTGGCTCGATTGGGCGTGCAGCACTTGAGATAGCGAGAGAAAATAGTCTTAGTGTCGAGGTGCTTGTCGCTGGCGGGAATCTAGAGTTGCTAAATCGCCAAATAGCGGAGTTCGCACCAAAAATAATCGTCGTGGCCGACAAGAATCGTGCTCATGAGGTCGTACTACCATGCGATTCTCGCTTGCTTTTTGGTGATGAAGGAATAATAGAAGCTATAAATCTCGCAAATTCAAAGCTAGTCTTAAACGCACTCGTTGGATTCCGTGGGCTAAGCCCTAGCATAGAGAGCCTACGCCTTGGCAAAAAGCTAGCACTAGCAAACAAAGAATCGCTTGTAGCTGGAGGGGCATTCATCGATTCTTCGTGTATTATCCCGGTGGATAGCGAGCATTTTAGCTTGTGGTTTTTGCGTGGAGAGCGAGAGTTTAGCTCACTTGTAATTACAGCTAGCGGAGGGGCATTCCGCGATATACCACTACACGAAATACCAACACAAAGCGTCGAGGCGGCCCTACGCCATCCAAACTGGAGCATGGGGAGAAAAATCACTGTCGATTCTGCAAGCATGGCAAATAAGCTACTAGAGGTCATCGAGGCGCATTGGTTATTCAAAACTACAAAAATAGATGCGCTGATAGAGAGAAACTCTCTAATCCATGCGCTAATTGGCTTTATGGACGGGAGCTTTAGCGCGCATATCGCACGTGCAAATATGCGCCTACCCCTTGCCTATGCACTACTAGAGCGAGTCGACACTCCACCAAGCAAGCCATTAGAGCTAGCTGAACTGCCACCACTAAGCTTTGAGAGAATCGATCCATCACGCTATCCATTATGGAATCTAAAGCAGACTCTACTTGCCTCACCTAGCCTTGGCGTAATCTTTAATGCTGCAAACGAAGTGGCTGTAGAACGATTCTTGGCTGGCGATATTAGTTTTGGCACGATAGCAAAGCACGTGGAATATGCGCTTAAGAGATTTTCAATCCAACCAAAAAATATCGATGAAGTATTTACGCTCAATAGCGAAGTGCGAGAGTTCACAAAGTTACTTTAATGTGCAAAATTGCACTGAAAAACCAGCGAAAATGATTAGAAATTAAAGGATAAAGCGTTTAGCGAAGATTTTCGCTTTATCGTCACTGTATTAAAGGCCAAATACGGCTCTCACTATTAAAGCCTCAACTATGAATATAGCCACACCGCAAAAACACAAAACTACACGCTCCAAAAAAAAAGAAACAAGCCAAAGCCATGCACTATACCAGCGACTTTTTCTTTATGCTCTCATACTCCTGACGTAGTCGCTCATCCTTTTCGGCTCCGCCCTCTTTTAGCTTGCGCTTCTCCTCTAGTCTTGCCTCCTCTAGCTCACGCTTGCGCTCTCTAGCGCGTCGCAGCTTCTCCATGTACTCCTCGCGAGCCTTTGGACTTTGAAACTTAATAGGCGTAAAAAAGAGAATCACTATAAGCGATATAAAGAAAAATAGCGCAACCTCCATACTACCGCCTAGATAGTGCCAGAGCATGGCCACGAGCAGAGAAAAGAAAAACTTCAAAAAATGCAACATACTCTCGCCTGATTATATTAGCTCGATCTTTAGCTTGTGAGAATCTAGCCCAAGCCTATCACGCCTACGCTCACCAAGCGCTAACAACATCACCTGTGTGGCAAAAAGTAGAGGTACGCCTCTATCGTCGCGTCCAGCAATCTTTCTGAGCTCTCTAAAATGAGAATCGAGCATTTTAAACTGAGATAGCGACCCAACAAGCATAAAATCTACACCACTATCAAGTGCCTCAAAATAGACTCTCGCGCTCTCTCTAAGCGTAGATTCCTTGGCAAAGAGATAGTTTTGCGCATAGCATTCATGGGAGTATCCTCCACTTCTAATCTTTAGTGATACAGCATGACCAAACCTATCAATCCACTTGTTTTTAGGCAATTCATGCGCTCTAGACGATCCAAGATATGCTGCACAAAACTTAGAAAAATAGCTAACGATACCCTGCTTTTCAAAAAGAGGTAAAAACACCTCTGGTAGATACTGCGGCTCTTTTAAAACGAGCTTGATTCCCCTAGCTTCTAGCTTCGAGGCTATCTTATGACGCATAGCCTCATCACATTCTAAGAATCTAAATGCAAAAAGCACATCACTATAAGAATCTTCGTCCAATGCAACGGGCAAAGCCTCCGCCTCTGCCGCAAGCGAGATTTCACACGCCCAAAACTCCAAAAATCCATCAGTATCGGCTATACGCGAAAAGTAGCTATATGCAAAAAGCGACATCTCGTCCTTGCTAGCCACATAAGCATCTCTGGCTAGCCACGTAACCCCAAGCCTCTCTGCTAACGTACGCGAGCTAGAGAGTAGCGATGATTCTTTTCTACCATTTACACCCAGTGGAAAAATCCTCATTTCGCCCCCTTTAGCACTTCTTTAATCTCATCAGCAATCCTAACCCAAAAGCCACTATAAGCAGGATAGCCAGACAATATTTTTCGCTGAAGCCCAAAAATGTCATCATCAAAACGAGAATTATAAGGAAATATACGCTCTCCAAGCGGCAACGCACTCATAACGCCATTATCAGCATCTAAAAGCAATGATATCAGTGCGCTTCCAGCCTCTGGATGACGACGTATCATCTCAGCGATAAAGACAAAAAACGCCTCGCCCAAATATTCGCCATCACTAATAGCGCGCCCAGATGCAAAGGCAAGTGGCAGCAGAGAATCGTATAGCTTTTTATCCTCTTCGCTAAGTTCTATGACGCCATTTAGCTTTGAAATCCCAAGCTTGTAAGGACGAGAATCGATACATAAATCATCTACAGCATGCCTCTGCGATAGCGGAGCCAGGACAAAACATCTCCCAAACTCCGCAACAATCTCGGCAATTTTCACATCTTTATATAGCGTGCGATTATTGATTTTACATCCGAATATTTCCTTGTCAAACCCAAAATCTGGAATCTGTGCTCTGATATAACCAAAAAGCTCCAAAAGCCCCTCGCGTTCGCACGATTCTACACTCACTTCCACGCGCGAGCGATACGGCAGATAGTCCCTCTGCGCACAAAATCGAACAAGCTCAATCTCTAACCTAGTAGCCATTGCCTAACCTCGCTATTTTGGGATTTTCTTGAGTATATCACGAAAAAGTTTACCTTTTAAAACGCTGATTCTCAGGATTTGATAGCAAAGCCTCCATAGAGGAGCGTACGCCATCATTATTATCATCGCACTCTAGCTCATCGCAAGTAGCAGATGGGTTAATAAACAGCGGCGCCTCATGGATATTCTCCACATCCTGTATTACTACCTGAAAGATACTACCAAGTGGCACAGTTACGAAACTAGCGATATTTTCAGCACCAAAACCAGCTTCGAAGTAGAGATTCTTCTCATCTAAATCAATGCTCTCAAAAGTGTAGCCAGCAAGAACAAAGAGTGTAAACGTGCGAAAGTTTTTCGTAATCTCTTCTGGCAATTCAGGGGCGAACTTCACACGCGCAATATTGCAAAGAATCGAAAACGTAATCTCGCGCTCCAAAAGATAGTCAATTACATCAAAAGCGTGTGCTTTCATAATTTCATGAAAATCACGGTCGTTGATGATTTTATTTATCATGACTTTGTCACCTCCTTAAACTCAGAGAGAAGTTTCTTTACCTCTTCTATGCCAATCTCCCAAAATGCAGAATCCTCAATATCAAAACCAAAAATAGACACAAGTTCCCTAGGCGAACGACTCCCGCCAAGGCTCAAAAACTCCTCATATTTCTCAACAAAACCATCATCCCCACGCTTATAAAGCCCAAAAAGTGCCATAACCAAAAGCTGTCCATAGCTATACGCATAGCAATAAAATGGCGAATGGACAAAGTGCGGTATATAACTCCACCATGATGCATAACTATCGCTAAGCACCACAGAATCGCCAAACATTTTACGATTCTCCTCAAGCCAAATCTCATCGAAATGTTCAGGCTTGAGCTCGCCAGATTCTGCGTGAATTCTCCGCTCGAAGTTTGTAAATACACTCTGACGAAATAGCGTTGCAAAAATATCTTCGAGCTTACCAGCCAAAAGCGCAATCCTCTCTTTTTTCTTTAGCTTCCCGCGTATTTTGTCAAAAAGAAGCATCTCGGCAAATACAGACGCCGTCTCAGCCGTAGTCAACGGCGTATCAGCGTTTAAATAGCCGACAGCTTTTGAAAGCTCTTGATGTATTGCATGCCCTAACTCATGCGCAAGAGTAAAAACATCGCGCCGTCCATTCGTATGATTTAGTAGCACATATGGGTGCGCACTAGGTACGGTACCATGTGAAAACGCCCCTCCACGCTTATTTTCCCTCGGATGAGAATCGATCCACCCATCATTAAATGCACGCGTGGCAACCTCACCAAACCTCTGCGAAAACTCACTAAATGTGCCAAGCACACTCTCCTTTGCCTCTACTATATCTATCTGCTCACCCTTGCTAGCAAGTGGCGCATATCTATCATAGTCATATAACTTCTTAAGTCCTAAAATCTCACGCTTAAGCTCATAAAACTCGGCTACGATTCCCATGTTGGCATTCACGCAGTCAATCATCGCATCAACACTCTTTTGCGATATTTGATTATCTATATGACGCGATTCCTCAGGGCTTGCATACCCACGTAGCTCGCATAAAATTGCATTCTCTTTGCGCACGACATTTAATATATATGCAAGTAGATTCTTATGTGGAGCTAGTCCTTTGGTTAGGGCTTTTGCTGCCTTTTTGCGCTTTGTGCGCTTCTCATGATACAGGAGCGATAACACCTCTTCTTCGCCCATCTCCTTATCTCCAATGTAAAATTTAAGCCCACTCAAATGCTCATCAAACAGTCGCGAAAAGGCACTTGCACCCACTGGATTTAGCTTTAACATTACACGCTCTTCAGGTAAGCTTAGCGTATGCTTTTTATTTTCTATGAGTTTTTGTAGGTAGTAGCTGTATCTAGATGAAAAATCTACAAGCTGCGCGCGCTTGCCCTCCTCAAGCTCTAAAAACTCGATTTCAAAAAAGAGCAGATTCTCACTGACTGAATTGCACAAAAGCTCATATTTTGCGTACAAATCACCTCGCGTAGTATCCTCGGCAAATGTCAAAAATGCATAACTCATCACACGCCCAATACCTTCTAAAAGCCGCTCGTACTCGCCAAGTGCCTCTAGGAATCCACTAGACTCTATTGCATTTAATTTCCCAGCATACTTAGCTCTAAATGCCTCGCTATCCACCTTGTATCTTTCGAGCTCTCTATCCAGCTCCTCTACATCACTAAAAAGCGCACCCAAATCCCATCTCATATCTGTCATCTTTTCCCCCTTAATCGCTCATGCTCACACGAAATAGCCGCCTGCCCAAGCAACCTTGCTATCTCCTGCTTCTCGTTTACCACGCGATAAATCGAAAGCTCCTCTAGCTCTTCCTCTTCCTCTTTTGTCGTCGTTTTCACAATAATATTGCAGTGTGGCGCGCTTTTTAAAATTGTCTCGCAAATTATACGAATCTTGTGCGTATCATCGATAGCCACCACAACCGCAATACACTCTTCTAAGTTTAGCTTCTCCAAAATTGCTCTCTGAGCGATATTACCAAATTGCACATTATCGCCAGCACGGATTCCAGCTTCTACTTGCGCTAGATTATAGTCCACGACTAGATATTTCACATTTCGTCGTTTCAAATACGCCACTACCTCACGCCCAAATGTCCCATATCCACAAACAACTATATGCTCTTTTAGGGCCGATTCTTCCTCGACTTGTTGCACCACTGAGCCAGAAGTCGGCTCGCCAGTAAGCAATGTCGCAATCACGCGTAGATTCTTCAATAAAAATGGCGTGAGAATCATAGAAAAAATCACGACAAGCACAAGCAATTGATGAAGCTCTTTATCGATTAGTCCATTATTTTGTGAAAGCGCAAAAATAGCAAATGAAAACTCTCCAACTTGTGCGAGTGAAAGTGCAGTTTTCAGCGCAATTTTGGCATTTCTAAAAAATAAAATCACGCCATAAATAACAATCGCCTTTAAAACCATAACAGCTATGAGAATCCAAAGAATCCTAAAGAGATGCTCCCATAAAAACTCCAAATCCACCTGCATGCCAACAGTGATAAAAAACAATCCAAGTAAAAGATCACGGAAGTGCGACAAATCTGCCTCTGCTTGATATTTATACTTTGTCCCTGCGATAATCATACCCGCGATAAACGCCCCAAGCGAATAAGAGAATCCAAAATATCCCGCAAGCGCTGACGCTCCAAGCACGATAAAAAGAATCGTTCCTACAAAAATCTCATCCATACGCGTACTTGCTGCAAACTGCAAAATAAGCGTCGCTACACGTTTGCCCGGCACAAAGAGTATAAAAAGCACCATGACTGCACTTAGAAAAGTGTGCAAAAGCAACTCGCCTATATTGGCATCTTTATTTGCTAAAAGCGATATGAGCAGAAGAATCGGTATAACGGCGATATCCTGCATGATTAGGATTCCAACAGAGTTACGACCGTAACTCGTGTGCGTCTCATGTGTCTCATTAAAGCTCTTTAATACAATAGCTGTCGACGAGAGCGAAAATGCCGCACTTACAATCAATGCGACTTTTCTTTCGATTCCAAAAAAGTAGTGCGATACAAGATAGAAAATCACCCAGCTAACAAGAATCTGCAAGGTCCCAAAAATAAGTACTTCTTGGCGCATAGCCTTGATTTTATCAAAGGAGAATTCAAGCCCTATCATAAACATCAAAAAGACGATTCCAAATTCTGCTATGTGCGACAATAATTCAGAATCCGCAACACTTGCAAGCCCAAAAAGATAAACTATAATCGTGCCAGTGGCGACGTAGCCGATAATAACAGGGATCCCGACCTGCTTAAAGAGAATATTGACTAAGATTGAGATCCCAAGCGCGGCGATAGCAATGGTAAAAAAGTCTATGGGAAAGCCTTTTTGTGGATTTATAAAAGTTCTATTTTATCGCAAAGTCGGGGTATTTTTGCCCATTTTTTGGTACAAAATGTAGTAGGATTCCATAATAAACATGAGGGAAAGAGGTCTTTTGCGCACAGATATTGACATGATTAGCATAGATGAGCAAATCTCAAAAATCCTAGAGAGCGGAATCACCCAAAGTGCCTCTATGTATGAGTTTGAAACGAAATATATCGTACCATTTTTATCGATTCTCGCCGATAGTCTCCCTACTCTAGAGCCACGTCTTATGCGCGAAGAGATACGCTCAGGGATTTTGAGATTTTATAACTCTTGGGGCATGAGTGCTATTGTAATTTTTGATAAAGACGGGAAACTAAAACTAACAAAAAAGATAAAAGACATCTCAAAATCCCCATATCTATCAAAGCTCCTCTCATGGCTTTGCGAACACAAAGCAGATTTTGAAAATGCCTATACAAATCATGAATTCAGCGAAAAAGAGGTACTAGAAATATCACAAAAAACTGACGAAATAATTGATTTTAACGATGAGTTTTTACGCCGCGATCTAATAAGGGCGGCCATTAAAAAATGCTTTGGCTTTGATGTGCGTGATGCAATTTTTTTATTTGACAACAGAGCAAGCATCAAAAACTTTGACTATGACTTTGTGCGGCTAAATAATGAAATTCGTGAGCTTTTACGCATGCCAAACATCGATCCTATTGCCGATTCTCAGCTACCAAGCTTAATGCATGCACTAGAAGGTGTCAATATAGATGCACTCCTTAGTCAAATCACAACAGAAGTTTTACATTTCAATACACCTCTAAGCACAACTAGCAATATCGACTTTGCACGCCTATTCCCATTTTATATACGCCAAAAATTACGATTAAATCTTGAACAATTTTGGGATAAGAATCTGTCTCGCCACCTAAAAAATCTCTTCTGCGAACATCTTTTTCGCACAAGTCTTGATACGATATATAGTCAAGTCGTATTAGAGTTGCTCTCAAAATGTATCGCAAAAGAGAAAGAAGCGCGCAAATTCATCGACTTTTTTAACGGAAAGCTAACATTTCTACCAGACCATAAGCGCATTAAACGCCCTGCTATTCGCGATATCGAGGGAAAAATATACAACAGTGAATCAATATATCAACTCGTGCAAAATCGCCAATACATAACAAATGAGATCGAAGATTTGCAGATGCGGATTCTTGACTTAGAAAATAGCAAAGAGGAACTCAAAGAACGCGAAGAACGACTAAATAACGAACTAGTCAAACATCAAGAAGAGCACGACTATATCGAGCGTGAGCTAGAAAGAATCACGCTTGAAATCAAACGCTTAAAAGCCAAAGGTAAAGGATACAACAGTGCGCTAAAGGAGTTAGCAAACTCAGAAAATATCTGGCTTACAAAAAATCACTCCGCAACACTCGCGATAAATGAGCTAAGTGAGGCGATAGAATCACTACATCATGAAAAGCGCAAACTCCCAGATAGCATCTATCTACTCGAACGCAAAATCTCACAGAAACTAGAAGCCTCTCGCGCACTCTTTGCGGAGTATGAGCGCATGAAATCAGCACTCCTAGGAGTATTGATTTCATTTCAAATAGTGGGATAGCGATGAGCGAGGGTAGATACACAATTTCGAGTTCTGATTGTCAAAAAGAATCGATAAAAAATCAAATCACTAGAGGGCGTGAGAATCTAAACGAGAGCTTTTTAGGCAGGATTTTTCCTCATCTATCGTTTACGCTTGGACTTAGATTCCTTGTATTAAACATCGCCCTAGGTCTTACTCTAACGGGGATTGTCGCCTACTCTGCCCTGTATGGAATCAAGCAAGACTTTGACATACTTTTTAAAAGCCATACAACCTCGCTTGCTGCGCTAGAAGAGATAAAAGGGTACTATGCTGGAGACTTGCAAGAAGTATTTAAAATGCTTAGCAATAATGCAATCAACAACAAAAACGCAAAGCTAGAGCTAGAGCGAGTCCATAATGATATAAACATGCTTTGGCGCAACTATCTCGATGTGCGAGAAAAAAGCGATGAAATGCGGATGATAACCGTATTGCGCAAACTTCGCAAGCAGTTTTTCATTGAGATTAGCGAACCACTAGAGAGCATAGAACATGAACGTCAGCTCATTTCAGAAATCGAGATGCTAATGACACGCGAAAGAGGGCTAAGCCATGAAGCTGAAATACTCTTTAAATTAAATCGCGCTCAAGCTGCGATAAATAAAGTAAAAAATGAACTACTCCCACACACTGAAAAGCTCCAAAAAAAGCTATCAATCCTAATCCATCACAAGCTAGATCAAGCCTCCATAAATAAACGCTCCACAGACGCACTTTATGCAAGCACGCTAAAGCTAATCGTCATCATGATCGCAATAATTACACTAATAACGCTGATTCTTTCTGCATTGATCATAAACACGCTTGAGATTCTCCATAACACACTAGAAGAAAATGTCGAGGAGAAAACAAAAGAGCTTCAGATTCTAAACAAAAGCTTAGAGCGATGCATCGCATGCGAGGTTACAGAGAGTCGTAAAAAAGACCAAATCATGTATCAGCAGGCACGTCTTGCGTCAATGGGGGAGATGATACAAAATATCGCCCACCAATGGAGGCAGCCACTAAATGCGCTCACAATGCTAATCCAAAGCTTCAAAAGTAAATCAGACAATGGCAAGTTAGATTCTGACTTCGTAGAAATCCAAGTCCGAGAAGGGCTAAGAATCGCAAAAAAAATGTCTGATACAATCGAAGATTTCCGCGGATTCTTCCGACCAAACAAGGACGAAGAATCTTTTAGCCTACGTGATAGCATTCAAGATTCCGCAAAGCTTGTAGAGGCGTTTTATCGCCAAAGTGAGATTGAGCTTTTAATCTGCATTAACGATGATATCGAGGTTTTGGGCTATAAAAATGCTTTTTCGCAGGTGATACTAAATATAATAAAAAATGCAGAGGATGTGCTTTTAGAGCGTGAGATTTTGCCAAAGTTAATACGCATTGACATGGAGCGTATTGATGATGATGGAGTAGATTGCGCTATGGTCTCCATTGTGGATAACGGTGGAGGAATCCAGCTTGAGAATATTGAAAAGGTTTTTGAGCCATACTTCACAACAAAACATAAATCAGTAGGCACAGGAATAGGTCTTTATATGTCAAAACAGATAATCGAAAAGCAGATGAACGGAAGAATTGAGGTAGTAAATCGCCTCTGGAAACACGATAAAAACAATACGGCATACACTGGAGCGATGTTTATCATCACAATCCCAACAAATAAATCCGCGCAAAAGGAGCAATCATGAGTCGGTACAACGCACTAAAACAAGCAAGAATCCTATACGTAGAAGATGAAGAAGATGTGCTAAAAATCACATCACTAGTGCTTGAAGACTATGCCAAAAAGCTCCATATTGCGCGCAATGGCGAAGAGGCACTCGAGATACTAA
The DNA here is from genome assembly GCA_052170135.1 of Wolinella sp. GTDB lineage: Bacteria > Campylobacterota > Campylobacteria > Campylobacterales > Helicobacteraceae > Wolinella. Next base: position 187,463 of record JBQNBC010000002.1, read on the forward strand.
AACACGAAAAAATCGATCTAGTTATCACGGATATCCTAATGCCAAAAATGAGCGGTATCGATTTATTGCGACATGTGCGCGAACTCTACGGAGAATCGATCTCCACAATCATCACCACCGCTCATACAGAGACAAGCTATCTTCTAGAGGCAATAAATCTAGGTGTCGATGGCTACGTGTTAAAGCCAATTGATGTTGAGGAGCTACTCCGCGCAATGGAAAAAGCCATACTACCAAAGATACAAGCAAATGAGCTCGCCTCGCAAAATCTCCTAATTAGCGCGATTTCAGTATTTGTTGGTGGTAAAAAAATCGAAATCATCAAATATCTACTAGATAACTGCGATCACGAGAGTATGTTTCACGGCTCATACGAGGATATTATCGCTGCACTAAATGTCAGCAAACCAACAGTGGTTAAAACCTTTAAACAGCTCATCGATACAGGGCTTTTGACACGTGTAAAAAACAAGCTCTACCACATTCACCCAGAGATTTCTGGAAATAAAATCCTCTAATAAAACAACATTGGAACGAAACTTGCTGGCTACTTTGCAAAACAAGAAGGAGCTAGCATGCAAGTCGGCACAAATCCTTATCGCGATTCTGATATTCTGAAAAAATATAAAAAAGAGGCACAAAAGAGTGGACACAAGGAGCTTAGCGAGGCTGAAAAAAAGAGCTTAAATAAAGTACAAGAGCGATTTGAAAATCGCTTTGACTTCACAAAAATGAGTGCAAGCGAGCTTAGACAATTCACCTCGGTAATGACGCAAGTTGGACAGATGAGCAAAGAAGAGGCAAGTGCACTTTTAAAGCTACATGGAAACGATGACAATGAGCGCAGCAATATCCTTGCCAAAGTCAAAACAATGATGGAGACGCTAGTAAATAGTGGCGATGTGGGTGGTAGTGGCTTTTGGAGCAAGATTTTAGGCAAGCTACAAAGCATGCAAGGTGCGACCTCGGGGATAAACATCACGGCATAGTTAAGAATCAAAATAGCGATTCTTAACCTCTTATTAGGAAACTAAGGCAAATACCCAGTAGTATCAACATCAAAATCAAAAAACTCAGACATAAAGCCAATATTCCCAATCGTGCCAAATTGAATTGCCGCCGCCTTTAGATTCTTTGCCTCCTGCTGAAGCAGTCCAAGCGCATAACGACTCTCGTAATTTGTTGGAGCTTCAAGCTTTGCTAGTTGCAATAGTGCCACGGCATTATCATGATGCCCAGCACCAATAGCCGCAACCGCCGCCAAAAACATAGTTTGAGAATCGCGCTCATCCATATCATCAATAAGCGAATTATAAAGAACAAATGCCTTTTCAAATTCTCGCAAATATATACTAGAGAGTGCCAGTGCTTGCGTTATCCCACGCACCTCTCTACGCTCGCTAATAAGTTTATCATCAAGAATTTGCTGCGTGTGACGAAGCGTACCAATGTTGTATCCTACGTAAATATATAGTTCACGCGCGAGCGCCGGACCATAATATAATGCCTCTAAGAATCCATTCTCACGATAAAAGCTTTGTGCTTTCAAAGATAGATCTTTCATATCATCGCCATAATGATCAGCTAACAGTATAAGTAGAGATGAGATGAGGTCGTTTGGCACTTGCTCATTCAATCTTTTTGCGGCATTTAGCATGCGTTCTTTACTACCAAGCTGCGCACCAAGAGCAAACTCAAGCGCAAAATAGATACTCTTTGGCATCGTGACACTCTCTAACCACTCCATGTCAGCTATCTGTCCACCTTGCGTATAACCAAGCAGCGATAGATAAAACTGCCTATCATCACTCTCAAGTCGCCCACTCTCAATCTCGCTCGCTACAATATCCTCAATACGATCGTATGCCCTAAAAGTTAGCTTTGCGCACATTATGGCAAAGATTCCTGGCAATATATCTCGACTATTTAAGTGATGTGAGCGCAGAAAATGACGATATGCTGAGTCAAAATCACCAAGTTGCGCGTATGATAAACCTAGATTGTAATGAAGAATCGCATGATTTGGATACTCCTCGACCACGCTTTTTAACAGCCGATTTGCCTCACGTGTGTTATTTTGGAGCGTCTCTTTTATAGCTCGCGCGATATTTAAATTTACCTTTGATATAGTCGAGCCCTTAACCAGCACATCTTTCGCCTCTTCGATATCGTTTAATACGATATTCATACCGCCCTGTTTGATAAAAACGAGTGCCTGCTCAGCGTCAAAAACCTTATATGGCGCATAGTAAAAAAATATCTTATAGGCTATTAGATGACGCGAGGAAAAATCACTCCAAAATTTACTCTGCGCCTCGTGTACATCAAAAAGGGTTTCTTTGAGTCGTACTTTTATCGGATATATAGATGCTATCTCACGCTCATTATCTCCAGCATACCTATCAAGAGTGGAGGCTACATTGCCCATCTCACCAAGCTTTGCATCAATAAGAGCCATAGCCATATATGGACGTGGCGATGTATCTCCAGTCTCTATATGGCGCATGATATAACTCTGGGCACTCATGTAATCGCCAACCCTAGCTGAAAGCAATCCAAGGTCAAAGTAGTCACTGCTACGAGCATTTCGCTCTAGAAACTTGAGCGCACTTTGATTATCTCCATAGTAAAGATGTAGCTTTGCTAAAAGATGATCCACCTCGCTTGCATAGTGCGTATTTTGAAAGTGCGTAAGTGGTGAAATCACCTCAAAGTAGTAACCTTTATAATATTGAACCAGCGCATATAGATATGGATACAGTGGTAGATTTGCTGCTTCTGGTAGGTATGCCTCGGCCAAATCAACATAGTACCTATAAAGTGGCGCATTTTGGAGCCAATATGCACTTATGGCAGCATTTACAGCACTCATAGCCCTATCTTCACCAGAATCAATAGCCCTCTTAAAAGACTCAATAGCAAGCTTGTGATTCCCCTCTTTTGCCTGCGCTACACCTAGATTGAAATTCGATAGAGATTCCGAAAAGTTAGAGATGCTTTCATAAAGAGTCAACGCCTCTCCACGTGCACCCTCTTCATATAGAACACTAGCCTTTTTTATCATACTTTCTAAGCGAGATACATCGACTGGCTGATTCTCAAGCGTTAGATTCTTTAAGATTGGTTGCTGAGTCATATCCATGCTTGGAGCCTGCGGGACAGAATCAGATTCTTCACCGCCTAGCATCAAGAGTAGCACGATAATCGCAACCAACAAAAAAACTACAACGCCACCGCCAATAGCTCCATAAAGCCATCGCTTATCACTCTTTATTTTTTCGCGTAGCACATTAATCTGTACGAGAATCTGCTCTTTTTTGCTTAGCGGTGCAGCGGGCTTGTCATCCTTGACATCAAGCGCAAAATCATCGACATCATCATCAAGTCTTATGACATTATCTTCTGCCACGATTCCCTCCGCTTGTGCCTAGATTCTCACAGATAGCGTTTGAGCGCCTCAGGGATTTCAATGCCCCCAATCTCATTTTGATAATTTTCCATTATCGCTACAATAGTCCTACCAACAGCTAAAGATGAACCATTGAGTGTATGAACAAGGTGATTCTTCTTATTTTCATCTTTGTAACGTATCTTAGCTCTACGCGCTTGGAAGTCGCGTGTATTTGAGATCGAACTTATCTCACGATAGCATCCCTGCCCTGGTAGCCACACCTCGATATCCACAGTATTACTTGCACTAAAACCCAAATCTCCGCCACATAATTGCACTAGACGATGAGGTAACCCAAGCGAGCTTAAAAGATCGGAGGCACACTCTATCATCTTTTGCTGTATTGCGTCGCTCTCTTCTGGATGCGTGATTGCCACTAACTCGACTTTATCAAACTGATGCTGACGTATAATCCCCCTCGTATCACGCCCGGCACTCCCAGCCTCCTTGCGAAAACAAGGCGTGTGAGCGGTTAGCAACAACGGTAGCTCATCTTGCGCAAGAATCTCATCTCTATATAAATTTGTAAGCGTCACCTCTGCAGTAGGAATCAAATATAACTCATGCCCTCTTGCTCGCTCTCCATCACTCGTTTCTTCTAAAATCTCTGAAATCTTAAAAAGATCATTTTCAAATTTAGGCAACTGTCCTGTACCTAGGAGCGTTTCACGATTTGCAATCGCTGGTGTAGCCACCTCCTCAAAGCCTCTTGAGCGGTTAAAATCAAGCATATAATTTATAAGTGCACGTGAGATTCTTGCACCCTGCCCTCTAAGCACGGAAAATCGACTCTTGGCAAGCTTTACTCCGCGCTCAAAGTCGATCCAGCCATTCTCCTCAGCAAGCTCCCAATGCTCCTTTGGTCTAAAACCAAATTCACGTGGCACTAACACACGCTTGAGCTCAACATTTTCGCTCTCATCTCTCCCGCTAGGCGTACGAGAATCAGGCAAGTTTGGAATGATTAAAGCACACGATTCTAGACCACGCTCCATATCAGCCACTTCTTCTAGCATGATTGCCAAGCGCGACTTTAAAGAATCAAGCTCTACTTTTAATCCATCGACATCGCCACCATTTCGCTTGTATTCACCAAAAAGCTTTGACTTTGCATTCTGCTCGGCTTGCAACTCTTCACTCTCGCGTTTTTTTGCCCTGTATGCACGCGCGCACTCTCTAGCTTCTTCTAGGAGCCCTGGCTCGATATTTCGCTTGTTTAGCTCACGCTCTACACTCTCAAAATCGTTTATTAGAAGTTTTAGGTCAATCATCCCATTCACACCTTGTTCACTTAATCATTTTGAAAATAGTAGCCAAGTGACGATAAAATCGCTATAAATCAATACATATTATAAGGAATCGATGCATCAGGGAAATCTAAGCTATGATGATCCAGTTGCGATTCCCCACGTGCAGCACTACCGCCATTTAGCCGTTTTTTTAGATCGTCCTTACCCCAGCAAAATGGATCTCCCTTTACGACCATGCATGTTATCCCTGCACCGATTCCTGCGCCAACAAGGAGAGAATCTGTCTTTGGATTGATACATCCGCTTAAAAATATCGCCAAAATCACCATAATAAGATATCGCACGCCAAGCTCCAAATTGATTTGCAATAATAAAGCATTTGTTGTTCCATAGATACGCTTAACCTCATTTTAGACTCTTTGGGGTACTATTCGCACTTCAGTTTTAATCAAAAACTCTAAGGATTCCCGCGATGTTTGGAATGGGATTTGGTGAAATCATCTTAGTCGCAATCGTTGCTGTAATTTTTCTAGGTCCAGAGAAGCTACCGCAGACAATGATAGATATTGCAAAATTTTTCCGTGCTTTCAAAAAAACAATAAATGAGGCCAAAGAGAATCTTGACCGCGAGATAAATATAAGCGAAATAAAACAAGAGGCTCTAAGCTACAAAAAGAGTATCGAAACCGGCACGGAGAAGCTCACAAAGGGGCTATCACTCGATGATTTAGATACGATTATAGACTCAGCAGAAGACAAAAAACCAAGCGAAGAATCTAAGACACAAGCCACACCTAGCACTTCTCAAAATAGAGATAAAAAAGTACATGGTGCCGAAATTGACTTCAAAAGCGCAACGCGACAAAGTGAAGAAACATGCGCTAAAGATTCTTAAAAGTATGACAAAGCAAAGGAAAATAGATGTTTGAAGAGCTCAAACCGCATATTCAAGAGTTGCGCATCCGCCTAATTAATGCAGTAATTGCACTTTTTGTAGCATTTTTTATCTGCTTTTTCTTCTGGGAAGGAATCCTAGATTGGATGATAGCTCCGCTAAAAAGTGCACTCCCAGCTGGTAGCAATGTAATCTTTACCGAAGTTGGGGAAGCATTTTTTACTGCAGTAAAGGTTTCGTTTTTCAGCGCATTTATGTTTTCGTTACCAGTTATTTTCTGGCAGTTATGGCTGTTTGTCGCACCAGGTCTATACCAAAATGAAAAAATGTTAATTCTTCCATTTGTATTTTTTGGAACACTCATGTTCGTATCTGGTGCACTTTTTGCCTATTACATTGTCTTTCCATTTGGATTTACATACTTGATAAATTTCGGTAGCTCACTATTTACAGCACTCCCAAGCGTTGGATTCTACGTTACATTTTTTGCAAAGCTCATGATTGGTTTTGGCATTGCATTTGAGTTGCCCGTGATTACATTTTTTCTCGCAAAGCTTGGACTTGTAACAGATAAAACGCTACAAAATTTTTTCAAATACGCCATCATTATCATCTTTATTGTTGCAGCAATTCTCACTCCGCCTGATGTTTTGACGCAATTTATGATGGCAATCCCGCTAACATTTCTATATTGGGTATCAATACTAATCGCTAAGGTTGTAAACCCAGATAAAAGCGAAGAATCCAAGGTAGATAAAGCAGATGATTGATCCATTTCTGCTTGAGAGTTATAACTATGAACTACCTGGCGATCTTATAGCACGCTTCCCTATCAAGCCAAAAAATATGGCACGCCTGCTTGTGTATAAACGCAAAGATGGCTCAATTACACATACTTGCTTTAATAGTTTTGAGGATTTTATACCGCGCGATTCTCTGCTTGTTCTTAATGATACAAAAGTGATAAAAGCACGGTTTTATGGGCGCAAAGATAGTGGAGGTGCGATAGAACTGCTCTATCATGAGCCACTTTTAAATAGCAAGAATCCTCGATTCTTAGTACAAATAGGTGGACGTGTCAAAAAGGGACAGAAGATCTTGCTTGAGCGCGGATTTTCAGCGCAGATTTGCGAGCTTTTGGATGGTGGATTCCGCGAGGTAGAATTTTTTGATGAGCGTGGATGCATACTTGGCATGGCTGAACTTTTTAGCTTTTTAGATTCCTGTGGGCATGTACCATTGCCACCGTATATCAAGCGAGATGATACGAATGATGATGAGCTGGATTACCAAAACCCTTTTGCCGCGAATGCTGGGGCTATCGCAGCTCCAACTGCATCGCTACACTTTGAAAATAGTGAAGCAGAAAGATTAAAGGCAAATTTCAACCACGCCTACGTGACACTGCATGTAGGTGCTGGGACGTTTTTGGGCGTTGAATGCAAGGATATCAGAGCGCACAAAATGCATCGTGAACATTTTTTTATCCCTAGTGAAAGTGCAAAAAAAATCGAAGAATCGCAGCAGATTCTCGCCATTGGCACAACAGCAGCACGTACAGTAGAACATTACGCCCGCACAAAAGAGTGCGAAGGAGAGTGTGAGCTTTTTCTCCATCATGGGAATCCACCTCAAAAAACGACCGCACTTTTAACAAATTTCCACCTGCCAAAATCAACGCTTCTTATGCTTGTGGGCGCGTTTATAGGTGTCTCTGAAATGCAGAGAATCTACGCTGAGGCAATAGCACACAGATATAGATTCTACTCATATGGCGATGGGATGCTAATTTTATGAGTCTACTTGAACACCTAAACACTATTGAAATTCCAGTTGATAATGAACTACTCGTGCGCCTAGAAAGCTACACAAATATACTCCTAGAGTGGAACAAAACGCACAATTTAACTGGCGCAAAAAATCACCATGAGGTTTATGAAAACATTATCGATTCCATCTATCCACTACGTTTTTTGCCCAAAATAGATACATGTATTGATATTGGTAGTGGAGCCGGATTTCCTGCGCTTGTACTCGCCTGCACACTCATGGAGTGTAGTTTCCACCTTGTTGAACCACGCAAAAAGCGCGCATCATTTCTCAGATATGCTGCAATAAACATAGGACTAGACAATATAAAAGTGCATGCCACAAGAATCGAAAATCTCAATATCACTCCACCAAATCTACTCACATCACGCGCTGTGAGCGACACAGCCACGCTCCTAAAACTAGCTAGTCATCTCATCGCACCACACACGACAATACTCCTATACAAGGGCGAAAATGAGGTGCAAGAAAGCAAAAAACTAGGCTTAGAAGCGATAAAGCACCACCAAAGATACTATCTATATAAGCAAGGAGAATCTTAATGCAATGGCTAATTATCGCACTAATAGTCACATTTGTATACTTTGTCTATTTTAGAAAACCACACACAAAAGGTCAAAAAAATACGCGGCACGATGAGATTAGCGACGTAATGTTAGAGTGTGAGAGATGTGGAGTATTTACGAGTGAAAAAGAGGCAATAATAGTCGATGGGTGCTTCTACTGCTCAAAAGAGTGCGCGCAAGTAAAATAGGTTATAAAGATTCACCCCTATTATGGCATATGAAAATATACGATTCTCATAAAAAAATAGAGTTTGTGAAACTATTACATAGACCATGAATACAATATAGAAATCCAAAAAGCAGTATGATAATTTTAAAACTTCTACAAATTAAAATATTATTCAAGTATATGAGCTAAGGCGCGAAAGAATCCCAATCTTAAGACCCCCCCCGATTCCTCGGGGGAGTAGACTAAAACTACTGAAGTAACCTTAGGATGTT
>JBQNBC010000003.1:0-147499 GCA_052170135.1 Wolinella sp.
TCGTTGTCAAATGGGAGTGGAAGTATAGCGAGGAAAGCTTAAGATGAGCTGAGTTTGGGATTTTTAATAGGTTTCGCTGTTGCGTTTAAAAACAATCAGCTTCCAAAACAAATGAAATTTAATAAAAATGGCATCCATCAAAAATAATTAAAGCTCGTACGCCAAAGGAAAATTTACTACACAATACCACTTGATAAAACCATGTACAGCACACATAAATAGATAAGTTCCCTACGGCTTTGTGCTCAAATACCCAAATGGTACAAAATCTATCTCCACTCTCCAAGCTCCACTCCAGTATCACGCTTTAGCTCCACTGGTACAACGATCGTAAATACAGCTCCGCGCTCTGGAAGAGGTCGATTCTCTACAGAAATCCTACCCTCCATGCTCTTTTCGATGATTATTTTGCTCATATATAACCCGATTCCTGTGCCCCTCCCCTGCTCTTTTGTGGTGAAGTATGGATCAAAAATCTTCTCTAGCACATCACTGCGTATACCACACCCACTATCGCTTACAATCATCTCCAGAACATCATCCTTGCTAACTATAGAAAAATTTATATTCCTGTCACACTCAGGTTCAGTCTCGATTCTCTCCTCGATGGCATCAATCGCATTTTTTAGCAGATTTAGCCATACCTGTTTTAGCTCGTTTTGATAGCCGATAATCATAAAATCATCGCTCACTCGAGAATCGACTAAAAACTTAATCTTTGATCGACGAGCTTTATTTTGCACCATAGCGATGCACTTTTGCAGCTCCTCCATCACACGAAATCTAGTTGTCGCTTTAGAAGGACGGAAAAAGTTGCGAAAATCATCAATCGTATGCGACATAAAACTTATAATGTCCATCGACGTGGCGATGAACTGTGTGATATATTCACGATTCATATCACCCGTCTCGTAGGCTAACTCGATATCTTGTATTTTTACAGCTAAGGCATTTATCGGCTGTCGCCATTGATGCGCTATCGAGCCTATCATCTCACCCATGGCTGCGAGCTTGCTCTGCTGAATTAAAAGACTCTGTTGATGTGCGCGCTCTACCTCAAGATTATGCTGTTCGGTGAGATTCCTAAAACTACAAATAATTAGATTAGAATCGCTATCTGCCACGCCATTAAAATTTATCTGCCCTACAAAAACTTCTCCACTCTTTGCCCTAAGCGCAAAGTCATGTACTTCACAGTGATGTCCTAAGATTCCACTTATTATTGTTTGACGCTTTTCCTCTGATACCTCGCTAAAGAATCGATATGGCGAAACCTTCCTTAGTTCATCCTTGCTATAGCCAAGCAATCTTAGCGTTGTTTCATTGCAATCAACAATCTTCTTCTTGTGATAATCCACAATAGCAATAGCGTCATAGCTGTTTTCAAAAAGCCTTCTAAACTGTCGCTCTTTTAACGAACGCTCCTCTATTTCGCGCGCGATTCTCTCCTCTAGCTGGAGATTAAATTTCATTAGCTCATCACGGAGAATCTTCGTCTCAGTGATATCAAGAAACGCCCCTTGAATTTTGCTTGGATTCCCAGCATTGTTAAAAATCACATTTAGCGTGACACTAAACCATAGCCTACGTCCATCTTTTGTTATCGCTTCAAACTCCTCACTCTCCTGCGATACCTTTCTTGATAGCAATGTCCTATAACTATTCAATAGCTCGCTACGCCTAGGCTCTAGGACGTGCTTAAGGAAAAAATCCATTCCATTTGCGCTACCATCTACATCATAGCCAAGTAGCCCATACACACCGGCTGACCATCTAAAGCCACCCGTATCAATATCCTCCTCAAAGCTAGCCATTTTTGAGATTTTCTGCGCATCATCAAGCTGCTTTTTAAGCATCTCAACCTCTAGCAATTTCTTCTCTAGTTCACGCTCTGTATGCGCATCTTTAATGAGATTTGCCACGCGAAGCGCTATCTGCTCAACAGAAAATGGTTTATTGATAAAGTCATTTGCACCGTGCTTTAACACTTTTGCAATGTGTTCATTATTTAGCGTTGAGGATAACGCAATAACTGGCAACGAGAGGTTGTTAGAATCCTTGCGTATTTGATAGAGTATATCCAGACCACTCATATCTGGCAAAAATAGGTCAAGAATCACAAGATCAATGGTGCTGTTTTGGATTATCCCCATTGCCTCTTCTCCACTTGATGCAAGCACTACACGATAGTTTCGTATCTCAAAGACCTCTTTGCATATCTCCCGCATAGCACGAGAATCATCAACGATAAGAATCGTATAGTTATGATTCTGTTTTATCTTTTGGATTAGCTGCTCGACCTGCTTGCAAATATAATCCATTGGATTATTTTTAGAGATATAGTCGAGCACGCCCAACTTAAAGTAATCATCGCGTATTAGCTGATTCTCATTTGATGTCAGGATTATTACTTTTGCGCTGCGTATCTCCTGAGAAATTAGCTCCTTGGCATCGCCATCAGGAAGAGTAAGATCAAAAATAGCATAATCAAAACTCTCGCTCTCAAATGCTCTCTTTGCCTCAGCGAGCGAAAACGCTGAGTGGACATAGATACCAAGTTCCCTTAGATATTCACTTAGATAACGATTTATTGAGCGAGAATCCTCGACAATTAGCAGACGCGTTATGCCCATCTAGTTTGCTTCCCCAAAGACACGTGCAAAAATCTTTTCAACATTTTTTGTATAGTAGCCATAGTCAAAGCACGCGCGTATAGCCTTTTCATCGAGCTTTTCTCGTAGCTCACTATCTTGCAAGAGATGCTCTAAATAGAGTGATTCTCCATGCTCGTTTAGCGCGCTTTTGCCCTTTTGCAGATCTTCCCATACCTTCATAGCATTTCTCTGTACTATCTTGTAAGAATCCTCGCGACTAACACCTCTAAGCGGCAATTCAAGTAAGATTCTCTGTGAAAATACAAGCCCACCAGTTAAGTTTAGATTCTTCATCATATTTTCCGGATATACGACTAACTTTTCTATCACACCACTTAGCCTAGCAAGCATAAAATCAGTCGTAATAAAACTATCAGGCAGAATAAATCGCTCTACTGAGCTATGTGAAATATCGCGCTCGTGCCATAATGCGACATTCTCCATCGCAGGCATAGCAAAGCTACGAATCATTCGACAAAGCCCCGTGATATTCTCACTCAAAACAGGATTGCGCTTGTGAGGCATAGCAGAGCTACCTTTTTGTCCAGGACTAAAATATTCCTCAGCCTCATAAACCTCCGTACGCTGATAGTGGCGAATTGCAACAGCAATCTTCTCGCAACTGCTCGCCAAAAGTGCCAAGTTGCTCATAAGTCGAGCATAGCGATCACGCTGGATTACTTGGTTGCTAGATGGTGCTGGCGCAAGTCCAAGAATCTCACAAGTATACTCCTCTAATTCAATTGGCGCATGAGCTAAATTCCCCATTGCACCGCTAATCTTCCCGACAGCTATAACCTTCATAGTTGCACGCAATGCCTCAAGATGCCGACTAATTTCATCATGCCAAATCGCCAAAACAAGCCCAAAAGTTATCGGTTCACCATGGATTCCATGGCTTCGTCCTACCATGAGTGTATATTTATGCTCCATAGCGCGCTTTTTAATAGCCTCCATAAGCCTCTCAACACCAATAATCACAAGCTCAAGACTATCTCGCATTTGCAGAGCAACTGCTGTATCAATACAATCTGAACTGGTCATGCCGTAATGGACAAAGCGCGATTCTTCGCCCAAGCTCTCGCTTACAGATGTCAAGAACGCAATGACATCATGTTTTGTAGTAGCCTCTATTTCATCGATTCTTGCAATATTAAAACTAGCATTAGCGCAGATTTTTTCGCACGCATCATCTGGTATTAGCCCTAGACGATTCCATGCTCTTACTGTGGCTTTCTCAACCTTTAGCCATGCATCATACTTCGCTTCTTGCGTCCACAGTCTCTTCATCTCTTCTCGTGCATATCGCTCGACCATACTTCTACCTTCTTGACTTTTGTTAAGATTTCGCGAAATCTACCACATCTCCACTTAACCTAGATAGGAGGCACATGCCCTTTGTAACGAGAATTATCACACAACGCGAGCCGATAAAACTATTTTTACTTCTCATGCGTGAATTTGGCATATCACAAAACGAAGCACAACGCTGGATAGACAAAGGGCGGATTCTCCACAAAGAATCAAAGGTTAAAAATAAAGGCGAGGTAATATCTGGCACAATAGAGGTGTGCTATTTCACCCCATCAGATACACCGCTAGAGCCACTTTTTACAACACCAAACTTCGCAATATTTGATAAGCCATCTGACCTCTTAATCCACCCAAAAGGGGTATTCTCACATGTTTCGCTAATGGATAGCGTGCGTGCTCTGTTTGGCTCTAATGCGACACTTGCACACCGCATAGATAAAGAGACAAGCGGGCTGGTTCTAGTCTCCAAGAATCGCACAGACGACCTTGAGCTAAAGCGTGCATTTATGGAGCGCGCCATAGACAAGCAATATCTTGCACTCGTGAGTGGATGTTTTCTCGATGAAGCAATTCTTGATTTTCCGCTTTTATCACAGAATTTGCGCACAGATTTAGGGATTAAAAGCATTGTAGCACCAAATGGAAAGCCCTCGCAAACAGAGATTTGCCCATTGGAATATGATAAAGTTAGCAATACTACACTGCTGCTAGCGCGCCCGCTAACTGGCAGAACACATCAAATACGCGTCCATCTCGCACATGCTGGATTCCCAATTGTTGGCGACCCGCTCTATGGGGCGCGCGAGGTAGATAGCAGAGCGTACTTAGAGCACACAATGAGCAAAAATGAACGCGCAAAATATTTTGGAGCGACACGGCTAATGCTACATGCCAATAGGCTTGGATTTTGGTTTGGCAACAGACGATATGAGATAGTAAGCAGGTATGATTTTTTAAGAAAAGTACAAGAGGAGAGAAGAATCTACAAAGATAGATTCTTCTCTTGATGACTAAAAGAATAAGACCTTAAAATTTCAATTCAAAATCGACATAAAAATTGCGTCCTCTGCCAACAGATGTCGAAGTTTTATAGTTTTCTGCGTGGATATATGGCTTATCAAAGATATTTTTCACACCAAATCCAACCTTTGCGCCATCACTAAAATGCCAGATTCTTCTTGGCACCCAAAGCGCACGAAGATTTGTAATTGTGAAAGATTCATCAACATATTCGTATGTCTTGCTACCGCTTTTAACTACCTTTACATCGCGTTCAGGGGTGAACCAATGAGTCAAATCCGCGCCAACATTTAAACGCCATGGCTCAATGTAATAGCTCGCACCCAGGGTGAGCTTATCAGCGTAAGGCTGAATTCTCTTTCGTGTCTTTTTGTCGTAAAGTTTCATATGGTCATAGCCTAAATTAAAGCTTGTATTGCCCATTCCATACCGCGCCTCTAGCTCATAGCCATATCGCTTTGCTTCGCTAATATTAGTATACGAGCCATACTGACGAGTCGTGACACCATCTGGAGATGGTGGCGTGCCTAGCTCTGGTCGCGCACTTAGCGTTATCATATCCTCAATTGAGCCATTATAGTAAGTGCTCTTAAGCCATAGGTTGTCGTTACCAAAAAGCTCTCTATCGACAGAGAATCCAACCTCGTATTCCCTAGCTATTTCTGGTGTCAAAGAAGTGTTTGGCACATAGTAGTAGCGTGGATTTATTGGACCTGCCGATGATGTCTCATGAGGTGTAGGCGCACGGAATGTCTCTGCATAGCCAGCAAGTAGATTTATACCATCAAACACTTCGTATGCAAGCGCAAACTTTGGTGAGAATCTACCTTCTGAATACTCTGGACGATTTGGCTTCTCCACACCTCGCCTAAAGTAGTCATAGCGTCCACCCATTGTGATTTCAAAATCCCCAATACCGATTACATCTTGAATATAGAATCCGTAATCCTTGTAGGTAGCTGGATGAGATGATGGATCTTCGTGTTTGCCTTTTGACACAAAGGAGAAGTCTTGTCGGCGATTCTCATGTTCTGCGCCCACAACAACTCTATGCTCAAATGCACCGGTGTTAAAAAAGCTCTCATTTTTCAAATCCAAGCCCCATCTGCGATCTTTATTTGTGTAATCTATGTCAACAAAATTTTTCCCAACTTGCCCTTTGCGATTTCTTGCATACGATGCAGTAGTATGATAATAACGCGCCTGAAAGTTTATATATGGATTCTCCACGGGAGAGTATTTGTAAAGCGAATTAAAGTCACGCTGTCTAATTGTCCCAATAGTAGGTGCAGCACCAGGCTCATCCCACCATAGAGACTGCCAACCCGTGTGTAGATTCTCCCTAAAATTATAGAGGCTAAAATCTAACTCATGCGCATCAGAAATATCCCACTCTATTTTTCCAAAGAGTGTATTAATCCGCTCATCACTCTTGACATGTGTAACCTTTGAATTGCCATTAACCCTACCACCATCAGCTAGTTTTGAATTACCATGATCGGCGCGCTTTCCATATAGGAGAATCCCTAGATTTTCAGCCGGTTTAAACGCCACTGCTGCGCGGTTTGAGTTCATGTGATTGCTCTCATGCCTGTGCCCAAGCATAAAACCATGACGCTCACCACTTTTAACAAAATCACCAACCCCCTTGGTCTGCATACTAACAATCCCACCAATCGCACCGCTACCATGCAGAACAGATGACGCACCCTTTACCACTTCGACACGCTTTAAAAGATCGCTATCAGTGCGGAATGTTGAGATTTGGTTTGAATAGAGTGATGGCGAGCGCTTAATTCCATCCTGCTCGATAATGACACGATCCTCACTCTGATAGCCAAAACCCCTCACGCGAAACTGTTGCCCAGCCTGACGACCAAAGTCATCACCAAAACTCACGCCAGGAATCTGCCCAAGAGCCTCAACTAGCCTAGTGGATTCTTGCAGACTGCTTGAGTTTAGAACGCCTATTTGTCCAACGTATTTTGATATATCAGTTTCGATTCGATTGGCTGTGATTGATACGCTATCAAGCGTTGCAGCGATATAGTCCGGATTTGTTGAATTTGTGTCAAGCGTTTGAGCGGTATTCTTTGCGAAATCACCATTAGAATCTGGAAAGGCAAATGAT
The DNA here is from genome assembly GCA_052170135.1 of Wolinella sp. Classification (GTDB taxonomy): domain Bacteria; phylum Campylobacterota; class Campylobacteria; order Campylobacterales; family Helicobacteraceae; genus Wolinella. The sequence continues at coordinate 7,120 of JBQNBC010000003.1, forward strand.
GTGCCAAAAAGAATCACAGCTAGCGCGCGACTTACTACATTCATCGTAACTCCTTGTGTATTGTTTTGTATTTTTGAATATTTATACCAGCAATATATTATAAGAATAATAATTATAATAATAACTTTAAAAACCTAACTGCTGAGAATGAAAATATGATGGTATAAGTTAGTATGATTTAAGTTATTGAACGCTAGCAAATATCAAGCTAAAACGTGATCGGCGTAGCGCATCTATACAAGATCGTGCATGAGTGTCAATATTGTTTGATGATTTCATAAAGAATAATAAGTTCTAGCTTATTGTTCATATTTATTGACACATATCTCCATTTACAAATGTAAAATGTATTACAAAATGTCCTGAAAGCTTGAAAGGATTACGAAATAAAATATCGTATTGACGCAAAACCATCAATATTGTCATATCGCGCTATTGTATCCACATGCGCCTGCGTGACAATACCACCAAGCGCAAATACCCCACAAGAAAGAGTGCGTGAGATTTCCCCTAAAATATCCACTCCAAGCGGTATGCCTTTTTTTGGCGTGTGAAAAATAGGGCTAATAGTAACAAAATTGGCACCAAGCTCCGAAGCTTGCGCGATCTCATCAAGCGAATGCGCACTATAAAACACGAGCTTGGATTCTCGCTTAAGCGCACTAATATCATTCATCTGGGCACCTTTTAGATGAATACCACAGTCAAGCTCTAAAGCCAAGTCTGCATAGAAACTAATCACGGGACGCACATTGAAACTGCGACAAATATTCACAAAATCTGCAACAAGCAACGAAGTCTGAGCAAGATCAAAACCCCTTAGCAAAGCAAAATCAGGTCTGTATCGAGAAAAAGAACGTGACAAAATAGTAGAGAATCCAAGCGAGTCAGGTGGGTAAAAACGAGGATCTGTAATAAGATAGCTTTGCAATTTTGAAAAACTTAAGGGCTAATCGCCTCTATTGAAGGATTATTTCTGTCGACTGCAGAATTACTCTTTAGCATACGGCACATTTCGCCCAAAAGCTCACTCTGCTCTCTCCTGTATCGCATAGAGTGACGGATAAACTCAAAAAACACAACCAATGTCATGCCAAGCAAAGATGCTAGAAATAACGCCATTGCAGCAATGATAAATCCAAACCCACTAAAAAATAAAAAAGCAAATGCACCGCCAATGATAACAACCGCCCACGACGCACCGAGAAGGAAATCTAGCATTTGATTAAAAGTCGTCTCTCTCATCTAGCTCTCCTGCTCATTTTTATAGATATCTTAGTGCGCCTCTTCCTCGTGCAACACAGCTCCAGCCAAAAAGACATATGTCAAAATCATAAAAATAAACGCTTGCAAAAATGCCATAAATGTCAAAATTATAAACGCTGGAAGCGGTGCAAGCCATGGGGCAAGCATAAGCATAACAAGCAAGAACATATCATCGCCCTTGATATTTCCAAAAAGACGGAATGAAAGCGAGATAACCCTCGAGCAGTGCGAAATAATCTCGATAGGAAAAAGTAGTGGAGCAAGTGCCTTGACCGGGCCTGCAAAGTGCGCAAAATACTTCACAAAGCCATGCGTACGTATTCCTTCAAAGTTGTAATATACAAACACTACAAGTGCAAGCGTTAAGGTGTAATTCAGACTTGATGTAGGCGACTCAAAGCCAGGAATAATACCAATAAAGTTACTAAAAAATACAAGAATCGCGAGCGTCCCGGTAAGTGGAAGATACTTTCGTGCCCTCTCATCGCCAATTACATCTCGTGCCATCACCAAAATACCATCAAGAAGCGCCTCAAATACATTCTGAAGCACTCCAGGCACCACCTGAAGCGAACGTGTAGCCATGCGTGCCAAAAACAGCGCGATAACTGCAGCCAAAACCGCGTGGAATCCAATGATAAAGTCATGACTGTGGTCAATCAGCCCAGCAAATGTAAAAATCTCATTCATTAATCCAGCTCCATAGAAATAGTTGTTGCGATTCTGCCTAAAGTAGCTTTAATCATCACTAAAATCAAAGAATCCTAGTAATTTTTATGAAACTTTTACTATGCCACCATAGCGTCACCCATGATAAAAATGCAAAAACACCCATCCATAAAAATAACCGCTCACCATAAAGCCACCCAGCGACAACTGAGCCAAATAGCATGCCTATGCCATAGCCGATTCCGGAGTAAAGCTGTTGCGTGAGACTCTTCTTACCAGAAAGCGTAAAAAGATACGCGATCATAGCACTATGATAGAGTGCAAAACTAAGCGCGTGAAGCGACTGTGCAAAATACCACAGCACACCTCCATCTGAAACAAAATAGAACACAAGCCAACGCAAAAATGTCGACAAAATTGCTACTTGAAGGACAAGAAGTAATCTACAGCTACGCAATATTCCAGATTGCAACCAAAGCATAACCACTTCGCACGCCACACCAAAAATCCAAAGCTTACTCAAATCATCACTACTAAGATCATGCTCAATACCATAGACTGTGAAAAAGTTATAAAACCCACCAAAGCTCATCTGGAAAAACAGTATAGACAGCCACAGCCACACATGCTTAAAAATAAGTGAGAATCCACCAGTTGTTTCGCGCTCTTTATCATGGGCTTCTGAGAGTTGAATAGACGCCAGTCTCCACCCAAAAACCGCCATCATAAAGGCAATAAAAAATAGATAAGCTCCGACATACTCCCACTCTAAAAACCACGGTGCAAGCAAATAGACGCTAAACACAAATCCAAGCGAGCCAAACAACCTAACCTTGCCGTATTCCTCCGCGCCAAGAGTGGATAGCACCAGCGTATCACTATATGGCGGGATAATACTCGTGCTGATACCAATCCCCAAAAGCGCAACAAACAGCAAAGCAAAAGAATCTACCGCCACCTGCAAAAAAGCGATGAAAAATATAAATACAATCAACGAAATACCAAAGAATCTAGCCTCAATACTCAAAAAATGAACCAACACAAGTGGTACAAAAAGACGAGTGAATGGGATTATTGCATACAAGATTCCCACTTCTAATGTACTCAAACCCCTATCGATAAGAATCTTTGGAAGATAGACCATCAAAACGCCGATGTAAGCGAAGTAGAAAAAGTAAAGAGACGAGAGCCTAATCCAAAGATTTGCGCGTGTCATCTTCGACCATTATCGTGCCCAAAATCCAATCATGCAATGTCGTTTTCTCTCGCCTAATAGATGGTATGGCGATGCCAAAAAACAGACAAGCAGAGAGTATAAATAGCAAGAATCTGCCAAATGCCATAAAGAATCCAAGACGCTCACCGTTGCTGTTTGTTAGCCAAAGTCCCATAGCACGCATGCCGGGCGTCTGTCCAGCAACAGCTATCAATACAGCAGAGGTTATACCGTATAGATTCCACGCGATAAATACGCCTAAATCGCTCTCTCTAAACTCAGTCGCACTACCAATGACAAAGTAGGTCATCACATATAAAATCGGCGTATAGAGCATGAAAAGATCTATAATCAGAGCCTTTAGGCGCGTGAAATAAGAAACTGAAACAGCGACATTAAGTGTTTTTTTCAATACCGATTCTTCGTCGGTAACTTTGACTGTGCGCCCGCGCCTAACATCTCTCCAGCGACTTTTTTTCATCTGCAGATCCCAAAAAACCACATGGTGGACTCCAAAACGCACATCTTCAAGCGGTCACTTATATCAGGACGGCAAACTTCACACGATTTATATCTTAAAGAATTGAGACTATCCCAAAAATGAAAATCCAACTGAGCGCGCGAAAAGTCTATTTTACAGCTTTTATACATTCCACGGCTCATTAAAAAGCAGTGCTAATTCCCACGACTGCCAGGCTTTATTGCCTGGCTACCACGCTTACACAACGGACAAGAATCCGAGGGGAAAATCTCAAATACAAAATCATCAAGGGCGAAGAAGGGGAGATTTTCGGGAAGTTTTGCGCTGGGTTGTCGCTCAAGCAAAGAATCGACACGCTTACAAAATCCTCGATTCGCAAGTGCAGCAAACCCAACCACATTTCCTCCAAGATTCTCTACCGCTAGAGATGCCTCAAGCGCAGAACCGCCGGTCGTGATGATGTCTTCGCACACAAGAATCCTCTCTCCTTTAGAGATGTCAAATCCCCTGCGTAGTGTCATCTTGCCATCTACACGCTCAGCAAAGATAGAGCGCACGCCAAGCGCACGTGCAAGCTCGTACCCAGCCAATACACCACCAAGAGCAGGCGCACATACGGTATCAACCACAAGTCCATAAGCACGAATTTCTTCAGCAAGTGCTTTGGCAAGCTTTTCAGCAACTTGCGGATGCTCTAATACTTTTGCCGACTGGAGATAAAATGCGGAGTGATTCCCACTACTTAGGAGAAAATGTCCCTCCAACAGTGCACCGGCATCTCTATATACCTGCTCTACGTTTACTTTGCTCATACTTTAAGAATCTCTTCTTCTTTGTGTTTAACCATCTCATCTACCTTGCTAGTATAGCCATCGGTATATTTTTGCACCTCGTCATGGGCTTTTTTAGACTGATCCTCTGTGATTAGCTTATCTTTTTCTAGCTTTTTGATTTTGTCATTAGATTCTTTACGAATATTCCTAATAGCTATTTTTGCCTTCTCGCCAAGCTTATGGGCATCTTTTGCTATCTCTTTGCGCTGCTCACTCGTCATAGGTGGAAAAAACAACTTAATCACATCACCGTCATTGTTTGGATTTACCCCTATATTTGCTTCTTGGATGGCCTTTTCAATTGTCTTCAGGAGATTCTTCTCCCATGGTGATATGACAAGTGTCGTAGCATCAGATGCGATCACAGAGCCAACCTGCGTAAGTGGTGTAAGTGTGCCATAGTAGTCAACTCGAATCGAATCAACTATAGACGTGGAAACCTTACCTGTACGAAGCGTAGAAAAATCGCGTTTCATAGCATCAATCGCTTTATCCATGTGTTCTTTAGTATATTGATATATTTCATTTAGCTCCATGTCCGATTCTCCTTTTGTGCTTTAGTTTCCAGATGGTGCGACTGGCGCAGAAAGTGGGACTATCGTCTTTGTATCAACTCTGTCTATAACGGATTGGCTACTCTCTTTTGAGTAGACATACCCAAGCGCAATGGTATTTATCACAAACAAAAATCCAAGCACAAAAGTCGCTTTAGCTAAGAATCCAGCCGGACCCTTCGCGCCAAAAAGAGACTCGTTGCTACCGCTATATACACCTAAACCGATGCTTGAGCTCTTTTGTAGCAACACTACGATAGTGATTAAAGCCGCGAAAATAAACTGTGTTATTAGTAAGATTCCGCTCATGTACGAGACTACCTCTCTATTTTTTAATTTGATGCCATTTTAGGAGGCGAACTTTACATAAACTTTATTGATTTTAAGATAAAATCTGCGCCATGATAAAGACTGACCAACGCAACTCTTTTGCAAAAGTTGCCAAAGAGTATGACGTATATGCATATTTGCAACAAACCATAGCACGTGAACTGGCAATGCTTTTTGAGGATTCTAAAGTGGAATCAATCCTCGACTTGGGTTGTGGGACAGGAGCCCTATGGCGCGCACTAGAGCAAAAGCCAAAGCTTTTCGTCGGAGTGGATATATCGCATGAAATGCTAGACGAGCACCCAAAAGATCCGGCTATACGCCTCGTGCAGTATGACTTTAACGATCCAAGCCTGTACACATCGCACTATGACATAATAGTAGCCTCATCATCGCTCCAGTGGTCAAAAAATCTCGCGCTATCATTTGATTTAATCGCAAAGCATGGAAATATGGTTGCATTTGCGATATTTACATCAAATAGCCTACGAGAAATCCACAGCCACATAGGCTCAAAATCGCCAATCCCTGAAGCTAGCACGATTGAAGAATTAATCAAGATGCACTTTGATGGAGAATTGGAGCTAAAACACTACTCGCTATCCTTCCCAAGTCGTATAGCAATGCTCTCATACTTGCGTGGAAGTGGTATCGCCGGTAATGCACGCCTAGGTTATACAGAGAGCAAGCGACTGACGCAAGACGCACCGTTTGAGCACCTCACTTTTGAAGTGCTATTTTTTATCGGTAAACCAAAACAAGGCATATAATCTATGAAAAAGCGTATATTCTCAGGAATTCAACCTACAGGCAATATTCACCTAGGCAACTACCTAGGCGCGGTAAAAAACTGGGTGGATTCTCAAGATGAATTTGACAACATATTTTGCATAGTCAATTCACATGCAATCACAACCAAGCAAGACCCAGCCATGCTACGCGCCAAGACATATGAGTTAGCTGCTGTTCTGCTCGCGTGCGGTATCGATGTGCAAAAATCAAAGGTTTTTATTCAGTCAGAGATTGATGAGCATGCAGCATTAGCCTGGATTCTCGATTGCAATATCCCCATGGGTGATATGAGTCGCATGACACAATTCAAAGACAAAAGCCAGAAGAATCCAAAAAATATAAATATAGGACTTTTTAACTACCCAGCCCTCATGGCGGCCGATATCCTGCTTTATCAGACAGACTTGGTTCCAGTAGGCGAGGATCAAAAGCAACATTTAGAACTTACACGAGATGTAGCAGAACGTTTTAATCGTGACTTTGGCGAGACTTTTAAGATTCCTGAGCCAATGATTCCTAAAATTGGAGCTAGAATCATGGGGCTAGACGATCCAAGCAAAAAGATGAGCAAAAGCGATGGCAAGCCAAATCATGGCATTGCACTACTCGATTCTCCTGATGAAATTCTCAAAAAATTCAAACGAGCCACGACAGATTCTGAAAATGTCGTACGCTTTAACAAAGAGCAAGCCGGCATCTACAATCTCCTCTCCATCTATCAAAGCTTCACACAAAAAGGTCAAGAAGAGATAGAGGCGGAGTTCGAAGGCAAGGGATATGGGGCGTTCAAAGTCGCAGTTGCTGAGGCAGTCATAGACGGCTTGCGACCGATACAAGAACGCTACGCAAAACTCACAAACGAAGAGGCATATCTGCGCGAAATACTCACCAAAAGCGCAGAATCAGTGCGCACAATCGCGCAAAAAACCTATACGCGCGCTAAAGAGCGCGTTGGACTAGTGTAGCCCATATATTCAAGTAAGGCACTCAATACACCAAAAAGTAAAGGGATTCTTAATAGCTCATAAGAATCGCAACTGGGTAAAACTTAAATACTCGCTAGATTCTCACGCGAATGCAAAAATCGACTATTGGGCTAGATTCTCGACAGCCAAAAGCGTAGATTCTTCTGCTCCCTTGCGATTGTCGTGCGCTCACCATGCCCTGGATACACGACCTTATCATACCCAATCGCACCAAATCTAAGCAGACTATCACGCATATCACTCGGAGAAGAATACGGAAAGTCACTACGCCCAATACTACTCTTGAAAACAAAATCACCACTAAACATAAACTCGCCAATCTCAATAGTGCTACATCCAGGTGTATGCCCTGGAAAATGACGGAATTGCACTCCAACCCCACCAAATTCAAGCACCTCATCACCATCAACCAAAATATCGGGCGTACAAGGGCTAAGCCCAGTATCAAAGCAGTCAGATTGGAGCATAAAAAGATCGCTAGCTGGCAGCACAAGCGGAACACTTGGCATGTCTATTTTTAATGCAGCATCGCTCCACACATGATCAAAATGTCCGTGTGTATTCAAAATCACCAGAGGATTCTCACACGATTCAAGCACCCATTCTAGCGCGCCTTTGCCGGGATCGATGATAATTTCACCTTGCGTGGTTTTTACTATATAGCAGTTCGTAGAGTATTCGCCAAATGGACGCATTAAAAGTTGCACTGGATTCCTTTGCCTGTTTTCCAAATAATAGGCGATTTTGGATAAAATCAGTCTCAAAGACTCGCGTAAACATCATGGAGAATCGATGCAACCATTTGAGAGATTTTACGATTTTAAAGACGACTTCAGAGACCCATACTCACGCGACAGAGACAGGATTATACATTGCTCCTCTTTTAGGCGTCTAGAATACAAAACCCAAGTCTTTCTAAACAGCTCAGGCGACTACTTTAGAACACGCCTCACACACTCCATAGAAGTAAGTCAAATAGCACGAGCAATAGCCTCAAATCTAGGGCTAAGAGAATCGCTAGCAGAGGCGATTGCACTAGCACACGACTTAGGACATACGCCATTTGGGCATGCTGGAGGCGATGAGCTGGACAGACTACTAAAAGATGCTGGCTTTATATCGGGATTTGACCATAATTTCCAGTCGTTTCGCGTAGTCTCAAAACTTGAAAAAAGATATCCAAACTTCGATGGTTTAAATCTCACTTTTGCCACATTAGAGGGGATTTTAAAACACTCATATCCATACAAGAAGCCATTTTTAAATCCAAGAATCGATGAGATCTTTAGGCTTGACTTCCATCCAAGCCTTGAAGCGATTATAGTTGATTGCGCCGATGAAATCGCCTATGTAAGCCATGATATTGACGATGGAATCAAATATGGTCTTATTGGCTTTGATGACTTAGAGGATAGCACACTAGCACAAGAGATGATGAAAAAAGCATACAACGAGGGCGTAGAGCGCAATGATAAGGTCTTTCGCTATCGATTTGTGTCAAATCTGATAAGCCACCTTGTATATCGATTCCTCGATGGAGCTAACGAGGCAAAAAGCGAACATGTGCACCTTAGTAATATTAGCGCGAGTGAGCCTCTTCCACTTCGATTCTCAAACGAGCTATCACGCGAAATCAAAATACTAAAAAAGATTCTCTTTAAACGCTTGTATCGCCACGAGCAGGTAAATCGCAAGATGTTTTTTGGGCGTGTATGCATACGTGCGCTTTTTGAGGACTTTATGAATGAGCCAAACATGCTACCAAAAGAGCTACAAGAGCGAATAAATAGTGGCGACAAGCAACATCGTATAGTCGCAGACTACATAGCCAGCATGAGCGATAGATACGCGATTGACCTCTACAAGGAGCTACATGTTGGCTAAGAATCTAGTGCTATTTTTTGCGATTCTCTTACTGCAATATCCGCTAAACGCAGATTCAAGGGTCTTTTACGCAAAACTTGAACCAATTGAAACATACGAAATAAAGGCGGCCACAAGCGGGCAGGTGCTGAGTGCAAAAAAGGAACTAGAAGGGAAGTTTATACGCGACAATAGTCTAATAGTCCAGCTCGACGATAGGCTTGATAGGGAGCTTTTAGCGCTTGACAAAAATGCTTTAAAAAATCTTCGAGCACGAGAAGAATCGCAACGCGAAATCGCATCGATCAAAGACGAAACAGCGCAAAACATAGAATCGCTAAAGACCAAATCTCGCATACAAAAAGAGAGCGAGAGAATAAATGCGCTAAATGCGAGAATTAGCCATTTGCAAACGCTAGAGCAGATCGATTCCTTGCGCTCATCTATAGCCACTCGCGCAGACACAATAGAAAAAAAGAGTATCAGCGTAGAAAATCGCTATATCTACAAAATAAACGTAAACGTCGGCGAATATGTGACTGCCGGCACCAGCATCGCGAGCGTAATGGATGTTTCCAGCGCAAAAGTGGTATTTTTCATCTCTAAAGATGAGGCTGAAAATATCTCAAAAAAAAGTATCTACATCAACGGCAAAAAGAGCGATGCAAAAATCTCAAAGCTATACAAGGTCGCCGATAGCGAACATATTTCAGAGTATAGAATAGAGGCTATTCTCCCAAGTGTTGGGATATTTTCACAACTAATAAAAATTGAACTAAAGGATTAAAAATGAATCATGAAGAGATAGATAAAGAGTATATCTTACACACTTACGCACGCAACTACGTAAACTTCACGCATGGAATAAACGGCACTCTATATGATGAAAATGGGCTTGACTATATAGACTTTGCAAGTGGGATTGCAGTCTGTAGCGTTGGTCATGGTAATAAACGCTTAGCACAAGCTATTTACGATCAAGCAAGCAAGCTAATCCACACATCAAATCTCTACTACATAAAGCCGCAAGCAGAGCTAGCAAAGCGAATAATTGAGCTTTGTGGATATGATATGAGAATCTTCTTCGCAAACTCCGGAGCAGAGGCAAACGAAGGCGCGATAAAAATTGCACGCAAATTTGGTGAAGAGAATGGCGAAGTCAAACGCTACAAGATTATTACACTAGAGAGCTCATTCCATGGGCGCACGATAACAGCACTTAAAGCCACAGGACAGGAAAAGATGCATCACTATTTTGGCCCCTATCCAGATGGCTTCATCTATGCCAAGGACATAAATCATATATTCGAAATAGCTGACGATCGCACATGCGCAGTGCTTTTAGAGCTTGTGCAGGGCGAAGGAGGAATCGAACCGCAAAATAGAGATGATGTGCAAAAACTAGCACGATTCTTAAAAGAGCGCGGAATCCTACTTATGGTCGATGAGGTGCAAACTGGGATTTATCGTAGCGGAGAGCTTCTAGCATCGCAGGTCTATGGTATTACGCCAGATGTCATTACGCTTGCCAAAGGGCTTGCTGGAGGTGTGCCTATTGGTGCTGTAATGACTAGAATTAAGGATATTTTCGCACCAGGTGATCACGGTAGTACTTTTGGCGGTAATTTCCTCTCCACGCGCGCAGCCCTCGAAGTTCTCTCTATTTTAGAAGAGCATAAAAAAAGTGGTGCGCTAGATTCTTTAATAGAGGCTTTCAGTGAGAATCTACGCGCCCTTAGCGCAGCATTTCCTGCACTTTTCACGCATGAAGTTGGGCTTGGACTAATGAGAGGCATTCGCGCACGCGATGGCGAAATACAGAGCGCAGCCATCAAAGCAGCATTTAAAAATCGTGTGCTAATCCTCCGCTCAGGGCGTAATACGTTGCGATTCCTACCACCGCTAACTTTGACTCAAGGCGAACTAGAGGCTGGATTTGGAAGACTTCATAAGGCGTTTAAAGAGCTGTGAATGGCGTATTTTTGGCTATTTTCCATACTTTTACCGCTTGCATCGTTGGGAGAAGAGACACTCTCTAGCTCTATTTTGAGTGATACAAAGCGTGAGATTTTAGAGCTTTCACGAAAGCAAAACGATGTCGATTCTTCCAAGCTTGAGCTTGGATGGCTCGCTCCACTAAATCTCAGCTACTCAGATAGTCGCGATCTAGACTATAATCCAAATATGCGCACGAAGTCCTTTACGATAGGAATCAGCCAGCCAATATTTAAAAGTGGTGCGATTCTCGCAAGAATCAAGGGCGCACGTGCAAAAAGAGATGTCGGCGCACTAGAAATTGAACTTGAAGAACGACGACTTATAACCAGAACCGTTGGGCTTATTTTTACACTGCATGAGCTTGAATTAGAGATTGAAAAACAGGAACTTTTAGCCGAGAATACAGGCATTGATGTAGAGCGAAAAAGGGAGCAGTTTAATACCGGATTTAGTGATAGTAGCGAGCTAGATAATGCAATTCTGGCGCATAATGAAGCTAGGGCAAGGAGATTTTCTCTGCTTGATTCCCATGCTGAGGCGGTAAAAAATCTAAATGATATAAGCGATATAAAAGACTATCATACTGTGCAAATTCCACGTCTATTCTTGGTAAAAGAAGATGACTTTATGAAAAAGAATCTAAACCTAAAAAAGACACATAAAAATGAATTAGTTGCGCGCGAAGCGTATAGAGAAACGCTTGGCTCATATCTACCACAAATCTCACTTGAAGCGCGCTACCACCATCAGCACAACAACAATTCACGCATGCTTGGAAATGACTGGAATGACTACAAAACATTCGGAGCGACGCTCACGCTGCCACTCCTCGATCCAACTATTAGCTTCAACTTACAAAGCGCAAAAATATCGGAACTTAAGGCATCGCTAGAACATGCGGAGTCCAAAAAAGCAGAAGAGAATCTACACAAGCAGAGTGTACAAAAACTAAAAAATCTAGCGCAAAAAATTGCACTAGCTAAAGAAGATGTGCTGCTTTATGATTCACTACTTGCCGATTCTATCGCACGAAAAAATATTGGCGATCTAACCGAATACGATGTGAAAATAATGCAAAATTCAAGGCGCATGCGAGAAATTGATACAAAAATATATGAGCTTCAAGAGCAAAAGATACTGCTAGACCTATATGAGAGGGCACGTATTTGAGGAGCTTTGGCGATGTAATGCACGAGTGGCTATATGGTGAGCACGGCTACTACAAAAGTGCGAAAATAGGCAAAGGTGGCGACTTCTACACTTCTGTATCCGCCAGCAGATACTTTGGCGCGACCATAGCAAATGCATTCGTGCGATTCTGCTTAGGTGCTAAATCTAGCGTTTCTTGTATGCCCAACAAGAATCTCACAAAAAGCCCAAGCGAAGACAATCGCATTGTATTTATGGAAATTGGTGCAGCACGTGGTGAGCTGATAATCGATGTGGCGAGGTACTTATTGCAATTTCACGAAAAAATCGCACAAAATACGAGCTTTGTAGTCATCGAACCATTCTCAGAGTTACGAGATGAACAACGCACAAATTGGGATGCGGTATGCAAAAATATGGAGCTCTTGATTCTTGATAGCCTTGATAAATTTCGCGCAAAAAATGTCTTTGTATTTGCAAATGAGCTACTTGATGCGCTCCCATGTGAACTATTTTTAGATGACAAACAAGGGTTTGTGGCGGAAGATTTTAGTGTGAGATTCCTCAATGCAAGTGATGAAATAAAGATGCGTGCCGCGAAGCTTAACTTAGTGCGCGGTGAGCTTGCAGTAGGATTAGACAAGATAGTAAGCGAGATCTCAAACTGCGCGGAGAATCTGCTATTTTTGACATTTGATTATGGGCAAAACTTTACACGAAATGACTTTTCTATTAGACTTTTTAGAGGACACGAGGTGCTTAATTTTGCTGATTTCAAAGATAATATTCGCCCATTTTTTGGGCTTTGCGATATTACAAGCGATGTGAACTTTGACGAAGTGAGATTAGAGTTTGAAAAAAATGGTATGCGCCAAATATACTTTAATCGCCAAAATCGCGCACTATTTGAGCTCGGTATTTCAGATGTAATCCAAAATTTAACACAAGAAGAATCGAAAATCTATAAAAGCGATAATACATGCTACTCTAATGGGCTAAAACCTGAGACAAAGCATCAATACGAAAATGACGATACTAAAAATATGCGCGAAATACTTAGTGTGCGTAGCCTACTTGATCCAGGTCTGCTTGGTGAGCGTTTTAAGTGTGCATGCTTTATAAAAGGGGAATGCGGGAATCCTTTTTCTGGGCTTTAGGCTCAAACTTAGACAAATCAAGCTCAAATGTAGCAATAGTCCCCTCAGAATCGCTACGATTCTTAAGCGAAATCGTACCACCTAGTGTATCTGCAGCACCCTTTGCCAAAAATAGCCCAAGCCCTGCGCCACTTTTATTTCCAGAGCGTTTAAATGGAGCAAAAATATCAATACTTCCATCAATGCCACACCCTTCGTCAACAACCTGTAGGCAAAATTTATTAGAATCCAAAATGCTTTGAAATATCACACGCCTGCCTTTTGGCGTAAATTTGAGTGCATTTTGGAGAAAATTTTGGATAATTTGTGTAAGCAAAGTCGGCTGAATATGCACAAGCAGAGAATTCGGACTCAAATCAAGCACAAACTCCTTACCCTCTTTTTGCGCTAATAGCGCAAAGTTGTTGCCCATCTTACATGCAAAGTCAATGATATCTATATCTTCACTCTTCTCAAACTGCGCACCCTCTTGTCGCCCTATGTCAAGCACGCTTTTAATCATGTGATTCATCTCGTTTATACCCTGGATATTTGTACGAAGCGTCTCAATATATTTTTCAGATTCTCTGGGCTTTATAAGAACAACTTCACTCTTTGTCTTCATCACAGCAAGTGGCGTCTTTAGCTCATGCGCAATACCGATAAATAGCTCTTTTTGATAGTCCATATATCGCTGCAGACGCGAAATGAGGTTGTTTATAGAATCGACCAATGGAATGAATTCATCTGGAATCTTCTCCGATTCTAGTGGCTTTAGCAGATTCTCATTCATTTTTATAAGCGTATCTGAGAGTTCCGAGACTGGCTTTGCGAGAATCTTTGATAAGATAAAGGCATAAATCTGTGCAAGAATAATGCCACCGAAGTTTATGATCATGATACTATTAAGAATCACGCTAAGGAGCTTGCGAATGCCACTGATATCACGTGTAATAACTATGTAGCTATTCTCATTCAAGTCGTACGGATACTGGATTTGAAAGTAGTTTTTTTCGCCCTTTTTAAGCTCTTTAAATAAAACCTTATTTTCTAGCTTTGGTAGCGATACCACCGAAATAGTCGTCTCGCCGGTGCGAAGCGATGCTATGCTATAAGAATCTATCTGTGCATCAATTGGATATTTTGTATTTGAGCTGACGATATAAGTCGCCTCTGACGTTAGCTCTGCCTTTAGCTCGCTATATAGCGAGCTCTTGATATAGGCATATAAGATAAATGAGAATAGTGCTATTAACGCAATAGAGGCAAAAGCGAGCTGCCTAGCATACTCGCTTCTTATACTCCTTTTGGATAACAAAAGCGATAACCCCGTCGTCTAACAGTCTCGATAGTCGATATATTTAGTGGCTTATCCATCTTCTGACGAATCTGATTTATTGCAACTTCAATAACATTTGGTGTCACCAACTCTGGCTCTTCCCAAATCGCATCAAGTAGCTGTTCCTTAGAAACAATCTGGTCGCGATGGCGCGCTAGATGTGTTAGCACCTCAAATGGCTTGCCTTTAAGCTCAATCTCATGTCCACGATAAGTGATTTTCTCTTCATCTGGATTAATAGTCAAATCCTCAATCTCTATTAGATTTGTCCCACCAAAGCGCAGTCTGGCCTCGATTCTTGCGACCAGGACATCAAAGTCAAATGGCTTTGCAATAAAATCATCAGCACCGCTACGCAATGCCTCAATCTCACTATCCTTATCATCGCGCGCAGAAAGAATCACAACCGCCGTACGAGGCGACTTGCTCTTAACCTGCGAGATAATATCAAGCCCGCTACCATCAGGTAGCATCCAATCAGTTAGCACCAAGTCATAATTCCGGATACTTATATAGTATTCGCCATCTTTTAGATTCTCAGCAACGTCTGTTTGATAGTTAAACTCATTAAGCCCCTCAGCGATAGTTTTATTAAGGGTAACTTCATCTTCTATTATGAGGATTCGCATGCGCTTCCTTTGTGGTTTTTTCGCTGGGATTGTATCACATTTTTAGAAATTTTTAAACAAAGTTTTATAAAAAATTAAAAAAGTTTTTTGCAGTGTTTATCTCAAGCAATAGCATAAACATAATTTTAAGCATGCAAAATATCGATAACAGCTTGCTTTGTAATTTACAAACAAGAATCCATTTTTAATTTTTGAGATAAAGGATAAAAACGGCAGAAACGTGAATTACTTTTTTAGCGATTAGGAAAGATATTTTACACAACACAGTTAGCTATGAAAACAAAAATTTGGGAATCAAAAGTAAGATTCCCAAATTATGCAAACATATGGCGAAATTACATCATGCCGCCCATGCCGCCCATGCCACCCATTGCGCTCATGTCAGGCATAGCTGGCTTATCTTCTTTGACTTCACTTACAGTTGCTTCTGTTGTTAATAACAAGCTAGATACAGACACTGCATTTTGTAGTGCGATCCTTGCAACTTTTAGTGGGTCAATAATCCCCTCGGCAAACATATCTACATATTCGCCATTTGCTGCATTAAAGCCGAAGTTTTCATTCTTATTCTGTTCCACGTTATTCACCACTACACCAGCGTCAAAGCCTGCATTTGTCGCGATTTGTTTTAGCGGAGTCGTAATTGAACGTTTAATGATTTCATAACCGATTTTCTCATCGCCACTTAGAGCTAAATTTACCTTAGCAGCAGCACGAATCAGTGCCGCACCGCCACCAATTACGATTCCCTCTTCAACTGCAGCTTTTGTCGCTGAAAGTGCATCATCCACACGATCTTTCTTCTCTTTCATCTCCACTTCGCTAGCCGCACCGACTTTAATTACTGCCACGCCACCACTTAGTTTTGCTAATCGCTCCTGGAGTTTTTCTCTGTCATAATCAGACGTTGTTGCTTCGATTTGTGTACGGATTTGTGCCACTCGTGCAGCTACTTCATCTTTTGAACCTTTGCCATCTACGATTGTTGTGTTGTCTTTGTCGAGCACAATTCTTGCAGCTTGACCCAAATCAGCGATAGTAGCACTCTCTAGCGTCTTGCCTACTTCTTCGCTAATTACTGTACCACCAGTTAGCGTCGCAATGTCTTTTAGCATCTCTTTTCGTCTATCACCAAAGCCTGGAGCTTTTACCGCAGCGACATTTAGCACACCTCGCAGTTTATTTACCACAAGCGTAGTTAAAGCCTCACCCTCAATGTCTTCAGCTACAATCAATAGAGGCTTCCCACTTTTCATAGTCCCTTCTAGAAGCGGGAGAATATCTTTCATTGATGTAATTTTCTTATCAGTGAGCAGGATAAACGGTGATTCTAGCACCGCTTCCATCTTGTCGCTGTTTGTTACAAAATATGGTGATAGATACCCTCGATCAAACTGCATTCCCTCAACCACATTTAGTTCATCATTGATTCCCTTGGCTTCTTCGACAGTTATGACGCCATCTTTACCTACTTTTTCCATTGCTTCAGCAATAAGACTTCCGATGTTTTCATCGGAGTTAGCCGAAATCGTCGCTACCTGCGCGATCTCTTTCTTATCGTTGACTTTTCTAGAGAATTTTTTAAGCTCTTCAATGATAGCTGCAGTCGCTTTATCCATACCGCGTTTTACTTCGATAGGATTCGCGCCCGCTGTGATGTTTCGCAAGCCCTCTTTAAAGATTCCGTGCGCTAAAACTGTCGCTGTAGTAGTGCCATCACCTGCTGCATCTGCTGTTTTACTAGCAACTTCTTTGACCAACTGAGCACCCATGTTACTAATAGCATCAGCTAGCTCAATCTCTTTTGCTACAGACACGCCATCTTTTGTGATTGAAGGCGCCCCAAAACTTTTTTGAATCAAGACATTTCGTCCGCGTGGTCCCATTGTTACTTTTACTGCATCAGCTAGCTGGCGGACGCCCTCATATAGCTTATTTCGTGCGCTATCAGAAAAGTTAATCTCTTTAGTTGCCATGTTATTCTCCTTTAAGTTTTAATATAGATATTTGAGCCTTAGCCCATAATTCCAAGTAATTCTTCAGTCTTGATGATTAGATACTCTTTTCCCTCGATTTTTACCTCTGTGCCAGAGTATTTTGCAAAGACAACTTGATCATTTAGCTTGATTGCACCATCTTTTGCTACCTCATCGCTTAACGCCCTTACTACACCAGCTAGTGGTTTCTCCTTTGCATTATCTGGGATGATAATTCCAGAGGCTGTTTTTGTATCCTCTTCGACTCGCTCGATTAGGACTCTTTGACCTAGTGGTTTGAAATTCATCTTCGAAACTCCTTTTTAGCAATTAATTATGTGAAGTGCCAGAATTCTACACGCTATATAACTGTTTTGTCAATATATTTAGTAATTTTTTCTCATTAGTTTAGTGATATTGACTAAAGTTTTATAAACAAAAATGGATAGATATTTTTATACTTTTCAACTCAAATACTACACTTTCTACAAGAATCCACCCACACTATCGAGCATCATCAAGCATCTTTGCATAGCAAAGAATCTCCGGTCGATACTCAAAGTGCATCGTGTCATAATGCCCCCATTTCCCACCCCAAATAAAACCTTCGGTCTCAAAAATCTCGACAATTTCACGCGGAATCGCATTGCTATACGTCTCCCTACCCTTGCGCATATCCCAAAGCCAGTAGTGGCTATATCGAACATCCAAATCAAGTGCAATCCCAAAACTATGCACGCTTAAAACCTCGCTTCCAGCGATGTTTCTCCAATTAAAGCCACCAGCACTTTGCATCGCTACCTTGTATATTTCTGGCGATAAGAGCTCGATTCTTTTAGAGATTCGCGCTATTTTCTCAGCTACTAATGCATGCACCTCGACAAAAACTCCACTCTGCACAGCTGCTAACCATGGAATTCTTACGATATTTTTCCGCACCAATGCTTCACTATCGCCATACACTTTTTTAAAGAATCGCATATCGCGCAGACGACTTGTATCCTTGCCTCTTGGCGCGACATCACCAAATTTAAGCGGATAAGCAACCCAAAAGGAATCCTCCAAATCAGCATGTACAAACGCCTCTGCATAGCTCTTTTTATGACCATCATCAAACTCCAAACTAGAGCCATCACGAAAATAGATACGATTCTCCGCGATTTTCAAGACCACTTCAGGGTAGGATTCCTCAATACATCGCTGTGCAAACTCGCCTGCAGAGAGTATCAAAGCACCAAGAATCAAGACAAAAAAAGCTCTAACCAAACACCACCTCCAAAGAAATCAAAACTGTAGCCGAATTTTTCAGCTTCATTTTTTGTAAAATCGACTTAATTATAATTTAAGGATATAACATGCTTACCAAAGTAGTCGCACCCGCACTAATCGCCCTATTTTTTACTGGTTGCGTATCCAGACCACCATTTATCCCTACATCGTTAGACCCGATGGCACGTGGTATCACGATAGCAAATAGCACGCCATATAACTGCACCGTCCTAGGTGAAATCGATGGCAACCAAGCAAGACTGAGAGATAGAGAACAGCCCACACTCCAAAGCCTGAGGCTAGGCGCGATGAATGACTTAAAAAATAACGCTATTCATGCAGTTAAGCCAGATAGGCGAATCATGCTAAGAATCGTAAATGAATACGCGCTATGCAACTTATCCAACGGGAATCTCACACCTTGCGAATCCGAACACACGTCGCCAGCCTCCTACACGATAAGAGCACAAATATTTGACTGCGGACAAAAGTAGCCATTTCCAAGAATCTAGCCTCAGCTAGATTCTTGTCCACCTCACACTACGACACTACGCCAGATTCCACGCTTAAAAAGTAGCCAAAACATCCACGCACGCACAAATGTCTCCGCGCTAATTAACACATAAATCAGCCACAGCGGATAGCCATGGCTAGCGAGAAACCACGCAGGAACTATCCGAAGTCCCCAAATAGAGAGCGTATTCACTGCTAGCGTCGCCTTTGTCGCACCCGCTCCACGTAACGCACCATCAAAAATAAAAACCATAGAAAGTGGAATCTGAGAGAATCCAAATACAAAAATATAGAGCGCACTGGCCACTATCGTCTGATCATCACTGCTAAAAAAGCTACTAAAAAAATGTGGCATGAAAATCATAAAAAGCCCCAAGCTCCCCATAAATGCGCCACCAAGCCACAAAGTAGCATGCACATGTTTTTCAGCCTCATCTAACTTCCCAGCACCAATATTTTGCCCCATTAGCGTCATCGCTGCCACGGCAAAACCAAAACCCGGCATAAATACAAAGCCCTCGATTCTCGTGCCTATCTGATAGCCAGCTAACTCAGGCATGCCATAGGTAGCAACCAGCTTCATCACAACAAGAAGTGAAACGATAGTAAGGCAACGTTCGATTCCTGATGGGAGACCGACTTTTAGTGCACGCTTAGCATATCCAGGGAGAATCCTACCACTCCATGCCACAGCACGCCGTGAAGTAAATAGCAAAAACCCCAAAATCCCTACCTCGACTATCGCGACAAGCAGCGTAGATAATGCCGCTCCAGCCACACCAAGCACAGGAAATCCAAAAGCACCAAATATAAAAATGTAATTCAGCACGACGTTTAAAAATGCAGAAAATAGCTTGATTAAAAATGGTGTTTTTGTATCACCGCACGCCGAGAGTGCCGCTACCATCACAACACGCGCAAAGAAAAATGGCACAATAAAGGTCAGGATTCCCACATATTGGATTCCTAGCGCCTTTGCTTCTGCTGAAGTGCCAATAAGATCAAAAAAAACCTCATAAGTAAAACGTGCAAGAATAAAAATCGGCACACATGCCACAAGTGCGGTAACAAGAATCGTACTAAAAGAATCGTTTGCGCCCACCTCATCACGTGCCCCAAAAGCGCGTGATACAAGGGCATTCGTCCCGACAAAAAATACAGTGCTAAAAACGTAGATAAGCATGAAGTAGTTTAGCCCCACGCCAACCGCCACGGTCGCCTCAATAGAAAGGAATCCGACCATGAGCAAATCAACCGCAGTCGCCAAAATATCAAGAAGTGAGTTTAACCCCGCTGGGATAGCTATCCCAAGCACAGAGCGCGATCTAGAATCTAATCTAAAAATCGCCGTGTCAAACCGCCGTAGCATTCAATCCTTCTGTCTCGCAAAAATGGCCAGATTCTCCGCACCGCTTCAGATCGAGCCATATCGATATCAACAACAATCACCTCCTCGCCCACACCGGCAAGTGCTAGCTCCTCGCCCTGCGCACCATAAACAAAGCTATGACCCCAAAAGCGGATCCCCTCCATTACGCCTGAAGAATCCGCCTCAAAGCCTACACGATTTACCGCGACTACCGGTAGGCCATTTGCCACAGCATGTCCGCGTTGCACCGCCATCCAGGCATCTTTTTGTCGCTCTTTTTCCTCACTAGAATCAGAATCAAACCATCCAATCGCGGTTGGATATATAAGAATCTCAGCCCCGCGCAACGCCATTAGTCGTGCAGCCTCGGGGTACCATTGATCCCAGCAGACAAGCACGCCTAGCTTGCCAAGCGAAGTATGAATGGGTTCAAAGCCCAAATCACCAGGCGTGAAGTAGAACTTTTCATAAAATCCCGGGTCGTCTGGAATATGCATTTTTCGGTAACGCCCAGCTATTGTGCCATCTCTTTCAAAAACGACAGCGGTATTGTGATAAAGTCCTGCGCTACGCTTCTCAAAAAACGATCCAACAAGCACCACGCCAAGTTCACGAGCAAGATCACCAAAAATCCTCACATCATCATCATAGCAAGTGCCATAATCAAAGAATCGAGTATCTTCACTCTGACAAAAATACTCGCTAGTATGCAACTCCTGCATAACAACCAGCTCCGCACCATTTGTCGCCGCACCCCTTACTAGATCGCAACTATGGGCGATTGTTAATTCTCGATTCCCTTTAAATTCCTGCTGAATTAGCGCAACCTTCATGCAAGCCTCCTAATAGTCGTTATCCTCATATTCACTACTTGGATCATCGTAATCATCATCATCGTAGTTGCGATTCCCGCCATAATCCATATCATCATCGTCATCATCATAGTCGCTATTTTCGTCATCACGCTCGTCTAGCTCATCATCATCGTATGCCAAAAGTTTTTCTCTATCTAATATCATCTCTATCTCCTCGTGTTTGATTCAAGAATCTATTTTTGTTTTTTAAGCGAAGTTAAAAACTCCTCAAGATTGAACTTTTTACGGTGATTCTCAGTAAAAAGATGCACCATAATATCGCCCAAATCCGCGACAATCCAATTATCACTCTCTTCAACCGCATAAAACGTCTCGCCCTTTGGCTTTAGCTCACTTTTTAGCGTATCAAGTAGTGCGGAGGCGTGCTTGTCTGCCAAAGCAGTGGCAATCACGACATAATCAACCAAATAATCACTATCGCTGACATCAAAAAGCTCAATATTCTCGGCTTTTTTAATATCTAAAATATTCACAATCTCCCTAGCTACATCAACCCTCAAACTTTTCTCCTTGTATATTTTCATCATCTCTAGCACCCAAGCGCGAATCTCCATAGGTATCCCATCGTCATCAAGTCCCAGCCTGATTCTCGTAGAGCTATGTGGACTTTGCAAGCTCAGAGTGAGAAAGCCATGCGGAATCTCCGCCTTTTGACGTGTAATTATAACGAACGAAACCAACTTGCTAAGCTCACTAAATGAGTGCCATTTGCGCAAACCAGAAATCTGATCATCACCAAGCAATAGATAGATTCTACCAACATTGCGTATGCGCTTAATATAAAGAATCGTCTCAATAGTCGGAGTTGGCTTCCCACTTGCCACCTCGAAATCCAAAACCTCGACATTGTTAATATTTCGCGTTAATTCTTGCATAAATTCAAGTCTCAAGCGTGGTGGAAAAAGCGAGTCGCTTTTGAACGGATTTAAAAACGCTGGTACTACAAAAAGATGCGAAATAGGCAACTCATCTAGTGCAAGCCTAATAATCTCCAAATGCCCAACATGCGGCGGGTCAAAAGAGCCACCAAAAACAGCAATATCAGCGCATTTCTCGCATACACCGTATTCTTCCTGGTTTATACTTGGATTCTCCATGGCTTTATGCTAAAAACTAGTCGCTTTTGTAAGCTTTGCAAACTGCACACCCCTAAGCCCGCCAATCTCTCCAGCCAACACTTCAATATCATGCGCAAGACCACGAAAAAGAATAGTTTCTATGCAGTTGTGATGATCGATGTGCACGTGCGTAGTGCAAAGAATCTTTGCCAAACTATCGTGCTGGATCTGTATCATCCTTTGGGCTAGCTCGCGCTGATGATGATCATAGACAATAGTGAGCACACCGACCACCTCGCCTTCTCCAGCCTCCCACGTATCATCGACTATCTTTTCTCTAATTAGATCACGCACAAGCTCCGAACGCGATGAGTAGCTACCATTCACAACGCGAGAATCTAGCTCCGTTAGTAGATTCTCAGGCAGCGAAACAGAGAATCGAATAATCTTTTCCACATTTGCTCCTTGGGCTTTTTAGCGATTTTATCAAAGGCTAGCTTTTGGCTTAGTGCTAATTTAACACCAACTGCAAAACTCTGCTAAAATCACTGCAATTCAAGACAAGGGATGCCATGAACAAATCCAACTTTATCGAAAGTGTAGCAAAGCAAGCTGGGGTTTCTAAGCGCGATTGCGAGGTGGTACTTGAGACTATACTAGATGAGATTAGTGAGATTCTCTCTCGTGGAGAAGAGATAAGTTTTATCGGCTTTGGTAGCTTTAGCACGATAGAGCGCGAAGCGCGTGAAACACGTATACCAGGGACAGATCGAGTAGTGAATGTGCCAGCAATGCGCTCAGTAAAATTTAGGGCAGGAAAAAATCTAAAAGAAAAAATCGCACTCAAAAAGGGGTAACCTCTTACTTTTGTGACGATTCTTATTATGCTTTACTAACAAAGTGGCACTATCTAGGTGTTTATTATATGCTGTGTGCCATTGATTCCTCACCATAAAGAATCAATGACACCACAAAAATATTAAACAGCTCCCATATCACGCTCTAAGCCAAAGAATCCGGCACTCCACCAAAACATAAAAATCAAAAAGTAGCGAAAATGCCAAATTTCGCACGATTTGCGTGGTAAAATCAGCACAAATTTCAAAGACGCGGAATCCTAATGGCAGACAGACCACTATTTTTTTTCACCACGCTAGCCATCACCATTGGTATCATATTTTCATACTCGCTATCAGCGTATGCGACGCTATTTTACGGGTATAGCGAGTTTCACTTTTTCATTCGTCAATTAATCGCTGGCATGATAGGCATCACGATCATGTGGCTAATATCAAAGAGCGATCCAGACAGGCTTGTCGTAAAGTTTGGTTTCTCTCTATTTTTAATCTTTATGATATTGATGTTTGCCATGCACTACTTACCAGAGAGTATGGCGACAAGTGCTGGCGGAGCGAAGCGATGGATAAGGCTACCACTCTTTTCACTCTCGCCAGTAGAGTTTTTCAAAATCGGCTTTGTAGTCTTTTTGGCATGGAGCTTTTCACGTAAATTCTCCCATTTCACTAAACTTCCACTAAAAGAAGAGATAAAGCTTTGCGCCCCATACGCTGCGCTATTTATGTTGGTAGTCTTCCTTATTGCCGTGCTACAAAACGACCTAGGACAGATATTTTTACTAGGAATTACGCTTGCTATCATGATGGTGTTTGCCGGTAGTAGCGTGCGTCTATTTTGGCTGATTGTGCTTGGTGCGTTTGTCGTGGCGACTGTTGCCATCATAAGCAGTGACCATAGGATTCTCCGCATTAAACTCTGGTGGGCAAATGCGCAAAATTTCATCCTGTCTATATTTCCTGAGCAGCTAGCAAGCTCATTACGTGTGGAAAACCTCCCTGAACCATACCAGATACACCACTCGCTAAATTCAATTCAAAACGGTGGATTCTTCGGCGAAGGTCTTGGCAATGGCTTGATTAAGCTTGGATTCTTAAGCGAGGTGCATACTGATATCGTGTTAGCAGGCATCGCCGAGGAGCTTGGCTTTGGTGGGCTGTTTTTATGCACGTTGCTATTTTGCGCTATCGTATATAGGATTTTTCGGATCGCAAATCGTAGCGACAACAACGTCTTTTATCTATTTTGCATAGGCTGCGGACTGCTACTTGCGTTTTCGTTTATGATTAATGCTTACGGTATTTCAGGGCTAACGCCAATCAAAGGAATCGCTGTGCCATTTTTCAGCTATGGTGGTAGCTCGCTCGTAGCAAACTGCGTCATGATAGGCATGATTCTTAGCATTAGCAAAAAGGCACGAATGTGAGAAACACACGGTAGATTCTCGCGAGATTCCGCCTCTTCTTGCGCCACTTATTGAGGCGAGAATCTAGCTGATTTTTAGGATTCTACGCCAAAGGCGCAATTCTCTTCAAAGCCTGACAAAAGCCACTTCTACCCACTTTTAGAAAATTTTTATGAATAAAGTTAAATTATTTTTGACTTTTGCCGATCATAATCCTGCGTATTTAAAAGACAACAGGAAGTTATTATGAAAAAATTAGTCGGCGTAAGCTTGTTAGCATTTTCTCTCTCCTTTGCCTATGGGGCAAGTTACGGCACTTTGGGGAAAATCCCACTATCAAAGCCATTAGTCACGACGGTAAATCCGCCAAAACATATCTATATTAAGCCCTCACAGCACCAGCAGAGGCGCACCATGTCAAGCACAAGAAGCGCGCCACAGCCAGCGCCATCAATCCGCCCAGCTAGCCAGTTCGTGTTTAATCCACAAACAGATGCAATCAGCGCGGTCAATAACGACCAAGGCTATCAATTTGGCACAAATTATCAAGTCAGCTGGAAAACCATTGACGGCGAGGAAAGCATAACCTCAGGAAGTATCATCGGGTTTAATGGTATTGATAGTAAAAACTATTTTTCCATACTTGCGCCACACGCTCAGCGCACTTCTTTTGGCACCCTGGCGAGCCCATGCTTGCAGGCTACAATATAAAAAACTTTAGTAGTGCGGAAGTTAGACAAGGCTTGTATTACAACCTTGACACACGCCTACTAAACGATATAAATAATGCATTTCTAAACAATACGTCACCGATTAAACCTAACATGGTTGTTGTATATACAAGTGATGATGGCACCATAATTGCTATCGATTTACGTGAAACACCATACCCAGACTTTACAAAGTAAGGAGGACTAGCATGAATACAAATGTTCTTACAGGTGCAAAACCTATCACGATAGACATCGAAGACTACAAAAGACGTCTCGCTGAACATCAAAAAGAGATAGATAAAGAAAATGAGATAAGGGAAGCCAAAATAGCTCAGGGAATAGAATTTCCAGATAGCATAGAGCTTGATGAAAAAGAGGTGAAATTTGCGAAATTCTTCCAAGCTTACGACAAACACCTAAATAGCCTAAAAAGCGGCGGTAGCCTAAGGAATTTCCTAAAAACTGGCGATTCTTTTAGCTTCGGGCACCTAAAAGATGCGAAAATCTACCTCGACCTAAACAACGATGGCAAAATCCGAGAATCTGAAAAGATAAGAATCGAAGACCTATCAGCACTAGATAGCAATAATGATGGCGTGCTAGATACTAAAGACAAGCTCTTTTCAAAATTGAAAGTCGAATTTAGCGATTCTTCCAAAGAGACGCACGTTGCTAATCTTTCTACCGTCGTGAATTCCGTCAACCTTGAGGACTTCTTCGACCCAAATAGGCTAGATGATGCGCGAAACGAAATAGAGCGACAGAGGAATCTAATCAAAGACGCAAAGAAAACTGGCAAAGCCGAAACCGACGGTAAAAACGGTAAAAACTACCAGAAGATACACCATCACGAAGGATTCTTCGAGGAGACTACACGCTGGGAGGATGAAAGAAAGCCGGGTGTATTTGAGTATCCCAAGGGGGCTTACGACTCACGTCGCGCGGTCAAAGGACTAAATCCATACCTAAAGCTAAGCAATGAGGTGACATTCAAAAAAGCAGATGATGGCAAAATCGAGAGACTATTGCACGAAAATGGCATAAAAGCTGGCGACTGGCTCGAGATACGCGGCAGGGAGCGACTGGGAATCACGTCTGAGATATTCAACCTCGGCTACAAAAAAATCGATGCGAGCGGCAAGGAGTATATCCAAGCCTTCAACACCGAAAAACGCTTCGACGACCCACTATTTGAAGGGCGCACTTACAAGCTTCATAATGGCAGGATAGCCACGCACGAAATAGATGGCAACGAGCAGGAGAACTTCTACCAAAGCTGGATAAACGACCCAAATAGAAAAAGCCACAAAGATAAGCTAAAAGAGGAGTTTGAGGCGTGGGACGCGACATATAAGGAGAACGAGACAAAGCGTCATGCTGAAAATACAAAGCTCTACAACGAAATGAAAGTGGCTGGACTAGATAGCGAAAGTCTCGCGCTAATTGCGGACTTTGGAGATACGAATTTCCCGCCAAAAGAGGCGTTTAAAAGCATCACTGGCATGGAGTTTTCTAAAGAGAATCTAGAGGCTGCGCGCGAGATGGTGGCGCGGGATACGTTTGAGAATAAGTTTGGCGACCTTGACGTGGTGCAAGCGATAAAGCAAAATGAGGATGGCACTTTCATGCTTAAATACGATAGCGGGCGTGTGGTGCGCGTCAAAGACCTCTACTATCAAGATGAAGAATCGATGCAAATAGAGAAGCGCACAAGCATAAATATCGCTGGGCTAAATGGTGTGCTAAATGGCGGCTCGCTAAATAGCTTCCGCGCGTAGGTGTAGATATGAGTTTAACACTTTCTGCATGCAAGACTCGCGTGCAGAAAGCTATAGATTGTTTTTAATGATTGCCTTCGCATCTTTTGACTAGATAAACTCTTTTCTAAAGCTATACATTAGCTATGTGGTATAGCTTTAGATTCTTCTGTTTAGATTTTTAATAGACTGAGATTCTAAACTCAAAGTGCCTATCTAAGCTATATGGTGGTGGATTAGGCTAGTCCTATGCTTACTTTTTGTGCATAACAAGGTCACTCTAGTTATACGCACACAAAGACACATCGCCCAAAGACAAGATTTATACCGCCCATATCCAAAGCACAAACACTAGCCCCACAACGGCACAATCATGGACAACTCCGCCTCTGTGATACATGAGATTCCTAGGCTTTGTGCTTTATCTAGCTTGCTACCAGCAGCATCACCATAAAGCACAAAATCTGTCTTTTTTGACACACTTGAAACGACTTTTGCGCCAAGCGATTCTAACCGTGCAGCAACCTCATCGCGTGATCTAGAAAGTGTGCCTGTGATGACAAAACTCTTACCAAAAATAGGAGAATCACTAGCCGCTTCTATCTTTGCTGGGATTTTTGGCTTAATAATCTCCAAAAGTCGCTTGATTCTTGCGCCATTAACGCGCCCAAACTCCACAAGCGATCTAGCCATCTCCTCGCCAAATCCATCACGTTGCACAATCTCAATCTCGCTCGCCTCAAAAAATCTAAGTCCAAATTCGCTAGAGAGTCTCTTTGCTGCCCCCTCGCCGATATGCTCGATTCCTAGCGCGTTAATAAATCTCCACAGCTCACAACCCTTAACAGTTTCGATGGAATCAAGTAGATTCTGCGCCTTTTTCTCCTTAAAGCCCTCTAACATAAGCAAAGAATCCATGTTAAGCGCGAAAATATTCTCAAACTCCTTAATAAGTCCCGCCAAAAAAAGCTGCTCAACAATACGTTCGCCAAGCCCTTCGATATTTAGGCATTTTTTGCTAGCAAAGTGAATGAGTGAATTTTTGATTCTCGCAGGACAACTTAGATTTTGACACTTAATTAGCACCTCCTCCACCAAAAGCTCTCCACCACACTCAGGGCATACATTCGGACGCATTATCTCTCTTTCGCTCCCATCGCGCGATTCTTTGAACGCACGGATAATCTTAGGAATCACATCACCACTTCTAATAATGCTGACAAAATCCCCCTCGCGAATATCAAGTCGCGCAATCTCATCAAAATTATGTAGCGTTGCTCGCGAAACAACCGCCCCATCGATCTCAACTGGCTCGAGATTTGCCACAGGCGTTATCACACCGCTTCGCCCAACTTGGAGACTGATACTTATTAATCGCGCTCGCTTCTCGATTGCTGGGAACTTATACGCGCAGGCAAACCGAGGGGCTTTAATAGTGTAACCAAGCTCCTTGCAGTAGCCAAGATTATCAACGCGCACAACCATGCCATCAAGCATAATATGATGAGAATCGCGCTTGTGCACTAGCCTTTCATACGCGTGCTCTATCTGTTCTATGCTAATGCATTTTTGACGCAGCCCATGCGCTTTAAAGCCATACTCGCAAATCTCGCTCATCGCATCAAAAAAACTATCAATTTTTAGCGGATTCTCTCCTATTCCCCATGGGATAAAGTGCAATTTACGCTTTGCTGTTATCGCAGAGTCTAGCTGGCGCAAACTTCCAGCAGCAGCGTTTCTAGGGTTTGCAAATGGCTGAAGATTCTGCTTTAGTCGCTCGCTATTTATCTTTTCAAAATCATCTTTAAAAATCACCACTTCACCGCGTATTTCTATCGATTCTTTAAAAGGAATCGCAAGCGGAATCGAACGAATGGTCTTTGCATTTTGCGTTACATCTTCGCCAATAAAGCCATCACCACGCGTTAGTGCTTGCTTTAGCTTGCCATCTTTATAAAGTAGATTCAGGCTTGCGCCATCAAATTTAGGATCACAAATAAAAGTAGCATCCGGGAAGCTTTTGTAGATTCTCTCTGCCCAAGCGGAAAGCTCATCTTTGTTAAAAACATCCTCCAAGCTCCACATTCGCTCAATATGTGCACCCTTTTTAAAAGAATCCAGCACAGCACCGCCAACACGTTGCGTTGGGGATTCATCGCTTAAAAGACTTGGATTCTCCTTTTCAAACGCAAGCACCTCATGATAGAGTGTATCATACTCATCATCTGTGGCAAGCGGCGTATCAAGGACGTAGTAAGCATGCGCCCATACATTCAACTTAGCAAGTGCTTCTATATATTTCTCATGTGTCATTTTAAGAATCTCTAAAAAGTGGATTAAAGGCGGTGATTATAGCTTTTAGGTATAATTTGCGCAATTTAGACACTCGAGGATTATGCTATGACAAACATCGACCAGACCACTTCTTTGTACTTAAATAATGAAGTGCAATTCTTCTGCTTCGAACTTGAACCAGATGGTCCAATCTATGCTACAAACGTCTTTAAAGTGCGAGAAATAATCATCTATAATGAGCAAATCTCCCAAACAGAAGGTTCCAATGATGGCGTTATGATAGGTTTTATGAGTGTGCGCGGAGAGACGATTCCTCTGCTTGACTTACGCAGGTGGATATTCTCTTCAAGCGAAACGCTCTGGAGCAATCTATCAGAGCACTCCGTGCCGGGTGAGCGAATGGTAGTCGCGGTGTGCGATTTTTCAGACTTTGTCGTAGGTGTAAGAATCTATGACGTAAAAAAAATCATCAGTCGCAAGTGGGATGCTGTAACTCAAGCAAGCGAACAAGGAATCGCTCACGGAAAAGTAACGGCAACAGTACACTACGAAGATGGGCAGCTAGTGCAGATTGTCGATATCGAACGTATGCTTGTAGATGTGTTCCCACATCTTGAGAATCTAAAAGAAGATGAGCTAAAAACTGTAAAAACACTCAAAACAGACAAGCTTGTTCTGTTGGCAGAAGACTCTTTAAGCTCAATGAAGATGATGCAAAAGATTCTCGATCAACTTGGCGTGACTCATCACGACTTTGCCAATGGCAAGCTACTACTTGACTACCTCTTTGAAACACCAGATATTATAGATGAGATTGGTGCGGTGATAACAGACCTTGAGATGCCGGAAGTTTCCGGCTTTGAGGTAATCAAACAGATGAAAGCGAATGCGCTAACACGCAATATTCCTATAATAGTAAACTCATCTATGAGCGGGGAATCAAACCGCAGTATGGCACTCAAGCTAAATGCTGATGGCTTTATCTCAAAATCAAACCCACGTGAAGTAGAAGCGGCTCTAAGAGAAGTCATAAAGTAGAAAATCTAATCAAAATTACCTATCTTTTGCATGATTGATTCTTGACGTGGCTTAGATTTTTGTAACTTTTAGATTTTCTAAACCACATTTTGATAGCTAAATAGTGAGGAAAATATGCAGACTATATTTCGCGAGTATGACATTCGTGGTATTTATAAAAAAGAGTTAAATAGCGATAGAGTCGCAGCAATCGGCTATCTTTTGGGATTAAGAATAAAAGAGAGAGATGGCAAAAATATAGCGATTGGGCATGATGCACGTACGCATTCTCGTGAGCTTTTTGAGTGGCTAGCACGCGGGATAGCTGGAGCTGGGATTAAAATTCTTGATCTTGGGCTTGTGCCTACCCCCGTGGCATATTTTGCAAATTATGTCGAGCTCAATGGAATTAACATCGATGGCTCCGTGATGATTACCGGCTCACACAACCCTCCTGAGTATAACGGTTTTAAAATCACGCTTTTTAAAGAACCTTTTTTTGGAGAGGCTATAAAAGAGCTCGGAATCGAGGTGCAAAAGCTACTGGATTCTTGCATAGCATTTGATGATGAGCCACATATCACAAAAGCAGACGCACTAGAGCAATATGTCGCCTATATGTGCAAAGAGTTCCAAGGGCTTTCACAGCTTAAAGCTCCTCTCTCATTTGACTGTGGAAATGGCGTAGCTGGTGTTGCGCTAGAGCCGATTCTATCCAATCTTGGACTTCAGTGCAAAATTCTTTATGGCAATCCAGATGGACGATTCCCAAACCACCATCCAGATCCTTCAGAAATAGAAAATCTACGCGACTTACAAGCCCTTTTAAAAGAACGTGGTGGCGTTGGATTTGCCTTTGATGGTGATGCAGATAGGATTGCCGTATTGACAAAAGAGCAGATTTTCAAAGGCGATGAGCTAGCCGTTGTCTTTGCTAAACGCATGAAGAATCCAGTCGTAATTGGCGAGGTCAAATGCTCAATGAACATGTACGATGAGATTGATAAAATCGGGCAAGCCATTATGTATAAAACAGGTCATAGCAATCTGAAAGTAAAGCTAAAGGAGCTTGGAGCATCGCTAGCAGCTGAAGTGAGCGGGCATATGTTTTTCAACGACCGCTATTTTGGCTATGACGATGCTATTTATGCGGCATTGCGTGTGATGGAGCTTTTGGTTTCTGGCGTGGATCTAGACAAAGAGAAGGCGAGCTTGCCCCTGCTGTACTCGACTGATGAGCTAAAGATAAAAAGTAGCGAAGAGCAGAAGTTTTTACTGATTGATAAAATCAAGGAACTTTTGCAAACACACAGAGAATCGCTACCAAGAATTGAGAAAATCATAAATGTAGATGGCGTGCGTGTAGTATTTGAAGAGGGCTGGGGGCTAGTCAGAGCTAGCAATACAACACCAGTGCTAATCACGCGTTTTGAGGCAAAAAGTAAGGAAAAATTAGAGCTATACCAAAGCGCACTCGAGATGATAATAGCCAAAGCAATGCAAGAAATAAAAGGAAACTAGCCATGGAGACAATCACGCTAAAAGATCCACTAGATATGCACCTGCATCTGCGTGAGGGCGAGACACTCAGGCTTGTTGCACCTTATACAGCAAGGCAGTTTAGCGGTGCAGTAGTGATGCCAAATCTAAAAGAGCCGCTACGCTCAACTGAGCTTGTCGATTCTTATAAAAGTGCTGTCATAAGGGCGTGCAAAGGCAAAGGTGGTGATGAAAAATTTATACCGTTTATGACGCTATTTTTTCATGAGAATCTAACGCGTACAGAGCTCATAAAAGCTAAAGAATCGGGTATCAAAATAGTGAAGCTCTACCCAAAAGGTGCGACTACTGGTAGTGAAGCTGGTGTAGCTGAAATCCTTACGCCACGCACGCTAGAGGTGATGGGCATCATGGAGGAGCTTGGACTAATCCTATCAACACACGGTGAGAGCGGTGGATTTGTGCTTGAGAGAGAGGCTGAGTTTTTGGCGATTTATGAGCATATTGCACGAACCTTCCCACGGCTAAAAATCATCATAGAGCACATGAGCGATTCTCGTTCGCTTGAGCTTATAGAAAAATACGAAAATATCTTTGGCACGCTAACGCTCCATCATCTACTTTTCACGCTTGATGACTTGCTAGGCGGTGCGCTAAATCCACATCTGTTTTGCAAACCAATAGTAAAACTACCAAAGGATCGCGACGCACTCCTAAAAGCTGCGCTTAGCGCCCATGAAAAAATCTGCTTTGGTAGCGATTCTGCACCACATCCACGCACGAGCAAGGAGAGCGCAAAGGGCGCAGCTGGGATCTTTAGCGCACCCGTGTTACTCCCGTATCTAGCTGAGCTATTTTATCGCCACAACAGCCTTTCAAACCTTCAGGGCTTTGTATCAGATAATGCACACAAAATCTACGCAATTCCACGCTTAAACAAAGAGATAAAGCTCATACGAGACAGCTATAAAATCGCTGATGAATATAGTGGGTTTGTCCCGCTTGATGCAGGGCGAGAGATTAGTTTTAGGCTAGATTCTTGATGGATATTTCACTTGAGGATTTTCTTAAAAATCGTAGTGCGCTTTCACTAATCATCGACGCGCGTTCACCATGCGAATATAAAGAATCGCACATTCCAGGCGCGATAAATATCCCTGTATTAAGCGACAATGAACATAAAGAGGTTGGCACACTTTATCGTAGCTCTCCATTTGAAGCTAGAATCCTAGGTGCATCGCTAATTTGCGCAAACGTCTCAAAATATCTGCTTGAGCTAAAATCAACACTTCATCCATCGCAAAAGATAGGAATCTACTGCGCACGTGGTGGACAAAGAAGTCAGTCTCTTTCTATAATCCTAAGCTCAATTGGCTATCGTGTAAATCGTCTAAATGGTGGCTATAAGTGCTATCGCGCATACGTCGCTAACGCACTCCAAGAGGAGCGAACTGAACAATTCCTTACACTTGTGGCACCTACTGGTAGTGGCAAAAGCGAAATAATCGAAGCTATCACATGGAGTCTTGACATCGAAGGGCTAACATCACACATGGGATCTAGCTTTGGCGATATCAGAGGTGGGCAACCAAGCGCGAAAATGTTTCAAAATCTCCTATACGAGCGACTCTGCGCGCTAAAAGATGAGCCACTAATTGCAGTCGAAGCCGAGAGTAAAAAACTCGGAAATCTAACAATTCCAAGCCCGCTTTATGAGCGCTATAAAAATGCACCAAAAGTCTTTGTAGATTCTCCATTGCAATCACGAATTGATCGTATTTGCAAGGTTTATGCTGGTATTTCACCGAGATTTTTTTACGAAGCGATGGGGCGCATATCCAGATATATGAGACGCGAGGCGTGGGAGGCAGCTGCAAGGGCATTTGAGGTAGGTGACTTGCCAAAATGCGCGGAGCTTTTACTAGTCGAGTATTACGACAAAGTCTACAAACTAGAGCCGTGTGATTACACAATCTCTTTTAGTGATTTAGATAGCGCAAAGTCAGAGCTTGAGGCAATCAAGGCGGATATTTTAGATTCTTGCTTAAGGTGAAGAATCTAAAATCTTTACTAGGTAGTTTTCACGTTTAACAGATAGGACACGATTCTTAAGATTCATAAATCCTATATAATACCGACAAAATTCAGCCTGTTTCGCGGGTCGATTCCTCGCGCAAGAATCTAAAAAGGAGTGGTAATGAGGCATGGATTTACTATGGTAGAGTTAGTTTTTGTCATTGTAATGCTAGGAATATTAGCAGCAGTCGCTGTGCCAAAAATGGCGGCTTCAAGAGATGATGCGTGTGTGGTAAAACTACGCAGTGATGTAGCGGTAATAAAATCTGAAGTAAGCCTAAAAAGCTCAAAAGACTTTCTACTAGGCGCTAGCAGTATACTCGAAGCAACCAAGGTAAAAAATATATTAGGAATCCCAAGCACAAGCACTTGCAGGTGGAGCGGGGACGGCACACAATACACAGCAACAGATGGCAAAAGAAGTACGACTTTCACGCTAAGTGCTAATGACTTTATATGCGATGGCAACGACTTTTGCAACAAAATAACCACGAACAGGGAGTAACATGGTATCAGATAAACACTCAGTCAATGTTAACGAGTTGACATTTGAGACTATTGAGCGCGTCAAGAAAGAGCTAAAACGGCTGATAGATGTGGGTGGTAGCGACCTGCATATAAAGGCAAATGCGCCAATAAAAGCGCGTGTAAATGGCGTGATAACGATGTTTAACGAGCAGCTTTTTAGCAAGGCTGACGGAATCACCCTCGCAAAAGAGCTTTTACGTACCAGATTCTCTGAGTTTGTCGAGAAAAAAGAGATGGACTTAGTTTATATCTACGATGAGAAGTTACGATTCCGTGTCAATATATTTTTTCAAATGGATGGTGTTTCAGCGGTATTTAGGGCAATCCCAAGCGCACAAAAGACATTACAGGAAATGGGTCTACCAGAAACACTTAGAAAAATCATAGGCATGGACAGGGGGATAGTCTTAGTAACTGGCGCAACAGGTAGCGGTAAATCAACTACACTAGCGAGCATAATACATGAAATAAACCTATCAAAAAGTAAGCATATAATAACTATTGAAGACCCAATAGAGTTCATGCACAAAGATATAAAGTGCGTAATAAACCAACGAAGTGTTGGGCAGGATACAAATAGCTTTCAAAACGCCCTAAAAGGGGCACTACGCGAAGACCCAGATATCATACTAGTAGGGGAGATGAGAGATATTGAAACAATCGAGATGGCATTACACGCCGCTGAGACAGGGCACCTTGTATTCTCCACGCTCCATACTATGGATGCAAAAGAGACTCTAAATCGTATCGTATCCGTTTTTCCACCACACGAACAACACAGAATCCGTCTGATTCTATCCAGCACCATTTCGGCTATCGTGGCACAGCGACTTATAAGGACAAAAGCCGGTGGAAGAATCGCAGCTGTAGAAGTGCTATACAAAACACCAAGAATCGAATCTCTAATACGTGAGGGACGCGATTCTGAGATTCCTGCGGCACTAGCCGAAGGTCGGAGCATCTACGGAACGCAGACTTTTGACCAGGCACTGTTTGAGTTTGTTACAAATGGAATAGTAGACGAGGATGTAGCCCTTAGCAACGCCTCTGTGCCATCTGACTTAAAACTCCGACTCTCAAATGACTTCTTCAAAAATGGTGGTGAAAATGCAGAAGAGATGGTCATCGGACTAAAAAAATAGTGGCGGAATAATCGCCTCTATCTGCCATACGCCATCTTTATTTGGGCGTAGCTCTACCATGGAGGCTTTACTTAGATGCAGGCGTATCTCGCCATTGCTACATAACATAGAGATAGCCTCGCTCAAATCCATCTCATGTCCAACGATTACAATATTTTTAAAGCCATTATTATCTGCTTCTTCGATTAGTGTGGCGTAGTTCGCTCCGCCACTATCTGGATCAATTTTGCTAGATGTTTCAAGTTCTAACTTTCTAAATCTCTTAATAATCGCACGTGCCGTATCCCTCGCCCTTGTAGCCGACGATGAATAAATAGCATCAATGGATGAATAGCGATTCTCTAAGAATCTAGCCAGCTTACGTGCTTGCTTGCGCCCCTTATCATTTAGCGGACGAAGAGAATCGTTCTCTTCCCACTCATCTCTTTCGATAGTTTTGGCATGTCTGATAAGAATCACACTATTCATATCACACCTCTTTTGATAATTTATCAAGCATTGCAAGGACAAAATGCGCACTATTTTTTGCCGAGCTAATCAAAAATTCATCGAAGTTAAATCCGGCGTCCATATCTGCAGCATCGCTTATCGCACGCAGTACACAAAATGGCACACCAAGTAAGCTACACACACTCGCCACACTCGCACCCTCCATCTCCAGGGCATCTGCACCAAATGTCGTCCTAATCCACTCCTTACGAGAAGGATCGGCGATAAACTGATCACCCGTAGCAATAATGCCTTCTCTAAGCACGATTCCCTGCTCCTTTGCTACACAATGCGCAAGCTCATTTAGCAATGAATCGCTTTTGATAAAAAGCTCACCCTCAGGCAAGAATCCAAACGCATGCCCAAATGCCGTAATATCAACATCATGCTGACACAATGATGAGGCGATAATTAGATCACCTATCTTTAAATTCTCATTTATAGCACCAGCAACACCGCTAAAAATCAGCCTCTCACAACCAAAGTGCATAATTATGCTTGAGGCTGTAAGTGCAGCATTTACTTTGCCTATCTTGCTGTATGCTATGACTAGCTCTAAACCATGATAGTGTGCTAGATAGTAGCGATTCCCTGCGAATTCAACCACCTCATGCTCACCCAAAGATTCTAGAAGTGGCGTCACCTCCTCTGTCATCGCGCCTAAAATAGCAACTCTCATGCCTGATTCCTAAGGTTCTTTTGTAGCTCGTCAATGTCACTTGGCTTCTCAATTGAGATTGTAGGCTTGCCACTTAGTCGACGATTTAGCCCCTTTAGCACACCTCCATGCCCGCATTCTATGTATAGCTCTACTTTTTCATCATGTTTCTTGATTGATTGCTTATACAAGACTGGTGAGATTAATTGAGAGGAGAGAAGCTTTATCGCATCACTTTTGTTATTATATGGGTTTGAAGTAACATTTGAAATCACTGGATAAGCAAAGCTATCAAGAATCGCACCCTCCATATGCGCGAGGAATCGCTCCTGCATTCCACCAAGTAACGGGCAATGACTCGCCACCGACATAGGTAAAAGTAGAGCACGTTTTGCGCCTAGAGACTTGATCACACCCTCTCTTTCTGCCAAATCCGCACGCTTGCCAGCTAGGACTATTTGCCCCTCGCCATTGTAGTTTGCTGCCCAAATTTGCGCTCCACTTTTACGCTCATTTTCGCAAAAATCCTCCATCACGCTATCATCTAAGCCAAGCACTACCATCATACCAGCATCAATTCCATCACACGATTCTTGCATTAGCTTTCCGCGCTCATGGACTAGTTTTAGCGCACTACCAAGAGGCAATGCGCCAGCTGAGTTGAGCGCGCTAAACTCGCCTAAAGAGTGCCCAAGCGCAAAAGCCACATCCAATTCGCATTCACTTCTAAGCCATCGCTCCGCCATCGCACCAACAAGAAGAATCGCAGGCTGAGTATATGCCGTTTGAGCTAGCCTATCATTCTCGCCAAAAAGCAACTCCGCCATATCAAAGCCAAGCACATCGCTAGCCTCTTTTACCATATCTCTCATATCATCTCTAGCATCATAAAATGCCCGTCCCATACCTACTGCCTGCGAGCCCTGCCCTGGGAAAATCAACGCACAACGTCTCAAAACTGCTCCTTTGTGATTACATTTGACAGATTTTACCGTGATTATCACGCTACGCCTGATGCCATTATTGTAATTTTTAAGAATCTTTAAACAGGTAAATAGACAAAAGAGGTGGTCAAAGGGGATCCAAAGCAAAACAAAATGGATAATCCAAAACCACTAGCAAGAATCATATCCCCTACTAGCTCTTCCTAAGCTTCATGTACTCAAGTGGTAACAAAAACTCCTCTGCCTCGATTCTCGCGTCATAAACACCATGCTCATAGCCAAGCGCAAAGAGTCTATCTAGCGCACGTATTTGAATGTCATCCATAGCGATTGAGTGGTCATTTGCGTATAGATTTAGATATGTCTCTAGCTCGGCACCACCGATTCTCAAAAGCTCACGCTCATGGAGCATTTTGCTAAGCATCTTTGGATTTTGTCGTGCTAGCTTTACAGCACGCATTAGCTCCGTTTCAACTTCTATTGCGACATTTAATGGAATGGAGCGACGAATACCCATACCACCAAGCGGTAGCGGTAAAGCATCACCTGCTAACTCGCACCAAATATCCCAAACCTCACGCTCTACAACTAAGCTATCATGGAAGTTAAGAATCGACTCGTGGATTAGCACGCCAGCATCCACCTCGCCCCTTAGCACCGATTCTTCTATTTCTAGGAAGTTTTTGTAGATGATTCTCGCCTCTGGGTAAGCTAGGCGAAACAACATAGCATTGGTCGTGTAGCGACCACTTAACGCTACTTTAAAGTTTCGTTTTAATATAGAATCGCGCTTTTTAATCAGCTTTGGTCCATATCCTTCGCCAAAGCTAACGCCAGTACGCAAAAGTGCGTAAGAATCGCGAATGTGCGGATAGAGCGCAAAGGATATTGCGCTCACATCATATTGCCCTTTTAGCGCGCCTTCATTTAGCGTCTCGATATCTAGTGCTACATTGCTAAAACAAAAATCATCTCCAGTCCAGCCAAACGCAAGCGCGTAGTACATAAAAATATCATCTGCATCTGGCGAATGCGCCACGTCAATTTTTCTGATTTTTTTCACTTTTTCACCACTTTTCGCGCCTCTATATTCCCTAGTCGCGTCCAAAAATTAGCGCGTATTTTAACCCAAAACGCGTTAAAATCTCGAACCAAAAATTAAGAAAGAGGTATCTATGGCACTTGATGAGAACAAGCTGAAGGCGATTGAGGTCGCTATAAAGCAGATTGACAAAGCCTTTGGCAAGGGGGCGCTTGTAAGGCTAGGCGAAAAGCCAGCTGAGAAGATTGATGCCATTAGCACTGGCTCGCTTGGACTTGACATCGCACTGGGGATTGGCGGTATCCCAAAAGGGAGAATCATCGAAATCTATGGCCCTGAAAGCTCAGGAAAGACAACGCTAGCACTCCAAGTGATCGCCGAATGTCAGAAAAAAGGCGGTGTGTGTGCATTTATCGATGCGGAGCACGCGCTTGATGTAACGTATGCAAAGCGATTAGGGGTTGATGCAGAAAATCTACTCGTCTCGCAGCCTGATTATGGCGAGCAGGCACTTGAGATTCTTGAGACTCTCACTAGGAGCGGTGCCGTGGATTTGATTGTTGTTGATTCTGTCGCAGCACTAACACCAAAGAGTGAAATAGATGGCGATATGGGCGATCAGCATGTAGGATTACAAGCGCGCCTAATGAGTCAGGCATTGCGAAAAATCACAGGCGTAACACACAAAATGAACACAACGGTGATCTTCATCAACCAAATTCGTATGAAAATCGGCATGATGGGCTATGGAAGCCCTGAGACTACCACTGGCGGTAATGCTCTAAAATTCTACGCAAGCGTAAGAATCGACGTACGAAGAGTCGCCTCTTTGAAAGCTGGTGAGCAGTCAATCGGAAATCGCGTAAAGGCAAAAGTTGTAAAAAATAAGGTTGCACCTCCCTTTAGAGGTGCTGAGTTTGACATTATGTTCGGCGAGGGCATTAGCCAAGAGGGCGAGCTAATAGACTATGGCGTGAAGCTAGATATAGTCGACAAAAGTGGTGCATGGCTCAGTTATGGTGATAAAAAGCTAGGGCAAGGCAAGGAGAATGCAAAGGCATTTCTAAAAGAGAACAAAGAGATTGCAAATGAGATTCAAGCTAAAATCATCAGTGCTATCGGCTCAAGCGATGAGATTACCTCAATCGATGATGATGAAGATATGAGCGATGAAAATTAATTTTAAAAGGTGAAAGATGGTCTATATAGATAATATCACGGCACAAGAGGTTATGGATTCTCGTGGGAATCCAACCGTAAAAGCGACAGTCGCTTTGAGCGATGGAAGCAGTGCCAGCGCAATAGTACCAAGCGGTGCAAGCACAGGCAAACGAGAGGCATTAGAGCTAAGAGATGGCGATTCTCGCTACTTAGGCAAGGGCGTGCTAAAGGCATGCGAGAATGTAAATACAACACTCTCAGAAGAGCTAATCGGGCTTAGTCCATTTGATCAAGGGGATATCGATTCTATTATCATAGGAGTAGATGGGACCGATAACTTCTCAAATATCGGTGCAAACGCAGCACTTGGAGTATCTATGGCTATCGCTAGGGTCGCAGCTCAGTGCCTGAGAATCCCACTATATCGCTATCTAGGTGGATCAAACGCTCTCACACTACCAGTCCCTATGCTAAATATTATAAATGGTGGCAGCCACGCAGATAATACTGTTGATTTTCAAGAGTACATGATTATGCCACTTGGATTTGAGAGCTTTAAAGAATCACTGCGCGCAAGTGCTGAGGTCTATCACAATCTAAAGAAAATTCTAAAAGATTCCAAACATATTACAAGCATCGGTGACGAAGGTGGATTTGCGCCAAATCTAAAGACAAACGAAGAGCCTATTCAAATCATTATGCAAGCAATCGAAAAAGCTGGCTACAAGCCTGGCGAAGATATCGCTCTAGCACTTGATGTAGCAAGTAGTGAATTTGTAAATGAGCAAGGTCTATATCGCCTAGATGGCGAAGGACGTACACTAAGCAGTGAAGAGCTAGTGAGCTACTATGAGAATCTAATCGCAAAATATCCTATCGTCTCAATTGAAGATGGCTTGAGCGAGGATGATTGGAAAGGCTGGAAATACCTAACAGAGAGGCTTGGTAGCAAAATCCAGCTCGTAGGTGATGATCTTTTTGTTACAAATGCAAAGATTCTTGCGCAAGGAATCGAACAAGGGATTGCAAATGCGATTCTCATAAAGCCAAACCAAATTGGCACCGTAAGCCAAACAATGCAAACTGTACGCCTAGCACAACGCAATAATTATCGTTGCATCATGAGCCACAGAAGTGGCGAGAGCGAGGATAATTTCATTGCTGATTTTGCCGTTGCACTAAATACCGGTGAAATCAAAACAGGATCGACTGCGCGAAGTGAAAGAATCGCAAAATACAATCGCCTCCTAGCGATAGAAAGCGAGCTAGCGCGCTCAGAATATCTAGGTAATGGTCTATTCTAAGCCCATGCCAGAAGAGATTCCCGGAGAACTACTAGAGCCAAAAAAAAGTGGGGATTCCTTATGGTTTCTCCCATGGCTGAGTATACTACTTACCGTTGCCCTCTTTGGTATTTATATCGGGAATCTCCTATTTGGTACAAACTCCCTAGAGGTGCTTTTGCGCCTCAAAAGCCAAGAGCGCGACCTCACACACCAAGTCCATAAACTGCGAGAGGACAATGTCCGACTGCAAAAAGAGTATTTTGAACTCAAAGGTTTAGAGCCATGAAATTACTGCTTTCACTCTCATTGTTTTCACTCTCGTTGCTAGCGCGCGATCCTTTTACGCCTATGCTCACACCAAAAGAGAGCGGTGAAGTATCGATCCCTCCGATGCCTAGCTACTTTAGCGAACAAAATATCACACTCCCAAGCAGTGCTAGAAAAATAAAAAAAGTTACGATCACATACCAAAATATGGATGGCTCGATTGACGAACATGCCACAGAGCTTAGTGGCGATATCGATTGGCACTTTCCATTACGCCTATCTCAGTTACCGCTCATTGATACAGAGCCACTCATACAAAAGCCAAGTGCAATGCCTGGAATCTCAAAGTTTGAGCCATTTAGGGAGTTTGCATTTGAACTATCTGGCAAGATACTAACGATTGATACGCCATATCTAATACGTCGCGACATAGCTCTCGCCACACCACCAAAGATTCTCATTGATTTCCAAAAAAGTGGCAAGACCTCGCCGGTAATGATGAAGGGCTTTGAGACTGGCTTGCCATATATCAAATCTGTAAATATTGGCACTCACGATGACTTCTATAGAGTGACACTCGAGCTAGATGGCAAGTATCGTTACACTATTCGCCCCGAGAAGAAGGGCTTTATGCTAGAGCTGTATTAAGCACAAAAGCAAACTAGCAATTCTCACATCAAGCGACTCGTCTCCTTAATGCTAGGTGTGAGAATCGACAAATACTCACTAAGCCATCTAACAATGACACATCACATATTTGCACTCATAGTCCCATCTAAATATTCCTAAAATGGCACTCCAAATTCCTAATCAAGCGCCAAGATCATTCTCCAAAATCCATTGATTGCTCCTCCGCATGTCAAATCTTAGATATTCGCCATTGCTAAAGCCAAATCCATTTGTCAAATCAAAGTGGTCATCGATTTAGTTTTTTCTTTCAGATACTCTGCGCTCAAAACAATACTAGAATCAAAATACGCTTAATCGCACCTAAAGTATTCAACCAAAGCCAAGAACCACGATGTAAAATCAACCATGATTTGGAAAGATTTATGAGTTTTGGGACTTTGAAAGGATATTTGTTGTGGATTTACAGAGTGTATGTCAGATGAGATTTTCTAAATTTGAAGTGGCGGACAGGGAGGGATTCGAACCCTCGGTAACCTTACGGCTACGCGTCCTTAGCAGGGACGTGGTTTCAGCCAACTCACCCACCGGTCCAGCGATAGATTAAAGAGCGGAATTATACACACTATAACTAAAAATCGCCTTATATATATCTTTGCCATACAGAAATACGCTAGAAATTACACAAAAACAATAACTATATTTCATAAGAAAAATGTAAAGAAAACATGTGATAAACTTCATAGTATTTAAAACAAAGGAGACAACATGAAACTTTCTAAGATTTTTGCAGTGCTTGCGCTTGCTGGCGTATTTGCTGTTGGAGCAGTAGCAGCCGAAGCTAAATGCGGTGGTGAAAAGAAAGCTGAGGCTAAATGCGAGTCTGCTAAATGCGGTGGTGAAAAGAAAGCTGAGGCTAAAAAACCTGAAGCTCCAAAATGTGGCGCGGCTAAATGTGGCGGAGAAAAGAAATAACCGCTCATTAATGTGATAGCCTCGATTCTACGGGGCTATCGTCTACTGCTTTAATTATTTCTTTATTTTTGGATTCTCCGTGTGGACTATATAAAGCTTATCTAGGTCAAAACTAATCG
Source organism: Wolinella sp. (assembly GCA_052170135.1). Lineage (GTDB taxonomy): Bacteria > Campylobacterota > Campylobacteria > Campylobacterales > Helicobacteraceae > Wolinella. The sequence continues at coordinate 50,277 of JBQNBC010000003.1, forward strand.
CATCAAATTTTAAAATCTATCGCACGAGCTTTATTTTCCTGCTATGAAAGCGCTAGTGGCTTATTGCACAATGCATCTACTTTTATAGAAGGCAAACAACAACGAAGTATTCACAATTAAAAAAGCATGCCATCTGCTTTTATAAAAACTCTTGTAAAATCTCAAAAAACACTCAAGGAAATCGCCATGAACAGACGAAATTTCCTCTCTATATCACTTACTTCTGCTTCGCTTCCACTTCTGGCACATACAAAAAGCCCGGATTATTGGGAGATTATTGCGCTAGTGCAGGAGACACTCCTACCAAAGACACCGCACATGCCCTCAGCCAATGAAGTTAATGCTGCGTCGTTTTTAAAAGAGGCATGCAAAAGCAAATATTTTGACAGTAGCGATTACGCGTTTATCATAAAAGGTGTGGAGCACTTTGTCGCGCTTTTTCCTAGATTTACAGAGCATGATATGGCAAAGCGAACTGAGATTCTTAAAGAAGCCAGCAAGAATGACTATTTTGATTCTTGGCTATCCCTCCTTATATATTATGGACTCGAAGCAATGCTAAGCGATCCTATTTACGGCGGGAATCCAAATCAAATAGCATGGAAAGCACTAGGACACTACCATGGTGAGCCGCGCCCACATTGCACATATGCCAAAAAGTCATGCATGGACAGGTCATGAAGTGTGATATTTGCGTGATCGGCAGCGGCGCAGGAGCTGCTCCAATAATCTATGAGCTTTCAAATAGTGGCAAAAAGATTGTTGTTTTAGAAAAAGGTGGAATCTACAATGAAAACGACTTCTCCAAAGATGAGATAGCCTACACAAAGCGCGATATATTCACTCCAAAGCTCAACGATGAATACCACATCATCGAGACACTAGAGGATGGCAAATGGATAGCCACACCTACAAAAGAGAGTGGCTGGAGCTTTTGGAATGGAAGCCTGCTTGGCGGATCATCCAACTTTATGAGTGGCTATTTTCACAGACTAAAGCCAGATGACTTCAAGCTTTTAAGTCGATATGGTGCAATAGAGGGGGCAAATGTCGAGGATTGGGCGATTAGCTACGATGAGCTTGAGCCGTTTTACGACAAAGTCGAAAGAATCGTGGGTGTATCTGGCGATATCTCACCTCATCCGCATCATGAGCCAAGAAGTAGCTACGACTATCCATTTCCCAGGCTTAACGAGCATGCAATTAGCGCGCGCTTTGATGAAGCTTGTGAGGCTTTAGGATATAGCGCATACAAGATTCCTCGTGCGATTCTCTCACGTCCTTTTGGCGAGCGTGGCGCATGCTACTATTCCCACTACTGTGGCTCATATGGCTGTGCTAGTGGCGCAAAAGGTAGTGCACGGGCTGCACTCATAAATCCTGCTCTAAAAAGCGGGAATATAGAAATTATCCAGCAAGCTTTTGTCTACAAACTAGAAGCAGATGAAAGTGGAAAAATCGTACGTGCGCGATTTTTCCGCAATGGCACAAAAGAGAGCATAGAGGCTCGTCTTTTTGTCGTTGCAGCACAAGCGATTGAGAGTGTGAGAATCCTGCTAAATTCAAAAAGCGCACAATTTCCGCATGGACTGTCAAATAGCTCTGGAAATCTAGGCAAGAATCTAATCTTTTCTGGCGGAGGGGCTGGTAGTGGCGAGTTTGACCTCAGCCATTTTGACAAAGAGACGCTGCTAACGCCGGGGGTTTTTGTCAATAGAGCTTTAAAGGATTGGTATTTTACAGATGGGTTTAAAGGTGGGCTAGTCGATTTTCTTTTTGAGCATGCAAACCCAATACGCCGCGCAAACTCACTAAAGAGAAAAGATGGCGACTTGCTATTTGGCAAGGAGTTGCAAGAGCGTATTTTTGAAACTTTCACGACAAAGCGAGTGCTAAATTTTGAGATATTTAACGACTGGCTACCGACTGATGATTGCTTTGTAAGTGTCGATGAAAGCCATAAAGATAAATACGGAATACCTGTGGCACGCGTAAGAATCGGTGCACACAAAAAAGATTTGGAAGTGGCGGAGTTTTTGGCGCAAAAGGCACTATCAGTAATGAATAAAATGGGAGCAAAAAACATCTCCTACTCGATCTCATCGCTCCCGTCTGTAAATCTACAAGCTGGCGGTGCGCGCTTTGGCGATGATCCAATGCGCCACGTGCTAAATCGCCACTGCCAAAGCTATGATCACAAGAATCTATTTGTAACTGATGCTAGCTTCATGCCAACGGGCGGGAGCGTGCCATATACTTGGACAATATATGCGAATTCGTTTCGAGTGGCTGAGTATATAAAAGGGAATCTTGCTACATTACTTGAATAGCGGGGATAATTTGGATTCTTTGGAGTTTAGACGGAATCGATTCTTTTGGTTTTGGGATTTTGGATTGAGTTTTAAACTTTAGGGGCAGTTTCTAGGAAACAAGGAAGCATTTTTTGATGGAGTGACTGTAGATTTTTTGGGCCAGATTATAGAATTTTGGCTTTAGATTCTTAAGCTTTGTGGCGTTTGGATTTTCAAGTTTGCAATTTTGTTTTATAGCTTTGGCTGAATTTGGATTTTGCGAGACTTTAGAGGTCAAACCCCGCGGGAATCCGCGAGATTTGGTCGATTCTTAGAATCTGTATAGAGCTTGGAATCGGAAGCGATTTCTCTCTTCGTCATTTTTAACATCAGTAATTTCTGTCTCTAGCATTGAATAGAATGCTGCAAGAGATAGATTTTTGCTGTGTTTATAGTTGATCATTGGTGTGATTTCTTGGAATTCACGTGATTTAGTTTTTGCACCTTTTGCAGTGTATTCAGCTTCACCATTTACGTATGTAAGTGAAAGTTTCACACTATCAGTTACATCCCAAGCTGCTGTTGCGTAGAATACGCTTAGCTCATCTTCTGCATCTTTAGCAACTGCCTTTCTTTGTCCGTGTAGTGGATTAAGCCTTATGCCTGTTGCTGCATTTTGCCACCATATTTGACCCATGGTCGGAGCGGTGATGATTCCTTTTGGATTAGAGTCAAATGCCACTGAATAACCGTCTTGTGTATTGCCGATATATCCGAGTGTAAGTTTTACAGGCTTGATTCCTGCTTCTGCTTCGATTTTGTATAGATCTTGGTCTTCTGCTTGATTTTTAAATGTATCATCAGCAAGTGTAGTAAACACATATGTTCCGCTAACACCATAATTTACATTGCCAGCTACACCTTTATATGCTGCGTTTAGGTAGTATGAAGAATCTACGATATCAGGCACAGAGTGGAACCATGCTTGAGCTGAGAAGTTGCCATATTTAGCGATAGCAGCTGCTACATATAGAGCTTCAGTTACAGAGCTTCCTGATGTATAGCCGTTTACATCTGTTAGTGCAAATGTATCATACGCACCAAGAGCAAATGTCCAGTTTGGCACATCACTATTTAGAGCAAGGATACCTGTTCCTCTATCGAAGTCAGAAGCATCTGTAAGAGGTGTGTCAAGTAGTTGCTTACCAACCATGATGGTTGTCTTTGTGCTATCTGGAGTGATAGTCGCATAGTATGTATTCACACCAAAATCGCCATCTTCGCCAGCACCAAAGCCTGAACCAACTGTAGCACCGTCATTTGTTTTGTGCGCTTCGTTGATGTATAGGATACCTACGTTAAACGCTACATTGTTAACTACTGGAGTTTTAAAGTTTGCAAGTGCTCTCCACTTGTGATTTGCAGTTGTGGCTGATTTGTCAGCTACATTGCCTTTATCTGAGTATCTATCATCATCGTATCTGTATCGGAGGTATCCGCTTACATCTACACCTTTAATTGCCTCTTCTAGTGGTTGTGCAAAGCTTACTGTAGATAGACCACAGATAGCTACTGCTGCTGCTAGACTGATTTTTGCCAGTTTCATTTTTGCTCCTTTTGTGATTGATTAAATAATCAGCGCCTGATTATATACAAACTTCAAATACAAAAGCAACAATGACACATCGCCAAAATGCAGTCGTGCACGGGTCAAAACAAGAATCGTTTGCAAGACAATATACTAAAAATATAGCAACGCATACACCAAAGCGCGTAAATAGCGAAAATATACGAATTTAGCACGATTCACAATACACCACAAGCAAGAGCAACAACTACGAGCAATTTTACAGGCTACATTTTGTGTAATTTTGTAATATCAAGCAAGAATTAGATGAAGAATCGCATTTTTAAACTGTGCATTGACAAACTTTAGGTAATTAGCGCAAGTAAAACCTGTGTAATCGTGGGATTAAAAAAATCATGCGGTATTAAAAAAGCGGGGAATCTAGCACGATTCCCCATGGATAATTAGAAGCTATAGAGTGCTTGAAGTCGAAGTTGATTTTGCTCCGCATCAGCATAGTCTGCTTTAGCTTTCTTGCTCTCGTCCTCTACCTCTAGCATCGCATACCAGCCTGAAAGTTTTAGATTCTTGCTGTATCTATAAGATACTATTGGTGTGATTTCTTGGAATTTAACAGTGTGCTTATTGACACCTTGGCGAATCTCATCCTCGCCTTTGACATAGTCGATTCCTATGTTTAGTCGATCACCTAGATCAACTGCTACACCAGCGTAGAACACCTCTAGCTCGCGTGTCTCACCAGAAGTTGGTGCACTAGAGATTGCACTGTAGTTCACGCCTGTAAGGCTAGAGTCATTCCATAGTCGTCCACCCATACTAAATACGCCTTGGTTGTCAAAAGAGACTTTGTAGCCATCTTTGCCAGAGCCAATGTAGCCAATTTTTGCACTAAATGGATTGTATTTTACGCCTGCTTCAAGTGTATAAAGTGAGTGTTTCTTAGACTCATTACCTCTAAATAAAGCATCTTCACCATTGTCAAGCTCGCTAAGTGCAAATTGACCTTTAAGATCAAAATATTTGCTATTGTAAGCTAGCTCTGTGAAGACTAGGTTATTTATAGCTTGATTTACATGGAATACCCATGCTTGTGCGCTAATATTTTCATAATGCGCAATCGCTGCAAGTGCATATAGCCCTTCTGTTGCAGATGTTGTGCCTGGTAGATCTACATCATCAAGTGCCCAAGTATCAAGCGCAACTCCTGCAAATGTCCAGTATGGCAAGTCTGTATTTACAGCTACGATACCTGTGCCACGATCATCAAGAGAATCTGTAACAGGCGTATCTAGGCGCATTTTACCAATTTTGACAACTGTATGTGTGCTATCTGGTAGGATAGTCGCGTAGTATGTAGATACACCAAATTCCTTATCCTCGCCAGCACCAAAGCCTGAGCCAACTGTACTACCCTCATTTGCTGTGTGTGCCCAGTTGTGGTAGACGATTCCCACGTTAAATGCTACATTGTTAACTACTGGTGTCTTTAGGTCAGCATTAATTCTAAACTGATGACGTGCATTTGTGTCATTCGCCGGTTCAGATTTTGTGCCTTTGTTTTTAAAGTATTGATTCTTTGCTCTATCATCTGTATATCGATAGCGAAGGAATCCACTTACATCTACACCTTTGATTGCCTCTTCTAGTGGTTGTGCAAAGCTTACTGTAGATAGACCACAGATAGCTACTGCCGCTGCTAGACTGATTTTTGCCAGTTTCATTTTTGCTCCTTTATTTTATGAAAGGGATATATTCTACCTTAAAAGAGCTATTAGTTTCTTATCATTGAGAGATAGTCCAGTGGCGACAAAACACGCGAATCCAAGAGCTCAAGTTTTGCAATTAGAATTGGTGCATATGTGATTGGATTTACAGATAGACGAAGCAAACAGCACGCATTGCCAAGAATCAGGGCAAAATCCACTCTGATTCTTGTATGTCCATGGTTTGAGAAGCTTTACGCGATTCCCTTTAACATGCCATAATAGTATAGCGGATGAAGGATATACTTCTTCATCACCCACCACATCCAGCGCTCCTGTGCTGGCTCTAAAAGCGGCAATGATGGAAGCAAGACATTGTCATAACCAAACTCAGCCAAAAGCACTTTACCATAGTTTGTAAGAATCGGGCATACAGTGTAGCCATTGTGGCTTGCGCTTGGCTCTTTGCCCTCCATAACGTCAATAAGATTTCTGACTACAACCGGGGCTTGCTTACGCACGCTACCGCCAGTTTTATTAATTGGGATTCCTGCGACATCGCCTATGGCAAAGACATTTTTATATGTCATATGCTGAAGTGTGTTTTTATCCACCATCGCCCAACCACCTTCTGCTGCGCTACCCTTTGTCCATGCAAGTTTTGAGACCTTGACAAAGTCTGGCGCACTCATTGGTGGCGTGAAGTGTAAAAAGTCAAACTTCTCGCGAATTATCTCTACATGCGGGACTTTTTCTACTGTCTCCTCTTTTAGTATCTCATCGTACTCGCGCTTCTCTGTAAATGTCGTTCGCTCAAAAATTGCCTCTTTTGTAGCTCTATCTACACCCTTAAAAAGAGTGTTAAAGCTAACTTTGATATCGCGCTCTTTATAGATTTCACCTAGTCGCTTATCAAATTCAGGAACGCCAAAGAGCTTGTCACTGGCAGTGTATAATGATATATCACACTTCGCACGTAAACCCTCTATTCTTAGATAGTCCTCTGCCATGAGATTGATTTTTTTTGGTGCACCACCACACTTAATAGGCGTGTTAATATCAGTGAAGAGTAGTTTACCACCGCCATTTTTGGCGATTTTTTGAAGTGATATCCACGTCCTTTTTGCACCTTCAAAATCATATATACAATTCACATCATCTTTGCCCAGATCCTCGCGCGTAATACCCTCTAGTGCGCTGAAATTCATCTGCAAACCTGGTGCAAGAATCAAATAATCATACTTTAGTTGCTCGCCGCCTTTTGTCTTTGCCATCTGCGCATCTGCGTCCAGCTCAACAACCCAATCTTTAATCCATTTAACGCCACTAGGCATAAAATCTGCCTGCTTTTTTATGACGTCATTTTCTTGATACACACCACATCCTATAAGCGTATAACCAGGCTGATAATAGTGGATGTCGCTTGGGTCAATCAATGTAATGTCTGGATTCTCAAGCTCTCTTAATAGTCTAGCTGCAGTATCAATACCACCGCCACCACCGCCGATGATAAGTATCTTGCCTTTTGCCGTGCTTTTTGCATGTGCGCCCTGTGCAGCTTGCGCGCTGAGTGGTGCTACACCAACCATGCTTGTAGCGAGTGCAAAGATCTTTAGCGCATCACGTCGGCTAAGACCATCTTTTTTTGCCTCTTTGAGAAACTCTTCGCATATCTCATGAATCATCCTTTGTTCTTCCATTTTCCTCTCCTTTTTATTAAGTTTAAGCTATAAAAAAAAGTGATTTATTCTACATGATTACTTAAAGTAAATCTAAAAATATCAGAACTATATTTATTTTTTAAGCTTGTATAAAAGAAGTGGTGAATGTTTCATGAATGCGGATTCTTGATGTGATATTTACAATATAATCTTTTATATTTTATGAGGTTTTAGATGTGTACATGGTGAGATTCTTTAAGGAAAGAATCTCACACAATATACTTAAAATTTATAACTATATAGTCCCATACTTGAGTGTTCTATATTACCGCGTGTATGCGCACCACTTTCATCTTCTTCTACGCCAAACTTCACATGATTAATTTTTAGCGAAAGCTCCAAATCTGTATTCGCATCTACCTCTCTTAGAAGTCCTACCTTCGCGCCATAGAGAACATAATTAGCATTATCGTCTCTTATGTCACCTTTCACTCCGCAGATAAACACCCCAAAACACCGAGCAAAGTTAGCTTTATAAGCGGTGCATAGTCATAACCTATATATATTTTGTACTTTTAGCTTTTTATTATCATCAAAAATATTTACATCGCCATTTTGGCGTGCATACGAAATATATGCGCGATGTTCTAGTACAAAGACTATCCTACGTGCACACCATAGCTAAAGCTACTATCACTCCTATCAAAGCTACCTGAGAAACCAGCCCCAGTAGCTAGACAGATAGCGTTAATATTTAGATTATTTTTAGTTATTATATAGCCAAACTCACTGCCAATATACACTCCATCTGTATTCGCCACAAGAGCATAAAGTAAGCACTGCAATTGCACTTTTTGTGCAATTTTTAATAGTTTTTCCTTTCTAGCTTTATATGACATTATATTGAAGCATAGCGAGCTTTATGCAGTAATCAAAGCGACTAAAACCAAGAATAAAAGCGTGCTTTGATTCTTGGTTTTGCATCACTCCAGATTATCATAGAATTTAAAAGCAAACCAAGAAATAAGAATCTATCCAAAATCAATGCGTCAAGAATAGATACAACGGCTTATTGTTTAGGAGTAGATCTATTTGCACACCTTGGCGATTACCCAACGTATTTATTATTTCGGTGAAATTTTTGCAAGTCTTTGGGAGAGAGATTGAGATTGTGATGTCATGCTCAGCGAGCAAGGCTTTACTACGTCCAGCTATAATATTTGTAAACTCCGAAACAACATCTAGCAACTCATCATCACTCCCTGCCTCTTCGCCTAGCATCATGAGTGCCGCCTCTTTGGCGATAGAGCGCTTAAAAGCAAGGGCCAGCGCACCGCTCACATCGCCCTCAAAGCTAATCATAGCACCAAGTAAATCGCTCGATTCTTCTATTGCGACCTGCGTTATTTTGTGTGAGCGCTTTTGAGCTTCGCCTCCAGTTAACGATGTAAGTGTCTCGAGCGAGGCATTGATAAAAATCGGCAACTGCGATACTAGTCTTTTTGTCAGTCCTGCTGGACGCTTTACGACATAGCTACGCGCTAGCTTAGCAACAGAAGAATCATAAGCTAACTCCATATCATTCTCGAAGAATCTAATACCACTACGCTCCATTTTATGCGCTACATCAAGTGCAATAATATCCTTTGACATACCGCAAATAGCAATAAGTGCACCGTGCTGGACTACATTTAGCGCGAGCGAAACAAAAAAGTCTATAACTTTGAGATTCATCGATTTTACATCACGAGCCTCAAAGACAAAAACCTTGTATCCCTCAGCAATCCTCGCGGCATGAGCCTGCGCACTAAAATGGACTGATAACTTTGCATCTAAGTGTTCATATAGCTGATAAGTTACGATTCCCTGGGAGATCTTAACCGGGATATAGTTACCCGTTACATCAAATGCAATATCGTATATATAGACGGCATTGTTGCCAAGTTCTTTTTTCTTGCGCTCAAAGTCCTGCTCATTTAGCGCGGTGTGCACTTTAAAGCCCTTTTGCGACAGTTCCTGAGATACGATAGTCTGAGTCATATCGTCACTATCATAAAGGACGATAGATTGTGCATTGCGCGGAATCTTAACCCCTAAGAAAAGCATCGCCATTTCGACAGTTTTAAAAAGTGGGATACTTTTATTAGGGAAAATCTCTTTTAGCTCACGAAACTGCTCATCGTTGTAACCGCAAATAGCTGTAACCACCTCAAGTTTATTCTGGATTGCAAGCAATGTCTTTGCAATTGTGGTAATAGCCTGCGCTTCAAACTGCTCTGTCTTTTCAAATGAAAAAAAGAGTGCCTTTATCTGGATGCTACGAAAAGTTGCCGCGCTGCTAGTTAAAACATCGCAAATAGCCTTTGCCTCTTTACTATCCAGCACTGATTCGGAATAGTATATGGCTACGTCTTGGATAATCACTGGTTTCATAACTCTAACTCCAGCTGAGAGATTTCAGATTCCGCAAAGAGCGGAATCTGTTGTTTTCATAGCGTTTGATAGCGGTTATTTATCGCTTAAGAGGCGAAATTATAGCTTCTACACGTCTATTTTTCTGACGACCAGCATCGGTTGCGTTATCGGCTATTGGGCGCTCCTCACCAAAGCCAACTGAGCTTAGTCGATTCTTATCTACGCCTAGCTTAATTAGCGCATCTTTGACTGCGCCAGCGCGCTTTGCAGATAGTTTTTTGTTATAAGAATCGCTCCCCTTGCTATCTGTGTGCCCCTCTAGATTTGCGCTAACACCTTTGTGATTCTCCAGGAATGTTGCGAAATCCTTCACTTCACCCATGTATTCTGAAGTAATCTCAGCAGAGTCGAATGGGAATTGGACAAGGAATGTGTACTGAATTGGGCAACCATCTTTGTCAACTTTAAAGTTTTTAGGTGTACCTGGGCATAAGTCTTTATCATCATAAACACCATCACCATCAGAATCTAAAGGAGCTTTCACTGGCTCTGCTTTAGGAGCTACGACTGGTGCTACCACAGGCTTTGGTGCTTCTTTTGCAAATGTACCAAATGGAATCGCAAAGCCAAGCGATACTAACGCATCACTTCTACCATCAAAGCTGATTAGATGTCGCGCTTCAGCCTTTAGGTGTAGATACTCAGTCATAGCATATCGCACGCCCACACCCCACTGACCAAAGCCAGCACTATTTAGACTCTGGCGTTCGTTCTGAACGTCCTCATACCCAAAACCAATAAGCGCATATGGGACAAACGTCCTAGAATCGCCATACTCATACACTACATCTGCGAAGTATCGCGCGATGTCTGTATCTTCCTTGCTTTGTGAGTACTTTGCGCCATCGATTCTGTCGTAGCCAACTTCTACTAGCGCGTGCTCTGTTACGCGGTTTGCAAAACGAATACCATAAGATAGGTCAATATCATCTTTGTATTTATCGCTATCAAGATGGATTGTCCCGCCAATTGTCGGAGTAATCTCATACAGATTGTTGCCCGCTGCCATAAGCGATGAGGCTGCAACGGCTGATACTAGCACTAACTTCTTAAACATTTTTGCTCCTTTTTGCGCTCCCAATAATATCGGGAAACTTAAATATTTACGCGCCGTGATTTTACCAAAGTTTCATGACTTTAGTTAGAATTGACGCACAATATCCACACCAAAGGCAGTCATAGTAATGAAAATACAAAATCCAGCCGTCTTGGCTAATGAGCTAGTTAGATTTTTGCGAGATGAGCTTAAGACGAGAGGGTTTACAAAGGCGATTTTAGGGCTTAGTGGAGGGCTTGATTCCGCGGTGGTATCGGTGCTAGCCAAGGAGGCATACGGAGAGAATCTAAAATGTGTCTTCATGCCATCATCACACTCCGCTAGAGAGAGCTTAGAGCATGCTAGACTTCTTGAGCGAGAGTTTAAAATCCCTCTATGTATACGTAGTATTGCACCATTTGAGGTAGCTTTTATGGAAAATCTCAAAGACGAAATCCCAAATCAAGAAGAGAATCCAAAGCTCGATTCTTTACTTAGGCATCGCATCGGGAATGCCTGTGCTAGATTCCGCATGATTTTACTCTTTGATATAGCCTTTGCTGAGAATCGCCTCGTAATAGGCACAAGTAATAAAAGCGAGTTGCTACTTGGCTATACAACACTATATGGCGATATGGCATGTGCGTTTAATCCAATCGGCGATCTATATAAAACAGAAATTTTTCAGCTAGCTAATTTTTTAAAGCTTCCACGAGAAATAATTGAAAAAGCACCAAGTGCTGATCTATTTTCTGGGCAAAGCGATGAGGCTGAGCTTGGTTTTAGCTATAATGACATTGACCGTGTTTTGCATGACTATGTCGAATGTAATATCGATTCTGATGGGCTTTTGTCAAAAGGGTACTCTAAAGAAATGATTAATTCAATATTAAGTAGAACGATTAATAATCAATTTAAGCGCGTAATGCCACCACTTGCTTCCGTGCGTGGCTTACTGAATTAGCCAAGGAGATAAGATGAGGAGTATTCCATTTTTTGTTTCGAGTGTTGATGATTCTGAACTTAGTGAAATTGTGGGGATTTTCAACAACAAAGAATCTAAAGTAGTCCTCTTGGAGGAGCAGCTAAAAAAATATATAGGCGCAAAATATGCAACAAGCACAAACAGTGGTGCATCAGCTATGCACCTATGTCTTTGTGCCATGGAGCTTAAGCGAGGCGACAAAGTTATCTGCTCGGTGAATTGCCATCCATTCATACCAGAGGCAATTCGTTACTTTGACGCAGAGCCTATTTTTGTCGATGTTAGCGAAACTGATTTCAATCTTTTACCAGAGCGATGTCGCGAAATTCTCGAGAAAAACGACTCAAAAAAGTTGCGCGGAATTATCGCTTCGCACATCGGTGGTCAAGCGGCTGACATGGAGCAACTATATGCGCTTAGAGATGACTTTGACATCAAAATCATAGAAGATGCAACATGCGCCATGGGGCTTGAGCAAGGTGGCAAAAAGATAGGCTCATGTGGTGCTGATGCAACTGTTTTTAGTTTCACGCCAGACAGCCTAAATCCAATCGCCCAAGGTGGAGCTATAGTAACTAACGACGATTCTTTAGCACAAAAAGCTACATTGTTACGCTACCACGCCTTAGTGCAGGACGATGATGCTAGCGAACATCTAGGCTATATATATGACGTAGTAGAGATAGGCAACAAATACGATCTGCCACAGCTAGATGCAGCCTACTGCCTACTAAGACTCCAACAACTAGATAAGAGCATAGCTCGTCGCAAAGAGATAGCAGAGATATACGATGCGGAGTTAAGCGGGCTTCGCCACCTAAAGATTCCTGCGCGCATTAATGAGCATATATTTTCGGCATATATCGTTAAAATAGATAAGAATCGAGATGGCTTTGCCAGGGAACTACGCGAGCTTGGGATAGCCACTGGTCTAAACTACATCCCGCTTCACCTGCTTAGTTACTACAAGACCAAGTATGAACTAAAAGTCAATCACTATCCAAATGCCTTACGAAACTATCAACAAGTGCTATCCCTGCCAATCCATGCAAAACTCACAGACGATGATGTAGCCTACATATGCGAGCAGATCAAAGCCGTGGATAAGGGGCGCATATAGATGCGCTTTATAGAGCAATACTTCTACCGCCCGACAACCATCCAAAAGGCTTTGGCATTTGCGCTGTTGCCTATTTCGCTTTTTTATTGCACCGCAGCGACACTTAGGCGCACGCTAGCTAGCAGACGCAACTTTGATGTTGCGATTATAAGCGTTGGAAATCTAGTCCTTGGTGGCACAGGGAAAACGCCATTTTTAATCGAGCTAGCAAGCGAATATGGAGATGATGTGGCAGTTATTACACGCGGATATAAACGTCGCTCCAAAGGACTTTTGCTCGTTTCGCACAATGGTGAGATTCTTGAAAACGTAGAACGCAGTGGAGATGAGGCGCAACTAATAGCCAAAAAACTCCCACAAGCCACAATAATCGCCTCTGAAAATCGGGAAAAAGGAATTGCAAAGGCTATTGAGCTTGGCAAAAAAATAGTATTTTTGGACGATGGATTCCGCTTTAAATTCAATAAACTAAATATAGTCTTACGCCCTCTTTTGGAGCCTAGAATTCCGCTTTGTATCCCAAGTGGTGCATACAGAGAGAGACCGAGCCTATATGCAAGCGCAGACATCATCGCACATGAAGGAAGCGAATATAAACGCGAAGTAACTATTGAAAATCCAACCACTAAAATGCTCCTAGTAACAGCTATAGCAAGCCCATCACGGTTGGAGCGATTCTTACCAGAAGTAGTAGGGAAAATCAGCTACATCGACCATGCATTTTTTGACAAAGATACACTAGTACACGAAATGGAAAAGCATGGCGCAACATCACTGCTAATCACAGAAAAAGATGAGGTCAAAATGGCAGATATAGACCTACCGCGCTCTGTGATGCGCCTTCGATTCTCTATTGATGATGAAATAAAGGCTAAAGTCAAAAGCTATATAGAATCGCGACTAGCTAAAGTCTAGCGCGAGTTTTAAGAGATGATTACATATAGACACAACGTATGTTTTATTAATAGCTAAGCACAACCAAATCACCACATCCAAATCGCACGACCATTTCTAACTTGCCTAACATATGATATTTCAGCGATAGTATCATCACTATAGCTTCTTTTAAACCACCCTAAAATGCATGATAATCGCACGCAACTAGTAGAACCCGATATACAGCCCACTATGCCTAGTATGATAAAACGCACTATGTGGCATCGTGGCGATTCTTGAGATTAGCGAGTAGTGGCTATTTTTAAGTTTGACATTTAAGATGTACTATTGTTTATTCACTACGTCATTTTTAAGTATATGATGTCCTTGCTTGGTATTGCTACTATGTCATATCCTATAAGCTTTGAGCGACGACCAGCAAAGATAAAATTAAGCATCAAGCTAGTCCAACGGGGATATTGCCCTTAGCTACGATTCCCTCTGTGTTGCCATGTACTCCTATAAAACTAAAATTAAAATCGTGAAGAATCCCAAGACCCAAGAAACGACAAAACTCTTTAGCATTTTCTCGGCTAAATCGTCATCTGCTTTGGGGGGTATACAAGAATCACCAACTATCTACTCCAGGATTCTTCTCTTGTTTCTTGGCGTAAAAATACAAAAAATATCTATATTTTGTATTTTTTATCATTACTTCATGTAAAAATGTCGCATCACTATTGCTCAAAAAGTCAAAGTAGCTCATTTTTATCCACCATAAAAGTATCACTATACGAGTGAAAAACATCAGCGCATTCTTTTATTCTGTTGAGTCTATCTCTATTTAAAACAAGGAATGCTTTTGCATTTGTCTTCATCATTTTTCGATAAAAAGAATCGACAAAGAGCTTGCTAAATTATCAACCGCTAATCCTCAATATAATTTTTTAGCTTACGCCCCACTTTTGGATGCTTTAGCTTCTTAATCGCGCTACTCTCGATCTGGCGCACACGCTCGCGCGTTACATTCAACTCCTTGCCAATCTCCTCAAGAGTTCGATCAGACTCATCATCAAGCAGACCAAATCGCATGCGAATCACCGCCTTCTCACGGTCGTTTAGCTGATCTAGAACTTCATCTATTTGCACTTTTAAATCCTCTTTTAAAATGTGCTCCATAGGTCCTACCGAGCTCTTATCTTCGACAAAATCACCAAACTTGCCATCTTCGTCACTCCCAATAGGAGCCTCTAGACTTATTGGCTCTTTTGTAATTTTAATAACATTTTTAACCTTGTCTACAGGTAGCCCAACTTCCGCTGAAATTGTCTCTACATCGGGCTCTTTGCCATCTTCTTGGAGGTACTTTCTGATTATTTTATTGATTCTGTTAATCGTCTCAATCATATGGATAGGAATCCTAATCGTACGCGCCTGATCGGCAATAGCACGTGAAATAGCCTGACGTATCCACCATGTAGCATATGTCGAAAATTTGTAACCCTTTTTGTATTCAAACTTATCGACAGCTTTCATGAGCCCTATATTCCCTTCCTGTATTAGGTCAAGGAATGGCAAACCACGATTTGTATATCGTTTCGCAATAGAGACAACAAGGCGCAAGTTTGACTTCGCCATTTTTGTCTTTGCTTTATCCGCAATATCTTTACCGCGCTTAATCTGCTCAAGAATCTCCTTGAGCTTCTCTGGCTCCAAATCAAAGCTATCCTCACTCGCCTGCTTTGTTTGAAAAAGCTTTTTAATCTCCATATAAGTGGACACCATGGTAGCTTCAGGCACAGCGGCGGCAATGTCACTTTTGCTCATATCGATGATATTTGAGAGAATCTTTTGATGATTTTCGATCAAAATATCATTAAAAAGCGGTAGTTTATACTCAAGTCTCTTCAGCTCCTTATCAAAGCCTTCATCGCTCCTCAGTGTATTTTCCATAGCCTTGACCAGCTCATTTATAAGCTTGCTTGTAGGCCCTAAATCAAGCAGCCGCTCTTTTAGCGTCTGTTTTTTGTATGCCAGGGTCAAAAGGTGCAAAAGCTCGCTAAACTCGCCACTATCGTCTTCTGGGCCTTTTTCTAGTGTCTTTAGCCAATCTTTTTTAGCCTTCTCGAGGGCCTTAAAACTGACAAGTACCTTCTCTACGCGCTTTTGATCTTTTTTACTGATGGGTTTTTTCTCCTCAGCGCTCTCTTCTTCACCCTCTTCTTCACCCTCTTCTTCTTCCTCTTCTTCTCCGCCCTCTTCTTCTTCAAAGCTCTTAAAAAGCTCTTTTACTCGACGTTCACGATTTATCAGCGCATCTTTATAATCAATAATAAAGTCAATCAGATATGGAACAGAACATATCGCATCGAGTATGATATTCTCGCCAAGCTCGATACTTTTTGAAAGATCTATCTCTTCATCCTTGGTAAGAAGAGGTATCTGCCCCATCTCGCGCAGATACATTCGCACTGGAGAATCGCTCCTACTCCACTCAAGTAGCTCGCGCTCCTTCATGAAGTCAAATTCATCCTCTAGCTCCTCATCTAAAAGACGTTTCTTTTCATCCTTTATCTTCATTGCCTCTTCACGATTTAAGAGTTTTGCCACTTCAGATGCACTAAGCAATAAGCGATCATATTTGACCGAAAGCTCATGCACCTTTTTCGCCTGCGCGACCGTTGGAGGTTTTTGGAATGCCTGTGCGATTTTTTCATACGCAATATATTTTGCTTCAGATTTTTTAAATAGCTCTTCAAGCTCTTGATTTAGGTTTTTAGCGGACATATTGCAAACTCCTATGGGAAGCGAATTTTTGCGGGGAATCTACTCGCTGAGAAAGGGGCGGATTATACCCAAATTTTATTAAAACTTAAATTATTTTTATGCCATTAGCGGAAAGCCCACTCCAATCTCACTTCATGTAAATACTTAGAACAAAGCTCGCACACAAGCAATCCTTCGCGATCATTCAAAGAAGAATCTATCTCACCATCCGGACATACAAGAAAAGAATCACCATAAAAAATCCATGGGGCATCGAGCACATCGCTACTACCGACACGATTTGCACGCAAAATATAACAACTATTTAAAAATGCACGCGTTTTCAAAAGCTCTCGCCAGCGATTCTGCGAGCCAAATGTCGAACAACCAGGAACAAGGACGAGATCTACCTCATTCTGTTTTACAAGCAACCAAAACTCATCAAAATGCGCCTCGTAGCCAAACATCACAGCCACTTTAAAGCCATTACACTCAAAAATTGGAGGAATCTTAACCCTCTTTGGCAGTGGATTTGAAAAAAATTGCGCCTCATTCCAATGGACAAATGGCATTAATCGCTGCTCATGATAAATCTGCATCTCGCCATTGTTTGCGATAATTAAGCTCTTATAAAGGTGTGTGCCACGATACGTAACAAGCGGTGCAACAATCCTTGTATCATACTTTTTAGAGAGATTGAAAATCGCCTCAAAATGGTGTTGCGTCTGCTCAACAATCATACTAAGTGGCATTTTTTCAAGCTCTTTAAAAAATAAATTTAGCATATACTCGCCAAGCACCAAGATTCTCACATGCTCGCGCTCGCACTCTTCTAGAACTTCTGCTAACCTATTATCACTAAAGGCTAGCGAGCCCAGTTGTAGCGCTGCGACTTTCACTTTTGATTCTCCTCGCTATTTTTGCTCTGTATCTCTTCGTATACCAAGCGTGCCTCTTCTAGCATTTTTTGTGCTTCTTTTAGATTCTCCATGCCTTTTGCATACAGTTCTAAGCTCTCTTCTAGACTAATATTTGGCTCAGATAATCGTGCAAGCACTGCCTTTGCATCATCGATTCTTGTCTCAAATTTTTTCATAAATCCACCTCACTTAAGAATCTCACGCACATAGTCACTATATTTCTCCACTTCTACCAAAAAGCTATCATGTCCATAGTCGCTATTAACTTCATAAAAATCACACAACATGCCTTTGCGAGCCTCATCTGCGGCATCTTTTATCTCCATCATCTCCTCGCTAAAGAACATATTATCTCCACTAAAAGCGATGAGATATAGTCTGGATTTTAGGCGCTCCATCGCATGGGACAAAGAATCATAGCCATAGCTCAGGTCAAAAATACTAATCGCCTTAATGATATAAAGATAACTAAGAGGATCGAAATATTTTGGAAAGTTATAGCCGTTATACTCTAAATATCGCTCCACCTCAAATCGTCCAAATAGCTCATAAAGTCCATCATTTTGGACATAGTTGCGCCCAAACTTCCGCTCCATGGTCTTTGGCGAGAGATAGTGCATAAAGCCAGTCATGCGCGCTATGCTTAGTCCTGCACACCCCTCATCGCGAATTCTTAGAGGGTCATAGTTACCATCATTAAATGCTGGATCATTGCGTATCGCATCACTCATGATCTTATTTGCTGCGATGACAGCTGGACGCGTCGCATGTGTCGTTGCCATAGCTATCACCGCCTCGGCAAATTGTGGATAATCAAGTGCAAACATAAGCGCCTGCATTCCGCCCATACTGCCACCGATAATCGCCTTAACACGCTCGATTCCAAGCGTGTTAAATAGAATCTTTTGCGCTCGCACCATATCGCGAATCGTCACCACAGGAAATCTAAATCTATACGGCATATGACTAGGATACATCGGTGATATTGGACTTGTAGAACCAAAGCAACTACCAATAACATTTGTGCAAATCACAAAGAATCGACTCGTATCAACTGCCTTGCCATTGCCAATAAGAGAATCCCACCATCCAGCCTTGCGATCTCCATCATATACTCCAGCAGCATGATGCGAGCCTGTTAGCGCGTGCGTAATAACTATGACATTGCTCTTATCGCTATTTAGCTCACCATACGTCTCGTATATAATCTCATATGGTTCAAGAATCCGCCCGCTCTCAAGATAGAGTGGAGTAGTAAAGCGATGTGTCTGTGTAGTGATTTTCACGCGATTCTCCGCCTACTTAATCAATAGCCTGCGCCAAGTCATCAATCAAATCACGATAATCTTCTAAGCCCACGCTAAGACGCACAAGCCCGGGGGTTACGCCCGCTTTCTTTAGTCCTTCTTCTGAGACTTGACGATGTGTCGTGCTAGCTGAGTGCGTGATTATCGATTTTGTATCACCGATATTTGTCGCGAGAGTAAATATCTTGACACTATCAGCTATTTTTTTAGCTAGCTCAAATTCGCCAACCTCAAAACTTAACAGCCCGCTAAATAGACCATCATCAAAGAATCGCACAGCATTTGCGTGATTTTTATCGCTTTCTAATCCAGGATAATAGACCGCCTTTACTTTTGGATGCTTCTCTAGCCACTGTGCGATTCTCATTGCATTTTCCGAATGCTCTCTCATGCGAATGCTTAACGTCTCAAGCCCTTGAATAAACAACCAAGAATCAAAAGGCGAAAGCACCGCGCCAATATCTCGCAAAAGCGAAAGTCGCGCACGTAGCGTAAATGGTGGCAATGGTGCGTCTACATAGACTAGTCCATGATAGCTAGAATCTGGCGCATTAAAGTGTGGATAGCGTGGATTCCCCCTTAGCTTATCGCAAAGATTTGCACGCTCTACTATCGCCCCACCAATAGACAGTCCATGCCCGCCTATATATTTTGAAGTCGAATGAACCACAACATCAACACCATACTCAATTGGACGGCAGATCACTGGAGTAGCTACGGTATTATCGACGATTGAGATAATTCCGTACTCATTGGCTATCTTAACCAAAGTATCAATCTCTGGCACATCAATACTTGGATTTGTCAGTGTCTCAAAAAATATCGCACGCGTTTTAGAATCAATTAGCGCGCGCGATTCTTCTGGATGATTCCCATCAAAGAATCGAGTCTCGATTCCAAAGCGTGTTAACGTGTGAACAAACTGATTTAGCGTGCCGCCATAAAGCTGCGTAGTCGCGACAATATTTTCACCACTTTGAGCTACATTGGCAATCGCATAAAAAATGGCCGCCATGCCACTAGCACTAGCCAATGCCGCCGAACCACCCTCGAGGGCTGCAAGCCTCTCCTCTAAAACGCCAGTAGTTGGATTTGTAATTCGCGTATAAATATTTCCAAGCTCTTTAAGGTCAAAGAGATTTGCACCATGCTCTGTATCATCAAACTTATAAGCCGTAGTTTGGTAGATAGGCACAGCAATGCTCTTCTCTCCTTTGCTCTTATTGTAGCCTGCTTGTATTGCCAATGTTTTTTGATGCATTGATTCTTCCCTTATACGTGGTAATTTGGTGCTTCTTGTGTGATGACAACATCGTGGACATGCGATTCTCTAAGTCCTGCTGATGTAATCTCGACAAACTCCGCTTGCTCCCATAATGTCGGTATATCCTTCGCGCCGAGATAGCCCATAGATGCACGCAGACCGCCTAGCATTTGATGTATCACATCACCCATTTTTCCTCGATATGGAACGCGACCTTCGATTCCTTCTGGGACAAGCTTGTCTGCTGCTGTGCCCTCTTGGAAATATCTATCTGTGCTACCTTTGCTCATCGCTCCAATACTCCCCATACCGCGATATGCTTTGTATTGTCGCCCTTGGAATATCACCATATCACCAGGCGATTCTTCAGTCCCTGCTAACATACTCCCTATCATCACACACGATGCGCCCACAGCAAGAGCTTTTGCTAAATCACCTGAGTATTTAATGCCGCCATCAGCACACACAGGCACACCGTATTTGTGCGCTACCTGCGCCACCTCATCAATCGCGCTAATCTGAGGCACGCCGACACCAGCAACAATTCTTGTTGTGCATATACTGCCTGGTCCTATGCCGACTTTTATACCATCAGCACCAGCAGCGATAAGGGCTTCAGCCGCTTCGGCTGTTGCGATATTCCCAGCAATAATATCAACAACTAGCGATTCCTTGACTTTCTTGACTGTGTCAATGATTCCTTGCGAGTGTCCATGCGCAGAATCAAGCACAAGCACGTCCACACCCGCATCTACCAAAGCCTTAGCGCGATCTAGTTGATGCACCCCAATAGCCGCTGCAACGCGCAATCGACCAAAGTCATCTTTGTTTGAGTTTGGATATTCAATTCTCTTTTGAATATCTTTAATCGTGATTAGACCTTTAAGAATCCCATGCTCATTTACGATAGGGAGCTTTTCAATTTTGTGATTGTGCATTATCTCTCGCGCCTCTTCAAGACTAGTGCCGACCTTGCCAACTACAAGTGGTGCGCGCGTCATCACTTCACCAACCTTACGACTTAAATCAGTCTCAAAGCGCACATCGCGATTTGTCAAGATTCCTATCAACATACCATCATTATCTACTACTGGCACACCTGAAATCTTATAGTTATCGGTTAAAGCCTTGGCTTGAGCCAGGGTATGGTCTGGGCTAATATAGATAGGGTCGATAATGACACCGCTTTCGCTCTTTTTTACTTTTTTTACTTGCGCAACTTGCGATTCTATATCCATATTTTTGTGGATTACACCAATCCCACCTAAGCGAGCCATCGCAATAGCTGCCCTATACTCAGTAACCGTATCCATTGCCGCAGATACAATCGGGGCATTTAGATCGATATTTCGCGTAAGTTTTGAGGCGATATTTACAGACTTTGGTAGCACCTCTGAATATTTTGGGATTAGCAACACATCCTCAAATGTCAACGCTCTTTTTCGTATTTTCATTGCATTCCTCCTTTAAAATTATCGCAATATAGTTTCTATACTTAGTGCACCATCAAGGACGCTCTGCTCATCAAACGCCTTACCAAGAAGCTGCATGCCAATGGGTAAACCTTCACTATTTTTACCTACTGGCAATGATATAGCAGGGATTCCTGCGAGGTTTACACCGATAGTATAAATATCTCCCAAATACATCTCAAGCGGAGATGCACTACTGCCAAACTTCGGCGCAACATTTGGAGCAACAGGACTAAGAATCAAATCGCACTCTTTGAAAATCTCATCATACTGATTTTTTATCAGCTGACGAACTTTTTGCGCCTTTAGATAGTAGGCATCATAATATCCACTACTTAGGACAAAGCTACCCAACATAATTCTTCGTTTGACCTCCTCGCCAAAGCCCTCTGTGCGACTTTTAATATAGAGTTCTTTTAGATTCTCACTATCTGCGCGCCGTCCATATCTCACACCATCAAATCGTGCTAGATTTGAACTCGCCTCAGCCGTGCATAGAACATAGTATGCAGAGATGTGATAGGCGGTATTTATCATACTTTTTTCTACTATTTTATGCCCCACTTTTTCTAGCATTTTTATAGTCGATTCATAAGAATCCTGAATATCCTTTGACGCATCTTTTAGAAGCTCAGGTAGAATAGCTATGGTCTGCTTACGCGAAGAATCTAGATTCTTAAAAGTCTCGCTTTTTGGTAGATTCGCACTTGTAGAATCAAGCGCATCATGCCCGCTAATAGCATCAAAGAGTATCGCCGCATCCTCAACATTTTGTGTAATAGGTCCTACTTGATCAAGGCTAGAGGCATACGCTACGACGCCATATCGACTGACGCGACCATAAGTAGGCTTCAGCCCAACGCAGCCACAAAATGCAGCTGGCTGGCGGATTGAGCCACCTGTATCGCTCCCCAAAGCGGCTACAGCTATGCCACCAGCAACAGCCGCTGCACTGCCACCGCTACTGCCACCTGGAACATGCTCATGGTTTATTGGATTTAGTGTCTTGCCATATTTGCTACTCTCAGTCGTGCTACCCATGGCAAACTCATCCATATTCGCTCGCCCAAATGCACTCATGCCACTTTTATGCAGATTCTCAATCACGCCCGCATTATATGGCGCAACATAACCCTCAAGAATCCTACTCCCACACGTAAGCTCAACACCCTTAATGCTGATATTATCCTTAATAAGCACAGGAACACCACTCTCTAAGCTATCATCAATAGTGCCAACATAAGCATTTAGCGGTGATTGTGCCACCTTGTTACGTATTTCGCTTTTTAACTCCAAAACACCATCTCTATCCAGCTTCATCGCCTCTTTTAGCGTCATCATTTCGCCTCCTTGTTGTAAATTTTTTTTAGATTCTCAATTTTATTTCCAAGTCCCAAAAGCACCATATCAGCAAGCACCAAAGCCATCATCGCCTCGCACACTACACTCCCGCGCACCGCGACACACGGATCGTGTCGCCCACGCAAATTACACTCTACCTCTTCTCCATGCTCATTTAAGCTTTTTTGTGAGAGAAATATAGATGGCGTAGGCTTGAAGTAGATTCTTGTAACTATCTCTTCGCCAGTGCTAATCCCACCAAGAATCCCACCAGAGTGATTACTCAAAAATCCATCCGCACACATCGCATCATTATTCTCACTACCACGCATACTAGAGGCATGCACACCTTCTCCTATCTCGACTGCCTTGACAGCATTTAGCCCCATAAACCCAGAACCAAGCTGAGAATCCAAGCGATGATAAAGTGGCTCGCCAAGCCCAGCCCACACACCACTAGCACGCACTTCCACCGCCCCACCAATAGAATCATGCGCTTCTCGTGCAGAATCTATCTCGCGTTTAAACTCCATCTCAAGCAAAGGATCAAGAGCAAAAATTTCACTCTCTTTAGCAAACTCAAAATCACGCACACTTGTGATTTTGCTCCCAACTTGAAAAAGCCCGGAATAAATCAAAATTCCAAGCTCTCTTAAAAGCATCTTTGCAACTGCAGCACCAGCTACTCGCGCCGCACTCTCACGCGCACTGCTACGCCCGCCACCGCGATAATCGCGCAAGCCATATTTTTGAAAATACGTGTAGTCGGCATGTCCGGGACGGAATAAATTCTTAACATTTTCATATGCCACACTTTTTTGATTCTCATTGCGTATTAACATCGCCAATGGCGCACCAGTAGTGCGCCCATCAAAAATCCCACTAAGAATCTCTACGCTATCAGATTCTGTGCGTGGCGTCGAGTAGCGATTCTGCCCACCTCGTCTACGTGCCATCTCGAGACTCAAAAACTCCTCATCAATAAAAAGTCCACTAGGCACGCCATCAAGCACACATCCAACGCCAACGCCGTGCGATTCACCGAATGTAGTAATCCTAAATCGCTCGCCAAAACTATTCATGAATACTCGATTCTGCTTGTGAGTTTGTTACCTGAGATTGTTGCTGCACTCGCATTTTTGTGCTCTCTTCCACCTGATTTGCGCTTATATTTTCAGCATCAGAATCGCGATCTTTTTGATGAAAAATCTCTAGCGCGATTTTTGCTGCCTCTTGCTGGGCCTCCTTCTTGCTTCCACCAAGCGCACGTGCATACTCCACGCCAATCACATAAACAGCAACCTCAAACTCCTTTTTATGGTCTGGACCATTTGCCCCAAGAATCACATACTCAGGAGTCTCTCCAAACTTCGCCTGCGTTAGCTCCTGCAAGGCCGTTTTATAGTCGCGAAATAGCGAGCTTAGATCTATTTTTGGATAGACCTCCTCTAGCAAGCAATGAGCGATTCTTTGCACTTCAGAAAGCCCAGCCTCAAGATAAACAGCACCCATAGTCGCCTCGAAAGCATTTGAAAGAAGTGATGGTTTTTCGCGACCTTTGTTATTCTCCTCAGCGTTTGAGATAAAGATATATTTGCCAAGCTCAAGGCATGCTGCCAAGCGAGCAAAACCTTTCTCATTCACAAGTGAAGCACGCATTTTAGACAGCTCTCCCTCATCGCCTTTTGGAAATCTATTAAAAAGAAATTCACCCACCACTAAATCGAGCACCGCATCACCCAAAAACTCGAGTCGCTCGTTGTTATATGGCTTCTTTGAGCTCTTATGTGTGAGCGCCTCGATGATTAGATTCTTGTCGCAGAATCGATACCCAAGTCGCTGCTCTAACTCATCAATGCTATCCACGCAATCTCCCTTCTTTTTGCTTGTTTGCCTCATTTTTTGCGATTGTATCGCATCGCTCATTTTCGGTGTGCCCACTATGCCCTCGTATCCATATCGCACGGACTTTGTGTGGTCTTGACACTTCAATATAATCACGCCAAAGATCTGGATTTTTCACTTTGACAAAATCCTTTTTAATCCAGCCACCAAGCCAATCATTTATCCCACGCACAACATAAGAAGAATCGCTAAAAATCTCCACGGCACACGGCTCTTTTAGCACTTTAAGAGACTCAATGACAGCTCTTAACTCCATGCGATTATTAGTCGTCTCACTCTCGCCACCACTAATCACTCTCTCTCGCTCTCCATAGCGCAATATTCCGCAGTAGCCGCCAGCACCTGGATTCCCTAGTGACGAGCCATCACAAAAAAGAGTTACTTTCTTCATTTCTGCTCTTTCTTATTTTTAGGATTAAGTTCCCGCTTAACAGCTCACCACAGCTGGGGCAACGTTCAAACTCAAGCGGCGAGATCATCTTGCATGCATGACAACGATACTCAAAGTCCAAATCTGCACGCACCTTTGAATGCAACCCCATAATGCGCACGGCCTCAAGCTCAAATTTAGCGCACACCCTATCACTCTTAGAACTCACATAGCCTCTAGCACGATAAACATCTAATATCTCAGAATCCTCTGCCAACAAAGCAAAAGGAATTTCACTTTTTTCGATATTCCATAACATATCTATCATCTCACAAATTTGCACTTTACCTGCTTGGTCAAATCTGCATAACGTCTCCCAAAATAATGGCACTTCAAATGTGCGAAAATAGCTAAGCACGATACGCAAAAGTCGCGGCTCACGCTCCAGGTCTAAAAGTAGCGATTCTCGCTTTTTATCAAGAGGCATGAAAGAATCAGCAAGGATTCTCTTCGCACTTAAGTACGCATGACTAAGTCGCACGCGCTCATCATTTTCGCCAAGTTCCATCAAGCAATCAAGTGCCTCTAGTGCCTCTTCATATTGCCCTAGTTGCTCATACACGCGCATAAGCCAAAAGAGAGCCTTTGGATTCCTCGGGGCATTTTTCAACGCCTCTAAGAATATCTTTTTTGAGCGCTCCAAGAATCCAGCCATGAAATAGACCTCGCCTAAATCCTCTAAAATCTGCAACTTCTCGCTAATTTGACTGGAGTTCTCAAGAATAGATAGATATATTTTTATCGCGCGCTCAAAATCTCCGCTTTGATAGTATCCACGTGCCAAAATCGCGAGCAATGCGCTTGATTCCGCACCATTTAAGAGTAACTCTTTTGCATCTTTATCGATTGAATGGCTAAATAGTTGTGAAAATTTTTTAAGTGAATTTTCGCGTCTTCTGTGTGAATGTAAATTCCACATGTAGCTTGCAAGAGATATTGTAGCAACAAGCAATACGAGTATGATGACGCCAAACAGTGGGTCGCGATGCGTGATAAACAGGTCGCCCATGCTCTCTTTGCCCTTTTTATCGCGGATTATATCGCGCAGATTTTAAAGCTGGGTAATAAATAGCTTTTGAAGTTTAGATAAAATCACCGCCATGATAACCGAAGAATCTATAGAGCGCGTCAAGCAAAATATCGATATTGTCGAGGTTTTAGGCTCATATTTAGAGCTTAGCAAGAGTGGAGGACAGTTTAAGGCACTCTGCCCATTTCACGGCGAAAAGACCCCAAGCTTTGTTATAAATCCGCACAAAAATTTCTATCACTGCTTTGGTTGTGGAGCAAGTGGCGACACAATTGATTTTGTCATGGAGCATGATAAGCTGACATACCCAGAAGCGATAGAAAAGTTAGCACTACTCTATAATATTCCACTTTCATACACAAATGAGAAGCTCAATACGCCCAGAAGCACACTATTAGAGCAATTGAGAGAATTCTACAGGAATCGACTACAGACAACCCCTAGCGCGCTCGCCTACCTAAAAGATCGTGGCGTAAAAAAAGAGATGATAGAGAGATTTGAGCTAGGATACGCCCCAAATTCTAGCGAAACGATTAGATTCTTACAGGAGAGCTTCTTGCCACCAAAAGAGGCGATCGAGCTCGGAGCACTAGGCGATGACAATGGAAGAATCTATGCGCGCTTCTCGGATCGCCTGATGTTTCCAATATACTCGCCATCGAAAAAGCTAGTGGGATTTGGTGGGCGAACGATGATAAATCACCCCGCCAAATATCTAAACTCACCACAGACAAAACTCTTTAGCAAATCACATCTACTCTATGGCTACCATCTCGCACGAGAATCTATTGCTAAAGAGGGCAAAATAATCGTCTGCGAGGGCTATTTGGATGTGATCTTGCTGCATCAAGCTGGCTTTTCAAACGCCACTGCGACGCTTGGAACAGCACTCACAAAAGAGCATCTACCGCTACTTGCAAAAAACGAACCAGAAGTAATTCTCGCTTATGATGGTGACAAAGCAGGAATAGCTGCTGCACTCAAAGCCTCTCATCTCCTCTCAGAGCACAGCAAGGAAGGAGGCGTGGTGATTTTTGGTGGCGGGCTTGACCCAGCAGATATGGTATCAAGCGGGAGAATCGCAGAGCTAAGAGGGCTTTTTGCGCGCCCGATTCCATTTATTGAGTTTGTATTGACAAAGAAGATAGAGAACTATGACCTAAGCTCACCATTGCAAAAAGAATCGGCACTAAAGGCATGTAGCGACTTTTTACGTGGATTCTCACCCATCATACAGGATAGCTACAAGCCCCTAATCGCATCACTCCTAAATATCCCAATATCTTTTATAAGAAGTGCAAAAGTCACAAAAGAATCAGCTCGCATGCGCACAATTCCAAACACTATAAACGGAAGTGAAATCGCCGAAGCAAGCCTTATTAAAACACTTTTAGATTCTCCGCAGATGCTTGATTACGTGCTTGAATACATTGATAGCGATGTATTCATACGCCACAAAGAGGAGTTTAATGCGCTCAAAAGTGGAGATTGCTCGCATCCGCTACTGCTAAAAATCTCAATGCAAGAGCAGATTCTCCCACTTTCGCCACAGCAGGTAGAAGAGCAACTAAGGCTCATGCTACGATTCTTCTATCAGCGCAGGCTAAAAGAGGTGGCCAGCGATAGGCGACTTGAGTTTAAAATACGCGCTTTTATACTAGGCAAAATCCGCCTAGCACTCGAAACACTAGACAAAGGAGGGTTAATCCCATATGAAAGCTTTAGCACTTTTTAGCGGTGGGCTTGATTCTCTACTTAGTATTAAACTTATCCAAGAACAGGGAATTGAGGTCATTGCATTGCACTTTGATATCGGATTTGGTAGCAATAAAGACAGGCTACAATACCTAAAAAATGCAACTGCACAAATAGACACGGAGCTAAGAATCGTCGATATTCGCAAGCAATTTTTTGATGATGTACTATTTTCACCAGTGTATGGCTATGGGAAGTATTTCAATCCATGTATCGACTGCCATGCAAATATGTTCCGCCACGCACTAAAAATGCTCGAGTGCGAAAACGCTAGCTTTGTCATTAGCGGAGAAGTGCTAGGGCAGCGACCAAAAAGTCAGCGCAGAGAAGCTCTATATCAAGTGGAGAATCTAACACAAACAAAGGGGCTAATCCTACGTCCGCTCTCAGCAAAGCTCCTACCAGAAACACTCGCAGAATCACGTGGCTGGGTAGATCGTGAAAAGCTACTAGATATTCATGGGCGTGGGCGTAATAGACAGCTGAAAATGGCAGAAACCTACGGTCTAAAGTATTTTGAAAAGCCCTCTGGTGGCTGCCTACTCACAGAGACACACGTAGCACAAAAGCTAAAAGATATAGTCGCACACAGAAAGCCAGTCCCAGAGGATATAACAATTGTAAAAAGTGGGCGCTACCTAATCCTGCCAGATGGTGCGCGGCTCATAATATCGCGAAACAAAGAGGAAAATGACAAGTTAAGCGCACCACACTCTCTGATGGATTTCATAAGAATCAAAGACGAATGGATAGGACCAGTGGCACTATTAGATAAAAATGCCAGCCAAAATGACAAGAATCTAGCCGCGCAAATCACGCTAAGCTATGGCAAAAGCATCCAAGGACGCTCATATCGCGTAGAAATAGGAGGAAATGAGATAGAAGCAAGTGCGCTAAATAGCAAAGAAGGGGGTACAAAATATATTTTAAAAAGCTAAAGTGCGTTGTATTTAGATCTTAATTCTTGATGCTAGCTTCAGAAATCAAAAGCCAAATTCCCACTTAGATTCTACATTATGAGCCCTAGCGTGTTACCTTTTTTACCGTCTAATTAAGGTCAAAATATAGAAATGGCTCTTAAGAATTAGATGTCGTACCTCGTTGTTTTACTATCACATCGGCTAGCTTTCAGGATGATAAAAACTAGCTAGATATCATCGTAAATAATGGGCGATTCTTTTGATTTTTTGTTCTGTTTTGCATGCTTACAGTCCTGTGCCTAAGTGAAGTTTCAACTTGAGGCGTTTTCAAGAAAAGGCGATCCATATTGCCCGCTTCCTTCTTTTGCTTTGCACGGATTATGTGCGAAATAGATAATCAGTTAATAAGAATTGCATCTAAAAAGCTAGTGTAGGAATCGAACGTGGATTCTATAGCTTAAGTTGAGCGTGGCAAAAATATACCAAAAGCGAAAAATCCTATTTTGCCAATTCCCAACACGAGAAACTAGCCCGTTTGCGCCACTTTGATTCTTTGGCTTAAGATTCACTTTGGCACATAGATATACTCTGGTGGAGTAGTGATATTACACTCTAGGCGTGTTTTTAGCGAAGCATGAAAGTTTGGCGATAACGCAGGACAAGATAACGCCTCAAGCGTTAGCTCCAAATTGCTTGATGGATCGCGCACAAGGCTATTTAACGCAAATATACTAAGATGAGGAAATGGTCTCTTTACAAGCCTAAAACTAGACCCTGCACTCACTTCGCCACCATGCAAAACACGCGCATAAAAGCCGGTTAGCCCAAGCTCATAAAGCCTAAGAGCAAGATCATGCGTGTCGTGGTTTAGTGATAACTTCCAGCACGGCTGACGTGGCTGTGAGATTTCAATCATGACGCTTTCACACTCTAGCACGTCACCCACGCAAATATCACGCTCGCCACGCCCGCTAATAAGGAGATTCTCCCCAAAGCCTGCACTTTTTATCTTCTCAAAATCAACATGGCACTGCTCGCTAATCTCACGGTAAGAATCGAGACTAAAGAGAAGAATAGCCTTGTTCAAACCACCATGAAATGCCCGCTCAGCTACTTCATCACCAAGAAATCCAAGCTCGCCAAGCATTGCACGTCCTACGGATTTTTTACGGATTGCCGAGCTGCTTTCAGGTGCATTGACGTTGAAAAGATTCTCACACACCTTGCCAATGCGCACATCTAAAATCTCCGCAAAACTATTCACGATTCCTCCTTCTTTTGCATGATAAATCGCTCAAAAATTTCGACAAGCTTCTCTTCGCTTAGATTCTTTGGCAATGCAAGTACGCCAAACTCATCAAGCGAACTATCACTAGAACCAAAGCAAAATATCTTCGCACGCACATTTTTCTTATTGCTCGTGAGAATCTCAAGCCACTCTCTAGCACTCATTGAATGCATATTTATATCCACAAATACCGCATCTACAGAGTTGCTTCTTATCCACGCTAGACTATCAATCCCCCTTGCAAATGCATGTATTAGCACATCTTTATTCGCACCAAGCAACTGACGCTTTAAACGAGCCATAAAAGCAGAATCCTCCGATAAAACAAGCAACTTTATCATGCTCTTTTTCTCGTGCGCACTTAGATATTTGTACAGCTCACGATCATGTGGGCTGAGCTGGGATTTGTCCAGTATTTTTAGATAGCTACGCAAGAATGTAAATGCACTAAAACCGCCCTGCACGGCTTGATTATAGAAACTCATCGCGATATTGCTTGAACGAGATGCTTCCTGCCAAATAGTATAATCAAGTGCGTACCCAAGATAATCTAGCACATGCTTTAAATATTGAAGTATCTTAGAAATCTGCTCTATAAAGTGATATGCCTTTAATAGCTCCTCGAGATTTACGCGCTTAAATTGCTCTATCTGTGCCCTCAAAAGCTCACAGTTCCTAGCTCTATATAGTCGCTCTTTTTGGAGATTCTTAGCCTCGGTCATAGTAGCTACTATCTTCTCTTCATACGCTACTTTCTGTTCACCTTTTACAATATCAGCACGCCTTTTAAAAGTCTCAAGATCATATGGGATTTTCTTTAGTCGATTCTCTACCTGTAGCAGTCGCTCGCCCTCTAGCTCTAACCTCCTACAAGCTTGCGCGTATGGAATCTGCAATGACAAAAACATCTGCTCAAACACGCTATCGATATCCAAGTGCGATATATGCTCCATTCGCTCGATTCTCGCCCTTGATCGATGTATGTCCTGCTCAATCTCGGCAAAAACCTCAGCGCTTATTGATGTATCAATGCTCAAAAGATGTGTTTTTGCCTTTTGCAAAAATGGCTTGAGTAAAGCATAGTTTAGCGTCGGATAGTCTGACCCCTCGCCAAAAAGCTCCTTATACTGCTCTAAAAACTCCAGCTCATCAGAAAAATAGAGGTCAAAACAGCGTGAAATAGATGGATTGACCTCCAGTGGCTTTGTAATATCAAGCGAGTTAAGCCCACTTAAAATCATCTGCTCACGTCGCTCTATACCAAGAATCTCAAGCTTCTCATCGCTATCGCTCTGCCAAAAGTCGCTCTCGTTTATTGGATACAACTTTTGCAGTCGCTTAAAGTTCGATTCTTTACAATCGCTAGCACGCGCGCCATCGCTTAAACGAAACTCTACAAACATATCACTCACGGGGAGATTCTTGCGATCGTGCCAGCTATGTTTACTAAACTCAAAAACTCGCTTGGTCGCAGTAGTAATCGTCCCAATCTGTGTAACTTCGTTATAGTAGAGAATCTTCCCATGCATAAGCACACCTTTTAATATTTTATATGGTTATGATAGCAATCTTTCAAACGTGCATTCAAGAGGCTACGATTCTTGATCTGCCTTCTCTTTGTATGAATGCGAGCGTAAAAATATCACCCACGAACCGATAAAAACTCCAAAAATCATCACGAGGCTAAGATACGGAATCATTGAGTTTGAGAGCATATCAAATATCGGAAAAGATGCCCACGAGACGCCATGCCAGCGTACACTTTGAAAGAGGAAGTTGACTATTTTTTGCTGAAGAATCGGGAAGATTCCAAGCATTAGAATCAAACTAGCAATAAACAATGCCAAAAAGCTCATCGGCTCAGATATATGAAACTGCCGTCGCTTAATCTGAATATACGCAAGCCTAAGCTGCCCCAAAAGTAGCCAGATAGTAAATAGATAACCAATAAACGTGAATATAGCGACCACGTATAACTTCTCATAAAGCAACGATTCTAGCAACATTACCTTTAGGCTAAAACCAAAAAATGGCGGGAATCCCAATAGGCTAAACGCGCCAATAAACGACGAGAGCGAGAAGTAGCGGTGCACTGCATTATTGCGTCTGCCAAAGTATAGCCGATGCGGATAGAGCCACACTATATACAGCAACATTAACGATAGAGTATTGTTTAAAAGCATCAAGAAGAATCCGCCAAACGAAAAGTAGGACAGCGAGGCCAATAAAACAAATAAATAGCCATTCTCCATGAGTGCAAGCGAGGGCAAGAATTTAGCTGTACCGCGCCATTTAAAAACATTGTAATAACCCACAAATATAGTAGTCGCGCCGATTAAAGCGAGGCTATTTTGATACAAAACACGCGTTAGGCTATCTGCCTCAAGATAGTCAAAAATAAAATAAAAGCTAAACAAAAACAGTCCGTAAAGAGGAATCTTTGAGAGTGCAACACTTAAAAATAGTGAGAGAGCTTTTGAATTGCTAGCTATGATGGTTAGGCGTGCTTCTAGCAAAAATACCGCACCAATTCGTATCAAAAATGCAAAAAGAAGTAGATAGACTATGAGCAGTTGAATCGGTTCAGCAAGCGCGACTAGGAGCGATTCGTTGCCATAAAATACAAAACTACCCGTTAGAGAATAGATAATAAGCGCGACAAAAAACAGTGTATAAGTTGAAATTTGTGTAATTATCAGATAATCCAACAGGCTTTTGCGATGCTCCTTGCGGTTTAGCATTAGCAAAAAATAGCTACTCCAATTAATAATCTCCCAGCCAACTATGAAGCTAATAAAATCTCCAGCAAGTATAAGAATAAGCACGCCGCCAAGAAGCAGATGGAATAGCGGATGAAAGCGCGCCGAGAATCGCTCGCTCAATCTTTGCCTGTATATAAGAATCGCCACAACTGGCGCACTAAGTGTAATTATAAGCCCAAAGAATATTGCGATTCCATCGTCGATTCTAAATTGAAAGGAAAGCGTAGTAATAACAGAGATCTGATAGTGGTATAAAAACTCACTACCCTCATAAAACAGTAGGCAAAGCACAACAAAAGGAGCGAATGAAAATATAATCGATATGATGTCTCTAGAGCGCCCGAGAATAGATAGCGATGTAAGCGATAGTGCAACAAAAAATGGTAAAAAGAGTAGCTGTATGTTCATCTTAATGCCTCGATTCCCCGCGGTAGCAAAACCTTGCCACTCATAAACTCACTAGTACCATCTGCAATAGTGCTAACTATTATTTCAGGCACAAAGCCCATATAAATCACAAGCAGACTCAAAATAAATAGTGGCACATAGACCCATGTATCAGGTACAAATGGTCGCGCGTTACGGTTTGGACGATTTGAGTAGAGCGAATGGATTATGCGAAAATAAAACACAGCCTCGACAAGCGAAACAACAAAAATTAAAAGAATCGGAAGGAAGCGCCCATGCTCTGCAAAGCCTTTTAAAAGCAATAGCTTGCTAAAAAAGCCAGAGAATGGTGGGAATCCCATAAGAGACATCGCGCCAAGAGTAAAAAATAACGTCTCAATCGGTGCTACAAACGCCACTCCACGCACAGAATCTCGACTATCCCCATGAGAGTGGCGCGCGAGAAGAGAAAAGGCTAGATAGATTAGTGTAAGCGTTAGTGAGTGGTTTATCAGATGAAACAGGATTCCTTCATTTATATGCGCTAATGAGTAGCCAAAACTCATGACAATGAGCCCTATCTGAGCCGTACCAAGATAAGCAAGAGAATGACGTATAGAGCTTTGTGTTAGCGCACTACGAGTGGCTAGAAGCATGCTAGTCGCACCAATAACAATAATCGCATCACAAAAAATCTCATATTCAAAAAAAGCCCGCAAAATAGAGAGAATCGCAATGAGATACGACTTTGTGCTAATGGCTACAAAAAATGATGTGTTATGCGGTGAACTCTCGCTAAGAAGTAGCGGCAGCCAACGATTAATGGGATAGATCTCGCTTTTAAAAAGTAGTGCAAATATCGATAAAAGTGCGACTAAATAGATAAGTGGAGAATCTGAATCTTTTACTTTTTGATCCAAGCCATAAAGGTCAAAACTATCGAAAATAATGTAAAAAAACATGACAATAAGGCAAAGAATCACACTCGAAATAATATTTGAGATTAAGTATATTCTCCTTGTGCAAGAAGAAACATTATCGTAGGCTGAGAGTTTATAGAGTGAGATATTCGTAAAAATGTAAAAAAAGAGAAGATTTCCAAGGTTGCTACATAAAAGTATACCAAAACAGCCAGCAAGCGAGAGAAGAAAGAATATCGAGTGGTGCATATCCTCACGCTCGCTAGATTTTTCATTAAAGAGCGCAAACAGCGAAATGATAAACGCAACAAATGAAAAAAGCGTGATAAAAGTCAGCTCAAAAAGCCCAAGTGTCAGAACGATCTTAAAGCTTGAAAATATGCTAATTGTCTGTATAAGCACGCCGCTTGTATGCACACTTTCAAGAAAAGAGAGTGGCACAAGACATAAAAGCAGGCAAAACAGCAACACAACAAAACGCAACTCGATGAACTTCATCAACGAAAAAAGCGGCATCAGCATCGCAAAAAACAGCGGTATCGAGAGTAAAAATATAGGAGTCATACGCGAATTTTAGCGAGATTCTAACTATTGTGAGAATCTGCCCCAGCAAAAGCGAATTTTAACTTAGATTCTTAATGCTTAATCGCCATACAGCTCAACTGTGCTAAAATCTCGCATTTTTCACGCTTAAAACTTAAGGAGTAGAGTTTGAGAACGCATCTATGCGCACAACTAAATGAGAATAATATCGGCGAGGAGGTAACGCTCTGTGGCTGGTGCAACACCTATCGCGACCACGGTGGTGTCATATTTATTGACTTACGAGATAAAAGCGGAATTATACAACTCGTTTCAGACCCAGACGATAGCAAAAATGCCCACCAAAACGCAGGAATCGTAAGAGACGAATTCGTATTGATTGCGAAAGGAAAGGTGCGTGCAAGAGGCGCAGGATTAGAGAATCCAAAACTAGCAACAGGCAAAATTGAAGTAATTTTGAGCGAGCTAAGAATCGAGAATAAAAGCCAAACCCCACCGATAATCATTGGAGATGAGAGCGTAGGAGAGGATCTACGGCTAAAGTATCGATTCCTAGACCTCAGGAATCCACGCGCATATGAAACTTTCCGTCTTCGCTCAAAAGCAGCTATCGCCGCGCGAAACTCGCTTGATAGCATGGGCTTTTTGGAAGTTGAGACGCCAATCCTCACCAAAGCAACGCCAGAAGGCGCTCGAGACTATCTAGTCCCAAGTCGCGTGCATGCAGGAGAATTTTATGCACTCCCGCAATCACCTCAGCTTTTCAAGCAACTGCTAATGGTCTCTGGCTTTGATCGATATTTTCAAATTGCAAAGTGTTTTAGAGACGAGGATTTACGCGCGGACAGACAGCCTGAATTCACCCAAATAGACGTAGAAATGAGCTTTTGTGAACAAAGTGATGTCATGGCAGTCGCAGAAAAGCTACTAGGCGATATTTTTAGGGCGTGTGGACGTGAAATACCTGCGCACTTCCCACACATGCAGTATAGCGAGGCAATGGAGAGCTATGGCTCAGACAAACCTGATTTGCGATTCTCTATGCCACTTGTCGAAGTTATCGACCTATTCACCGACTCAAGCAATGAGATTTTTGCCAAAATCGCACAAGAATCCAAAAGGAATCGCTTCAAGGCTCTAAAAGTCGACGGTGGTGACAACTTTTTCACGCGCAAAACACTTGGACAACTAGAAGAATTTGTTCGAAAATTTGGTGCAGCTGGACTTGCATATATACAAGTCAAAGAGGATGGGCTAAAAGGGCCATTAGTTAAGTTTATGAGCGAAGAATCGCTACAAAAACTCATCACACGCCTAGAGCCAAAATCTGGCGATATTATTTTCTTTGGTGCTGGTGAAAAGAAAATTGTATGGGACTACATGGGACGACTACGGCTTGAAGTAGCACGCCAGATGGGATTAATCGATGAGAATCTGCTCTGCTTTTTATGGGTTGTTGATTTTCCAATGTTTGAACGCGAGGAAGGCAATGTAAAGGCACTCCACCATCCATTCACAATGCCAAAGAATCTAGACTGTGATGATGTCGAGGATATTAGTTCCGTAGCTTATGACGTGGTGCTAAATGGTGTAGAACTAGGTGGAGGTAGCATAAGAATTCACCGCGAAGAGATACAAAAACGTGTCTTTAACCTACTAGGAATCTCACAAGAAGAGGCTGCGGAGAAGTTTGACTTTCTCCTAGAAGCACTAAAATTTGGTGCGCCTCCGCATGGTGGATTTGCCATAGGATTTGACCGCCTCATTATGCTACTCACCAAATCACCAAGCATTCGCGATGTAATTGCCTTTCCAAAGACACAAAAGGCAACATGCCCACTCACAAGCGCACCAAGTAGCGTAAATAGCGAACAGCTAAGAGAGCTGCACATCAGAATCAGAGAAAAATCAAACTAAAGGAGAAAATATGAAAAAGCTTTTTCTAATTATCGGCGCACCCGGTAGCGGAAAAACGACAGATGCGGACTTGATAGCAAAAAATGACTCGCGTTTTGCGCACTTCTCAACGGGTGACCTGCTACGCGCAGAGGTAGCTAGCGGGAGCGAACTAGGAAAAACGATAGATGGTTTTATCTCCAAGGGGAATCTGGTTCCACTTGAAGTCGTAGTAAACGCCATTGTGGCGGCAATTCACAGCTCTGATAAAAGCTATATCCTAATAGACGGCTATCCGCGTAGCCTTGAGCAGATGCGAGAGCTAGATCGTGTATTGCAAGCCCAGAGCGAGATTCTACTTGGTGGTGTCATAGAGGTCAATGTGAGTGAGCAGGTAGCAAGAGATCGTGTCCTCGGTCGGGCGAGAGGAGCTGACGATAATAACGAAGTATTCAATAACCGCATGAAAGTCTATACAGAGCCAATTGATGGAATTCGTGCGTTTTACAAAGGGAAGAATCTGCTCCACGTTATAAACGGAGAGCGAGAAATCGAAGAGATTGTAAATGATATGAAAGGGCTAATAGGAGGGCTTTTATAATGAAAAATTTTCTTTTTTTGACTCTATTTTCAGGTGTGATTCTTGCCTCTGGCTTCAGTAGCAATGGAGCAACAAAAGGCACGAGTGGCTTTATTGGTACTGGCGCAGCAAAGCTCTTGAGCGTAGAAGAGGTAAAAAATCTAAACGACGATACCCCAGTGATTTTGGAGGGGAGAATCCTCCGCCAAATAAAGCATGAGCACTATGAGTTCACAGATGGAAGCAGAAGCACAATCGAAGTCGAAATAGATGACGATATTTGGGGTGGTATAAAGGCTGATGAAAATACTCTTTTACGACTCTATGGCAAGGTCGACAAAGAGCTTGTCTCCACGACAATCGATGTAAAAACACTTGAGCTAGTAAAGTAGCGAAGAATCGCTGGGGATCTGATGAATTCTCCGCGATTTTCATAATTTAAATAAAAAGGATAATGCATGAATAAAATGCTGGCAAGCGTGCTGATAGGGGGGGGATGGTAATACTAAGTGGCTGCTCTAGCGCAGCTATGAAAAGTATTAAGCTGGCAGACCAAGAGGGCGACAGGCGATATCGTGGTGCTTATGCAAAGTGCAACAACGATGAGAAAAGTTTATTACTTGAAACGAAGATTAATCTTTTATTAAAGCAAGATGGGCTTTTCAATAAAGAACTTTCTATAAATTGCAGAGTCCATCATTTTAATAAAGGAAATCGCTTTGCGCGTTATATGCTTGGCGGACTAGGAGGAGCTGGCAAAGCGAATACACTTACAACAATATCGATTCTTGAAAACGATGTTCGTGAGATAGTCAGTTTTGATATAGAGGGCGAGTTATCTATAGGCGTATTTGGCGGTGATTCTGATAGCATGCTAGATGAAACTGCTGAGCAAATTATAAATTATTTAAAAGAAAATCACTTAGAAAAGGAAAAGAGATGAATATCGAAAAAATCTGCCATGGCGAGAATCCAGATAAGCTAAATGCTGTAATCGAAATCCCATACGGCTCAAATATCAAGTATGAAATAGACAAAGATAGTGGCGCGGTCGTGGTTGATCGTGTGATTTATAGCGCGATGTTTTACCCAGCAAACTACGGCTTCGTACCACACACGCTCGCTGATGATGGTGATCCAGCCGATATTTTAGTGCTAAACGAATACCCTCTACAAGCAGGTAGCGTCATAAAGTGTCGGCTAATTGGTGTGCTAGTTATGGAAGATGAAGCAGGCATGGATGAGAAGCTACTCGCTGTCCCAGTTAGTAAAATTGACCCAAGATTTGATAGCATAGAGAGCTATCAGGACCTACCAAAAATCACTCTTGATAAAATCAAAAACTTCTTTGAAACCTATAAAATGCTTGAGCCAAATAAATGGGTACGAGTTAAGGAATTCAAAGGCAAAGAAGAGGCAACTGCGCTCCTAGACAAGGCGATGAAAGCATACAAAGGCTAAACCAGCAAAAGCCATGGGCTTTATCATCCGTGGCTTTATAGGCTTGGCTTTGCACATTTATCTAGATTCTTCTCTTTTATACTAAGAATCGTAACTTCCGAATCTAGTACAATCGCAAACACTGCGTTTTCACACATCTTGATAAAATGCATGCATGAAAACTAATCAAACTCAATCA
This sequence comes from Wolinella sp., assembly GCA_052170135.1. Taxonomy (GTDB): domain Bacteria; phylum Campylobacterota; class Campylobacteria; order Campylobacterales; family Helicobacteraceae; genus Wolinella. The sequence continues at coordinate 89,137 of JBQNBC010000003.1, forward strand.
CTTTTTAAGAATCTAAAAATACCCACCGCTGGCATAATCTGTGGCATCGATGAGGCAGGGCGTGGCACGCTAGCTGGTAGTCTCTTTGTTGCTGGCGTAATACTAGAGCGCGAAATCTCTGGACTCAAGGACTCAAAAAAGCTATCGCGTACAACACGCTATAAAATATATGATGAAATAGCCAAAAATTCAACTTTCCATATCGTAGCCTCAAGTGCGGAAAAGATTGATTCGCTTGGGCTTAGTCGCTGCATCGCCGATTCTCTTCGTGAAATTTGCGACACGCTGTACGCTACAAAATATATATTTGATGGCAACAGCACCTTTGGAGTGTCAAATATCACGACATTAATTCGAGGCGATGCCCTACTCGCGTCAATTTCTGCGGCTAGCATCATTGCCAAAGTCGCCAAGGATAGAGAGATGGAGGAACTTAACAAGCTCTATCCGATGTATGGATTTGCAAGCCATTGCGGATATGGGACACGCGCACATATTGCAAATATTGTCGAGTTTGGACTTAGTCCAGTTCATCGAAAAAGCTTTAAGATTAAAAGTTGCAAACTGGATTCCACCATTTTAAATATCGGCTAATACTTCTTGCTAACCTTGCGACAAGCTCCCACCGCTCTTTCCATAAAGATAGATTGACTTTTAGATTCTTCTCGTAGTCTTGTTGGCTTAAACTGTATAGTTATGTCTAAAATGAGAATCTAGCAAAAATGCATGAAAGTGCCTATCTATCGTAGCTAGAGGGAATTTTTTAAAATGAGAATCCTACATTTTCATTCTTTAGACAAAGCCAGACAAATGTTTAGACATTTTTTAGAATGCCATAAAATAAGGCTTTATAGCGTTTAAAACATCTATATTAGCCCTCCAAAATACCCCACCACTCGCCCGATAATCTCAAAGTCTATATCTTCAGTGTTTGAGACTGGCTCATACTTCTCATTGTCGCTTAGAAGTCGCACACGTGGAAATTTTGCAATACGTTTTACAATCATCTCCTCTCCGATTCTTGCTACACATATTTGTCCCTCTAGAGGATTCTTTTTTGCACTAGGAGTAGCGCATTTTGCGGGATTATGGAAAACATAGAGTCTCCAAAAGAGCGAATGATAAAGATATCTTGATAGTTACTGACTATCCCAAAGCTCTCACGTAGTATCTCTTTTGTGAAGCCTCGATACTCGACATCTGCAGGCAATTCATTGAGCGCACCACTTCCAGCACTAGCACTAATGTGATGAAGTATTGGAAACTGAATAGTGTCGTTTTGTGGTTTAAGGCTTGAGGGGATAAGTGGCGGATTGGTCGATATTTTTTTTGAGATTGGTCGACATATTGATCGATATATTTTCCGTATAAAAATTATTTGGATTTAAATTAAAAGCTGAAGCAATTTTTGTTAGATTTTCCATTGTGATGTTTTTGGTTTTCCCATCTCATAGCCCTTGATATCATCAATGGATACGCTGGAAAATTTAGCCAAATCGCCTTGTGTCCATCCTTTTTGTACCCTTAGTTCTTTCAGTCTTTGCGATAACATCATATTGCTACACCTTTTACACTTTTATCTTGACAAGAATACATCATGTGCTACTTGCCTTTTCCTATGCGTTGTTGTGTCCTAAGTGGTTTTAATTGTTATTGGCTCTAGCTTCTGCACACGCAATACAATCCAAAATATTTTATCAACCGCAATCAAACAAAACTATTGCTAAATCGTACCGGCTGGCTGCTGCGCACTAGCCGTTGTTGGTGAGATTTGCTCAGGAGTATTTTGGAAAGGCGAGGGAGATAGTCCTGGTGTCTGCTGCTTCCCTATTTGAGGTACATTTTGCAATTGGTTTGTCGCACCAGGCGCACTTGGTACCCCATCTTTGTCTTTATTAAACGGAGGACCTTTTTGCAAAATAGATGTTAGCTCTGCTGCACGCGCAGGCGTCATCTTTGAGAGAATCTTCCCCATATCCTTTGATTCAAGACTAAAAAGTATAGTCGCCGCCTCGCTATCTGGTAGATTCTCGATGATTGGTGCAGCCTTAGAGTCTTTCATTTTCGCATACGTTTCGGCAATCTTGTCATCTTTTGCCACTTTTATCTCTTTTAAAAGCTCTTCATTTCGTTTTAAAATTCTCTTGATTCTCTGCTCTTTTTCCTCGATTAATGCAAGCGTAGCATTCACTTCACCTTCGCGCTTTTTCAACGCAGCCTCTTTTTGATCTAGCATCGCCTGTGTCGCACTTTGAAGAGCTTGAAGGGCTTGTTGTTGCTCATCTATCTGCTCTATCCCACGTAGTATCTCGCTCTTTCGCTGCTCAAAAATCACATTGCAATCAATCAGCTCGCGCCTGCTATTTTGGGTAGCCTCAGCCGCATTTAACGAAATAAAAAAACCAATCACCATAAACGCAAAATAGACCGCGCCAAAGCCACTCATGCCATCATTTTTTTTGCCAAACATTTTAGACTTCAAAAACTCACTCCTTGACCTTTGCTTGCCTAGCTATCACGCTCTACACGCGAGTTAAAGAGCATGAGTGATACCTCATCCATCTGCAACTCCTCTTGGCGTTTTTGATGAGCTATTATCTTTTGCATCTCAAGTTTATCGAGATATTTTGCTTTTTCATACTCCAAATTCAAGAATCTAAGCCGCTCCTCGAGCCTCTCACGCATCTCTTTAAGCTCAGCAATCTCAAGCTTTTTTAGCTCTAGCTCATCAATATACGCACTCTTTATCGCTTGAATTTTAATAAAATCCATATATGTGCCATGACTAGGAATCTCAATCCCGGCAATCTCACGCAAAACTCCATCCATATCGCTCCTAGCACGCTCTATCTGAATCGCTACACCAAGAATCTGCCTCTCCATATCCCGCACCGCCTCACTCTTTATGCGTAGCAGCTCGGTAAATTTAGTCTTCATCTAAAAATTGTATCGTCTCGCTCAGGACCAGTTGAGATCACAGAGATTGGAATATTTATTAGCTTCTCTAGTTCTAGAACATACTCTTGAGCTTTTTTAGGTAGATTCTCAAACTTCCTCACGCCCTCGCTTCCACTCCATCCATCAAAACTACGATAAATAGGTGTAACACCATCACAGTCATAAGGCATATAATCTATCTCTATGCCATTACGCATGTAACCCACACAGACTTTAACCTCATCAAACCCATCTAGCACATCAAGTTTCATCAGGGCAAGATTCTTGCAACCATTTAATCGACAAGCATGTCGCACAGCAACAGCATCAAACCACCCACATCGTCTAGCACGCCCCGTAGTAGTTCCAAATTCATGCCCTTTTTGACGTAAAGTCTCGCCCTCTACGCCAAAATCCTCGGTTGGAAATGGTCCATTGCCCACTCGTGTACAGTAGGCCTTGGCTATACCTGTCACATCTCCAATATCGCAAGGTGCAAGCCCCGTACCACTGCAAGCACCAGATGCAGTTGTCGTAGAGCTCGTTACAAATGGATATGTCCCATGGTCAACATCAAGCATGCTTCCTTGAGCACCTTCTAGCAAGATTCTCTTACCACTATCAATAGAATTCCAAAGTAGTCTAGTTGTATCTGTTAGATATGGCAACAATGCATTTGCATAGCCCTCTAGTCGTGCGCGTAGCTCCGTATCACACTCCCACTTTATGCCGTATATCTCAGACATATAGCCATGATTCCTTTGGTACTCGGCTATCTTTTCGAGTAGTCTTGGTATATCTCTGAGCTCACCCATTCTAATGCCCTGCCTAGAGATTTTATCACTGTATGCAGGTCCTATTCCCTTGCCTGTCGTACCTATTGCCTTGCCCTCTTTTTGCCTCTCCCGTGCCTTATCATACGCCTCATGGCAAGGGAGAATCATATGCGCTTTATCACTGATAAATAGTCTCCCAAAAAGCTCTTCAAACTGCGACATCTCACTTATAAGAGCCTCTGGATTTATCACCACGCCATTGCCTATTACGTTGTGGCAACTTGGATAAAGGACGCCAGAAGGGATTAGATGTAAGGCGATCTTTTTACCATCTACGACTATTGTATGTCCAGCGTTATGCCCACCTTGATAGCGCACCACTAGATCATACTTCCTCGCCAACCAATCAACAATCTTGCCCTTACCTTCATCGCCCCACTGTATTCCGACAATCAAATCTGCTTTCATTCACTTATCCTCATTTTTTAGTAGCACTAACTCATCTGTATATAGCCCAAAGCCACACGACTTCAATCCATCTATCTCGTAATTCCCACCAAATAGCAGTGTTGAGTTACGCTCAAACATACGAAACACAATGCCATCATAATAATCCATAGGCGCATAATAGAGCGGTGCGATAACCACATGATCATACTCTAACCCACTGGATAGCTCAAACAACCGCTCAAGCTCCTCTTTTAAAAAGCTAGGGATTCTGCCAAGCGCAGAGCGCAAATCCTCAATATTTCTGATTTTTAACAATAACTCAAAGTAAGATTCTCTACTTAATAGATTCTCTACTTGCATTTTGCTAAACACCTCAATAGATAGCCCGCTCTCTCTAGCACAAAGCAAAGGGATTTGCATATTTGAAAGCTGCAAAATAGAAAAAATCTCAAGCTCTCGTAAAATATTAAGCGCCACATCTAGCATAGCTCGCGCATTCTGCTCGCCTAGCGATTCTGCACCGATTTGATGTATTTCAGTCGTCGGATAGCTAAAAACGGGCTGTATATAAAACCACTTGCGATGCTCAGTGCTACGCCCTAAACGCTTTGTAATAATTCTTGCCACATCAAGTGTCGTATCATTTCGTAGCGCGATTTGATTATTTTTCTCACTACTAAGGCGTAAAACCTCTCGACTACTATTACTATTTTGGTGCTCCAAATAGGCAAAAGCCGGCGTACAAATCTCAAGAAAGCCAGCTTTACAAAGAATCTCACTCGCGCGCGCCTCTATGTGGCGCTTTAGTTGCGCACTCGTACCAAAGTAGAGTTGGCTACCCTGTGGAATCTCATGCTCTAAAATCACAAACTCCCCCAAAAATGCTAATTAAAGCTCGATTATACCACGCTTCACGCGCTTAGATTCCGCCAAATCTCCGCTTGCGTCGTCCAAACTCTTCAATCATCTCGCCAAGCTCACTACTAGTAAAGTCTGGCCAAAGCGTCTGAGTAAAAAATAGCTCCGCATAGCTAGCCTGCCAAAGCAAGAAATTCGACAACCTCATCTCTCCTCCAGTACGCACGAGCATATCGACACTCGGGACAAAAGCCGTATCTAAGAATCGCTCCAGATTCTCAACACTTGGATAAAGCCCAGAAACATTCATCTTTTTCACTGCACGCACTATCTCATCTTGTGAGCCATAATTTAGTGCAAGGATTTGCGTAAGCCCACTACAGCGTGCACTCCTCTCCTCTAGCTCGACAATAGCCCTCAAAAGCGCTGGCGAAAATCGCTCCAAATTGCCAATCGCACGAAATCTAATATTATTTTTTATGTAGATTTCCGCCTCTTTTTTTAGATATTCTCCAAGAAGCTTCATAAGGAAGTCGACCTCGGCTTTTGGGCGTTTCCAATTTTCAGTGGAAAACGCATAAAGCGTCAAAAATTCAATTCCATTTTTTGAGCAAAAAACAGTGATGTCTCGCAACCTCTCTGCACCAACTTCATGCCCTTTTATACGTGTTTTACCGCGTAGATTCGCCCAGCGTCCATTACCATCCATGATGATTGCTAGGTGTTTTAGCTCATTCATTTTAGCCTCGTAAATTAAGCAGAGAATCACTTGATTCATAAAGTGGTGAAATACGCTCATCAACACTAATTAGCGTCTTTGCAATTCCCCTTAGGCTTCCAAGCTCACCCTCTAAAAACTCCGCACTACTCCTAAAGAGTGTCGCTAAATGAAGATATGCGCCTTCCTCCGCATGCTCTACGATTTTGCCTCTTATTGCACCCAGATTGCTAAAAATAGAGTAAAACTCAAGCTCACTGATTCCATTTATACCCTTTCGTGCACGCATTTGCAGCAAAGAATCGCGGTCATTTTCATGGCGAAATGGCAATGTTATGACCTTTTGTTGAAGCGAAAGCAGTAGGTTTCCACTAAATAGAAAATCGGCACGTGTCTCAGCATTCGCAAGCTTATCCGAGAAAAATCCCTGCATCTTTTCCCATGGATTCCCACCTTTTTGATCAAAGAGAGAATCGAGCTCTTCGCGCCCTAAACGCAAAGAACTTTTGAGAAACTGTGACATGATATTTGGCTGTGTAACCAGATTTGAGAGCATGATTGAGCCCATACTACTTTTGCCCATGTGAGCCCAGTATTTCGCACCGACTTGGAGCTCCTTTAAACTCTTTGTCTCTAATGCACTATTGCCAACTTTTAGCATATATTTCATGCCATGTGTGCGCTCCATCACCTCTAGGCTAACTGGTAAAGAGGCATTAAATTGCTTTGCTACGCTTGAATTTTGGAGGCGATTTTGCACCTCAGCTACTTGCGAGAGTTGCTGTATCATAGCTCCTCACTCGCTCGCAAAATCTCAAACGCCACATTGAGTTTATCCGCTCTAGGAATCGTAATCTCACGTGAAGAATCAATAAAAATAACCTCATTATTCTCCGATTCCATCGGGTTTTGATCGCCTATCACGTTTAGACATATCGCATCAATGCCCTTATTTTTGCGCGCGAGAATCGCACTTTTTCTAGCCGCTTCACCCGATTCTTCTAGCTTAAAACCAATGGTTTTGAAGCCCTCTTTTTTTAGGCTTTGCAAAATATCAACACCGCGCCTAAGCTCAAGTTGCCACACTTCGCCCAGATTCTCTTTTTTTAGCTTGCCATCGCTTATATGTGCGCTCTCATAATCGCTAATAGCCGCCGCCATATAGATATATGGTGTACGTTCATCGTTTCTATGCGATTCTTGCCAGCTTGATAGCTCTAGCATGTAGCTTGCCGCATCGCCAACAAGAATCGTGGTCACTCCACATGGCAAATGCTCACTTTTTACAGACGTTACAAGGCTTACATCTGCACCCAGATAATAGAGTGCACGCACTAGAGACTGCGCCATTTTACCGCTAGAGCGATTGCTTAAAAAGCGAACAGAATCGATCATCTCTCTACTTCCACCACCACTCACCACGACACTCCTGCCAATCCAAAAACTCTCTCGCAAAAGTGCACGAAACACATGCTCGCAAATCTCTCTTGGCTCTTCGAGCGCACCGCTACCAACATCACCGCACGCTAATTCCTTGACCACGGGAGAGACTATATCTACGCCTAGTTTTTTCAGCTTTTGCAACGATTCTTGAGTTAGTGGATTTTCTAACATTTTTGTATTCATCGCTGGTGCGAGAATCTTCACCCCACTAAAGGCAAGAAACGATGATAAAAGTAGATTATCAGCTATTCCATTTGCGAGCTTATTTATCGTATTTGCAGTAGCTGGTGCGACCAAAAACAATTCTGCCCACGACGCAAGCGCGATATGATTCTCCTCACTCGCCCACGATTCTGTATCCGCGCTTAGGACACGCGTTTTTGTGAGGGCTTCAAAGACCAAAGGCGATATAAATTTCTTCGATTCTTCGCTCATGACCACGCGAACACTAGCCCCCTCTTTTTGCAAAAGGCGCACGATTTCTGGGGCTTTATAAATTGAGATGCTTGAGCTGACCCCAAGCACTATTCTCCGCCCAGATAGTAGCATTTTACGCCTCGCTCATCGCGATTAGCTCATCGCGACTTAGCCATTGATTATTTTCAAGCGAGTTGTATTCAAAACCGATCTCAACGCCTTTTCCGCATTCTCCGATTCTTGTTATGCTGTAATCAATTGGCGTTTGGAACTGAATCGTAGGCTTAATAATAAAGAAATCATCAAATTCGACACTAAGATGAGAATCGTCTTTGGGTACCATTACTTCATGAAGCTTCTCCCCAGGGCGGATTCCTATAACTTTACGCGGAATATTTGGCGCGAGTGCATCGGCTAGATCAGTGATCCTCATGGATGGGATCTTGGGTATAAAAATCTCTCCACCATGCATGCGTTCTAGATTCTTCAATACAAATTCAACGCCCTGAGGCAGAGTAATCCAAAACCTCGTCATACGCTCATCGGTAATAGGAATCTCACTCGCACCCTCGCTAACAAGTCGCCTAAAAAATGGCACTACTGAGCCACGCGAACCAACGACATTGCCATAGCGCACGACCGAGAATCGTGTCTTTTTGCTTCCGCGTATATTATTCCCAGCAATAAAGAGTTTGTCGCTTGCGAGCTTTGTCGCACCATAGAGGTTTATCGGATTTGCTGCCTTGTCTGTGCTTAGCGCAATTACATGTGAGACATCATTCGCTAGGCATGCATCTATGACATTTTGTGCACCATGGATATTTGTCTTGATGCACTCCATCGGGTTGTATTCAGCGATTGGCACATGCTTTAGCGCAGCGGCATGGATACATATATCAACCCCATCCATCGCCTTTACAAGTCGCTCTCTATCGCGCACATCTCCAATAAAGAATCGCATACGCTTATCAGTGAAGCGCTGTGCCATTTCATATTGCTTTAGCTCATCGCGTGAAAATATGATTAGCTTTTTTGGCTCATATCGTCGCAATACCTCTGCCACAAAGCACTTTCCAAAACTCCCAGTACCGCCCGTAACAAGAATCGTCTTACCATCTAGCATTACTTCTCCTTTTTTGCTGGTTGAATATACCCTAGCTCAAGCAGGCTGTTGGCTATTTTAACCAGTGTGCTGCCAGTCGCACTCCCACCATGTCCACCATGCTCTGCCATTATAGTCACAACGTATTGTGGATTCTCATATGGCAGATATGCCGTTATCCATGCATGCGAACGATGGAAATAGTCCATATCCTCCTCGCGAATCCTCTTCTTATCCGCTTGTGAGATTCCAACCACTTGCGCCGTACCTGTCTTGCACGCTAGCGTTACGTTTGATTCTCGTGTATACCAATAAGCAGTACCACCCTCCTCCTCGCACACCTGATACATACCTAGACGCAGTGCTGGTAATTTACTTTTTTGAAATGATGTTAGAACCTCGCGAGTCTCATACTCTTTTTGATTCTCACCTAGCATTTTCACTAGATGTGGCATTACCATTTTACCACTTGCCAACAGTGCCGTATGACGCGCTACCTGGAGTGGCGTGACAGCAAAAGCCCCTTGTCCAATAGATGAAACTATCGTATCTCCGATATACCATGGTTGCTTATAGCGACGCATTTTCCATTCTGGACTTGGGACGATACCGCCAAACTCATTTGGCAAGTCGATTCCAGTTGGTACGCCAAATCCCATCTGTGTAATAACTTTTGCAATATTGCTCATACCGGCCTTTTGGCTTAGTTTGTAGTAGTAGACATCTACGCTACGCTTTATAGACTTGATTAGATCGGAGCTACCATGACCGCCCACGCGCCAGTCACGAAATTTACGCCCGCCAAGCTCAATAAACTCAGGCGTATCCACAACTGTGCGTTCATTTACCCCTGCATACTCCAAAAGAGCCATTCCAACGCCCATTTTAATAACAGAACCTGGAGGATACAGACCATTTATCAACTTATTAAGCAGAGGATTGTGAGGATTTTGACGCAGAGAGTCCCACTTTGCATACGAGATTCCACCAATGAAGTCGTTAATATCATACTCAGGATAGCTCCCAGCCGCGAGAATCTCACCAGTATGGATATCCATGACCACTGCTGCACCATTTTTATTCTCAAACTCTGCGTCAAGAATCCGCTGCAAGCGCAAATCAAGCGTCAATGTTATATCGTTATTTTCAAGCGGTCGCTTCTCTTCTAAGATCTCAATCTCTTGATTAAATGCTGTAACCTTCGCCCTACGATAGCCAAGCTCGCCCTGTAAAAAATCATTATATTGCCGTTCAAGTCCACTTTTACCTACGATTCCAGTATATTTGGCAAGAGGTGCGCGCTCTATATCTCTAGCATCAGCGCGCCCAGTGTAGCCTATGATATGCGATGCAGTGGTTTTATTTGGATAAAAGCGCTTTGTAGATGGGAGAATCTTTATCAGCTCACTCTGCAAGAATCGTGGATAAAGCAAATGCATCTCTTCATAAGATACAAACTCTACTATGACAATAGATTCATGATTGTATAGAGAATCCTGCTTTTTATATCGCGCCAATAACTCATCTTTGTCCAAGCGAGGAAAAAACTCCACCAAAAGCTCGACACTGCGAATAAGCTCAGACAACTTTGAGCGCACACTAAGTCCAGGCGGTAGCGCGAGGGAGAATCCAAGCTCATTAACCGCTAGCGGCTCACCAAATCTATCAAGAATCTGTCCACGTACAGGAGCGATATACTCCTTTTTTTCCATATTTCGCGTGGCTAGCTCCTCATAGTACGCATTTGATTTGATGCTTAAAAAATAGATCCTAACAAGCAAAACAACCCACACCGCAACAAAAACAATGAGAAAAAACTTCAATCTCTCACTCATGGCAACACTACCAAGAAGAGGATCTCAGCTAACGAAAAATAGAACAATGTGACACTAATATCTGGCACGCTCACACCAAGCAGATAGCCAAGCGCACCGGCAAATAGATAAAACCCAAAGTAGGCATAAAGCACTAAAAATGGAATCAAACACTTTTGACAACGTATCCACTGGCGAACTTTGAGCGCGACTAGATAGTAAGAGAGCACAAAAAATATAATCGAACTAAGCCATAAAAACCCTTTTGTCGCTTCAAAAAATAACAAAAATACAAAAATAGGCACTATATAGTGCAGTTGCCCTCGTTCCAAGAATCGACAAAAAAGTACAAAAGCAACACCAAGCAACGGTGGCAAATAGTAAAGAATATCAGTCAATGCGCCATAGCTCACGATTAACGCAAGCAGCGCAAGAGCCTTTAGAGACTCTTTGTAAGAGCTATTTCGTCGCATACTGGAAAGTGCTTGCATTTTATACAGTCTGCCCATATTTTATGATTTGGGATTCTGTCCTTACTGATTTCGCTAAATCCAAGTCGCTCAAAAAGATCGCGCTGATACGTGAGTACCAAAAGCTCTCTAACTCCAAGCATCTCCGCTTCAGCAATTGAGATATTTATGATTTGTGTGGCAATTCCGCGTCCACGGTAAGTCTCTTTGACTATGAGGCTTCGCACTTCAGCTAATGCACTAGAGTGAATGTGGAGTGCGCAGAATCCAACAATTTCATCATTATCACAGGCGACATGATATGAGCGTATAGCATTTGCAATCTCATCACTACTTCGCTCTAAAATCACTCCACGCTCCACCTCTGGACGCAATAATGCACGCATCGCCTCAATATCGCGCAAAGTCGGCTTTTTAAAATTAAGCATCACCACTCCAAGCGAGAATCTAACAACTCGCAAAAACCAGCAACGCCGCTAAAGAATCTTGTGCTCATTTTTTATCCTCAATTTCTGCAGGATTCTTATGGCTGCTTTCTGCTCTCTTTTTGCAATTGACATTTTTCACACTTTTTGGCTTTTGTATAGATTCTTTACTCATCACATCATTGTTATACCCAGATTCAAGAATCAAACTCATCTCCATAGCCACACTTTGATTTTGCACTTTAGGTGCTGCTGCACACTCTTCTCCAAGCACTTCGCGCAAAATACGCTCTCTAAGTTCTGCTATACCGCTTCTATTTTGTGATACAAGTGAACAATCTTTATGCTTAATCTCTAGCTTTCGTGCATCATTTTTTGTGAGCTTATCTACCTTTGTAAAGACGCGAATCGCGCGCTGATCTCCACGCATAATGCGCGCTATCATCGCCCACGCTTCAGAATCAATCTCAAGCTCTGGATGACGAGAATCAACAAGCTGAATAAAAAGCTTGATGGATCTGCGCTCATGCAAGAATCTAGCCAACTTATCTCCCCAGCTCTTGCGCATGTTCTTTGACACTTTGGCATAGCCAAAGCCTGGCAAATCAACTAGCCATAGAGAAATACGTTCCTCATCACGCTTCCATGTTGTTTCAAAATAATTTATAAGTTGCGTCTTCCCGGGCGTGGAAGAACTTTTGGCAAGAGCTTTTGATTCTGTTAGGAGATTTATTAGTGTGCTTTTTCCAACATTGCTCCGCCCGATAAACACAATTTCGCTAAGGCGTGGAGGTGGCGTGTTTTCAATCGAGCTAGCTGACGTGAGAAAGCTAGATTCTAAGACGCTAATCATTACTTATCTTTTACTCTAGTTTCCTTGCGCGGAGAATCTTTCTCAGCGCCTTTTGTCGATTCTTCAAATGTAAAAATCAACCTCGCAGGTGCTTTGCTCCCACCACTAACATTTGCAAAACCACTCACACGATTGATGACTATCTTTTCACCTCGTGCGATATTCTCTTTACCTATCTCCTCCACTAGCGCATCGCCTAGCAGGTGGTATTCATTTTTCGAAGGGTCATATATTGCACTTTTTGAGCTACCTTTAATTTTACGCCCGTCTTGTAGAGTGATGTTAAATTTAACACTGCCATGCGCCTCATATTTTTGTGGTCGATTCTTCTTATCAAAAAAAACAACAAGACTATCGCTGGTCAGCTTATCACTTCCACGCACTACGACGACATCTCCAGTGATGACTGTCTCGCCTTTTGATTCATCTGCGACAAAATTCTTCGCAGTAATCTCCACCTGATCTTTTGCCACTAAACTCACGCAACAAAGTGTTATAGCCAGCCAAACCCTCATTTAGCCCCCATTTCAAGCTTTAATCTAATATGCTCCGCCTCCAGGATTCCTTGGTTAGATTTATAGCGGATATTTTCACCCTCTGCCCTATCCTTAAAGCGCTCACTCCAAAAACGACCATGACCGACAAAAGTCCTGCTACCCATACTGTATTCACCGCCATCACTCCAAAATCTACTATCATCGCTCCGCTCATACATCGCGCCACTAGGAAAGTAAAGTATTTCTCCACGCTTTATACTTGTCTTCGAGGCTAGATTCTCTGTTATCGCACGCTCATCAAGGAATCTTGATAGATTCAAGTCATAGATAATATCCTCATCGCCAAAGCGATAGCCCTTACTGCCATTTGCACTCACCAGCACACCAGATACACTAAGCTCGTGATATACAAACTCATCAAGCTCGATACTAGATAGATTCTGTTCACTTGAAGCACTCCTTGGCAGCGTATGCGCTGGCTCATAGAGCATTACTACAACAACACAAATGGCTATAAGTGCAACAAAAAAAATATAAAGATTACTCCCAAAGCGCAAGAAACTCCTCCATGCGCCCATCGCGTCGCAAAATATACTCTATCATTTCACGCACTGCGCCGTGTCCGCCACGTTTTCTCAAATGGACATCAACATGTGAAATAATAGCCTCGGCACAATCGCTTGGTGCAAATTTAAGAGCTGATTCTCTAAACATGGACAAGTCATTTAAGTCATCGCCAATAGATGCTACAGAATCACGCTTAATTCCGAGATTTACGCACAACTCACGGAGAATCGCGCCTTTGTCCTTGACACCCTGAAAAAGATGCTTGATCCCCAGCTCTTTTACACGATGAGCAACTATACCAGAACGCCTGCCAGTAATGATGGCTACCTCGCCGCCAATCCGTATCCAACTAGCAATAGCCAAGCCATCTTTGACATCAAAACGCTTCATCTCACTCACTTTTTCCAAAGCTCCACTCAAACAAGAATCGATATAAATCCCACCATCGCTCAACGTACCATCGACATCAAGTGCAAGCAACTTAATCACAACACTCCCTTTGTGCTTGGCATTACGATTCTTGGATTTTGCGTGCATGCACGACGCAACGCAACGGCAAAAGCTTTAAATGTAGCCTCAATTATATGGTGTCGATTCTTCCCACGCTTTTGTTTGATATGCACGCTTAGTCCAGCATTAAAAATAAGTGCTCTAAAAAACTCTTCTGCAAGCTCTGCATCAAACCCACCAAGCATGCCATCAACCGCAAGTTCAAATACTAAAAATGGACGATTGCTCACATCTAAATCACACTCAACGCACGATTCATCCATTACAACAGAGGCATTTCCAAAGCGCTCAATCCCACTAACAGGATAAAGCAAGGAGTGTAAAAGCTTGCCAATAACTATTCCGCAATCCTCAACACTATGATGAGAATCTACATGCAAGTCCCCCTCGCAAACCAGCTCCAAATCCCAAAGAGCGTGCTTTGCCAAGCTCTCAAGCATATGGTCAAAAAAACCAATTCCACTCTTTATATTCGCACGCCCACTGCCATACAACTCGAGACTAGCCTTTATATTTGTCTCCTTTGTCGTGCGCACAATCTCCTGCACAATAGCCTCCTACTCAGAAATCACAAACGCGCCACTTACGATCTTTTCGCGTGCAATAAAGTCTCTAGCCTCCTCTTCCCCTTTAAATCCAGAAAGCATGACACGATATATAGGTGCACCATCTAGCATAAACTCTCGCACAACGGCTTTATAGCCACCAACATTACTATTTTGCGCTTTAAATCGCTCAGCGCCATCTTTTTTTCTAAATGCACCAATTTGCACTAAAAATCTAGAGAGCGTAACGCTACTTTCAACACTACCAACGCGAAACTCTTTTTTATTGATTGTGCCCTCTGGTAGATTCTTAGCCATACTATTTGCTATAACACCACTAAAGCCAAGCACCTCAATAGTAACTAGCGCAGTGCCCTTTTGCACCATGTCAATTTCGTGCGCAGCGGTATTTGAGAGGTCTATGATGCGCCCCTCTACAAATGGTCCCCTATCATTGATTCTCACGATTGTGCTCTTGCCATTTTCGCGGTTTGTTACCTTTACGACTGTGTTCATAGGATAGGTCTTATGTGCAGCAGTGTGAGCATACATGCTATATGTTTCGCCATTTGATGTCTTCTTACCATGAAAGTTAGGACCATACCAACTTGCGATACCGACTGTACTATCACCCACATCAACATGACTTGGATAGTACCACTTACCAGCAATCTGATACGGTCTCATGGTGGCTTTGTGCATCTGTGGCGTATCACGAATATCTTCCATATTAGGCATCGCCGGCTCACCATAGGTATATGTGCGACTAGGACCTGGAGAAGGCTTAAATACACAGCCACCAAGAAGAAATATTGGCAGCACAAATGTGCTGATTTTAGCGGGTGAGGACAAGTTTAACCCCTGCATTTAGCGAATTCTTATTGAGATTATTCAGCTTTTTTATACTCTCTTTTGAAATATTAAATCGCTCGCTAATAGAATCGAGCGTATCGCCGCGCTTTGTCACATACTCCTTGACCTCAACGTGCCTCTTAAAGGACGGGATCCTAAGCACCTGGTTTAGCGAAAGTACCGTGCCTTCAAGGTTATTCATAAGCTGTATTTCACGCACACTCACTCCATGTCGCTTGGCTATTAGTCCAAGTGTATCACCTTGCCTCACATTGTAAATTGCAAAATGCTCCACACTTTTATGAGAATCCGGTGAGTAGTTCTGTCTAAAGCTAGCTAGTCGCTCATACGGGAGATATACCGCCACGTTACCAATCCCAGGAGGCGTGATTGAGTGCTTTAAATGGCGATTATATCGCTTAAACTCCTCCAAGCTGATGCCGGCGTCTTCTGCAATTTTGTATAGCTGAATTCCTCGCTTGACATATACTTTTGCTATAGTTGTGCCAGCTCCACGATTTAAAAAGTGTTCATAATCAGAGCTTTTTAGCATGTCTACACTTCTGAAAATCATAGCAATAGAGAGAATCTTACGCATATAATGGCGACTCTCTAATGGAATATACTTTTTATCTGGATCCAAAAGCACTCCCAAATCATCGCTTCCAGCGCGCTCAATAGCCTTTTGCAACCGACCATCACCACAGTTATAGGCAATAGCCGCAAGGTGCCACTTTCCAAACTTTGCATGAAGCCGCTTTAAATACTCAATGGCCGCCTCAGTTGAGCGTACAGGATCCCGTCGCTCATCTACATACTCATCTATCCTAAGCCCTAATATTTTCGCAGTTTGTGGAATTAGTTGCCAAAGTCCAGTGGCATTTTTGCTTGAGTGCGCGCGAATAGAAAACTCGGATTCCGCCATTGCAAGATATAAAAACTCCTGCGGAATCTCAGCCTTTATAATCATCTCCTTGAGCATTGGGACAAACTCATAAGCCTCGTCATATCGCTTTAAGAGGTTATCTTTTTGTATATTGCTAAGTAGAGAATTTTTTACGTCAAGAAAATTATTATCATAAATAAATGACGGCTCAACGCCAAAAATCTCCAAAATCGACTCATCGCGATCGTTGTATGTCGAGTTTTTAAAAGATGCCAACAGTACGGAGGCGAGGAGCAAAATGGCTAAAATTGCTTTCATCGTGATCCTTGGTGTGGTTTCTTTACATTAATATAACTAGCTGATTATACGAACAAACATCTTAAACTACTGAGCTAATTCGCAAAATAGCCGTATGGCATTCTCGTCAGTCAAGCTCTTTATGCGCGATTCTTCCACTCTTAGAAGCTCAGATATTTTTTTGGCAATTAGCGGTATGTAGCTAGGTTCATTGCGCGTACCTCGATGCGGATGTGGCGTGAGATATGGAGCGTCCGTCTCTAAAAGTAATCGCTCAAGCGGAATCCTGTGGAGAATCTCAACAAGCCTCCTGGCGTTTGAAAAAGTCAAAACCCCGCCAATGCCATAATAAAAATTATCCGATAAGCCCAAAAGAATCTCATCAGCATTGTAACAATGAAGCACGCCTCTTAAATCGCTAGCCTCGCTCTTTAGTATTGCAAAGCTATCATTTGATGCCTCGCGGATATGGATTATTAACGGCTTATCAAATTCCCTGGCTAAGGCTATTTGACGTAAAAAAACATCTTTTTGTAGCTTCTTTATTGATTCTCTGTCTTCATCATTTGGTAGATGATAGTAGTCCAGCCCACATTCTCCAACAGCGATGCAGCGCGGATGTTTTAGAGCCTCCCTAAGAGGAGCTTGGTCGTATGTTTCCGCATGGCAAGGGTGAATCCCGGCAGCAAAATAGATATTTGAAAAGCGCTCACTAAGCTCCTGCGCCCTAGATAAATCCTCCCCACTTGCCCCAGGAATAAGAATCCGAGATACACCCGAACTCTCTGCGCGTGCAATAACCTCATCTATATCATCAAAATACCGACGATCATCCAAATGACAATGTGTATCAATCACTTGCTTGCTCCTCTTCTAGAAGAGATAGCCTCTCACTATATTTTCTATCTAGCTCATCTAGCTCACTGATGTATCGCTCAAGATGCTCTTTGCAATCCTCCACAAGCTCCTGCATAATCAAATACTCAATCGGTCGCTTTGAAGTGTATTGTAGCTTCATCAGTTTGCTTTGTAAGTTTGTCAGCTTGTCTTGCAGGCGAGTAGAGGCGTTAGACATAGCTTGTGGTGTCCATTTACAAGCATTCATAAAAACTCCTAAGTAAAATTTCTGTGTAAATATATCGTGGCTTCACTTGATGGTTTATGATAAAATCTAGCTACTTTAAAACAAGGAGAAGATGTGTTCACCGGGCTTATCCGCGAACTAGCAGACGCCTCTTTGAGCGGTGATATTCTGACTCTACGCGCAGAATACAAGCCAAAAATAGGCGATAGCATTGCAGTAAATGGCGCATGCCTCACGGTAACTTCACTTTTTAGCGGTGGATTTTATGTTCAGCTTAGTAGTGAGAGTAAGTCGATTCTAGCGCTAGAGAATCTAAATGGAAAAGTCCATATCGAACCAGCCATGAGCCTAGGGGAGCGACTAGAAGGGCATATTGTGCAAGGACATATAGACGGGCTTGGAACAGTTCTTGAACGTGTCGATTCTCACAGTGGGAGCGACTTTATCATCAGCGTTCCTTCTTTATTAATGCGCTATATCATCCCCAAGGGAAGCATTGCCATTGATGGTGTAAGCCTGACTGTGAATGAGGTTTTTAAAGAATCCTTTCGCCTTACCATAATCCCACACACACTCAATTCCACGCTACTTGATAGCTACAAAAAGGGTCGCAGAATAAATATAGAAACCGATATGCTTGTGCGCTCAATCGCCCACATGCTACAACGAGGAGAAGCCATGCATAAACTCTCATGGAGTAATATCGATTCTCTGCTTATGAGCTACTAGCATGCCACCACTTGGAGCAAAAGCAGCTGCCCTCGCCTACGATCAGCAAAAACAACGCGCACCAAAGCTGCTCGCCAAGGGCAAAGGACTAATCGCCGAACAGATAATAAAAAAGGCAAAAGAGTTTGAGATTCCACTTTTTCAAAATGAGCTACTAGTGGATTCTTTACTTGATGCGCCACTTGATACGGAGATACCACCGGCACTATATCGAGCTGTTGTGGAGGTATTTATCTGGCTATATCAAAGCGAAAAAAAGGCACAACTCTCAGGCTAAACGCAAGCTAAAAACCTTATAGATTCTCGCCTTTTAAAAGCTTTGTCATAAAATTACGATAAATCATTTTTAAGGATTCTCATGAAATTGGCAGTTTTCGACTTTGATTCTACGCTCATGGATGGTGAGACAATCGATATTTTGGCGCGAAACCATGGCGTAGACGAGCAGGTAGACGCGATTACAAAAGGTGCAATGGAAGGCGGGCTTGATTTTTATGAGAGCTTGAAGCGACGCGTTGCGCTTTTGCGCGGGATGGAACTATCGCTAGTGGAAAGTATCTGCGCAAATCTCCCGCTAATGGATGGCGCAAAGGAGCTTATAGCTGAACTAAAAAAGCGTGGTTGCACCGTTGTTGTATTTAGTGGCGGATTTAAAAATGCAACCAAAAAAGCAAGAGAAATTCTTGGCTTTGATGCTGACTTTAGCAATATTTTACACCACAAAGATGGCAAGCTAACTGGCGAAGTGGGTGGCGAGATGATGTTTGGATTCTCCAAAGGGGAGATGTTGCAAAGCATACAAAGATTGCTAAAAATCTCACCAGAAGAGACTATGGCTGTGGGCGATGGAGCAAATGACGCCTCAATGTTTGCCCATGCAAAGATTCGCGTTGCATTCTGCGCCAAGCCGATTCTTCGCAAGCAGGCAAATGTCATTATTGATCGCAAAGATTTACGAGAAATTTTGAAACATATATAAAAGAGGGGGTGATATAATGAAAATTGATGAGATTGGCTTTTCGCTTTGGTGTGACTTTGTTGAGAGGGATTTTTTAGAAGGACGCTTTAGAGAGTTGATAAGAGATGGCGTGATTAAAGGCGCGACAAGCAATCCAGCGATTTTCCAAAAGTCATTCACCGCATCTAGCGCATACAAAGACGAAATAGCACTCCTAAGGGCGCAAGGTATAGAACCAAAGAGAATCTATGAAACACTAGCAGTGCGCGATATAGCACGTGCTGCTCAGATTCTCGCTCCTCTCAACGAGAAGAATCCAGAGGATGGCTTTATAAGTATCGAGGTTGATCCGTTTCTGTGCGACGATTCTAGCGGGACGATTAGCGAGGGCGTGAGGCTATTTGAGACTATTGGATACAAAAATGTGATGATAAAAGTCCCAGCTACAAATGCAGGCTATCAGGCTATGGAAGAGCTAATCGCTAAAGGAATCTCCGTAAATGCAACGCTAATATTTTCCAAAGAGCAAGCACAGGCGTGCTTAGATGCTTTTGCGCGCGGATATGAGCGCACAAAAGAGCTACCTCAGAGTGTGATTAGCATTTTTGTATCACGATTGGATAGAAAGTGCGATGAGAAGATTAGCTCAGCTGGACTAAAGATAGGTGAGCTAGGCATCAGAAATGCACAAAGAATCTACCGTCTAATCGAAGAATCCAAGCCAAAGGCTACACGTGCGCTATTTGCAAGCACAGGCGTAAAAGGAAACTCACTCACTCCAAGCTACTATGTCGATTCTTTGCTACATAGACACAGCATAAATACTGCACCACTAGAGACTATCGAGGCATTTATCAAAAGTGGCAATTCCTCTCAAAAATATCTCTCTTCACGCGAAGATGACGAGAGATATTTCCTAGAAGTCAAAAATGCAGGAATCGAACTTAATTCCGTATTTGATGCACTTATAAACGAAGGAATCGCGCTGTTTAAAGAATCGTTTGACGCACTTTTAGCGACTTTAAAGTAGCTTAATTTTAGCCATGATTTAGCATTTTTGGCTACAATGGCGGACTTTTTTCATGTAAAAAAGCAAATTTTTCAAAGGATTTTTTATGCTAGAGGGAATCATTAGAGAGAGTATTTCCAAGTCTGCGGTTAAGGCTTTGCGAAACGATGGTTATCTAATTGCTAATATTTATGGCAAAGGTCAAGAAAATACCCATTGTGCATTCAAGCGAAATGATTTTATCCGCGCGGTAAAGTCAAAAAGTGGCCTTGTTTTCCCGGTGAAAGTCGGTGGTAAAGAGCTAAATGTAGTAGTGCAGGAGTATCAAAAACACCCAGTTACAAGCGATCTTTTGCACGTTGATTTAATGCTTGTTCAACCAGGTGTTGAGGCAAAATTCCTAGTACCAGTCAAAACAGTAGGTAGCGCCAAGGGTCTAAAAAATAAGGGCGTTCTGATACTCTCAAAAAAGCGTATAAAAGTAAAATGTGCGCCTGAAAAGCTACCAACTCAATTTGAGCTTGACGTGAGCGATTTAGATGTTGGCGATGCTATTTTAGTGCGTGACCTACCGGTGCTTGATGGCGTTAGCTTGATCGAAAAAGAGAGCGTCGCTATAGTTGGCGTAATTAAGGCTAAGTAATCTACCACTTCAATGGTGCTAGTTATCGGGCTTGGGAATCCTGGCAAGAATTACGAAAAAACTAGACACAACGTTGGCTTCCGCCTCATTGACGCACTAGTGCGTCAGCGTGGTGCGAGCGATGTATCAAAGCAAAGCTTCAAAGGTGAACTTTACAAAGATGCTCAAAACCTTTTTCTAAAGCCCACCACTTTTATGAATCTATCCGGAGAATCCGCCCTTCCAGTCCTCACATTCTATAAACCAACTAGAATTATGACAATTCACGATGATCTAGATCTGCCATTTGGAGCAATTCGCCTCAAGCGTGGCGGCGGACATGGTGGACATAATGGTCTAAAATCTCTTGATAAGCACATCGGCACTAACTACTATCGATTAAGAATCGGTATAGGCAAGCCACAAGAAGAGATGGTTGTTGCTGACTATGTATTGGCGCGATTCTCACAAAATGAAGAATATGAGCTAGACTCAAAACTCCTGCCGCATGCACTTCTGGCTATCAATGAATTTATATCAATGGAAGATGATAAGGCATGGGATAGATTAGTCTCACGCTACACACTCTCACCAAAAAAAGCTGTGAAAGATTCTCGCAATGTATGCATTTTGACACAAGAACAAGAATCGACACGATCAACCAATGTGCAAAATGATACATATTTGCCAAAAAAGTCAAAAGACTGCGCACAAGACAAGAATCAAGTCACGCCGCATTGCGAAAATGGAGAATCTAAATGTCGCTAGCCTTCAGATTCTTGGCATCGACATATCTGAAATTTTTCATCATTATCCTATTAGCACTCGAGACATTTTTTATTGGGATTGACATGCTGAAATTTGCCGATGAACTACCATCATCAGCAAACCTTCTTATACTTTTTATATCCTACGATACACTCTATGCGCTAAATTTTATCATTCCCATTGCGCTTGTTTTAGCGCAAATTCTTCTATTTGTCGTACTTTTGCGTACAAATGAGCTAACGGCACTCCTGTCACTTGGCTATTCAAAAAGGCAAATCGCCACACCATCTTTTATAGTTGCGCTAATTTTTACAGCGATGTTCATCGCGTTGAACGCCACTCCTTTTGCATATGCAAAAGAGCGTGTCGACACACTGCTAAACCAAGGCTATGTCGGGAACTTCAAGCGTGAACTATTCATGAAATACGATGACAAATACATCTACTTTGGCAAAGTCTATCCACTATTGCAAAAGGCTGAAAATATCAAAATATACCAACTCACCCCAT
The DNA here is from genome assembly GCA_052170135.1 of Wolinella sp. Taxonomy (GTDB): domain Bacteria; phylum Campylobacterota; class Campylobacteria; order Campylobacterales; family Helicobacteraceae; genus Wolinella. The sequence goes on from JBQNBC010000003.1 coordinate 111,234, forward strand.
CTGGAGTGCGAGAGTGGGTAGAGGCACGCGAGGCAAAATTCATCGATAATAGCTGGCGACTTTTTGATGCAAAAGTGATGAAACTACCAGAATTTTTCAAGCTAGGTGGCACACCTTTAAAGGTGGAATTCATCGCCTCTATCAATATTTTGGAAGGATTTAGACCGCGAATTCTTGATAGTATTTATGAGCGCAACGGGGCAGTTTCAATTATTGATGCGATAGAATCGATGAAACTACTCAAAGAACAAGAGGTAAACTCACAAAAAATTCGTGGGATTCTCTATTCACTCGCTATTTTTCCACTCTTTGCGCCACTTTGCATGATTATCATCGCCTACTATATGCCAACCACTGCAAGGTACGGAAACCTTGCAGTAAGCGTATTTGTCGCGATTCTTGGTGCGCTACTTGCGTGGGGATTCTTCTTTGCATTGTCTAGGCTCTCAATGAGTGGATTTATTCATCCAGAGGCGAGCTTGCTACTCCCAATGATTCTTTTGGGTGTTGTATCGCTACTATTTTGGCGCGCAATGCCAAAAGCCTAAACAAGAATCCGCACTATTATTGATACATTCATGCGCGTGTTGACTTGCGCGATACCTTGCTCATGAACAACCAAAGCCCGCTCAAAAGCAACGCCATAAGCACTGGTGCAAGATATGGTCGCTCTGAGATAACCTCAAAAAGCTCCATAAATAGCTCGCCAGATAGATACCCACCAGCACCAATGAGAATTGCCCAAAACACAGAGGCGATGGCATTATATATCGCAAAGCGCACCTCATTGTATTTGGTAAAGCCAATGGCAACTGGCACGAGCGTCTTGATGCCATATATATATTTTTGAATAAAAATTATCGCATTGCCATATCGCTTCATCCACAGATGAGAAAGTGCAAGCTTGCGACGCTGCTTGACTAAATAGCGCATAACCTCACCTTTTTGATAACGCGCAAGATAAAACAATGCCTCATCTCCAAGGAAGTTTGACACGCCAGCAATAAGAATCGATAGGAAGATATCCATCTTTCCTGCAAAAGATAATACGCTAGCCGCGATAAGTCCGACAAAACCACCGCCAAGCGAATATAGAAATAAAAATATGTAGCCATAGGTCTCAAGCGAGCTAAAAGTCTCTTGCAAAATTCGCTCCTAGCGTAAAGATTGCGCGCATTCTATCTAAATTAAATTCCAAATAAGATATGAAAGGATTTATGGAACACTCTTTGCTTTTAAACATCTAAATTTGCATGGCAAAGGACGGATATGCAGAGTGGATATTACAGCTCCATAGGCGGGATGGTAACACAGTTTCATCGCCTTGATATGATTTCAAACAATCTCGCAAACGTTACAACGACTGGCTTTAAGCGCGATGATGTAGTTATTGGTGACTTTATGAGACTATATGAGCAACACAAGGAACAGCTACCGCTTGAAAATCAAACAAAAGAGGCAGCACGATTCTTAAACCGCTCCATGGATAGAGTACCATCAATAGTCGAAGAATATACAGATCGTAGCATTGGCTCACTCACCCCGACAGAAAATCGATTTGACTTTGCAATGCAGAACGAAAATGCATATTTTATGATTGAAACACCAGAGGGTATCCGCTATACGCGCGATGGCTCTTTTACACTAAATGGCGATGGACGGCTAGTGACCAAGGAGGGCTTTGCCGTCCTACCTCGTGAGTACATAGATGGTCCACAGTATATTGAGGTACCAGATGGCGTCATTGTCGAAGCTGATAGCAACGGGAATCTCTACTCACGCACAATAAACAATGAGGAGTTGGGCGAAGCTGTACCCATGGGGAATCTAGCCGTAGCCAGCTTTGAGAATCCAAAATACCTACACAAAATCGGACGGAATCTCTACGAATATCCAGAGGAGCGACTGGTAAATGATAGGAATCTAGCACAAAATAGTGGCGCAGTTGTGCAAGGCTACATCGAAAAAAGTAACGTCAACGCCGTCTGGGAAGTGACAGGACTTATAGAGACAAACCGCTTGGTCGATATGTATTCCAAGGTCATGAAGACCCACATGGACGACCTAAACAATGAAGCAATAACAAAACTCGCCGTAAAAGCGTAAAAAGGATAAACCATGATGCGAGCTCTCTACACCGCTACGACGGGGATGCTAGGACAACAACTCCAAATAGATGTAACAACAAACAACATCGCAAACGTAAATACGATTGGCTACAAAAAGCAACGTGCAGAGTTTGCCGATTTATTCCATCAGGTAATGGAATATGCTGGCTCAAGCACATCTGAAACAACGCTATCTCCAACGGGAATCGAAGTGGGACTAGGCGTGCGCCCGACAGCTATTACTAAGATTTTCTCACAAGGAAACTTCAAAGAAACAGGCAACAATCTCGATGTAGCAATCACCGGAAATGGATTCTTTCAGATACAAATGCCAGATGGGACGATTGCATTTACGCGAAATGGCGCATTTAAACTCAATGACGAAGGGACAATCGTAAACTCTGATGGCTATCAGCTGGTTCCACAAATTACAGTTCCAGAAGATGCAACGAAGATAAATATAGGCACAGATGGCACTGTTTCAGTGCTCCAAGGGAATCAGACAGAGGTAAACAATATCGGGCAGATTACTACCGTTACTTTTATCAACCCATCAGGTCTCCACTCATTAGGCGATAACCTATACCTAAACACAAACGCATCGGGCAATCCAATAGAAGACACACCTGGACTAAATGGCTTTGGTCAGCTCCGACAAGGCTTCATCGAGATGAGTAACGTCCAGCTAGTCGAGGAGATGACAGATCTAATCGTCGGACAACGCGCATACGAAGCAAACTCAAAGTCAATCCAAACGGCTGATTCAATGCTACAAATCGTCAACTCACTAAAACGAAGCTAATAAACTAGCCTAGGAATCTAGAGCTAGATTCCTAGCGCCTCATTACAAGCATGACCTAAAAGCCTCAAAGAATCCAAATTACACACAAACACAAAAACCTTAGCGTGTAATTCTTAGAGCCTTTTGTGTTCGTATCGCAAAGGTATAAAAAAGCGGTGTATCAAGCAATGCCATGATTACTTTTAGCGTGTAGTCGCCAAACGCCATAAGCAACACACTCTGCCATGGCATAATAAAAAGAAATGCAATATGAAAAAATATCATCGTATCAACAAGCTGTGATGCCATCGTGCTACCGTTATTTCTAAGCCACCAAAGACGTGGGAAACGCTCTTTTAGGTAATAAAAAATATAAACATCCAGCTGCTGAGCCACAAAAAATGCAGCTACAGAGGCACATGCTATGCGCCAATCAGCCGCAAAGAACGAAGGGACAAACGCTAGCAATATCCCAGTGCGCACAATGCGCAAAACTTCTTGCTTGCTATATTTCTCAGACAAAACATCAGCCAACAAAAATGTAAAAGGGTATGTAATAGCCCCGTATGTCAGATAGTCATTAATCGGGAATTGAACAGTGAAGTTTGCCACAACAATAATCATCGCAAAGGCGATCGAAGATACATAGAAAACTTTTCGACTCATTTTTTACTCCTAAAAAATAAAGCGCGAAAGGTAACAAAAAAATAATAAATTTTAAGACAAGCAATCACAGTAGTTTTAGCAACAAGAATCCAGACTAAATTCTTGTTGCCTTCACAGTAGAAATCCAAAACACGCAACACACAGTGCTTGGATTTAAGACAAATACTCTTATAGCGGTAGAGGCATGCTCTGTAAAAGTATAAAGACAAAAGCACTCAAAAGTGCAGCGACTGGAACGGTGATAAGCCATGTCGCTACGATTTTATTTAGCGCAGAGCGTTTGACTAGCTCCTCTTGATAGACTTTTCTAAGTCGTTTTTTCTCTTTTTTATTGAACTTAGGAATCTCATAATCAAGCTGCCCAAGTGCCACTTTTCGCTTTAGATTCTTAAGCATTAGCCCCTTTTTAGCCACAGAAGCCTGTCGGAATTTACTCAAAAACTCCTGCACCTTCTGTGCGCTAACACCTTGATGTGCCTCGATAATATCCTGCTCCATCTCATAATAACGCTTCTTTAGATGCTCGCGCAAGAATCCAACACCAAAAACCGCACCAACGGCAATATGTGTAGAGCTAACAGGAAGACCAAACTGTGATGCAATTAGAACAGTTAGCGCAGCGGACATGGCAATACAAAATGCGCGAATCTGATCAAGATCAGTAATCTCACTGCCTACGGTTTTAATAAGCTTTGGACCATACAGCGCAAGCCCTAGCGAAATCCCAAGACCGCCGATAATCATAATCCACAGTGGCACGCCAGCCTTACCGCCGCCGCCATCCATGCTAGACAGGGCTTCGTTAATTGCAGCTAGCGGCCCAATGGCATTTGCAACATCATTTGCACCATGGGCAAAGCTAAGGAGCGCGGCGGCAAAAATGAGCGGAATCGTAAAGAATCGATTAATCTCCTCCTTAGTGTTTTGCATACTGGCAACAGCACGTGCAATAAGGAGCTTTGATATAAAAAATACAGCAGTCGCAACAACGAGGCTTATAATTAGCGACACAGGCAAGGATAAAGGCATAACACGCTTTAATCCCTTCGTGATAAGATACAACGAAAATGCCCCACTCATACCAAATAGTAGCCATGGCACAACACGATGAGCAGCGGCTATTTTATCATTCTGATAAGTAACTGCATGTTTGATAAGATAAAGGAATCCAGCAGCAATTACACCACCAAAAAGTGGTGAGATAACCCAACTAAGTACGATTCTTCCTACTTCTACCCAATTCACAATACCAAATCCACCAGCTACGATTCCAGCACCTAAGATTCCGCCTACAATCGAGTGGGTCGTCGAAACTGGCGCACCAACAGCTGTAGCGAGATGTATCCACAATGCGCCAGAGACAAGGGCTGATAGCATCAAAATGATAAAAGTCTCCCGATTCTCAATTACGCTTTTTGAGATAATTCCCGAGCGGATAGTATCCACGACATCGCCCCCCGCGATAATCGCCCCACCAGCCTCGCAAATAGCAGCAATTAAAATGGCTCCACCCATAGTAAGAGCCTTTGAACCTACCGCGGGACCCACATTGTTTGCCACGTCGTTCGCACCGATATTTATCGCCATATATCCACCAATCATAGTAGCGAATATAAGAATCGAAACACTACCAGAAAGAGTCGATGAATACACCGAGGCAAGCACCGCAGCAAAAAGGACAAAAAGCACGGCTAGTCCGAGCTTTGTCGCATCATCTTGACTAAATTTAGTCGCTTTCTCAATTTGATTGAGATTCTTCATGTCCATGACCACTTCCCCTTGTTTTGGTTCATTTTAGGCACGGATTCATTCTAACAGATATTAGGTTAAGCAAAAAGCAACCAAGAAAAATCTATGCCTTTATTTAGAATCTAGCACTCAACACTATATAAATTATAGAAATCAAAATCATAAAAAATATGAAAATAAACTATTAGTATAAATTTAAATAACTTTTTTTAGTAAAATGATCTAGTCTTCAAAAGGTAGTCTCCAAAGAGGTGTGAATGCTAGAGAATCTTGAAAAAAAATGGAATAGCAGGCTATTGCTAGTCACGCTTTGTGCAATAGCGATTGGTATTACAGTTTACCATCGACACATACACGCACAACAAAAAGACTTGCGCTTACAAAATATCTCACTGAACTATGCTGAGAGCATAAAATCAGCCATCCAAAGCCCACTATCATCGGTGCAGTTTCTAAGCGCCTACGTCCGCTCTCAATCTGGGAATTTAGATGGCTTTAGCAACATTGTAGGCGAGCTTTTGGGGCTTTATGGTGATGCCATTTTATTTAGCGTTGCACCAAATGGCATAATCGAACGCGTCATGCCTCTATTTTATACAAAAGAGCTAATAGGCATAAATCTATTTACCGATGAGCTACGTGCTAATGGCGCGAAGATAGCGTGGTATAGCTATTCGCTATCAATATCTGGACCGCTAAAACTAAAAGATGGGCAGACGATTATAATAGGCGAAATGCCAATAATAATAGAGATCCCATACGAGGGCAGACAGCGCTGGGGGATCGCCTCTGCGATATTTCGCTTCCCTGAGATTCTCGATAGTGCTAATCTAAAAGACCTGGAAAATCAAAATCTAGCATACAGACTAACACATACAAACCCAATCACAGGCGAAGATGAAGTCATACTAAGTAGCAATCTAGAGTATGCCAACCTAGATGCTGGGGTCTATAGGAGCATAGTTTTACCTTCATCTTTATGGGGGCTTGAGATATTTCCCATTAACGATGAAAGCGACTACACACTGGTAATTCTAGAAGGAGTCATCGCGCTACTTGTAGCACTGCTAACATTTACATGGGCAAATACACTATCAAAAAGTAGACGCGAAGAACTATTAAAATCCCTTGCCTACTCCGACCCGCTCACAAAACTACCAAATCGCACGCGACTATCTGAATACTTTAAGCTAGTCACAAGAGATCATCCAAAAGATGGCTCACGGATTATGGTTGGATTCCTCGACCTTGATAGATTCAAGCAGGTCAATGATCGCTATGGACACAAGACAGGAGATATGCTCCTAATTGAAGTCGTCAAGCGACTACAAAGCCATATGCGTGGCGGCGACATACTCTCAAGGCATGGTGGCGATGAGTTCATCTTTATCTGGTTAGGGATAAAAAATAGCGCAGAGTGTACGAAACGACTCGATGCGATTCTTGAGCTTTTTAGTGAGCCATTTAATATAGATGGAGCGCAGATTAGTGTTGGTGCTTCTATTGGTGTTAGCTTTGGCGATATTGGTCGCGATCTAGACACGCTAATATGCGAAGCGGATAACGCAATGTATGAGGCAAAAATCTCAGGGCGCGGATGTTATAGATTTTTTAATCACCCACAAGAGAGAGAACTATCCAAAGGTGCAAACTCACCTAGTGTGAGATAGTGGTAAAAAGTGGTTGCAAATATCGCTTATTGCCATATTTTTCTTACTTGAGGCAGATGCGAGAGATTCTTAAGCTATTTTATCACGCATACCTACACGATTCTTTGCGCTGGGATTTTGCAAATCACAGACAATTAAGCTCCATCAATATTAAGGCTAAAGCTCTACGCATGCATATCGATATTATAAAAAATCCACGGAAGATCATTTATGGCTAGTCACTACACTCTAGCTACAAATATTAAATCACCAGCTGACAACCAAAGCTATAATTCAAAGAATCGCCCCAAATTCACGATAATGTCGAGCTAGTTTTTATCATTGTTATCCTTGAGATTCTCGCATCTATCGCTGCACCAAAGATAGCGACTAATCGCGAGGATCCACAAATCTTAACACTAAAGCAGGATATAAACACGATTATTCAGTCATATAATGTGTATGTAATGAGTCAAGGCTTTGACAAAAATACATTTAAATTTAGCAATATTGCGAACATCAACAGTAGCGCATGGACTGGCGCAAATGCCTCGCTTGGAGCAATCACTGGAAGATGGTTTGTGATGTATTCAAAAGTTGGTCTATGGATTGACAATAGCAACTCAGCTGGTAGTGGGTATCACTCTTGCGCTCGCTTAACGATATATCCAAGCGGCTGAAAAAGCAGGCTTCGCCTAACCATAGCAAAAGCACCCGCTGGAGATGCAAATAGAAACCAAGCGTGCGATAAGCTATTTAAGATGTATGGTGGCACAACTGGCGACAAGATAGATATAGATTATGATGTCGAGGGTAAAAACATGGTATTTTAAGAATCCACACTTTTTATTATTAAAATAGGCTCTGCCTAGTTATCTACAATCATTAGCGTGAGTTGAGTTGTGAAATGGTGCCATTTTATGCTCAACTTTAAACGCTCTTATAGATTTTAGAGATATTCAAAAATATAAATCCTCGCAATCTAAGCCCACACAACCATAAAGAATCGAGACTACAAAAACTACAGACAACGATGTAGCATCGCATAAAGTGTCGCATAATCACCTTTGGCTATTAGCCCTTGTGCACCGATTTGCTTGATTTTATCGTGTACGCCTTGATTTGACATCGAGCTATAAACCCAAATAGGGATAGCATCAAACACATGCTCCTCACGCAAACGCAAAATCACTTGATAGCCATCAACATGTGGCATCTCAAGGTCGGTAAGCACAGCGCCAAGCGTGCCAACCTCATCATGGTCAAGCTGCATTATCGCCTCTAAGAGTGCCTGCCCATCACTAAAAAATTTCACGCTCACGCCAAGCTGCTCAAAAAAATCACCAAGAATTGCACGTGCAGTCAAGCTATCTTCGGCGACATAGATGGTTTTGCTTGGATTTAGCGGCGAGTATTCGCCATCATTTTTGCTCTGCAAACCACACTCATCAAGCAATCGCTCAATATCAAGCACAAGTACACTCTCATCTCTACCATTAAGCGTAAGAATCGCGCTATATGTAAACGCCTCGCCAAAAGGTATATCAGGCTTTTGCAATGCGCGTATTGGAACGTTATAGATATTTTCGATAGCCTCGATAGGCAGAGCTAGATTCTCTCGATTATATTCACAAATAAGCACCACGCGACAATCACTAGGTGCAAGCCCAAGCCACTTCTGAAGAGATAACACTGGTATTGCACGTCCTTGATATTCGATAAAGCCAAGCAGATAGGCATTGCTTGCTTGATTCTCAGACGAACGCAATAACTTATAACGATACATATCCTCAAAGGAGAGAATCTTTGAGACATTAATACCATAGTAGCGGTCATCATTTAGCGTAAAAACAGCAAGTTGCATGATATTGTTTAGGTGCGTTTTTGAGCGATGTTCAACACGCTTAAAAAGCTCTGACATGACTTATTGCCTACTTAAACATCGCATAGACTTTATACATAAGCACCGAAAAAATCACTACAAATGCTATAAATGTGTATTCCATCTCTAACGCTCCAAATAAGTTTTGTCCATAAAGCTACTTGCATGAATACGCATAAATGCGCTCTTTAACGAGACAAAAAAGTCTGGAATCTCCTCTTCGATTCTCTGTAGCATACGTTTTGTTGCCTCTCGCGCATATGGCGGCTTATCATGCTGGGCTGGACAGTTGCAAAGCGGTGTTTTTATACCATTTTTTGCTACAAAATCTATCATCTGTCGCTCTCTAAGCCAAATGAGAGGACGAATAACAAGCAGATTATTCTCCGCACGATAAATTGGCGGCATGGAGCGCACTGCACCGTTATAGCTAAAATTCATAAAAAAACTCTCTGCCGCATCATCAAGATGATGCCCAAGAGCAAGCTTATTAAAGCCACCCTCAATAGCCTTAGAGTAGAGTGCGCCACGCCTCATGCGCGAGCAGAAGCTACAATATGAGCTATTTTCACGTCGTTTCTCATGCATGACTTCCATTATATTTGTGCTAAAGACCTCATGAGGAATCTCATTCTCTGCGCAATAATTTTTGAGATAGCTAAAATTCTCGCCAATACCATAATCAACAGTTAGTGCTTTAAACTCAAAATTAAAAGGTGCGTGACGTTTAAGGCGCGCCAAGAGTGTCGCCAAAAGCAGGGAATCTTTCCCACCGCTTAGCCCCACGAGCACCCTATCGCCCTCACCAATAAGCCTAAAATTGGCATTTGTCTTGCCAAAAGTACTGGTAATGCGCTTACTAATTTCAACCACGCTTACGATTCCTTATTAAGATTTTTACTTACAGATTTCAGCTAAACGACCAAAACGCTACTCTATCCCTGGGGCTAGTACTATTGCTTTTGTACTCCTTTTCATAGTCGCGCCAAAATCAACTCTTCACTTGTGATACTTTTGTCATATTTGACGATTACGACTTTTTCACTCTCATTAACATACCATTCAAGCACACCAGAGATCTCCAAAAGACCAGAAAGCCGTTCTCTTGGATGCTCTATGAGCGAAAGATATAGATTCTTTTGATGGGCTGGATTCTTCATTCTAGCGATTAACACAAGCCAAATAATACATAAACCGCCAACTGCACAAGCGATAGAAAACAACCCAAAACTCTGATAAAAATATCCGCCAGCCACCCCACCGATAAACGATCCAATATAACCAAATGATGTAAAAATCCCAAGCGCAGCACCCTTTTGATGTGCCTTAGCATAACGACTAGCGAGGCTTTGCATAATTGGTTCATGCGCGGAAAATCCGATAAAAAACAGCATTACACCAGTAATAAAAACTATCGGCTCACTACTCACCATGCAGACATACGACAAAGCAAAAAGCACAATTCCAAATATCAGTACACCTTTGAAATGACCTTTTTTCTCCGCCATTATCGCGGCTGGAGCCATCGCCACCACACCAAGTATCGCTGCTGGGATATAGACCTGCCACAGCTCGCCACTTTCAAACCCCATGCCTTTCACAAGCGCAAGGGGGATCATTAAAAACGCAAGTGTCATAAACGACTTTTGAAGAAAATTCGTGAGATTCATCAGCTGCAGATTCTTATCCTTTATTACCTCACGCCAATCGCTCTCGCGAGTCTCAAATGAGTAACTCACAAGTGGTGCTTCAGGGACATTCATAAACAAAACAAAAATCGCACAAATAGCAAGAATCGCTGTCAGCCAAAAGAGCTTATCCACACCAAAGGCACTTCCAATCACAGGCCCAAGAATCATCGCCGCAGTAAAACTCATCGAAATAGTCGCTCCCATCACAGCCATCGCCTTTGTGCGTCGCTCTTCCCTTACTAAATCAGCTATCATCGCACTAATCACGCCGCCAATAGCCCCTGCCCCTTGCAAGAATCGACCAATAATCAGCCACTCAATACTACTACTAATAGCACAGGTGATAGAGCCTAAAATAAAGAGTAAAAGCCCGATAAAAATCACCTTTTTACGTCCGATTCCATCGCTTAAAAATCCGAAAGGAATCTGCAAAACCACCTGAGTAAGCGCGTACCCACCGATAGCCATCCCCACTAGTACGGGTGTGGCACCACTCATCTCAAGTGCATAGAGCGATAGCACGGGCATAACGATAAAAAGTCCAAAGAATCGCAGAGCTAGGATTCCGCTTAGTGGCAGCACCTGCTTAATCATCGGCAAACCTCATCTCAATTAAGATAAAGTGTGATTTTTACACAATGCCTCACATAAGGAGCTGAATTGAAAATTTTAGTCGCTACATCAAACAGCCACAAACTACGAGAAATTAGTGAAATATTCGCAAATCACGACGTGATGAGCTTTGGCGAGATTCTTTCACCATTTGAGATTATCGAGGATGGGACGAGCTTTAAGGAAAATGCCATAATAAAAGCGCGTGCTATTTTTTCACGCTTAAGCAAAGATGAGCAAGCAAAATATGCCGTTATTAGCGATGATAGTGGTATTTGTGTTGATGTGCTAAAGGGTGCGCCTGGGATTTTTAGCGCACGATATGCAGGAGAAACAACAAGCGATGAGGAGAATCTAAATAAGCTAATTGCGCAATTAAAAGCATGTGGTGCGGATTCTTCAAAAGCACACTACGTCGCAGCCATCGCACTAATAATAGATGGACACGAGTTTACAACGCATGGATTCTTGCACGGTGAAGTGATAACGATTCCTCGTGGAAGCGGTGGCTTTGGCTATGACCCAATTTTTATCCCGTGTGGAGAATCCCGCACGCTAGCTGAGATGAGCCCCGCGGAGAAAAATGCCATCTCTCACCGTGCAAATGGACTACAGCTAGCAAACCTACTGATGAGATAGGCTACAAAAGGCGGATGCTAAGCTCAGCTAGCTTCCGCTCAAGCTTGGTTAGGAATCGATCGACAATCCGAAACATTTCACCTACTTTCATGGATTTTTGACTGTTAAATTCCACATTTAAAGCAAAAACGATTCCTAGAAGTATGAAAATTGGGAATCAGACACTAAAATGCTCATTTAGGCTAAAATTTGTGCATATTATGTTAATCCCACAAACGGACGATAACGATGAAATTTTTTATATTATCCATACTTTTTGCACTAGGACTACAGGCTAGCACTTATAATCTAAGCACAGATACACTACCAAATGGATGGTGCAAAGGAGGTAGCAATCCGCGCTGGAGTCGTAGCAACAATGCACATATTTGCAGTGGATATATAGAGATCAAGGGCAATTACACAATCACAGCAAACAAAGATATGGTACTTGTCTCAAAGACAGGCGATGTTAATAATATTGGGATTAGCATACAAAATGCGACCCTTGGATCACAAACAGCAGGAATCGGGCTAATAACAGAGGGCTACCCTATACATCTAGACAATACAAAACTTTATGGTTCTATAAATACCGGAAAGAGTGACAAAACTCACAACCAAACTCTAGTCTCACTGTATAAATCAAAACTTCGCGGTAGCGTACTAACGGCTGGAACTATGACATCAAGCGATGACGACATAGAGGGGTGCTTGCAAATCTCCAGACATAAAGCCGGCAATAGATTTGAACTCTACAGAAATACTACACCATTCAAGGGAATCGTCTTTCTTCCTCATGGGCTAGGAGCTAAGCTAACAAGATTTCAAATGGATAGTGGCAAGATACACGCAGGTACAATGATATTAGAAGATCAGAGCAGGATAGGCTCTACCACAAGTCCAGTGTACATGGAGATAAGCGAACAAATAAAAATCATAAATAGCGATATATATGGCAAGATAGAAAATATATCTACATCACAACCAAGTGTACTAAGTGGCGACATCTCAAGATATCATGAAATTTCGGTATCAGATAGCTTCCCACAAGGATTTGAATGCCCAACAATAAAGCAGGCTAAAGAATCTGACTTTTGCTACATTGAAAAATATAGAAAACCAAATGGCGAGCTCATTGATAGCAATATTAAAAAAATAGGGCGGACAACTACTGAATTACACATATATGCAAAACAGAATACATCTAACAAAGCAAAGATTGAGAACATCGCTATTAAAAGAAAATTTAACAATGCCGTCGCTTCATACGTCACAGAAACAGCAAAAATAGGTAAAAGAAGCATTTCAGGTAACACTTTGTCTCTATCAAATGCTCAATTCAAGAATCTATTCATCAATACTACAGATGCTACAGATGGCGATCAGACTGAATACAGCTCAAACACACTAAGCATGAGAGCACGACAAAACAAAATAGAGACTGGCGATGTTGTGCTTTTTGCCTTTGATGTAAACTTTCACCAAGAGACATTAGCAACAAACGACAACGACTACACGATAGACTATACAACAAACAATGATGGCACAAAGGTCGTCAATACAAATATACCAATCTCATCATGCACTAATGACAACAACAACAATATAGCACGCTTAGAAGCTACCGGCGATCTAATATTGACAGACAAAGTGTTGCCTAACGGAGATCAAAACATAGGTCAAAGCAGTGACATATGGACAAAAATAGCCGGAACACAAATGAGACTAAATGTCAAAAAAAGAGCCAGTAGCAACGCAACGAGCATGACGCTAAAACGCCTAACGCTAGTGGATGTCCTAGATGCTAATAAAGTGCTATGGAGCCAGCCATACAACCTAAGCATAGCCATGGATAACATAGGCACAGAAGTAGCACCATCACTCCCACTAGCACTAACAGAAAAAGCGTATAGAAACCTACGATTCTTAATAGACTTCATACAAATAGACAACAACGGCATAGAGCAAGCAGGCAAAGCAGAATCTAACAACTTCGCTATACGCCCAGAGAGATTCTCACTCGAGTTATCACCAAAATGTAGCAAAAATTTAAACGAGGAAGTCACAGATGAGTGCAAGCCTCTAGACGTGATCCTAGCAGGTGCTCCCGTCTACTTCCACTTTAAGGCGCTGGATGCCCAAGGCAGACCAACCAAAGGCTATGACAAATTTCCAAGCTTTATCAACTCGCCATTATTAGAGATGGCAAATAGCGACCAAATCAAAGATAATTATTGCCATATAGGCTCATCAATGTGGAAAATAAATCAGTATGGCGATGGCGAGGCAAAAGGAGAGATGCGCTACTACGAAATAGGAGAGATAAGACTAAAGATCAAAGAATCACAAGGCAAACTATCGGATAGGTGGGCATATGTTGATTGCGATGATGCATACAACCCAGGCAACTGCCAAGGTGGCAGCAATGATACCAACAAAATCACAGAAGCCATCACCGATATAAAGAAATTCATCCCGTACTACATAGAAGCAGCAAACATCAGTCTTATGTCATACCAAAATCCAAATTATGCATTTATAGATGGTTCCACTGCACCACATAACTATGCTCAAGTGCTCCTAAGATATCTTCCAAAACCACAAATGGTAAATAATGATATCGATGCGGAGATTATGAACTTTTATGGGAAAAAGACAGTTGACAACAGCTACATAAACTGCTATCCAGAGAATATAGACGTGAATGTTGCATTTTCACCGGAGCTAAACGACCATAACGACATGAATATAACAGTCAAATGGCAAAAACCAGACGGCACATACGAGCGTGATAGCAAGGAGTTTAACGGCAAGGGATTTTTGCTAAAAAAATACACTAAAGATAATTTTAATGAAAATATACTAAATGTGCTAGACAACGATCCTGACATAAATAAAATCGGTGGCACAAATACGTCAGACTCGCAAGCTTATCCATTTAGGCACTACTTTAGCCTAGACACCAGAGATGGCATAAGAGCAAGAAAAGCTAAGAATCCAATACGCGCACTCTGCTACTCTAGCGATGGAATGTATAGCTACAAAGCCAATCATGAGCAAAAAATAATCATCTCAATAACGATGCCAGAGCAAGAAGCAGCGATAGAAAAATACACAAAACCAGTCGTGTCGGGTAGCCAAAGCGCAATACCAGCACATAATAACGAGAGTAATGCGGAAGGCAAAATGTTCTTCTATTTTGGCAGAATAAACCCTACCGATTCTTATGATATAGACAACGAACCATCGAAGTTATACCATGAGGTATACTGCCAAGAGAGTGAGTGCAATGAAGTCCCTCTAGAATCCAGCAACTTCTGCGCGCCGATAGAAAAGCCTAAACTCAAAAGCGTAAATAGCACGAACTGGTACGTGCTAGAGCCCGGAAGAATACCCTCACCAGATTACAAATCGCAAATCAAACCAACATACAACGGAAGAGAGATACTTAATATAGACAAAATAGAATTTCCTGCTGAAGTCCTCTACGACTCCAATGGTGCACCATATCGAAAAATCATATACGAACTTCCACGGAGAATATTAAAAGGCACTATAAGAATCGGGCACGACATCGTTTCCAGTGGCACACAAATAGGTTTTGAGCCATATCTGTACTACCACCCAAATGCAAAACAAAATATCACACCGGTAACTACATTTTATATATCACGTCCATCAAAGGCAGATCAAAAAGATGATGTAGTGCAAACTACTCCTGTAAAAAATTTTAGCGGTGCATCAAGGGTAGGAAACTAGTAAGAATCAACTGCTGAGCTAGAAGATAAATTACAAGAAGTTTTACGATTCTTGAATAATTTCACGCTTCAAACTAATAGAAACGATAGGATGTCCTATCGTTTCTATATCATGATTAAAAATTGTAGTGAAAATTCATCATAAATGATCGTTCATCGCCAAGTCTTGCATTTGAACGCCAGTATTTTTTATCAAATAGATTATTTATAGCTAGTGTTACTTGAGCTTTGTCAGTGATATTGTATCCTGCGCTTATATCAAACTTTGCAAATCCACTTAAGTGATTATTTGTAATCGATTCCCCAACAATATTATAATCATAACGTTTAGAGTACCCGGTAACACCAGCCTCTGCGTACCATTTTTGCCCTTGCACATATCGCAAAAATACGTTGCCTTGCCAGCGACTTGTGTTATCAAGCTCTAGCCCTTCGTTTAGTGGTTGTGTCTTATCACTTACAGTCTTTGCAACCATATATCCAAGCGAGCTTCTTAAATACCAACTATCATAAACTTGCCCAAGCACACTTAAATCTATACCCCTACTTTGCTCTTTGCCACGCACCGCCCAAGTATACGGATCATTTCTATCTGGCTGATAGCGGATATTTTTGTGCTGAATTTCAAAAATAGCCAAGTTCGTGCTAAATTTATTTGACCAATTACTTTTTATACCTACTTCGTATTGGATATTGTTTTGTGGTTTAGCATCAAATGTAGCTGGATTGCTATTTGTGTCTATGCTTATCATACCCCGCCCGCCATAAGGTGCAAAACTTTGAGAATAAGATACATAAGCCGTATGTCCATCAATAAAATCCCACAGAACTCCTACTCTCGGGCTAAAAGCGTCTCCATCGTATTCATTTGTTTTACTGTTTCGCTTATTGGTTGATTTAAATTTATAAAAATCAAACCTTCCGCCCAAAAGTAATCTATATTTATCATCAAGACTTATTAAATCCTCAAAAAATACACCATTATTTACTGCCTTGTGTTCGTTATCAGTAGAAAAAGGCGCATTCCTAGGTGATAACCAGCTACTTCTAGGTGCATATGGGTTTATAGTAGTGGTATAGGTTCTGTTATACCAGAGTTTTGGTAAACGCTTTTCTATGCTGTTATCATAACCAAAAGATAGATTGTGCTTAATGCGATTAAACTCCAGCTTATAAGTTAGCGTAAAAGCATTTGAAAGAGTAGCATTGTCTGTTTCTTGTTTTGCATAATTTTGAATCAAGCTCTTTCCAGCGATTCTCCCCCAATAGTAATGGTCAAAATTTTGATAAGCTTTTCGATAACCAAAGACCCATTTTAAATTTAGCTCCTCAGCTAGTTCAGCATTTAATTCCGTACGGAAAAAGTGCAACCTGTCCTCGACAAAATCACCCTCATGCGAAAAACCTTTTTTGTAGTCGATGCCAAGCTTATCGTAAATATCTTTTGATGGCGTTCTATCTGGTACACGCCAAGCGTTATCAAAAGTATACTGTGCCTCAAAAGTCACATCACCATCATCGTTTGCAACAATAAAACTTGGGCTAATCATAAAATTTCTATATTTTATATAATCTCTCCAAGACTTACCCTGCTCTACATCGGTTGTTAGGCGAAAGGCAAAATTTTGATTTACTACGTGATTCACGTCACCTCCAAGACCCAATCGATCCCAGCTGCCATGCTTGCCTGAAAGTTTATAAACTGGCGTAAAATTTGCCTTTTTGCTAACTAAATTCACTACTGCGCCACCTTGGCTACGTCCATAAAGGATAGACGCTGGACCTTTTAAAATTTCCACACGTTCAACATTTGCTGTGCTACGTCTAATCTGTCCCGAGTCTCTAACACCGTCTCTATAAATATCGCCACTATCAACGCTAAATCCGCGTATATTAATGCTCTCGCCACGCATGTCATAGCCTGAATTTACACCAGCATTTCCTTCTAGAATGCTAGATAGGTCGTTTGTACCGTAATTACGATTCTTTTGGATATCGATAGTCTCTATCGTCTGTGGTGTTTGTTTATTGCTAAGTCCATTTCTATTTAGCTCTGCAGTATCGTAAGAAATATATCCTTTTAGGTTATCTTGCTCCGAGATACCCTCTACTTCAACGCTTGGAAGAACAACAGAATACCCATCGCTTGCCAAAGCCATTGAAGCCAAAATCAAGCTTGAAGCTATGATGCTAATTTTCACAAAAACTCCTTAATATAATAATAATAATGATAATAATATATATTAATATTACTTAAAAATATATTCGCATATAGTTATATTATCGTTGTGTTATCACCCCTACTTTAGCGCGCCCCAGTGTTCACCGATAGAAACGCCACAAAGCAACGGGACATTTAATGTGTAAATCCCTTCCATGATCTCTTTTATGCATGCGCCCAGCTCCTCTGCACGCTCCTTTTTCACCTCAAAAATCAGCTCATCGTGCACTTGCAAAAGCAGTGAAAGCTCAGATTCTTCACAGAATCGCGCTCTTAGCTCATTCATTGATAGCTTAATTAGATCAGCCGCACTCCCTTGAAAGATACCATTCACCGCTTCGCGCAAAAACGCCGCCTTCTGATACTCCGCTACACCTTCAAAGTTAAAATACCTCCGCCGTCCCAAAAGCGTCTCTGTGTAGCCATTCTGTAGCGCAAACTCCTCTTGCGCATGTAAAAATAGTTTGACAGTTGGGAATGACGCAAAATAACTCTCGATGTAGCTTTTAGCATCTTTTTGTGCGATTCCTAGCGTGTCGGCTAGCTTGCGCGCACCCATGCCATATATTAGTCCGAAGTTTATGCTTTTTGCTATTGATCGATTCTTCTGTGCGTGCTCACTGCCAAAGATTCTTCTAGCGGTTTCAAGGTGTATATCCGCACCACTTTTAAATGCCTCGCAAAGTGCTAAATCTTGTGAAAAATGCGCGAGTAACCGAAGTTCGATTTGTGAGTAGTCAAGGCTTAGGAGTAGATTCCCTTCGCTTGCGACAAAGCCTTGTCGTATCTGCCTACCTGCTTCGGTCTTTACAGGGATATTTTGTAGGTTTGGATTACGTGAACTTAGCCTGCCAGTCGATGTACCAGTGTGGAGAAATGACGTATATACACGGCGATTCTCATCCTTTAGCGCAAGAATCGTAAGCGGCTCAATATATGTGCTTTTTAGCTTAAAAAGCTCCCGATACTCAAGCAGTGGCGGGATAATCGCATGCGTGCCCTCAAGCTCACTAAGAACACGCTCATCTGTGCTGTATCCGCGCTTTGTTTTTTTGCCAGATGGCAAGCCAAGGTGCTCAAATAAAACGACGCCTAGCTGCTGCGTCGAGTTGATGTTAAACTCACTGCCAGCATGCAGGAAAATCTCACCGCTAAGCTCAGATAAGCGCGATTCTACGCTCTTTCCAAGCTCCTTGAAAAACTCAATATTAAGTGCTATCCCGTGCTCTTCCATATCTGCAAGCGTATAGATAAACGGAAACTCGACACGCTCTGCAAGCTCTAAAAGATGCGATATGCCACGCACTTTTAGCTCGTGTGCAAGGCGGAAATAGAGTTGATACGTCGCCTGTGCATCCTCGCCAGCATATTCGCTAGCTTGCTCGATTCCTACCTGAGCGAAAGTTTCGCCCTTTTTAACCATCTTATCAAACGGGATCATCTCATGCCCAAGCCAAGTGCGCGCCTGAAAGTCCAGACCAACTTGCGACGAAGAATCGAGCAACCACGCTAAAATCATACTGTCATAAATCAAAGTATCTGGATAAAACCCAAGCGTACTATGCAAAATCTCAAGATCAAATTTCAGATTATGCCCTATGACCTTTGACTTAAAGATTCTCTTTATTGCGCGCTCTGCGATGTCGATTCCTAGCTGCTTTGGTACACCTAGATAACTGTGAGCGATAGGGATATAGTAGCCACACTCACCATTAAGAGAAAAGGAGAATCCAACAAGCTTTGCTTCGCGAGTATTTAAAGAATCTGTCTCTGTATCAAAGGCCACAAAACTTTCTGAAGAGAGAGAATCTAAAAGCTCAAATAAACGCGTTTCTTCTGTTATCAACTCTGTTTTTCGGACAAATTTAGAGATCAATTCTCCACCATTTCCGTTTTTTGCCATTTTGATTGTGTCAAAGTGCGCACTTTTTGAGCGTAAATCACCACTGCTAATAAGTGAAGAATCCTTTTTTACCTTATCAAGCACACGCTTAAGCCCTAAGTCAATCAACTCATCGCTAATTTTTAGCAGTGGATTTAGGCTTGGAAACTTGCAAGAATCGAGTAAAAACTCATCCAATAAATCATCTCTTAGTCGTACAAGCTCACGGCTACGGTAGGCATCGTCACGCCCAGAGCGCAACAATTCTCGCACGCGCAGAGACTCGATTCTTTCTATGCTTTCAAAAATCAAATCAAGTGAGCCAAATTCAGAGATTAGCTTTTGCGCGCCTTTTGCGCCGATTCCTTTTATCCCAGGGACATTATCCGCAGAATCGCCAACAATGCTCTGATAGTCTATAAATTGAGCAGGTGTAACGCCGTATTTTGCGATACATTCCGCCTCTCTGATCTCTATTTTTTTGATCGGATCAAATAGAAATGTATCGCCATTAATGAGCTGATAGAGATCTTTGTCATGACTAAAAATTTTCACATTGATTGCATGGCGATTCGCAAAGCTATTCACAGAAGCTATCACATCATCTGCCTCATAACCTGCGATGCTTATACTCTTAAAACCCATCTTCTCAATCCATTCTAGCGCGATTGGGAGCTGGCGGAGCAAGTCATCTGGAACTGCCTCGCGGTGGGCTTTATAATTTGCATCAATCTCTTTTCGTACATTTTCCTCTTTGCTGTCAAGTGCAAAAACTATATAGTCGCTGCGATACTCTTTATTTAGTTGAGTGATGAAGTTTGCAAAGCCCATTAAAAGCCCGGTAGGGAATCCATCGGCACTTTTTAGCGGTGGGAGTGCAAAATAACTACGAAACAAGAAGCCAAATGTATCAATGATTGAAAGTGTTTTCATTATTTGCCTTACAAATAAAAGAATCTAGCTTAAGCCATTGCTTCACGGGTTAGATTCTTATTAGTGGCAATTATAGCCTAAGCCCTTATGTCGCGATATTTTCTATGCTTTTGGCAAAACAAAGCTTTTATAAATATAATTTGCACCTATTACAAAATCAATAGTTAGGGAGAGACGATGAGGTTAAGCGGCTCAGAGATGATTATCGAAGCTTTCAAAAATGAAGGTGTGAAAGTCGTTTTTGGCTACCCAGGCGGAGCTATTATGAACGTTTATGACGAAATATACAAACAAAACCACTTCCGCCACGTCCTCACACGCCATGAGCAGGCGGCAGTACATGCTGCTGATGGCTACGCGCGCGCTAGCGGAGATGTCGGCGTTGCTATTATCACGAGTGGTCCTGGCTTTACAAATGCCGTCACTGGAATCGCAACAGCGTATGCAGATTCGATTCCAATGGTTATTTTAAGCGGGCAAGTGCCTATAACACTTATTGGAACAGATGCGTTTCAAGAGATTGATGCAGTTGGAATTTCTCGTCCCTGTACTAAACATAACTACCTTGTAAGAAGCATAGAAGAGCTACCAAGAATCCTAAAAGAGGCATTTTATATCGCACGCAGCGGGCGTCCAGGACCAGTGCATATTGATTTACCAAAAGATATTAGTGCTATTTTGGGTGAATTTGACTACCCAAGCGATATTAAGCTAAAGAGCTATAAGCCAACATATCGCGGTAATGCACGTCAGATAAAAAAGGCAACAGAATCGATAAAGAGCGCAAAGAAGCCATTGCTATACGTTGGTGGCGGTGCGATAGCATCGGGTAGCGAAAGTCTAATCCGTGAACTATCGCACAAGGTGCAGATACCAGTTGTTGAAACACTTATGGCAAGGGGTATTATGGCTCATGATGACCCGTTGCTACTTGGCATGGTTGGCATGCATGGGACATATGCAGCAAACATGGCGATGAGCGAAACTGACTTGCTCATCTCTCTTGGTGCGCGCTTTGATGATCGTGTGACTGGCAAGCTAAGCGAGTTTGCGAAGTATGCTGAGATTATACATGTCGACATAGATCCAAGCAGTATTGGCAAAATAGTCAATGCAAATTATCCAATCGTGGGCGATATTTCCGAAGTTTTAAAAGAGCTTTTGCCGCTTTTAGATGGTGCGGACAATGGTACTACACAGCCGTGGCTATCACAACTAGAGCGATACAGAGACATACATCCTCTCTGCTATTGCGATAGCGAAGAGTCTATAAAACCTCAGTGGGTAATCAAAAGAATCGGGCAGATTCTCGGTGAACGTGCAAATATCACGACAGATGTCGGTCAGCATCAGATGTGGAGTGCGCAGTTTTACCCGTTTTCACGTGCGCGACAGTTTATGACAAGTGGTGGGCTTGGCACGATGGGATTTGGATTCCCAGCGGCTATGGGGGTAAAGCTAGCTACACCTGAAAAAATCTCGATAAATATCACTGGCGATGGCTCGATTCTTATGAATATTCAGGAGCTAATGACTGCTGTTGAGCGCGATATTCCTGTTGTTAACGTGATTTTGAATAATAACTACCTAGGTATGGTGCGCCAATGGCAGACATTTTTCTATGACAAACGTTATTCTGAAACTGACTTAAGTATGCAACCAGATTTTGTCAAGCTCGCAGAATCATTTGGCGGAATTGGCTTTAGATGCGAGAGCAAGGCTGAATTTGATGAGGCTCTCAAAAAGGCAATAGAGGCAAATCGCGTGGCAATGATAGATGTAAAAGTCGATAGACTTGAAAATGTCCTCCCTATGGTACCAAGCGGTGGCTCACTCTTTAACATGATGCTCGAATACAAGGACTAAAAACATGGAAACAAGACGAATCATATCTGTAACAGTCATTAATGAGCATGGTGTGCTTTCGCGAATTTCTGGATTGTTTGCCGGACGCGGATACAACATTGAATCACTTACAGTAGCACCTATCCCAGAGACAGATTTTTCAAGAATCACCATTCTCACAAGTGGTGATTCTCGTGTTTTGGAGCAAATTATAAAGCAACTACATAAGCTAATTCCAGTGCTTACAGTCGTGGAGCATAATGAGATGGTCGAAAAAGAGATGGCGATGGTAAAACTTCCACTAGAGACAAATCTAGCTGAGCTAGAGGCACTCGCTCGCGCGTATCACGGAGAAATCACAAGCACAAATGACAAATATGTCATCGTGATGGCAACAGATAATCCAGCCAGAATTACGCACTTTCTGCATGCAATAAAGCGCTTTAACCCAAAGGATATAGTGCGGAGTGGTGTGGTAGCAATGGAGCGTATATAAAGCCATGAAGCTGCGAGAAATTATCGAATTTTTGGGGCTTAGCGCAGGCGATTCTGTAATGCTTGATATAGAGATTACTGCTATAAATTCACTCGAAAAGGCTGGCGCGGGCGAACTTAGTTTTCTCGAACAAGATAGGTATGTCGCACTTTTAGGAGAGACGCGAGCAAGTGCAGTACTTGTGCGCGAGCCCCACATGAAATTTTTGCCTAGTGGTTGCATAGCAATAAATAGCAAGAATCCGTATCTAGACATGGCTCGATTATCAAAACTCTTTGCAAAGTTACCATTTGGGTTAAGCCAAGAGCCAGCGGAGATTGATGATAGCGTACAAATCGCACCAAGCGCCACCATAAGCAATGGTGTAAGAATCGGCGCAAGAACGATTATTATGCCTGGTGCAGTAATTGGCGAAGGTGTGGAGATAGGCGAGGAGTGTCTAATCTATCCAAATGTCGTTATCTATCGCGACACAAGAATCGGGAATCGCGTAGTAATCCATGCGGGAAGTGTCATCGGGAGCGATGGCTTTGGCTATGCGCACACAAGTGCTGGCGAACATATTAAAATATATCACAATGGAATCGCAGTCATCGAAGATGATGTGGAGCTAGGTGCTAATAACTGCATCGACCGAGCTGTCTTTGGCGAGACGAGAATCAAACGCGGTAGCAAGATAGACAATCTCGTGCAAATCGCACACAACTGCGTGCTGGGCGAGCACTCGATAGTCGTCTCACAGGTGGGGCTTGCTGGCTCGACCACTACTGGTCGAAATGTGGTATTTGGCGGTCAAAGTGCGACGAGTGGACACCTTCATATAGGCGACTTTGCGACCATTGCAGCGCGCGGAGGCGTGACAAAGAATATTGATGGCAATAAGACTTACGCTGGATTCCCACTGTTTGAGCATAGAGAGTGGCTAAAAATACAAGGAATCATAAAAGGTTTGCTTAAAAAAGCTAATCGCATGTAGATTGAAGCTGGATTCCTTGCCTAATTGCACGATGCGTGTCCATTTTTGGTTACCAGAGGAGCTTGTGTAATTTTGTCACATTTTGCACCATTACTTCACTGTGTTAGTGCTGGTATTAATTCACTTTACCCATATTCTCAATACGCTTATTAGCTTTATGTGCGCTCTTGCGCGCCTTAATATACTTGCAGCTATTTATCTACTAGCTTTGGTAAGCAAAAATACAAAATAGTCAAATCACGCTATCTTTTGGAGAATCACGCCCGATTCTAGATGATACGAGTATGGAAACTGATCAAATATCGCCATATGCATAATTTTATGCGTTTTGGTGAGAAGCTCGAGATCTTGATGGAGCGTTTTTGGATTGCACGAAATGTATAAGATTCTCTCAAAGCGTGTCAAAAAGTTCGCCACCATCTCCCCAAGACCAGCACGTGGAGGATCAACAAAAACACTTCCAAAGTCATATTCATCCAGGTCAATTCCAGCTAAGCGATTAAAAGCACGCTCACGCTGCAACGCACTTTTTGTCTCCTCTGCATTTAGCCTTACAAAGCTAATATTTTTAATATCGTTTAGTTCGCAATTCTTCTTAGCTGCATTAATTGAGGCTTTTGACACTTCGGTTGCTAAGATTTTTTTATGGCGTAGAGCGAGTGGGATTGTGAAGTTGCCCGCGCCACAGTATAGCTCCAGCAGATCCTTGTCGCCACAGTGGGAAAGAATCCACTCTATCATACGTGTATTTATATGTGGATTTGGCTGTGTGAACGACCCCTCAAAATGGACAAATCGCCACTCTCTATTGCCGATATTTAGCCGCTCAATAATGTACGATTCTCCTAGGACTATCTTTTGCCCACGTGCACGTCCGACTAGTGATGTAAGACTTGGTAGTGTAGATTTTAGTGCTTTGGCGTGGGCTTCCCATTCGCTATCTAGTCGTCTGTGATATAACAATGTCGTAAGAATCTCGCCACTAAGTCCAGATAAAAATTCCACGCCAAAGAGTTTATGACGAAGAATCTCGTTTGCATTTATACCATCTAGGAGGCGTGGCATTAGTATATTTATATGCGATAGGAGAATCGTGCAGCTAGTGATAGGGAGGATTTTTTTACTTCCTCTTTCACTCATAGCGTACGAGAGCGATCCATCATCGTTGCGGTAGATGCGAAACTCAGCGCGCGCCCTAAAATACTCGCTTGGTGAATGGAATACATCAAGACATGCTAGATTCTCATCGTAATTAGAAGCTTGCATATATGGCATATACACATGATGGTGGCGAGATGGAATAGTCTCTAAGACAGGGAAGAGCTCTCTAAACCCTAGCTCTTTTTGCATAAGCTGCTCTTCGTATGTCATCATAAGAGAGCACCCACCACATATACCTTGGTGCGGACAGGTCATTTAAAGCTCTCAACAAGGTTGCCAACTAGCAGATTAAAGCCATCAACTAGTACAAATACGAGAATTTTAAATGGCAAGGAAATCATGACTGGTGGTAGCATCATCATACCCATCGCCATGAGAATCGAGCTTATGACCATGTCAATAACAAGAAATGGTAAATATATCAGAAAGCCAATTTGAAACGCTGTCTTCATCTCGCTAATCATAAA
The DNA here is from genome assembly GCA_052170135.1 of Wolinella sp. Taxonomy (GTDB): domain Bacteria; phylum Campylobacterota; class Campylobacteria; order Campylobacterales; family Helicobacteraceae; genus Wolinella. Next base: position 136,732 of record JBQNBC010000003.1, read on the forward strand.
TGCTGGAATCACCATAATCAGCGGTATATCATCTATGCTTTGTGGATTTTCCATACCGCGTATTCGATAAAAAAGTGCAAGATCTTTTTCACGAGTGTTGCGTATCATGAAGTCCTTAAATGGCTGTACACTACGCACAAACGCCTCATCGTAAGGAATCTGTTTGTCAAGATATGGGCGAATTCCTACTTCATAGCTCTGCTTGGCAATTGGCTCCATGATAAAAAATGTCAGCACCATCGCAAGCGAGACGAGTAGCTGCGTGGGGGGCGACTGCTGTGTTCCCATGGCTGTGCGCAGGAACGCGAATACAATGATGATTCTTGTGAAGCTTGTCATGACCAGCACAAGACTTGGTGCTAGGACTAGTAGCGTGAGGACGATGACAATGTTTAATGTACTAACCAGGTCACCAGGCTCATTTGGTGCACCTATATTTAGATTGACAGTCGGTAGCGTGGGCTCGGCTAGCAACGGCGAAAGCATAATGAGTATTGGCGTAAAGAATCGTATAAATCTACTCAAATCTCAAACTCCGTGGGATATACAAGCATGGATTCTTTGAAAATAATGACGCATCACAAGAATCGTATGCGAAAATAGCGCAAACCTAGCGCGATTACTCAAAAATTTAAGAATCGCATGCTGATGTAAGGCAACTAAAAACAACACTACTCTTTCCGCTCAATGGCTTGATCGAGAATGGTTTTAATTGGCTTTGAGTTGGTATTTTTTGGATAGAGGTAGATATCTACACGACGATTACTCTCGTGCGCCTCTGCTGTCATTGCACGCGTGAGTGGCTCTTGATCGCCACGACCAAGAGTTGTGATTCTCAGCGGGCTAATTCCTTCTTTTATCAGTACTTTTGACACAGATAGGGCTCGCTTTGCTGTTAGCTCAAGTTTCGCTGCCTCTTGTGCTTTGCCAACCACCGGAAGTAGATCTGTATGACCACGTACCTCAGCATAAACATCTTTTGGTAGACGCGAGATAATCTCTGCCATTCGCTTAACAAAAAGAAACCCATCATCTGTTGCTATTTCCGTCCCACCATCTTTAAATAACAAGGAAGCCGGCAGTCGCAATAAGAATCCTTCGCTCCCTACGCCCACAGCATTTGATGGACCTTCGGCGATTTTTGCCATCTCCTGAAACTCAATAATCAAGCTCTCAACACGATTAGCCTCATCAGCACTTTCTGGCTCTAGTGTTATCTCCGCGAGCTGCTGGACACGCCCATGACCTGGCTCTGTCTTCATGCCACCTGGTAGCAGACTTAGCGCACCTGATATGCTACCCTCTGCCTCTATTAGCTTTTTTGCATCAAAGCTCGCCATAGATAAGAGTAAGATAAAGAAGGTAAGCAAAAGACTCATAAGGTCTCCAAATGTCCCAAGCCATAGCGGTAGGCCAGCTTTACACTCGCATGGAGGACACTTTTTACCCATTTAGATTCCTACTCAAATTGGCTAACTCGTTGTGCTGGCGGCAGGAATGAAAGTAGTTTCGCCTCAAGAGTTCGCGGGTTATCGCCGGCTTGTATGGACATAATCCCTTCAATTATCAGCTGCTTTACCAGTGCTTCATCGCCTGCTCGAACCAACAAAATACTTGCAATTGGTGCACCAAATACGTTACCAATTAATGCACCATAATAGGTCGTAATCAACGCAACCGCCATTGAAGGACCAATGGAGCTTGGATCTGACATATTCATAAGCATCGCAACAAGACCGATAAGCGTCCCAATCATTCCAAATGAACCACCCATTGCACCCCACGTGTCAAAGATCGCGGCATTTCCCTTGTGTCGCCCAAGTGTTTGTTCCATGTCAAGCTCTAAAAGCTCACGAATTGTATCTGGCTCTGCACCATCTACCGCCATACTAAGCCCCTTGCGCAGGAAGTCATTCTCCTCTTGGTTTGCCATTTGCTCAAGGGAAAGAATCCCATCTCTACGTGCCTGTGTGGCGTAGTCTACTAGCTTTTTTATAAGCACTGGGACATCGAAAGTTTTTGGCTTAAACGCCACGCCAAAATATTTAAAGAATCCCTTCATTTGATCTATTTTGAATGCCAAGAAAAGAGCGGCAATAGAGCCGCCAAATGTAATCAAAACAGACGGGATATCGATGTAAGGACCAATCCCAACGCCCATCATCATCGCCGAACCAAGCAGCACGACAATCATCGCCATACCGACAACGCTACCTAAATCCATCGAGCCCCCAATTTTGTTAATGGCGTAAAAAGGAATTATTCTAAACGCGCTTGTGTTAAAATCTCATAAATTCAGCAAAATAAAAGGCACAAAGATGGATTTATCTGTGGTGATTTTGGCAGCTGGAGCAGGGACGCGCATGAAGTCTAATACGCCCAAGGTTTTGCATACTTTATGTGGGCGCGAGATGCTCTATTATGCGATAAGGGAAGCAAAGAATCTAAGCGATGATATTACGATTGTGTTATTTCATCAGCATGAGCTTGTCAGGAAATGCATAGAGCAATATTTTGATGATGTGAGATTTGTTATCCAAGATCATGTTCGCTATCCAGGCACTGGTGGTGCGCTAATGGGTGTTATGCCAAAGCATGAAAAGGTGCTAGTTCTAAATGGTGATATGCCGCTTGTAGAAGCTAGCGAACTAGAGAATCTAGCAAGCGTGGATTCTCCTATTGTTATGAGTGTTTTGCAGCTTGATAACGGTACTGGATATGGGCGTGTGGTGATAAGAAATGGTGAAGTAGAAAGAATCATCGAAGAAAAAGATGCAAGTGAGAGTGAACGTGCGATAAACACGGTAAATGCTGGTGTATATTGTCTTTCACGTGAGCTTATGTATCGCTATCTTCCTCGCTTGAAAAACAACAACGCGCAACACGAATACTATCTTACAGACGTCATTACGCTAGCCAGAGATGAAAATGTAAAAATATCACCAATCGTTGTCAAAGAGACGAATTTTAAAGGGGTAAACTCTAAAGCCGATCTAGCCGAAGCCGAAGCGATAATGCTACGTAGAATCCGAGAAAAATGGCTAAAAGCTGGTGTGAAAATGCGCTTGCCTGAGACGATTTATATCGATGAGCGTGTCGAGTTTATAGGTGAGTGCGAGCTAGAAAATGGCGTCTCAATCATCGGGGAATCGCGCATAGAAGAATCGCATATAAAGGCACATAGCGTCATCGAAGAATCACAAATCATACGTAGCGATGTCGGACCAATGGCGCACATTAGACCAAAATGTGATATTTTGGATTCTCACATCGGGAATTTTGTCGAGGTGAAAAAGGCGTGTCTAAGTGGTGTAAAAGCTGGACATCTGAGCTATCTTGGTGACTGTGCGATAGAGAGTGGGACAAATATCGGCGCTGGCGTGATTACTTGCAACTATGATGGCAGGGCAAAACATCAGACAATCATCGGGAAAAATGTTTTTGTTGGTAGCGATTCCCAGCTGATTGCACCAGTGGTTATCGAAGATGACGTAATAATTGGCGCAGGAAGCACAATAACGCATAATGTAAAAAGTGGCGAGCTAGCCATAAGCCGTGCAAAGCAAGAGAGCGTGGCTGGATTCTTTGCACGCTACTTTAGCAAAAAGGGGTAGAGATGACATATGTCAAAGAGATGGTTGATATAAGCTTGCTATATGTAGAGGATGATGAACTATCAAGAGATGGAATCTACAACACTCTAAAGCGCAAAGTCCGCTCAATATACCTTGCAAAAGATGGGCTTGAGGGCTTGGAGCTATTTAAGAAGAATCGCCCAGATGTGGTCATCACAGATATTAAAATGCCAGGAATCAACGGGCTTGATATGGCAAGGCAGATTCTTGATATTGAGCCAGCTAGCGAAGTGATTATTGCTAGTGCATTTGAGGACGCACAACTTTTTAAAAAAGCGATAGACCTGGGTGTGAATAAGTATCTCACAAAGCCAATAGATGTGGTATCTGTGCTGTATTATCTTAAGCGTATAGAGCAGCGCAAAATACGAGAGCGAGAGTGCGCCCTGCTATCTAGCGTACTTAATTCTTCATCGCGTATTTTTTGGCTAAACCTTGATTTCGAGCTAGTAAAAATGAATGAAAATGCTAAAAATGGTGGTGGTGAGCTTGGAATTACAGATAAAAAGCTTCGCGAAATGGCACGTCTTGCACTAGAAAACGATGGGCAGTTCCACGATGGGGATGTGATTTTTAGCGTTGCATTTAATATCGCAAAAGAGCCAAAAGAGTTTTGTGTATGCGTGCTGGATATGAAAAATGGATAAGCAGCTTTTTATAAATGGGGAATCTCATATTGTGGCTTTTAACGCAACATTTTTAGAAATTATCCGAGACATTGGCATAGAAGATAAAATCATGGTCGCAGCGGTAAATGGCGAAATCATAAAGCAAGTAGCGTGGGAATCTTATACACCAAAGAGCGGTGATAAAATCGAGCTATTGCAATTTGTAGGAGGAGGTTCGCTATGAGGAAAGTCCCTGTTGGCATAGTTGGAGTAAGTGGCTATACGGGCTTGGAGCTTGTGAAGATTTTGCTTGGACATCCTCATTTTGAGCTTGTTTATACTGCAAACTCCGAAGGAGAAACTAACCTTGAGATTCTTCATCCCTGCCTAAAAGGAATGAGCACACTAAAAGTGGAGCGTGCAGATCCAAAAGAGGCGGCGCAAAAGTGCGAACTGTTATTTCTTGCGCTACCGCATAAAAGTGCTATGGAGTTTGCACGAGAGGTGCTAGCTCTTGGCAATAAAGTAGTGGATTTATCCGCTGATTATCGCCTAACGCTTGAGAGATACGAGGCTAGCTATTGTCAACACACAGACAAAGAGAACCTATCGCATGCAGTCTATGGTTTAATAGAGTGGGCACGCGATAAAATTCCAGAGGCTAGATTAATCGCAAATCCAGGTTGCTATCCGACTGCTACACTGCTTGGGATTCTTCCATTTGTGCCATATTTAGAAGAAGACTGTTCTATTTTTATTGATGCAAAAAGTGGTGTGAGCGGCGCTGGCAAAAAGCTCACTAATAACACTCACTACCCAACGATAAACGAGAATCTATTTGCCTATTCGCCTCTTGGGCATCGTCACGAGCCAGAGATAGAGGAAAAAATAGAGCTTTTTGGTCGCACAGCACTCAAAGTGAGGTTTGTTCCGCACTTAACACCATTAACTCGCGGTATGCTCGTATCTGTTTTCGCACGCCTTAAAGAGCCAATTGATGCGCTAGAGATTTTAAAAGCGCACTACAGCAATGAGCCATCTATTCGCATAAGAGAAACGCCGGTCGATATTAAATCTGTCGCTGGGACACACTTTTGCGATATTTATGCGCTTAGCGAAGGGCGTGATTTGTGGGTGAATAGCGCGATTGATAATCTGCTACGTGGTGCTAGCTCACAAGCTGTGGCTAATGCTAATTTGATGTTTGGATTCTCTGAGTTGGCTGGGTTGCCACGCTTTGCCTATGCGCCCTAACGAGAGAATTTGGGGTGAGATTAGCGATAGAGCAGTTTTTATTGCCGATTCACACTACAATGAGAAGAATCGCCAGTTAGAAAGGCTTTGGGAGATACTGGAAGCTGAAGATTCTGATGCGCCAATATTTTTAATGGGTGATATTTTTGATTTACTTATTGGTGGGATTTGCGATAGTTTTATTACCAATGCACCACTTTTAGAGAGAATCTCGTTGCTTGGCACACGGAGGAGAATCTATTGGTGCGAGGGAAATCACGACTTCAATCTATCTGGGAAAATCGCAAATGTATGTGTGATTTCTCGTGAGAATCAGCCCGCAAAATTTACCATTAACGGTGGCGGATATGTATATATGGCTCACGGAGATTTGGGCGTGGGAAGCAGCTATGAAATCTACACAAAATTTATAAGGAATCGCCTTGTTTTGGGTATTTTAGGATTCTTAAATCATATAAGCAATGGGTATATTTTTCGTAAAATTTGCGATAGTGTAAGTGCTAAAAAGCTTCATGTTGGAGTTGAGTTTAGCAAGCTACTTAAGGCGCGCGCGGAGTTTTACAAAGGCGTAAATGGAGCTGTTTTTGAAGGACATTTTCATACGTTAGGAGAGGCTAAAATGGGAGATTTTAGCTACTTTGCAATACCATCGTTGGCTTGCAATGAAAGTTATTTTGTAGTAGAATCGACGAAAGGTCTAGTTTCCATACAAATCAAGGAGTTTGGGTGTCTATAGCCAGTAATGAAAGCGCACTCAAGGTTGGCACAAACGAAATGGAGCTCGTGGATTTCCGTATCTTTAAGCTAGAAGATGGGGTTGTTCACGAGGGAATCTATGGAATAAATGTCGCTAAAGTGAATGAGATTATACGTTTTCCGAAGCTGACAGAATTACCAGGTGTGCCAGACTATGTCGAGGGGGTTTTTGACTTGCGTGGCATGGTGATTCCTATCATCAATCTCTCCAAGTGGATGGGAGTCGAGATGCCTACTAATCGCAGGATCAAGCCTCGTGTGATAATCGCGGAATTTAATAATCTTTCCATTGGCTTTGTCGTGCATGAGGCAAAGCGTATTCGTCGTGTAAGCTGGAAGAATATCGAGCCAGCACAGTTTAGCTCTAACTATGGCAACATGGACAGGAACAAAATCACTGGAATCACAAGAATTGAAGGTGATAAAGTGTTGTTAATTCTTGATCTTGAAAGTATTGTACAAGAGCTTGGGTTTTATCAGCCAGACATGAATAGCGAGCAACGCGAGAAGAAGTTTAGTGGCATGGCTTTAGTGCTAGATGATAGTTCTATTGCACGCAAAATAGTGAAGAATGCACTTGAAGGCATGGGATTTGAGGTTGTCGAAGCAAGCGATGGCGAAGACGGCTTGCAAAAATTGGAATCTCTATATGAACACTATGGAGATACAGTGAAAGAACGGTTGAGAATCATTGTCTCTGACGTGGAAATGCCACAAATGGATGGCTTTCACTTTGCATCCAAAGTCAAAGAAGATAGGCGATTTGACAAGATTCCTATTGTGTTTAGCTCATCAATTAGCGATAAATTTAGTACCATGCGCGGTAAAGAGGCTGGTGGCGAGGCATATGTTGTAAAGTTTGATGCCAATATCTTTCACGAAGAGATTGAGCGCGTCTTAATAAAGCACGGATAAGTGCAAAACTAACCCCGAAGGAAAGGTGTCACAATGGATGAAATGCAAGAAATAATGGAAGACTTCTTAATTGAAGCTTTTGAGATGATTGAGCAGCTAGATCAGGACTTAGTCGAGCTAGAGAGTAATCCAGGGGATTTGGATCTATTAAATAGAATCTTCCGTGTTGCACACACCATCAAGGGTTCTAGCTCGTTTTTGAACTTTAGTGTGCTAACACGCCTGACACATCATATGGAGGATGTATTAAACAAAGCGCGTCATAGCGAGCTAGACCTTACACCTGATGTAATGGATGTAGTACTCGAATCTATTGACCTTATGAAGGCTCTATTGTCAGCTATTAGGGATACGGGTGGCGATTCTAATAGCGGGATTTCCATTGATAAAATTGTCCAAAAGCTTGATGCAATTTCAAAAGGACAAGATGCTCCAGATGGCGATACAGCTCCTGCTACTCCTGTTGCCGTTGCACCTGTTGCGGAAGAGGAAGAAGAGGAAGAACTTGACTATGCAAATATGAGTCCAGAGGAGATTGAGGGAGAGATTGAGCGACTTCTACAAAAGCGACAGGATGAGGATAAAAAGCGCAGAGAAGAGAAGCGTGCCAGGGGTGAGCTAGACCCTATTCAAGCCCCAACTAGCATAGATGGCGATACCCCTATTGTCGCAGCACCTGAAGCAAAACCAGCACCTGCTCCAAAACCAGCTGCTACTACAAGGTCTGCTACTGATAAGCCAAAAGCTGATGAGAACACAGCAGCTAAAGCTCCGGCGACTTCCATGGAGCAGACTATTCGTGTTGATGTTAAACGTCTTGACCACCTTATGAATCTAATTGGTGAGCTTGTCTTAGGTAAGAATCGACTAATTAAGATTTACGATGATGTTGAGGAGCGATACGAAGGCGAAAAGTTTCTTGAGGAGCTAAATCAGGTTGTATCATCAATTTCAATTGTTACAACAGACTTGCAGATTGCCGTTATGAAAACCAGGATGTTACCGGTCGGCAAGGTATTCAACAAATTCCCACGAATGGTACGCGACCTTTCAAGAGAACTTGGAAAGAGCATTGAGCTCGAGATAAGCGGAGAAGAAACAGAACTGGATAAGTCTATCGTTGAGGAGATCGGTGACCCACTAGTGCATATCATCCGAAACTCATGCGATCATGGCATCGAAACGCCTGCTGATAGGGTGGCTGCTGGCAAGAGCGAAGGTGGTGTTATACAGCTAAAGGCTTACAATGAGGGCAACCACATTGTCATTGAGATTAAAGATGATGGTAAGGGCTTGAATGCCGAGATGTTGCGAGCCAAGGCTATCGAGAAAGGAATCGTGAGCGAGCGCGAAGCCGATATGATGACTGACAAAGAGGCTTTTGCTATTATCTTTAAAGCTGGATTCTCCACTGCAAAGGCCATTACCAACGTCTCTGGACGTGGTGTCGGAATGGATGTCGTTAAGACAAACATTGAGAAGCTAAACGGAATTATCGATGTTGATAGCGAGCTTGGAAAAGGGACTACACTAAAACTAAAGATTCCGTTGACACTAGCAATTATTCAAGCGTTGCTTGTTGGCGTGCAAGAGGAGTATTATGCGATTCCTCTAGCGTCTGTTCTTGAGACTGTGCGTGTTGGACAAGATGAAATCTATACAGTCGAAGGCAAGAGCGTGTTGCGCCTACGCGATGAAGTGCTTTCGCTTGTGCGGTTGGCAGATATTTTTGGTGTCGATTCTGTGTTTGAAAATGCCGAGGAGGCATATGTAGTTGTCATCGGACTTGCCGAGAACAAAATTGGCGTAATTGTAGATTTCCTTATAGGCCAGGAGGAGATCGTTATAAAGTCTCTTGGCTACTATCTAAAAGGGACAGAGGGAATTGCAGGCGCAACCATACGCGGGGATGGAAAAGTTACTTTAATTGTCGATGTTGCAGCTATGATGCAGATGGCAAAGCGTGTTAAAGTAAGTATTAATAAGCTTATTCAAGAGACTGAGACACGCAGGGAGAAAAACTCTCCAAGTGACTATGTGATTCTTGCGGTTGATGATAGCTCTACTGATAGAGCTATCATGAAAAAATCCCTAAAGCCTCTAGGAATCACAGTTATGGAGGCTACAAATGGGCTTGAAGCACTAGATATCATAAAAGGTGGTGATAAGCATTTTGATGCAGTTTTGATTGATATTGAGATGCCAAAAATGGACGGATATACGCTCGCAGCTGAAATCCGCAAGTATAATAAGTTTAAAAATATGCCGCTCATAGCAGTAACAAGTCGAACTAGCAAGACTGATAGAATGCGAGGTGTAGAATCTGGAATGACAGAGTATATTACAAAACCATACTCGCCTGAATATCTGATGAATGTCGTGAAACGAAATATCAACCTAAATGTGGAGGTAGAGAGCCATGAGTAGAATGGAAGAAGTTTTTAAACAACAACAACAAAGTAAGCAACCTACCACAGAGGCCGAAAGTGTCGTTCAGCTAGTTGGATTTATTGTCGGGACGGAAGAGTTCGCTGTACCGATCCTTAGCATCCAGGAGATTATTAAGCCACTAGAATACACCCGCGTACCTGGCACACCAAATTACGTACTTGGAGTGTTTAACCTCCGTGGCAACGTTATCCCGCTCATCAACTTGCGCTTGAAGTTTGGCTTGCCAGCCGACAAGCAAAATGATGATACTCGGTATATTGTCATTAAGCATAATGACGAAGTTGCTGGCTTTGTTATAGATCGCTTGACTGAGGCAGTGCGCATTAAGGAATCAAGCATTGATCCTACGCCAGAAACAATCAGCGAAGAAGATAATATTATTTACGGGATTGGTAAAAAAGAGGATAGACTCATTACGATTCTTAAAACTGAGGGGCTATTGAAGCGAACATTCTAATGACTGAGTGCCTATAGCTCTAAAATTTTCTTCACTTGTATCTTAAAATTTTCTCACGATAGTTTTTGTGCTATCGTGAGGCTTCTACTATTGCTCTGTTTGTATATTGCGCCAAATTCACTTGTACTTTTGGCTGGTAAAAACCGTAAAGTATACTTCACTATAAATTTGTGTCATTTACTATCACGCACATAAACTATATTAATATTACTTTGGATTTATTGTCTATTTATTTGTACAACAATACCATCTAAAATTACAGCCTATAAGAATCGCCTAAAAATGCGCCATTAGCGTGTTTGTAGCAAGTTTTTAAATGATAATATCTAAAAAAATTAAACATTGTTCAAAAGTGTCTAAAAATTTAAAAACAAGCATTTAAAAATAATCGCTAAATGTTTAAAAGCGTTTATCCCCCCCCTTTTTTTTAGCACCTTGCCTATGATTCTTACTTCGTTTGCGCCATCCCTATCCAGCGTGTAGCTCTTGTATTCCTTATTGACGCTAATGACCTCCAGCACGCCATTTGACGCGCACTGGAGTAGCTTCATCATGAAGCCCCCACCAAATCAATCACATATAGCTAATTCGCAAGAGGCATAAGCAAAAGACTTGCCAAAAACACTATCCCCTCACCGCACATAAAACGATAAAAATTTATGCTTAAAATGAGAATAGCATCACTGCTTGTA
>JBQNBC010000004.1:0-135312 GCA_052170135.1 Wolinella sp.
TATGACCAAAGATATGTATTAAATATTTTATGAATACTTGTGTAGCTGATTTTTACGTGCAGGGCTTGTGCGACGGATGAATAAAATTTATAAAGCAGTATAAAGCAGACCTTGCAAGGATGAGTAAAAAGTATTTACATTGTAAATAGTGGCCGGGAGAGAGGGATTCGAACCCCCGGAGGCTCTCACCTCAACGGTTTTCAAGACCGCCGCTATCGACCACTCAGCCATCTCCCGAGAATACAAAACTAGAATTTTGGAGGCGACACCCGGATTTGAACCGGGGATCAAGGCTTTGCAGGCCCATGCCTTACCACTTGGCTATGTCGCCACAACGTCAGAGAATCATGGTGCCCGAAGCCGGACTTGAACCGGCACGGACGCAATGTCCGAGGGATTTTAAGTCCCTTGTGTCTACCGATTTCACCACTCGGGCATGAAACTCTCAAAAATCGTCGATTGTAAGACAACTTTGGAGAATACACAAAACGAAGTGAAAGAAGTGGAGCGGGAGACGGGGATCGAACCCGCGGCCCCGACCTTGGCAAGGTCGTGCTCTACCACTGAGCTACTCCCGCAAAGTGGTTTTGAAATCGGGAGTATATCTGCAAAAGCTTAAAAATAAGCAATGTTGTAGACGGTTTGGCTATGTATCCTCGAGAATCGCAATAGTTGTTTTATAAAAGAGATACTAATATTCTAGATTCTTTGAGTGGCTTGGTAAAAAATTATGCCTAGAAATCATATATATTGTGATTTTTATTGACAAAAGTCGATAAGCACAATAGAATTGCGCCCCCTTGGTATATTGAATTAATTGCTTTTGGGGTCGACTTGGATTTCGACGGGAGCTAGATAGCTTTGGTTGCATGTCGGCATGGGCACGCCGTAAAACTACCCGATAACAATAAACGCAAACAATACAAATTACGCTCCAGCTTACGCAAGAGTCGCGTAAGTTTAACTAACTCTTCGGAGCCGCCTCGCTTTAGTGTGCTAGTCGCTAGAGCCTTGGCGTAACAGCCACTAGCTGCCTTGGCGTATTATCTGTTGCGCCATGAAAGATTAGGATTGCCTGTCGTATCGGTTTTGGGGATTTTCCGCGCGATAGAAAGATGATAAATCTCGTCTAAGCATGTAGACGCCGAGGTGGATTTGGTTTTCGGACTGGGGTTCGATTCCCCACGACTCCACCAAATACAATAATTAATTCTCCGAGTTTTGTCGCAGAGAATCTATCACTTCATATTTATCATCGTTAGTGCATTATGTTAAAAATATAGATAGCTTTTGGATTTATGCTTTTATGTCTCGCTCAAGCTATAGATCATCACTTTTTGGCAACAGCTTATTTCAATTTAGCTTCATGGATGTTTGCGTGAATTTAAGCTGGCATATTTCATTTGGTTATTTTCTTTGGATATGTTTCGTGTTTACTGAAAAAAGCATCCTGCGGGGAAATCCCAGCTAAAGATGCCTTTGTGCAAGAATCTACTTTGTAGCTGCGTCAAAAAGTTTATTGACTTCGTTCCAGTTTACGACTCTCCACCACTCTTTTAGGTAGTCGCCACGCTTGTTTTGATACTTTAGGTAGTATGCATGCTCCCATACATCAAGTGCAAGAATCGGCATGCCCTTGACCTCTGCGATATCCATTAGTGGATTATCTTGATTTGGTGTAGATGTTACCACGAGTCTTTTATCAGCTGTGACGATTAGCCATGCCCAGCCCGATCCAAATCGTGTTGCACCAGCTTTGCTAAAAGCTTCTTTCATCTTGTCTAATGAGCCAAAATCCCGATCTATTGCCTTTGTAAGTGCGCTAGAAGGCGTTCCTCCTTTGCCCTCTGGAGCCATTAGTGTCCAAAATAGTGCATGATTATAGTGTCCACCGCCATTATTTCGCACAGCCATATTGTAGCTAGAGACTTTTGCCATGATTGCTTCAAGGCTCATTTTCGCTAGCTCTGGATAGGCTTCGACTTGTTTGTTGAGGTTTGTGACATAGGCATTATGGTGTTTTCCGTGGTGAATTTCCATAGTTGCCTTATCGATCACAGGTTCAAGCGCATCGTGTGCATAAGGAAGCGCAGGGAGTGTGAATGGATTCGCAAGAGCAGCGATGGTTCCTAGTGCTATCTCGCAAGATAGCCTTCTCTAATCTCCATAGAGACCACAAAAGGAACTTGGGGTCGCTAATATCATATCAAAAAAACTTTGTAGCTGATATTTATTCTCTAGAAATTAAGTATAGTGATATAAACATAAGAATTTGATTTGCAGTAGTACTCTTCCCACGCTCTCGTGATAGGCGTAATTTATCGCTATAATCCGCATAAATTTTAAACAAGGAAATCTTATGAAACATCTTTTATCCACCTCTTTGTTTTTGAGCTCCATACTTTTTGCTGGTACATTTGAGGAGAATCTAGCCAAGAATATTGCCGAAGCAGCGCGTGTAGATGCCAAAGTAATCTCGCATATAACGTTATCTAGTCTAAATAATCTAAAGCTAGCACTTGTGCAAACAAGCGATGGCAATCTATTTCCAATTTATGCCTCAGAAGATGGTATGAGTTTTGTTGGCTTTACGCCTGTGATGAAGTTGAGTGATAAGGATTCTTCACAGGTAGATGGTATGATGGAGGAGCTAAATAAGCTACAAGCAAAACGTGAAAGCGAGGATCAAGTGAAGCTGGTGAAACTATTTAGTGAGATACCAGGTGATCGTACGTTGCTAATTAAGTCATCAAGTAGAAATGCTAAAAAAACTCTAGTCATCGTCTCTGACCCGGAGTGTCCATACTGCAAGCGCGAGCTTGATGAGATCGAGGAGCGTCTAAAAGAGGCGAACATTCGCATGATTTTTGCACCAGTGCATGATGATAGCGCATATATTAAGTCTCAGCTAATTATGAATGAGGCAAAAAAGTTAAAGGCAGATGATAGCAAAGGGCGTATCGAGATTATGCGAAAGTATTTTGGCGATGTGAAGCTGAGTGAGACCGATGCAAAGATTGATTTTTCTATGATTAAAGCAAATGCAGAGCAAATCTTTAAAAGCGGGCTGATTAGGGGTGTGCCATTTGTCTTTGAGCAATGATTTTTACTAGTTGGATTCTTTGGGCATAAAATCTCGCCAATAGCGTGATTTTGTGATGCCTTTATCTTTCCGATTCTTCAGCTATCTTATGTAATTTAATAAAAATTATTTTGGACTATATAATCGCCACTATTTAAATGACCAATGCATGTTCTTTGTAATGGTGATCAAGTAGATAATCATGGTAGTAGCCATGTGCAAAGCTTGGCTTTTGTCTATTGTGCTATCAAGCCGTGTGGTATTAAGAGCAAGAATCTAAAATGTGGCATATTTATACCGAGCTTGGAATAAGACAATAGAAAGCAAAGAAGCTAAAAGTGTCTATTGTGGATATTGGCTTGAGTATGAAATTTGTGTTGATTTAGTATATTGTATATTTGAATATTTTTTAATGGGCGATAGTGATAAAAATTTGCAAAGCGCATTGGAGCGACGAATGTCGCCCCTATGCTAATGGAGATGAGACTTATACCTCTCTCCAAATGCGGCACTTCCATAGATAAGCTAGGATAGATAGAATAATCATAAAGATGATTGCCTTCACGCCAATGCTTTCACGTTCCGCTTTTTTACTATCGCCAACACTCTCAAGATAGCTAACAACTTTTCTTTCAGCCTCTTCATTGAGTCCAACACGTGGCATTGCTGTGCCATGGAGGAGTTTTTGAGGCTGATTGATAAATGTATGCAAGTAGTTTTCGCTTCTGCTGCGTATCATCATAGATAGGTCTGGCACCTTTGAACCCATGTAAGCGCGTAGAGAATCCTCGGCTGTTTCAGCGACTAGCTTGTCGTATTTCATGCTATGGCATCTTTGGCAGGCATCGATAAAGACCTCTTTGTCGGTCATTTTTTCTGGTGCTATACTGTTGAAGTAAGCGACTATATTCGCAATCTCCTCATCGCTCATCCAGTCGTATGCCGGCATTGGATGTGGCTTTTCATTGCTGAACTTATGTGTCACATCAGCTGCTTTTGCCGGATTCTTGATGAAGCTTGCTAGATAATTGTCCTCATATATTGCTCCAGTGCTTGATAGATCTGGTGGGACAACTCCGTAACTTGCGCTAGCAGTGGCACTATCCATAGGAGCGGTAAAGCCCTGAGATTTAATACTGTGGCAGGCTACGCAGTTAGCAACTACTAGCTCGCCACCTTGAGCAGCATCACCCTTTGATAGGTCGATTTTTGCCAAATCGCTAAATTTATAATCAGCCGGCGTTGTTGCAGGGTGCATTACGCTGTGTGCGAGGGGCTCTACCCCCCAGTATAGCACGCCCGTGATGGCGGCTACAACTAGGAAAATTTTAAAATCTCTCATGACACCCTCCCTGCTGCTCTCTTTGCCTCGATAGATGTGATAAATGGCAGTGCTGCAAATAATCCTAGGAATGTGATAGATGCGACAAAGCCGATGTATGCATTAACTCCAGTTGGTGGGAGCTTCCCATAGACTGTAAGTACGATAAGGTCGATAATCATCAGCCAAAACCAGATTCTAAATAGTGGTCGTTTATGCGCTGGTGCTACTACTGGACTTCTGTCTAGGAATGGAAGCACTACAAAGATGACGTTTGCAATACCAAACGCAATCAAGCCAAGGTCTGAGCTAAAGAAGAATCCTCTTAGAACCTCATAGCTCCATAGGAAATACCACTCTGGATAGATGTGTGGTGGTGTCTTTAGAGAATCGGCTGGATCGAAGTTGATAGGATCCATCGCGAAATCGTAATGGAAGAATGTAAGATAGAAGAAACCAACCATAAACACGCATACTACGAAGATATCCTTTGATAGGAATACAGGCCAGAAAGGAATAACTTTAGATTCTTTCTTTTTGCCAGCTTTGTACTTTTCAGCCTCGGCATCAAAGTCAATTTCTTCACCTTCTTGATTGCCAACGTGAGGGATTCTTAGTGTGTAGAAGTGAACTGCGATGAGTGCTATGATGACCACAGGTAGCAATACTACGTGAAGCATGAAGAATCGTGTTAGTGTGGCATCTGATACTACAAAGTTACCACGTATCCAGATCACCAGTTCAGACCCAATAACAGGAATTCCACCAAATAGGTTTGTAATAACAGCTGCAGCCCAGTAGCTCATCTGCCCCCATGGTAGCATATAACCACTAAATGCCTCCGCAGAAAATGAAATAAAGATGACCATACCGCCAATCCAGATTATCTCACGACCTTTTTTATATGAGCCGTAGTAGATAGCGACAAACATATGAATATAAATCACAAGGAATATCGCAGATGCTGCTACTGCATGTAGATGTCGCCATAGCCAGCCATACTTGACTTCTTGCATGATAGTGTAGTTGACGCTGTCAAATGCAAGCTTTACATCCGGCTTGTAATACATTAAAAGGAAGATTCCAGATATAAATAGAATTGCGAAGAGCGTAACAAGTACTACGCCCATAGCCCATAGGAAGTTGATATTTTTAGGAATCCAATACTCAGTCATAAGGACTTGCATTAGTTTTTTAACAGCAATTCTCTGGTCTAGCCAGTCGATGACACCATCGGCTTTTTTAATCTCTGCCATAATTCCCTCCTTACGCTTTGCCTACGAGTTTTAGATACTCTGGACCCTCTTCGCCGAGTACTAGTTTCTCGCCATCGATCTTAAATGGTGGAATCTCCATAGGAGTAGGAGGTGGCCCGAAGGTGTTTTTACCACAGGCATCAAACTCTCCACCGTGGCAAGCACACTTAAACGTTGTGCTACCACTATCGTATGATGGTATGCAACCTAGGTGTGTGCATATTTGGATTCCCAGTGAGTAGTCTGCGTTGCCTACGACCACGTCTCTGTCTGCGCATTTTTTCATCTCAGCCGTCTTTTTCAAGACATACACGGGCTTCCCTCTCCACTCTATTGTCCTGCACTCGCCATCATTCATGCCGCTTAGGTCTACCGTTGTAAATCCAGCAGAAATGACGCTAGGTAGCGGATCCCATGCTCCCTTCATGGCGACTAGTGTAGCACCAGCGCCTACCGCTGCTACGCCTCCTAGAGCCATTCCGAGAAAATCACGTCGATTCATATTCTCTGACATTTTCTCTTTACCTTTCTGAAAATTTTTCTAAAAACCGTCCGGATTCTAGACAATATCCGCTTAAATATAAATGTAGTTTATTGCAATAAAGCTATTTTCAAGTTTTGGTATTTTTGTGTTGAATTATCCGTAGGTATAAGTAGGTATAGAAAGTTGAAACTATGGCTAGCAGTATAAAAGGTGCATTATGTAGCTTGGATTCTCGCCCGCATGGGCGGAATCTAAAACTCTTTCAAATCATCGGCATTAAGTGGGAAAATTTCATCTTCCTTGCTTTTTTTCTGTTTCTTGCTAAAGCTAGGCGTTATGGCGCGTTTTGCCTGTTTTATGTGGGTGATTTGGCGTGGTATATGGTGCGAAATATTGCCTTGCGCACGCGCTCTTGTTTGCGTATCTAGTAGGTTATCTATCTCTAGCCCTACTAGTCTTGCTATGTTTTGTGTGCTTTGCATCATTGCAACTGCTTGCGCATTTAGTTCTTCAGCAGCAGCAGCTGTCTCTTCTGAGCTTGCAGCATTTTGTTGTGTTACGGAATCTACCTGTCCCATAGCCATTGCGACCTGATTCATGCCATCTGCTTGCTCGCGGATAGAGATTGATATGTCGCCAATTAGCTCTGATGTTTTTTGGACTTTTGACAAAATATCCATGAAGTTATCATTTGTATCGCGTGCTATCTGATTTCCGCCTTTAATCTCTTCTATTGCATCTTCGATAATCATCGCAGTCTCTTTGGCTGCCTCAGCACTTCTTTGGGCTAGATTCTTGACTTCATCAGCAACGACAGCAAATCCAAGTCCATGCTCGCCAGCGCGCGCTGCTTCTACCGCGGCATTTAGTGCTAAGAGGTTTGTTTGAAATGCAATCTCATCTATTGTCTTGATAATTTTTGCGATTTTTTGACTTGAGTCTGTAATTTTATTCATCGCAGTCATTAGCTGTTGGATTTTCTCGTTGCCTTGCTTTGCAGATTCGTTTGCTAAGCGTGCTAGCATATCCGCCTCTCGCCCATTTTCGGCATTTTGATTGTTTATGGCGGTAGATTCTTCTATTGTTGCGCTGACTTGCTCGACTACGCTAGCTTGCTCGCTGGAGCCTTCAGCTAGGGAGGTAGAAGAATCGGCAATCTGATCTGATGCACTCACGACTTGTGAATTTGCCTCGCTGATGGTTCTTACCGCTTCGATTATTGGTTTTGTAATGCTACGAATGATATAGAAGCTAAAGATTATTCCAAAAGCCACTGCAACAATCAATCCAATAATCATCGCATTTGAGGCTGTGGTGAGCGAGCTGGCTGCGTGCTTGCTAATTGATGTTGTTGTGCTTAGCGTGGCGTTTGCTATCTCTTTGGATAGCACAGCTATATCTTCGGCAAATTTAATCATCATGGAGCGTTCGCTGACTAGCTCTTTCGTGATGGATATCGCCTCTTTAATTGTTTGCTCGTAACTATTTGCCGCTAGAGAAATTGCATCAATTTGGCTTAGATTCTCTCCGCGCAAAGAATCGTGCTTTAGTGCGCTTGTAGCTGCATTTATAGCGGCAAGCTGGCTTGTTACATTTGCTAATAGCGTGGGGTCTTGCAATGATGCACCTTGTACAAGACTTCGAGTTTTTATTACTTGTGAGTTTAGCTGTGCTGCACTCTCTAGTCGTTGGGCACGGCTTGTTAGTTTATCTTTGGAGCTGTTGTCTTGTATGTCTTGGCGCACCGATTGAAATTGTGTCCTGATATAAGAATCTATGCTTGCAGAGAGTGATATTGCGCTATCTAAAATCATAGCTTCAGCGGCATTTTTCTTATTTGTGAGCGCCTCAAATTTATCTAGAGAGACAATTAGCTTATTTAGTGAGCTACTAATGTTAGCACTCTTTTTTAGAAACTCATTTAGCTGATGCTTTTGCCCCAGTCTTTCGGCATCTGCGAGCGCATCTTCTAGCTCGATAAAGCTAGTTTTTGCCTCTTTGAGAGCATTCCTATCGCCAGCGAGTGTAAAGGCTCGCACGTGATAGCGAATTGAATTAATGCTAGAGAGCACGCTAACTGCTATGTTTGCCTCTGGCACTCGTACTTCGGAGAGCTCGCTCGCTATTTTTTCTCCATTTTTCATGCTGTAGATTCCCATGGCTCCAACGATAAGTGCGATTGCCAAAATTAGGGCAAAGCCAAGCCTAACTTTAGCGCCAAGCGTCATGTCATTTATCATACAAAACTCCTTCAAGATGTTTTCTCATTTAGTGAAAGTTCGCTAAGTAGCGCTTCTGCCCTTAGTAAAATTACAGCCTCATCGAGATGGCTGTCGCGCGCTATGCCTTCTGTCATCGATTCTTTGAGCGATTCTAGAGTTTTTGTAGGCATTAGTTCATCGCCGACACTCCCGACTTCATCGACTCTATCGACCAAAAGACCGATTTCGCGTGCGTCGACTTTCAGTATTACCACTGCCTGGTGCTCAGAATCTAGCTGATTTCTAAACCCAAGCCAGCCAGCCAAGTCAATGACTGGTATGTTGCTGCCACGCAGGTTTAACATGCCAAGCATATAACTAGGTGCGCGCGGAAGTGGTGTACATTCGGTAAAGCGAACAATCTCCTTAATATGTGCAATGCTTATACCAAACCGCTCATCGCCAAGAAAAAAGAAGAGATAGCGCGCTTTGTGGAGGTGGCGTTTTTCATTCTTTTTCACATATTTCCTTGATAATCAATTCTCGATAAAGCGCAATAATACCACGCCTTAAAGTCTAAAATGCATGGATATTTAAGAGTGTAGTGGGAATCTAAGTAAAATCGCATTTAATTCTTTTATTGATTCTTCTATTTTGAAACGGATGCGGGTGTGATATGTGTATAAAATTGTGTAGAATTTATACGTAAAGTTTAATATTTGTGGTGGCGAATGAAAGAAATTAACGTTATTTTATATGATAACTTCACTATGCTTGATGCTTTTGGTGCGCTTGAAGTGCTATCACGTCTTGAGAATCATACGATCGGCTACTATTCGTTGCAAGGTGGGGTGGTTGTGAGCTCTACTGGGGCTCAGATTCTTACTCGTCCGATAAATAGTGCGCAAAAATGCGAGATTCTCCTTATGCCAGGCGGGTTTGGGACACGTTCTTTAGTGGAGAGCGAGGAGTTTATTGCTTGCCTGCGCGAACTTGCAGAGAATAGCTTGTACGTCCTTGGGGTATGTACAGGTTCGGCACTTTTGGCTAAAACGGGTTTGCTTGATGGTCGGCAGGCTACGAGCAATAAAATAGCTTTTACGTGGGTAATCTCAAATGGTGAAAATGTAAAATGGGTCAAGTCCGCACGCTGGGTGAATGATGGGAAATATTACACATCATCTGGGGTTAGCGCTGGGATTGATATGGCACTTAGTTTTGTGCGTGATGTGCACGGAGAGGAGTGCGCGCTAAAAATTGCTCGTGTTATGGAGTATGTTATGAATTTTGATAATAAAAAAGATCCGTTTGCGCCAGCTACTTAGGCTATTTTGCCCCTTTGAAGAATCGTTATTGTGTTAGGTTTACGTATATTTTTCTCAAAGCATGTCGTATAAGCGTAGCTTTTGACAAAAGATTATAATTTTTTGGCGTGTTTACGTATTAGTTTGATGTTACTCGGATATCCAAAGTCTAACAAAAATAGATAAATATGGTACAAATAGCTTGCTATAAACTCTGAAATTGTATAAGAATCGATTCTTAAGAGTTAAAGCGCTCTAAAATCTCCGCTTCGCATCTTTTTTTGAGTTCTTCGCCTAGGTATGCACCGCTAAAACCCTCCGCCAGAAGCATACTTGGAGTACAAGCAGGAGTGAATACATTATCGTAGATTTCTAGTTTTTTTGCCATTTTATAAATCTCGGCATCGCCGATTGCTAACCAGTTTTTTAGTGGATATTTGCACGCTATTCTAACCATGGATTGTTCGCTTATATTGTGTGCAGGAGTGGCTTGCGATAGCAGGAATGTCGCTAGCTTCTTTGGCATGCTTGGCAGTGAAGAGACGATATGCTCCATGCTAAAAACCCCAGTGATATGTAGTATAAAAAGTGGCAAAAAAGGCGCAAACTCATGGTTGTTTGGTATTTTACTGAAACGATAATATTCGCGAACGACTCGCCAAAACTCCGCACGAGAGATTGTTTTTTTAAAGATTTTTTCATCGAGGTTTAGCACGATTAGTGCGAGGATTCCGCGCATTGGATTGTTTTGCATTAGTCCTTTAATCTCTAAAAATATACGTTCGTTGCTTAAATCATCTATTTGTATCTCGCGCATAAGAGCAATGTTTTCGTGTGCAATCTTGAAGTCTAGCTGGGCGCAGAATCTAGCCGCTCGAAGCACACGTAAGCTATCCTCTGAAAAGTGTTTTGTGGATACAACTCTAAGCGTGTGAGAATCTATATCGCCAAGTCCACCAAAGAAGTCTAGAATCTCTCCTGTGCGCAGATTTAGCATGAGTGCATTGACTGTAAAATCACGCCTTAGTGCTGCCTTATGCGGTGAGCTGGCGTATTCTATGCTAAATCCGCGATGACCTTTTGTAATTTTGCGTTCACATCTAGGTAAGGAGAGGTCTATTCCGTTCCACTTGTATACAAAAAAGCTCTTACCAACGCCAATTGCACCGATTTTTTGCATTAGATTCTCAAATTGTGCTGGAGTAATCCCGTGCAGCTCAATGTCAAGGTCTTTTGGGGCTTTACCAAGAAGGAAGTCTCGCACCGAGCCACCAACTGCGTAAACGTCTAAGCGCGCCACTTCTTGCTCTAAAAGCTCTAAAAGTTCCAGTAAGATACTTAAAAGTTCAGGTGTGAGCGAGCTTAAGAATCTATCTATCAACAATAACGCCTTTGATAATAAAGCAGTGTGCTCCGCCCTCGTATCGATAATATAGGCTTAAATCTTGCGCTTCTAGCGTGTTTTTGGCGATGTATAGTCCAAGCCCAAGCCCTTTGCTGCTTGGATTCTTTGCATCTTTGAAGAATGGCTTAAAATAGTCCATTATATCGTGCTCTAGTGGTGGTGCAAAGTTTTTAATAATTAGACAATCTTTGAAAATCTCGAGCGACACTTGCCCATTTTTTGTGTATTTTATGGCATTGTCAAGGAGGTTTTTAATAGCCAATGAAAGCATTTCAAAATCGGCATACACTATAGCCTCATGCGCTGGAAGTTCAAGTAGTGAACTGGTTTGCTCTGGCTCTATCATTAGATTTTTTAGCACGTGGTGAAGAATTGTATGCAGTCGATACTCATTTTTTGATATTTTATAGTTTTTGGAGCTCATCTCCTCTATTTTTGCAAACTCATCAATGAGCGAATTCAGCCTATCAAATACTGAACAAAGCCGTTCCCTGTGTCGCTCTGTGTCTATCATCTCTGCTACGATTCTTCCCTTTGTGATGGGTGTCTTTAGCTCATGCATGATGGTGCGCAAAAACAGATGCCGAGACTCGTTTAGTGCGGCTATTTTTTTAACGGCATTATCAAACTCATTTGCCAGCTCGCCAATCTCATCATCTTGGGATAGGGCGCAGTTTATATTTGTACTACCCTCGGCAAATTTACGAATCTCCTTACGTATGCTTTTTAAGGGCAATAAGCTTTTTATCACTAAGACATATAAAAATACAACAATAAATAGGGCTATTAGTGTGATGATATAGTAGTTTTTGAAGCTTGCTTTGAAAGAATCTCTATAAAGTGTAAGCTCAAGTGGTGTCTGTAAAAGTAGATATACGGCTTCTCCATCACGCACCACGCGTGCTACCACGCCTTGAAAGCTTGGATCGATTTGCTGCGCGAGTTTCCCTTTTAGCTTTTTGTCATCAACGACATGAAAATCAAGCTCGTTTAGATATTTTTTTATGAGTGTTATATCTCCGCCATAGCGCATGATTTGGTTTATTGTGGCGATGAATTGTCCGTATTTTCGCTGTGATTCTGTATGTTCTTTGTCAATTTGGGATTTTATGAAATAGAGCGAAAATGCACTGAGGCTAACTAGCGCAACAGCAAAGAGAATCGTGATTTTGGCGATAATCGAGTTTTTATTCATTTTCTAGCTTGTATCCGATACCACGCACAGATAGAATGTGTGTTGGATTCTTTGGATTTTCCTCTATTTTGGAGCGTAGACGCCCGATGATGACATCGATACTTTTGTTTGAACTATCTGGATTTATTGACGGTGAGTGTGCGACTATCTCTTCGCGTGATACTACTACGCCTTTTTTATTTATCATGTAAGAGAGAATCTCATACTCGCCACGCGTAAGCTCGAGCTGAGAATCGCGAAAATATATGACTCTCGCCTCCTCTTCTAATTTGAAAACAGAAGGCGAGATAAAGCCATCTGGAGGGGTTGGAGTTTTTTGTGTGTTATAACGACGCAAGACGCTATGAATGCGCGCTATAAGCTCTTTTGGATCGTATGGCTTTGGGATGTAGTCATCTGCGCCATACTCTAGCCCAGTGACCTTATCGTTTATATCGCTTCGTGCCGATGAGATTATGATGGGGATATTTTTTTGCTTGGCGACTCTCTTGCAAACTTCAAGTCCATCGAGATTAGGCAGAGTCAAATCTAAAAGAAGGAGGTCAAAATGTCTAGTGCCTATCGCACTCATGCCTGTATAGGGCTCATCAAAGCTTGTAACATTCATGTCGTGTTCTTCGAGGTATTCGCTAAGAATCGCCGCCAGCTCCAAATCATCTTCAATCATCAAAATCTCTAACATGAGTCTCCTAATCTACAAAAGGAGGAATTTGGTCTATATCTAAAGGAGGAAGGAATCACAATCATTAACACAAAGTTAGAGAAGGGACTCATGCTGTTTTGCGATAAATTTTTAAAGAACATCTCACAAATGCTTCTCTGATAAGAATTTATGAAAGCGCTGCAAGCATTCATAAAACACGAGCAGAGTGCACCTATAAGACGACTTGAGACTTTTGTTGAGGTTTCGCACTCCAAGTAGCGTCTGCACTCGCTACTTTTTTGTGGATTTCCCAAAAGGCAAAACCAAACAGGTAGCGCAGAGATTGGGGTGGGGGAATATTCTCTAGCGACTATATGTTTGCTTGCTTTAAATAGAGTCGAGCTTCTTTCGTCTCTATCTCTCACCTTTGTCTCTCCAGGTTGAGATGTTGGAAGTGTAGAAAATTAAAGTAAATGGAGAGTAAATGAATAATTATTGTGCGTGATATATTCACGGATTTTCTAGTAATAATTAAAAAATAGCTAGGTTTTTGCATGGGTTTAGAGACTATTTTTATTCCTCTAGTCGTTCATCTATTACAGATAATAGATATTCAAGGAAGTTCAAAATCAATTCAACTTTTGCCTCCATGTGGCGATTATTTGGCGATTGCATGCCTTCGAAAAGCACTAGTGTGCGCTCTTTAAGCGCCTCTAGGAATCTGCGCTCTTTTTCACTCATTGCACTAGGGTCGCCATCGTCTAAATCTCCACTGGTAACAAGTGTTGGCAATGGTTGCTCTGTGGGTTTTGATTCGCTTGTAGCAATGTATGCACTTGGACTGGATTCTTGTGTGAGTGGCATCTTCGCCATTTGCTCCATGATTCCGTTGAGTTCGGAATCTACATCATCATTTAACTCAGCTATCGTTGATAATACAGCCTCTTTTAGCTCCATAGTTTGACAAGCCACCTTTCAAATTCATTCATCTCGATTTCCGTATCCATTCTGACGAAAAACTTTTTCATCTCTTCATTTACACCATGATAGTGCTTACGCTCGCCAGTTAGGCGGCGTATTGCTATTTTTGCCTCTTCATTATCAGGCTCTTTTTTGAGAATCTCTTTGTAAATCTCTAACGCCTCTTCTTTCATGCCTTGTAGCTCATAGATTGAGGCTAGAGTGAGTGTTTTCATTTATTAATTCCGTTTTGCCGCATAGTTAGCGATGATTGAGCCCATCTCTTCTGTTGTGCATGTTTCTCGTGCGCCAAATGCTGCGATATCTTTTGTTCGATATCCTTCTTTGAGCGTTTCGGCTATCGCTTTGTCTATTGTGTCTGCTGCCTCACTCTCGCCTAGCGAATGGCGTAACATCATCGATGCTGATGCTATTGTAGCGATTGGGTTTGCGATTCCTTGCCCTGCGATATCTGGTGCACTACCGTGGATTGGCTCATATAGCGCAGCCTTGCCGCCAATTGAGGCTGATGGTAGCAGCCCAATGGAGCCACTTAGCATGCTCGCTTCATCGCTTAATATATCACCAAATAGATTTCCAGTAAGAATCACATCAAACTGTCGAGGGTCGCGGATGAGTTGCATTGAGGCGTTGTCCACATACATGTGGCTTAGCTCGACTTCTGGATATTCGCTTGCGATTCTTGTTACGGTTTCGCGCCATAGTTGGCTTACATCTAGGACGTTTGCTTTATCTACTGAGCAGACACGCTTTTTGCGCTTCATTGCTGCTTGAAATGCTACATGCGCGATTCTCTCTATCTCTGGAACTGAGTAGGCCATTGTATTAAATGCTCTATCGCCTTCTCTGCCTTTTGGCTCTCCAAAGTAGATCCCCCCGATTAATTCGCGAACGACTAAGATATCGACGCCTTTAACTACCGATTCTTTTAGTGTGCTTGCTTCTAACAGCTCATCATAGACAGTTGTTGGGCGTAGATTTGCGAATATCTCTAATGATTTTCGTAGGCGTAAAAGTCCGCTTTCTGGGCGTAGATTCCTAGGGAGTGTGTCCCATTTCTCGCCACCTATCGCGCCAAAAAGCACCGCATCAGATGCGAGGCAACCAGAAATCGTCTCCTCTGGTAGTGGGTCGCCAGCTATATCATAGGCTATTCCCCCCATTAGGTAGTCGCTATACTGGAGATCAAACCCATACACGTAAGCCACAGCATCTAGCACTTTTTTCGCCTCATCTACTATCTCCGGACCTATGCCATCGCCCTTTATTACGGCAATTTTATACTTTTTACTCATAGATTCCCCTCCTTGATTTTTTCGCGCGCGTATTCTATTAGTCCGCCACTCTCTAAAAGCTCCATCATAAACTGAGGAATCGGTTTAAAGTGATACTCTCTATTTTTAGTCAGATTCTTGATTACTCCAGCGCGCATATCTACGACTAGGCTGTCGCCCTCGCTAATGTCATCTGTTTCTTGTATTTCTAGTATCGGAAAGCCCGTATTAAAAGCATTTCGATAAAAAATGCGTGCAAAGCTTTTTGCAATAATCGCGCCTACTCCAGCGGCTTTTAGCGCGATAGGTGCATGTTCTCGACTGCTACCGCAACCGAAGTTTTCTCCAGCAACGATGAAGTCTCCGCCCCTAAAATGCTCCAGAAAGTCTGGGCGCGCGTCCTCCATGACGTGCTTTGCTAGTGTCGCTGGGTCGCTTGTGTTTAAATAGCGAGCCGCGATGATTAAGTCTGTGTCGATATTTTCGCCAAACTTCCAAACTCTGCCCTCTTTACTGCCCATTGTTGCTACCTTTTTTAGGGTTTAGTTGTGGATTTTAGCCTTTTTTGCGTTAAGGAAATCTTGTTTGGTGTCCTCTTTCTTTTCGTTATATTTTTATTTATAATACGCTGCCTGCTTGCGTTTGGAATTTTCAAAATTTAAAAGGATGGCATCATGGAAGTTAGCGGTCGTATATGGATAAATCGCAATCAAGCCAGCTATTTGGGGCGCGGGAGAATCGAGCTTTTGGAGCAGGTAAAGCTACATGGGTCGATTCTTCAAGCGGCAAAAGCAATGAAGATGAGTTATAAGGCTGCGTGGGATTCCATTAATACGATGAATAATCTCTCGCCCATAAATCTTGTCGAGCGTGTAAGCGGCGGCAGAGGTGGTGGTGGGACGCGCGTAACAGAGGCTGGCGAGAATGCTATTAGGACTTTTAGAGAGTGCGAGCGTGTGCAGGAGAGGCTCTTTGAGGTGATTGGTGATTCTTTAGAAGATTGGAATCTGGCTATAGAAAAGATGAGGAGAATTAGTATGAAGACAAGTGCACGAAATCATTTTAGTGGCGTTGTCCGCCATGTGAAACGAGGCGCTGTAAATGCTGAAGTTTTGCTTGATATTGGTGGAGCGGAGATTTGTGCGGTGATTACAAATGCTTCTGTTGGAGAGCTGGGCTTGGATGTAGGCACAAATGCTAGTGCGATCATAAAGGCAAATTGGGTAATGCTAGCCACTGGAAATCTAGAAAAAATCAGTGCCCGAAACTGCCTAAAAGGCGTGGTGAGTGAAATCACAAAAGGTGAGGTGAGTGCTGAGGTCAAGCTAAAAGTCGGTGATAGGAATCTAGTCTCTGTGGTGACAAATGATGCCGTGGAGAATCTAGAGCTAGAGGTAGGCAAAGAGGCGTGGGCGATCATAAAAGCTAGCAACGTCTTAATAGGAATTTAACGTTAGTTTTGGCTTTTTATGTATAGCGTTATATGTAAAAAAATATAAATATAAAGGATGGATGTTATGAAAAAGCTTTCAATTTTGGTTTGGATACTTGCTTTGAGTGCGCAACTCTATGCAGAAAAGATAAATGTCTTTGTTGCGGCAAGTGCGCGATATGCGATGAGCGAAGTTCGTGAGGAGTTTTTAAAGAATCGCTCTAGCGATGAGATTGAGCTTAGTTTTGGTGCATCTGGCAAGGCGTATCAGCAGCTAAAGGCTGGATTCCCATTTGATATGTATATGGCGGCTGATTCTAAGTATCCAGCACAGGTCAAGAGTGATGGTAATGCCGCTGGTGAGCCAAGAGTCTACGCGCTTGGGGCGGTGGCGTTGTATTCGCTTGATGAGGCATTGCTAAAAGATGGTGTTGCAGTTGCTAAGCGTGTTAAAAACTTTTCAATAGCAAATCCAAAGGTTGCACCTTATGGCGTCGCTGCTGTTGAGATTCTTAAAAGCAGTGGAGTTTATGACGAAGTAGAACCAAAGCTAGTTCTTGGCGATAATATATCTCAGGCAGTGCATTTTGTAGATAGTGGTGCTGCTGAAGTAGGGCTTGTCGCGCTATCACTTTTACGTCAGGGAGATGGGGCAAAAGGGAAATATGTAGTAATCGCCCAAAGTGAGCACGCACCGCTAAAACAATCTTTTGTAATTACAAAGCGTGCAGAAAATAGTGTGCTAGCAAAGGAGTTTGCTGAGTTCATAGTCTCTAAAAGAGCGCATGAGATTTTTGAAAAATATGGCTTTAGTGCACCAAAAGAGTGAGAATCGCGGTCGATTTTTTACTTTTAGCACCATAGAGCAATAAAACGGTGCGAGGTAGTGTGAGAATCTTTGAGTAAATGTCAAAGATTGATTTAAAACTTAGCGCAATGTATAAAAGGGCGAAAATGCGAAAGATAGTTTTATCTTTTTTCTGTGCGATTAGTCTTTTTTCTAGTGAGCTATATATTGCCGGTGGAGCCGGATATAAGCGTCCACTGCAGGAGCTTGCGATGCTTTTTGAGTCTCGTAGTGGACATACTGTAAAGATGATGTTTGGCAACATGCAGCAAATCAGCGAGCAGATCAAAGCTAGTGATAAAGTGTCTATATTTTTTGGTGATGAGAAATTTATTAACAAGCTAGGAATCCAGTATAAAGAGAGCGTGATTCTTGGGCGAGGAATCCTAATGCTTGTTCTAAAAAATGGCTTAAATTTTGAGCCAACATTTGAGCTTTTAAAGAGTGAAAAAATCGCAAATATCGGTCTTCCGCATACGACAAATGCAATATATGGAATCGCAGGCAAAGAGGCGCTTGAAAAAAGCGCAACAATGTCTCAGGTAGAGTCCAAGCTAAAGATTTTACAAAGTGTGCCGCAAGTGAGCGCGTATCTTGTAAATGGAGATCTCGATGCAGGTTTTATTAACAAAACCGACTATTTGGGAAATAAAGATAGGCTGGGTGCAGTAGCGGAGGTAGATGAGAGTCTTTACACACCGATAAGAATCATTGGCGTAGTGCTAAGTGGGAGAGAGCAATCACAAGAGGTGCGCGCGATGATGGAGTTTTTAAAAAGCGATGAGGCAATTGGAATTTTGGAGAAGAATGGACTGTGAGCGGACTAGAATCGTGGCTCATTGAACCACTAAAGCTAACGCTATGGACAGCGGTGTGGACACTCTTTTTACACTCCACCATTGGCGTGTGGCTTGCTACGTTTTTGTCTGGAGGGCGGAGTATTTTTAAGCGTGCGCTGGAGCTTTTAATAACTCTGCCGATAGTCTTTCCACCTATTGTTATTGGGCTATTTCTTTTGGTTCTGCTTGGTAAAAACGGTTTTATCGGTGGATTTTTGCATAAGATAGGAATCGAGGTGATTTTTACGCCACTTGGTGTATTAATTGCCTCCTTTATTGCTGGTTTACCGCTTGTAGTAAAGCCACTGTTAAGCGCATTAGATGAGCTAAGTAATTGCTACTTAGAAGCATCATATACGCTTGGCAAGAGTCGTTCTGTAACGCTATACCGCGTATTGCTTCCATCGTGCAAGAAGGTAATTGCCGCGTCGCTAATTTTGGGACTTGGTCGCTCTATGGGCGAGGTGGGAATTACGCTTATGCTGGGTGGAAACATAATAGGTGTGAGCGAGAGTATGAGTCTTGCGATTTATAACAACGCATTTGGCGGGGAGATTTTTCGTGCGATTGTGCTTTCTGCAATACTTGGTGTGATTTCGCTTTTGCTTTTTGGCATCATGCAAAAGCTTGCCTATAAAAGGGGATGAAATGGATGAAATTTGGCGAATAATAGATGAGGATTCTTCGTATTTTGATCTCACTACAGTTGGACTTGGGATAGGTGAGAAGCATGGCGAGATCTGCTTTAGTGCGCGAAAAGATGGTGTGATAGCTGGTGTTGTGGTGGTCTTGGGAATCTTAAAAAATTGCAATCTTAATGTCGAATCTTTTGTCAGCGATGGCGAAAGGGTTATAGCTGGGAGATTGCTTGTGCGTGGGGTTGGCAGGGCAATAGATCTGCACAAAGCGTGGAAAGTTGCACAAAACACACTTGAATATACAAGTGGAATCGCAACTTTAACAGATGCAATGATAAGTCGTGCAAGAGCGATAAATCCGCATATTGAGCTACTCACGACACGTAAAAATTTCCCACTTACAAAGAATCTGGCATTGCTTGGGGTGCAGAGTGGCGGCGGAGGGATACATAGGCTTGGGCTCTTTGATTCTGTGCTTGTTTTTGCACAGCATCGCATATTTTTAGATGATGAGCGCGCGCTTAAAGAGGCATTTGCTAGGCTAAAACGCAAGATGATAGAGAAGAGAATTTGTGTCGAGGTCGCTAGCGTAGATGAGGCGCGATATTTTGCCAATCTTGGTGCTGATATTTTGCAGTGCGAAAAGATGGGCGCAGATGAGCTTTTGGAGTGCGTGAGACTTAAGGATTCTTACCCTGGTCTGCTTGTGTCTGCAACGGGAGGAATTACGCTCGAAAATATCGACAAGATCGCTAAAAGTGGTGTTGATTTTATTGTTACATCTGCGCCATATCATGCCACGCCACTTGATATTGAAGTCAAAATGAAACAGATTCTTTAGGAATATTAGTAAATGAATGTAATAAAAGTTAGCGTAGAGGATATTAGGAGTAGCGGTGAGCTTGTGCTTGTATCGCTTGGTGTTGGCGGTGATTCTTGGCGTGCGCTGATGGTTGATGTGGCCAGCCTGGAGGGGCTACGCAAAGGTGCTAGCATGGAGATACTTTTTAAGGAGACAGAAGTTATGGTCGCAAGCGAAGAATCGCGCCTGAGTGCTAGAAATTCGTTTGTTGCAAAAATAGTAAAAATCACAAATGGTGAACTTCTTTCACAAGTAGAATTTGAATATTTTGATACGTGCGTTAGGGCTATTATCACGCGCGAGGCGGTCGATTCTCTTTTGCTTTGCGAAGGTGCGGTGGCTCGCTTTTTTGTGAAAAGCAATGAGATTACACTGAGGAGCTGCGATGGATAATGATTTTATCGCCACTATGACACTTACTTTTAAGCTAGCTGGTATAACTACGGCGATTCTCTTGTTTGTTGGCGTTGCACTTGGATATGCGCTAGCCTTTGGTAAAAGTCGCTACAAGCCTGTATTTGAAGCGCTTATCGCGCTACCATTGGTATTGCCACCTAGTGTGCTTGGATTCTATTTTTTAATGCTTTTTAGCCCAAAGAATCCATTTGGTGCATGGCTAGAATCTACCTTTGATTCTCGTCTAGTATTTAGTTTTGAAGGGCTTGTTGTCGCTTCGATAATCTTTAGTTTGCCATTTATGGTGCATCCACTTCAAAATGGATTTAGCGCGATTCCTAGTAGTATTATCGAGGCGGCTTGGACGCTTGGGCGAGGGAAATTCTCGACACTTCTTACTGTTATGTTGCCAAATATGAAGCCCTCGATTTTGACTGGAATTGTGATTTCATTTGCGCATACGGTTGGGGAATTTGGCGTCGTGATGATGATGGGTGGAAATATCCGCGGAGAGACACGTGTGGCTAGTATCGCGATATATGATGAGGTTGAAGCGCTAAACTATACACTAGCGCATCAGTATGCATTTTCTCTTTTTTCTGTTTCATTTGCTGTGCTTGTTGTAGTGTTTTTGATAAATAGACATTTCTTGGGGGCGAGAATCCATGATTGATCTAACGTTTGATAAACATCTAAATAGTAGTGATGGAGAGATTTGCCTTGGTATAGATTTGCAGATTGCTAGTGGTGAGTTTGTTGCGCTTTTTGGAAAAAGTGGTGCGGGGAAGACGACTATTTTGCGTATTTTAGCGGGGCTTTTAGAGCCTGAAGCTGGGAGAATAATAGTTGATGGCGAGTGTTGGCTAGATACTAGTGCTAGATTCTCTTTACCGCCACAAAAGCGGCATGTTGGATTTGTTTTTCAGGATTATGCGCTTTTCCCAAATATGAGCGTCGAGGGGAATTTGCTTTATGCATTGGAGTCTAAACAAGATCGCGCGCGAGTTGAGGAGATTTTAGAAGTTATGGAGCTTGGAGTCTTACGTAAAGAGCGTCCAGAGCGGCTATCTGGCGGGCAGAAGCAGCGTGTGGCATTGGCGCGAGCATTAGTGAGGAATCCAAAGGTCCTCTTGCTTGATGAACCTCTAAGCGCACTTGATTCTTCTATGCGATTGCGCTTGCAAGAGGAACTTTTGCGTATTCATAACCATTTTGGTGTTACAACTTTGCTGGTGAGTCATGATTTGGGTGAGGTTTTTCGCCTCTGCTCGCGCGTGGTTGAGATTGCTCGTGGGGTGGTGGTGCGCGATGGTTCGCCTAGTGAAATTTTTTCTAGTGGCAAAGTGAGTGGGAAGTTTCGTCTAAGTGGTGAGCTTTTGGCGGTTACAAAGAGTGATATTTTAAATGTGCTAAGTGTGCTTGTGGGCGGAAATATCATTAAGGTAGTGGCATGCGATGATGAGGTAGCCGGGCTTAAAATCGGTGACTCAGTCGTCATATCTTCAAAGGCTTTCAACCCGTTGATATTGTCTGCGAAATAGATGTTTTGTAATATCAAGTTGACTGTGAAAATTAATAGCTACGCATTTATGAAGTTATTATTTTAAACGTAGAGTCTATTTTATTTGTCATTTTTTGGTTGTTTACAGTGCTATATTGTGTGCTTGCAAAGACTTTGATTTTATCTCTGCAAGCTACTAGATACGCACTCTTTTGTAATATGCAAAAGGTGAAGACACGGCTTAGATTCTAGAATAGGAATCCAGACACTCTAAAAGGCTACGCCACCGTTTTCTTGGCAACGTTTTTTGCAATATTCCGCTCCTTGCGAGCCCTTTCCATAGCGTTGATTGCAGTCTTGCATGCAACCTTTAACCTTTATCGCGGCACACATAGCACGTGCTTTTTCGCAGTCATTGATGCATTGAGCGGAGCTTTTGCCACTCCTTGAGCACTGATTTATGCAGTTTCGTTGCACTTCGTTGCAGTCTCCTGAGCCAAATCCAAATTGCTTGCTTTTGTCTTCACAACCAACAAGCACTAGGCTAAAGATAGCTACAATGAGTAGTATGGTTAGCTTTTTCATATGGCAGACTCCTTAAGTGGTAATCAACAAGCGAATCATGCCCAAAATAGGCACATGAATACAATATTGCCTCAGCGTATGTATAGCTCCTGTTCAAAATAGCCATGCGCATCGTCTGTGGATATTGTAGTTTGTATCTTCCAGCGACCTTTGCTAGGGAACGAGATGGCTTTTGATATGTATAGTCCATTCCGCATTTCGTCGATCGTGCCTAGGTCGATATCCTCTCTTGTAGTATGTGGGCGCGTGAGACGAAGTGTAATGTGTGCATCAGATACGGGTGTGGAATCTGATTTTTTTACAAGATGTACAGAGATACGATCGTTGCTTTCGCTTAGCTCAAGCTTTTGTATGCTTGGCGCGTAGAGGCTAAAAAAGTGCTTTTGCGCTTGTATTATTTCGTTTATATTTAAGTCTACATTTTGATAGTTGTCCATATATGCATTCTCTAGCTCTACTGGATTCTTAAGGGCAAGCGTAACCGTCCAAATAATCATTCCAACAACAGTTAGTGTAACTAGTGTAATCCCAAGTGGCCATAGATTTTTTTGTGGCATTATTTTCTCCTTGTAAAGCGAAACAAAAATAGCAAAAGCAGTATAAAGAGCATGGCGTAAAGCGTGATTCTAACAAATGTACGAGTACCCTTGTCCTCTGGGGCGAATGTGTGTTCTAGTTTGACATCGAGTGATAAGGCAATGGAATCTGCAATTTGGACGTAGCCATTTAACAACATGGCGGAGATATTTGGAGGTGCAAGCTCCGCATCTTTTTTAGGAATTAGCGGGACAATGTAATTCCAATAGACATCTTTTTTATCAAAAAGCTTTTCTGATTCTTCACTCGCGACAATGTCTATCTTTTTTTCCTGTTTTGCAAATAAAACCAGGACATATGGTTGGCGTAGCGTCGGTAGCAGAGTGGCCTTATACGTGGATACGTCTTGACCTTTTAGGCTATCTAGTGCGATTAGATATAGTGAGATTCCTGTTTTTTGGTACAACTCGTTGGCCAGTAGTGTCGCGAAAATCTCAGATTTTTTGACGAGTTGAGAGTCCTGA
Source organism: Wolinella sp. (assembly GCA_052170135.1). Classification (GTDB taxonomy): domain Bacteria; phylum Campylobacterota; class Campylobacteria; order Campylobacterales; family Helicobacteraceae; genus Wolinella. The sequence continues at coordinate 23,308 of JBQNBC010000004.1, forward strand.
TTGTTTACATACGTATGCGATGTGGCGAATAGAGATGCGTGTGATAGTAAAAGCAGGAGGAAAATCCCCCATGCTTTATAAAGCAGTGAGTGCACTGTTTATACAACAAATGGTAGTAGCCCAGGCACGAATGCAACAATGATAGATACGGCGATTAGGATTAGATTCGCCACAAAAAGTGTCTTTTCAAGTCCGCTATATTTCATTTCTGCTCCTTATCTGTCTGAGCGATATTGCTTGACATTGTCACTGCTAAGCATCTGTATATCGTGTGCTTTCTCAAAGCGATAATAGTTTGTCGCTTCTGTTTTTTGTATACCAATAGCAAGGTAGGTAAATGTACCTACCACGCTAAGCAACAACGCCACTGCAATGATATAACCAAGAAGTCCATTAACTCCAAATAGTCCGTTCATGATTTACCCCTTACTTCTCAGAGTAGATGAAGTTGGCTAGAGCCTTCTTCTGAATCTCAGTTAACATAGGTGCTTTAAAGGCTGGCATTCCACCGATATTACCTTTTTTGCCCTTTTCCAAAACTTCTGTGACAAATGTAGTTGTGCCATATTTCGTCAAGTCTGGTGCTTGACCTTCAAGTCCTTTTCCATCAACTCCGTGGCATGCAGCACAAATACCAGAATCCCATAGTGTGCGCCCCTCTTCAAGAGCAGCAGGGCTTGAAGCTGGAATTTTGGCTTCTGAGATTTCTGCCATTATAAACTCAGCGACAGCTTTTGCGCCATTTGCATCGAGCAGTCCAGCTGGCATCTCGCCAAGTGGATAGTTTAGTCCTTTCCCGCCATTTAAGACTACATCCACAATTCCTTCGCTTCTGCCCCAGCGTGTTAAGTTTGCTGCCTTGCCACCCATGCCCTCTGTTGTTTCACCATGACATTGAGAGCACTGTACCAAGAATATACTCTGACCCATCTCTACAAGAGTTGACTTGTCGGCATTTACCCAGCGACTTTCAAACTTTGCGTTATGGCTTTTTACCTCTTCATTGTACTCACCGATTTGTGAATATGCATTGAGTGGATATCCGACAAACCAATACCAAAAACCCCATACAATAAGTGCTAGATAGGTCACTCCCCATCCAATAGGAATATCATTTTTAAACTCACTAATGCCATCCCAGCTCTCTTTTGCCAGCTCACCCTCAGCCCTGCTGTCTTTCATTTTTTTGATGTAACCACCAGCAACAAAGATAGTCAAGGCTAGAATGACTGCTGCACCAAGTAGTGATAGTGCATTTACACTATCTTCAAGATTTAGCCATTCCATATTTTTAGCTCCCCCTCTTTGGATTCTCATTATTCTCACGAGCTTCAATGAGAGAATCGGTAAGCTCATCGTCAAGAGCTAATCTGCCATACTTTTCATAATCCCTAGTCCCTTTGGCCTGACTTCTGTATAGATGAAAAATATATCCACACATAAAAATCACCAAAGCTAGAGAAAAGAACCAATAGGCGTATGCCTGAATCTCCCGTAAAGCCTCAATACTCACGACTAGTTAGCCCTTCTCTTTTGACCAAGGCTGTTTAAGTATGCAATTAGTGCGACAATCTCTTTGATTTCGCCACGCGCAAGCGCATCTTTTACATCCTGATTTTTCATATCTTCAGCTATTAGCTTTGCTTCTTCAAGCATCGCTGCTTTTGCTTGTTCAAAATTTCCGAGTTGGATCCCGTTTTGCTGATCGTATGGTACGCCAAAGACGATCTTATTGGTGTATGCTTCAGCATATGCAGTCTCAATATCTACGCTGTTTTTAAAGACATGCTTATAGGCAGGCATAATAGAGCCAGGCACAACCGATGTCGGATCCATCATGTGGTTTTCATGCCAGTCTGTTGTGCGGTAGTCGCCTACTCTATGCAGGTCTGGACCAGTACGTTTTGAGCCCCACAGGAATGGCCTGTCGTATGCATACTCCCCGCTTAGACTGTATGTACCGTATCTGTCAGTCTCTGATTTGAATGGTCGCACAAGCTGCGAGTGGCAAGCGTTACAGCTTTCTTTGATATATAGCTGTCTGCCAGCTACCTCGAGCATACTATATGGTTTTAGCCCATCTATAGGACGAGAAGCTTTTGCAAAATCAGGAAGAATCTCAACTAAACCAGCAATTGAGAACACAAGCAAAAATACAACAGTAAAGAAAAATGGATTTCTTTCTAGCCAGTGAAACATCTTTGCCTCCTTATTGTGCTGCCATTGGAGTGGCGTAAGTAGGCTCTTTTTCAAGCTCTTTTGCCGCTACCATCGTCATAATGATGTTATAGGCAAACATGAAGAAGCCAACCAAGTATAGAAGTCCACCAACAGCACGAATCACGTAGTATGGGAACAAAACAGAAACTGTATCAATGAATGAATAGGCAAGATTCCCAAACTCATCAGTCGCACGCCACATCATACCCTGTGTAATACCAGCAATCCACATGCTTGAGAAGTAGAGGATAATCGCAGTTGTTTGAATCCAAAACTGAGCGTCCATAATCTGTCTTGAGTAGATTTCACGCTTAAACATTCTAGGAACCATGTGATACACAGCAGCAATAACTGTGAAGCCAACCCAGCCAAGCGTACCATCATGAACGTGTCCAACAATCCAATCTGTAAAGTGTGCGAGAGCATTTACTGATTTTATTGACTGAATTGGTCCTTCGAGTGTGCTAAGCATGTAGAACGTGGATGCAAGGATGAGGAATTTAATCATTGGCGATTCTTTTAGCTGATGCCATTGTCCTTTCATTGTCAAGAGCATGTTTACAGCCGTACCCCATGATGGAAGTATCAATATTACTGAGAATATTGAGCCAAGCGACTGCATCCAATCAGGCACTGGTCCATATAACAAGTGGTGGCTTCCTGCCCAAATATAGACAAACATCAAGCCCCAAAATGAGAACAGAGTCAGCTTGTATGAGAATATAGGTTGTCCAGATTCTTTAGGAAGAAAGTAGTAGATTAGACCGATGATTCCCGATGTGAATACAAATGCAACAGCGTTGTGTCCAAACCACCACTGTACCATTGCATCATTTGTCCCGGAGTATAGCGAGATTGAGTGCAGAACACTTCCGTAGCCAGATACTAGATATGTTGGTACTGATAGGTTATTGAATATATACAGTGCAGAAATAGCTACAAATGTCGCGATAAAATACCACAGCGATATATAGATAGTCTGCTCTCGTCTAACGCCCATGCTACCAAATAGGCTAACACCCCAAAGCACCCAAACAACGACTACAAGCAGGTCAAGTGGCCAAATGAGCTCCGAGTATTCCTTTGACTGAGTAAGGCCAGCAAATAGAGATACTACCGCTAGTGCCATGAGCACGACATATGTCCAAAAATGTATATGCCCGATAGCTTTCAAGAATGGATGTTCATTGTAGGTGATCTTGAGTACGCGCTGACCGAGGTAATACCACCCAGCCCAGATTCCGCTTACCGTAAAACCGTATATGATTCCGTTTGTATGCAGTGGTCTTAGTCGACCAAAAGTCCCATATTCCCCAGCCAAGTAGTTTAGCTCGGGAAATGCCATCTGAAATGCGATCACAACTCCAAGCAGTAGACCGACTATACCAAAAGCAATTGTCGAATAGACAAAGAGCTTAGCTATAGAGTAGTCATACTCCAGTGCAGAACTTGATTGCATAAACCCCTCCTTTTGCAAAATAAGTAGTCAAAAACATTAAGAGAAAAGCCGACAATTCTAGAAAAAGCACAATGATATTTTGCTTAAAAATGGCTATTTTAACAGCGGAATCGATACTTTTGGTCGTGTCACGCCATTTTAAAAATCAAAAATATTCAGGATTTTTGATGGGCTAGAGTCTTTTTTGTGCGGTTTTAGTGATATATTATGACTAAAATAGAGCTGGATTTTTTATAATTTAGAAAATAAGCTTTGGCGATGCACTTTAGATGTATATATATCCAAAAAGTCCGATAAAAGGCGTATTTGTGGGCAACTTTTAGATATCTGGCTTGTGATATAATTGCCACCCTATGAGCTCGTATAAGGATTTTGCTATTAAAAGAGAATATATTTTTATCACTATCACCGCACTTTTGATATTTCTGAGTATGGCGACCACTCTTGGCGACATGGGGCTTGTGGGTAGTTATGGCGCTAGGTTTGCCGAGATGAATATTCGCTATTTTGGGCTACTTGCGCACTTATATCTTTTAATGCTTTTGTATCCGCTTTATCGCCTGTATAGAGAGCCTAGATTCTCATGGAGGAGATTAGAGCTTATCGTCGCAAATGTTTTGCTGTTTTTTTCGCTACTAGTTTTTCAGGCATTGTTGCTTGATGTTGAAATAAAGGGGCGCGTTGGGCTTGCCACGCTAGAGGCACTTCGTCCACTGATAGGGCTTTTTGGTGTTTGGATTCTTATTTTGACTGGTTTTTCGCTTTCTTTCATGATTATTTTTAATCCAAATATAGATGAGCTGTATCGTAAGATTCTTAGTAACGTAACGTATATAAAGGAGAATATCACCTCAGTCTTTACTCCTAAAAAAAAAGTCGAGACGAGTGAAAAGATAGTCGAGGAGAAAAACGAGAAACATGACGTTGTATTAGATGAGTATCTACTAGAGGAGCAGGAGAAGCTGCAAGAAGAACATCAAAATAGCGCGATACCTGAGCCTATCGCATATCGCGAGGATAACTACGCAAGGCTTGTGCGCCTAATTAAGAATCCAGCAAAGTCTGAGGTAGATAAACATCCAGAGCCTACAAGTAGCGTAGAGATAACCGAGCGATTATTGCGCCAAGGCGACATAAGCCCAGCTAGTATAGCGCCTATACGATCTATTAGCGAGAGTGTAAATCATCATAATGCTAGCGTATCAGATTCAGTAGCAAGTGCACAGGCTAGTCAGCCAGTAGAGCAAATACATGTAAATAGCGAGCCTCTTGCGATTCCTTGCGATGAGGCTGATATGTCGGCGCCAGAGCCTAGAGAGATCGCTGTATGTGAAAGTGTTGCCACGATTGAAGAATCCAACATTATCGAGTCAGAACCAAAAAATATAATTTATGATGATTGCAAGAAAGAGCATGCTAGCGAGGCGATTTTTGATGCACCAAGCATAAAAGAGGTGCTCACAAAAGAGGAAGTGCACGCAGATTTACATGTTAAATCAGAGTCTGAGGTTGCTAGAGTTAAGGTCTTGTCTAAAGTAGAGGAGGTGGAGACAGGGGCTGATGTACAAAGCCCCGTGATAGATAGATTGCCTCATGTTGGTAGTGGTGCTATTTTTAACTCCGGAGAATCGCCAGTTATCATTAAGGAACTTGAAGAAAATACAGCACTTTTGAGTGCGCTTGAGTTTGGCGAGACTAGCAAACCAAAGGATTTTAAGCTCCCATCGCTTGACTTTTTAGCGTTACCCAGTGGACAGCGTGTTGAGATTGACGAGGTGGAAATCGACCGCAAGATACAAGATCTACTTGGCAAGCTAAAAATGTTTAAAATAGAAGGTGATGTCGCGCGCACATATTCTGGACCTATTGTTACTACATTTGAATTTCGTCCTGCGCCAAGTGTCAAAGTCTCGAGGATTCTTACGCTTGAGGATGATTTGGCAATGGCACTAAGGGCAAAAACCATACGTATCCAAGCTCCAGTGCCGGGCAAAGATGTCGTCGGCATTGAGATACCAAATAATGTAGTTGAGACAATTTATCTACGTGAGATTTTGGAGAGCGAGCTATTTCAAAAATCGACCTCGCCACTTACACTAGCACTTGGCAAAGATATTGTCGGTAAGCCATTTATCACAGACCTTAAAAAGCTTCCGCACCTGTTAATTGCAGGAACTACAGGAAGTGGCAAAAGTGTAGGGATTAACGCCATGATCCTGTCTCTTCTTTATAAAAACTCGCCTGATGATTTAAAGCTTATTATGATTGATCCAAAAATGCTCGAGTTTTCCATCTATAATGATATACCGCACCTGCTAACACCAGTCATTACGCAGCCTAAAAAGGCGATAGTAGCACTATCAAATACTGTATCTGAAATGGAGCGACGGTATGAGATGATGAGCAAGGCGAAAGTAAAGAATATCGAAAACTACAATGAAAAGGCGACACGCGAGGGATTTGAGCGTTTCCCATACATTGTTGTGATTATCGATGAGTTGGCGGATTTGATGATGACTGGTGGCAAAGATGTGGAATACTCAATCGCGCGCCTAGCTCAGATGGCACGCGCAAGCGGAATCCATCTAATAGTCGCCACGCAGCGTCCAAGTGTTGATATTGTAACAGGGCTAATTAAAGCAAATCTCCCATCAAGAATCAGCTACAAAGTGGGGCAAAAAATCGACTCCAAAGTCATATTAGATTCTTTTGGCGCTGAGTCGCTACTTGGACGTGGGGATATGCTTTTTACCCCGCCTGGATCTAGCGGTGTGGTGCGTCTACACGCCCCATGGAGCACCGAGGAAGAGATAGAGAATATAGTCGAATATCTGAAGGCTCAGAGAGTTGCTGAGTATGATGAGAGTTTTTTGGGCGAAGATGACGATTCTCAAGGATTTGTAAAAGGCGGTAGCAGTAGCGATGATAGTGGCGATGAGCTGTATGAGGAGGCGAAGCGCGTGATATTAAATGATAAGAAGACCTCTATTAGCTATATCCAACGCAGGCTTGGTATCGGCTACAACAAGGCGGCTACAATTATTGAGCAGATGGAGAGGCGCGGATTCCTTTCTACGCCAAACAGCAAAGGGAATCGAGAGATTATAGGCTAATGGCGGATACTCCATATTTTTAAAATTAAATAATAAAGAGCGTTATATTGAACACAAAATATCTAACGATTCTTAACCAAAAAAATAGAATGAATGGTGAGGAGCTACTAGGAATCCTCCCTTCAAAAAGTGTCAAGGTTGCGTTTTTTGACCCACAGTATAGAGGCGTGCTAGACAAGATGTCATATGGTAATGAGGGGAAGAATCGAGGTCAAGTCCGCTCCTCGTTGCCGCAGATGGATGAGGATACTATTGGGCGATTTATCGTTGAGATTGAACGGATTCTTATGCCTAATGGCTATCTCTTTTTGTGGGTGGATAAGTTTCATTTGCTTGAAGGTGTAAAGCCGTGGCTAGAGAGCACACCTAGCCTAGCTATCGTCGATATGCTGACATGGGATAAGGGGAGGATTGGCATGGGTTATCGCAGCAGGCGGCGCAGTGAATATCTAGTCGTTATGCAAAAATATCCACGGCAGGCAAAAAGCACATGGACTATAAGAAATATCCCTGATGTGTGGTGTGAGAAGCTAGAGGGCAAGTCTCATACGCATTCAAAGCCTATCGGACTGCAAATGCAGCTGATTTTAGCGACGACTAATGAAGGAGATTTGGTGCTAGATCCAGCCTCGGGTGGATTCTCTGTGTTTGAAGCATGTAAGATGTTGGGCAGGAATTTTATCGGCTGTGATTTGGTTTTTGGGGAAGTTGAGTGCAAGTAGAATCAAGAATGCAAAAAAGAAGAAGAGATGGCAATTCTGGATAAACGCGAGCAAACAGGCAATGCAGAGCTTGGTGCACTACTATATAAAGTGCAAGCGCTGTGATTTTAAATCGCAATTAGCCCGAGAGGCTTATTGTTACATGATGTAATCTTATTGATAATATTGATGTTTGATAGAGTTAGTGTCGCGCACTAGCTGTTCTGCGAACTACTAATCAAACGAATTTAAATCGCGTTTTATTCTGCTGTTATCCTCTATGTACTTCCCGTACACGCGCAAAACCATAGAGGCGTTTGCGTGCCCTAGTATTCTCGCCACTTCCATCACCGAAAGCTTCCCGTCTGCTAGCAGGTGGTTCGGGCTTCATTCGCCTCTGCGACTTTGTATAACGCCTCTACCATCTCATCGTCTGCTATCTTTTTGAATATAGCGGCGATAAGAAGTGGCTCGGGCGTAAATGCTAAAACCGTGTCCAGCTTTTGTGCGTCCATGCTCTGCTCCTTTTAACAATTGTAAGTTAAAGATCGTAAATTAAGCGTTTTTCTTAATTTATGCCGTCATTATACAGAATAAATCTTATTTTGTCAAGCATTATTTTAGAATATAGCTAAAAACAACTCGACAATATTAGAATTTTTCTAATTCCTTGAGGCTTCTTAGAGCCTCGCCTGCCTGCGCTAGTTTCCTTTTAAGTGCGCGATTTTCGATTAATAAATTAATCGTGATTTCGGAGCTTTTGGGGATTCCATCTTTCCATTTTGAAAAAGTGGTAAAGTGTATCCCCATCAGGTCGGCTAACTCTTTTTGCGTTATGCCTAGCTCCTCACAAGCTTTTTTTACGATATTTTCGTCGCTCATTCGGACTCCTTTTGACAATTATAAGTTAAAGACCCCATCTAAGTATTTTTAAGATGCATGCTGAAATTATATCAGCAATATTTAGATTTGTCAAGCAAATATCTAACTTTAGATTAGAAGTCGCCCATTTACATCTAAGTGCTACTAAGATATAGCCGTTTTAATGGCGTTTTTCAGCACCTCATAATCAGATAGCCCCCTCTTTAGCTCTGCATTTTCTAACACAAGTAAAATCGCACTTTCTGCTATCTTGCTTAATTTGTTAGCCGATACTGCTGTGTTTAGACTATCCGCGCCCATTCCTATCCGCTCCGCCAGTTCGCGTTGCGTAACCCCTAGTTCCGCGCAAGCTCTTTTCACAAGCTCGCGCGCGCTCTCTTGTTCGCTCATTCGGATTCCTTTTGACAATTAGTTTTCAAATAACGCGCAAGCACTCTTTTTGATTGCTTACAGTGGAATTATACATTTTATTTTATTGTTTTGTCAAGCATTTAACCATTAAATAGAATGTATTTTACATAAAAACATAATCGTTTTAATGGCTTGCGTATTTTAAAAGTGCTTGAATAGCTTGCTTTATCTCGCTATTTTCCGCCCGTAACTCCTCGATTTCCATTAAAAAAGCTAGGCTTTTAATTCCGCTTTCGGGGATTTCCCCACTCTGCGCCCACCTTTCGATTGTTGGCTTTGCTACCCCCATTCGCTCGGCTAACTCTTTTTGTGTGATACCTAGCTCACGGCATGCGCGTTTTACTATGTTTTCGTCACTCATTCGGATTCCTTTTATCCCTTTAGCCAAACAACAAAAACCACAAACATCAGTAGCCAAAAATACACGTCCATGCTATTCTCCTTTGCGTTGTTTATCCTTTAAGCACTCGATAAAACCTCGCTTTGAGGCTTTAAGCAATGCTTAGTGCTAGGAGCTTCGGCTCGCTCCAACCTGTTTATTGCGCCCTATCTCATATCGCGGGGTCGCTTTCGATTCTGCTTGTGCAGATAACCGTGCGAGTCTGGCTATCTCGCAAAGCCCGTCCCCGACCTTAACGCAGTGGGGCGCGTGAGTATCCACTCAATCAAGGGCTAAAAAAGCCCTTTGTTAAGGGGATAACAAACACAATTTATTTCCTGCTCTCAAGCTCTTTTGCTATCAGATGGTAAATGTTAAGTCGTTACGGGTAGCTGATAAATAATCATCTCTTTTGGGCGAGCATGATAGCTGTTTGCCGTTTAAATTAAACATACTTGCTTTGTATTTGTGTCTTGGAGTGTGGATATGACTTAGTTCTATATTTAGTGAGAGTTTTTGATAAGAATGCAGGGAATTTGTTACGAAAACCTATTCTTTGATACAGACTCTATTGTGTCAAATAGCAAGAAGAATCTACAAAGGGTAATGGGAAAGTTGATTTTCTCCTTACCTTTGCTTTTTGCAATACCTATAAAAAGCCACCATGAGTGATAGTATTATCGCGCCCGTGACGACCACTTCAGCTAGGCTAACTGGCTCATATAGGTTAAACATTACGCTAGCACCTCTGCGCATCTATGACATGGCGATTCTTCGCTTTCAGAGATGTATTGCCAGCAGCGTGGGCATTTGTATTTTGTCGCGACTAGTAGTGTATATTGCTCACCCTCAAATTCAAAGCTAGCCATCTCTTCGCCATCTTTTTTGCTTAAAATCTCACTCACCATCATAAACTTCGCAAGCTCACCAAATTCAAACTTGAGCGATGGCAACAAGAGGTTAACCTCGAGTGTGTTTTTCAGCTTTTTATCCTTCTTAAGGGAATCGATCACCTCAAAAAACTTCGCCCTAAACTCAAGTAGTTTTCCAAAATCAATATCTTGAGAATCTAAGCTTGGTAGCTCCTCATAGTGCAGGTCAAAGACATCTTGTGCACCATTTTTTACCACTTCGCTTGCATGCTCTAGTGCCTCATCTACAGTATATGTCAACACTGGTGCAAGCGTTGAGAGTAGTGCACGTGTGATATATACCATTGCGCTTTGGCTTGCGCGCCTAGTATGAGAATCTTTAGCATCGCAGTAGAGGCTATCTTTGCAAAGGTCGAGATAGACGCCACTTAGCGCGTTTGTGATGAAGTAGTTTAGCTCCTGTATGCCTTTTGAGAAGTCGTATCTACCAAATAGCGCGTCTGCTTCGCTAATGGCGATTCTTGCCTCATCGACTATCCATCTATCTATCGCGCTAAACTCGCTAATTGGCGATAGATTCTCTAAGTCGTTTGTATTTGCAAGCAGGAATCTAAGCGTATTTCTTATTTTTCGGTAGTTTTCTGAGACCTGTTTTAGGATGTTTTTTGAGATTTTTAGGTCGCTTTGATAGTCGCTAGAGGCCACCCAAAGGCGTAAAATCTCACTGCCAAGCTCGCGCAACACGTCATTTGGTGCAACGACGTTGCCCTTGCTTTTGCTCATCTTTTCGCCTTTTTCATCGACCGTGAAGCCATGCGTAAGAATCGACTTAAATGGAGCGTAATGATTTATCGCACAACTGATTAAAAGTGAGCTTTGAAACCATCCTCTATGCTGATCGCTCCCTTCAAGGTACATTGAAGCTGGATAGTCGCCCGCGTGGTAAAAATCTGAAAGAAGAACTGCTTTCCACGTAGAGCCACTATCAAACCATACATCTAAAATGTGCTGATTTTTCTCTAGATTCTCTGCGTGTTCTTGCCATGAGGCTGGGAGGAGGTAGCTATTATCCTTACTCCACCATGCATCGCACCCTTCACGCTCAAAGATGGTAGCTATATGCTCTAGCACCTCGCCATCTAAGATTATTTCTCCATTAGCTTTATCGCGGAAAAATGCTATTGGTACGCCCCAGTCGCGCTGACGTGAGATGCACCAGTCAGGGCGATTTGCCACCATGCTACCGATTCTTTTTATCCCATGTGCTGGATAGAAATCTGTCTTTTCAATTTCTTCAAGTGCCACTTCGCGCAACGTTTTGCCAAGCCCTTTAATCTCTTCGTCCATAAGGATAAACCACTGCTTTGTCGCGCGGAAAATAACTGGCTCGTGTGAGCGCCAGCAGTGCGGGTATGAGTGGGTGATTTTACTGTGGTAGAGTAGATTTTCGCCAAGGAGCTCTAGGATTCTTGATTGTGCTTTAAAGATATGCTCGCCTACGAAAGAATCGGCCTCAGGCAGGAGAGAATCGCGTACCACGCTCTCGTCGAAGCGACCATCATCATCGACTGGCATAATGACACTTAGCCCATACTCTAGCCCGACGTAGTAGTCATCTTCGCCGTGTCCTGGTGCTGTATGCACGCAGCCAGTCCCATCGCCAATCTCGACATGCTCACCTAGCACGACTTTCGAATCGTGCCCATTTAGCGGATTGCGCGCGAGGAGTCCTAGTAGCTCGCTTGAACTAAATTCATTTGTTATTTCGCCATTTACGATCCCTAGTGATTTACACTTTTTAAATAGCTCTTTGGCGACTATTTTCCCATCACTGCTTAGCGCATAGAGCGTGTCTGGCTTTAGTGCGATGGCGACGTTTGCTGGGAGAGTCCACGGCGTGGTCGTCCAGATGACTAGGCTTGCGTTTTTGATTCCCAGTTTGTTTATGGCTGATTCTTGCAATGGAAATGCCACATATATGGAATCGCTCACTTTGTCCTGGTATTCGACTTCTGCCTCAGCTAGAGCCGTGCGGCATGCCCAGCTCCAATATACGGGCTTGCTACGTTCTGCAAGTAGTCCTTTTCTTGCGATGTCGCATAGTGCGCGATAGATATTTGCCTCAAAGCGGAAGTCCATTGTTTTGTATGGATTCTCAAAGTCTCCGATTATGCCCAGCTCTAAAAACTCACTCTTTTGTATCTCTAAAAATTCGCTAGCATGATTTCTGCAAAGTTCCCTGGTTTTCTCTTTCGGGAGAGAATCTTTTTTCTCTTTGCCTAGTTTCTTTTCTACTTGTTGTTCTATTGGCAGACCGTGGCAGTCCCAGCCAGGGACATATGTGGATTTTTTGCCATGAAAATAGTGATACTTAACAATCATATCTTTTAGGATTTTATTTAGTGCGTGTCCGATATGCAGGTGTCCATTGGCATAGGGAGGACCATCGTGGATGTTAAATGATTCTTGGGCATTTGCGCGCTTTTTCTGCATTTTTGCGTAGGCTTTTTGCTCTTGCCATTTTTTGTATCTAGCCGGCTCATTTTCTGGGAGTGCCGCTCGCATGGGGAATGTCGTAGCTGGCAATATGAGCGTATCTTTGTAATCCATAAAAGACTCCTTAGGCGAGGAGAGATCGCAAATCCTCGCTTTAATTTAGCGCGCGATTGTAGCCCAAGGAGGTTTAATCAGCCGTTAAGCTTGCTTGTTGTCTTTGTCTTTTTGTGCTTTGGATTCTTTGGTCGGCTTCTCTTTTTTATCTTTTTTTGGCAATTCTTGAGCTGGTGTCTCCCCTAGGTTCATATGTGAATAGCGCGTTACGATACTTGGATCAGCTAGTAAACATACGCTCTCTTGGTCTTTGTCGTCGTAGTCGATTCTTGATAGGAGATCGCGAGCTAGATTGATTCTTGCACGTTTTTTATCATTTGAGTTGATTATGACCCATGGTGCGTATGGTGTGTGAGTTCTAGCAAACATCTTGTGAAATGCCTCTGTATACTGATCCCAAAGCCCTAGCGACTTTTCATCAATTGGACTTAGTTTCCACATTCTCAATGGGTCGGTTTTGCGCCTTTTGATTCTTTTTAGCTGTTCATCTCGACCTACATCAAGGAAGTATTTAAACAGTATAAACCCGCTCCCTAGTAGCATCTGCTCAAGATTTGGCACTTGATAGATAAACTCCTTGTACTGCTCAGCACTGCAAAAGCCCATGACGCGTTCTACGCCGGCTCTGTTGTACCAGCTGCGGTCAAAAAATACTATCTCCCCTCCAACTGGCAACTCGCTGATGTAGCGTTGGAAATACCACTGTGTCCTCTCCACATCGCTTGGTTTTTGAAGTGCCACTACACGTGCACCACGTGGATTTAGATGCTCTGTGAGAGCTTTGATTGTGCCACCTTTACCAGCACCATCGCGCCCCTCCAGAATCACTATAATTCTCTTTTCGTATTTTTTCGCCCAATTTTGAAGTTTTACTAGCTCTATTTGCAACTTTGCTAGCTCTTTTTCATAGAATGATTCTTTTAGCTTGCCATGCTCATTGTATGCCTTTTCTAGATTCTCCTCTTCAGGGCGAATCACTATCTGTTTCCCCATTTTTCCCTCCATATAGTTATAATTTTTAACACTCTATTTTAATTTTTATTACATAAAGGTAAGGCAAAGCTATGGAGGATGTGATATTAGTGATTTTTGGTAGAGAGCTTATTTTTTGTGATGATTTTTGTGATTATGTGCTACGGCGTGTGCGTGAATGCGGACTAACTCCTAAAGTGATTGCTAGATTAGAGAGGGAATCTGAGCTAAAAAATCTGCTCAAAATATATAGTCATGCGGTGCTTGTATGTGAGAGGAGCTTGGCTAAGGATTTTGGCTTAGAAAATACAGCTCAAAATATAATTTTAGAGCTCTGGACTTCGCGTGTTAATGTGATTTTTGTCGATTCTTTGGGGCAGATTCCTATGCCTATTCTTGGTCAAGAAAAGGAGAATCTAGCTCAAAAACGTCTCTATCTAATTGGTATTGAGCCAGATTCTGCGCTTATGCTTTTGCCATCGCACAACCATGGAGTGAAGTTAGAGATTTTGCCACAAGCGATCGGGTTTAGCACGCTTCTTGCTAGCGCGCAAAAAGAGATCTTGGAGGCTTTTTTAGATGAGGTTAATTTGCTTTTTGGCGATAGGATTTTTAGTGCCGATTCTTTAGCACAAAAGGTGGTTGAGCTACTTGCACAAAATGGTTCACAAGTCGCCACTGCTGAGAGTTGTACAGGTGGAAAAATTGCCGCTAGCTTGACTGAGATTTCTGGTGCATCGGCGGTATTTCATGGTGGAGTGATAAGCTATGACAATGCGATAAAGCAACGTTGGCTTGGCGTAGATGGGGGAAAATTAGCTGATTATGGCGCGGTGAGTGAGGCGGTTGTGAGTGATATGCTAAGTGGGGTTTTGCGTATTTCAGGTGCGCAATTTGCGCTTGCTGTTAGTGGTGTAGCTGGACCAAGCGGTGGGAGTGTGAGTAAGCCAGTTGGGACAGTTTTTATCGGTGCATGCGAGGCTGGCGGAGTAGAGATTATAGAGCGCATGAAGTTTAATGGCGATAGGCTTTATATACAATCTCAAGCTATAGAACACGCACTATATCTGTTGCTTAGGGTGATTTTGAGGGTGTGAGCCACGCCAGGATGCTTCTATTTTGCGTGGATTCTCTAAAAAGGGAATAGCAAATAGCTTTTGTGAGATGCGGATTTTATTTATGGCTTACGTTGCGCGGTGGAATCCGCGCCTAGGATTTGCTTTTGACTGTTAAATTCTTACTTGTTGTGCTTGATTTTCTTTTTTTGCCTATATCCTTTGGTATTTCCATCCATGTGCTTGCGGAGCGCTTGACCACTTCCAGTACCGCATCCATGCCACCAGCAAGCGAAAAGAGCCAATATTTATGCGCATATAGCCAGTCGATTTGCTTTGCTTTTTTGTGTATGTCGTCTTCTGCGACTTGCACGACTATCTTTGCTATTTCTAGCTCTTGGTGAATGATGTATGACTGCACGGCATCGAGGAAAATATCGAGGAATTTTGCCTCGTTGAAGTAGTTTTTGATCTTTTCAATGTCTCCTAAAAGGCGCTTTAGCTTTTTAAAGTCTATATCCTCTAGTCTCTGTTCGTTATTTAGTTGCTCAAGCTCCTCTGTCATTGCTGCTACGCGTAAAAACAGTCGTTCCACTGTGCGTTTTTTCTCTGCACCATAAGTTAGTAGATCAAGAATCTTCTCTTTTGCTTGCTGTGTGTGCTCCTCGATCAGTTCATCGCTTGGGAGAGAGAGCCTGATTGGCGACTTTGGTCTGTCTTTATCGATTATTTTTGCAAGCTCATAGAATGGCATTTCGCGTGTACCGTGGATTCTTGCTCCGCCTTCGGTGCAGTTTATAACATCAATTTTGTATGGTGTTTCAACTATATCGCGTTCAAAAAAGTTCAAAAACATACGCCATACGGTGGTCGTCTCCACCTCTCCACCACCGCCATATTTTTCGATGAAAATTTTTTCACCTTTTGATTGATTTGGCTTTATTTCGCCCTCGCCATATATCGCACCCTTTGAATGGCTCGTGCCATCATCGCCAAATGCGAGGTCTTGTCCGATAAACACACAGCGTTTAAAGCGCGAATGCACGACCATTTCATACGCCATATTTGCAGCACTCATTCCGATTCCCAGGTAGCCGTAGTGGACAAGCTCAAAGAATCGCATATAGCCAAATGGACGCATGCTAATTTGTTTTACCCCATGCTTTATTGCGTTTAAAAGCTCCTCATGCACGATGGAAGTGATGGCAAAAATCACACCCTCTTGCGCCTCTAGTGGCGTATCTTTATAGAATTTTGCACTCTCTCTCACACGCTCAAGGCTAAAGACTATGTCAGGTTTTATGCCATGTGCGTGGAGAATAGGGAACGATGCATCAATGCAAAAAAGTGTCGTATATGGCGCAATCTCTTTTAAAATTGGCAGTTGTTTATAGAGTGAAGGACCAGTGGAGACAATTATTGCCGTATCGGTGTTTGATGCTGTTTTGACAAATTCCGTTAAAAATGGACTTTTGATCATCTCTGGTAGATTTTTGATGTGGTGTTCAATGCCGATTATTGCATCTTTTGAGTCGTTACCAATAGAAACAACCGCATGTTCTATCGCGTTTACAAAGAGTTTGTTTATCTTAAGATAATCGGCTGAGTAGCGATTATAGTAAGGTGCGAGCAGATGTAGATCGTATAGGCGACAATATATGTTAGCATCTCTGTCTCCCATGTAGCTTATCGCTTTACTTGAGTTCATATATTGACTTAGAGTAAAGATAATGCGCTTAGATCTAATGTCTTCTGAGAAATCGACAAAATGCAATGCAATAAATAGCAACTCAGGCTCAGGCTCGACGACTACGATTCTTCTTATAGATTCGTTTTCAAGCATAAGTTTGTAAAAGATTCCATTTCCCACGCCATAGAAATAGAGGTATGGATAATGGACAAACTCCCTCATAGAATCGATTTTCTCCAGTGTTTCATCCACCGGCTTTGATATGTATAGAGGCATGTGAGTGCGCGTGTCTATTATGTTTATGTTTGCCACATCTCCGTCGTTAAAAACCTCAAAATTTGTATTTGGTATCACGGTAAGTAGTCGCGCACCAAGTGCGAAATCCACATCGTTTATCGCTTTTAGATTCTGCTCTAGATAGGTATTCACATTTTGCCTTTGCATTAAGAAAAGATTACTAATTGTAGGATATATCGCTAAAAATGGCTAGTTAAGAATCAAGGGTGAGATGGCGACGAGATTCCCAATTGTTTTGAGAATCTCGTGTAGAGTTTGTTATTGTAGGAGTTTTAGGACGTTCTGCTGGACTGTGTTAGCTTGCGCCATCGCAAAGCTTCCGGATTGTGCCAAGATATTATGCTTGCTAAAAGTTGCCGATTCTTCCGCAAAATCCACATCTCTAATTTGAGATTCTGCGGATTTGACGTTGACTTGCGTTACTGAGACGTTATTTATCGTAGCGACAAGTTGTGCTTGGACAGAACCAAGGTCAGCACGTATTTTATCAAGGAGAATCCTTGCCGATTCTGCCATATCCATTACGACCATTGCACCTTTTAGGCTTGTTACGCCTGCACCAATCCCGTTCGCATTTGCGCTAGCTACTGCCATGTTTGCGTTTGCACCAGCAGCTGATGCGATATTTGCATCCATTTCACCACGTAGATCGCGGAGATTTACCGTGTATTCGGATATCCCTTGTGCTGAGTGGAATCCAACGTGGCTGAAGTTTGTACCACTTATTAGAATATCACGCGCATTTAACCTTGTGAGCGTCAGTCGTCCAACGATGGCGTGGGTATTGCCTGATATCCCTTTGTAGCTACCGCCACCAAAGACTTTAGTGCTTGCCGCGCCGCTAACTGAAATGCTAATCGCCCGTCCATCGGTGCTTTTCATCATCAATCGACCAGTAATATCTGTGTATGCCTCAACGCCCGAACGCTCTTTTACGGAGTTAATCGCGTTAATTAGCTTACCATCAGCGTCATTCTTCCTTACGTCGTTGATTGTTCCGATTGTTACACCATTTATTACGAGCGACTTGATAGTTCCTGATTGCACTGGTAGTGAGCCAGTCCCCATGACGCTGTAGCTTGCGCGTACACCCAAAATATTTGAGTTTTTGTTGATGACTTCAGATAGGACACCGATTCCCGTCCCTGCTGAGTGCGAGATTCTTACTGTTTCAAGCTGGAAGCTATTTTTGCCATCGACTTGAAGGACTTTAAACGCTACTTCACTTAGATTCTTTGTGCCTGCTGAGGCTAGCATGCCAGCAGCTGATACAGACGATGTCTCTAGGCGAACGTGTCCGATTTTATCAGAGCTTGTCGGTCCGATAGATGCTTTAACTGTTGTGTTTGAGTATGCGCCAATTTGGAACTCTTTATTTGTAAAAGCACCGGAGAGCATCTCTTGACCGTTGAAGCTTGTTGTGTTGGCGATATTGTCAAGCTCCTCTAGAAGGCGCAAAATATCGCTTTGGATCATTTGGCGCGTTTGAGTTGTTTGACCATCTTGTGCTGCTTGCGTTGCTTTTGTCTTAATAGTGTCAAGAATCTTAATTTGTTCATCCATTGCCTTATCGGCTGTTTGAATGATACCGATTGCATCGTTTGAGTTTCTGATGGCTTGACCCAAAGATGCAGCCTGTGATCGCAAGCTGTCGGCAATAGCCATACCTGAAGCGTCATCTGCTGCTTTGTTTACTCTTAGACCTGAGCTTAACTTCTCAAGTGAATTCCCTAAAGCCCTATTGTTTTGAACTCCAATGGTATGTGCATTGAGAGCTGCTACGTTTGTGTTAATCCTGTAACTCATTTCGCATCCTTTGCTAAAATCTTGTCGATGTTAAAGCAAATGGTGTTCCACTTTAGTAAATTTAACTTTTGTCGATTGTAGCCTTGTTAATCCATGTATAATTTCGCAACAAAATCTCAAGGAAATGCTGTGTTAGAGGCAATTAGAGCAAGTATTGAGGGCTGCAAAAGCTCGAATGATTTGCATAGAGTTATCCATCAATTCACGCAAAAAGAGTTTGCTGGTACGATTCTTAGTGCATCAAAAGAGGATAAGACTGCCCTTGCTAGGCTTATTCGCGCTCGTTCACTTGAGCTTATTTTTAGTCGTGGCGACATAGCTCCTAGAGAGTATCTATACTTATATGGGCTTTTTGGTAGCGTAGAGCTAGATGATGAGCCGAAGTTTGATTCTTATATTTCTTTAGCTGATGCAAACGTAAGCAATAGTGCATTAGGGACGTTTGAGAAACTTCTTTTAATCGAGCTTAAATCTATTTCGCTTTTGTTTAAGGGTGATGCAAAAGGTGCACTGGAGAATCTGATACAAAATTGTGTACTCCTTAATTTGCACGATGCTACCCAGGTAGATATGCACGAGTTTTTGAAGGGATTTTGTGAGTTTTTTGAGATTCCGCTTGAGATAATCCTTGGGATAATCACTAGGAATCTGGAGCTAGATTCTTACCTTGCACACGATAAGATGGCGCGTCGCTCGATCTTCAACTGGTCTTTGCATATATTTTGGAATATCCCTCGCTACTTTAACACCCCGGATTGGATGGAGCTATATCCGCTTTGGCGTGCGATTTTTTACTCTCACCTTGAGAGGGGCGAGATAGATGAGGCGATGTATCTTCAATTCTATATCTACCATAACATGGGAAATCACTTCAAAAGCCAAGATGAGTGGGCTGATTTTAATCGTGAAATCACTGCATATGCTGCGCCTTATTATAAAAATCTAGTCGCTACACTCCCAGAATGCAAGAAAAGTATGCGAGAAGATGGCAAGAGGGTCATTGGATTCTTACGCGATAGAGCAGTGGAAAACTCACCGTACAAGGTCGAGTGGTCATTGCTTAAATCACTCATGGCGAGTGAGGAGTTTACCAAGAAATACGAAGTCAAACTCTATCTAATGGGCTATGTAGAAAAGAGCGATGATGACAAGGCTACGCTAGAGAGCTATGAGAATATAGGTGTAGAGGTTGTTGACGTCGTGAGTGAGATAATCTCATCAAGTGGCTTTTATCACTCACATCTAGATAAGGCACTTGCGCTACGCGAGAGGATTCTTAGCGATGGCGTGGATATTCTCATCTCACCAAATAATGGCTATGACATTAGTGACTTTCTGCTTGTTTCGCGCGTTGCGCCACAGCAGATATTTTGGAGCCATGGAAATGTCGTCTATGATATCGAAGGGATAGATAAGAGAATTAGCCATTGCGCAGGCGATGATGGTAAATATAAATTTAAGCGATTCTCTGTATTGATGGATATTGAGCGGTTTTATAACCCACCAATTCCGCAAGAGGTGATTGACTTTGAGCGCGCGAAATATCCAAAAGATGTGCTGATTCTTGGCACTATTGGGCGACTTATGAAGGTCGATAGCGATGAGTATTTAAAGACTATAGCTGCGATTCTTCGTGAGAATCCAAATACGATTTATATCGCTGCTGGCACTGGTAATTTCAAATCGCTTCAAGAGAAGGTCGATGCGCTAGGAATCAGCGATAGATTCTTTATGCCTGGATTTGTTAGTTCGCATGTCTATGGACATATCATTGATATTTGGTGCGATACATTTCCGCTAACACAGGGCGAGAGCATAAGTGAGTATCGCGCCAAAGGCTATGGGCATACGATCTATGCCTATTTTGATGCAGATAAATCAACAAGACTTGAGCTGGCAAAAAAGTTCGCTATGGAGAATCGAGCCATATGTGAATTAGTGTGTGATTCCCACGGGGTGAGCTTTGACTTTTTTTTGCAAGGTAGTGTAGAGGGGATAGATCAAGTGATAGTCTATAACAAAGATGAGTATTTAAAAAAGGCAAATGCTGTCATAAGAGGCGAGCATGACCATTTTAATCTACCTTTGATGAATAAAATGGTGCTTGAAATAGAGCAGAAGAGAATTGAGCTGGTGCTTTTGCAAGAGTTAGACGAACTTTTAAATAAAGGAAAATAAATTGAGCAGATGTGTTTTGTGTGGGAGCGAGGATACTTTAACTATTGATAGCCTCAAACATATATGGGAGATTTGCTGTGTGTGCAGATGTGCCAAAAGCAGTCAAAAAGAACGATACATTTTTGATTTTGCTGAGCCGATTCTCCGCCCATACTTTCGTAAAAAGCGATGGTTTCAGACTGAGCAGCGGATTTTGAAGCATAATAGTGTCATAGAAGATAATACAAAGATGTGGGACTATTTTTTAGACGAGAGTCATATTCAGTATTCGCGTGAGGCAGCTGATGAATTTTACAAAGATGTATTTTTAAAAAATAATTTTGAGGTTGCAAACAAAGATATTTTAGATATCAGCGGTGGTGGTGGTGATTTTGTCGCATATTTTTTGACAAAAGGTGCAAATAGTGTTGCTCTTAGCGAATACAACAATGAAGTTGTGGCAAAGGCTAAGGAGCGTATCGGGATTCCTGCATTTTTTTACGATTGCAATAACGAGCAGCTTGAAGGGGCGATTTATAGAGGGCTTGGGCGTGAGATGAAGTTTGACTACATCATGATGCGTGGGACGATAATGTGGAGTCTTGATATAGAGCAACTATTGCGCGATTGCAAGGCGTGCTTAAAAGATGGTGGGAAAATAATAATCGATGATTGCGTGATTACAACGCTTGGAGCTATTATGACCGTGCAGTTTGATGAGTATGCCTATTTGAGGATGTATAGTCCAGAGTATGTTGGTGGTATTTGTGAAAAGCTATCGTTGCGTCCGATTCTTAGCGAGCGCAAAGCGAGTGGTTCAATGGTTCCATTTTGGTATGATCGCTATCCTGTTGAGAGATGCGTTAGGAGATTTTATGAGGCAAAGGCAGTCAGAAAGCTTCAATTCTCTCCAGATGAGTTTAAGCGCCTAGAGTTTAATGCACGTGATATTCGCATGTATCGTCTCATATTTGAGGTATGAGTGATGCAATATTTTATCTATCCAAAAGGCGTTAATGGCAAGTTGCTTGGCGAAATTATTGAATTTTTTGAGCCAGATTCTTCTGTCAGTTTTATCGATGATAGCGATCCAGATTGCTCGCTTGATACGCTAAAGGATAGGATTGGAGAGGCGCAGATTCTCCTTGCATCAAAAAAACATAAAAAAAAGCTAATAGAGAATTTAAGGCGCGTTGGAGCGGAGAATTTTTGCGATGGAATTGAGCTTTTCGGTGCGAAAAATAGTCAATATGCCAAATCTAAACTAAAAAATCCAAAGCGTGCAGTGGGAATTTATCTTAGCGGATTTGCAAATGAGAAGCACATAGGCACGCTTGATATGGAGCTTAAGAATAGAGGCGTAGAAGTGCTATATATTGCCAAGGATAAAGATGCGTTGCTGACAAATATAGAGAGAATCGGCGAGAATCCAGCGATTATCTGCTGGCATGATTTTTTGGGTGAGCTTCGTGAGGTGGCGATTTTCGTGAGTACAAACGGTGGTCGAGCGCACGATAGTGTCAAAACCATAAATCTGGGTCATAGCCTAGTTCATTTGCCTGAACTCCACTATCACTTTCCCGATGCGCTTGAGTATAAGTCGATGATTCGTGATTGGTATTTTAATATGAATGACTATTTGGTCGTTAGTAACGAGATTGACTACGCCATCATTGGCAAGTTATCAAAGAGATACGAGCGCAAGACAGAGATTCTTAGGTTTGGCTACCTTGGTTTTGAGGAGATTTTTGAGGATGATGACAAGACGCCTTTGCAAAGTGTGCTACTCGCACCAAAAAAGGTGCTTTGCGAAGAATCTTATTATGCGATGATTAGCGAGATTTTGAGCAAGACTGATCTAAATGTAATTTTGCGCTATCACAAAGATGATCGTGGTGAACTTATTGAAGATGAGGCGGAGCGACGATTTTCAAGTAGTGGGCGGTTTTTTATCGACCGCGAGCCGAAGCTTAAAAATAGCCTCAAAGCTCAGTGCGTGAGCGTTATTACTGATTTTAGTACATTCGCATATTCGTTTCCATTGAGCTTGTTTAGGCCTGTGATTTTATTTGGGATGACATGGGAGCCTAGCGTAGAGGGGATTGAATTTGCCAATGAGAATCTTCACATTAAAACGCATTTGGCGCATGAAGTAGTGGAGGCTTTGAGAGATATATCTGAGAATCGAACCCTATATATGACAAGAATAAAACAATACAAAGATTCTATACTTTATCCGTATAAAGATGCTTCAAAAGAGCTAGCAGAGAAGATTATAGAAATATTAGACAAGGAGAATTAATGCACTATTTTATCTATCCAAAAGGTACGTTTGGAAAAGAGCTTGGCGTGCTATTTGACTACCTAGCGCGTAATGGTGAGATTCATACTTATGAGTTTATTGATGATTCCGATTCTCAAATTTCACTTGAGACTACGATGAAAAGAGGGCTTGGTGAGGGAAAAATCATGCTGGCTTCGCAGAAGGTACAAAGTGAACTTCTGAAGAATCTTGGGGAATTTGGTGTGAGCGAATATATAGATGGTTTTGCCTTTCAGAGCGACAAGCTAAAGGAGATTGGCGAGCGCGGTGCTGCTGAGTATTGGGATGCGCATATGGTTATCAGTGAGGATTTTGAGACAGCTGAAGAATCATGGGAACATTTTGAGTATAACTGTTCGCTATACACAGATTATCGGAAGTTTATCCCTATTGAAGGGCTAGATGACAAAGTCGTTCTGGATTATGGTTGCGGTCCAGGAAGTGAGCTAGTGGGAATCGCGGTCAAGTCAAATCCAAAGCGTCTAATTGGGGCTGATATCTCAAAGCGAGCTATGGAGCGCGCAGAGCGACGGCTGGCTCTTCATGGCAAGAATGCTGAGTTTTTGTGGATTAACGAGCATGACAATAAGATTCCGCTTGAGAGCGAAAGTGTTGACTATATAAACTGCCCGGGTGTGCTTATGAATGCACTTGATTTAAATACGATTCTCTCTGAGTTTAATAGAGTTTTGAAACGGGGGGGGGTAGCAGCTATCATGGTTTATAACTACGACAGTATTTGGCTACATCTTTATGCGGCATACTTGTATCTGCTAGAGCATCCAGAGTTTGAGGGTGAGGATATATTAGAAATCTATCGTCGCACAACAGATGGTGAGCATTGCCCTATTTCAACATGCTATAAGCCAGAGCAGTTTATTGAGATTATGAATCGTTACGGGTTTGATGGCTCACTGGTGGGAATCGCCATGACAGTAGATGAGATGATTGTGCTGCCAAAGAGGTTTGAAGCAATCAAAGATAGGCGATTAAAGAGCGAACATCGCAACTTCTTAATGAATTTAACTTTTGACGAGCGCGGGATTCCTCATTATGGCAAAAATGTCGCCGGAACGCATGCGTGCTATCGTTTTATTAAAAGAGGATAGGTAGTTTTGAATAATCAGTTCGAACAAAATAGAGTCGAGGAATCGCATATTTTCGCGTCGATTCGAGCGCGAAAATATAAGTCAATGAATATAATCACAACTGTTGCCTGTAATTATGCTTGCGATATGTGTCCATATCACGGAAGCGGCTACAACGGCGAATATTTCAAAGAACGTCCATCAATTCGCCGTAATATGAAGCTTGATGAGTTGCGGACTATATTGCAAAAGGCAAAAGATGCAGGAATCGAGCAAATAGATCTCACGCCAAATGGAGAATTTTTTTTACATAAAGAGTGGCGTAAGATTCTCGAAACCATTAAAGAGTTTGGGCTTAGAATCTATCTCACGTCTAATGGTGGACTTTTGAATGAGGAGCAGATTAAGGAGATCTGCAAAATAGGAATCGACCACGTAGTAATTAGCATAGATAGCCTAAACTATGAGCGATATAGAATAATACGCAAGCCAGCTACCTTTGAAGCTTATGTGAATGCTATAAACTCCCCAATCTACTTCAAGCGATATGGTCAATCTGCTTATGTCCAAGTGCAGGTAACAGAGCAACCTGAGTTTATGCCAAATAATGATGTGCAGGAGATTCTTGACTTTTATAAAGATGCAAATCTAAATCAAATCACCGTCAATAAGATGTTTCAAGCTGATGAGGCTGGTATGAGTCATCATGGTGCGACGCGTGGTGAATATGTCCATGGGACGTGCAAAGGATATGGAAATCCAATAGTTCTAACTGATGGGCGCGTAATTCCTTGTTGTGGCGGATTTTACTTCTATCCTAGAATCGAAAATAAGTTTCCAAATGTGCTTACGGATATTAGTTTGCAAGATGCAATGAAGCAGATTGATGACCTATATCAATACAATGAAATCTTCAGGAACTACTGTCTTAATTGTTCGCTATATGACGCAAATAGCACAGACGCAGAGCATAAGTTTATATTTGAAAACTATTATGCCGAGCAGACGAGAATTACAACGCGTTACTTTTTGTTGCCAAGCTACCTTAGAAAGCTCCCAAAGTCGTTAGTGCTATGGCTTTATAAAAAGGGGTACGTGCGTATTTTGAAGAGATTCTTCTCGCGCTTTGGAATTTACTAATGTGTGGCATTTTAGGCTTCGTAACAAAGAAACAGGGGCTAAAGGTTGATAAAACAAAGCTTGATAAAACACTAAAAAGCTTATCTCATCGTGGTCCTGATGGTTGCGATTCTCAGCTATTTTGTGGACACGACTTCTCTGTATATTTGGGGCATACGCGCTTAGCAATTATTGATTTAGATTCCCATGCTTCTCAGCCTATGGAATATCTAGAGCGATACTCCCTTGTCTTTAATGGAGAGATCTATAACTACCTTGAGCTTAGAAGTGAGCTTGTATCACGTGGATATGGCTTTAAGACACAGAGTGATAGCGAAGTGATTTTAGCGGCGTATGACTGCTGGGGTGAAGCGTGCGTTCAGCGATTTAATGGCATGTGGGCGTTGGCGATTCTTGACAAGACGGAATCGACACTTTTTTGCAGTCGCGATAGATTTGGTGTGAAGCCTTTTTACTATTTTGAGGATTGTGAGCGGCTTATTTTTTCTTCAGAGATTGGCGCGATTTTACCATTTTTGGATAAGCGACGTGCAAATATGGAGTTGTTTGCGCCATATATTGCGCGTGGATTTTTAGACTTTGATGATGAGAGCTTTTTTGAGGATATAAGGCGTCTTGGCGCATCGCAAAATATGTGTATTGAGCTAGATAGTGGAAAAAAGAGAATATGGGGTTATTTTTCTCTAGTATCACATGATGAGTGCTATATGCCAGAGAGAATCCTATCGCTTTTGGAGGATTCTATTGAGCTTAGGCTTAGATCTGATGTGCGAGTTGGGACATGTCTAAGTGGTGGACTTGATAGCTCTGGAATTGCAGCTTTAGCCAGTGATAAATACCGCTTTGGTGATAGGTTTGTCGCTATTCATGCTAAATCTAGTTTGAGAGAGAGTGACGAGAGTGAATATGCGAGGATTCTTGCGGCACATGCAGGAATTGAACTGTGTATCATCGAGCCAAGCGTGGCTGATTTTCTTAATAGCATAGATGATGTATTTTTGGCGCAGGGTGAACCATTTGGTGGTAGCTCAATATTTATGCAGTATTTTGTCATGCGGAAGGCGCATGAACTGGGAATTAAGGTGCTGCTTGATGGACAGGGCGCAGATGAGGTGTTTTTGGGATATGAACACTACTTGAAATTCATACTCAAAGACTTGCGCGATCGTTATGTGATGGATAGTGATGAGTTTTTTAGGGATTTAAAGCTCTTTAGATACGATAAAAGCAGCATTTTAGATGGATTAGTCGGGATTGATTCTGTCTCTTTTGCATGGGATATTATCAGAGATAGGGGCAATTTCAATCCAGAGTATCTGAAAAAAGAGCGACTTTACCCGTTACTTCTCTATCCAAAGAATCTTCATGCTTTTCAGGTTCGCGAGATTTTTTCTAATAATCTTCCCGCGCTTTTACGCTATGAAGACCGCGATTCTATGCGCTTTGGGGTTGAGACGCGACTCCCATATTTAGACTTTAATCTAGTTAGTTATGTGACCTCTTTAAGAACTGAGGAGAAGTTTCAGAATGGCTACTTGAAATATGCGCTCAGAGAGGCTTTGGAGCTCTCAGGCAAGCTCCCAAAAAGTATCGTGTGGCGATACAATAAGATGGGCTTTGAAAGTCCACAGAGTCTTTGGATAGAGAGCTATCGCAGCGAGATGATGTCTGTTATTGAGCGTTCGCAGATTCTTAAGGCACTTTTTACGCGTCTTGATATTAGACGTGATGACTTTTTATGGAAACTATTTAGTATTGCCAAGTGGGAGGAGCTTTTTGATGTCGAAGTCTAGACTAAGAATCGTCGTGTTGTGTGAGGTGGATCCAGCGAAGAATCCTCGTCCAAATCGCGTTATAAATGCTTTTAAAGATAGCCATGACGTGGTTGCTATAGGTCGTAATGCAAATGCGATAGCTGGAGTGGATGTGTTGACATATGATGCGCCACAAAGGCGAACACGATGGCAGGAATTTATGCTTTACATAAATATATTTTTACATCGCTTTGAAAGGCTGATTTTTATTCCAACAAGAATGAGAATCGCCGAGTATTTAGAGGCACGAGAGTTTGATATTATCTTTTGTCATAACCTAATCCTTTTGCCATTTGCACTTAAATATAAAAAAGGCGCAAAAGTCATCATGGACGCACGTGAATATTACCCCAGAGAGATGGAGCACGATAGGCGTTGGCGACTGCTTTTTGCAGGCTTTAATGATTGGATGTGCCGTAATTTTTTACCGCAAGCGGACTACTGCTACTCCGTCAGTCACGCCCTAGCACATGAGTATCAGAAAAACTACAACATAAAATGTGATGTCCTTATGAGTTTGCCAACAAGCAAGGCTATCCAACTAGAGACACACGATTCTTCACAGATACGACTAATACATCATGGACTAGCTTCAGCGGATAGAAGAATAGAAGGCATGATTGAGATGATGGATTATCTAGATTCTCGCTTTAGTTTGGACTTGATGCTAGTCGAAACAAATCAAATCGACTATTTCCAAAAACTAAAAAAAATGGCAAGCTCTAGAAAAAATATCCGCCTAATTCCTCCTGTTAAGTTTGAAGAGATTGTTCCATTTACAAGCAAATACGATATAGGGATCTTTCTTTGTCCTCCTACGACTTTTAACCTAAAGTACTGTCTCCCAAATAAGTTCTTTGAATTTATCCAAGCATGTCTAGCTATTGCCATAGGACCAAGCCCAGAGATGGCAAGAATCCTAAAAGATGAAAACCTAGGCGTAATATCCAAGGATTTCACTCCAAAAAGCATGGCAGAAACACTCAATTCTCTAACACGTGCACAAATTGAGGAATTTAGACAAAATGCAGATAGAGCAGCAAGAATCTACACTGCTGAGGCAAACTCTATAAAATTGCGTGAGATTGTGGAGGGGGTGTTGTGAAGCGCATTTTGATTTTCCATTTTCACAACCACAAGACTCAGCCACGAGTTCGGCGTGAATATGAGGCATTATGCGATTCTTATGACGTGTATGGCTTGGGCTATACGCCAAATGCTCTAGCAAAAGAGTTTTATCAAATCACAAAGCCGAAATGGACCCTAAAAATGCGTCTTATTCAGCGATTTTGGTTGCTTTTTAGGTGTTTTGAGCACGTCTATTGGAGGCTACCTCAAGTTATGGCGGCTAGCGAGATTTTGGCACGCGAGAAGTTTGATATTATCATCGCACATGATGCTGAGACACTTCCGGTGGCTCTTAAATTTGCTAGTGGCGCGAAAGTGATTGCAAATATGCACGAGTATGCGCCGAGGGAGTTTGAAAGCTACTTTTGGTGGCGATTCTACTTTGCGCCCTATAAAGAGTATCTATGTCGCACATATCTCAATAAGGCGGATTCTATACACTCCGTCAGTCACGCCCTAGCACATGAGTATCAGAAAAACTACAACATAAAATGTGATGTCCTTATGAGTTTGCCAACAAGCAAGGCTATCCAACTAGAGACACACGATTCTTCACAGATACGACTAATACATCATGGACTAGCTTCAGCGGATAGAAGAATAGAAGGCATGATTGAGATGATGGATTATCTAGATTCTCGCTTTAGTTTGGACTTGATGCTAGTCGAAACAAATCAAATCGACTATTTCCAAAAACTAAAAAAAATGGCAAGCTCTAGAAAAAATATCCGCCTAATTCCTCCTGTTAAGTTTGAAGAGATTGTTCCATTTACAAGCAAATACGATATAGGGATCTTTCTTTGTCCTCCTACGACTTTTAACCTAAAGTACTGTCTCCCAAATAAGTTCTTTGAATTTATCCAAGCATGTCTAGCTATTGCCATAGGACCAAGCCCAGAGATGGCAAGAATCCTAAAAGATGAAAACCTAGGCGTAATATCCAAGGATTTCACTCCAAAAAGCATGGCAGAAACACTCAATTCTCTAACACGTGCACAAATTGAGGAATTTAGACAAAATGCAGATAGAGCAGCAAGAATCTACACTGCTGAGGCAAACTCTATAAAATTGCGTGAGATTGTGGAGGGGGTGTTGTGTGCGGAGGATGGGCAATGATTGTTGTAAAGGTGCCTACTGGCTTTTTCCCGGAGCGCAGATATATTATTCAGACGCTTTTGGGTGATTTTTTAGGCTTTGATGTTGAGATTTTGGAGCATCACGAGTCGTTTTATGAGCTTTCTTTTGGTGGCGATTCTTTGTATGGGTCTATTCGCATGCGCGATGTTCTCTTTAGTCGAAACGATAGCTATCTTATGGAAGATTCTCTGCCTTGCGAGATTGAGTATTATGAGGGGATACCAGTTATCTATGGTGAGGGAAGAATCGACTATGGAGAGATTGTCGACTGCGCGATAGATATTTTTGGCTCATCATTTTTTATGCTTAGTCGTTTTGAGGAGAGAATCGAAAGCAGGCTTGATGAATTTGGGCGATTCCCTGAGGAGCGCGCACTTAGCGTGAGATTTGGCTTTTTTGATATGCCGATAGTTAACTACTATTTAAAGTTGCTTTTGACTATGTTTGAGTGGGCTAAATTCCCGTGTGTGGCTAGGGAGAGAAAATATAATTTGCTACTTACACATGATATTGATTCGCTATTCTTCTGGAACTTTGGAGTTTTTTGTAGGCGTGTACGAAAGGCACTCTTTGGTTATGGTAATTACAAGCAGGCCTTGAGAGAGTTTTCAGACTATTTTATGGTTTGGTTAGGATTGGCAAAGGATCCATTTGATAAGTTTGATTATTTTATGAGGCTAGCAGAGCGATTTGACACCAAGGCGCACTTCTTTTTTATGAGCGGTGGAAATAGTGAATTTGACAATTTTTATAGCATTAGAGATAAAAAGGTTAAAAAAATACTGCAAAAAATCACTTTGGCAAAGCATGTGGTAGGAATCCATCCAAGCTACAACTCTTTTGATGATATTGAGATGCTAAAAAGTGAAAGAGAGTCATTAGAGCGCGTATTTGGCGGAGCGATTATTTGTGGACGGCAGCACTATTTGCGCTTTAGTGTGCCACTTACATGGAGGCTTTGGGATAGTCTTGGCTTTGAGTGGGATAGCACTGTTGGGTTTGCAGAGAGAGTAGGATTTCGTTGTGGTGTGTGTTACCCATTTAGGGTTTTTGATGTTGAAAAGCGAGAGACTTTAGGGCTTGTGGAGCGACCATTGATTCTTATGGATTGCGCTTTTGATAGGTGCAGCAAGAGCGCGATGGAACAAAATAAAAAAGTGATATCAGAGTGCAAGAAGTTTCAGGGTGAGTGTGTTGTCTTGTGGCACAATAGTAGCTTTGCCTATTATGATTGGGCTGGATTTGACGATTTATATGAACAGATTCTTGCGCTTGCTGCGCCATAGGAGGTATATATGTCTGCAAGCTTTGCACTAATTGGAGCGGCTGGCTACATCGCACCACGTCATATGCGTGCCATAAAGGAGACTGGAAATGATCTAGTATGCGCGCTAGATCCAAATGATTCCGTGGGAATTATTGATAGCTATTTTCCAAATGCTGACTTTTTTACCGAGTTTGAACGATTTGACCGCCATGTTGACAAGCTCCATCGCAGTGGCAAAGGTGTCGAATATGTTGGAATTTGCTCGCCAAACTATCTGCATGATTCTCATATTCGCTTTGCACTTAGAAGCGGTGCGCATGCAATTTGCGAGAAGCCATTGGTGTTAAATCCATGGAACATAGATGCACTAAAGGAGATCGAGCGCGAGAGCGGTAGGCGAGTTTATAATATTTTACAGCTACGTTTACACGAGAGTATTATCGCACTGAAGTCTCGTGTGGAGCGTGAATTACTAGAGAATCCTGAGCATATTTATGATGTTGATTTGACATATCTTACATCGCGAGGGCATTGGTATTTCACATCATGGAAGGGCGACATCGCTAAAAGTGGTGGCGTGGCGACAAATATTGGCGTCCATTTTTATGACATGCTTTCTTGGATTTTTGGCGCACCAAAGGAGAATCGAGTCCACATCTTAAATACCCATAGTTCGGCTGGATTCTTAGAGCTTGAGCATGCGCGCGTTAGGTGGTTTTTAAGCGTTAATTATGACTATATTCCAGATGAGGCTAAGCTAGCAGGAAAGCGTACATATCGCAATATTAGCGTTGATGGCGAAGAGTTTGAATTTTCTGATGGTTTTACTGATTTGCATACAAAAAGCTACAATGACATTTTGTTAGGCGGTGGATTTGGGCTTGATGAGGCGCGCGCGAGTATCGAAATAGTACATCAAATCCGCACGCAGACGCCAATTGGAATCGTGAGCGATTCTCACCCATTTTGCAAAAAGGTGGAATCGTGAGTCATTTTGTTCATGATTCTAGCATCGTAGATAGTGGCGTAGAGATAGGAGATGGCACGAAGGTATGGCATTTTTGTCACATATTGAGTGGTAGTGTGATAGGCGATGGGTGTTCTTTTGGACAGAATTGCGTTGTTGGTCCAAATGTGAGAATTGGGCATGGCGTAAAAGTGCAGAATAACGTGAGCATCTATGAGGGCGTAGAGGTAGAAGATGATGTTTTTCTTGGGCCTTCGATGGTGTTTACAAATGTATATAATCCGCGTGCTTTTATCGTGCGAAAGAATGAATATAAAAAGACGATTCTTTGCAAGGGTTGCTCTATTGGCGCGAATGCCACAATAGTTTGTGGAATTGTAATTGGACGATATGCTATGGTCGGCTCTGGCGCGGTGGTAAAGCGCGATATCCCACCTTATGCACTTATGGTCGGTGTACCAGCTAGGCAGATAGGATGGGTAGATAAGGCTGGGAATCGCATGGTCTTTGATGATAGTGGAATTGCCATTGACAGCTATGATGGCATGCGATATATGTTGCGCGATTCACAAATTATCGAGCTTGGAGTAAATTAGATGAATATCGATTTTGCGAATCTTGCAAGACAGCATGCACGCTATAAAGATGAGATTGAGCAGGCGATGATGAGCGTGATTAGCGGGTGTGGCTTTATTATGGGCGAAGATATTGGGCTTTTAGAGCGTGAGTTAGAGGCGTTTACGGGTGCGAAGTATGCTATCACATGCTCAAGCGGCACTGATGCGCTACTTCTTGCTTTAATGGCGCTTGGTATAGGTGCTGGCGATGAGGTGATTACCACACCTTTTACATTTATAGCGACAGCTGAGATGATTGCGCTCTTGGGTGCAAAGCCCGTATTTGTCGATATTTGTAACATTACTTATAATATCGATTCTTCGCAAATCTTGGAGAAAATTACACCTCGCACAAAGGCTATTATTCCAGTTCATTTATATGGTCAACCTAGCGATATTGACGAGATCTGTGCGATTGCTAGTGCGCATGATATTAAGGTGATTATCGATGGGGCGCAGAGCTTTGGCAGTAGATATAAGGGTGTGTGCGATTCTGCGCTTGGAGATATCTCGTGCACGAGTTTTTTTCCGGCAAAACCCCTTGGTTGCTATGGCGATGGTGGCGCAGTTTTCACGCAAGATAGCGAGCTGGCCAAGCGAATTAGGAGTCTGAGAATCCACGGTCAAAGCGAGCGATATCATCATAAATATATAGGAATCGGTGGACGGCTTGATACTCTGCAGGCTGCAATTTTGCGCGTTAAACTAGCGTATTACGAGGGCGATTTGGCTCGGCGCATAGATGTAGCACATGCATACAATGAGCTTTTGCTTGATGGCAATGTTGCGATTCCGCAGATTTTGAGCGATAGGAGCTCTATCTATGCGCAATATTCAATCCGTACTAAGAATCGCGATGCACTTCAAGCAAGGCTAAAATCTGCCAAAATCCCAACAGCGATACACTATCCAAAGCCACTACATCTTCAGGAGTGCTTTGCATATTTGGGTTACAAAGAGGGTGATTTTCCTATTAGTGAGTGTGTTAGCAAGGAGATTCTTAGCCTTCCAGTAAATCCAGACTTAAGCAGTGAAGAGATTTGCTATATAGCCTCAAAAGTATTTTAAATGTGTAGTATCTGCGGAGGGAATCTAGCATACGAAAAGATAAAGCGAGCTTCTGCTTTGATGGCACATCGTGGACGCGATTTTAGTGGCACTTGGAGTGATGGTGATTTTATCCTCACACATAATCGTTTAGCGATTCTTGAGCTTGGAAATAGTGGGAATCAGCCGATGGTTTTTGGTGATTTTGTGCTTATTTTTAACGGCGAAATATACAACTACATCGAGCTAAAAGCGGAGTTAGAGCGCGCGGGCGAGGAATTTTTTAGCCATAGTGATACAGAGGTGTTTTTGCGTGCTTTGGTGCACTATGGCGTGAGCAGAACGCTTGAAATAGCAAATGGTGATTTTGCGTTTGCACTTTATGATTCTTGCTCAAAGAGGCTTGTGCTTGCGCGTGATAGGCTTGGAAATAAGCCACTTTATATTTATCGCAAAAATGGGAAATTACTCTTCGCCTCATCGTCTAGTGCGATTGCGGAGGTGCTTGGACTTGGCTTTGATGAGGCCGAGGTAAATAGCAATCTCCTTTTTGGATTTGGTAGTGCGGATAAGACAATATATAAAGATGTAGAATCGATAGTTGCTGGCACATTTTGCGAGATTGATCTCATTAATTTTGATTCCAAAGTAGTGCGCTACTGGGATTTAAAGGATCGTATTGTCCCGTGTAGCTTGAGTTTTGAACGTGCGCTTGATGAGTTTGAGGAGCTACTTTTTGATGCTTTAAAGCTCAGAATGCGTGCTGATGTAGATATAGCTATGGCGATTTCTGGCGGGATTGATAGCTCTCTTTTGGCCGCACTCTCGCATAAGGCGTTTCCAAATCTGCGCTACTTTGGTGTTAGATTCCCAAAATTTAAAGATGCTTGCGAGGGTGAGTTTATCGACTACGTTGGCAGTAGCCTAGGAATCCAAATAGAGTCAGTAGAGCCTGAAATTTCTAGAATCAAAGAGGATTTTTCATCGCTTGTTAGGGCGCATGGTGAGCTTTTTCGCAGTTTTTCAATCTATGCACAATATTGCCTTTATAAAGAGATTGGCAAGAGTTGCAAAGTGGCACTTAGCGGGCAGGGCGCTGATGAGCTTTTTGGCGGATATTATCATCATGTATCGCGATATATCTATGCACACCCAGATGAATACAAGAATCGAGCACGTCTTTATGGCACCCAAGCGGAGCGCGAGTATGATATGGGACGTAAATGCGCGCTAGATAATCTTGAAAAACTAGAGCTTTTTATGCAGGATAATAAAGAGAATGCAAAGTCATTACCTTTTGCATGTGGTGTTTCGTATGATGGGCTTTTGGAGCGTTTTGTGCCAGACTTTGACAAGGCACTTTTGGGCGATATTTTGCGCTTTAGCTTGCCACTTTTACTCCGATATGAGGATTGCAATGCTATGAAATTTAGTGTGGAGAATCGCTCGCCATTTACCGATTATCGTGTGGTTGAGTTTGCATGTGGGCTAAAGAGTGAGTGGAAGTTTTCGCAAGGATATAGCAAATATTTTTTAAGAAAATTGCTCGAGCGACATTTAGATAGTAAAATCGCATATAGATTGGACAAAAGAGGTTTTAGCGCACCTGAGCAAGCATTTTGCAAACTATTAGGGATTAGCAATGCAACACCTTTTGGCATTAGATTGGCGATATTTGAAGAGCTAAGGAGAGAGCGTGATCTGGATTGATATTGGGACGCCGAAATATGCAATGTTTTTTAGTCGCATGATTCCTGAGTTGAAAAAACGCGGTCATGAAGTGCTTGTAACTACTCGTTATGCACCGCATTATACAGAGGCAAAGGCGGTGCTAGAGCTCCAGGGAATCGAACATATCGTTCTTGGCGAGTATGGCGGTAGTACGCTTTTGGATAAATTTCGCGCGAGAATCTTCCGCCAAAAGGAGTTTTTGGATATTTTTGAGGCACGAGGTACGCCAAAAGTACTGATATGTGGTGCTGTGGTGGATAGTGTACATGTTGCCTATGGCGTGGGAATCCCAGTTGTAAACATTTATGATACGCCTGCCTCGACATTTGCGGGAGACAAAGAGAATCCTAAGAATCTAACCGCCGTCGCTAGACTTACTCTCCCATACTCAAAACTCTTTTTCTACCCATATATCATGCCTAGGGAGATGTTTAATAATCTAACACTTGAAGGTGAGCAGATTATTCCTTATGACTTTGTTGATGTCTGCTTGTGGATGAAAGATATAAAAGCAGAGGCGCATAACGACTTTCGCACTCGGTATGGTCTCTCCTTGTCGCGACCGACTATTATGATCCGTGAGGAGGAGTATAAGGCGCACTATGTAAAGGATAAGATTCCGGTTATCTACACGCTTATACGCAAGATTAAAGAGAGAATTGACGCAAACATAGTCATTATGCCACGATATGAGCGCGACTATCTTGAGCGTGATTTTGGCGATGTGGCGACTGTGTTGCAGGAGAAGTTACGTCCCGAGGAGTTTTACCCATTTATTGATCTCTTTATCGGTGGTGGAGGAACTATGAATTTAGAATCTGTCTACTATGGTATTCCTACAATATCCACACGCTCCATTTGGCTATATCATGATCAGTATCTAATTGAAAATGGACTCATGCACTGGAGTAACGATGTCGATGAGATTCTTGAGCTGATACCGCAGATAATCGGTAAAAAGCGCGATAATCACCGATTCTTCGTTAAAGATGGGGGCGATGAAGGCTTTAACACTATGATTGACAGAATCGAGAAGGAGATTTTAAATGCTTAGAGTTGCACTGCTTGGCTGCGGCAGGATAGCGCAGCGACATGCTGAGCTTTTGGGTGGTGGGCATATCACAGGAGCAAGGCTAATAGCCGTATGCGATGTCGATT
The DNA here is from genome assembly GCA_052170135.1 of Wolinella sp. Lineage (GTDB taxonomy): Bacteria > Campylobacterota > Campylobacteria > Campylobacterales > Helicobacteraceae > Wolinella. The sequence goes on from JBQNBC010000004.1 coordinate 59,349, forward strand.
CTTCGCGCGCAAAGAATCTAGGCGAAAAGTATGGTGTTCGTAGCTTTTCTAGTCTTGCAGAGATGATGGAAGCGTGCAAGGATGAGATTGATGTGGTGTCGATTCTTACGCCTAGTGGAATGCACGCTGAGCATACCATTGCTGTAGCTGGCTATGGTAAGCATGTAGTCGTGGAAAAGCCAATGGCGCTGACACTAGATGATGCTGATATGATGATTAGTGCGTGTGATAAAAATCGTGTAAAACTCTTTGTGATCAAGCAAAATCGTTACAATCTTCCCGTTCAAAAACTCCAAGAGGCACTCAAGCAGAATCGCTTTGGTAAACTCGTCATGGGGACAGTGCGTGTGCGCTGGTGTCGCGATCAGAGATACTACGACCAAGATGAGTGGCGTGGGACATGGGCGATGGATGGTGGGGTTTTTACAAATCAAGCTAGCCATCACGTCGATTTGCTTGAGTGGCTTATGGGTGACGTGGAGAGTGTATTTGCAAAGAGTGCGACGCAGCTTGTCAATGTCGAGGTTGAGGACACAGGTGTGGCTGTATTGAAGTTTGCAAATGGTGCGCTAGGAATCATCGAGGCGACTACGGCGACGCGTCCTAGGGATTTAGAAGGGTCAGTGTCGATTCTTGGGGAGAGAGGCAGTGTCGAGATAGGTGGGTTTGCGGTGAATGAGATTCGTCATTGGCACTTCGTTGAATCTTCACCAGAAGATGAGATTATTAAGCGTGACTTTTCTGTAAATCCACCTGATGTATATGGCTTTGGACATAAGGCGTATTATGAACATGTTGTCGATTGCATCAAGAATAACAAGCGCGCACTAGTTGATGGGTTGGAGGGGCGTAAGAGTTTGGAACTCATTATGGCGATTTACGAGTCGATTGAGACGGGCATGGAGATCCATCTGCGTTTTAAGCCAGAGAAGTGTCGCCTCGGGCACTCTTAAGGGAGAATCGATGCAAGAGCCGATTGTATATGGCGTGCATATTCGCGATGTTGTTTTTGGCGAGCGCGTAAAGATCATAGAGCCGAGCAATCTCTATGAATGTGAGCTTGGCGATGATGTGTTTGTCGGGCCATTTGTAGAGATACAGCGCGGTGTAAAAATCGGTAAAGGTACGCGTGTGCAGTCGCATAGCTTTATCTGTGAGCTAGTCGAGATAGGAGAATCGTGCTTTATCGGACACGGCGTGATGTTTATCAACGACCTTTTTAGAGAGGGTAAGCCTAGTGGCGATTCGCAAAAATGGAAGTCGACACATATTGGAAATCACGTTTCTATTGGCTCTAATGCTACGATTCTTCCTGTTTTTATCACTGATGGCTGCGTAATAGGCGCGGGTAGCGTGGTAACAAAAGATATAACCGAGTGCGGAATTTATATTGGCAATCCAGCGCGACTTTTAAGGAGGCTCTAGTGGAGATGGTGAAATTTCTCGATTTGCATGCACAATATTTAGAAATCAAGGGAGAGATAGATGAGGCGATCGCCGGTGTCATCTCGGAGAGTGCATTTGTGGGCGGGAGATTTGTCCAGAGGTTTGAGCGTGAGTTTGCGGATTTTATTGGGGTGAAATATGCACTTGGCGTGGCAAATGGAACCGATGCGCTTGAAATTGCACTTGAGGCATTAGAGCTACCAGAAGAATCAGAGGTGCTAGTGCCAGCAAATAGCTTTGCCGCAAGCGCAGAAGCCGTGATCAGGAATCGCCTAAAGGTCGTTTTTGTCGATTGTGATGATAGCTACACGATGGATATAGACGACATGCGTGCGAAAATCACACAAAATACGCGCGCTATAATCCCTGTACATCTCTATGGACAGCCTGCTGATATGGATGCGATTATGTCGATTGCAAGAGAGAAGAATCTAAAAGTCATTGAGGACTGCGCACAGGCACATGGTGCGAAGTACAATGGAAACAAGGTTGGAGCAATCGGCGATGTTGGATGTTTTAGCTTTTATCCAGGGAAGAATCTAGGTGCTTATGGCGATGGGGGTATGATTGTTAGTAATGATTTGGAGCTTATTGCGCGATGTACCGAGATAGCGCATCATGGCGCGATAGAAAAGTACCATCATCTAAGAATTGGACGTAATAGTCGTTTAGATGGGTTACAAGCGGCGATTCTTAGTGTGAAGTTGCGACACTTAAAAGAGTGGACGTGCAAAAGGCAAGAGATAGCGAGAATCTATATGGAGAGGCTTGGCAATAAAGATGGTATCGCATTGCCAAAGGTGCGCGAGCTTTGTGAATGTGTTTGGCATCTGTTTGTGATTCGATTAAATGGTAATGCAAGTGAGCTGGCACAATATCTAAGAGAACAAGGCATAGAGAGCGGATACCACTATCCAATCGCGCTTCCAAACCAGCAGGCTTTCAAACAGAATCCTAGCGTGAAGAGTTGCACGACTTTGCGTGCATGTGAGTGGGATTCTCATATTATTTCACTTCCGATGGGTGAACATTTAGGTAGAGCGCAGGCAGAGCGCGTGGTTGAAGCAGTTTTATCTTGGCTAGAGAGAGAGGATTCTTGGTTTGATTCCCTTTGTAAAAAAATCGAGAGTCATAGAGAAAATCTCATCGCGCAAAGAAGGATTTTACGTGTGATTGACTATGGAGCTGGCGATCCAAAAGCTCCGCGCACAAAAGAGCTGATGGCAAAAGGCGTGGAGGTAATGAGTGATACAAGTAAAATGGCGAGAATCGGGCTAAAAGGCGAGTCGCTAAAGCTCGTGCTAGAGACGCTAAAAGCGCAAAATGCGCGCACGATTCTCGAGCTTGGGACGTGTTGTGGATTTTCTAGTAGCTATATGAGCCACATCGCACCACAAGCGAAAATACACACAATCGAAGGTTCGCCAGAGATAGCAGACGTGGCAAAAGATACGCACGAGGCGTTGGGGTGTGCGAATATAGAGCGGCATGTTGGGCGATTTGTAGATGTGCTGCCTACACTCTTGGGCGAGGTTATGCCTATTGATTTTGCTTTTGTTGATGGGCATCACGACAGGGACGCGACTATCGAATACTTTAGGCAGATTCTTCCATTTATGGCAGAGCGTGGGATTATGGTTTTTGATGATATTTCGTGGAGTGAAGGCATGAAAGAGGCATGGAAAACCATCTTAGAATCAGGCGCATATCAGAATGCAGAGGAAGATGGCAAAGTAGGGATTTTATGGCTGTAATCTCCACGTACCACAGGAGATAATCTACAAAACTCCAGCGATATGGGTAATTTGGTCATTTTGGGTGTAGCTTTTGCATTAGCAGAAGTGTGCGTGCGTATAGAGCCGATAAAGCGTGTAAGAATCGAAAGCAGAGATGTTTTTGGAATTTTTAGCAGATAGCTATGATGAGGTTATTGGGCTTTTGATTGGGATCTCTTTGAGTTAAATTTCATTGGGCTTTTAGGGTAAAGCGAAGTGGTAGTTATGGCTTTAGATTAAGCAGAATAGGATCTATGCGATTGGTCTAGTGCTTCACAGGTTAATAGAGGGCGTTTTTGAATCTTTTAGTCGTATTTGTGCGCGCAAAACAAGAGGGGATATGGCAATAGAATCTGGAGTTGTAGTTTGGATTATGGGGCTTGCTGGAAGTGGGAAAAGTACGCTAGCAAGGGCGGTATACGAGGAGCTAAAGCCAAAAATGGGCTCACTTGTGTATCTTGATGGCGATGAGATGCGTGACATATTTGAGAGTTATGAATACGATAAAGAATCGCGCATAAAGATTGCAAATCGTCGCGCTTTGTTATGCTCGCTTCTGGCATCTCAAGGGGTAAGCGTGATAACTTCGGCTATTTCGATGTTTAATGAGAGTTATGAGTTCAATAGAGCGCATATTTCAAAACTAATCGAAATCTATGTGAAATGCGACATAAAGGAGCTATATCGACGCGACCAAAAGAATCTATATACAAAAGCATCTCGAGGCGAGATTTTTGATGTTGTTGGTATTGATATAGCTTTTGATGAGCCGCGTGCTGATTTGGTTATAGAAAATAGTCTATTTGGCGATATAGGGCAAAAGCGCGACAAGATTATTGATGAAATTTTAAAAAGGAGCTTTGATGAAACAAGGGGATTTTAGCGAGCTTGCCAAGCATTATCACCACAGACCAGCGTATAGCGAGATTCTTTTAGAGAATCTATTGAGGATTGTAAATTTCCAAGGGTATTCGCGTGAGGAGCTACGTGTAGCAGAGGTGGGGGCTGGCACTGGCAAGATGACAATGATGTTAGCAAATATGGGACTAAAAATCGACGCTGTTGAACCAAATGAAAATATGATGAATGAAGGCATGAGTGCACTAAAAGAGGTGCAAAATGTAAAATGGTTTCGGGGGGGGGGTGAGGATATACCTCTAAATGCCAAAACTTATGACTGGGCTATCATGGCTAGTAGCTTTCACTGGACTGATCCTGCACGCTCACTTCCTGAGTTTGCGAGAATCTTAAAAGATGGCGGCTATTTTAGTGCGATCTGGAATCCGCGACACATTGTCCAAGGGACGATATTTTATGAGATTGAAGAGGAGATTAAGCGTATGATCCCGTCTCTTAATCGTGTCTCAAGTGGTGTGCAAAATACAAAAAATTGGACGGAAGTTTTAGAATCTACGGGCGATTTTTGCGACTGCTTCTTTATGGAGATTCCTCATTTTGAGGAGATGAGCAAGGAAAGGTATATGGGTGTTTGGCGATCTGTGAATGATATTAGGGCGCAAGCTGGCGAGAGATGGAGTGATATAGAAAAGATGATCGAAGAGAAAATTTCATCTTTTGAGACAATCCGCGTGCCTTATAGGATTCGTGCATGGAGTGCTAGGAAGATTTAATTATAAATGTAAGGAGGTTTTAATGATTGGTAATAATGTGTGCGGGGGGGGGCGAGCTTATCAGCAACCTAAATCAGAAAATAGTAGAGCAAGTTTGGGATTACACAAAACATGCTAAATATTATGGATATCGCCCTAACTATGCACCCAGAGCGATTGATTTATTGTGCAGAGATGCAGTTGGAAGTCTGCAAGGCGGTGTAGTTGCCGATATTGGTGCAGGAAGTGGAAATCTCTCTATCATGCTTCTTGAGCGAGGCTTTGATGTAATTGCTATTGAGCCTAACGATGCTATGAGAGAGATTGGAGTTGAGCGAACCATGGGTAAAAATATAGAGTGGAGGCGCGCCCTTGGAGTAGAGACAGGGCTAGAGGCGCAAAGCGTCGACTGGGTTTGCTTTGGCAGTAGCTTTAATGTCATGGATAGGGAGCTTGCTTTAAAAGAATCGCATAGGATTTTAAAGCAAAATGGAAGTTTTTCTTGTATGTGGAATCATCGTAATTTAAAAGACCCTATTCAAAGTCGTGCAGAAGAGATTATCATGAGTTTTATTCCTCGCTATGAACGTGGTATCCGGCGCGAGGATCAGCGAGAAATCTTGGAAAAGAATAGGGAGCTTTTTGATGAAATTTTATATCTTGAGTTGGACTTTTACTTTCATCAAACTATTGAGAATTATATAAATGCTTGGAAAAGTGTAAAAAATCCATATTGGGATTTAGAAACAAAAGAGGGTGAGGAGTTGTTTGACGCGATTGTGTATAAAATGCGTGATGAGCTTCCAAGCGAATTTGCTATTCAGTACACTACACGCGCGTGGAGTGCTAAGAAAGTAAAATAGGAGGAGTAGTGCAGGGCATTATCTTTAAGAACAAGGCAGGGAATCTAAAGGCGATAGATGGTGTGCTAAAGTGCGCAAAGACTTTGCCATGTCTGATTTTTAATGCTAGCGATGCTAAGCGTGATGCTATGGGAATCGCGCGCGAGGTATTGGAGCACTCCTTTGGGCGTGTCGTTGTGAGGAGCTCTGCAAGCAGCGAAGATAGCGAGTTGCAATCAAATGCTGGTGCGTATTTGAGCATTCTTGATGTCGATTCTTGTGATACTGCTAAGCTTTGCGGAGCGATTCTTGATGTGGCGCAAAGTATGGCCAGGGATGAAGGCGCATCATCTTCTTTTGAAGATGAGCTTTTTATTCAGCCAATGCTTTGTGGAATCACGCTTAGTGGCGTAGCAATGAGTGTCGATAAAGAGGAGTGTGCGCCATATTTTGTGATCAACTTCGAAGAGAGTGGCACAAGTGATGGAATCACAAGTGGGCGCAGTCAACACTCAAAGACCTTCTATCACTTTAGAGGCTCGCCAAATCCAAGTGATAAGAGGCTTTCAGCCGTGCTTGATGCTATGCGCGAGCTGGAAGAGATTTTTGATTGTAAGGCACTAGATGTTGAGTTTGCCTTTGCTAGAGATGGCGAAGATTTTCTTGAGAAGCTCTATATTCTACAAGTTAGACCACTAGCTAGAAATATTGTAGCTGGTAGAGATGTGGACGCCATCACACGAGAATCAAGTGAAGCATTGGAGAAGATTCGTATAAAGCTAGAGAAGCTAAATAGAGCGCATCCAAGCCTGTTGGGCGCGCGGACTATTTTTGGCGTGATGCCCGATTGGAATCCAGCCGAGATAATAGGAATTAAGCCAAAATATCTTGCATTGTCTCTGTATAAAGAGCTTGTGACTGATAGTGTATGGGCTAGTCAACGTAGCGATTATGGCTATCGCGATTTGAGCGCGCATCCATTGCTTGTCAATTTTGTAGGATTCCCATATATTGACACGCGAGTATCATTTAACTCTTTTATCCCAAAGAATCTAAATAGCAAAATAGCCTCAAAACTTGTGAACTACTACCTGGATAAGCTAGCAAAAAGCCCTGAAAATCACGATAAAGTAGAATTTGAAATCATACTGTCTTGCTATCACTTTGGTTTGCCAAATAGGCTAAAACTACTCGAGGCAGAGGGCTTTAGTAAAGAGGAGTTAAAGCGGCTAGAGTTTGCGCTTTTAGAGCTTACAAATGAGATGATATCCCCAGAGCATGGGCTTTATAAAAAAGATCTTTTGAAAATAGCGCAACTTGAGGAGCGTTTTTTATCTATTGAGGAGAGCGGGCTTGGTGATGTAGATAAGATATATTGGGGTGTTGAGTATTGCAAGCGATATGGGACATTGCCATTTGCTGGCGCGGCGCGTGCGGCATTTGTCGCGGTGCAGATGTTAGATTCTTTGGTGAAAATTGGGATTTTAAGTGAGTGTGAGAGGGAGGCATTTTTAAACTCTCTTAACACCGTTTCAAAGAAGCTGAGTAATGCTATTTATGAGCTATCACTTGGTGAGATTACGCGTGATGAATTTTTACGTGAGTTTGGGCATTTGCGTGCCGGGACGTATTCGATTCTCTCGCCATCTTACAAGGAGGCGTTTGATAGTTATTTTGGAGATTTGCACGCTTCTACGCCACCGCTTGTGTATGAGTTTGTCTTAAGTCATGAAAAGGAGCAAGAGCTTGAGGCGTTATTGCTAGAGCATGGGCTAAGAATTAATGCGCGCGAGCTTTTTACGTTTATCAAAGAGGCTATCGAGGGGCGAGAATCTGTGAAATTTGCCTTTACACGGGTGCTTAGCAGAATCCTTGAGATGATAGAGAGTTTTGGGCGACGGCTTGAGCTGTCAAAAGATGATTTGGCGCACCTTGATATCAAGGTGCTGCTATCACTCTATTCAAATTTAGAATCAGCCACGTTAAAAGAGCGACTACAGCGTGATATCGCGCATCATAAATGTGAGTTTAATGCATCTTTGTCGCTAAAGCTACCGCCGCTTATTTTGAGCGAAGATGACATATTTTCATACATGCTACCGTTGATTCATCCAAATTTTATTGGATCAAAGAGTGTAAGAGGCGAGGTTGTAGATGAGGCTAGTGATGGACTTTTAGGCGATTTAAGCGGGAAGATAGTATGTGTCAAATCCGCTGATCCTGGCTATGATTTTCTCTTTACTAAGGGGATTGCAGGGTTGATTACTTGCTATGGCGGCGTTAATTCTCACATGGCAATTCGTTGTGCGGAGGCTGGATTGTGCGCCGTGATTGGTGCTGGTGAGGAGTATTTTGAGAAGTGGCGACGTGGACGTTTCATCGAGCTTGATTGTGCTGGCAAGAGAATCGAGGTAATTGGTTGAAAAAAGTTGCCATTACACAAAGACTAATATCTGCGCAAGAATACATTGAGAATCGAGAGGCGCTTGATGTGCGCTGGGGCGAGCTTTTATTTGGGCTTGGAGTTATGCCTTTGTCTCTTAGCTATGCGATTCCTTTTAGTGATTATGCGGAAGAGTTTGCTATTTCTGGTGTAATTTTAAGTGGTGGCAACGATCTAAATAGCGTGATTTCTAGTGCGATAAATAAGAAGCGAGACTCTTATGAGCGCGATATTTTGCATTATGCTTTGGCACACAGAGTGCCACTTCTTGGTGTGTGTCGTGGGGCGCAGTTTATCGCGAGTGAACTAGGTGGCGAGATAAGGGCGTGTGAGAATCACGTAGGAAGACATGAGATTTTATGGTGCGAGGGCGAAGTTTTGCCTATTGATAGCTCATTTCACAACTTTGGAATCGTTAGTCTTGGGGATAGATTCTCTCCGCTTGCGCACTCAAAAGATGGACTAGTAGAGGCATTTTCTCATGAAGAATCGCCAATTTTTGGCATGATGTGGCATCCTGAGCGTGAGGCTATGCAGAGTAAGGCGAGCACTAGGATCTTAAATCTTTTTTGCGGGAGCTTGTGAGATGAAAGCTGTGATTTTGGCGGCTGGACGCGGGAGCAGGCTAGCTCCATTGACAGATGAAGTGCCAAAGTGTCTTGTAAAATATCGTGGCAAGGAGATTCTTGCTTATGAGCTTGAGGCTATGCGCGAATGTGGAATACACGATATTGGAATTGTTGGTGGATATAGATTTGATGTGCTTAAGGCGTTTGTAAATGAAAGATATGGACGTGATTTTAACTTTTCATTTTTTTACAACGAGAATCACGCCTCGACAAATATGGTACATACTCTATTTTGTGCAAGCGATTTTTTAGATGATGAGATTCTTATCTCTTATTCAGACATCATCTACTCATCGCGCATACTTTGGTCGCTATTGCAAGCAAGCTCAGATATGGCTGTGGTCGTGGATAGTGAGTGGCGAGAGCTTTGGGAGAGACGCTTTGATGATCCTTTGAGTGATGCAGAGACGCTAAAAGTGCGAGATGGGCGCATAAAAGAGCTTGGTAAACGCGCTAGTAGATTTGATGAGATCCAAGGGCAGTATATTGGCTTGGTGAAGGTTTCTAATGGGTTTATTGAGACATTTAAAAGGCATTACGATTCTCTTGACAGGGGGACGATTTATGATGGTAAAGGCTTTGAAAATATCTATATGACAAGCTTTATTCAAAGCATTATTGATCGCTTTGATAATGTAGCACCAGTTTGGATTCGCGGTGGCTGGGGTGAGATTGATTCTCCTAGCGATCTTGAAGTTGAGATTGGATTGTGATTTTGATCACTCGCTAAGAATCGCATATAAAGACTAGGGCGAGGATGATCTTGTATGGAGAAATTAGCATGAAAGAAGCGCAGCTCATAGACCTTTTGGAATATGCAGAGAGGGCTGCAATGGGTGCTGGTGCTGTGATTTTGAAGCATTATAGTGATGTGGATTTTTGCCTAAAGGATGATCTATCGCCACTTACGCGCGCAGATATGCAATCACACAAATTTATCTCCAAAACACTATCTCCGCTTGGCTTTGCGATAAACTCAGAAGAATCGCAACTTGAGTTTGATGCGCGCAAGGATTTAGACTATTTTTGGCTTATTGATCCACTTGATGGTACTAAAGATTTTTTGTGTCGCAATGGGCAATTTGTCGTATCAATTGCACTTATACATCGCCAAAGGCCGATTCTTGGCGTGTTGTATGCGCCGGCTTTTGGTGTGCTGTATAGCGCATATTTGGGCGGTGGAGCATTTAAAAATCATAAAAAAATTCAACATAAAGAGATACGTGATAGTGTGGATTCCCCGTGGATTGCTCTTGCTAGCGTGCATCATTCAAATTCTAAAGTAGAAGAGTTTGCTAAGCGACATGGATTTTCTATCGATTCTGTTGGCTCTGCTCTTAAGTTTGGAATACTGAGTGAGAATCGAGCCCAAATATATCCACGATTTGAAGGTTCCAGCACGTGGGATATCGCCGCTGGGGATATTATTCTGCAAGAGAGTGGCGGGATTGTTATTAGTATTGGAAGTGGGTGCGTGCCACAATACAACAAAGAGTCTCATAGGAATGACCACTTCATCGCATTTTCTAAGTTGCTTAAAGCACAAAGCCAAACGTTTTTGCATGGGCATTAAGCCCATAAGGTTATAATTTTGTAAAAAATATTCAAGGATGCTGATGAGTCATAACGAACTTCTCTCTCACCTAGAAAATGGTGAGCAGCTCACGCAAACAGAAGCGGAATCGCTTTATGAGCTTGATATTTTCACCCTCGGTAAAATAGCCGATTCTTGGCGTCGTAAGCTACATGGAGACAAGGTCTTTTTTAACTCAAATCGCCACATAAATCCAAGCAATATCTGCAAGGACATCTGTCGATTCTGTGCATTTTCATCCCATCGCAAGAATCCAAATCCATATGCGATGAGTATCGAAGAGATACTTCATGAGGCGCGCAATTCTTACGCGATGGGTGCGCGTGAGCTACATATAGTCAGTGCGCACAATCCAAACTATGGCTATAAGTGGTATGGCGAGATGTTTGGGGCGGTTAGGAGAGAGCTTCCAGATGTGCATATTAAGGCGATGACGGCGGCTGAAGTTGATTTTCTTTCGCGTTACTTTGAGATTCCTTATGAGCGCGTACTTGAGGATATGATTCTTTGGGGCGTGGATAGCATGCCAGGCGGTGGAGCAGAAATTTTTGATGAGGAGATACGCAGGAAGATTTGTGGCGGTAAGGTGGGTAGCGCGCGTTGGCTTGAAATCCATGGCTATTGGCACTCGTTGGGGCGGCAGAGTAATGCGACGATGCTCTTTGGGCACATTGAGAATCGCGCCCAAAGAATCGACCACATACTGCGCTTGCGTGCTCAGCAGGAGCGAAGTGGTGGGTTTAATGCCTTTATCCCTTTGCTATATCAAAAGCAGAATAACTTTCTAAGAGTTGAGCACTTTCCTAGTGCGCAGGAGATTCTTAAAACTATCGCAATCGCAAGAATCCTACTTGATAACATCCCGCACATCAAGGCATACTGGGCGAGCCTTGGTCTAAATCTAGCGATGGTTGCGCAAGAGTTTGGTGCAGATGATCTCGATGGCACGATACAAAAGGAATCGATACAAAGTGCAGCTGGCTCAAAGAGCGGTGCTGGTGTAAGCAAGGAGCAGCTGATTTTTCAGATTTGCGATGCTGGATTCTTGCCTGTGGAGCGTGATAGCTTATATAACGAACTGCAAACTTACAAAAGGAGCATAAATGCTAAGAATCTTTAAGCTAAAAGAGCATGGAAGCGATGTAAAAACTGAAGCTTTGGCGGGTTTTACGACCTTTTTGACGATGATGTATATCATTCCTGTGAATGCGATTATAATGAGCCAAACTGGCATGCCAATGGACGCGCTAATCACTGCAACTGCGCTAATTACGATATTTTCTACTCTCCTGACGGGTATATATGCTAACACGCCAGTGGCTATGAGTGTTGGTATGGGGCTTAATGCCTACTTTACTTTTGGGCTTGTGCTTGGGATGAAAATACCATGGCAGGAGGCTTTGGGCGTGGTATTTGTCTCTGGATTCTTGTTTTTAATAGTCTCATTTACTAGCTTTAGGCGGTGGATTATCGAGAGTATTCCAAAGGATTTAAGACGTGCTATAAGTGCAGGAATTGGTGCATTTATCGCATTTATCGGGCTAAAACAGATGGGGGTAATAGTAAATAATGAGACTACATTAGTTTCACTTGGCAATCTATCTGATGTAAATGTCTTTTTGGGAATCGCTGGACTTTTAATCGTGCTAACGCTTAGTAGTTGGCGCACAAAAGGGGCTTTTATAATCTCTATCGCGATTACTTCGATTATTGGCTGGATTCTTGGGCTTAAGGCGATGCCAGAAGCGATATTTTCGTTACCAGCATCTATTGCGCCTATTGCTATGAAGCTTGATATCTTGAGTGTTTTTACACTGTCAATGTTGCCTGTGATTTTGGCATTTATGATTACAGATATGTTCGATTCTATTGGTACTTTGGCTGGCGTTGGATATCGAGCGGGAATCTTTAGTGATGGAGATAGCGAAAAGCTAGAGAAGACGCTACAAGTCGATGCTGCCGCAACTGTTGGTGGGAGTCTGTTAGGGTTATCGACTACGACTAGCTTTTTAGAGTCTGCTAGTGGTGTAGAGGAGGGAGGGCGCACAGGATTGACAGCGGTCTTTACCGCGCTTTTCTTTGTGCTTACACTGTTTATGTTGCCTCTTTTTAGTGCGATTCCTGATAATGCAATTTATCCAGTCTTGGTAGCTGTGGGAATCTTGATGTTTTCTGAGCTACGCCATATTGATTTTAGTGACTTTAGTGTCTCTGTAGCGGTCTTTGCTATCGTGCTTTTAATGCCGCTTACATATTCGATTACAAATGGACTTGCTGCTGGACTTGTGCTCTATTTTTTTATGCGTTTAATTAGGCGCGAGTGGAATGAAATAAGTGGCGGACTTATCTTCCTTGTCGCTATTAGCATGATTCCATTTGTGTTTCAGGCTTAGATTATGGCACCAGATACAGAACAAACAGTCGTAAGTGTAAGCGAAAAATATGGCTATGGCTCACCTCGTATTCGTCCGCTTTTGGTTAGGGAGCTTTTCCCTATTAAAATCATTCCAAGTGCGAGTGTGTTGGAATTTTCTAGCACAGAAGAGTTTATCGAGCGAGTGTCTGAGGATTTTAAGCGCCTTCAGAGCACGATAGATGCTGAGCTAAGGGAGCGAAATATGCTACATGGGGGGGCGAGCCTAGTAGTGTATCTCAATGATGTCGTCCATCGCTCAAAGTCTTATCCGCCAAGAAATGTTGTTGAAGATGGCGAGTTTGGCGATATTGCCAGTTATTTTAAGAATTTGACCTTTGCCCATTGCGGGCACAAGCCCAAGGTTTTAAAAATGATACTTGACCTATTTGGGATTAAATCTAGGGTTATTGAATACAGTGATCTTTTGGGTTGGGAGCATGGATTTGTCGAGGTGATTCTTGGGGAGACATGCTGGATATTCTGCCCGACTTTTAACATGGTGCTAGATACAAACATCAATGAGCTGGTAGAGAATCCATGGCGCGCACGAACGTTTTTGCCACTCTATTCTGATGAGTTTTATGCACAGGAGATTGGCGAGTGTCAATACGATTCTTTCTATCGTGGGATATGTGATGAGCTTGGGCATATTACCTATCGTTACAATAGAGAGTGGTTTAGTGCCATAGGACTATACTCGCTTGTCCCGCCTATATATCGTTTTGTATGTGATGGTGAGGTGTTGTATGACGTTGCAGATGATAAGCGATTTATGTTTACAGAGTGAGTTTCGCTAAAATTTGGGAGAGAATCTGTGCTTTGATTTTATTTTGGATTCTTAGCAAAATTGCACAAGGATAGGTGGAATGCTATATTACAGCTATGATATGTTTAAAGATGATATGAAAAGCCTGCTAAAACGGTTAGATTATGCGCCAGATGCAGTGCTTGGTATTACACGCGGTGGGCTTACTATGGCGCATTTTTTAGGGATTGCGCTTGATATGCGCGAGGTTTATACGATAAATGCCGTCTCATATTTTAATAAACAGCAACAAGATGATATTAAGATTTTTAACATTCCTAGCTTCGGAGAATCAAAGCGCGTACTCATTGTTGATGAGATAGTTGATAGTGGTAAAAGCATGCGAAAGATACTGGAAGTTTTGGCTGAAATCAATCCAGATGTGGAGTTTAAAACTGCTGTACTTTTTCACAAGCCCACCGCGATTTATACGCCTGATTACTTTGTCCATGAGGCGAGTGGCTGGATTGAGTTTTTTTGGGAGGTAGATCTTCTATCACCAAAAGAACGACAAGAATCTACGACGCTTTTAAAATAGATTACATATTTTAAGTATTGGGGCGATTATGCTTTATATATTTTATCCATCTGTGGCGGTGTTTTTACTATCTTTTTTGTGGGCGATTCTCGCATTAAGGCGTGAAAAGTGTGCGAGTAAAAGCGTGGAATCATTTCGCGTAAAGCTATGGCTAGGGAGCGCGTTATTTTTAGGCGGTTTTGGTGCACTATTTTTTGACACTGGAATCGAACTAGAAATGCGATTTTTATTGGTTGCTATTCTTTTTGGGGTGTTTGCACTATTTTTGACACTTCAGAATGAGATGCCCAAAAAGAGTATTCTTGATTATCGTGAGAGCATAATTTTTTCTGAAGTGCTAAATACAGTGCCTATTCCGATGTTTTACAAAAGCTTGGATGGAATCTATATCGAGTGCAATAAGGCCTTTTTGGAGTTTATTGGAAAAAGCCACGGTGAGATAGTTGGCAAGCATACGTGTGATGTTTTTTTAGGGCAAAATGGTCTTGATATAGTCGAGGCCGAGGCAAGGCTAAAGCATAGAGGGCAGATAGAGACACACGAATCTCATTTTGTTAATGGCAACAATGAACGCTTTATGAAAATATACAAAACGCTGGTCTTTGATCATGAAAATAATGCGAGTGGCGTACTTGGATTCTTTGTAGATGTTGGCGATTATCAAGCTTCTCAGCAGGAACTTATTGAGCGACAAGAGCAGCTGGAGTTTTTCAGTGAACAGCTAGAAAAGCAGATGGAGTATGAAGTCTCTGGGCGACTAAATAGCGAGCGCAGGTATAAACAGCTATTTGATAGTGGTCGTGATGGGATTTTTGTCGCGATGATCAATGAGGATAGTGGGAGCGTCAATATTGCTGAGGCAAATTTTAGTGCACACTCGATTCTTGGCTATGAGGTGGGTACGCTTAGCGGTTTGGATTTTATTTCACTTATAGAGAGTGAGGAGCGAGAAAATGTGCAGAATCTTCTAAAAGCCCTTCCACTTCGTGCTGGCATGCTAACTGAGAGCAAGTTTGCAATGTCTGATGGGCATGAGATTCCTATTGAGCTTGCAGTGCAGAGTTTTTTACTTGAAGGCAAAAAGACACTCTATATTTCAGCGCGGGACATTACTGAGCGTCTAAAGATGGCAGAGGAGAAGAGAATCCAAGAGAATCTACTTGTCCAGCAGAGCAAAATGGCGAGCATGGGTGAGATGATAGGTGCTATAGCGCACCAGTGGAAGCAACCGCTAAATGCGATATATCTAATGTGTCAGGGGCTAAAAGAGAGCTTTGCATATAACGAGCTTGATGAAGAGGAGATGGATAGGTATGTCTCTATGACGATGAAGCAGGTAGATTTCATGAGTCGTACGATTTCAGACTTTAGAAATTTCTTTATGCCTTCCAAAGAGAAGAAGCCATTTGCGCTAAAAGAGGCACTTATGGAGATTAATGAGATTCTTGCACCCCAGTTTGCTAAAAATGATGTACGCGTGAGAATCACCCAAGACGGTGATGGTAGTATCGTAGCGTATGGCTATCCAAACGAGTTCAAGCAAGTCGCGCTAAATATCATGAATAACGCACGTGATGCGATAGAAGATCGTATAAGTAAGGGTGCAAAAATCTCTGGAGAGGTCGAGGTATCTGTATTTTGCGATGATACTTTTGCCGGCGTGAGGATTAAGGATAATGGCGGTGGTATCCCAGAAGAGCTACTAAAGACAATCTTTCAGCCATACTTTTCGACTAAAGGCGAGAAAGGCACAGGAATTGGGCTTTCTATCGCTAAGATGATTATCGAAAAAAATATGAATGGAAGAATCACGGCATACAATGACGACGATGGGGCTATTTTTGAGATTAGATTACCTTTAGATTCTAGGCGATGAGCAGGGTTAAACTTGATGTAATTGATGATTTTGCATGGCTAGATGAGAGGACGTTTATAACGTCAGACAATCACTTTGGGCACGCAAAAATTCTAAAAAAAGAGCCAGAGCGACTTGATTTTATGACGGCTCAAGGCGGTAGTGGCGACTACTTTTTATGGTCAGCATCGTGGTGGAATCAGGCTGTTTCGCCAGTAGATTCTCTGCTTTGCTTGGGGGATTTAGTCGGGAAGAGCGGCGATAAATACATTAGTGAGCTGCATGGGAACAAGTGGCTTTTAATGGGGAATCACGATGTCAAAAATGATAATCGCAAAATATTAGAGAGTTCAGATTTTAGGCTTTTAGATGGTGTTTTTCTTGCGATTCCTGAGGCTGATATCATCTGGAAACGGCTAAAGAGTGAATTTGGCAAGAGATTTATCAATGAAGAATTGTATCTTCATGCGCTTATTATTGATAGGCTTGGCGAGAGGATTATGTTTAGCCACTTTCCAGTTTTCGATCACTACAAAAATAATACGCGATACAACGATGCAAAACATGTCTTAGATGTACTTTTTAAAGAATCGCGTTGCACGATAAATATCCACGGACATACACACATTAATTTAGCTTCAAGTAAGCTTTGCATAAATGCCTGTGTCGATAGGACACTTTTGCGTCCTATACGCCTTGGCAAGCTTTTAGAGCAGCATAAAACATCTCGTGGCTAATTCTCTAGAGTAAGTATTTTTTAAGCACACTATTTTAAAATAGCTCACACTTAAACGTAATCAAGGAATATATCGTGCAAAAAATAGTCGCCTATTTTAGGATTTTAATATTGCTTATTGGGTTATCTGGCGTGGTATTTGCCAGTGATCTTTTGACAATCAAGGATATGCGAGGAATCGAGGTTGTAATACCAAAGAATCCAAAACGCATAGCAACTATAAGCGATGGCTTTGTCGAGGGTGTGATGACGCATTTAGGTGTGGTTGATAGGGTGAGTGCGATAGGCTCATGGTCGCTAAAGCGTGATTATAAATATAGCTTTACCACCTCTAGTGGCGATAGTTATTCGCTAAGAGGCTGGAATACGATGAAGTTTTTAAATCCTTGGCTAGATTCTCTACCGTGTATCAACTCCCCGCAAGGACATATTATAAGCTACGAAACGTTAGCAAATAGTGCGCCAGATCTAGTTATTTTGCGCGTGGGGGATTGCACTGTGCGTGGCGGTAATGATGAAGCTACGCAAAAAAGCATCAAAACCATAGAATCGCTAGGAATCCCGCTAGTCGTCATCTATGCACCAGGCAAAGTGGCGAACTCTGTTGCTGGTGAGCTGTCTTCCATGCGTGAAGAGATGCGTGTAATAGGAGATGTGTTTGGTATGCGAGATAAAGCTTTGGCTCTGTTTGACTACCTCGATTCCACTGAGAGGCTAATAAGGTCGCGCACGATACAGATTCCAGATAGCAAAAAGCCAACGCTCTTGTATCTTGGTCTAAATGTTGCCATCGTGCAAAAAGGCGGTGCCGGGAATGTCCAAGGATTAAAAACACCAGAATCCTTTATCCTTGAAAGTATTGTAAACGCCAAAAATGCTTACCGTGGTGAGGGTGCGAATATAATCATGAGCACAGAGCAGATATACGCCGCAAATCCAGATGTGATTTTGCTACCTACATTTCAAGGGTATCACCCTCCAAGGGAGCTTTATGAGTCGCCTGATTTTTCGATTCTTCGCGAGCTAGATGCGGTAAAGAATCGCCGTGTCTATTCTATGCCATGGTCGCCGATGAATTGCTCAAGGCGCGTGGAGTATCCGCTAGATTTGCTAATTGTGGCAAAGGCTGCCTATCCGGAGCTTTTTAGTGATATTAAGGTGCATGAGTTTGCGCTTGAGTTTTATCAAAAGGTATACAACGTAAGCCTGGAGCAGGCAAAAAAGCTAAGGAGCGAGCAGATTCTTGACTGGACGCTAGAGTATGATTTCTAGCGAGAATTTAATCCAAGATAGGAATCTAGTGCGCAATAATCCAGCAAAAATACCCATTCTTTTTATGTGTGTACTCTTGGTAGTTTTGATTCTTTGCGCGGTGTATGCGCTAGTGGCTGGGAGCTATGAGATTTCTTTTGACAAGATTTTGGCCATGTTTGCGCATAAATTTTTTGGCGTAAGCGATCCGATTCTTTCAAGGATGGACGAGGTTATTTTGTGGAATGTCCGCCTGCCACGAATTATTGAAGCTATTTGGGTAGGAGTGGCTTTGGCTAGTGCTGGGGCTGTATATCAGGGCTGTTTTAGAAATCCGCTAGTTGAGCCATTTATACTCGGTGCATCATCTGGTGCAGCACTTGGTGCGGCACTTGGGATAGTTTTTGCCCATATTTTTTGGAGTATTTCTCTAAGCGCATTTATCTTTTCGCTTTTGGCTGTAGCTCTATCCTATGTATTGGCTAGACGTCGTGGAATCGTGCCGATAGTCGGGCTGATACTCTCTGGTGTGGTGGTGAGCTCGATATTTTCTGCGAGTGTCTCGATTATTAAATATTTGAGTGAAGATACGCAGCTACGTGAAATTACCTTTTGGATGATGGGTGGAATCTACTACGCATCGTGGGAAAATATGGCTATAAATGCGACCATTATTTTTGGCGGATTCTTGCTTCTTTGGGTGCTTAGTTGGAAGCTCAATCTCCTCTCTCTCGGTGAAAACGAGGCAAGAAGTCTTGGGGTGCATACTGAGCGGTACAAGTTAATCTTTGTCATCATAGCTACACTAATGACCGCTGTATCTGTGGCGAATGTCGGGATTATTGCGTGGATTGGGCTTATGATGCCTCATGCTGCGCGCCTTTTAGTCGGTGCAGACCATCGCTATATGCTACCAGTCGCTGGGCTGTTGGGTGCGATATATCTTTTGGTATGTGATACGCTTGCGCGCACGATGAGTAGTGCTGAGATTCCTGTTGGGATTATTACTTCGCTAGTTGGCGCACCTTTTTTGCTGTGGCTTTTGCGTGCTAGAGGAAGGGAGCTATCTAGATGAGCGTGCTTGCTTGTGAAAATCTTTGCTTCTCCTATGGTGCGTCCCCCATCCTAAAATCACTCTCCTTGCGACTAGAATTGGGCAAGCTATATGGACTCATCGGGGCGAATGGCTCTGGGAAAAGTACATTTTTTAAGTGTTGTGTCAATTTTCTAAAGCCACATAGCGGTGAGATTCTTATAAGTGGAGAATCTATACTAAAAAAGTCGCCAGCATGGATGGCAAAACATGTGTCATACGTGCCGCAAGAAAGTGGCATGGCAACGTTTCCTTTTAGTGCGTTAGATATTGTGCTGATGGGGCGCACACCTCATTTGGGCGGTGTTTTTGGGCCATCAGCGCGGGATTACGAAGTGGCACGAGAATCGATGGCACGGATTGGGATTCTTGGTCTTTTGGACTATAGTGTGAGCGAGTTAAGCGGTGGGCAACGGCAACTTTTGATGATTGCGCGGGCTTTAGCACAAGAGTCGGTGCTCATGATTCTTGATGAGCCTACAAGTGCGCTTGATTTTAAGAATCAGATAGTTTTGTGGAGGGTGCTACGACAGATAGCAGATAGCGGGACGAGTGTAATCGTATGTAGTCATGATCCAAATC
The DNA here is from genome assembly GCA_052170135.1 of Wolinella sp. Taxonomy (GTDB): domain Bacteria; phylum Campylobacterota; class Campylobacteria; order Campylobacterales; family Helicobacteraceae; genus Wolinella. The sequence continues at coordinate 78,964 of JBQNBC010000004.1, forward strand.
ATGTGCTGTGGTTTTGTGATGAGGTGATTGCTTTTGCAAATGGAAGACTACTAGCGCAAGGTGCGCCAAAACAGGTCATGGGGCATGAACTAATAAATGAGGTATACGGTGAGGAATGTGAGCTGCATGCGCTACATAGTACGCACTTTGTATCGCCAAAGATGTAACCTGTATGGTGGATTCTCTACGTGCTGATACTTGAAGCAAATCTATATTGAGTAAGTGTTGATTTGATTCAAGGATGTTTACTTGAGGAATATCAATTAGGGTATATCCTGATGGGGTTTTGCGGTTATAAAATTGCGTGAGGCGCGAGGATTGTGTATTCTAGCATTCTATAAAACCATAAGTCTAGTGCGACTACTGAGGTATGCTCACCAGGCTTTCGAGTGGTGTTGTACGGTAGAGTTTTAGAATCGCGCTGAAGTGTAGTTGCGAATTTTCGCTCTTTAGCACGATTGGAAACTCCACTTTTGCAATGTGTGAAATCTTTGACATTTCGTCTATAAAGCGATAGATAAGTGCTGAGTTTTGAGCATTTCCCTCGATAGAAAATCGCACAACTTCAAAGCCAAAGCTATCTTTTTCACGCGCCATCTCGCTAATGCGCAACTTCTCAAAGAATCCAACTAAAAGTTCGCGCACAACACGCTCATCATTGTCTTGCAAAAGTGCATTTAAAAGTGAGGCATTCTCGGTTTTGAAGCCCTCTAGTGCACTATTTAGCCGCTCATTTTCCTTTTGTGCCTCGACTAGCAGGAAGTCTGCTTTGCGTCTTTCGATATTTGCGCGACGAAACTCATCAAGCGAGGGCATAATCCAGCCTAAAAACAGGAAAATCACGCCAACAACATAGAAGATAAACCAAAGTGTATTGCGCACCCAATCGATATCGTTTATGGATTCCATGAAGTCTTTCATCGACCCTCCTCTCTTAGCTGGCTTACAGAGACGAAGCTAAACCAGCCATTTGGCAATGCATAAAAATCGGCACGACTCTCATGAAATATCGAGCGAAGTGGCACTTCTAACAAAAAGCTATAGATCTCCTTTGATGGCGTTACGCCTTTTATCGTTAGCTTGTCTTTTTCCATCTCAATACTTTGTAGCGTTATTTGCTCAGGGATTAGCTCAAATAGATTCTTGATTGATTCTGAAAGCATGCCATTTTGTGCACGCAAATCATCGACAAATTCCTTTTCAAAGTGCGTACGTTCAATCTCATTTTTTGTTTGCGCGATATGTATTAGTAGCTCTTGTCGTTGCTCTTTGCTACTTAGCGCGCTACTTAGCATGTATTCGCGTTGGAAATATAGAAATCCTACAAAAAACAGAAGAATCCCAAATGTAAGCGATGAGTAGAACAGCCAGATTCTTGTGATTTTTTGGAGAATCCGCTTCTTTTGCGGTGTTATAAAGCTATACACGAGTACGCCTTTCATGGCTTTCAATCTCTGCACGAGACATATCTATAAGAGCCGCACTAATGTCAAATCTATGTACTTTTACGTCTATTAGTAGTGTGTTTCTCAGATATGCAAGTGAGCTAGGTGATATCCCATAGGTATCAAGTATGACTATCTCATCGATAAAATCACTTTCGTAAATCTCATTTTTATAAAATTCTCCAAGGGAATCGCGTATAAATTTTGTCACGTTCATCGTGCGAGCGAAGTCATCAAATGAGCTCTTCTCGCTCTCCTTTTCTTCAGCCATAGGTAAGCCAGCTTCGTGTTCTTCGAAGTCCTCAATTACCACACTATCATCAAGTTCCTCTAGTTCACCAATCTCACCTAGTTCACTATTTAGGGCGTTGAGTGCATCGCTCATTTTTGTCTGTGTTTCTGACACTAGCAGGGATTCTTCCTCTAGCTCGCTACCGTCGTCGCTAGATGGCTCACTCTCTTCTATCTCGCTCTCAAGTAGGAAGAATCCGCCAAAGTAGAGCCCGCTGTTGTTTAAGATTCCAAGAGTTAGTGCTGAGTGTTGATATAGCGCATAGAGTCGCTTTTTTCGATCCAAGCGTGCTTTATTGCCCTCATATAGTAGTGCAAATGGCGAGAAGAGTAGATCAAGCCCCTGGCTTTTTGCAAATCTATTTTGCGCCTCTTTGATACCCTCTTTTGTTATGTATAGGCTCCAAGAATCTTGTACTTTTATACTTTTGACATTATCTGCGCGTATGCCAAACTTTATATATTCACTACTATCAGTCGTATCTATCGCGCCCTGATATATAGAATGGCTAAGCGAGGATACGTATGTAAACGGATGTTGTTTGCGGAGCTTGCGGATGTACTTTGCTGCTTCTATGGGTACGTCGCCCAAGACGGTCTTAAACTCTTTCTCTTCGTCGTTGATGACTACACCCTTTTTGAGAGTTACCATGCGCACATGGCATGACCTAGCATCGACAATCACGCCGACTATGAATGTTGAAAACATATCCTTAACGATGCTACTTATGCTCAAATCTAGTCCCCAAAATAATGTTAGTTATATCTTAAAGCACCTTTGCTTAAGGCTACTAGAACGCGCCTAACTCACGCTCTAGCTGGCGATACCATGCTAGAAGTTTTTGTCTTTTTTCTAATAGCTCGCCAGATATAAGTTGAGAATCGAGAGCCTCAAACTGCCCAAGTGTAATTTTAACAAGCCAAGAGATTCTTTTTATCTGCCCTATCTTCACGCTTTTGCCGAGTGATGCCTCGATTTCATGCTTTCGTTCGTCTGCTTCGTTTAGGATTTTTTCCCAAGCCAGTGAGGCTTTTGCGTGACTTAATGTGTGCATGGCTAGGCGATTGTATGGATCTAGTGCTAGCGATTCTATGGCTAGATTTTCCGCATTTTGGTATAGATTTTTTGATAGCTCATATCGTGCCAGTATGGCTTTTTTGTATGATGGATTGATAAATAAAAATGAAACCCCAGCTATCATAAGCACCAGGAGTGCGATATTTGCGCGCATCATAGCCATTCTTTTTCTAGATTTTGCTTGACTTTTTCGCGTGCCTTGTCTAGCTCTAGCCCATCTAGAAAAAATGGTTCACCAGCTATTAGTGTGATGCGTGAAAAGGGTTTTGGTATAAAGAATCTATCCCAGCTTTTTAGCTGCCATGCGTCTTCAAAGTGCGCGCGAAATGGGACTATGGGGCGAGATGTTTTTTGCGATAGCATGATAATGCCATCTGCCACACTGTGATAAGGACCGCGTGGACCATCAGGTGTGATGGCTATATCTCCGCCATTTTGTAACTCTCTAATAGCTCCAAGCAGTGCGCGTTTTCCGCCCTTGTTGCTACTACCGCGAATAGTGTCAAACGCAAAGAATCCAATCATTCTGGCGATGATTTCTCCATCGAAGTGGTCGCTAATCATTACCGAGATTCTTGTCTTAGCTTTTAGGCGTCGATACAAAAATGGCTGAAGCAACAGCTCGCCATGCCAAAATACGACTATAAATGAAGAATCAAGCTGGATTTTGTCGCTTATTTGAAAGTGTTTTTTGCATGTAAAATATAAAAGGCGCGTGATTATATAGCCAACAATGGGAAGAAACGTCGCTAAAATTGCGCGCTTTGTCTCCTTTTTCATACCGTTTCACCTATTAGGAATGCTCGAAAGGCCTCAGTGATTTTAGTGGGTGTGATTTGTCCTAGGATTTTGTGCGGGGCTTTCATACGCACTATTTTACCAGTGTCTGTACGTCCCTCAGCCATGTTGTCATCGTCTTTGTAGCTCTCCCATAGCACGTGATGGATTGCCCCAATCTCTTTGGCATTTAGCTCGTTGAGAATCTCCTTGTGTCGTGCCTGAAGTCGCGATAGCCGCTCGCTAGCTACTGCTTCATCGACTAGATTCTCCCATTGTGCCGCCTCGGTAAACGGGCGTGGAGAGTAGATGAAGCTATACATTGTCTCAAAACGCACTGTTTCAAGCACTTTTAATGTCTCTAAAAAATCCTCCTCGCTTTCGCCTGGGAAGCCAACGATAATATCTGTCCCAATTGTCGTCTCTGGGGCGAGATTTTTGAGTTTTTCAACACGGTTTATAAACCATTCTTGACTATATCCACGGCGCATTAGCGATAGGATTCTTGTTGAGCCACTTTGTAGTGGCATGTGGATGTTTTTACATATTTTTGGATTACTTGCGAACTCCTCTAGAAACTCATCATCCATATGCAGTGGGTGCGGTGATGTGAAGCGTAGGCGTTCGATCCCATCTATTTGGCTTAGAGATTGTAGCAAGGCAGTGAAATTTGTCTTTTCATGTATCGATGAGAATCGCCTTCCGTAGTGATTGACATTTTGCCCAAGCAATAGAAGCTCTTTTACTCCGCGTCCTGCTAATCTTCGCGCTTCTTGTAGTATTAGATCGCTTGGCACGGAGATTTCTTGCCCGCGGGTGTGAGGCACGATGCAGTAGGCGCATTTTTTATCGCAGCCAATGGAGATGTTTATCATCGCTTTATAGTCGTTGTGGCTACCAGTGGCGAAGACATAGCTACTATCATCGTAATCTGTTGCCACTTCGACTGCCTTATCCTCGTGGATGACGCGTGATATTTTTGAGACATTTCGCGCACCAAGGACAAAACTAACACTTGGAGCTTTTTTTAGAATTTCGCCTCCTAGGTGACTAGCTGTGCAGCCACAGATTCCTATTTTTGCATCTGGACGCTTCTCTTTTGTGAACTGACCAATCTCAGAAAATAGCTTGCGCTCTGGTTTTTCGCGAACACTACAAGTATTAATCAGAATAAGATCTGCTTCCTTGATGTCATCGGTGAGAGTGTAGCCCTCTTTAGATTCTAGCTCAGCAATCATATGCTCGCTATCTCTGACGTTCATTGCACAACCGAGTGTCTGAATGAAAAGTTTCTTGCTCACGCCTGGTCGCCTTTATTATGGTTTTTGATTTGATGTTTGATTCTAGAAGGTTCGTATAAAGTGTGGATAAAAAAGGGCGGAATACCGCCCAAATACTCTTTGTAGCTATATTATATGCACCTCGTACATATAGTCGCTCTCGTCAAGCCCATAGCGAATTTCACGAAAATAGACACTTTTACCTTTTTTTTCAAAAAGATCTATGAGATTCATCATGTCTTTGTGTGAATTATCCTTATCAAAGTAGAAAATCTTCTGTCCCTTCGCCTCTAGCCTCTCCTCTAGCTTCTCCACTGATATTTTTGCTGGCTTGCCATCAAGCTCGGCGCGTGCTAATTTAATATCCATGATCTTGTGCCTTCCTCTTTTTGAGACTAAAAATGGCTGGATTCTATCTACTTTTGGCTTAAACTCTAGGCGAATTTTTCCTGAGATTAAAATAAAGCCACTACAAAGTAAATGTTAATTACAATCCCGAAACTACATGCTTCACTACTATAGCTTTAAGGAATCCATTTGGAAAAAATTTTAGATATTATTGAGCTTATCGCTTATGAGAAGAGTTTGCAAATTGATAGCGTCGCTGGCGCAGTAAAAGAGGCGATTATCACGACTGCGAAAAAGAGTCTAGACGAGCACATCAGCTATGATGTAGAAATCGATAAGAAAAACAAGACTCTAAAGCTTTATCAGAAGATTCTCGTCTGCAAAGTAGATGATGAGCGCTTAGAATCTGATCCAGACAACCATATATCAATCACTAGTGCGCGCGAAATGGATACCGAACTTGAAGTAGGTGATGAGTTGCGCTATGAGCTCAGTCTAGAAAATATGAGTCGAAGCGCTGTAAATACACTCTATAAAGAGCTTGAGTTTCATATTCAGCGGCTAATTGAGACACAACTTTTTGAAAAATACAAATCTCAAGTTGGCAAGATTGTATCTGGAAGCGTCGTGCGCATTGATGAAGATGGAAATACTTTTGTTGAGATTGACGAGGTTCGTGCATTTTTGCCAAAGAAGAATCGTATAAAAGGCGAGATTTTTAAAGTCGGGAATGTAGTCGGTTCTGTATTAAAACATGTAGGAATCGACCGTAAAAATGGAATTCAAATCGAGCTTTCACGCACCACACCAAAGCTTTTAGAAGAGCTTTTGAGGCTTGAGGTTCCTGAGATTAAAGATGGTGAAGTTGTGATTGAAAAGTGCGCAAGAATTCCCGGAGAGCGTGCAAAAGTTGCTATTAGCTCAGTAAATCCAAAAATTGATGCTGTGGGCGCGACCGTTGGTGTAAAAGGCGTAAGAATCAATGCCGTAGGCAAGGAGCTGAAAAATGAAAATATCGATTGTGTGGAGTATTCAGCTGTGCCTGAAATTTTTGTCGCACGATCGCTTTCGCCAGCACTTGTATCAAGCGTGAAGATAGAGGAAAATCGCGCGATTGTAACGCTTCCAAGCGAGCAAAAACCAAAGGCAATCGGCAAGGGTGGAATCAATATCCGTCTAGCCTCCATGCTGACTGGTTATGAGATTGAGTTACTTGAGCAGGATGGAATTCTTAGCTTGCAAAGTGCATCTGGTGTTGCTTCAGCGCAAGAAGAGAAGAAAGACATAAGCTCGCTTGCATCATTGTTTAAAGATTAATTATAGCCTTGCGCAAGAATCTAATTACAGGTGACTTTGCTGGCGTGGAGTTTGCCTCTTTAGGTGCGTAAATATATCTTTTAAGCTTTTGTTGTACAAGGATTCTTGTTGTTTGTATCGTAAATAAAATTCTTTATAAAACTATCTTATTTATTTCAGATTTTATTAAAAATACTTTATAAATCCTGTTAAGGTACCCTTTATTATGCGATTCGTATAATCCAACATCTTTAAACACAAGGAGACTTAATGGGTAGAATTCTTCTCATAGTAGTGCTTTTTCTTAATTTCGTATTTGGTTCGCAAATGTATCAGAGCGTAGATAAGGATAGCGCGACTATATTACAAAAGGGTGCTGAGTCTGAATATTGCCCAGATTGTGGCATGAATCTAGTGAAATTTTTTAAAACCAATCATGCTGCGAAGCTCAAAGATGGTACTGTGCGACAATTTTGCAGTCTTCATTGTTTGATTGAGGAGCAACGAGGCGCGTTAAAAGACGCGAGCTTGATTGAGCAGATTTTTGTCGTTGATAGTTTGAGTTTGAAGTTTATTCCCGCGCATGAGGCGTACTATGTTGTTGGGAGTGACAAGCCAGCTACCATGAGCATGACAAGCGAATATGCTTTTAAAGAACGTAGTGCGGCAGAGGCATTTGCCAAAGAGTACGGCGGAGAGGTAATGGAGTATGCTCGCGCACACGCGATGGCTAGTGCGGAGTTTGATCAGGATGTAGCGATGATAAAGGATAAGCGCGCAAAAAATATGTATCCAAAAGCGGAGAAAATCTACAATGAATCTTGCGATAAAGCGCGACTTGATAAACTGCATTTGCACACCATATCGTCTATAAAAGCGATGCTAAAAGGCAGTGATATATGTGGTTCGATAAGCGATGATTCTGCACTTCAAGCACTTGCAGTCTATCTTTTTGAAAAGAAGCTACTAGGTGGCATGAAATAGGATTTTACCTATCAAGAGGAATCTAAAGAACGCTTTTTCTTGTATTTTTTATATGCAATTTAAAATGTTGCGATGTTAAAAAATGGTAGAAGAATTTATGGCTATGGCAAAAAGCATTGCAAAAGTATCGGGCGTATGGAAACTGAAATCAAGTAGTGATTCTTGATCTTTTTTAGTCTCTAAAATTTGGTATCCCAAGCTCTAGCGAGGCTTATCGCGCAGAGCTGGATTCTTATTAGAGGGGAATGTGAATTTGCCATAGTTTTGTTCATTCTTAAATTTTAAATGCTTCTAGTGGGGTGGCAAGTCTGGGGCAAGCCTATTATTGTGTTGCTAATCTCTAAGACTAGCGTGTATTAATATATGTGTCGCCTCATCTCTATAATGCGAAATTTTACCCTTAAGGTAGGAGGACTCGATAGAGCCAAAGCAGGGGAGAGTATCTATATGCTATGGAGTTTGTTTGGTTTTGTGAGAATTACGTTTTGATTTTCTTTGGTGTGTGATTTTGAACAAGAATCCTAGATACGATATAGCCGTGCGCTACTCTCCTAAAACCTCTAAACTCTCGATAATCATTTGTGGTATTGTCTTTGGCGAGAATGTATCACGAGAGATGGTAAATGTGCACATTACCCGTGTGCCGCATGCTAAATGATATGCCTGGCGGAAGGCGATGGCCTTGCACTCGTGCTTCCCATAAGTGCTACGAAGGAGCAGTGATGTGTGCGCGCCATCTACGCCTACTGTTTTTGTGTAACAAACCTCAGCCTCGCAGCTAAATTTTGGCTTTAGATTCCCTTCGCCATATGGTTCAAAGCTCTCTAGTAGCTCTAAAAGCTCGCCATCAACTATCTCTAAATCTACCTCGCCCAAACACCCATTGCACCCGTGCCCCCAAGTAATTTTGTCTTTTAATAAGCACAGATTTTCCTCGATTGTTGTGCAAAACTCGCCTAAATTCTCAATATCAAGCGAAATGCCAGCAGCACCTTTGTGTCCACCATATCCAGTGAGTAGATGGCAGCTTTTTTGCAAGAGACGCACTAGATCTAGCTCGCCTAAGCTTCGTACACTCCCTTTTAGATTCCCCTCGCGGAGGGCGAGTACGAATGCAGGCTTTTTGTATCGTTCACAAAGCCTAGAAGCAACTATGCCAAGCACTCCTTCATGCCACTCTTTTCCATACACGATTACGGCCTCGCGCTCCTCGTTAATCTGCGAAACAGCCTCCTCGAAAAGAGTCGATTCTTGGCTCTTTCTTAGTGTATTTAGCTCGCAAAGATTGCTTAGCAGTTCTCGCGCCTCCTGTGGCGAGCTACTAAGCAAGAATCTAACCGCAAGACTCGCGTCATCCATACGCCCTGCGCTATTTAGTAGTGGTGCGATGAGAAATGCAACATCCTCGCTACTAAATTGACTCTTTTTTAGTCGCTCTTTAAGCGCGATAAACGCTGCGCGATTTGAGCGTGCCATCTCTTTTAGTCCATGTCGCACCAAGATGCGATTTATCTCTACAAGTGGCATAACATCGGCGATGATAGCTAGTGCTAAGAGATCTAGTGATGTCACTAAGTCCACATTTGCGCTAAGGATTCTCTTTAATCCAGCACAGAGATACCATGCGACATTTGCCCCGCAAATCTCCTTTTGCGGGAATGTGCATTGTGGTAGTTTTGGGTTTATGATGATATCGGCGTCTGGTAGGAGCGTGGGGACTGTGTGATGGTCTGTGATTATTAGTGAGATTCCATATTCCTTGCATACTAGCGCGGCTTCGTGTGCCATGATGCCATTATCTACTGTAATTATTACATCTGTATCTAGTCGCTTTATAATACCCGGTGATAGCCCATATCCATCTCGGAAACGATTTGGTATCACGACCTCTATCGGGTAGTTGATGCGTGTGAAAAAGTCGCTCATTATCGCGCTGGCTACGATTCCATCGACGTCATAGTCGCCTATGACTGTAATTTTTTTTTGCTCGTGCATGGCACCGCGTATTAATTCGCATGCCTCATCTAGCCCGTGTAGCTTGCTTGGTAGTGGTAGCTCCTTTAAATAGCGGAATCGCTCGTTTTTAAAGCGTGAAGCGAGTAGATTTCTAATCGCTTCTTTGCTTAGCCTATCCCTCTCGTTCAACTTTCTTTAGCTCCAGACTCTTTTGGATAAAGGCAAGAATCACTGGGTTTGGATTTTGTAGTCTTGATGTGAATTCTGGATGGAACTGTACACCAATAAACCACGGGTGATCGGCTAGCTCTAGTGTTTCGATAAGACCGTTAGATTCTCCGCTGACTATTAGTCCGGCTTTTTCGATCTGCTCTCTGTATTTTGGATTTGCCTCGTAGCGGTGGCGATGTCGCTCTTTGATTAGCTTTGCACCATTATATGCTGCTTGCGTTTTACTTCCCTTTTTTAGTTCACATTCATACTCGCCAAGGCGCATAGTCCCGCCCATTGGCGAAGTGTGGGTGCGCACCTGCTTGTTACCATGCTGGTCGATAAAGTCCTCTATTAGATAGATGACTGGCTCGCTGGTTTGTGGATCAAATTCCATGGAGTTTGCATTTTCTATCCCTAGCACATTTCGCGCAAATTCAATCATGGCTAGTTGCATGCCAAGGCAGATTCCAAGAAATGGAATCTTGTTTTCGCGCGCAAAGCGAATCGCCTCCATTTTGCCCTTTACGCCACGCTCACCAAAGCCACCCGCCACAAGAATCCCATCCACATCTCGTAGAGATTCTATACCAATGCTCTCTATCTCCTCGCTATCGCACCATTTGATATTTACCTTTGTATCGAGGTTTGCACCGGCGTGAGTTAGGGCTTCAATGAGTGATTTATACGATTCTTTTAGGCTTAGATACTTGCCGACAAAGGCAATCGTAACCTCGTCTTTTGGTGCAAGAATCTGCTTAACAAGGCGATTCCATTCGTCCATTTTTGGCTCAATTTTTGGCATATTAAATCGCCTTGCAATTGGCGTTAAAATATCCTCTTTTAGGAAATTTAGTGGCACTTGATAGATTGTTGGAGCGTCCTCAGCGACAACAACAGAATCATAATCGACATCGCAACCAAGCGAGAGTTTCTTTTTTAACTCTTTTGGTAACTGCTTTTCAGAGCGTGCGATAATGATTTGTGGGGTAATTCCGATTCTTCTTAGCTCTTGCACGGAGTGTTGTGTTGGCTTTGTCTTTAGTTCACCAGCGGCTTTAATGAGTGGGATTAGCGTAACATGCAAGCTTATGACACGCTCTAAACCAAGCTCATGCTTCATCTCTCTCATGGCTTCTAAAAATGGTAATCCCTCAATATCACCGACAGTCCCGCCAAGCTCAACTACTAGAAATTCCTTGTCTTCGCCAGCCAGTCTTATTCGATGCTTGATTTCGTCGACAATGTGTGGAATTACCTGAATCGTTTTGCCTAGATATCCGCCACGTCGTTCGCGTTCTATTACTGAGAGGTAGACTTGTCCCGTTGTAAAATTGTGCTTTGAGGAGAAATTAGTATCCAAGAATCGCTCATAGTGTCCGATATCCAGGTCAGTTTCCGCCCCGTCGAATGTAACAAATACCTCACCGTGCTCAAAAGGGCTCATGGTGCCTGGATCGACATTTATGTATGGGTCGATTTTTAGGATTCCTACGTTAAATCCTGCGTGCTTTAGGAGTGTAGCGATAGATGATGAGGTGATACCCTTGCCTAGTGAGCTTAGCACTCCGCCCGTTACAAATATATATTTTGTCTCTGGATTCTTTTTTTGTGGCATGCGAGCGACCTTATTTTTGAATTGTTTTGCTGGATTTCAGTAGAAGTGCATTTTACATTAGCAATCTTTAAAACCCGACTAGCCATGATTTTCATACTTAAAGATTGCGCAAGAATCAGAGCGCAATCTTATTTACAAGTCTAAAATTCTTATCAAAGTAGAAGCCAAAATATCTGTTTCCATCATCAAATCTAACAAGGAATCCAAGCGGATCAGAGAGAATCTGCAATCGCATTTTGTGGTGCTTAAATCCATCTAGCTCGAGCTTTATTGGGGTGAAGTCCCATCGTAGAAGATAGAGTGAAGAATCGCGCGTGATTAGATAGCCGGCGAACTCTTTTGCTCTGTTTTCGCTGATGTAGATGAAGTCGGTATTTAGATTTTTGAGCGATTCTAGCTCTTTGATAGTGATTTTATCGTCGCTTTGACGGAGATTAAAGAGGTTATTTTCGTTATCTATAATGATATAACCAAGGTCAAATGGCTTTATGTTTGTAGGCTTGCCAAAGAGCTTTTGAATTGGGAATCGTACACCATTTTGACTCAAAAGCTTGCCTAGATTCTCAGATTTTTCGACTAAAAACCCGTGGTCAAAGTCGTAGATTCTTGGTGCATTGCTTGCGAAATATAGTGCCTCTTCAGGGAATAAAATCATGCCTTGTGCGCTCTTGGGATTAAAAAACGGCTGAAACATTATCTTGCTGTTTTCTAAGAAGCTCGGCTCATACTCAAGGCTTAAGCGACTCTCCTTTAGCTTGTCGCGATCAAACTCCATGGCATTAATCACCACTGGAAGCCTACCTTGAATCTCTAAGTCGCGCCAGTAGACAAATGGTAATTTCTCTTCAAAGCCTTTTTGATCGAATCTCTCACCGCTTTTTGAATAGTAGTTGAAGCGATGATCGCCGTGGTTTTCTTGATAGACAAAATCACTTAAAAGTGGCGAGTAGAATATATAGAATCGAGTAAACTCCTTTAGCGTTTCTGGTTTTAGCGTCAGTGCGACTATGAGAATAGTAATGGCAAACTTCCCAATTCCTTTTGTGCGTGATTTTTCGATTATTAGAGATGATATTCCCCAGTAGATTAGTAATGCTAGCAGTAGATATAGTGAGAAATCAGTCAGAAGAGTATAAACAAGTGGTACTGGATAGTAGTGTAAAAATAGTGCACACACCACACATAGCGCGACGAGATACGAGATAAGCAAAAACAAGAATCCAATAGTAAAGTGCATTAGCAAAATCTGCCAAAATGGTAGCGGTAGATGGGCTAGGATTCTCGTGCGATTTCTGATGCGCTCGGTAATAAATTGCACTAGCGACAAAAAAGCCGCCATAACTAAAAGCGCGTAGAGTAGGTTTGTGTATGGTTTATCATCAAGGTGGACAAACCTATACCACGCCATAGACTGTGGCTCAATAGTGGCAAAGCTGTAGTCAAGCGTGTATGCAAAGTAGCCAAGCACAAGAATCCAAAAAGCAAAAATCCCAATAAAGAATCCACGGAGCTTGATCCACTCCTTTATCAAAATCGCACGAAACATTAATACAACCCCACAACGTCTAAAAATTTATCTTCAAAAGTGGTACTTTTATCGCTATTAAAATTACTCATCGTATCATGTAGCACGCTAGAATCAGCCTTTTTGATTATAAACTCGTCTAAAAGTCCATCGAGATCGTTCATTGTGTGAGAAGTGATTAGGACGGTTTTATTTTTACCTTTGATATAGCTTTTTAGATAATTGACAAAAAGCCGTCTGTATCCAGCATCTAGCCCCATTGAGTAGTCATCTAGAATTAGCACTTTTGCATCTTGTGCGAATATCGCTCCAAGCACCACTTGTGATTTTTGACCAAAAGAGAGCGTCGAGAGTTTTTGCTTATAGTCTAACCGCATTAAATCGACAAGCTCATAGAAAATTTCTCGTTGCCATAGCTTATAAAATGCGCTAAAAAATGACTCATACTCCGCGATACTCATGAAATCATACGCTACAAAGCCCTCGTGAAGTAGCGCAATATCGCGCTTAAGATTTGAGCTTAGTGCGTAAGAATCCTCGCCATAGATTAGACATCTCCCGCTTTGAGGGCGTAGAAATCCCATCAAAATATTTATAAGCGTACTTTTGCCCACGCCATTTTTTCCAAGGATTCCAAAAACGCTACCCTCTTTGATTTTTAGCGTTAGGTTGTCATAGATTTTTTTCGTGCCATAAAAGTGAGTGAGATTTTCTATTGAGATTGCGATTGGAGTCTGCGTGTGAGATTCGCTTGTACCATATAATGATTTCGTGGAGCTTGGCTTCTCATCTTTTGCTTTATTTTGCATTGAGTTCCTCGAGTTGTGATTTGTGGATTAAAAATCGCGATTCCCGCTATCCTAGACGCCAAAAGCATAGATATGTCATATTGTCTGCATCGCGAAAGAATCGACTTTGTGCCGGCTCTTGCAATTAGCGTAAGTGTTGACTTGCGATACTGACTCTATGCCCCTCTCCACTATCGAAGATAAGGACAAAATCACCTTGTGGTCGTCTAAAGGTAACCTCACCATCGCTATCGAACTTTGACTCAAAAATACTTTTACCTTTCTGCTCGATTACGAATTTAACGCCACTAGCGCGACTACCATCGCTAAAACCTCCCTCGCAAGTGATCGTGCTATCGCCATTATCAAAGCAGTTCATAATTGCCGTGTGCGCGAATAGAATCTGTGAGATCAGGAGTGTGAAGGCTACGATTTTCATTATGGATTCCTCTATTTTTATGTAATGTATCTTATTCTTTGCGATGATGATATAACCGTAAATATAAAAGGTATATTAATAGGAGTTAATATTATTTATGATGATTCTTTAGCTAAAAATTTTCATGCGATATGAGATTTTAAATCGCGCAAGAATCGGACAGTTCTTTTCCTTGCCATGAAATTTTGGAGAAATTTTCAAGAAAGTATTGACAAAGCATGCCAAGCCCGCTATAATTCCAGCTCTTTTACGCTGAGATGTTTAATCAAAGCTTAAGAGCGTTTTGACCCGTTAGCTCAGTCGGTAGAGCAATTCCCTTTTAAGGAATGGGCCGTTGGTTCGAGTCCAACACGGGTCACCACTTCCCAATGTTATAAATAAAAGTGGCCCCTTCATCTAGCGGTCAGGATACCACCCTTTCACGGTGGCTACAGGGGTTCGAGTCCCCTAGGGGTCACCACTTTTATTTGTTTCCTCGATTTTTCTTATTTTGATGCTTTTGCGGTCGCTTAGCTCAGTTGGTAGAGCGCCACCCTTACAAGGTGGATGTCACAAGTTCGAGTCTTGTAGCGACCACCACTTCTTGGAGCGGTAGTTCAGTTGGTTAGAATACCTGCCTGTCACGCAGGGGGTCGCGGGTTCGAGCCCCGTCCGCTCCGCCACTTACATAAAGTTAAATCTGATATTTTTTCGTGAGACCCTTTCATCTAGTGGCCAAGGATACCACCCTTTCACGGTGGCTACAGGAGTTCAAATCTCCTAGGGGTCGCCATTTATAGTTTACTCTGTGAATTGCCATCATATCTTGAGAATCGATAACTATTTTGTGTTTAGATTCTTGTGGATAGAATAAATAATTAGCTTATAGATGTATTGGTCGTTTTTTTGTTATAGATATTTTCTCTCGAAGCTTATTAATTTTTAGATATCGTTTTTTTACTCTAAACATACGCGCACTGTGATGCATCTTTTAAGAATCTTCTTTTTAAATAAATCCATATGTTGTCTTAAATCTGGTAATACAAGTAAGTAGCATCTATGTGTATTTTTTTTGCGTGATTACAGTCGAGAATCCACTTGACATGTCGTGGCTATGATCTATTTTTGTTCATGCAAATCTAGCGTTATACAAGTTAAAAATTAGTTTTAGTGTGGCACCAACAGACATTTGTAAGCAGTCAAAGTTTACGAGTGGCTACGATTAATAAGAATTACAACAGCTTTTTTATAAAATCTACACTTAGCATAAACCATGTTGTTAGAGGTGTCCATGTCTCAAGCCCTCGCCCTCAAATATCGCCCCACGCGTTTTAAAGACCTTGTTGGTCAAGATTCTATCTCGCAGACACTTTCGCTCGCGCTTGATCATGATAGGCTTGGGCATGCCTACTTGTTTTCTGGACTACGCGGGAGTGGAAAGACCTCTAGTGCCAGGATTTTTGCTAAGGCTCTAAACTGTGAGAAAGGAATCTCAAGTACACCATGCGAACAGTGTGAAAGTTGCATTGCAGCGCGCGAGGGGCGACATTTTGATATCATCGAGATGGACGCTGCTAGTCGTCGCGGTATAGATAGCATAAAGGAGCTCATAGAGCAGACGAAGTATCATCCTATTGCTGGGCGTTTTAAGATTTTTATTATTGATGAGGTGCATATGCTTAGCACCGATGCGTTTAATGCTCTTTTAAAGACGCTGGAAGAGCCACCTTCTTACATCAAGTTTATTTTAGCTACTACAGACCCGCTCAAAATTCCAGCCACGATTCTTAGTCGCACTCAACACTTTCATTTTAAGAGAATCGCCACACAAGATATAGTTATGCATATTCGATGGATTCTTGAGCAGGAAGGGATTAAAGCTGAGCCTGAGGCAATAGATAAAATCGCCCGAAGCGGTGAGGGGTCGCTCAGGGATACGCTCACGCTTCTTGATCAAGCGATAGTCTATAGTGGTGGTGATATAACCACAGAGCGAGTGGAAAAGATGCTCGGGCTTATCAGCGCGCAGTTGCTTGATGGATTCTTTGAGGCGATTTTTACTAGAGATGATAGTGCTTTGCGTGCTGTCATCTCTGAGCTAGAGGGGCATGAGCTTGAGATGGTGTTAGATGAGATGGCTATTTTTCTGCACGACAAGCTAATGCAAAATAATCCGCAATATCCGTTTATGGTGCTGGATAGATTCTTGAGGATTATTGCCGATTCTCATATTTTGCTTTCATTAAATGCACATAGCTCTTTTATCCTCACGCTAACGTCGCTAAAGATGCGCGAAGCACTAAAGGTGGGAGAGATTGACAAGATGATAGAGGAGCTTTCGCATGAGCTAGCTCACGGTGGGGTGCTAAAAATCACTGAGGCGACCACAAGAGGTCAAGCCATCGAGAATCCACGAAATGAGCGCGTAGAAAATCAAGTCCAAAAATGCGTGCATACGTTAGCAAATGTTGAAGAATCGCACGTGCAAATTGCGCGCCTAAACGCTTATTTTGAGGAGCTAAAGCACAAAATATATAATAGAAATTATGAACTTGGCGAGTGCTTTGAAAAAAATGTAGAGTTCGTTAGTTTTGAGGGCGGGATTCTCACTTGGAGCAGTCAGGCAGATGGTGAATGTAGGGCGCGACTTAAAGATGCTTATAGCGTGATACGCGGTTTTGTGCAGGAGATTTTTGGGATTGATACCATCATAAAAGTCGCCGCACCAAAGCCAAAAACAGAGGAGACGTGTGTCGCAAATGCACCAAAAACAAGCTCTGAAACATATGCACAAGCTGTAGCAGAATCAGTCGATTCTTCACTTGATTCTCCATTCCCGAAAGTAGAGATCAAAGACGAGAATCCAGTCGAACAGAGTCTATCTCAAAAGCAAGATGGAGAGTTTAAAAATACACCACATACACAAGAGCAACTGTATGAGATAAACGAAGAAGATAACGATGAAAGTGTGCTTCAAGGTGGTAGCGGCTGTGTAGCATCGATGCTTGATGCACCTGATGAACTTTCGCGTGAGAAGCGTACAGAGATGATTTTAGAATCGCCACTTGTTAGTGCAGCAAAAGAGCTTTTAGATGTTAAAAAAGTCATCGTGCGTCAAAAAGTCTAGGAGCAACATATGGTAAAAGAGCAGTTTTATCGACTATTTCGTAATGAAATGAGCGATATCGAGGCGCGGGATTTCCTTGTTTCACTATATCAAAAAGGCGAGGATTCTAGCGATATCGAGGTCGCTACTAGCGTTATGCGCGAGTTTTGTATCATGCTTGATATTGATTCTGCTTTGCGAGAGAGAATCTTTGATATCGTTGGTACTGGCGGTGATAAGAGCGGGAGTTTTAATATTTCAAGTACCGCAGCGATAATCATAGCTTCAATGGGTGTTTATGTTGCAAAGCATGGGAATCGCAGTGTAACTAGCAAGTCTGGTAGTGCCGATGTGCTAGAGGCACTTGGTGTGAGGCTAGAGCTACCACTAAGCTTGCAGGCTAAAATGTTAGAGGAGTGCAATTTCACATATCTTTTTGCCGCAAATCATCATCCAGCTATGCGGCACATTATGCCTATTCGTCGCCAGATTCCACATCGTACAATTTTTAATATACTTGGACCTTTGGTAAATCCAGCGGGTGCAAAAAAACAAGTAATTGGTGTTTTTAGCCCAGATTTTATTACGCGGCTTGCAGAGGCTTTGAGCAGGCTTGGTGTTAGTTCGGCATGTGTGGTGAGCTCGCTTGATGGACTTGATGAAGCTAGTGTTAGCGCGCCTAGCAAGTATGCAAGAATTAACTCTAGTGGCATCAGCTATGGCGAGATTGACCCGCAGATTCTTGGATTGCCAAAGTATGATTTTAGTGAGATTAGGGGCGGAGAAGTAAGCGAAAACGCGGCGATTACGCTAGGAATTCTAAAAGGTGAAATAGCTGGCGCAAAGCGCGATATTGTGCTATTAAATAGTGGACTGGCGTTTTGGATTGATGGAGTGGCGCGGGATTTAAAAGATGGAATCGAGATGGCGCGCGAGGCGATAGATAGTGGCAAGGCTATGCAGAAACTACTAGAAATAGCAAGAGTCTCAAACGCATTATGATAGAAATAGTGGCAAGTATTAATTCACTCGATAGTGTGATTGATGAGATTGATATTCTTAACAGTCGTGGGGTTACGCATTTTGTTTTACAAGGTGATTTGGCAAGTGGTAAAACCACGCTTGTGCAAGCATTTGTTAAAGTGCATGGAATTGATGACTTGGTTACATCGCCTACATTTTCCCTACATCATTGTTATAGTGATGAGATACACCACTACGATCTGTATAATCGTGATTTTGAGGAGCTTTTGTCGCTTGGGATTCTTGAGCTTTTTGGTGAGCATGGGGTGCATTTTATCGAGTGGGGCGATGAGCGACTTTTGGAGCTACTCTCTAGGCTTGGTTTTGGCGTGGGGGTGGTTAGGATTTTTACATGTGATGGTGGGCGTAGATATGAGATTAGCGAGGTGAAGAGTGCATAGTTTAAGGGCCGAGAATCTAAGTAAGCAGATTAAAAAAAGCTCCATAATTCGCAATATCTCACTAGAGGTGAATAGTGGCGAAGTGGTCGGACTACTGGGGCCAAATGGTGCGGGAAAGACGACGACGTTTTACATTATCTGTGGGCTTTTGCGTGCTAGTAGTGGGAGTGTATTTCTTGATGGGGAGGATATTTCACGGTTGCCACTACATAGTCGATCGTTGCTTGGCATTGGCTATCTGCCACAAGAATCGAGTGTATTTAAGGATTTGAGTGTGGAGGAGAATCTTATGCTAGCAGCTGAGGTTGCCTTGCCAAATAGAGCTGAGCACAGCAAGAGAATCGAGTATCTTCTGGAGGCGTTTAATATAGAGCCTATTCGCGGGCGTAAAGGTATCAGCCTAAGCGGTGGCGAGCGTCGGCGTGTGGAGATAGCGCGCGCGCTTGTCAAGAATCCGCGTTTTATCCTCCTTGATGAGCCATTTGCTGGAGTAGATCCACTTGCTGTTGTGGATATACAGCGCATTATTGAGCAGCTTGTTGGATTTGGTATTGGTGTGCTAATCACCGATCATAACGTCCGCGAAACTCTATCTGTTTGCCATCGTGCGTATGTAATAAAAGATGGTGAGCTGCTTGCACAAGGAGAATCGGAAGCTATCTATGAAAATGAGCTAGTCAGAAAGCACTACCTAGGTGAACACTTTAGACTATGAAGCTCCGCCAATCGCTCCAGGTAAAGACTAGGCTATCTGCCACGCTAAAGAGTTGGTTGCCAATTCTCCAGAGTGGGCTTGGTGATTTGGAGGATACACTTAGTGATTTCACCGCGGAGAATCCATACATAGATGTTCGTTCTAAAATTCAAAGTGATCTGAGCTCAAAACTTCCAAAAAAGCAGTTTGAACGCACACATAGAAATTCTCTCACAGACAAAATCGAAGCTATGACGCTTTGTGAGACCTCACTCTATGAGCAGTTACTCGCTCAGATTGAGCCACCGCTATTTCCTACGAGCATGTCGCAAAATATCGCTACAAAAATAGTTGAAAACATAAGTGAAGAGGGCTATTTTGATGGTGATTTAGATGAGATAGCGCGTGAGTGTGAAGTGGGTATTGAGCAGTGCGAGCGCATTAGGCAGCGATTCTCTCAGCTTGAGCCACCTGGAATAGGTGCACTAGATGTAAAGGAATCGTTTCTCTTTCAGCTTGATCATATGGATTGTGATGCATCACTTTTTGAGCTAATAAGAGAAATTATAATAGGACTAGAGAATCACACTCGATTCCGTAAGCATGCGCTCTATAACGATGCTATGCGCATTATTAGGAGCTTTAAGAATCCGCCCGCACTTGATTATTTTGAAAAAGTTGCTGATGTGATTCCTGATCTTTTTGTGCACGATTATTCTGGGAGTATCGAGGTGCGGATAAATGACGATTACTATCCAAGTATCACTATTGATTCTTCTGGTGTGGATAAGAAGCACGAATATGTTCGCGCAAAAATTAAAGAGGCGCGTGACTTAGTGGATGCGCTAGAGATGCGTAAGGCAACGCTATATAAGATTGGGTTGATGATAGTTGAGTACCAGTATGACTTTTTTATGGGCGGTGAGATACGCCCGATGAAGTTAAAGGATTTAGCAGAGGAGTTTGGGCACTCGCCATCTACTATTTCGCGTGCCATATCATCAAAATATCTAGAGTGCAATAGAGGAATCTTTTCGCTTAAGAGCTTTTTTGCCACGGCAATTGACGAGGATACGTCAAATGCCGCAATTAAGGATTTTATTGCCGATATGGTAAAGAATGAGCCACGAAATAAGCCTTTAAGTGATTTGAAGATTCTCCAAGATGTGGAGAAGAAATTTGGTATAAAAATGGTGCGTCGAACAATCACCAAATATCGCAAGCAGCTTAATATCGCAAGCTCAAGTGAAAGGAAAAAACTATATGAAATCAGCATTTAGATTCCTTGTTTTAGTCTTCGTCATGACGTTTTTTAGCGCATGTGGCTACTTCAAAGATCAAAATTTTTTGCATGTAGATGAGACGTATCATCCGCCAAAGGGAAGTACTCATCAGATCACGTATCTGGCGTATATCCCTACTGAGATCTCCACGCGCTACACGTTAAGTCGCGCTGCGTATGAGACTCTCTCGCCACAGATGGATTCTTATGCTAAAGATGTGGCAAAGGAGTGGAATCGAAAATTTCCAGCTATCCTGCAAGACAAGGGCATAGGCATTATCGCTACACACGCAAGCCTAAGCTCGCTCACACTAAGTGATAAAAATGCACTTCATGCGCTCTTTACTTCAAAAATACGCGCAGATATTCGTGAAGTGCGCTCACAAAGAGCCGATGAAGAGCAGGTAAATAGACTAGTAAAGTCTAAGTTTGTGCTTTTGTTAAGTGCTGAGATGTCTATTATTGAGCCAGCGAGCGGTGAGCTAATGTGGAGCAAGAAAAGCGACCTTGGTGAGATTATTTTAAATGGTCGCGGAGATGTGCCTATGGCGACTATCAGCGATTATATCGAGGGTATATACACAGACCTAGCGAGCGAGATGATAGCGCGCTTAGAGGTAGCAGATCGTGCTTTATTAATCGTCCCGACAGAAGAGATGAGAATCATGAAGGGAATCTGGCAAAGATGATAACGTGCTTATTTGACAAAACATCTTTTTTAGATTCTTGTAGTGTATCTTCCCTGCTGGATATTTGACTTAAATGAGAGATATGAATGAAGCACAAAGTAGGCTTTTAGGTGAAGTTTGCGAGGAGCTTGAGCGTGGCTTTGCTAGACTTAGTGGTGTTGGTAGATTGGTGGCTATTTTTGGTAGTGCTAGGATTGATTTTTCACATAAATACTACATAGCTGCGCGGGAGCTTTCAAAGAGAATCGCACAGAAAAATATCGGGATTGTTACTGGTGGAGGTCCTGGTATTATGGAAGCGGCAAATCTCGGTGCGCACGAGGCAAATGGGTTATCTGTCGGCTTGAATATAAGCCTACCGTATGAGCAGAAACTAAATAGCTTTGCAGATATTGGGATTATTTTTCGCCATTTTTTTATTCGTAAACTGATGTTTGTTGAGCATTCTAGTATGTTTGTGATTTTTCCTGGTGGTTTTGGAACGCTTGATGAGCTCTTTGAGGTGCTAGTACTCGCGCAAACTGGCAAAATAAGCATTCCACCATTAATTCTGTATGGGCGTGATTATTGGCAAGGGCTTTTGTCGTGGTTAGAAACGAGGTTGCTGAGCGATGGTGTAATATCTAGCAGTGATACAGCCCTTTGGAGGGTTGCTGATAGCGTCGATGAGGCATTTTTGCTATTAGAAAATGGACTTTTTACGGCTTAGATTCTTGAGTATTTCTAATTGTGCTAGAGATAAAAAAGTACTAAAAGCAAAGAATCTTAATAGGTGTGGTGTTAGCTTATACTATGTTTTGGATTCCCATAAAATAATCGAAAAAGGGCAGATATGAGCCTAATAGAAGTTCTAGAAAATGGTACAAAAGATGAGATATACGCTGCGCTTAGTGCGCGCTTTGTCAAGAATCTAGAATTTTTTAGCAAGCATATTCCAGCCCTTAGTGCGCGCCTAAATGCACCATCTAGCGAGTATGGTTTGTGGCTAGATGATAAAGGTGTAAATATAGCAAATTTACGCACGCGCGAATTTCTTTTTCCAGAGATAAATGGGCGACATGGAATGCTTTTTTCTGCGAAAAATCTAAGCCAATCACCACTAAGTCATGAGGCATGGACACTGCATTCAAGCGGGCTGAGCCCAAGTGAGATTGACGAATCACGCTTAAGACTTACTGGCAAAATGTGCAATGATCTTTTGAGGACTGCCAAGAATCTAGGCATGAGTACAAAAGGGATTGCAATGCCCGAGAATTTTTTGCCATCTACAACATTACTCGGGCTTGCTGGTGGACTTATTCTTGAGTGTCTTAGGGAGCGATTTTCGCGCTTTCATTCGTTGTTAATCTTTGAAGAATCGCTAGATTTGTTCCGTATCGCCTGTCATACAGTTGATTTTCCAGCACTATTTTTGCAGGTTTCAGATTCTGCTTGCTATATATTTGTGGAGGGGTTGATAAGTCGAGATTTTGTTAAACATTTTTTTGAATCTCGTCGTGTTAGTTCAAATTTTTTACGCTTAGAGCTTGCGCCATATGAGACGCCAAAAGTAGCCGCTGTGCGCGCCATAATCAATGAAGCTCATGGGGTTAATTTACGCGGTTGGGGAAGTTTTGATGATGAGATGATAGGGATAAAAAATGCGCTACAAAATATAGATTACAGTGCAAAAATGCAACAAAAATCAGTGCTAGTTTTGCCACGTCGTATCGATGCTCCTATATGTGTAGTTGGGAATGGTCCTAGCCTCGATTCTTTGTTGCCATTTATCAAGAAAAATCAGCACAAAATGATAATTTTAAGCGCAGGAACCGCGTTAAAACCACTAAAAAACTTTGGAATCTCACCTGATTTTCAGGTAGAGATTGAGCGCGTGGATTATCTAAAAGATGTATTAAGCGGTGCGCCACTTGGTGATGTGCCGCTACTAAGTGCAAGTGTAGTAGATCCAAGCGCACTAAACCTAGCCAAAGAATCCTATCTTTTTGCCCGTGCTGGAAGTGCTGCTAGTGAGCTTTGTGAACCTAGTTTTAAACTCATGCTCTCATCTCCATTTGTTGGAAATGCCGCTTTTGCACTAGCATGTATATTCGGTAGTGATGTGCTTGTTGCCGGGCTTGATTGTGGGTATATTAAGGGTGCGAAAAAACATGCTAGCGGATCGTTTTATGGTGAGGAGACGTGTGAGATTCCTGCTGGGGTGTTTAGGGTGCGCGCAAATGGCTCACATGAGGTCTATTCTGATTCTATTTTTGCCATGTCGCGTGAGAATCTAGAGGCAGCGATAAAGTTTTTTATGCCACAGATGGTATTAAATCTCGGTGATGGCGCGTACATTGAGGGCTCTAGGAGTGTTTTACCTGGCGATTTTGAATTAAAAGAGATTAACAAAGCACGTGCCTTGAGGGAGTTTAAACGCTCTTTTAGCAAAGAATCTGAGCAGCTTTTTATGCGCGTAGGTGATTTTGGGCTAGATGAGTGGGGGAAGTTTAGACAGATTCTTAAAAGCGTATGGAAGAGGGAGGTTGGCAATAGAGCTGAGATATTTTTATTTATCGATGATGTTTTTGTACTATTAGCTCAAGATTCTTTGCGTTCACCGTTGCTTGAAAAGCTCATAGGAGGTAGCATTTCACACTTTTTGCAGATGCTTTTGGTATGCTCACTTCATCTAAGAGAGAGTGATATTTTAACTTTCTTTGAGTGCGCTAGAGGTATATTTCTGGACGGAATTGAGCAGTTCCACCGCGAGTATGTTGCGACTATTTTACGCCAGCGACTAAATATGTGGAACAGTGATTGCTTAAGACCTACGACATTAGGTTAACAAAAGGAATTGCGATGACAAGAAAGTTTTTCACTTCAATGGTTGCAGGGACGCTACTTTTAGCGACAGGTGCTACAGCAAGTAATGGTGGTGTTACTACTGTTACTTCAAATATTCAAAGCGGTGCGATTGACTACCCAAATCGTAACTCTTATAAATCCACTGAGCTACGTGGTAACGAAGTGCAGACAGATGAGGTGGTGATCCCAAATGCGCCTATGATTACTCCTTCAAGCATTATTGAGATTAATGCAGTTGGTATGGGCGTGGCACCTGAGAGTACGATTTCTCCAGCACAAGCACTCGCACTTGCAAAGCGTGCAGCAATTGTAGATGCTTACCGACAAATTGGTGAAAAAATGTATGGAATCCGCGTTAATGCACAAGACACCGTGCGTGATATGGTACTTAAAAATTCTACTGTGAAGACAAAAGTACTAGCGGTAATTCGCAATGCGGAGGTAGTTGAGACAGTCTATAAAGATGGTCTATGCCAAGTTAGCATGGAGCTAAAGCTAGATGGTAAGCGTTGGTATAGAATCCTAACTGGCGAAGAGTTCTAAGAAGTTGCCAGCAGACCTTTTTTGCAAGGGCTTTTTAGCTCTTGCAATCTCACTCTTTACGACACTTTTTTTATTTACTGGGTGTGCACCAAAGTCTTCGATTCTTATTGATTCTGAGGCTAAATTACTGACATTTTCTACATCTCAATTTCGCTTCAATGACACTGGATTCTTAAAACATTACGCAGATAGAATTGTGCTTGAAACATATCAAGCGGGCAATGCAGGAATCGCTCTTGAGATTTTAGATGATTCGATATGCATTAGCGGTAGTTGCTATGACAAGGAGCGTGTAAGTCGCGAGATTTTTGGTGATTATGGATATGCGACGCTTTTAGAAGAGATTCTTCTAGGGCGAGAGATTTTTGGTGGTGAGGGTACGACAAGTGCGCATGGAATCGTACGACAAGTTGTTGTTATTTCGCCTTATCACATCATATACGAGAGGGGTGGAGGTAAAATCTCCTTTCGCGAGCGATACAAAAAGACAATTTTGATAATTAAGGAACTTTAAAAAAGTGAGAGAGAAGTTTATCGGTGCGCATGTAAGTGCGAGTGGTGGCGTGCAGAATGCTCCCATAAATGCCCAAAAAATTGGCGCTCGGGCATTTGCACTTTTTACTAAGAATCAACGGCAATGGAGTGCTAAGCCACTTGAATCAAGCGAGGTTGACGCCTTTAAGGAGAATTTGTATACAACTGGGATATTGCCCAGTCATGTTTTGCCACATGATAGCTATCTGATAAATCTCGGACATCCAGAAGATGAGGCATTAGAGAAGTCGCGTGTAGCGTTTATCGATGAGATTCGGAGGTGTGAGATTCTTGGGCTTGATAGGTTGAATTTCCATCCAGGTAGTCACCTAAAGCAGATAAGCGAGAGTGAATGTCTCCATCGCGTAGCAGAATCGATAAATATCGCGCTAGATTCCACTTCAAATGTCATTGTGGTTATCGAAAATACCGCGGGGCAGGGCAGTAACGTCGGATATGACTTCCGTCATTTAGGCGAAATCATCGATCAAGTCAAAGACAAAAGTCGCGTGGGTGTATGTATCGATACTTGTCATATGTTTAGTGCCGGGTATGACATCCGCACGCACGAGGCGTATGAGGAGAGTATGGGAATTTTTGGGCGCGAGGTTGGATTTCAGTTTTTAAAGGGTATGCATATTAACGATTCTAAGGCCAAATTTCAAAGTCATGTGGATAGGCATCATAGCATTGGTGCTGGCGAGCTTGGGATTGAGCCTTTTAGATTTATCATGAATGACCCACGAACAGACGGGATTCCTCTTATTTTGGAGACAATCGATGAGAATCTGTGGGCAGATGAGATATCTTTGCTCTACTCGCTAATTGCGCAATAAAGGTATTTCTTACTATCTTTGAAGTATATTCCACCCTCTTTTAGCAATGGGCTTTGCACCGACTTCAACTTAAGGCAAAACTTTGAGACATTTTTTGACGTTAAAAGATTTTAGTCGCGAGGAGATTCTTGAGATTCTCACACTTGCAATGAAGATTAAGGGTGACTTTAAAAAAGGCGTACACCAGCCACTTATGCAGGGTAAGACGCTTGGTATGATTTTTGAAAAGAGTTCAACACGTACGCGAGTGAGCTTTGAAGCCGGGATTTATCAGCTAGGTGGCATGGGGCTTTTTCTATCTAGTCGCGATATTCAGCTTGGGCGTGGTGAGCCTATGAAGGACACTGCACGTGTTATTTCACGAATGGTAGATATGGTGATGATCCGTACCGCTGGACATGAGAGAATCGAGGAGTTTGCGCGCTATTCGAGCGTGCCTGTGATTAATGGCCTGAGCGATTCTTATCACCCTGTGCAGTTAATGGCGGACTATATGACTATGATGGAGTATGGCAAAGACAAGAATCCTACAGTCGCCTATATTGGCGATGGAAACAATATGACGCACTCATGGCTAATGCTCGCTGCTAAGCTTGGCTTTGAGCTAAGAGTTGCTACACCAAGGGGCTATGAGCCGGATTCTTCTATCTTTGAGTGCGCGCTAATGCTAGCTAAAGAATCAGGTGCAAAAATCACGCTTACAAATGATCCAAAAATAGCCGTTGATGGCGTAGATGTGGTTACGACTGACACGTGGGCATCTATGGGACAGGAGGCTGAGAAGGAGAAACGTGAGCGCGATTTTCAGGGGTATTGTGTCGATTCTGCACTTATGAAGCTTGCTAAGGGCGATGCAATTTTTTTACATTGTCTACCGGCTTATCGTGGTCAGGAAGTGAGCGAAGAGGTGCTAGAGGGCGCACAGAGTGTGATTTTTGATGAGGCAGAGAATCGCCTCCATGCACAGAAAGGAATTATGGTTTGGCTAGAGCAAAAAAAAGAGAGCTAGAGCTTGAAATCTTGCACAAGGATATAGCTGGTAAGGTTGGTGAGATGATAAAGGATAGCCAAAACCGCAACCAGGCCAGCTTGCACTTTTTGGATAAAAAGAACGCTACGCTTGAAATTACAAAAGGGCGCATAAGCCTAGATGAGGTGAGTTTCATCAGGAGCGATAGTGGCGATGAATATGCGCTTTTGTCAAATTCTGCACTATTTTCTTTGCTTGCTCTTATACAAAATAGCTATGACGAGAGGTTGCGACTATATCTTGAGCGCGAGATTCTCCAGCAGATGCCAATAGACTTTGATGACGTGTGGGAAGTGGCGATGATGGAACTAAGGCAGGGCAATGATAGGCTTGAACCTATCGATACAAAGAGGTTGATTAAGGATATAAAGCGACGCCATCCAAATCTATTTTTTCAGCTAGGCGACCTTTTGGGACGCAAAGAAGAGATGTTTGAATAGAAAGGAAACTCATGCAAGACGTGATTGATTTTGAGAAATTTGCTCGCTACTCCAAGGCTGGACCGCGATATACAAGCTATCCGACTGCAAATGAGTTTCACGAAGGCTTTAGCGTAGACGACTATATAGTAGCACTTTCTAGAGAGGATTCTTCACGAGCGCTTTCGCTGTATGTCCATTTGCCATTTTGTCGAAGTGCCTGCTATTTCTGTGGCTGTAATGTGATTTACACAAGCAAAGAGGATAAAAAATCACGCTACATAGGCTATCTCAAAAAGGAGCTAGCTCTTTTGAAGCAGGTCCTAGATACAAATAGAATCGTAACTCAGTTGCACTTTGGTGGCGGGACACCGACTTTTATGGATGCAGAGCAGCTTGCTTTGATACTTGCGCTTATCCATGAGACATTTCCAAACTTCGCATTAGATGCCGAGCTAAGCTGTGAGATAGATCCTAGATTCTTTGCAGAGGAGCAGATGAGAGCACTCAAAAATGGCGGAATTAATCGCTTAAGTTTTGGCGTGCAGGACTTCGACTCTAATGTGCAGGAGGCTATACATCGTGCACAGAGCGTTGAGCTCGTAGAGGAGGCTGTAAATCTTGCTAGGCAATATGGGATAAATTCGATAAATTTCGATTTGATTTATGGGTTGCCGTATCAGGGGTTTGAGAGTTTCAAGGCGACTTTGAACGAGGTGGTAAAGCTAAATCCAGATCGTTTAGCGATCTTTAACTATGCACATGTCCCGTGGATGAAAAAGACTATGCGCAAGATTGATGAAACTACCTTGCCAGCACCAGAGGAGAAACTAAGAATTCTTCAATATACGATTGGATTCTTAAAAGAACGCGGATATGAGATGATAGGGATGGATCATTTTGCTAAGCGCGATGACGAGTTGTTTAGAGCGATACAAAAGGGCGAGCTGAGACGTAATTTTCAAGGATACACGACTAAAGGTGGCAGTCAAACGATAGGAATCGGGCTTACGTCAATCGGCGAAGGTGGCGACTATTACGCGCAAAACTACAAAGAGATGGAAGCTTATGAGCGCGCGCTTGATGATGGGCGACTTCCAATACACAAGGGAATCGTCCTGAATAGCGATGATATTGTGCGAAAAGATGTCATTATGCAGCTTATGAGCAACTTCAAGCTAGATTTTAAAGAGATTGAGTTGCGCCACAAAATAGACTTTAAAAGCTATTTTGGCGATTCTCTCTCTGAGCTTGGCGAGTATGAGGCGGCAGGGCTTTGCGAAATTAGTGAGCATGGGATAAGAATCTCGCCTACTGGTAGCATGCTGGTACGAAACATCGCTATGGTCTTTGATGCATTTTTGAAAAAGACGCCGATTCTTGAACGAAAATTTAGTAAGACGGTGTGAGATGTTTGACTATCAAAAGGTAAGTAACGCATGCGTAAAATGCGGGAAATGTATCCCTGTTTGCACTATTTACAAAATCCATCCTGATGAGACCACATCTCCACGTGGCTTTATCGACCTTTTAGGCGCATATGAGAGAGGCGATCTAGAGCTTGATAAAAATACAAAGAGAATCTTTGAGACCTGTTTTTTGTGTACATCGTGCACTTATGTCTGTCCAAATAAGCTACCAACCGATCAGATTATTGAAAATGTGCGTCGCGATATTGCTGATAAATTCGGTATAGCGTGGTTTAAGCGCGCCTACTTTTTCTTACTACGCAATCGCAACATAATGAACTGGGCGTTTAAGCTTGGCTCATATTTCACACCACTTTTATTTAAGAATTTGCCAGAAAAACAGTCAATGCGACCGCGATTTTCACTACCGTTTATCGGTGATCGTGTATTTATGTGGTTGCGACCTAAAAATTTCATCGATAGCTATCCTGAAATTACGAAAAATGCACCAGCTGAAAGGGCACGTCGTGTGGCGATTTTTATCGGTTGCTTAGCGAATTACAATTACACAAAAATAGGCGATTCTCTTATGACGATTCTCCATGAGTTGGAGATTGACGCTTTTATCCCAAAAAAGCAACAGTGTTGCGCTGCACCTGCCTATTTTACTGGTGATTTTGCAACCGTAGAGAAGTTAATAAAGCAAAACGTAGAGTATTTTGAGACATTTTTTGATGATATTGAGGCGATGATTATCCCTGAAGCAACCTGTAGCGCGATGATTCTTGAAGATTGGTCACGTTTTATGGACAAAGATCCTGAGTGGAAAGAGAGAATCGAGCGATTGTTACCAAAAATTTTTATCGCAAGTGATTGGCTTTATAATAAAACAGATCTTTTAGCTCGTCTTAAGGCGTTAAGTGTGCAGTTAGATTCTACTATTACATATCATGATCCATGCCACTCGCGCAAAGTTTTGGGTGTGTTTAATGAGCCGCGTGCGTTAATTAGTGCAAATTACAAGCTAGTTGAGATGAGTGATCCAAATCAGTGTTGTGGTTTTGGTGGTGTTACGATGCAGACAGAACGGTTTTCTCTTTCGCGTGAAGTTGGGATTTCAAAAGCTAAGATGATAGAAAAGACTGGTGCTAGAATCGTAAGTGCTGAGTGCAGCGCATGTCGAATGCAACTTACAAATGCCCTAGCGCACGAAAATGTTGATGTTGAGTTTGCTCATCCGCTAGAGCTTATTGCTGATGCGATTAAGATGGCGCGCGGATAGGTGCGGTTTGGTTTTGATTTGCATCTTTGATATAAAAATATAAATGAAAAGGTAATTTTTATTTCACTTGGTAAGTAAAAGGTAGTTGCTACTAGGGAGCTTTTGCAAATAATTTATCTATTTTGGGTGGTGTATAAATAATTTAGAAGCCACCCAAAAAGAGTAAAATCACTAAAACAGAAAAATATAAATAAGAATCAGTAGGTAAAAATAGCTGTAAAATGTATGGCAAATATGTTTTTCATGCGACTTTTATGGTTTATTAGATAAAGGATATCCTAAGAAATCAAGGTAGGATCTTCTCCTGTCCTAGCCTATAAAGTGCAAAATCATACTTAATCGGGTCGCGCTCATCAAGTCGCTTTAAAAATTCTGTAGCCTCTATTACTGACTTGAAATCGTAGCTTTTGCGTTGCAAAATCCCAAGTTTTTTACACAATCTAAATGTATGCGTATCAAGCGGCAAAAGAAGTTCGCTGCACGGTATTACATCTTCCCAGCGTCCTAAATCAAGCTCGTCTCTGCGCACCATCCAGCGCAAAAACATATTCCAACGTTTAAGCGGAGAGCTAGGGGCGTGAGGATTCCCTATTAAAAACATAAATCCATCACTGCTGTAACCATCAGCATGCTCTAATATCTGTGTCTGCATTGCATGAATAGCCCCGAGAATCCCATTGTTTTGAAAGCCATGCGCACACGTATCTTTTAGCGAAGTCTCGCTGTGGAAAATGGAATTAAGAGACAAAAATAGCTCCTTGACATCGTTCCTATTTTGGAAGCGATAAAGAGGAAGTGTGGCAGCGTGAATAGAATCTGGTGATTTTTGAAGTAGCGAAAAGTCAAGCTCACTCAAAAACTTCACAATCTGCTTTGCATTCCCGTATGCAAATAGTGCACAAGCAAGAATCGCTAGGTCGTTATCAAGATTCTTTGCAATTAAAAGCGGATCCGGACGCAAATCACACAACTCATTAGTGTTATTTCGCGCACTAGATTCTCGTTCGAGTAGTTCTTTTAGCTTTGAAAATTCCATTTGTGCTCCATTATTTTTAGATTTATACGTAAAAATTAATGGGTTTATTGTTTTTTATTTTATTAATACTAAATAGCATAATAGACGAGCTTGAAAGGATTGCTGAAGATGAAAGCCATGAAAGAATCCAGGCGTAGTCCTGGATTCTAGCAGATCATGAGCATCCCTAGTCCATGCCTCTGCGCATAAAAGTCGGAATATCTAGAATATCATCGCTCTGCTCAAAATCACCACTACCGACCTTGCGCTTTGCTAGTGTAACTGTAGCGTTAGGTGCTTGCTTTGGCTGCGTGAGGTCTTTTGAGGCGACGAGGTTAAAGTCGCTATTTGACGATTCGCTAACTGTAGTTGTAGTGCCTCCCTCTTTTTCAAAGCCAGTGGCGACCATGGTAACCTTAACTGCGTCTCTCTCCATGCCCTCGTCATATGTAACACCAAAAATCACATCCGCATCCTGAACATTATCAGTAGCCTCATATACTATCTCCATCGCCTCGCCAATTTGAACAATCGGATAATCTGGATGCATCTGGAAATATACCAATACGCCCATCGCGCCATTAATTGACATATTATCAAACAACGGAGATTCAATAGCATTTTTAACGGCTTCATAAGCAGCCTTACCGCCTGAGCTCTCGCCAATACCCA
This sequence comes from Wolinella sp., assembly GCA_052170135.1. Lineage (GTDB taxonomy): Bacteria > Campylobacterota > Campylobacteria > Campylobacterales > Helicobacteraceae > Wolinella. Next base: position 110,760 of record JBQNBC010000004.1, read on the forward strand.
TGAGTGCTAGCCCATGATGATTCATAACAGTACGAAGGTCAGCAAAGTCCACATTAATGTCATTTTCTTCATGTCTAAGAATCATACCACTAATACCGTTTACTGCACGCGCAAGAACATTGTTAACGATATCAAAACTATCGCGCATTCCAAGCTTGGGATCTGCAAGCATAAGCAACTTGTCATTTGGGATAACGACAATAGAGTTACTCTCTTTTTTAAGCTCTAAAAGCCCTTGTTCTGCAAACATAGAACGCTTTCTGGCTTCAAATTTAAAAGGTTTTGTAACTACAGAAATAGTAAGAGCACCAATCTCCTTTGCCACCTTAGCGATAACTGGAGCGGCACCAGTCCCTGTACCACCACCAAGACCAGCGGCAATAAATACGATATCAGAATCCTTTAAAATCTCTCTAATCTCATCAATGCTCTCAAGTGCGGCTTCTCTACCAACATCTGGTCGCATTCCAGCACCAAGCCCTTTTGTCAGCTGTGCACCAAGCTGGATTTTAGTCTGAGCTGGAGATGTTTTTAGTGCCTGGGCATCTGTATTTGCGACAATCCAGCCAATCTCCTTGTACGGACTCTTTTCAACCAAGTAATTAACAGTGTTGCTACCACCGCCACCGACGCCGACGACCTTGATTCTTGCTCCATTGCTGACCACTACGTCTGTTACATCTATCTGCATCTATCTACTCCGTAATAAATTTCATTAAAAAAGCTGGGTCAATGATCGCCAAATCCTAGACATGACATTGTCACTTCCACCCCTATTGCCACCAACAGTCGCAATCTCGCTCAAGTCGTTCTTGACCTCTGCTGGACTTTTCGCCACAGGAATCGGTGCAGTACTTGGCACTTTATTAGTCTCTCTTGATTCTTGATGTAACGATAGCGCAGAGATTAGATTGCCATTGTCTGCATATGGCTTGTCCTCACCTTTGTGTCTGATTTTACGCTCAGAATCCATCTCATAATTAGTAAAGAATCCAGCACCATAAAGGATAAGTCCTATCGCAGTTGAATAACTTGGATCGCGCAGATTCTCAAATAAGCCATCAATCTCAACAGGAGAGGCGATTCTAATTGGCATGTGCGGAAACACAGCACTAGTTAACTCACGAAGTCCATCAAGCTTTACCATACCGCCTGTTAGCACGATTCCTGCACCCAAATGTCCCTGTAGCATACTTGCATTAATGGATTGTGCCAGAAGCTCGAGTGTCTCCTCCACGCGACATGACATGACTTTTTGCACCACATCTAGCGACACTCGGCGTGTCTTTGTTTCATCGCCAACCACAGGGACTTCTATAATATCTCCGGACTGTACTTTACTAAGTGAGCCATATTTGACTTTGACTTCTTCTGCTGCACCCTGTGGCGTTTGCAATGCAACCGATAGGTCATTGGTGATATTGCTAGAGCCTAGTTTTAGATAGTTGTCATATTTGATTGAATTCCCAATATGTATGACGATGTCACACATGGCACCACCCATGTCCACACACGCTACGCCAAGCTCTTTTTCATCATAGTTTAATACGGCGATAGATGAAGCATAAGAGCCAAGAACTATGTTTTCTATTTCAACGCCAGCATTATTTATCACTTTTCGCAGATTCTCAATGCTTGCACGCTGAGCGGTGATGATATGGACAGATACCTCTAGGCGACTGCCGCTCATCCCAAGGGGATCGTCGATAAAATCTTGGTCATCCACTTTAAAGTTATACGGTAGAACGTGCAAAACCTGATAATCATTAGGAATCTTAGCTACATACAGTGCTGTTTCTACAACATTTCGTATATCTTTAAAACCAATCTCACTCTGCGGAACATTTATAATTCCAGAGCTGTTTACCCCTTGTACATATACACTAGAAATAGAAACTATCGCTTTAGATGTCATAGTGCCGGCGATACGTTTGGCATCGCTCACAGCATTTCTCACTGCCCGACTTGCGAGGTCTATATTATTTATAGCACCTCTTTTTAATCCTTGAGATTTGTGTATTCCTGTGCCGATAATATGTGGCTTGCCATCTTTCATCTCTGCGATGATGGCGCAAATCTTGGTCGAGCCGATATCAATTCCAAGTATGGTCTGGTTCAATCCACCGTCCTTATCACTTTGATTGCGCTTCTCCATGTTACTGCTTCCTCACTATAAGGTAACGCTTGCTTAGATAATCCAAAAAGGCACTCTCTGCTAGACGCTCTTTAATCTGAGTAATATTTTTCGTAACAAAATCTAAGTTTTTTATCATTTCTTCGCTTTTAGGTAGCTTTTGTTCAAGAATCTCATATAAAACAGCCTTGTCATCTAGCATTACATAACCTTTGGTTTCTGTGCTCTGAAATAGTTGCGCTAAAAACTCAGCCGCCTCCTCAGTATCTAAGAGCATGATCTTTGCAACATCATCTCGCCCAAAGAAACCAACCACCTCGCCACTAAATGACTTCAGCCCCTCTTTTGCGCGTTCTTCAAGTATTTTGCCCTTTTTGTGCGCTAAAAGATCACTCTTTGCCAGCTCTTTTGCAGATTCAAAGCTCATCGGTTCGCTCTCTTTAATGCCAAGCAACTTAACAGTTAGGTAGCCATCAGGAGATGGGACTGGTTTTAAAGTCTCACCTGCTTTAATCTCTGCCAAGCGCAAAAGCAACTCATCGCCAAGCTTCTTGTCTGATTCTGCTAGAGAATACGAAATGCCATGCGGTGTGGCATCTTTCTTAAACTCAATATAAAGCCTAAGCGCGCTCTTCTCCGCCTGTGCATCTTTATAGTCACGCTCAACCCTAGTGCGCGCCAGCTCAAATTCAAGCGGTCTACCATCCAGTCCAACGTAGTTGTTTTTAAAGCTGTCGTAGTGAATTTGCAACTCTTCATCAGTTACATTTATATCATTGCTCTTAGTTAATGCATAGACGATATCATAGACACGATCTGTCATGTAGCTATTTTTATTTTCAGTCCAGAATGCCTCAATCTCACCATCTGTAACGCTTGGAGTGATATTAGAAGAATCCAAAACTTTCATTGAGATCTTATCTTTAATATAAAATGCCGCCCCTAGCGATTCTCTCTCTAGTTCCGTTACATTTGGAGTGAGAACCACGCTCAGCTTTTCTAAAAGCAGAGAATCGTGCAGTGCGCGCTCAAAAGCTACTGGCTTGTAGTTGTTATCTTGCAATACTTTACGATATGCCTCTTCGCTAAAGTTTCCATCGACATGGAAAGCGTCCATATTTACAACTGCGCGCGCCACATCATCATCGCTGACGCGCAGTCCAGAATCGACGGCAAAATTCAACATAAGCGTCTTTGAGATCAAGCTTTCAAGTGCTTGTTTCTCAATTCCTAGGCTTTTTGCCTGCTCTTTATCCAAGGAGCCACCTACTATTTTGTTATAAAAATCATAGAGGCGAGAATACTCCTGTTCTAGGTCTGTCTGTGTGATTTTTGTATCGCCTACTTTGGCCACCCACGAAGATGACGAGGAGAAGCTATATGCGCCCCATCCAACAAATCCAGCACCAACAAATGCGATTGTGCTAATCCAAATCGTGACGACTAGGTATTTTCGATGTTTTTGCATCCAGTTTATCATTAGGCTTGCCTTAAGGGTTATAATAGCGTTGCTGATGGAGCTACCAAAAAAGCGCGATTATACTAGAAAGCTTATTAAAAATAGATTGAGGAGCAGACTATGAATAGCAACAAAAGCCTAGCAGTCGAGGATTTATGCTACCTCTGGCATCCATGTACACAAATGAAAGATCACGAGGATTTCCCGCCTATACCTATCGCCCGAGGAAGCGGAATCTACCTTTATGATTTTGATGGCAACTCATACATCGATGGTATAAGTAGCTGGTGGGTTAATATCCTCGGACACTCAAATTCATACATAAACCAAAAAATTATTGAACAGCTAGAAAAACTCGAGCATGTCCTTTTGGCTGGATTCTCACATGAGCCAATTATCCGTCTTTCAAAGAGGCTTGTAGGGTTACTTCCAAATGGCTTGGATAAGTGTTTTTTCGCAGATAATGGCTCAAGTGCGATTGAAGTCGCGCTTAAAATGAGCTTCCACCGTCACAAGCTAGAGGGAAATGGACGGGGGAGATTTCTCTCGCTTAGTAATAGCTACCATGGGGAAACGATAGGTGCGCTATCAGTTGGTGATGTGCCGCTTTATAAAGAGACTTATGGTGCGATTCTTCTTCCCACTCTGCAAACACCAGTTCCCAGAGATAAAAGCGAAGAATCAACGCAAGCAGCACTCGATTCTCTTGCAAAGATTTTAGAGCAACATGGAGATGAAATTTGTGCTTTTATCCTTGAGCCGCTCGTGCAATGCGCTGGAGATATGCACATGTATAGTGGCGAGTATGTGCGCGCCGCATGCGAAATGGCACGAAAGCGAGGAATTGATATAATTTTTGATGAGATTGCCACTGGATTTGGACGCACGGGGAGTCTGTTTGCACTTGAAACATGTGGGGTTGTGCCAGACTTTTTATGTCTATCAAAAGGTATTACGGGGGGATATTTGCCATTATCTGTCGTGGTTACTAGCGATGCGACTTATGAGGCATTTTATGCGCCATATGAGAAGAATCGAGCCTTTCTCCACTCGCACAGTTATACGGGCAATCCACTTGCGTGCGCCGCAGCAAATGCGACACTAGATCTCCTAGAGGATGGCAGTGTGCTGGCAAATAATAGAGAGCTTGGAGAGGTGCTTGATTCCTCGCTTGGACATCTAAGCGTATTTGAAAATGTAAAAAATATAAGGCGTACAGGTATGATTTCGGCATTTGAATTAGATGGATTCTCTGCTAGTGAGCGCGTGGGAGTACGAGTGCACAGAGAGGCGTTAAAGCGAGGAATCTTGCTTCGACCACTCGGGAACACTATCTATTTCATGCCACCGTTTGTGATTAAAAAAGACGAAATAGCATATGTTTTTGACAGTTTGGCTGAGATTATAAAAGGGCTATAAGATGGCATAATAGTGGCATTTGTAGAAAATTTAATAAAAAATATATAATCGCCTTTTAAAATTCTTTTTATTTTATAAAATTTATTGCATGGGGTTTTTAATGCGCAGAATACTAGCCTATCTCTTGTGTCTATCGACATCCGCTTTTGCTTCTGGCTATAAAATACCAGAACAATCAATCGACTCTACCGCGCTTTCTGGCGCGAGTGTCGCTGGTAGCTATGGTGCAGACGCTAGCTATTACAACCCAGCCAACATGGCATTATCACCATCTGGTAGTGAGATAGAGCTATCTGGCACCTATATTCACCTCACGTCTGTGCGATTCTCAAAAGGGGGCTATAGCGAAAATTCAAAGCGTGAAAACTTTCTAGCACCACGATTCCTCTACAGGGGAGAATCAAAAGGCGACTGGCGGTTTGGCTTTGCTTTTGTTACTCCAGCTGGCCTCTCAAAACGCTGGGAAGATGGCACAATAGGCAAAATGCGCTCAAATGAGTTTACGCTTGAGGTCTTTGAGCTAAATCCATCTGTAGCTTATCGTGTTTCCGATTCCTTAGCTATTGGTGCTGGCGTGCGTGGCATTTACACAAAAGGATTGGTAAAAAATGATCTAGTCGCACAAAGATCTTTTCAAGAGCTTAAAGGCGACACGATAGATTCTGGCTACAATCTCGCACTCTCGTACAAGCCAAATGAAAATAGCACGCTAGCCCTTACGTATCGATCAAAGGTTAATCTCACAGTCAGTGGAGATGCTGGTATACGCACGCCGTATGGAAATATAGAATCAAAAGTTGCGGTGAAAGTTCCTCTGCCTGCTACACTTGCAGTTGCATTTGCGCAAAAATGGGAGGATTTTCTCTTTGAAGCGACATGGGATAAAACATATTGGTCAGCATACAAGTCGCTTGACTTTAAGTATGAAAATTCGATGACATCAAATCCAATTCTTCGTGCGCTTGATGCGCCAAAGATTAAGGATTGGAAAGATACAGATGCATTTAGATTTGGGATTTCATACTTTCCAAATAGGACATGGAAGTTTATGGCTGGATTTGCGATAGATGAGAATCCAATCCCAGACAAGAGTGTGGATTTAGAGCTACCTGATTCCTACGCAAAAATCTACTCATTTGGCGCGCGCTATCGCATAAGCCAAGAATCTGAGCTTGGCATGGCATTTCTACTAAGTGACAAAAACAATAGGAACGCATCCATTGGAAGCTTTAGCAATACGCAAGCCCACCTGGTCACACTCGGCTACACATATCGCTATTAATCTCAAGGAGCACCTAATATCATGGACAATATCTACTCATTTTTATCAAGCAGTGCACACAAGTACCCATTTAAAACGGCTCTGTTTGTCGATGATAAAAAGATTAGTTTTCGTGATCTTTTAAAGGAGAGCGACAGAATCGCATCATTTTTGACAAAAGAGGGAATCGGCAAAGGGGATTGTGTCGCGGTAATCATGGCAAACTCATGGGAGTATGTTGCAACGATCTTTGGAGTGTTTCGCACAGGAGCGATATTGGTGCCGATAAACACAATGCTAAAGAGTGATGAGATGCAATATGTCATCAAAGATAGTGGCGCATCTTTGGCATTTGTGAGTGGTAAATTTTTCAAAGAAACACAGTGGTTGCTATATACTGCAGGGCTCAAAAAAATAGTTTGGCATGATGCGGATATACTCTATGATGAACAAAATATCTCATATAGCTCAATCCCGTACAACGGAATCTTAGATACAGAATGGGCTAGTGGCGATGAGAATATCGCTGCGATAATCTACACATCTGGAACGACTGGATTCCCAAAGGGAGCGATGCTAACACATAACAACTTCATTTCAAACCTGCAAGCCGTAAGCACACATATAAAAGTGAGACAAAATGATAGGTTTATCGTTTATTTACCGATGTTTCACGTCTTTACATTGACCACTACGATTCTCCTTCCAATGTATAGCGCCTGCACGCTTGTTATTATCAAACAGCTGATGCCTTTTAGCAATATACTAAAACAAGTTCTATTAAAACGAGTGAGCATATTTATCGGTGTGCCAGATGTCTATAACGCACTCATTCGTGCAAAGTTGCCATGGTATTTTATGTGGTTTAATTCAATTAGAATTTTTGTCTCTGGCGCATCGGCTCTTAGTGATACGATTCTTCAACGGTACAAAGAGAAATTTAAGCGCGCAGTTATGATTGAGGGGTATGGACTTAGCGAATGCTCGCCAATTGTCGCTGTAAATAAACTAGAAAAGCAATGTGCCTCATCAGTTGGGACGCCATTACCTGGGTATGAGGTAAAAATAGTCAACAAAGAATTAATTGAGGTGCCTCGCGGAGAAAAGGGTGAAATCATCGTCAAGGGTGGTTGTGTAATGAAGGGCTATCTTAACCACGAAGAAGCAACACAAAATACGATCATAAATGGCTGGTTGCTCACTGGGTATATCGGCTACATGGACGAGGATGGCTTTATCTATATCTCTGACCGTAAAAAAGACCTCATCATTTCAAAAGGAATCAATATCTATCCTCGCGAGATTGAAGAGGTTATTTTAAATGGATTCTCACAGATAAAAGCGTGCGCGGTCGTGGGATATAGAGATGAGATTCTTGATGAGACTCCAGTTGCTTTTGTCGAGTATGACAACGAAGATGACGCGGCAATGCACAATGAAATCGAGATAAAAAACTACCTAAAACGCCACTTGGCTAACTTTAAGATACCAAAATATATATATGAACGGCATGAGCTACCCAAAAATGCAACTGGTAAGGTTTTAAAGAGAGTTCTAAGAGATGAATTGCAAGAGCGTGGACTGTCCTAGGGCAGTTTTTTAAAGTATCTTTTTGTAGAATCGGCAAATTTTCTATAAAGGTAACCACGTGCATAATAAGCAAAGACGTGTGCTAGTGAAATTTTCTGGTGAGGCACTAGCTGGTGATAATGGCTTTGGAATCGATACAAAGATTTTGGAATATATAGCCGGGGAGATCAGATCCCTGTCAGAAAATGGCATAGAAGTAGGAATCGTTATAGGTGGTGGGAATATCATCCGTGGTGTAAGTGCAGCAAAAGATGGTGTAATCCGCAGAACAAGTGGCGATTACATGGGTATGCTAGCTACAGTAATAAACGCCGTGGCAATGCAAGAGGCACTAGAGCACGCAGGACTTGATGTGCGCGTCCAAAGTGCGATAGAGCTAAAAGAGATTTGCGAGAGCTATATCTATCGGCGTGCGATCCGACATCTCGAAAAGGGACGGGTTGTCATTTTTGGTGCAGGCACAGGGAATCCATTTTTTACCACAGATACTGCAGCAACGCTTAGGGCTATTGAGATTGGTGCTAGCATGATTATTAAGGCGACAAAAGTTGATGGCGTATACGACAAAGACCCAAATAAGTTTAGCGATGCGAAAAAGCTGGATACACTAAGCTATGAACGTGCACTTGACGACCATATCAAAGTTATGGACGATACAGCTATTGCACTTGCAAAGGATAATAAATTACCAATAGTGGTTTGCAACATGTTTAAGAGTGGGAATTTGCTAGAAATAATCAGAGGCAACACATCGCTATGTTCCATAGTTGGACAACTATAAGAATCTAAAATATACAACAAAAGGAATAGACAATGCAAAGAATAGAAGAGATCGCTTTTAAAGCACTTAGCCGCGTGAAAAATGACAGATATCTACTTTCAAATATACTATTTTCAAGAATCGACGAGCTGGGAAAGGGCGCGAAGCCACTAGTAAACATGGATGTAAAACGACATAAACTAGCTGATATTGCCATGCTAGAGATTGCCGAGGGTAAAATCGAGCTAGCACAAATCGAGCAGTTGTAATTTAGATTTCACACTGGGGGGGGTTGTTTTGGAGTTTTTTGATCGTGTTGCCAGTATAACTACCCCAGCAAAAGCCACTGAACTACTCTATACACTCGCTACCGTTACGCCATCAATAGATCGCGCCATAGAGTTTGCATTTGAAGCGCACGAGGGTCAAAAGCGTAAAAGTGGTGAGCCCTACGTAGTCCACCCGATTCTTGTGTCGTGCATTGTCGCATACTATGGTGGAGATGAGGCAATGATATGTGCCGCGCTTTTGCATGATGTAGTAGAGGATACAAATTTTAGCCTCGAAGACGTAAGCAGAATCTTTGGCGAAGATGTCGCCTCGCTTGTCGACAGCCTAACAAAGATAGTCGAGATTCGTGAGGAGGAGCTGCCACCAGCCACATCAAATCAAAAACTTGTGATAGCAGCGATGAGCTTTAGAAAAATGCTAGTCGCATCCATTAAGGACATTCGAGCGCTTGTTATTAAGCTATGTGATCGCTCGCATAACATGCTGACATTAGACGCCCTGCCAGAAAAAAAGCGGATAAGAATCTCCGAAGAGACGCTTGTAGTCTATGCTCCCATTGCGCATAGACTCGGGATATCCTCCATGAAAAATGAGTTAGAGGATATGAGTTTTCATTACATTTTTCCAGATGAGTATCGCAAGATAGATGACTACTTCAGCCAAAATCGCCAAGCAATCCAGTTAAAACTACACACGTTTATCGATAAAATCAAGCATCTACTAATGAGAGAAGGAATCCCGGATAGCAATTTTTCAATCTCAAGTCGTATCAAACGCCACTACTCAATCTATCTAAAAATGCAACGCAAGGGAATCTCAATCGAAGAGGTGCTTGATCTACTTGCGATTCGTATTATCGTCAAAGAGCCACTTGATTGCTATAAAGTACTCGGGATTCTTCACTTGGAACTAAAGCCAATCGTATCGCGTTTTAAGGACTATATCGCGCTACCAAAGGAGAATGGATACCAGACTATTCACACTACACTTTTTGATGATTCATCTATCTTTGAAGTGCAAGTGCGCACAGAAGACATGCACAAAAGTGCCGAATATGGTGTTGCTGCACACTGGAAATACAAAACTGGGGGTATCACGCCTTCGCTTAGTTGGTTATCTGATCTACAGTTTCAAAACAATACTATTGAGGAGTTTTACGAGCTTGTTAAGAATGACCTATACCGCGAGGATATCACGGTGTTTTCGCCGCTTGGGGATACATATATGTTGCCCTCTGGTGCGGTTGCGCTTGACTTTGCATATGCTGTGCATTCAGAGGTAGGCAACCGCGCGAAAGAGGTATATGTAAATAATCAGCGAGTATCCCTGCTGACTGTGCTAAAAAGTGGCGACATAGTAAGAATCGTAACCTCAAAAGAGCCTATCGTGCGCGCATCATGGGTTGATGCAGTAAAGACTTCGCGTGCAAAGAATCAGATTCGCGTAAATTCTGCTATGAAATTGCGCGAGATTGAACGAAAGAGCGCGATAAATATTTTAGCGACTATTTTTGGCAAGAGCGCGGAGGAGATTCTTGTATTTATAAAGGATGCAAATCTCGATTCTTCGGTGCATAGAGCCTGTACGGACTTAAGCTATCTAAAAGAACTAAAAGGGCGCATCAATAATAGTACGCGCAAAGACAGTGGGCTTCTAAGTAGAATCAAAATCAAGATTCTGAAGTTTAAGGAGTTTGATTTTGATAATCTCGCCGTGCACTCAAACTATAATATAAGCGAGGCACTCTTTGACTACTGTTGTCATCCAAAATACGGCGATGAGATTATCGCATTAAAGAGTGGTTCAAAGGCGTTTGTCCATCACAAGCTATGCGAGCGTGCACAAGGTGAAATCGACAAAGGTGCAAAGATGGTCTATGTCGAATGGGTCAAGGATAAAATGGCCTCATATCAAGTTATAGTCGCGCTAGAGAATCAAAAGGGTGTTTTGGCTAGCTTCTTGCAGTTTTTAGCCAAAAACGATATAAACGTGTTAGGCGTGGAGCTTGGTAGCCAAAAAAGTAGCTACACATCACACTGCGAGCTACAAATCGAAAGCCATATAAAAGATGCGAAGTTGCTACGAAATATCCTATCGCAACGCTTTAGAATCATCGATTTATACAGCCATAAAGATGCTTATAGCGGTAATTAAAGGGAGTAAGATGGAATCTGATATATCACTGAAAGTAGAAGAGGCTATGCGCGAAATAACTAGGGGTGCGAGTGAGATAATAGGGCTTGGCTACATTCAGGGCTTGGTTGAGCGTTATTTTAGGAGTGGTGAGAGCTTTCAATTAAAGACGGGCTTTGACCCGACAGCACCAGATCTTCACTTGGGGCACACTGTGATAATACAAAAAATGGCGGTGTTGCAAAAATATGGTGCGGTAGTTACATTTCTAATAGGCGACTATACTGCTATGATAGGTGATCCATCTGGTAAAAGTGAGACGCGCAAGCCTCTAACTCGCGAACAAGTAATGAAAAATGCAAAGAGCTATGAAGAGCAAGTGTTTAAGATTCTCGATCCAAGCAGAACAGTGATTCGCTTTAATTCAGAGTGGTTAGAAAAGCTAGGTACAGCCGGGATGATTGAACTGACGGCAAAATTCTCCGTTGCGCGCATGCTTGAACGCGATGATTTTGAGAAGCGATACAAAGCGCAGTCGCCAATTAGCATTGTTGAGTTTATCTATCCACTTCTGCAAGGGTACGATTCTGTCGCGCTAAAGTCAGACATTGAGTTTGGTGGTACAGACCAGAAATTCAATCTCTTGATGGGGCGCCACCTACAGCGTAGCTATGGACTCAATAAAGAGCAATCAGTACTAATGATGCCTATCTTAGAAGGACTTGATGGCGTCCAAAAGATGAGCAAGAGTCTTGGTAACTACGTAGGCGTCACCGAAGAGCCAAACTCGATGTATGCTAAGATTCTCAGCATATCAGATACTATGATGTGGCGATATTATGAGCTTTTGAGTGATAAGAGCTTAAGTGAAATCGAACAACTAAAAAAAGATGTGAATAGTGGCGTAGCACATCCCAAAAAAGTCAAAGAGAATCTAGCCCTAGAGATCACTGCTCGCTATCATGGAACTAGCGCGGCAAACGCAGCAAAAGATGAGTTTGATAAGGTTTTTGCACGTGGCGATATTCCTAGCGAGATACCAGAGTTTAATACTTCGGGCGAGACTTGGATATGCAAGGCAATGGTAGATGGCGGTATAGTGCCCTCTACTTCGCAAGCGCGCCGAGATATAGAATCAGGTGCAGTCCGTGTAAATCAAGAAAAAATCAGCGATATAAATCTACATCTCACAAGTGGCGAATATATAATTCAGGTCGGTAAGAGGAAATTTTTACGCCTGCTGGTAAATTAAGAATCGAGGTAATCATGAATGAGCGATCGACTACACTGCCACATCTTAAAATTGGAAAATATACGATTCCATTCCCTATCGTGCAGGGTGGAATGGGCGTTGGCATTAGCTGGGATGAATTAGCCGGCAATGTATCAAAAGAGGGCGGATTAGGCATTGTTAGTACCGTCGGGACTGGCTATTACAAAGCTTTTGAATTTGTAGAAAAACTAGTAGCATCTCGCCCGCTTGAGGTAGCAAATTTCTATTCCAAAAATGCACTAAATGAAATTTTCAAAAAAGCACGTGAAATCTGTGGTGATGCCCCGCTTGGCGCGAATGTCCTCTATGCAATCAATGACTATGGGCGCGTAGTGCGCGATGCATGCGAGGCGGGTGCAAATATGATTATTACCGGGGCTGGATTACCTACAAATATGCCAGAGTTTACTTCAAACTTCCCAGATGTCGCACTCATACCCATAGTATCATCAGCGAAAGCTCTCAGGATTCTTTGCAAGCGATGGGAGGGTCGATATAAAAGGATGCCAGATGCTGTTGTTGTCGAAGGGCCTCTATCTGGAGGGCATCAGGGCGTATCATACGAGGACTGCTTTAAGCCAGAGTATCAGCTAGAAGCGGTACTACCAGAAGTAGTAGAAGAGGCGAAAAACTGGGGCAGTATGCCGTTGCTAGCCGCTGGAGGAATTTGGGATAGGGCTGATATTGATAAATTTATGGCTCTTGGCGCATCTGGCGTACAGATGGGGACGCGTTTCCTAGGAGTGCACGAGTGCGATGCAAAAGCGTATCATGAGATAATGCCAAGAATTACACAAGATGAAATCAAGCTAGTAAAATCACCCGTTGGCTACCCTGCACGTGCAGTTATGACTGGAGTTATGGAGCGACTAAAAGATGGAGATGCGCCAAAAGTGCGATGTATAAGCAACTGTGTCGCACCATGCAAGAGAGGTGAAGAGGCAAAAGCAGTAGGCTATTGCATCGCCGATCGCCTAAGTGATGGATTCCTAGGGAATCTCCGTAATGGACTCTACTTCACTGGCTCCAATGGCTATAAAATAGATAAGATCATCCATGTGAGAGAACTGTTTGATGAGCTCGTGCGGGGTTAGAATCCTTGCATTCTTGTGGCTATTTTTTGCCACATCACTGCTTGCTAGTATGCCAAGGATCACTGAAATTTCGATAAATGGCGGTGAACTTGAGCTTAGATTTGATAACGCGCTACCAGCTACAAATTTCAAGCATTTCACACTAAACAACGGTGGTGGATTTCGCGATGTATATGACATAAGTGCAATTCTTGCGACTAAGAATCTACCAACAGAGCTAGACAATATAAAGCTAAGAATTGCACAAAATGACCCAGCAAAAGTGAGAATTGTCCTAAGCTCAAATCAAGAACTAAAAAGCACTCTCTCAGTAATAAAAAATATAGCCACTATAAAAGTAAGTGGTACAGATGACAGCAAAAGTAGTGGAAACACGATAATTGCTTCTCTTTTTGGCAATGTAGATACAGAAAAAAGCCAGTCAGTAACAGAATCGACGAGTAAAAACGAAAAATCTAAGTCTACTACCAATAAAAAAGAAACTAAGCCTCAAGCAAGTACAAAACAGTCGCACAAAACCATAAGCACCATAGGCACAGGCAAGAGAATCGTCCTTGACCCAGGGCATGGAGGGAAGGATTGTGGTGCTATTGGCGCAGGGAAAGTATGTGAAAAAGATGTGGTGCTAAAAGTATCCAAATATCTCGCTGAGGAGCTAAAAGAGCGCGGATACAATGTATTTTTGACGCGCACAACAGATGTTTTTATAACACTTCGCAATCGTACAAAATTTGCCAACGACAAAGACGCTGACCTTTTTATCTCAATTCACGCAAATGCCGTCCCAAAAGATAAAGTAGCAAAAATGCAGGGGATAGAGAGCTACTTTCTCTCCACGGCGCGAAGTGAACGCGCCAAAAATGCTGCCGCACTTGAGAATAAAGACGAAATAGAAGAGATGAACTATTTCTCGCGACAATCATTTCTAAATGCGCTAAATTCACAGCGACTACTTGCCTCAAACCGCCTAGCTATAGATATTCAAGCAGGTATACTAAACGCACTTCATGGAAGTTTTAGTGGTGTTGTAGATGGTGGCGTGCGTGAGGGTCCATTTTGGGTGCTAGCTGGTGCGCTAATGCCATCTGTATTACTTGAACTAGGATATATTACACACCCAGAAGAGGGCAAAAAACTCTCACAAGCAAATTATCAAAAGAGCCTTGCATACGGCATTGCTGAGGGGATAGACGGCTACTTTTTGAAAAATTTTAACTAAAGGAGCAGCATGAAGCGCATAGAAACAACTGAACTACTATTTTCATCTCTCTTTTTTTTATTCGCCATCTTCACGCTACTTATCGTTGGACTATCACACTACACACATAGCTTCTCACAACTTTTTGCACTTGTCAATAGTGAACAAGGAATTTATGCACTAATCTTTGACATATTGACAATTTCAGGGCTGCTACTCTCACTATTTTTTATATTTTTTAGAAAAAAGTCCCGCACACTTCCGATAAAATACAAACTCTCTATGTGGCTTACGAGCCTCTTTTTTGCCGCACTTATCGCGCTGGACTCCGCTTATGGTGGTTCGATTCTCGTTAAAATAGAAGAGCTAAGCGGTGTTTCGATAAATATAATTTTGCATTTGCTAAACGTTCTATTTTTTGGTGCATTCGTATTTTTGCCACTCATAGTTTGGCTGCGAGAGATGGAGTTTGATCGCAGCGATTCTCTCGGGCGATACTTCCACGCACTTCGCCCCTCGCCAAATATCGCTATTTGCACGATTTTTATGCTAAGTATCCAACCAATTATAAAAGATTCAATCATTGGATACTTGGAGTTGGGAATCTTATGGTTAGGATTAGCGATGATTCTTCTTTTATGGGCGAGAAAGCGCAAGTTTTTTGGCTTTTATGAGAGTTTTAATCTATTGCTACTGATTGCTAGCGTCATATTGATGTCTCTATCTTATGAGCTTTTTAGCACAGAATACCACTCGATGAAGATGACGTTTTATATGCTCATTTTAGTAGGCTGGAGTGCGCGCTGGTGCGAGAGGATAACACACTCGCATTAGTGTATAAAGAATCTAACTCTAAAAGTACAATTAAACTTGCTCTACTTTGCGCTCTAAAATTGCGATTTTAACCAGATCTTTTTTGTCGATCCTCACGATGCTATCACTAAACTCAAAACACAAATAGCCTTCACTTATGGATAAGTTAGGCGTGGACTCGCCAAAGAGTGCCATTAGCTCCTCTTCGCGCTGTGCGTTGAAAAACTTCTCGCGCTTCTCCTCATTTTGTATCATGCTGACAATTGGTGTCACTACATCTTGAAAAACATGAATATTAAATGGCTTGGGGATAAAGCCACTTACGCCAAGTCTCTGTAAGCTATTACGCGCCTCTTCACCCATTTCGTTTGAGATGATAATCACTGATATTTCATCGGTTTTGCCGGTCTTGTAGAGGCGATCCAAAATATCCCAACCGTTTGGCTCGGGCATATTTAAATCCAAAAATAGCAAATTCACATCATTTGGCTTTAGTGCAGCTAGCGTCTCTTCGCCATCTTTCGCCTCTTTTATTAGCTTTACGTTTATCTTTTCTAGATTTGTACGGACGATTTTCCTCATTATAGGACTATCATCGGCGACTAGTGCCCTTATTATCATTGCATTACCTCCATTTTTGCTTGTTCCCATGCATGCGCCAGCGTATCTCCAATATTATCCTCTAATGGCTCATTGTTGCGCGCTGATTGCTCTATTTTGCACAAGATTCCAGCTAGTGAATCAAAGCCCATGTTTAGCGACGCACCTTTTAGTGCATGCGCGCGCTCAAAGCTGACATGCTCACCAGCCTTAAGAGAATCTATAATGCTCTCCATATCCTTGCCAGTATATTCCAAAAAGTCACTTTCAAGCTCAATAAAACTCTCCTCATCAAGCCCAAGCAACTCTGACATTCTCGCCCTGCGCGCACTAGCACTCTGTGGCACACTAGATGCGGCGGTGGCTGACTTTGGCGTGTTGCTAGATTCTTCTATCGAGAGCTCCAGATAGGTCGAGAGTACCTTTATTAGCTCAGTTTTTATAAGCGGCTTTGCAAGACAAGCATCAAATCCATCACTTAGATACTTCGCTCTGTCGTTTGCCATCGCGTTTGCGCTAAGAACTACAATAGGAATCGCCCGTCCGCTTTCTGTTTGTATCTCTCTTAATCGCTTTTGTGCAGTATTTCCGTCCATGACAGGCATTTGGATATCCAAAAGAACAATGTCAAATTCACCGCTTTGATACACGCTAAGTGCCTCCGCACCATTGTTTGCTATAGTTACCATTAGTCCCATTTTCTCAAGCATAATCTTAATGAGTCGCTGATTTGTGAAATTATCCTCAGCCACTAATACGCGCCCGTAAAATCTCGGCTCGCTAGGTAGCAAATAACAAGAATCTTCATCAAAGCTAGAACGAGGGAATCGTAACGTAAAGCTAAACTCACTCCCTTTGCCCTCAACACTCTTACAGCTCATCTCGCCACCCATAATTCTCACAAGCTCCAAAGATATAGATAGCCCCAGTCCGGTGCCACCGTAGTTTCGTGCAGTGCTAGATTCTGCTTGCTCAAATGGTTGGAAAATCTTCGCTAAATTATGTGGGGCTATACCTATGCCAGTGTCAATGACACTAAAAGCAACCTCTATCTCATTGCTTCCTACACTGCTAGCCTCTGCACATAGGGTTACGCACCCACCAGTTGGTGTAAACTTTATGGCATTATTTAGCAGGTTTGCCAGCACCTGCTTAAGCCTCATCGCATCGCCCTCCACGGCAAGTGAGCGCAACGATTCAATCTTGCAGTTTAGAGATACACCTTTCTCTTTTGCCTTAACATCGCAGAAATCAACAACTGTTTTGAGCTCGGATTCCAAGTACATAGGCAGTTTCTCGATGGTGAATTTCCCACTCTCTATTTTTGATAAATCGAGAATATCGTTAATAATTCCCAGTAAGTGTTCGCCACTTTTGTCGATTATCTCAATATATTCGCGCTGCGTTGGAGTTAGATTCTCCTCTAAAAGCAATTTACTAAAGCCAATAATTCCATTTAATGGAGTGCGCATCTCATGACTCATATTAGCCAAAAAGACGCTCTTTACTCTATCAGCCTCCTCTGCTCGCTCTAGTGCGACTTTTAGACTATTTTGCGCTTGGATTATCGACGTGATCTCGTGGCGGATTCCTAGGAAATGGGCAATATGATTATCCTCGTCAAGAATCGGCACAACGGTTGTATCCACATAGTAGGTTTCTCCATTTTTCTTTAGATTCTTGATAAGTCCTTTCCATATTTTGCCAGCCAAGATTGTTTGCCACATATCAGCAAAAACCTCGCTTGGCGTCTCAGGATGGCGAAGAATCGAGTGCGGCTTGCCTAGTAGCTCTTTATTTGTATAGCCAGTGATTTCACATAGCTTATCATTTGCAAAGGTGATATTCCCATCCAAGTCAGAAACGCTAAGAATCGCACTCACATCGACTGCTTTTTTGTACTCCTCTAGAAGGCGTTGTGTCTTTTTGTTTTCCTCTTGCTCGATTATGTGTCGTCCAAATTTTTTCAAAATATCGCGCAGTTTTTGCAGGGAAAATGGCTTCACCAAAAATGCATCAGCACCCAAATCTATCGCTTCTAGTAGCTGTTCAGTATCGTTGTTCGCACTTACAAAAATTATCGGCAAATACGGGTCGTATTCCCTTATCTTGCGCGCCATTGCTAGTCCGTCCATCACAGGCATACATATATCAGTGATGACGATATTTGGCTGTTTTTCTGTATAAAGCTCAAGTGCTTGCTCGCCATCTTGCGCGCTAAATACAGTCGCGAATCGCTCTAAAATTATCCGCGTCGCCTCACGGATAAGCGCATCATCTTCGACATAGAGAATCCTAAGTTTTGTTATATCCATTAAAACCCTTTATTTGTCTGGAAGAATCTCAAATTCACCCACCTTCCCATTGTCCTTTACATATACACGTGTAGTGCCATACTCTTTGGCATTTGGTGATTGCTTAAATGTCGTTGGTGCACTTTTTGATTCTTGATTCTTCTCACTTGGTGCGATTCTTGTAGGGAATTTTGGCGGAGTGAGCGTTGGTTGCTTTTCGTATATTGGCAGATATATTTTTGACTTGCTATTTGGGTTAAATTTCTCCAGTTTTAGGCGTGGTAGATAGACTTGGAGCTTCTGCATTCGCGACTTTACATCAAGATAGTAGGCGGTGGCTAGACGATTTGCATTTTCATCTCTTTGCCAGCTAAAGCCCTTATTGTAAGACTTTATCATCTTTTCCCAGTTACCTTTATGTATCTTTTCCCAATACTTGAGTTCGCTTATCGCCTCACGTGCAGCAAATGCATCATCTTTAACGAGCATCGAGCCTATAACATTTTGTGTGAAGCCATTTTGCTTGAGCGAGGGATATTTTTTTATGATTCCAGGCAGGTAGGCGTGGTAGATTCCCGCGCTTGGATCTTGGAAGTTCATGCGATATTCACCAGCGCACGATTCCTTCCATGCAATAGCCGCGAGCGTATATCCTAGCTCGTATGGATTCCCATATTCATAAGCTTTTAAAAGAACTGATTTTTGACGTGCGGAAAAGTGAGCTGGATCGTTTACGCATTTATTTTCGCCAAACTCTTGTGGAAGAGCAAAAAGCGAAACAGTGGATAAAAATATCGCACCCAAAAGCCCTGCTAGCATTGATTCCACGCCCCTTTTTTGCCACTATTTTATTTGTAGTTTATCATGAAATCCTCAAAACTCTTTTTAACAACAGCTTGGCTAAAATCTCGCACAAAACGTTATTGCATAAAGGTTTTTCATGTCCAAAGCACTACTAATTGAAATCGGTGTCGAGGAGCTTCCCGCACTTCCATTCCTAAAAGAGTTACCAAATATTTTACAAAAATGGGAATCTATACTTCAAAAGTATCGCTTAAATGCAGATTTTGAGCTTTACTTCACACCACGAAGAATAGTCTTGTTTTCCCAAAGTATGCCACTTTCTCAGCAAAGTATCGAAGAGAATCTATTTGGCCCGCCACTAGAGATCGCCTTTAAAGATGGCATAGCCACAAAGGCGGCTGAGAGCTTTGCGCAAAAGTGTGGCGTTAGTGTTGGTGAGCTTGCGCGTTCAAACAAAGATGGCAAGGAGGTGCTATATTTCTCGCGTACACTAAATGGAGAATCTACAGCCACACTGCTTCCGCAGGCTGTCTTAGAGTTCATAAACTCACTCAACTTTGGCAAAAGCATGCGATGGGGTAGCCTAAAAGAGAGTTTTATACGCCCAGTTCGTTGGCTTGGAATACTCCATGGGGATAGGCTAATTGAGGCTGAGATTTTTGGTGTAAAAAGTGCGAAAAATACGCATATTCATCGCCAAGAGACATTTAAGGCTGTAGACTATGAGAGCATTTCTGACTTTTTTGAAGTGTTAAAAAATGGCGGTGTAATCCTAAAACAAGATGAGCGACGAGAGAAGATTCTTCGCGAGATTAGAGAGATCGAGGAGTGCAAGGGGATTATTGTGGAGATTGATGAGGCACTGCTTGATGAGGTTGTGGCAATTACGGAGTATCCCAGCGCGCTTTTTGGTAGCTTCTCTGGACACTTTTTGCAGCTTCCACCAGAGGTCATCATTACATCCATGAAGGAGAATCAGCGCTATTTCGCCACCTATGATAAAGAATCGCTTCATAATGGCTTCATCGTCGTAAGTAACGCACGTAGTGAAAATAAAAATCTAATAATCCATGGGAACGAAAAAGTCCTACGCGCGCGGCTCTCTGATGCGCTGTTTTTCTATCAAAATGACCTAAAAAATGGGCTAGATTCCTCTAGGCTAGCTGAGGTTACCTTTGTCGAAGGACTTGGGAATATGGTACAAAAGAGTGAACGAGAGCAGAAAATCGCACTGATTTTATTTGATATTTATGCCAAAAGAGTGGCGAATGAGAGCGGGAAGAGTGTCGATTCTCTCCGCGTGCTAATCTCGCAGAGTGCAGCAATAGCAAAGGCTGACCTAATGAGCGAGACTGTATATGAATTTACTGAGCTTCAGGGCATCATAGGCTACTATTTGGCAAAGGCGAGTGCTAAAGATGAGCTCCTGTGTAATGCAATGCGAGAACAATATCTACCAAATGGTGAAGATAGCGAACTGCCAAAGAATCTATTCTCTTCGATTCTTGCGCTTAGCTATCGCCTTGATAATCTCATGGGGCTTTTTAGCATTGGCAAGATTCCTAGTGGTTCAAAAGACCCATTTTCACTTAGGCGTGCGGCAAATGGTCTGCTTAGAATAGTGTTTGCGCATCATATTCCGTTTGATCTTGGGAAGATTTTACAGGCGATAGCTCCACTGTATAGGGAGTTTGACACTGCTTTGCTTGAGACATTTATAGTGGAGCGCGCCGAGGCTATTTTGGAGACTAACGCGTCCTTTATTCGTGCAGTAGTCGCAGGAGGTGAGTGCGACTTACTGCTGCTTGGTGAAAAGGTCAAGGCTTTAAACGCGCTCCTTAACTCAAGTGATGGTAGGGCTCTAAGCACAATCTTTAAACGGGTGGCAAACATAATTAAGGGTGTAGATTTAGGCACGCTTAGCCTGCGCGAAGATCTGCTAAGCGATGCGTCTGAAATAGCACTATTTGAAGAGTTTTCACGCATCAGTGCACATGAGTTTAGTAGCGTACACGATGAGCTTTCAGCGCTTCTTACGCTTCAAAAACCTCTAGAAAATTTCTTTGAAAATGTGCTGGTAAACAGCGATAATATCGTGCTCAAAACAAACAGACAAACTCTAATCGCGCTAATTTATAGAGCATTTTTAAAAATAGCAGATATTAAAGAAATTTCCCTCTAACAAGAATCTAGCTCTGCGCAATAAGCCTCGCTAGAGCTTGGGGTGCCAAATTTTAGAGACTAAAAAAGATCAAGAAATCATTACCTGCTTTCAGCTTCCATACGCTCGTTAGCTTTTGCAATGTATGTTTCTACTATTATCGCCTCGCCTTTTTATACTTCATAATCCCTAATCAACTCCAGGCTAAAGCTCTGCTTGAAGAATCGCCCATCATTTGTAAAGATCTCCTGTTTCTCGGATATTTTGGCGATTGCAAATCTCCCAAAGTAGCGACCATAGCCACTAACTAATGTGTAGCTCTCGCCCTTTTGCGCTAGCTCATATAGAGCTTTTAGCGCGCTCTGCTTATCACCGTGCAGTGGGAGCGTGTGTGCTTCTAAATTCACGCTCTCACCACCTAGATTTGCGCGGAAAAGTAGCGCGTGGTTTTGCACCACCTCACTTTTATTAATCCCAAATTCACTTTCAAGATTTAAGCCATCGACTATCATAAAACTAAATCCACCAAGGTTTAAAATCATGCTACTGTCCTATTACGCTACGATTCTTTGCGTTTAGCTCATCTTGCTTTAGTGCGCGTTTTACTCGCACAGAAGATAGTGCACTCTCAAAGTATGGATTTGCCTTTATACCAGGGTGCTTGACGTGCTTTAGCGGGTGCTTCGCCCCTTCAAAGCTAAGGGCTTTCTTGCTCTTTGGCACCATCTCATAAGCACTCGTCCCCTCATGGACAAACAGCGGATAGATTGTCTTGTCACCTTTAGAATTGACTGTGATTTTATCGTTAAATTTATGCCCGACAACCGCTTGGCTATCACTTACACTTAAGATTCCAATGCTTGCTCTAAGCTCTAAGCTTTTTATCGGCGCGCTATCGTGCGCTGCTTTGGCTACTTCGCTAGCAAGCGTGCTTAGGATAGGCTTCATAGCTTGCCTCTTTGTATGTTTGGATTCTTAATCACCTCTACTCCTTTGATTGCGCTTTATAAGGATGAATGCCTTTAGCTTCCTTGTCTGTGATTTTGTCAATATATATAAGCGCATCAACCCATGTCCCAATAAATCGACCATCGTATTGTGGGCATACAAATTCGCACACCTCTTGAAACAACGGGTCTTCTTTGGCATCTTCTATCATGTGTTCTAGGACTGCGTAGTTCATGAGGTATTCTATTCTGCTATTGACGATTTGAAACACCCCAATCGATGGCTTAATTTTAAATCCTTCTTGAATCTCGGGCGAACCCCACTCTCTAAATTCCCCCTCCATCTCCCATGTGCCATTACCAACACCCAATGTCTCAATCTTTATAGTCCTAGCCATTTTTCAATCCTTTGTATCAAGCTAAATGAATGCTCAACTTTGTCAAAGTATGTGTAGTTTGTATTCTTCTCGTAGTGCTGAAAGCCACCCATATCAGGTGGATATGCGGTAATTTCTTCCTTCAGAGCTAAGTACTAAAAACAGACCATTCTTACCTAAAATAGTGCGCCTATCACCATGCTTGCCATGCACACCTTCTCTTGAGATTTCTCCAAGTGTAGCATCAAGCAGCTCTTGTGTGCTTTTGTATTTAGTCTTTTTTAAATGCTTGTGCAAGATTTTATTTTCTATATTTTCTGCTATCACATACTCTCTCCCAAGCTCATCTAGCCTCATCTCTTTTACCTGTAGTGGGCTTATAGGACGTAAAAATGTCCGACAGCCAAAGCGATATGGAGGAATCGCTATATTCTTTGGTAGATTCTTGCTCCATGCGCCCTTGCGCTCGAGTCCTAAATCGCTAGCAGCCTTGGCATCTCCTATGTTTTTTGCATTGGCTATTAGGTCATATTGTGATTTTGCATGCTCTATTGGGATGACGCGCATGTGCATGTTACGGCAGATGTTTGTGGTTTTTTCATCTATTTTTGCCACCACCTGTACATGTGTAAAATCAAGCTCTATCGCACTTCGCGCTACGCCTAGGTTACTACCTTGACGGAGGTTAAAATCAATAGCACTCTTTAGCTTGTGTGCCTCTAGCTCGCTCCATTCACTAAACTCTTCGCGAACCTTGCTCATAAGCTCATCGTGCGTATATTTCCCCTCATACACCTCTTGTAAAATAGCCTTTAGCTTCTCCTCTGTCCGCACTTTGGAATCGCGCCCAACCCACATCATACGCTCCTTTAAAGCCTTTATGGCTTTTATATCGCTCGTGCCAAATGTGGCATTAAAGAGCTTCTTTCGCGTATTTTTTCGGCTATTAGTGGTATGGTTATGGCTACTTTTAGCATTGCCTCTTCTATCTCGGGTGTAAATAGCCTTAATACCTCTTCTCTACTTATTCTTCTATCATATCTTTCTAAAAATATGAGTAGCTCATCTATAAACTGAGATAGAGATGAGAATCGAAAATCTGCCACCTCCTGTTTATACTGCTCGATTAGCTCCTCTAGGCTCTTTTTCTGCTCTATTTTTGCTTTTAGGAGACGACTTAGTCGTCTAGTTATCACTTGCACTCTCCTTGCCTAGCATGATTCTTTGATTATCCTCTAGAGTATATTTCGCATACCATCTCCAGTAGTCATCAAATCTCACCGCCTCTATTGTTTGAAATGTATGCCCACATGCCTTGCACTGTCTAAAGCGCTGATTGACTACACCAGACACAGTGCCAACAACAATGGTCTTTTTGGCACATTTAGGACAGAGCATCTTTGCCCTTTCCTCGCAGAATCGCCTTAAGCCCAATAATCACCTTGCTAGCCTATTTTTGTGTGAGTAACTCAAGGTTTAGAAAGTATTTGCCAGTTTGTCTTTTGACAAATCGCATAAGAGTAGCCCGCTCCAAGCACAAGCGTTAGCTATCTCTTTATGCTTTGTGTGCATGTGTATCTTGCTTAAGAGCTTTTTGCGCAATAGCTCCTGTTTTTTTGTCATTGACATCTCCTTATTACCTCTCTGATCTCCTCAATCTTGGCTCTAATCCCCTCATCTTTTGCTAGATTCCTAAACTCACCACGGCTTTGCTCTTTGTAGATATATTCGCTTTTGCTCTTCTCTTTTGGCGAGCTTTTAAGCGCGATTACAAACCACTGCGCGCGCACCTCTTTGAAGTAGAGTAGCGATTTTAGCCCTCTCTCTTTGTATAGCTCGCGCATGCGCTCTAGCGTCTGTGGTTTGTTGTTTTCAAACTCCTTTAGCGCGAAAGAGCGGAATCTACACCAGCCAAAATGCATACATCTACATGTAAATTAATCCA
>JBQNBC010000005.1:0-104768 GCA_052170135.1 Wolinella sp.
CTTGAAGCATCCTTGCTTCTTAGGAACTATATCGCCAAAGTGGTGAAAAAGTTTAATGGAAAACAATAAACAAAGAATCTAACCACACTATATGATAAGATTTCAGCGGTTTTGACATAATGTTTTCTAAAGATAATACAATTTAAGAAGGTAGCTTTTGAAAAATCTAATCATCGTAGAGTCTCCCACAAAAGCAAAAACTATTAAAAACTTCCTTGGAAATGATTATGAAGTTATTGCTTCTAGAGGACACATACGCGACTTACCTAAGCATAGCTTTGGGATTAAAATCGAAAAAGAGGAATTTGTCCCAGAGTACACAATAGAAAAGGCACATGAAGCTGTAGTTAAAGAGATAAAATCTCTGGCAAATAAAGCAAAGCAGATCTACATCGCAACCGATGAGGATCGAGAGGGAGAGGCGATTGGCTATCATATTTCATGTGCAATCGATAAAAAGCCAGAAAGCCTTCCAAGAATCGTATTCCACGAAATCACAAAAGGTGCAATAAAGCATGCACTGGAGAATCCACGCACTATAAATATGGATATGGTCAACGCCCAACAAGCGCGCCGATTACTCGACAGAATCGTAGGCTATCGCCTCTCGCCACTAATCTCATCCAAAATCCAAAAGGGGCTAAGTGCTGGACGCGTGCAAAGCAGCGCACTAAAGCTAATAGTAGATAGAGAACGAGAAATTAGGGCATTTGTGCCTGTTGTGTACTACACAATAGATGGATTATTTGATGGCAACATAGAAGCAGAACTCGTAGAATTTGGCAAAAAAAAGCTCGAAAAACTCTCAATAAAAGAATCAAGCGAAGCCATCGCTATGGTAGAAGCTCTAAAAAATGAGACGTGGAAAATAGATGAGATAGAGCATAAAAAGCGTAAAACATCTACACCTCCGCCGTTTATGACCTCCACACTACAGCAGAGTGCCTCCTCGATTCTTGGATTCTCACCGAGCAAGACAATGATGAGTGCACAAAAACTTTACGAGGGCGTAATGACTCATAATGGTATGATGGGTGTTATAACGTATATGAGAACAGATAGTCTAAATATTGCCAAAGAGGCGCAAGATTCCGCACGTAAGGCAATTTTAGAACGATATGGAAAACAATACTTACCAAGCAAGCCAAAAATATACTCAACCAAATCCAAAGCCGCTCAAGAAGCACACGAAGCAATACGCCCAACACTCATAGACTTCACGCCACAGATTGCTGCACAATACATAAAAGGTGATGAATTGCGCCTATACACCCTTATATACAACCGCTTCCTTGCTTCGCAAATGACTGATGCTGAATTTGAGTCTCAAACAATTCTCTTTGGCTCCAACAAAGGAGTGTTCAAAGCCAGTGGACGCAAACTTGTATTTGATGGTTTTTATCGAGTGATTGGTGGCGAAGATAAGGATAAACTACTACCAGAGCTAAAAAAGGGCGAGAATATCAAATTTCTTGAGTGCAAATCATCACGCCACGAGACCGAGCCAAGCGCACGCTACTCGGAAGCCTCAATAATAAAAACGCTAGAAACACTCGGAATAGGACGCCCATCTACATATGCACCGACCATATCGCTTCTAGCCAGTCGCGAATATATAAGCATCGAGAAAAAGCAAATCATCCCCGAGGATGTCGCTTTTAAAGTAATAGAGGTGCTAGAGGAGCATTTCAATGAAATTGTAGATTCTCACTTTACTGCGAGCTTGGAAGAGGAGCTTGATGAAATAGCAGAATCCAAAAAAGAGTGGCAACATGTCCTTTGGGAATTTTATAAAAATTTTGATGAAAAAATAGCACTTGGCAAGAAAAATATCAAAAGCCAAAAAGTAACAATTCCAACGGGCGAAATGTGCCCAAAATGTGGCTCTGAGCTAGTAAAACGCTCCAGTAAATATGGGGAGTTTATCGCATGTAGTGGCTATCCAAAGTGCAAATACATAAAGCCCGATGAGAATCAAGAGACAAGCGAACAAAGCGATTCTGAACCTTGCGAGAAGTGCGGCAAGCCAATGGTGAAAAAGCGCGGACGAAATGGAGAGTTCCTCGCATGTAGTGGCTATCCAGAATGCAAAAATACAAAGTCACTAAAAGAAAAGAATATACAAAAAAAAATCGCTGAGGCAAAATGCCCAAAATGCGGTGGCGAAGTAATAGAGCGCACATCAAAGCGCGGTAAGTTTTTTGGTTGCGGAAATTATCCAAAATGTGACTTTATCTCTACATATGAGCCGATAAATGCCCATTGTGAAAAGTGTGGCTCTCTGATGGCAAAGAGAATCTATCGAAAAAAAGAGGTACATGAATGCATCTCATGCAAGAATAAAATTGAGATCAAAGGAGAGATGCAATGAGTGAAGTTTTTTTATGCTCGATATGCAACGTAAGCAGCGGAGGTTGCGCGGAGGACTGCGCCTACTGCACTCAAAGCGCCAAATATAGCGCGGAGATAGACAGATATAGACAA
This sequence comes from Wolinella sp., assembly GCA_052170135.1. Lineage (GTDB taxonomy): Bacteria > Campylobacterota > Campylobacteria > Campylobacterales > Helicobacteraceae > Wolinella. The sequence goes on from JBQNBC010000005.1 coordinate 2,485, forward strand.
AAACCAGTAGAAACGATTTTAGAAGAGGCAAGATGCGCAAGTGCAGCTGGCGCACTTGGATTTTGCCTTGTTACTGCTGGACGTGGACTTGACTCTAAAAAAGTGTCTTATATATCAGAAGCAGCGCATGCAATTAAAGAATCCAAACTACCACTACACCTAATAGCCTGTTGCGGTAGTGCAGATAGAGAATCGCTAGCTGAACTAAAAAAAAGTGGTGTAGATAGCTACAACCACAATCTAGAGACAGCGAAAAGCTTCTTTAGCAATATCTGCACAACTCATACATGGGAGGAGCGATACCAGACATGCGAATATGCAACAGAAGTAGGTCTTGGACTAATGTGTGGCGGGATTTTTGGTCTTGGCGAAGGATGGAATGAAAGAATCGAGCTACTCCACGCACTCCAAACGCTAAAACCACATGCCGTGCCAATAAATTTCTTCATCCCAAACAAATCCCTGCCGCTAGAACTAGACGTAATGAGCAGAGAAGAAGCACTAGAGTGCATTAAGCTAACGCGCGAATACCTACCAAATGTGCGATTAATGGTAGCTGGTGGACGCGAAAAAGTCTTTGGACGCGATCAAAAAGCCATATTTGATACCGGGGTAAATGCAATAGTCCTTGGCGACTACCTCACGACCAAGGGCAATGCGCCAATCGATGATATAGAAATGATACACTCTTATGGACTAAAGCTAGCGGATATATGCCACTAGATTCTTTAAAGAATTAGCTAAAACATACCAAATGGTTTTGGTTGGATTTTTTATTGCTTTGTAAAAAATCTGGGAAAATTAAAATTTTCCTACTAAAATTACACGCATAATTTATACAAAGGTAACCTGCACATGCCACTCTTTAGACATTTATTCATACTATTTTTACTATCATACATAGGGCTGTTTGCCAGCATCGCACCTGTTGTTGACAAGTTCGAAAGCGGTATTGATGCATTGATTTTAAAAGATCTAAGTAACCAAAAAGTCCTATACTCAAAAGAACCTCAAAAACGCGTCCGTCCCGCGAGTCTGACAAAAATAATGACCGCAATTCTAGCCATTGAAAGCGGTAAAATGAACAAACTCGTAACAATCACGAAAGAGGCAACAACAGTAGAGCCAAGCAAAGCTGGGCTAAAAATTGGTGAAAAATTCTACCTTCGTGATCTGGTAAAATCCACGCTCATACAATCGGCAAATGATTCTGCTACCGCAATAGGGATTTTTGTCGGTGGCAATACGCAAAAATTTATTGAAATGATGAATAAAAAAGCAAAAGCAATAGGAATGACGCAAACAAATTTTACAAATGCTGCTGGATTTGATATTGGAGAACACAGCTCGAGTGCGCACGATTTGCTAAAGCTTGCAGAATATGCAATTAAAAATCCAACTTTTAACAAAATAGTAAAAATGGAACGATACACTTTCACACCAGTCAACAAAAGTAGCAAAAAATATGTCGCACACACGCATAATAAGCTACTAAAAAACCATAAATACACGATAGGTATCAAGACTGGCTACACCTCAAAGGCTGGACCATGCCTCATAGCACGTGCAAAAAATGGTAAAAAAGATGTACTGCTTGTAATGCTCAACTCACGTGAAGATCGATGGAAAAGCGCACAGCAAATTTTTGATGAAGCAATGAAAGGCGCAGTCGCAAAACATAATAAAAAATAACGAGGTTGGCCTACAAAAGTGAATTTCTAGATTCTTCTACTCTCAGTCGCGCGTAGCTTCTAGGGTAAAAATAATAAAATCTAAAATATTTAGCGTGGATTCTCCTTGAACTGACGATTTCATACATGCATAAAATCTAAAGTTTAAAAAATTATCACAAATCAAAATTCAATACCATCGCGCAATTTTTACATATGACTGCATAGAGTTGCATTAATAGGCGAATATATCACACGTAAAAACACAACAATGAAGTAAATTTCATTCACGATTGGTACATAGAGGCTATTACAAAAAAAAGAGATAATTTTTAAAAATTAAACAAGCCACAACCTAGCTTTACATGTTCACATCAAGCTGTCAAAATATTTCTATTCCTCGCTTTTTACACTCCATTCACGCAGTAGATTCTTCGCATTTTGCAGAGTTTGCAAGGGCTCCTTGCCCCAAAGCGCAGAGATCACTGCGACCATATTTGCATTTTTTAGAAATGCGATATTTTTCACATTAATCCCACCAATAGCACACACTGGCACACTAAGTTTGATTCTTGATATAGAAAAAATATCAACTCCTATTTCACGCGCCTCTGGCTTGCTAGGAGAGGCGAAGCAACTCCCAAATGCCACATAGTCCGCACCTGCACACTCTGCACTTATGGCATGAGAAAGCTCGCCATAGCACGAAACACCAATAATTTTATCCTCACCAAGAATCTTACGAGCAAAACCAATACCATCATCATCACGTCCGATATGCACACCATCAGCCCCTATTTGTGCCGCGAGATGCACTCTATCATTCATGATAAACAAAACTCCACGCCTAGCACACAGCTCGCGCAATCGCAATGCAAGCGGTAGTAACTCACGCTCATTCGCTCTCTTTTCACGTAGCTGAAACACCATAAGACCACCATCTATAGCTGCACTAAGCATAGAATACGCCAACTCAATATCACGCCACCAACCATCTTCGCTTATACCATACAGCCCACATAGTGCTGATGTTTTTGACGCTTTAACCACTTTAAGAATCCAAGCCAGATGTAGCTCTTTTGTGGATTATTGAGTGCAAAAGAGCCGCTATAATAATTATGATTCCTATACTCCCAACAATAGCTTCGCTAACATGTATGAAAATCTGTACAAACATCATTAGCGCAAGAATCAAAATCGCATATCGCGCGCCATGCTCAAGATAGATAAACTCTGACAAAATATGCTTTTCCACAAAGTAGAGCGTGAGAGAACGGACAAAAAATGCACCTATTGCAAGCCCAATAACAATGATAAAAATATTATTGCTAAGCGCAAATGACCCAATGACACCATCAAGAGAGAAGCTCGCATCAAGCACCTCTAGATACAAGAAACCAACAGCCCCGCTACGCACACCATCTTTAATAAGCATAGAATCAACGCCACGGATAAGCGCATAGAGAGCAATCCCTACAAAATATGCAACGGATATGCTCACATCCTGACTAAGTATACTGATAAAAACTCCAAAAATCACGGCTGTAAAAAGTTCAATAAAATTAATTCGGCTCGCACTCTGAGTTATTTTGTGTTGTTCTAAGAGCCTAAACCACGCCACTTCACGCTCGCTATCAAATAAAAACTCCAAAAACACCATAAGTAAAAATGCTCCACCAAAAGCATAAACTTTATCCATGACCGCTTCAAGCATTTTTGCATAACCAGCAGAATTATATATAGCCAGATCAAGAATCTCAAGCATTCCAGAGTTTGAAGCAAATGCCACAATAATGATAGGCAAGATAAATCGCACTCCAAATACTGCAATAGGAATTCCAAATATAATAAATCTCTCTCGCCAAATCGACTCCATCTCATCTAGTACTTTTGCATTGATTACAGCATTATCAAATGATATAGAGACCTCTAAAAGTGCAAGCAATGTCACAATATAAGCGGCATAAATCCCGCCCAAAAAAAAGTATGCACCCACTACGCCAAGAATAGCCAATATAAATGAGAATCTAAAATATTTCATAACACCTCGAGTTGTTCTATCTTGCGTGTGATTATACGATTTTGAGAGTGTAGATTCCTACTTTTGCTATAGCTAGGCTTTGTGTAAAATCTCACGAAAGCTTTAGATTCTCACACTAAAGACAAGAATCTAAAGCGTAGATTCTTTATGGAGGTAGTTTTGGGCATTAAGCTTTGGACAGTTGATAGCGAGTTTCATGCCTCTTTTAGCGAAAAAGGTTCAACTTTTTTAGGATTTTTACTTCCAATTAGCCAGTTTGAATCACGTCTAAAAGAGCTAAAAGATGAGCATCCAAAGGCCGTTCATTTTGTAAGTGCTAGTCGATTCTTAAATAAATTTTCTCAAACAGAAGAATCCTTTAGCGATGATGGCGAGCCAAAGGGGACATCTGGTATGCCCACGCTAAAAGTACTGCGAGGCTATGGGCTAATAAATATTGCGCTAATTAGCGTGCGATATTTTGGTGGTACACTACTAGGGACTGGTGGGCTAGTGCGCGCATACACCGAGAGTGCCAAAGGAGCGATTCTTGGTGCAAAGCTAACACCATATCGCCCTAGCCTAAGCGAAAATATAGAGCTAGCATATCATGAACTAGGTCGCGCAGAATATCTGGCTAACAAGCTAGGACTAATACTGCAAAAACACGACTTCATGGCGTCTTTTGTAGCATGCGAAGTGAGTGGCGAAGAGAGCTCCATTAAAGAATTTTTAAGAGCTTTCAAAGGGCTTTAAAATAAGCTTTAAATAGCGCGCTTGTGTCATTTAAGAGCTTTACTATGAAACGATACACATTAGAAAACTTCAAAGGAGCAAACTTATGGAATACTATATGTCAATTAAGACATTTCACTTTTTATCGTTTATATCGTGGATGGCGATGCTATTCTACCTGCCACGCCTATATGTATATCACGCCGAAAACATTCAGAACAAGGGCTTTGTAGAAGTTGTAAAAGTCCAAGAGAGCAAACTTTATAACTTCATAGGTCAGCCTGCGATGATAGCCACAGTCGCCTCTGGCATACTTATGATTGTTATCAATCCGGGGCTATTTACAAGTGGCGGGTGGCTACACGCAAAAATCACACTCGCACTATTGCTATTAGTATATCACTTTGATAATGGTCGATATTTACGGCAGTTCCGCGAAGATAGATGCACACGCTCTGGCAAGTTTTTCCGTTTTTATAACGAAGTGCCGACGATTCTCATGATCGGAATCGTAATCTTTGCTGTCATGAAACCATTTTAAAGCTTTTTGAGATTCCCATGCGGAATCTCAAGTCGAAGCAAAATACCCAAAGTCCACATTTTGGCTTTTTGCATGGCTTTGCTCGTTAAATACAAACTAGAATCCACAAGAATAATCAAGCCAGAAAAATCAAAACTAAATGCAAGTTTTATATGTTTTTATAAGAATATCAAGTAGAAAATGGTGAGAAGGCAGAAGAATCGAACTTCTCAACAGGCAGACACCTGCCCATCCATCGGGTTTGAAGCCCGTGACGCCCACCAGGGTCGCATGCCCTCCAAGCTTAGTCAAAAGGTTAAGCAAGATTTAACCAAACGATAACTGAATTTTTGATAAAATCCAAACTATTCAAAGCGTAAAATTGCCAAAATAGCGATACTTTGAGCATAAATCCAACATCATGAGGTCATCATGGCACATAGACTTAGAAACCTCCCGCAAATCGATAAACTAATAAACAATCCACTATTTAGTGCATGCAATAAAGAACTACTATTACGCCTAGCGCGTGAGCTTGTTGATGAGATACGATCTGATATCTTGAGCACACAAAATAGTGGAAATCAGCAACACAAATTATCAAAAACAGAGACCACAGACAAGCAGCAAAAAGCTCACAGCAAAACAACCAAATCAAGCCAAGAATCGGCCAGTATTACTGCACTTGAGCACGATAAAATCGTCCAAGAGCTAAAAGTTAGATACGATTCTCTCCTCTCGCCTTCACTTATGCCGCTGATTAATGCAACCGGAATTATCGTCCATACAAATCTCGGACGTAGCGTAATTTCACGCGAAATCATCGATGAAATAACACCACTACTCACATCATACAACAATCTAGAATACGACCTAGAGCGTGGCGAGCGTGGCGAGCGATATGCTCACGTGAGCAAGCTCTTATGCGCGATTCTTGATTGCGAAGATGTACTAGTGGTAAACAACAACGCTGCGGCAGTCTTTCTTATTTTAAACACATTTGCGCAAGGGCGTGAAGTAATCGTATCACGTGGCGAGCTAATTGAGATTGGCGGTAGCTTTCGTCTACCTGAAGTAATGAAAGACTCTGGTGCGATTCTCAAAGAAGTCGGTGCGACAAACAAAACACACAAGCACGACTACATCGAGGCTGTGAGCGAAAACAGTGCGATGATGATGAAGGCTCATCGCTCAAATTACGATATAGTTGGCTTTAGTTCTGAGGTAAAGCTAGAAGAGATGATAGTGTTGGCAAGAGAGAGGAATCTAATCGACTACTACGACCTTGGAAGTGGCTTTTTAGACAAGATTGACTTCTCTTGTGAGCCAACATTAAAGGAGATTTCACATCTCAAACCAAGCCTTGTAAGCTTCAGCGGAGACAAGCTTTTAGGTAGCGCACAAGCTGGCATAATCTTTGGCAAAGGAGCACTGATTAAACAGCTAAAGAAGAATCAGCTATTACGAATGTTACGCGTAGACAAGGTGACTTTAGCGCTCCTTGAAGCGACGTTACGAGCGCATATATCAAATAGACACGAAGCCATCCCGACTATACATATGGCAAAGCTAGACATAGAAACATTGAAAATACGTGCAGAGAATTTAGCAAAGAATCTAAGCAAAAACTACGAAGTAAGAATCGCACATACAACTGGCTTTGCCGGTGGTGGTGCGCTACCAAATCGAGGCTTTAGCTCGATCTCTCTAGCGCTAAAGCACAAAAATCTAAGTCCGATTCTCCTTGAGCGTGCCCTGCGTAAGAATCTAATTATTGCGCGCATTGAAGGCGACGAGATAATGCTTGATTTAAGAACCATATTCAAAGGTGAGCTTGATGAACTTTTAAGGCGACTAAACGAGATTTAAGGAGAGAGATAATGGAGAGTTTTATCGTCGGCACAGCTGGACATATCGACCATGGAAAAACAGCACTAATCCACGCACTCAATGGCTTTGATGGCGACACCACACCAGAGGAGAAAAAGCGCGGAATCACCGCTGATTTAAGCTTTTCAAATCTACTTTTACGTGATAAAAATATCGCATTTATCGATGTACCAGGACATGAAAAGCTCATAAAAAATATGATTGCTGGTGCATTTGGCTTTAACTCTATGATGCTTGTAATTAGCGCGGTTGAAGGGATTAAACCGCAAACAATCGAGCACTTACAGATCGCAAACTTGCTTGAGATTCCATCTCTTTTGATAATTATCACAAAGTGCGATCTTGTTGATGATGTACAACTAGAAACACGCAAAACAGAAGCACTTGAACTAGCGAAAAATATCGCACCAAACATAGCTTTGCACGATATTTTAGGCGTCTCAATACACGATAAAGAATCGCTTGAAGCACTCAAAGAATCACTATATCATCTCAAAAAAAATAATCAAAAAGAGCTTGGATTCTTTCGCTATTACATCGATCGTGCATTTAGCATAAAGGGCGCTGGCTGTGTTGTTAGCGGGACTGTGCTAAGTGGCAAAGTAGAGCAAAATCAAAAAATTTGGTCATGCGAGCTACAAAGACTATTAAATGTGCGAGGAATCGAAGTGCATGGCGTATTTAATAGTGAAGCACTACCTAGCGAGCGAGCAGCATTAAATCTAAGCGGAATAAGTCACACGGAGCTTGAGCGCGGTTTCCTACTTAGCCAAAAAGGCTATTTGCGCGGATTTGATACGATTGACGTGGAGATTTTCGCACTTGAGGAGATCCCACATCAGCTCCAAGTGCAACTTTTTATCGGTTCTAGACGCGTAGAGGCGAGAATCCTCCGCCTCGATGAAGAATCAAAAAACAACAAGATTCTAGCTACATTAAAGTGCGATGACGAGCTTTTTAGCATTTTTGGAGAGCGATTTATCTTACGTGAATGCGGTCGCACAATAGGTGGCGGACGCGTACTAAACCCAGTCGCCGAAGCGATGAAAAAACGCCAAAAAACTGATCTCCTCTCAGCACTGAGTAAGTTAGATTTTACACATGCTTTCACGATTCTTTTACAAGCACATAAGCGTGGCTTTGGAATTATTAGCGCTACACAGCGCTTCGCACTCACTCAAAGCGAGGCCTTAGAGATAGCAAAAAATCTCAAGAATGTCTTTGTTGATGAAGCAGAGCTCGTGATTTATCCACTTTCATCAAGGGAATTTGCGTGCGAACAAATACGCGCTCTACTCGCTCGCAATAGACGCGCTCTACTCTCAAGTAGCTCACTCGCTCTAAAGATTCCTTGGGCAAGCAAGGCATTGTTAGATTCTGCGCTTGAAATTCTTAAAAAAGATGGTGAGCTGTGCTTTGAAAACGGTCTATACCTATCACCAAACTCTGGAATCTCAAACATAGATGAATATTTAGAACAGACCATATATGCAATTCTAAAAGAGCAAGGAAATGCTCCACTTGCGCCATATAATATTTACGATTCTATCGATATTGATAGAAAAAGCGGCGATAATGCGCTAAAAGCTCTCACAAAAGCGCAAAAAGTTGTGCGCCTAGAGCACAATCTCTTTATAACAAGCGAATCTCTTTCAAAGATTCTTGAACTTATGAGAAATATAATCCGAAATGAAGGCTATATCGAGATTGGAAACTTCAAAAACTACTTGCCACTTAGCCGTAAATACCTCATCTCATATTTAGAATATTTAGATAAATTTGGTGACATAAAAAAAGAGGGGAATCAAAGAACATTCCGCTAAAAGCTATAAATTAGGAGAATCTAATGCAAGAGGTGCTCAAAAAAATTTTTATACAAAAGTATGACGATGGAAGAATCGAGTCTGTCGATGATGTCACGATTCTTGAAAGTCGCGTATCTTTTTATCTAAATGGCGAAAAGATTATTTCAACAATGTGCATCCCAGAAAACCAAGACGCCCACGCGGTTGGTTTCTTGATGAGTGAGGGCGTGATTGAAAGTCCAAAAGATATACACTCATTAGAAGTGGATAAAGACGGTACAAGCGTAAGAATCGAAGCAAAAATAAATGAAAAAAATCTAAAGCATCTATACAAAGAGAAAACTCTCGTCTCAGGATGTGGTGGTGGCATAACAGGAAACAATGAAAACAGCGTGGAAATTCCATTTAACACGAGTGATTTAGAGATAGAGGGTGGCAAGATTCTTGATTCTATTGCGAAGTTTTATAAAGAGAGTGAGTTATATCGCCTCACTGGCTGTGTCCATAAGGCTATGCTACTTTTTGACGATGGCACTGAAATAGTCGCGGAAGATATAGGACGACATAACGCAATCGATAAGGTCGCTGGGCGCGCGCGCCTAGACAACAGGAAACTAGAGCGAGGAATCCTCTTAGTAAGTGGTCGCCTAAGCTCAGAAATGGTGATAAAAGCGATCATGCACCGCATACCTATCGTAGTCTCACGTACTGCGCCGACATTCTTAGGTGTCAAAGTCGCACAAACACACGGAATCACACTAATTGGCTTTGCCAGAGGACACAGAATGAATATATACACTCATTCAAGTCGTATCATCGCCGAGAATGCACAAGAGTAGAAAATGCGCGCAAAAATAAAAATCTGGCTCGAAAACGACAATGGTGAGATTCTCTTTGGCGAGGGCAAAACAAAACTACTAGAGACAATCAATGAGCTTGGCTCAATCTCAAAGGCAGCCCATGCCTGCAATATCGAATACAAAAAAGCTTGGAATCACATCAAGTTAATCGAAGAAAAGATCAAAGATCCAATAATTATTCGTAAAAAAGGTGGAAAAGATGGTGGTGGCTCTGCTCTCACAGATAAGGGCAAAGAGCTAATCGCCGCCTATAAAGCCATACACAGCGAAATGGTAAGAATCTGTGACGAAAAGTATGGAGAGTTTTTTATCATCGATGGCGAGCCTATCGTTTTTGCAGATGGCGAAAGCAACAAAGATACAAGAAAAAGCTAAGGGATATTTCACAAGGCTTTAAATACAAGTATAAAAAGGAGGCAAAATGATACGACTTGACCGCTTGCAAAATCCACCGCAAAAGCCACATTTAGCGGATATGTTACGAGTTGCATTCCCGGTTCCCTCAGCTATAGATCCAAAAGTATATCGTACGTACAAAACACAAGGCGAAGAACTATCTGGGCTATTTTTGGCTCAATCTGCGCTCGACTTCGACTACTCAAGTGGTAGATTCCTTGAACTATTTTTGGGATTAAGCGCACAAAATAGAGTTATATCAATCTCGCGCTCAATGCACTATAACGCCCTAGTAGCCGCGAGTACTGCACAAAATCTAGGTGTAAAAATTCACTGGATAACACCTAATAACAAGAGCGGAATCATAGAGTTAGAAGATATAGCTTGTGCTAGAAAAAGTGGAGCGGATACGTTTATATTGCCGCTTATTAACGCCGACTTGTTGACACAGAACAATATTATAGAGCTTGGATTCTCAGATAATGAGATGCTCATTCTAGATGCTAGCTACACCCTTGCACTTGGTGCATTTCCGCTCGCGACACAATTTATAAAAAAATCACACACAAATTCTCCATCTTGGATCGATTCTTGCGATTTTACAGTGTATCAAAGTGCATTCTTGATAAACGGGGAAACACTTGGGCTACCGCGTGGTTATGGTGCTATGATTTGTAATTTTGAGCAGACTTTACATACACCACTAATGCGTGAAAATATCTTTAGCGCGCTTAAAATAGCACTCCTAGAAGCAAGAGAATCTAGCTCAGAAATAGACCAAAAAGAGCAATTTTTTACGCTTTTAAAAGAAAAACTGGGAGAATCTCTCACGCTATTTGCGCCAATAGAAAACAACGCACCAAATACCCTGGCGTTGCGTTTCTCAAATATAAGGGCGCGTGCGCTGATACAGTCGCTTCTTTTGGATAAAGTAATCGCGCTAAATGGTCAGGAGTGCTTATTTGGTCTTTCACGTCCTTCAAGCCTATTACAAAGCATGGGATATGACGAAGAGGAGGCGAGAGAACTTTTAAGCATTAGCTTTGAGCCACTTGATGATCTGGAAAATCTCACCTCGCTAATCGCCCTAAGATACAAACAAGTAAACATATATCTTTAAACAAGGAATCACATGAAAGCTTTAAAACTTTTAGAGGCAATCTCACTCATGCAAACACATACAAACGCTAGATTGCGCACACATGAATGTCACATTTTTGAGCTTTCTGGCAAAGTGCTAGCACACGATCTGTATTGTCAAAAGCCACTACCATCATTTGATAACTCTGCAATGGATGGGTATGCTATAAAACTTGCAGATCTGGGCAAAAAAACACAAATTATTGGCAGGATTCTAGCTGGCGATCAGTGCGAAGAGAATCTAAAAGAGGGAAGTTGCTTTAAAGTCATGACTGGCGCGCCACTACCCATAGGTAGTGAAGCGGTAGTACCATTTGAATGTGCCACAGAAATTGGAGATTGCGCGCTTTTGCCACAAGATATAAAACGTGGGGCTAATATTAAGATTCTAGGCGAGGAGCTGTCGCTTGGCGCACCACTACTTCGCGCTGGTGAACTATTAGATAGTAGTCATGTCGCCCTACTTGCATCACAAGGATTCTCTGTCATCCCTGTCTATGCGCCACTAAGAATCGGCGTATACTCAAGCGGAAATGAGCTAATTGAACCATGGCTACGCGCTAAGCCACACCAAATATATAACTCAAACGCCTCGATGCTTTTTTCTATGCTCAGACAGTTTGGATTCTCTCCTGAATATTTAGGCGTACTGCCAGATAACCTTAATGAGCTACGCGCGGCCACTTCTAAATTTAGCATGTACGATGCGATTTTCACCACCGGCGGCGTAAGCAAAGGTGAGGCAGACTTCATGGAAAAAGCTCTAAGCGAGGCTGGCATGGAAGTGCTATTTCATGGTGTAGATATCAAGCCAGGCAAACCAATGATGCTTGGAAGATTGGGTGAGACTACGATTCTTAACCTACCCGGGAATCCACTCGCCGCTACGGTAAATATGCACTACTTTGGAATACCGATGCTACGTAAATTACAAGGTGTGCGTGAGTGCCATCTAAACTTTAGCTACGCAATAAACGGCGCGCCACTCAAGCTAAAAGGTGGACGAATCAATCTAGTGCTTGGTGAGCTAAGAGATGGAAGATTCTTTGCTACTGATAATGGGAAATATGGCTCAGGTATGCTAACACCACTCACAAAAAGTAATGCACTAATCATCTGCGATCACGACCTAGAGCTACTAGAAATCGGTGCACTAGTAAAAATAATCCCATACAACATGACATTAAGTACTAATAGGTGCAACTTCATAAACACAAAGGAGCAAAGATGAAAAAGATACTTTTAGCAGTCGATGACACAGATGCTTGCGTACATGCGGCTGAGTATATTTTAGAAATGTTTGGCAAAGATTCAGACTGCTCAATAACATTAATCCATGCAAAGCCAGAGATAGTACTCTATGGTGAAATAATGCTCACATCATACGATGAGATAGAGCTCAAAGAGCAAGAGCGTGTCAAGAATCTAGTCGATAACTTTACTACATTATTTACTAGTCGTGGAGTAAATCCATATGTCATAATTAAGCATGGCGAGCCAGTAGAAATGGTACTAGAAGAGGCGAAAGAACACAATCTGCTAGTAATAGGCGAGAGCGAAAACTCGTTGTTAAATAAGTTTTTTACTTCCAATCAAGACAGCTTTATACAAAAAGCCCCAATCCCGTTACTAATCGTAAAATAGGTCATGGTTTTGCGATAGCTTCCCACTTGCACGGGAATCTAGCTATGTAAAAATGCTTAATCGGGCTTAAAAAATCCAGCTATAAAATCTACAAATACCGACATATTCGTATTTGTAGGTATATTCAAACACAAAAAAATAGGAAATCCACTCTCTTATATCTGCAAACTAAAATAAGATATTTAAGCTTTTTTATAGCTTTTGATACTCAACATAAGATCGGAACTCATTTATAAATTTTACAAAAAGTATCACTTGAATTTTAACCCCCGATAAAATGGATATTTTTACAATATAAAGCAAAGAATCCAAAGCTTAAATATATGTAACTTTTGGTTACATAAACCTCTAAAAAATATGAAAAATACGTTATTAACAAAGCTCATTAAAATGGCTATTATTTCGTCACGTTAAGGGCTCAATCCTTAGCAAATCTACAACTGCACAGGGGAAACAGATGACAAACGAGAGCATCTTAGAAAGCTACTCTGGCGTAACTCCAGAGAGAAAAAAAAGCAGAAATCCTGCTAGATGGGATCGGTGGCAGAGCATTACAGGGCTCATTTTGGCTCTATTTATTATCTTTCACATGATGTTTACATCTTCGATTCTATTTGGCGAAGAGACGTTTAATTGGGTGGTAAAGCAAGCGGAAGCAGACTTCCTTTTTGAGGGTGGATTGCCAATTATTACAGAGCTTATTACCCTATTTATCTTTATCACTTTCATTGCGCATGCTTTTTTGGCTATGCGAAAATTCCCAGCGAATTATCGACAATACATCACTTTTATCACGCATAGAAGCCTCATGAAGCACTGTGATACGACACTTTGGTGGGTACAGTTTTTGACCGGATTCCTGCTCTTTTTCATGGGGAGCGCACATCTTGTGACGATTCTCTTTAATGTCGAAACTATCAGTGCGACCTCTGCAGCATATCGATTCGTCCACGGAGGACTGGAGTATTTCTATCTAGTACTACTCGCAGTTATGGTGCTACACGCAGGAATTGGACTCTATCGCTTGGTTATGAAGTGGATTCCTCTCGAAGCAGAAAATAAAAAGGCAATGGACGCGAGAATTAGGGGTGTTAAAATTAAAGTATTCACCTTTTTTGGCGTGCTAGCACTCATCGCATTATGCGCTGATTTTATATATATAAGCCTAGGAAAATCTCTCACAAAAGAGCAAGTGAATTCATATATTGAAAAGACTATGGAAAGGTAGGAAGCATGAAAGTAGTTTATTGCGATTCCTTGATAATTGGCGGCGGACTTGCAGGGCTAAGAGCGGCAATCGCTACACAAGAAAAAGGTTTAAGCACTGTCGTTTTAAGCTTGATTCCAGTGAAACGCTCACACTCAGCGGCGGCTCAAGGTGGTATGCAAGCAAGCCTAGGAAACTCAAAAATGAGCGATGGTGATAATGAAGATTTGCACTTTATGGATACAGTCAAGGGAAGTGACTGGGGCTGTGATCAAAAAGTTGCGAGAATGTTTGTGAATACCGCGCCAAAGGCAATTAGAGAGCTTGCTGCATGGGGTGTGCCCTGGACGAGAATCAAAAAAGGTGATAGGACTGCGGTCATCAACGCTCAAAAAACAACAATAACCGAAGAGGATTTTAGACATGGTCTAATCCACTCACGAGACTTTGGTGGAACAAAAAAATGGCGAACATGCTACACGGCTGATGCAACAGGACATACAATGCTGTTTGCTGTGGCAAATGAGTGCTTAAAACTTGGCGTATCTATTCAAGACAGAAAAGAGGCAGTCGCGCTAATCCATCAAGATGGAAAGTGCTATGGCGCAGTGGTTCGCGACCTTATAAAAGGTGATATTATCGCTTACGTTTCAAAAGGAACACTGATTGCAACTGGAGGCTATGGAAGAATCTATAAAAACACAACAAATGCCGTAATATGTGAAGGTACAGGTGCCGCTATAGCTCTAGATACAGGAATCGCACAACTAGGAAACATGGAAGCAGTACAATTCCACCCCACCCCGCTATTCCCATCAGGAATCCTACTTACAGAAGGCTGTAGAGGAGATGGTGGTCTACTTAGAGATGTAGATGGACATCGCTTTATGCCTGACTACGAACCAGAAAAAAAAGAGCTAGCAAGCCGTGACGTCGTCTCAAGACGTATGATTGAGCATATCCGAGCTGGCAAGGGCGTGCAATCCCCATATGGTCAGCACCTGTGGCTTGACATTACCGTGCTTGGGCGCAAACATATTGAGACAAATCTCCGCGACGTGCAGGAGATTTGCGAATCTTTTGCAGGAATTGATCCAGCAGAAAAATGGGCACCAGTACTACCAATGCAACACTATTCAATGGGTGGAATCCGCACAGATTACCGAGGTGAGACAAAGCTAAAAGGGCTATTCTCAGCCGGTGAAGCTGCATGTTGGGACATGCATGGTTTCAACAGACTTGGCGGGAACTCAGTCAGTGAGGCTGTCGTAGCTGGTATGATTGTCGGTGAATACTTTGCTGAACACTGCAAATCAACACAAGTAGATCTAAGCACTGATATACTTGAAAGATTTGTAAAAGGACAAGAGGCATATATCAAGAGCCTCGTTGACAAAGATAGTGGCGAAGATGTATTCAAAATCAAGAATCGTATGAAAGAAGTAATGGACAGTAATGTGGGAATCTTCAGAGATGGTAAACATTTAGAGAGTGCGGTCAAAGAACTTGAAGAGCTATACATCAAGTCTAAAAATGTAAAAATCAAAAACAAGCGACTACATGCAAATCCAGAACTAGAAGAAGCGTATCGTGTACCTATGATGCTCCGAATCGCACTATGTGTGGCAAAAGGAGCTCTAGATAGAACAGAATCTCGTGGTGCACACAATCGTGAAGATTACCCAAAACGAGACGATATCAATTGGCTAAACAGGACTATCACATCGTGGCCAAATCCAGAGCAAACATTACCAACCATTGAGTATGAACCCCTAAATATAAATGAAATGGAGATTGCACCAGGATACAGGGGATATGGTGCCAAGGGTAACTACATCGAGAATCCAGCGAGCGTGAAGCGCCAAGAAGAGATTGATAAAATCAGAAACGAAATGGAAGCAGCTGGCAAAGATAGATATGCAATTCAAGAGGCGCTCATGCCTTATACACTGCCTGCGAAGTACAGCGGACGCAACGAAAGACTAGGAGATAACTAATGGGACGAATGCTAACTATCAAGGTCTTTAAATACGACCCACAAAGCGCGGTATCTAAACCACATTTCCAAGAATATAAAATAGAAGAAACAGATTCTATGACAATTTTTATCGTCCTAAACATGATACGCGAGACATACGACCCAGATTTAAACTTTGACTTCGTCTGCCGCGCAGGAATCTGTGGCAGTTGTGGCATGATGATAAATGGTCGCCCACGACTTGCATGCCGCACGCTTACAAAAGATTTTCCAGATGGCGTGATTACACTTCTGCCACTACCGGCATTTAAGCTCATTAAAGACCTATCAGTAGATACCGGTAATTGGTTTAATGGAATGAGTCGACGAGTAGAAAGCTGGATACATACTCAACACGAAGCAGACGTAACAAAACTCGAGCAAAGAATCGAACCAGAAGTCGCTCAAGAGGTATTTGAGCTAGATCGTTGTATTGAGTGTGGTTGTTGCATTGCGGCATGTGGAACAAAAATCATGCGAGATGACTTTGTTGGTGCGGCAGGACTCAACCGTGTTGTTCGCTTTATGATAGATCCACATGATAAGCGCACAGATGAGGATTACTACGAGCTTATCGGTGATGATAATGGTGTTTTTGGTTGTATGTCATTGCTAGCATGCCATGATGTTTGTCCAAAAGACCTGCCACTTCAGAGCAAGATAGCTTACCTACGTAGAAAAATGGTCGCTATCGGCTAATTTGCAAATACTACATGGCAGATCACTCGATTTGCCATGTTTTTTATTTTTGATTTTGGACTTTTTATACTCAATTATCTCTTATCAGACGTAATCGTATTTTCCAAAATACAACCAGGCACAACCACGATACTTTTTAATACGCTAAAAAGCTAAGCTACAAAATATTCGCGATTACTTGACTTTTCAATCAAGAATAATTACCATTATGTATAATGTCTGAGCCAAAAGTAGTTGCTTGACATTAAAACGCAAAAGGAGGTTTCGTGATATTGCATAGTCCGCTTGAGATGATACGAAAAAGAGCTATTGCATCAGCAGAACATGTAGCTCCATACATGTCAATCATGCAAAATCACGGAATCTCTATGCGTGAGACATTTGCACTCTATATCTTTATGCGTATAAAAATAAAAAACCCCTCTAGGCATGTCACATACAATGGCTCATATATTTGCATACATGGAGAGTGTAATAAGGATTCTCTCTACATCTATCCAGTATGGAGATTTATAGATGAGCCACTTACGCAACTTGAATATGAGATACGTGAGGCGGTAAATGATATAGCTAAAGATAAAAAGAGTAATATCTATATCACATACCCAAGGATACAGCAGTCAAAACACATCACGGTGCAAAGCAGTGCATTAAAACAACTCGATAAGCACTATTCACTCAAGCTAGTCCCATATGTATGTGATTTGGATAGGTTATTAAACATCAAAAAAGGAAATTATTATGAAAAAAACAGCAATTTTTTACGGTAGTACAGGTGGCAATACAAAAGAGGCAGCAGAGATGATTCACCGTGAGATTGGTGGCGATTCTGTCGCTGATATCTTTGATGTCTCAAAACTAAAAGATGGCTCTGAGTTCGCATCATACGAGAATCTAATCCTCGGCACATCGACTTGGGGTGATGGAGACTTACAGGATGATTGGTATGATTTTATGGAAAAGTTTGAAAAACTTGATCTATCATCAAAAAATGTTGCACTATTTGGTATGGGCGATCAAGAGGGCTTCGGGCATGCGTACCTAAACGGCATGCGCACACTATATGATGCCGTCAAAAAACAAGGTGGAAAACTAGTCGGTGAATGGAAGGACGAGGGCTACACATACGAGAGTAGCAACTCTGTTATAAATGGAAAGTTTGTCGGACTAGCACTTGATGCGGACAACCAGGACGAACTGACAACAGAGCGTATCAAGGAGTGGTGCAAAGGACTAAAAGAAATACTATCATTCTAAAGAATATGCGCGATTCTTTGATCAATACCCAGAATCGCGCATAAGCCAAAACCACTACAAAACCAATATCCAATCATTCGAGAAAGAACAATAAATCCCAAAGTCAAACAATAAGTTAGTTTAAATAACAGCTAGCACGATTCTTTAGCACTTTTAACACATCCCACTTTTTTCGTAAAAGATTTTCTCATTTTTTACTCTGAATTTTAAAAACTAATATAACTGCTTAATGCCTGGCTCAGATTATCATTGTAACTTTTTTAAAGCCTCTCCATTTTGTTAAACTATCTGTTTAATTTTAAATTCTCACAACGCCTCTTAGGATTCTCGCGCTCCTGTTATCTCGTGCCCTTTCTATAAAGCAGGTTGGCATGGTGGTTATGTGAAATAAGCACTAATCGCTCATCGCCCTCTAGCGCACTTCTTCCTTCTTGGTCTAAAATAAAAGGCTCAATAGACACCTCCGCCCACGCAAATAATGTCGCTAGCTACCAATAAGTTTTCACTCTTTCTTTTGTTGTAAGCCTCATCACCAAGACTTGCTTTTGTGTTGTCTTTGACATCTTGTAACGGCTAGATTTGACATTTTCATCACTTATCTTACAGAACAACTCCTAGCATTTGTTATTTTTGTGGTGAGCTTGCGACTCTTCACCCCTCAAACTCAACATCTAAAAAATATCCTTTAGAATCTAGCCTATGGCTAACACTCTTAATACTAAACTCTAAGCCCTCAATCCCTGCTACTTCGGTTATTTCTAGCTTTCCTCCTGCTCTTATTTCGCGTCCAGCACATGAGAGATTCCCACTTATGCCACCGCGCATGAGTTCACTTAGCTTTGCCTCGCCTCTTTTGTAGGCTTCGGTTTCGCTCTTTGCTTATCAGCGCACCTTTTTAGAAGACAGGTCGCAGTTTAGAATTGTCTTAAAATCTAGGCAGATTGGTTTTTCTTATGTATCCGCGCTCGATGCGCTATTAGGTGCAAGTGAGGGGCGCAACCAGCTCTTTTTATCAGCCTCAGAGGAGCAGGCGCTTATCTTAATGCGCTATTTAGAGAGCTGGGCGGAGAAGCTAGGAATCCTCTTTAGCGCAGATTCCTCACACGAAAAAAAGCTAGCAAATGGAGCAACACTCAAGGCTTTGGCACATAACTTCCGCACAGTGCAAGGCTTTAGCGGCGACATTTGGATGGACGAATTTGCATGGTATCCCAATCCAAAGAAGATCTGGCATGCCTTTGTGCCGAGCATCGGTGCGATTAAAGGGCGCTTAAGCATAATTTCAACGCCCTTTGAGGAGGGGTCGTTGTTTCGCCAGCTCTTTAGCGATGAGACAAAATATTACATGTTCTCACGCCATAGAGTTGATATATATCGCGCGATAGAGGATGGGCTAGAATTTGACTTAGAAACTATGCGTGCGCTTTTTGATAGCGATACATGGGCGAGCGCTTATGAGTGTCAATTTATCGATGATGAAAACGCGCTATTGCCAGTTTCGCTAATTAAAAAGCAAGTTAGAGACTACACGCCGATTCTGCCAAGCAAGCAAATTGCTCAGTTTGGAGGCTTTGATGTGGGGCGCACAAAAGATAGAAGTGTTCATATCTCGATATATGACAATGCAGGCATTAAGCGGCTCTGTGCTCTTGATGTGCTAGCCAAAGCTAGCTTTGAAACACAAGAAAACGTGCTTAGCTCATACCTCAGGCAAAACCCACTTGCGGTCTTGAAAATCGATAAGACAGGAATCGGGATGCCTGTTGCAGAGAAGCTAAAGCATGCATTTAGCTCTAGAGTTATTGGCGTCTATTTCACGCAGAGCGTCAAAGAGGCTTTAGCGCTAAATCTAAAAAAACATTTTGAGGAGGGGAGTATAGAGATCCCAAATGATCCTCTTTTGATAGCTGACCTACATGCAATAAAGAGAAAAGCTGGGGCTAAGAGCTTCACATATGATAGCGATAGAAATGCGCACGGACACGCGGATAGATTTTGGGCGCTTGCGCTTGCACTTAGCTACTTTGAGAGAATTAGAGACAAAAGAGGAAGGGCGTATATAATTTAATGAAGAATATCGATGAGGCACTTAAGCGGCTTGCATTTAGGATAGGTAGCGAGACTGTAACTATTGCAAAAAGAATCGCTCCCATTGGCAAAGGTAACGGTCATTATAGAGGTGGGAATCTAAGGAAAGATATAAAAGTTATCTCTTATAAAAAAGATAGCGTAATAATCGGCAACACTCAAAAAGCACCCTATGCAAAATTTGTACATGATGGCACAAGACCTCACATAATAAAAGCAAAAAACAAAAAAGTTCTAGCAAACAAGAGAGCTGGTGTTATCTTTGGCAAAAAAGTAAAACACCCAGGAAATAAGGCAAATCCATATCTAATGAATGCCTGGGAGGCTTATAAGAGAGATGGGGGATTGGCTAGAGCGCTTAATTCACTAGGTAGCGAAGTAAGCGTGATGGTAAAAAATGAGATAAAAAAGGGCTTTAGCCCTCACTCTTGGTAAAAATTAGCCTCTATATACTCTAGGGCGTCTATAAAAGTGCCTTGGAATTGTTTAACTACTTCACCAGAGTTTTCGTCTATGTGCTTGAAGTTGCAGACTTCATAATATCTTTTGTCCCTCCTGGCTTCCTCTAAATAGACAAAACTTATATCAAATAGATAGACAATTTTATTCTTAAAGGTGCTACCCTTAGCAAAAAGCCCCACATATGGTAGATTTTTAGCATATAGCTTCCTATCAACAATATCCCAATCAATAGTTGGCGTAAAGGTAAGCTCTAAAGTCCGAATAGTCTCCATTTTATAACCTCTCTTTTTTGCGCGATTGCGTTATTTTTAAAGTATTTTTCTAGCCCACCTGCAGGCTTGTAAGCAGTTACTATCTCACTGCCCTCAAAGACAATAAAATAGCCATTTTGGCTGGTGGCTACTGTACGTTTTTGATTTTTATTATGTGGGGCTATTTGTGTGATTGAATTTAAGGCTTTAATTATCTCTTGATGAGTAGTTTCCTCATGTTTTTTTGATATGTGTGCATTACTACTCTTTAGCACCCTCTCTACTCCTATTTTATCAATATGCTTTAGCGCCTCATAATCTTTTAGTGGGCTTGTGTTTTTCATCTTTATGCCATCTATCTCGTGTGTCTCTATCCATACAGGTCTAACCTCTGTCCTGCAGCCAAAGTGGTAAGGGGGCAAGCCAAAGTTTGGTTCTAGTTTATCACTAGCTCCAATATATGGATCTTTTCTCCATGCTGCCGCTGCCTTTTTAGCAGACAAGCTCTTAGCATTTAGTATAGCACTTGCCTGTCTCTTTAGATGGGGGGCTTTTATGATTCTCCCATGCATGCTTCTGCATATAGGAGTAGTCCTATTATCTAGCAGAGCCATAATCTGATAATGCTCCACTCCTGCCTTTTCACCCTCGCTAACCATGGCCATGTTTTGGGCTTGAAGGGTGATATGCTCTGCTACGCCTTGAAAGTAGTGCTCATTTGCCTTGATGATGTCGCTAAATTCGCCTTTTAGATATGAGGCTAGCTCATTAATGGGAATCTCGCCTTTAAAGCTTGCTTCTATTATATCTTTTAGCTGTTCTTGTAGATTGTCATTATAATCACGACCAAGCCAATAAAATCCCTTGCGCATGGAGCTTATGGCTTCAATGTCTATTGTGTCAAAGCTGTAGTTCATACTATTACTTAACGTCTCATTTAATCTTTTATTAAATATATGGTTTTTTATACAAAATATATGATTCTCTTATTTTTTCACAATCTGATAAAACAATATACTTATACTTGAATTTAGTATGATTTTAAGTGTGATAAATTGTAGATTATTTAGTGATTATTATCTTTCGCACATCAATAAAATCACCAAAAATGTAACTAAATATTTTTAGACCGCCCAGCAGGAATGTAGATAATCCATGAAGTATTCTGCTGAGTACATTCTAAGCATAAGCTAAGTATCAAAGACTATGGTCTATTTTTTAGTCTCGCAAGCACAGACTCTCTATGTGCCACAAGACCTTCGGCCATAGCAAGCTCCGCACAATGCATGCCAAGCTCGTCAATTCCTGCTTTAGAAAATAAAAGAATCGAGCTTTTTTTCATAAAATGCTCCGTAGAAAGTGGCGAATAAAATCGTGCCGTCCCACCAGTTGGCAAAGTATGGTTTGGTCCAGCAATGTAGTCACCTATTGGCTCTGGGGTATTCTCACCGAGGAATATAGCCCCAGCATGACGAATCTTAGGCAGTATAGAGAATGGATTCTCTACTAATACTTCAAGGTGCTCTGGAGCTATTTTATTCATCAAATCTATCGCCTCATTCATATCCTTTGTGATAATTATCGCTCCACGCGTGTAAATCGACTTCGATGATATCTCCTTGCGTTCCAAGCTTTCAAGCACACGCGCAACCTCAATATCAACGGCATCTGCCAACTCGATACTTGGAGTAATAAGAATCGAGCTGGCCATCTCATCATGCTCAGCCTGAGAAAGAAGATCTAATGCAACATAGTGTGAGTTTGCATTTGAATCAGCCAAGATTCCTATCTCGCTTGGTCCGGCTATCATGTCAATGTTCACCTGTCCAAAAACAAGCTTTTTCGCCGTTGCAACGTATATATTTCCAGGACCAGTCACTACATCTACACGCCTAATACTCCCTGTCCCATACGCCATTGCTGCTATCGCACTCGCACCACCGACTTTATATACCTCGCCAATACCACAAAGATGGCATGCGGCTAGTAGCAACTCATTTGGTTCATTATTTGGTGTTGGCGTACACACAACTATCTCATCTACACCAGCTACAATCGCGGGAATTGCATTCATAAGCAATGAACTAGGATAAGCCGCCTTGCCACCGGGGATATAAAGTCCAGCACGCTCTACTGGTGTTACTTTCTGCCCCAAGATTGTTCCATTTTTTTCAAAATCAAGCCACGATTGTTGCTTTTGCTTGCTATGGAAGGCGTAGATTCTTTCATATGCACTATGAAGCGCATCTCTCATAGCTGGAGTTAGATTTTCGTATGCTGCTTTCATCGATTCTTTTTTGATGAGAATCTCACTGATATTTTGCGGTTGCCACTTATCAAACTTTACTATATGACACATCAAAGCACTATCACCATCCTCGCGAATCTCACGAATCAACCCAGAGACAATAGGCATCACCGTATCAATATCTACATTGCCACGTCCCAAAAGTTCATCAAATGCAAGATGGAACTTTTCGCAAGATGTATTTAACCGCTTAATCTTCATCATTTTCTATCTTCTCCTCATCTCGGCGTGCCCGACTTTTTTGTATACGTGCCCTGTCCTTGGCGAACTGCTGCATATCAGCCACTTCATCCATCTCATCGAGAATCTCAACGCCCAAGAGCGTCTCAATGGCATCCTCTAAACTAACAACTCCGGCAGTCTGACCATAACCATCACGCACTAAAAACAGATGCTCTTTACGCTTGACAAAAACATCAATAAGGCGCAAAACTGGTAGATTTTCAGATACTGAAAACATCGGTTTCATAACTTCACGCACCATCATATCATGATGCCCTTCAATGCTCTCCTCTAAAATAGTCTGACTCATTACCATACCAACTACATTATCTAGATTCTCCTCATAAACAGGGATGCGCGAGTGAAGATAAAGACCATCAAGCTCTATTACATCTTTTATTTTCGCATCAGCATCAAGCGCAAAAACAACACTACGTGGCGTCAAAATATCACGTGCGCGATAGTTTTTTAACTCGAGCAGATTCTCGATTAGATCGCTTTCCTGGCTATGGAGCGTACCACTACGCTCACCCATCTCAGCCATAGCAATAATCTCCTCTCGACTTGTAGATGGTGCTGGCTGCCCTTTGAAGATTTTAGTTATTAGGCGCGCAATAATTAAAAATGGTGCAGTGATTTTAGTAAAAAAGAATATCGTATATACAGCTGGAACAATTAACTTACGCCAATATGTCGCACCGATAGTCTTTGGGAGTATCTCAGAACAGTAAAGAATCGTAAGCGTCAAGCCAACCGCAGCAAGTGCTTGCCATTGACTACCAAAAATCTTCTCGACCTCAGCACCAACACCAGCCGCACCCATAGTATTAGCAAAAGTATTTAGCACAAGAATCGCACCCACAGACGTATCAATATTGTCCTTTAGGTGCTTTAAAATGGTGCCACTTGAGCTATTTTGTCGTGCAAAAGTCTCGACGAATGAGTGAGGAATAGAAAGTATAGTAGCCTCTAGAATGGAACAAATAAAAGATAATGAAATACACAAAACGAGATAGAGTATCAGCAACGACATAGACTGAATTTTCCTAAAAGTGTAGTATTTTTTGTAGCAAGAGTGTGAATTATATCACATGAAGATATATAAGTTACAAACAAGGAGTGCCATTCCTGACACTCCTTAATCGAGCAGTAATTATCCAAGTTGAGCTTTCAGCATCCAAATGCTCTTTTCAAACTTCGCAACATTATCGTCAGCGAAACTAGCAGTGACTTTATCTCCAGCCTCATCAGCAAGCTTTGATAAATTCTTAAACTCAGCAACCAAGAATTCATAGTCCTTGAGCACCGCCTCAGCTATTGCCTTAGAAGTAAAACTCGTAGCCTCTTCTTCTTTAATTCTTGCACTCGCCAAAATAGCCTTTAGAGTCACAAGTGGCTTATCGCCAAGTTGCAACACACGCTCAGCCAAATCATCTAGTAAATCAGCAAAACCATCATACATTTCTTCAGTCGCAGCATGAACAGGATGAAAATCCATGCCTTTTACATTCCAATGGAAATTATGGAGCTTCATAAAAAGCACTGTACTATCTGCCTGAAGAGACTTAAGTAGTGAAATCACATTTTTCATTTCTTTTCCTTTTTTTATTTTATTCTACTCGCTTTCGCTTGAAGTAAGTATAAAGAAAAAATTCTTAAAGGAAAATAATTATCTTTTATTATTCTAAATTATAGAATTAACCTTGAGATTGAGCCATAAAGAATCTTGATTTACATCCTCAATACTTGCATACACCAAAGATAAATGCAGACCATAAAAAACAAAAAGTTTCACACCAAGAATCAACGCATATAAAAATATATGCTTATCGTTTAATCCTTATCATAAACCCTTTGCGTCCACCATCAAATAGCTTAACACTACCTTCATGTGCCTCAACAATCCTCAGCGATAGAGCCAGTCCCAACCCATTTCCCTTTAGTTTTGTTGTTTTAAACGGCTCAAAAAGTATATTTTTATTCTCTATTGGCTTACCGTCATCATAAATCTCAAAATTACCACATTCGCCATCTTCTATATATCGTAGCTCCACGCACCCATTCTCACTATCTTCACACTCCTCGATGGCATCAATGGCATTAAATATAAAGTTTTGCAACACGATTCCTATCAGATCAAAGTCAGCCTCAATCACCGCATTATCAGGAAACTCGAATAAAAAATTGATATTTTTGCTATATGTATAGTAGCTAATAGCAAGCTCAAGCTCCTCTTTTAACAAAGACAACCCAAAGCGTGTCTTGCTCAGCTGTAAGCCACGAGAAAAAAGCAGTGTTGCCTTTATGATTCTCTCCACACGCCACGTTGCTTTTTTGATCTCCAGCACGATTGGCTTACTCGCAGCATCAACACGCTTAAAAAGCGTCGAGCTAAGGAGCGTTACAGAACCGATTGGATTCCTGATTTCGTGTGCCAAATGAGCCGCCACCTGCCCCATGGATATCAGTCGCTCTTTGCGCTTCTCATCTGTAATATCAGTGGCGGATATTATTTTCTTGCCCATTTTTTGATTGATTTGCACCAGGTAGTAGCTATTCTCCAGCTCCACCTCTCCACCATTAGACTGTTCTAAAATAACGCTCAAAAGCCTACCAAGTGTAAGCGCCTCGCTATTTTGATATATCAGCCCGCCAGATTCATCAAGCACCCAAAGCGCATTTGGCAACAACTCAAGCACACCCTCAAAAAGCCCCTTAAGCTCGATAAACTCACTCTCGACTTTGTACGACTGATCTATTAACTCCTTAAGCCCATCGAGCAAAGCTTTCTTATCGCTACTGCTGAGAGAATCAAGCAATTCTTGTGTAATCATTTTGCTAGATTCTGCTGCTCTTTTAGGTAGTTAAAAAGCAACTCACTATATCCAAAGCCGCCCGAAAGCGTTTGGCTTAACTGCTCTTTATACATCGATTCATAGATTTCGTGTCCCGCCTCTTTTGGATATAGTGGATTATCGAGCTTTAGCGCAGTGTCTAACAGCGTCTTTATCATTACTGCCTCAAAAGCATCTGTCTGCTCACGCAATCTCTCATCATCGCTTTTACGATTCTCTATTGTTGGAGTTTTCTGCGCTGAGTAAAGCGCATTAGAAGAATCTATTGTCATACAAGCTCCCTTTTTAAAGAATCTCTAAATCAGCGCTAATTGCACCATTTCTCTTAATTGCTTCAAGAATCGCAATCACATCTTTTGGCGTAGCACCCATACGCTGTAGCGCACGCGTAATGCTTGCCACAGTCGGTGCCTGTCCGCTTGTACTTAGTGTGTTGCTATCCAAACTTAGCTTTACACCTTCGCCTAGGTCAGTTGCAGCAGTATCAGCCGTATTATCAGGTGTGATTTTTAATGTGATCTCGCCATGTGTAACTACCACTGGACTGACCCTCACACCAACACCAGCCACAACCGTACCAGTGCGCTCATCAATGACAATTTTGTTATCTCTACTAAAGCTTATCTCCACCTCTTCCACGCGCGCTAAAAACTCCACCATACTCATATCTTCTGGTTTTTCAAGCTTAATAGTGCGCGGATCGATAGCTATCGCTACCTTTACACCAAAGTCCTGATTTAGGCTATTTTGCACACGCGTAGCATTTTGGAAATTTGTACTTTTTAAACTCAATGTCGCGCTACTTTTTGAATATAGATCAAGCGGGATTTCACGCTCGATTATAGCCCCCCCATAGAGTGTTGCTGCTAGTGGGTGATTCGCATCACTCCCTCTACCACCCTTTCCGCCAATGCTTATCGCACCTTGTGATGTGGCATAGATTCTTCCATCTACACCGGTCAATGGCGTAAGTATAAGCGTCCCACCCTCAAGCGATTTTGCATCACCAATTGACGAGATTAGCACATCAATTTTATCGCCCTGTCTTGCAAATGCCGGAAGTTTCGCCGTTACCATTACGGCTGCGACGTTTTTTGATTTAATGTCGTCTGAACTAATTTTTACATTCACACTCTCTAGCATATTTGCAATTGACTGCATCGTGAATTTCGAGCTAGTCTTATCACCTGTGCCATTTAGCCCCACAACTAGACCATAGCCGATTAACTGGTTATCGCGCACACCAACGACATTTGCTATATCTTTGATACGCTCGGCATATAGGAGAACAGAGAGCGATAAGAGTAGGAAAATTTTTAAGAATCTCGACATTTTGGACATCCTTTCCGTGGTCGTTAATACAATTTATAAAGCAAATTGCGTGCCAAATACGAACAAAGTAGTATAAAAATATCGAAAGGTTTCCCCACGGGGTGACTAGCTTTACATAAGCCCACTATCACTTAATTCAAATCTCAATACAAGCGGAACTTCAACTCGCCAATCAAGCGTTCCGCGCTTTTTTAAAAGCTCAAGTTTCGAGAGCATAAGCTCATTAATTTTCGACATATGCATACCTACTCCTAGCTATAGCTAGTGCTTAGATATCGCTATAATCTAAAATCTAATCTCTTCTGCGTTCAACACAATACGCTCTACTACGTTAAGCCCAAAGCCAGCAAGTCCTACATATTCACGATTCTCAGCTTGAGTTAGCAAGCGAAAATTTTTCACTCCTAGGTGACGCAAAATCTGCGCCCCAATCCCCAAATCTCGCACTTGAGATGTAGTAGTCTGTGGTGCATCCATAAACACCAAAAGCCCACCTTCACGCTGTATCCTATGTATTGATTGCATAAGAATCGAATACTTTTTTTCATTCTCAAGCAGTGATAAATCCTTGCCGATAGTGTGATATTTAACAAGCAAATTTTCCTCTATTTTTCCGTACAAGTAGACTACATGTTCGCGTTTGTTATGGTCAATAAATGTAAATTTTGTCGCCTTTTTACCTAAAAACTCTGTCTCGTTTTGATCTTTTAGCTGCAATAATGTCTCGTTTTTAATTCTATATTCCACAAGATCTGAAATATAGAGAATCTTCAATCCATGTTGCGTAGCAAACTCCATCAAATCATTACGACGTGCCATGTGTCCATCTTTTTTGATAATCTCACAAATCACAGCCACAGGAGCTACACCAGCGAGCTTGCAAATATCTACAGACCCCTCTGTGTGCCCTGTACGCACAAGCACTCCACCATCTTTAGCAATAAGCGGAAAAATATGCCCAGGACGTGCAAAATCTCCCGACCTGCTCGAAGAATCAACCATCTTTCTTATGGTTAAATCACGCTCAAACGCCGAAATCCCAGTGCTGCACTCCATCGCATCAACAGAAACAGTAAAAGCTGTCTCATGCTGCGAGCTATTATTTTTAACCATTGGTACAAGCTCAAGCCTAGTAGCATCCTTTTGCGTAACACAAACACACACAAGCCCTTTTGCTTCTGTAACCATAAAGTTGACCTTCTCAGGTGTTGAAAATGCTGCTGCATAGACAAGATCTCCCTCGTTCTCCCTATCCTCATCATCCATCATAATAATCATCTCGCCACGCCTAATCGCCTCAATAGCTTCACTCACTCGCTTTAGTGGCATCGCATCTCCTTTGCATCTATTTTTAAAAATTATACCAAAGCCTGTTATAACGCTATTTAGCACGCTAAAGAATCCAAAAATAAATTTTAGAGCTAGTTTATAAGCTTTAAAGATGTAATTTTCAAAATATAAATTTAGCAAGTGCAAGGAGAGAATCATGAAAGTTATCTTAAGCATTGCAGGAAGCGATAGCAGCGGTGGAGCTGGGATACAAGCAGATATTAAAAGTGCGGAGGCATTTGGCTGCTTTTGCACCACAGCACTCACTATCGCCACAGCACAAAACACACTAGGAGTGTGCGCAATAAAGCCAATGGGAGCACAATTTGTACGCGCACAGATAGATTCTGTCATAGAAGATTTTAGAATCGCAGCTATAAAAATTGGCATGCTATACGATACAGAGACCATTATCGCTGTTGGCGAGTTTTTGTTGCAAAATTCACTACAAATCCCAGTAGTGCTAGACCCAGTAGCAGTCTCTCAAGCTGGCTCAAAACTACTCCAAGATGAAGCAATAGAGAATTTAAAAGATCTCTTCTCGCTCTCGACGCTCATCACACCAAACCTACGTGAAAGTGCGCTATTTTGGGGGCTTGATACACTGCCAAGCATTGATGATATACATGAAATAGGCAAGCGCGAAAGCAAAAAGTACGATACGGCAATAGTAGTGAAGAATCTACACAAAGAGGATAGGAGCGTTGATTATTTGATTTGCGGAGATCAGATCAGCTCATATGGGACGCCATACGTAGAGGATGCACAGACACATGGTACTGGTTGCTCATTTTCTACGGCTATTGCCTGCGGACTGGCACTTGGATTTGGTTTAGATGAGGCGGTATATCGCGCAAAAGAGTATATTTATCATGCGATAGCAAATGCACCGATGATTGGCAAAGGTGTCGGACCTATCATGCATCGCATAAAGGCTTTGTAAAGGAAGAATAAATATAACAAATGAGACTTTGGATTAGTATTTGAGAGAATCAAATCCCGCTTAGCAACCAAAGTCAAGAATCTAACTTAAAAAAATCTACTCAGGCACTCTAACGCCACTATATCCAGTCGTCGCAATGGCATCTTTTAGCACCTGCTCGCTAACATTATCATTAGCCTCAACAAATGCCTTCTTGTCCTTGAGGCTAGCCTTTGCACTCACCACGCCATCTACATTCAATAGAGCTTTTCTCACCATAGATGCACACAGTGGACAGTGCATACCCTCCACGTAAAATACAAGCTTCTGATTTGCAAAAGAAAAAGTAGCAAGCAAAGCTACAAATAAAAGCTTATTCATCAAACCCTCCAATAATCTCAGGATAGAGCAAAAGCAACGACAACGTTATCGCAAAAAATATATAAGCAACTATCCATTTTCTACGATTCTGTAAAATCACACATGACTTATTGCGTCTAAAAAAATAAAAGAAAGAGATTAAAAAACAGATAACAGAGACGGCTGATAGATACGGGCGCAGTGGCGTGAGCGCGTCAAATATCCCACCACCAAGCAATCCAAATGTTGTCCAAAGATAAAAATAGCAACGCGGGCAAGCAACAAAGCGTCGCTGTTAGTGCGCTAGCTAGGGATATTAGCGCGAGGTAGATTCCTCTCACTTTATCTCTTGCGAGAAGTAGTTATAGCTAAAGCCCTTTGTGTCGTAGTAATCAAGGATATTATCATCAACTTCACCATAAGGATAGTTAAAGTTATTCAGTGGATGCTCTGCTGGCTCTGGATTTAATACAAAGTCGCGAGCAATATTAAAGCCAGCCCAGCACATCTCCCAATTGCCAAACAAGTAGTCGCGAAGTTGTGCTATTTTTGGATCATCATTGCCTAGTTTTTCAGCTAGTTTTACCTTTGCAACATCAGCGGGATCGACAGGAATCCAACCATAACCCTTGAGATAAAACTCGGCGCGGCAGTGCTGCCCACCTGTGATAACAGCAAGCCCATTTGAATCTGCTTTACCTATCTCTAGATGCATACGTGATGCGCCAAGTCTAATGCCAAACATCTCTCTAGCTGGGATTCCTGCCGAACGAGCAAGTGCAACAAAAACTGAGTTGATGTCCGTGCATTTTCCCAATAGCTTGCCACTTTCTAAAATTGCAGTTGCATCACCTATCCCACAACCCTTAACACTATTATCTCGCTCCATATTACGTGCTACCCACTCATATATCGCACGCGCTTTTTCTAGGTCGCCCTTAATTCCTTTTATAATCTCATCTGAGCGTTGTTTTACGATACCTGTCGTTTGAATATGCTTTGTCGCTTTTAGATACTGCTCTATATCTGGTGCTAGCTTCTCATTTGCATCAAATTTTACTTTTGAAAAATCAGTTGTGCGCTCAATCGTGGCAATCCTAAAATTAACATCAAGCTTTGGCTTCTCACCAGCACCAAACTCCGCATACAGCGTGGGTATAGCACCATAAAGAACAGAATAATTTTTACAATTTCCGCTCACCTTTATATCGCTTAAGAGTTGTTGGAATTCTCTATTTAACGGTAAAGGAATCCATAGTCGTATGCTTTTACCTTGCTCTTGTATTTCGTGCTTAAAAGTCACATCAAATACTCTGCGATTCCCAATCATTGGTGTAAAAGATATATTTGTAGCTGCTAGTGTCATAGTTGGTAGCGAAAATGCCGCACCTAAAATTGCTGAATGTTTGAAAAAAATCTCGCCTTTGCATATTGAAGTCTCCCGAAGTTGTGTATCGTAAAAGCTGGCACGCAGCCCTTTTTTGGAAATAGAGAGTAACTATATATAAAAAAGTAAAATATATTCTTAACTTTTAATAATTCTAAAATGCCTCATATCCTAGAAGTAGACACTTGTCATAGCGTGGCAAAACACACATTGCGACAAAATCACCACCCTTTCCTATATCCTTTAGCGTCTCATAGTAGCGCACATCAAAGTGAAGATAGGCATTCTGGTCTGTGCCAACACCCACCCCACGAAACTCACTTAAATATATAAACTTCTCTACTTTGCCACGAATGAGCACGAGATGATAGAGGAAACGCCCTTGTTGTGTCGGCTTGTAGAGCATTCCATATGCCTCATGAGATAGCAATATCCGACCGCGAAATCGTACAAAATTACCTTCAAGAGACTGTCTGTGCACCTGCTTATAAAAATCGTCAAGCTGATGCCTTTGTATCGGGAAAGCAAAAAGAATATTTCCAAAAAATAGCACCAGTAAAGACCATTGCTTAAGAATAGCCAAGCAAACACCAACTAAAACCAAGAATCATAAGCATGCTATACCAAATCTCACTATAGCTTATTAACAATCTCCTCAAATCCACCACGATAGACTGCCTCTAGCTCGCAAAGAGGATATGAAATCCCATCTATCTTTACCGTATCTCCACCCACATGACCAATATTTTTGAGTGCGATTCCCCACTTGTTTGCCAGCTCTTCTGCCTTAGCTAGATTCTTGCTATCTAGCTCGACTATCGCACGACTTTGACTTTCACTAAAGATATTTACACCAGAAAGTCCACTCGCCACCTCGCAACCAATAGCCCCGCGCACGCTCATTTTTGCAAGTGCAATGGCGATTCCGCCAATGTTTACATCTTTGGCGCTTGCAAAAATTCCAGCTTCATTAGCCTCTTCTAAAAATCTCCAAAGTGCAAGCTCTTTTTTCAAATCAACACTCGGTGTATCGCCACAAAGGCGATTCTCAATCTCTTTTTGATACAGACTACCGCCAAATTCTACACTAGTATCACCAACAAGAAGAATCATATTTCCACTATTTTTAAATGCGCCACCAAGCACCTTTTGCGCATCTTTTAAAAGACCAACCGAAGCGATACTTGGTGTAGGGAAAATATCAACTCCATTTGTTTGATTATAAAGAGAGACATTTCCACTTACAACTGGCATCTCTAGGGATTTACAAGCCTCTTTAATCCCATCACAAGCTTCGGCAAATTGCCACATTACTTCTGGATTCTCTGGACTGCCAAAGTTCAAGCAATCAGTAATAGCAAGCGGTCTAGCACCACGTACAGCGACATTTCGTCCAGATTCTACGACTGCTAGCTTAGCACCCTCACGTGGATTTAAGTAACAATAGCGTGGATTGCAATCTGCGCTCATAGAGAGTGCTGAACCATTCTCCTTAACGCGAATCACGCTCCCATCTCCAGCACCAGCGCCTACGATAGTATTTGTCTGCACCATGGAATCGTACTGCGAATAGACCCATGCTTTATCCAGATTCTCAGGCGCACGCCAAAGCTTCATAAATACATCCTGAAGCGAAACATCATCCTTTGGCTTGCTACATTGTGTGCGCAAGGCAGATATATAGCTAGGTTCTTTCGTAGAACGATTCAGTATAGGGGCTTCTTCGCTAACTGGCGCAACGGGAATCTCCGCACATTTCTCTCCATACCAAAATAGCTCCATCTTACCGCTGGCGGTTACCTCACCAATAACTTCAGCATCGATTTCCCACTTATGGAAAATCTCCAACACGCGCTCTTCATAGCCTTTACGTGCACAAATCAACATTCGCTCCTGGCTCTCACTCAACATCAATTCATAAGGAGTCATGCCAGATTCCCTCATAGGAACACGATCAAGATGCATAATCATGCCGCTACCACTGCGCCCAGCCATTTCAAATGATGAGCTAGTAAGTCCAGCAGCACCCATGTCCTGGATTCCTACGATGTAGTCAGTTTTAAACAGCTCCAAGCATGCCTCTAAAAGTAGCTTCTCAGAAAATGGATCGCCAACTTGTACTGTTGGTCGAAGTTGATTTGCCTCATCGCCAAAACTATCACTACTCATAACAGCACCACCTAGTCCATCACGCCCGGTCTTACTGCCAACATAAATCACTGGATTACCGATTCCTTCAGCACGTCCATAAAAAATCTCATCACTCTTAGCAACGCCAAGCGTGAAAGCATTTACTAAGATATTACCGTTGTAGCACTCCTCAAAACTCATTTCGCCACCAATTGTAGGCACACCCATGCAGTTACCATAGCCACCAATTCCAGCTACTACACCTTTTAGCAGATAGCGATGCTTTTTGCCAATCTCATCATCACGACGAATATCTCCAAAGCGAATAGAATTCAAGCTCGCTACCGGGCGTGCACCCATGGTAAAAACATCACGCATAATGCCGCCTACACCAGTTGCCGCGCCCTGGTAGGGTTCAATGAAACTTGGATGATTGTGCGATTCCATCTTAAAAACTGCGGCATATCCTCCACCAATGTCAATTACGCCGGCATTCTCACCAGGTCCTTGTATAACCCACTCTGCCTCGGTAGGGAATCCACGCAGATACTTCTTGCTTGACTTATAACTACAATGCTCACTCCACATTGCCGAGAAGATTCCTAGTTCAACGAGATTTGGTTCCCGTCCCAATATCTGAACAATATGCTGATAATCAGCCTCGCTCAACTTGTGAGATTTAAGAAGTGCTGCGAGATTTTCCATCGAGATTCCTCTTGTTTTGTGGTTATTATAAATGTCGAGATTTTAGCAAGCAGGGAATAAAGCAGAGATGAAACTAAAGCTTGATTAGCGCGGGTGTGGCTCTGGCGCGCCATAAAAATAACCCTGAGCGAATGTAATACCCATATCAGCAATGACTTTAGCGATGCTCTCTGTCGCTACGAATTCAGCAACACTCTCTATCCCTAGCTTACTAGCTAGCGCCTGTATAGATTCCACCGTTAGTCGATGAGAGCGATTTGTATCTATATCCTTTATTAGCGAACCATCAATTTTTAACATGTCGATAGACAAGCTAGATAGATTTTGATAGTTTGAAAATCCACTTCCAAAATCATCTATAGCAAATTTCACACCAAGCCCTTTTAGACTATTAACAAAATCCATAAAATCACTATTAAAAATCAGCTCCTCGCTTTCCAAGAATTCTATCGTAACGCGCGCTGGCTCTGGAAACATATGAATCGCATCAAGCAAAAAAGCCCTTGTAGACGTATCAAAAATGTCCTGAGTGGAGAGATTTAGCGATACAGAATCCTGCCTCGAGGCAAAAATCTTAAGCGCGCTCGAGACTATGGCACGAGTGATTTGCGGATAAAGTCCTATTTTTTGTGAGATTCCCAAAAAAGCATTTGGTGCGAGAATCTTACCATCTGGCAAAAGCAATCGCGCAAGTGCTTCATACTTTATTACACGACCACTTTTGGCACAGACTATGGGCTGAAAAAATGGCACTATGCGCTCTTTTTGCAACCCATTTCTAAGATGCATAATAGTTTCTAAAAGCTTCTCATATTCACCATCACTCTGCGTACGCGTAAGCAAATCTAAATTGATATCAAGAATCTTATTTATCGCATTCATGAGTTCAGGCTTATTATACTTATGCGTTATTTCATTAAAAAATATCCGTACAAAGCTAAAACTCGCATTGACATAGTGTGATGGGAGTGCTATTTTTACGTGAGTTTGGCTTATGTTTTGGATAAAGTTAAAATAGCTATCATCATACACGCCACTAAAAAGCAAGCGATACCAAAGTGCTATTTTTTCTCGATGAAACTGAATAATCTCATCACTTGAGAGAAATGTTCGAGCATGAGAAAAGAGAAAAATGCGTTTATAAAAACTGTCTAAAAACTCTTCAAGGAATCCATCGACAAACTCTGCGTTTTCACGCAGGGTTTGTCTATCCTTATCTCCAAAGTCATAATACAAACTAACATGTTCGCCGAGGTCACCCACGCTAATTTCTCCACTAGATTCTTCTAAAATCGCTTGCTATTGACCTCGTTCATAATGGTCGTTGCTAAGTCATTAACTTCTTGGGCGATTATATCGGTCTTTTCTGCAACATTTGCATTTCGCTGAGTTACGATATCTAGTTGCGAGATTGCCTCATTGATTTGCGATACCCCTTGCGCTTGCTCTTTAATGCTATCGCTCATCTCATTTACAGATTGTACCAGTACATTTGTATTTGCTTCGATTTCGCCGAGTGATTTTTGCGTGCGCTCTGCGAGCTTTCGCACTTCATCAGCGACAACGGCAAATCCTCTACCATGCTCACCTGCTCGTGCAGCCTCGATAGCTGCATTTAGTGCAAGTAAGTTTGTCTGATCAGCAATATCACGGATTATTACGATGATACTTCGTATCTCCTCAGTCTGGCGTGAAACCTCTTCAGCTCGGCTGCTAATTCCACTCATTGAGCTACTCATCTGCTCAATTGCAGCCGCCGATTCTTCTAGGCTGGAAGCCTGCTCACTTGCTCCACGACTAAGAATCTGCATAGATTCCTTCAGACGCGCAGAATTTGAGCTTAACGACTCTGCATGATGCTGGTTTGAGCCAAGCATCCCCTTGATTTCCTCACCAAGCAATTTGACAATCTTCTCCACTTCACCCTTGGGATTGTCAACAGAAACTGTAAAATCCATACTTGCATACGAATTTAGCACGCGTTGAAGCTCATTTAGGTCACTTGAAATTCTTCCCTGGAGCGTTATCACTACCTCATTTAAAGCTTCACGAAGCTTTTTAAGCTCAGGGCTTGCTGGCTCAGCTGCAATATTATGATCTAGCGAGCCATGCTTAATATTTTCTACCACACTAAGAGCTTGGCTAACAGTAATAGAATCACGCTCAAAAGTGGTATCCGTGCGTACGATATTTTCATTTATCATCTTGCCCATTTCGCCTAGCTCATCATGATATAAGATTTTAAGCGGGGGAATCTTTTCGCCCTCTTTGTTAACATAGGCGAAGAACTTTTCAAGGGCAACTTTTACGTTGTAGATTCTCTTTGTTAGTGATTTTGCAAACAAAAATACAGCTATACAACTCACAATAAGCGAAATAACACCAATGATAATACTGAAATTTCTTAAGAAACTAGCTTCGGCATAGACCTCGTCTTCTGGTACGATAACCAAGAATCCCCAGTTTTGCTTTAGTCCATCAGGAGTGACAGACGTAAGTGCTGCACGCGATGTTTTGCCAGTTGCAGATGAAACAATAGTAAACATGCCATCATGTTTTGCGGGCACTAATTCCGATATCTCTTTAATTACCGGGCTTGGATTTATATCCACTAATTTCTTGCCGCGTGCTTGTGGACTTGGATGCGCCACTAGCATACCAGCTTCAGAGATTAGCACCCCGTGACCAGTCTTAAATACTTTCATAGCATCAAGTTCATGCTGGAACTGCGCCAGTGAAATATCCACACCAACCACACCTATAAGCTTGCCATTACTAATGACTGGCACGCTTATAGTCGATAGCATTACATCTTTACCGGAGACTGGATAAATGTATGGCTCTGTAATGATTGGTCTCATCTGTTGCTTTGCCATAGCATAGTACGCATCACTCTCATAGCTTGCACCAATAGTCTCTGCAGTTAGCTTGCCACTTGCATTTGAGACATACGCACCAAAGCGTCCATTTGGTAAGTGCAATGGACTATTTGCCAATGACATATCATCTTCAAAAATGCCACCTTTTTCAGATATAGCCCATACACCAACGTATGCCTCATTCTCGATAGCCATATGCGACATCGCATCAAGTAGCGCAGCTTTTGAGATATGTGAGCCACTCGTATGTGATGCCTCTAACATTTGCGAAAGCACATTTGTGCCCTCTAGTGTACGCGCAAGGAATCCTCTCACATCTGCAGCATTTTTCTCTGCTATGACTTTTAGATATAGGTCGCTACTAACTTTCGCACTATCAAAAGTCTTTGTAGCTGTCAATGCAACAAGCGTAGCAAGTGATAAAAATACTACCAAGAAGCTCACAAGCACAAGCCTTGAGCCAATACTCATTGATTTAAACATTAAAACGCTCCCTCCTTTGGAATATTAAAAATTTTTAAGAATGCTAATACTGCACTCTTAAGAGTGTAAACACTCTAACACAAAAAGTAGTTCAGGGGGTGGTACAATTGATGTTAATAGCTAAATATACCACATCACGATTTTGCCGCATCAGGACACTTTTATATCCTACTTTCTCAATAGGATAAACTTTACTCAATAAAATCAACATTAAAATTCGCAAGAATCACATTTTTATGCTCTAAGACACAGTCAAAACTAACGCCCTCGCACAACAACCCCTCGCTAACACAATCAAGAATCTCTTCATACGCCCCTCCTTTAAGTCGCCCGCTCCCCACGGCAATCGCCAAAGCTCGCAAGAATCGTCCTCGATAGTGCTTTGCATAGTGACTAACCTTCTTACCATTTTTAAAAAATTGAGGTCTTAACACTGGATTTTTACTTGTAAAGCTAGAGTGATAATACTCAGCGCGCAGGTCAAGCAAAAGCTCATCACCAACAAACTGAGCCACTTCCAAGCCAAACTCCATATGATATTTTCGTATCTCAAAGCCACTCCAGCCACTACCCTGCTTCAACCTATAAAACGGTATCCGCTCTCCTGCTAAAACCACTCCAAAAAGATTGGAAAAAATAAGTGTATTTTGCTCTATAAACAGCCTCGATTCTTCCTCTAGGCTAAAAAAATCAAGCGCACGAAATGCGACGCCATCATAAAGCATAATTGCAGGAAATCGTGGCTTTGTTGCTAAGTTTTGCAAACATTCAATCATCTCAAAATCAAGTCTCTTAAGCCCAAGCACACTGGATAGCTCTGACTCGCCAGAACTCTTTAAAAACTCATCGTATTCGCGCAAAACTCGCTCGCGTACACCATTTGCTAAAAATACAAACTCTACATTCCACGGAGAATATACATCCGCTTCAGAAGTACTTTTTGCGTATTTACCACTAACACAAGAATCCAGAATCAATGCAGAATTTATACTTGGATTCTTTTTGATCTTATACATTTTTAACAAGCGCAAAAGCTCATTGTTTGAGTGCTTTGCCTCACTTGGTGCTAGTAGTATTTTCATT
This sequence comes from Wolinella sp., assembly GCA_052170135.1. Classification (GTDB taxonomy): domain Bacteria; phylum Campylobacterota; class Campylobacteria; order Campylobacterales; family Helicobacteraceae; genus Wolinella. Next base: position 41,141 of record JBQNBC010000005.1, read on the forward strand.
TTCGCTCCTTGCGCTCAAGCTCTTTTTGGCTACAATCGAGAAATTTTATCCTAAAGGAATTTCATGTCTTTACATCGTCTGTCAATGTTTTCTACTACATTGTATCTTTGGATTCTTGGCGTTGGTGCTGGCGTTATTATCACACTTGGCATATTTGTAGCACCGGTTATTTTTCGTGCATGGAGCTATCTACCAGAGCTTGGTATCAGCAAATTTGACTCTGGCATTCTCATGACACATATTTTTGTGAATAGTGGCTATTTGCTAAACGTAGTGGCGTTTTTCATCATAGCATTTGAGATTTTGAGCTTCAGATTAGGTATATCGCGCCCTCTTTACATCGTCTTTGGCGGGATTAGCGTGATATCTATTTTTCTCTTTACGCTCTACTACACGCCCTACATTATTGAAGTGCAAAAACTAGGTACAGAGGCAACTTCAAGTAGTGCGTTTAACTCAATGCACATGCAGTCAGAATGGGTATTTAAAATTCTTCTGTTTACGCTATCTGCACTATTTTTTTCCAGGATTCTTACACTTCTATGCCGCAAATAGCGGTATAGGAGCATAGTCTACATATCTTTTTATCAAGGCAACATTCAAAATTTATCTCATGTGCCTTTAGCTTCTCCAAATGAGATGGCAAAAGTACGATCTTATCCTCTAAAAGCTTCTCTTCAACCATCTCTCCCTCTAGCACATCATAGTAAAATGCCCTAATTTTGGCACTTGCACCCACTTTTTCTCTCAAAGCCAGAGTATAGAGTGCAAACTGAAAATCTGTACTTTTTTCAAGCATCCGCTCACTGTCAGCCTTGACAATACTTTTGACCTTGTAGTCGATAATAAAATACTCATCACCTACAAGATCAACGCGATCGATGATTGACTTAAACTTAAGCCCATGCACCAAAAACTCTATCGTCTCTTCTAAAAATAGTGGCTTTACTCCATTTTTAGCCCTAGATTCTTCTATTGCAAAGAATCGACTCATACGCTTTATCACTGCTTCCATTTCAAAAGCAAAAATTGGATCATGCTTACTTTTTTCATGTACTATTTTGGCAAACACCGCTGCACGCTTACCAGGTGCAATCACATGCTCAAAACTCGCCTTAAGTGCGTCATGCACAAGAATCCCGCGATCTTTTTGCATGACCTCTACATTACGCTCGCTATATTTTCGCACATAGTGATAATAATATCTGCGCTTGCATTCCAAAAATGTCTTAAGTCTCGTATGTGAGAAAACTTCGCTCGCAACGTTAATCTCGCCAGTAATTTCCTCTAAAAAGTGATTACGCTCTCTTGGTGCTTTTAGCAACGTATTTTTGTAGATTTGCGCACCATCTTTTGGCTTGATTCCTAGCTCATGGAGTAGGCGCGATGGCTTTGTATCATCATTTTTGACACAGGCAAGTGCGACCTCCTGCGCGCTTAAAAATAGTGATAAATAGTAATGCTTTTGTAGATTCTCGCGCTCTATGCGAGTGGGTAGACCACATCGCTTGCGTATAGTTGAGTTCAAAAAAATATCTTTGTCACTTGGCTTGGGTATAAGTCCCTCATTGAAATCAACCACAACAATATGCGAAAGTTCAATCCCTCTAGTCTCCAGCACCCCTAGCACACGTATCCTACCACCACCTACATCGTCTATCTTTGTGTGTAAAAATATACGCAAGACAAGCTCCACAATCTCATGCGCCGCACGAGAATCTAGCTCATCTCTAAGCGGTGATAACAGCACTATCGCTTCACCAAAGAGATTCGATTCTTCACTTAGTCCCATCTTGTCAAACTCATCTTTAAGCCAATAAAGAGAATCTATCCCCCTCGGAGGAATCTCAAACAAGCTCGTAGATCTATGGCTCTCAAGCTCATCTCGCTTCTGCTTTATACGCTTATATATTTGGCTGTTTTTGGGCGATTCTCCCATGGCATAGTTGAGATTCCTCTCTTTATCAAAAAGACGCAAATAGTCGCTAAAATCCTCGCTCGGCAAAACAATAGCTATGCTCTCTGGCGATACGCCCTCACCTACCCATGCATGGACGCGCTCTAGTGCCAAAGAAGCCTGTGAAAGCCTATCATCAAAGCAAAAAGCTTCTATTCTCGCATGTTCTCTTAGTTCTTTTTTTAAAAGTATCTCGCGTCCATTCCAGCGCATCTCGTAGAGATAGCCACTCTCACATTCTGGTAAAATGCCTAGCCTTTGGTAATAACTAACATTGTATCTATCCACTTCAAAAGTAGCTATGACATCTACAATCTCACAAACCCTATCAAGAATCGAAATCTCTTGATGGCTCAAAAATCCATCAATACGGAATATAATCTGGTTAAACCTACGTAAAAACTCCTCATAAAGACTAAAATACAAACTAGTCTTATCGACAAATCCTCTCTTTTCTAGCTCGACTTCATATGCCTCTTTCAGACGCTTTAAAAGTGCCAAGTGATCGTCATACTCAGCATACGTATCAGCACCCGATAGAGAATCAATCGTGACATTTGATGAGGCTAACTCATCAAAAAACGTGAGGAAAAATGAAGAGTGTTCGAGAAATGCAAGGAAGTTTTGCTCAAAGCCGAGCTTCTCTACTTCTACATTCGACACAGCAAGAGAAAGCATTATAGGGCGCATAGAATCTGGCAAAAGACGTAGATTTGGATATATCTTTACTGTTTTTAAAAAAGAAGCAAAAGTCATCGCTTGTGGCAAGAATCCATCCCCAAGCCCTTGATAAAAGCTCTGCAATGCCCTACCACTTGAGAATAGGTATAGTGTAGATTCCTCGAACCTTGCCCCTTTTTTGGTGGCTTGTGGCTCATTTATCATGGATTCTTGAATAGATTTTTGCATACCTATCGACCCAGGAGTGCTTTTGCCCTTTTTACAACATTTGCACTACTAAAGCCAAAAACATCAAATAGCTTGCTAGCTGGTGCAGACGCTCCAAAGCTACTCATACAAGCTACATCATCGGCGAAGCGATACCACTCCAAGCCCCTAGATGCCTCTATCGCTAGCACTTTTTTAGAGCCAAAGAGAGAATCAATATAGCATTTATCCTGCTCAATCAACAAATCAAAGCATGGTACACTTACAACATTTGCGATAATTCCATCGCTCTTTAGGAGCTTTGCTGCCTCCATCGCAAGTGACACTTCGCTACCACTAGCAAGCAGCACTATCTCCGCATCACTCTGCTCTAAAAGCGTATATCCGCCACGACTAACATCAGGAATCCCAGCCATCACTGGTAGATTCTGTCTCGACAGGACAAAAGCGCAAGGAGCATTAATATTGAGTGCTTTTTGCCAACAAGCAATATTCTCATTCGCATCTGCCGGACGAAATACATAGAGATTTGGCATCGCACGAAAATGGCTTAGTTGCTCAATAGGCTGATGTGTCGCTCCATCTTCTCCTACGCCAATAGAATCATGAGTCCAAATATAGTAGCACTTCGTACGCATAATCGAAGCAACACGCACGGCTGGAGATAAATAGTCGCTAAATACAAAAAATGTCGCGCAAAAAGGCATAAAAAGTCCATAGTTTGCGATTGCATTATTTATCGCAGCCATAGAATGCTCCCTGATTCCAAAGTGGAAATTTTTGCCATTCGGGAAGTCACCGGCACCTTTTAGCTCTGTGTTATTTGATGGAGCTAGATCAGCACTACCACCAATAAAACCAGGAATCGCACGCGAAATAGCATTAAGAATCTCACCATTGCTACTACGTGTGGCAAGTGGCTTATCAGTAGCAAACTCAGGAAATTTAATCGCACTAAAATCTGGATTTAGCAGAGAATCAAGCAATTCACTCTTCTCTTTTGGCGCACGAGCTAGCAGCTTATTCCACTCATTTTCCGCCATTTCACCAATTTCAAGTGCATTACGGAATCGAATTAGCGCAGCCTCTGGGATCGCAAACTTCACATCTGGATCAAAGCCTCTAGCTTCCTTGGATACGCGTATCTCCTCCTCGCCTAGTGGAGCACCGTGTGTCTTAGCATAGCCGGCTAGATTCTTGCTACCTTGTGCAATTACTGTTTTGGCGATAATCAGTGTCGGCTTTGTCGCACTTTTTGCCAATTCCAAAGCACTATTTATAGCGTCAAAATCATGCCCATCGACTTCGCTTACACTCCATCCTTGTGCAAGGAATCGCACACCAATATCTTCACTAAATGCAACTTTTAACGATCCCTCGATTGTTATATTGTTAGAGTCATAGATTAAGATTAGATTGTTTAGATTATGGTGTCCTGCGAGCGAACAGGCTTCATAGCTAATCCCCTCCTCTAGGTCGCCATCACCACATAGACAATATACTTTATGATCGATTAATGTCGATTCTTTACTATTTAGGAGGCTTGCCGCATATTTGCTCGCCATAGCAAAACCAACGGCATTTGCCACTCCTTGTCCTAAAGGACCGGTTGTTATCTCGATTCCTTTAGTGTGCCCAAACTCTGGATGCCCTGGTGTTTTTGAACCAAATTGTCTAAAGTTTTTCAGCTCTTCTAGTGATAACTCATATCCCCAAAGATGAAGTAGTGAATATATCATTGCACTAGTGTGACCGCCACTAAAAACTATCCTATCGCGGTTAAGCCATTTTGGATTCTTTGGAGAGTGGCGTAAATGAAGGCTTAGCACGCTCACTACGTCAGCTAGCCCCATTGGAGCACCTGGATGCCCGCTATTTGCAGCTTGCACCATGTCAGCAGAAAGGAATCGAACCGTATCAGACATAATCCTCAAATCTGACAGATCGTCAGAGTTAAATTGCACTCTCATCACTCTCGCCTGTGCGTATTCTAACGGCCTTATCAATAGTTGAGACAAAAATCTTGCCATCTCCGATTTTGCCTGTTCTAGCACTCTTGATAATAGCATCTACCACGCTATTCTCCTCTGCATCTTTTACGATGACTTCGATTTTTAGCTTTGGTATAAAATCCACCGTAAAATCAGTCGATACCTGCCCTTCGACATGACCTTTTTGCCGTCCATATCCTCTCACTTCGCTCACTGTCATGCCGCTGATTCCACACGCTAAGAGCGCATTTGCCACCTCTTCAAGTTTAAATGGCTTAATCACTGCCTCAATCTTCTTCATCGCCACTCCTTAGAACTAAATTGGGAGGAAGCTTACCCGATTCTTTATTATTAGAAACTTTTAACGAATAACAAAGTAGCATTTGCGCCTCTAATCCAAAAGACTAAAGGATTCCAATGGGGCAGACCCTAACTGAAAAAATATTCTCCGCCCACGCAGGACGTGATACAAAAGCAGGTGAAATCGTAGAGTCGCCAATAGACATGGTCATTGGAAATGACATCACAACTCCTCTTTCAATTCGCGCATTTGAAGAGAGTGGCGCGACAAAGCTCGCAAATTCAGATGGTTTCTGCATTGTTATGGATCACTTCATCCCAGCCAAAGATATCGCTAGCGCAAACCAAGCAAGAATCAGTCGCGACTTTGCTAAAAAACACGCTCTAAAAAACTACTTTGACGAACGCGACATGGGTATTGAGCATGCTCTACTACCTGAAAAAGGGCTAGTCCTTCCAGGCGATGTCATCATCGGTGCTGATTCCCACACTTGCACACATGGTGCGCTTGGAGCATTCTCCACAGGTATGGGTAGTACCGACCTAGCCTATGCGATGATAACTGGTAAAAACTGGTTTAAGGTACCAGAATCTATACGTGTTATGTTTCGCGGTAAGCCAGCCAAGCACATCTATGGCAAAGACTTAATCCTAGAGATAATCAGAAGAATCGGTGTAGATGGCGCGCTTTATCGTGCGCTTGAATTCCAAGGTGATTCAATTCCATATCTCAGCATGGATGATCGATTCTCGCTTTGCAACATGGCCATCGAGGCTGGTGCAAAAAATGGAATCGTAGCAGCAGACGATGTTACACGGGCATTTCTATCCTCGCGAAAATCACTCCGAGCAGAGCCAAAATACTATCAAGCAGACACAGATGCAACATATGTCCAGACTATAGAAATAGATGTAGAAAAACTAGAGCCAGTCATTGCCTATCCATTCCTACCGAGCAATGGCAAAAGCGTCTCTCAAGCCGTCAAAGATGACCTCAAAATCGACCAAGCATTCATCGGCAGCTGCACAAACGGGCGTCTAAGCGACCTAAGAATCGCTGCCTCGATTCTTAAAGGTAAGCGCGTGCATCCTGACGTGCGACTAATTATCACACCAGGCACACAGCAGATCTACAAAGATGCGCAAAAAGAAGGACTAGTTGATATATTGCTTGATGCTGGCGCGCTAATTAGCAACCCAACCTGTGGTGCATGCCTAGGAGGCTACATGGGAATCTTGGGCGACAACGAACGTTGCGTTTCAACTACAAATAGGAATTTTGTCGGACGTATGGGTGCACGCAACTCGGAGGTATATCTCGCAAACTCCGCTGTAGCAGCGGCTAGCGCATTAAAAGGCAAAATCACCGATCCACGTGAAATGTAAAAACAAAAGGAGCAAAAATGCAAATAGATGATAAACTTCTCTCTCGCCTAGAGACGCTAGCAATGATAAAAGTACCAGAAGACAAGAAAGAATCGATAAAAGCAGAACTAGGTGAAGTCGTGAGTTTTGTGGAAAATCTAAATTCGCTTAATGTTGAAAACCTCAAGGCGAGCATCGGCGCAATCGAAGGCAAAACCCCCATGAGAGACGATGTGCCAAGCGTTGATTCCTCAATCCCGAGCGAGATACTAAAACATGCTCCAAATAGCGCAGAAGGCTACTTTATCGTGCCAAAGATTATTGAGTAGTGCTTTTTAAAGAACTACAAGTAGTTGCCACCAAAAATCAAGAATCTAGCCTCCCTTTTGGCTGGATTCTCCATCTACTAGAGGTATTTTATCCGATTTCTCAACGCAAAAGCGATAGAGCGATTCTCAAAAATATATAAAATTAAGGCAACAGCATGTCTGATTTGCAAAAAATTAAAATCGAAGAATCATGGAAAGAGGCTTTAAAAGATGAGTTTGACAAGCCCTATTTTGCGACACTTCGCGCGCGATACGTGGAGGCACTAAAGAGTGCTAGAGCGCGTGGAAGCGACATATATCCACCCGTATCACTGCTTTTTAACGCCTTTAATCTCACGCCATTTAATTCCGTAAAAGTGGTGATTATCGGGCAAGACCCATATCACGGGGAGAATCAGGCAATGGGTTTGTGCTTCTCCGTGCCGCGCGGCACGCTACTACCACCATCGCTAAAAAATATCTACAAAGAGCTTGAGCGCGACCTAGGCATCAAACCCGCGACGCATGGCGACCTAACTAGCTGGGCGCAACAAGGGGTATTTATGCTAAATTCAATCTTAAGTGTAGAATCCGGTAAAGCTGGCTCGCATAAGGACTTTGGCTGGCAGAAATTCACAGATGCCGCTATTAGTGCATTATCAGAGCATAAACATGGTGTTATTTTCCTTCTTTGGGGTAATTACGCTAAGGAGAAAAAATCACTCATAAATTCTTTAAAACACACGATTTTAGAAGCAGCACACCCTTCGCCTTTAGCTGGGAATCGCTTTGCTGGTTGCGCTCATTTTTCACGCACAAATAAGATTCTTAAAACTAATGGACAAAAGGAGATAGATTGGCAACTGAAATAAATTCTAGCTTTGTCACTTCTGCAAACAAGAAAGCTATAGAATCCAAAAAACTAGCCACAGTCGCCCATACTATCTTTGACGGAATATTTTCAGATTATTGCACTAGCAAGCGTAATAATTCACGTAGTGGTTTTACCATGCTAGAGCTAGTTTTTATCATCGTAATTCTCGGGATTCTCACTTCTATCGCGGTACCAAAGATGGTAGCTAATCGCGACGATGCAATCTATGCTACATATGCAGCTGATTTAGATACTTTCGCGCGCGCACTCCCTGCTAGCTACATGGCAAAAGAGAAAATTGATAATTTTCACGATGTCGTTACATATTCAAAAGAGAGATGGTTCCCCGCAACACAAAATCCATGGATACGCCCAGAAGGCGTAAATGCAAAGTGCGAGCTCACTCTAGTCAGCAAGCTAGCTCTAAGCAAAAGCACACAAAACGAAAACGATCACTGCATTATTGTGTGTATCTTTAGTGGGACAGACAAGAAACGTAAACTCGCCATAGCTCCAAGTATTTTTGGCGGACGAAATACGCCTGGTACAGGAGGATGCGTTCCGCTTTATGAGCGTCTTGGTTGGAGCGGACACGATGATACAAACTACAACTGGACTATTCCTCATCAGCGGATAATTCCACTTGAGGGTGCATCAATCAAATGATGCGCAAACTGAGTGACTATTTCAAGAATCTATAACTCTTAAATAGTCTCTGATTTCCAAGCTTATCAAATACAATCACATCAAAATCCCATTTTAAATCATCATGCTCCATGCCAGGACCACCAAGTGGCATACCAAGCACAGCTATCCCAATCATGTCACTTGGTCTCTTATCTAAAAGCTCCTTGGCTACACCAAAAGGCACATGCACTTCGATAATGTAGCCACCGACAAAAACTGTATGACAGCTTGCTAACTCAAATGGCACTTTTACTATTATTTTCACCTAGTATAGATTCTTTATGATAGTCTCTTTTAGCTCAAAACCACTATTTTCAATGTGCTTACCACAAAGTCCACAACAGCCGCACATCGGGCTTTTATACATATGAATGGGATTGGCAAACATGATGCATGATAGTGTAAAAATAACGATTCCTAAGCGGATTATAAAAGTTCCTTGTAAATTTTTGATGCGATTATCCACATGAGAATCTAAACACTAAAGAGCACAATCAGACCATTAATATCAGCTAAGACAGCTCCATCATACGTGATAGTGCTAAATTCGCCTTCTCTCTCACATCATCTGATAGAACTATCTCATTAATAGGCTCGCCCCGATCAAATGCCATCAAACAGGCAAGTACATCATCAAGGGTTGTCTCATTCATAGTTGGACACTCTGGTTTTGTACTGCTTAAGACAAATGTATTTTTCTCGCGCAGACGATTTACTAGATTGTATTCCGTCCCAACAGCGACCTTTTGCTCAAGCGGTAGATTCTTGACATAAGTGATGATTTGACTTGTTGAGCCGACAAAATCTGCTATTTCAGCGACGCTTGGGTCGCACTCAGGATGCACCGCGACAAGAATATCTGGGAATCGCTCACGATAAAACGCTACATCAGACGTAGTAAAGAGTTGATGCACTGAGCAAAATCCATCGTAACATATGATATCAGCCCCCATCACCTCATCAGGCGAGCTATAGCCTAATACAGCGCACTTTTGCCTACTTTGACGAGCTAAATTCTGTCCTAGGCAACGATCGGGGAGGAAAAATATTTTTTTGCCAGATTCTTGCGCTTTTTGCATGATTTTGACAGCGTTTGCGGAAGTACACACAAGCCCACCCATCTCGCCTACTTTTGCCTTTACTTCAGCATTTGAGTTGATATAAGTAAGCGGAAGTATCCCCTCTCGCGCGATACCATAACTCTCCATTTTAGCTATCGACTCATCAAAATAGCTACTATCAATCATGCGCGCCATAGAACAACATGAAAGCCGTGGCATGATCACGCGCTTATTGTTATCGAGAATCTTCACACTCTGCCCCATAAAGCCAACGCCACAAAACACGACTAGATTCTTATCAGAGGCGACCGCACGACGCGCTAGCTCAAGACTATCACCAGTGATATCGGCTATATCAACTACCTCATCGCGCTGGTAAAAATGCGCCACAAGCACAGCGTTTAACTTTTCTTTAAGCCGTATAATCTCCGCCCTAATTTCATCCAAAGCCTCCACTATTTCGCCTCCTTGGTGCCTATTGTATCTGCATAGCGCACCTTCTGTCCCTCTTTTAGACTTAGATTCCAGCCTTTATGGATTACGACTACAGTCGAGCCCATTTTAAAGTGCCCAATCTCCTGCCCTTTTTTAAGCAAAATGGGATTCTCATAACGATATATCGCATCGCCATGCTTTGCATTTGTATCGATTCTTGGCTCAAAGTTTATTACCATTTTTCCGACATTAAGTGCGCCAACCGCGACAAAGTAGAGAATATCACCGCTAAAGTCGACACACTTCAGCACAACACGCTCATTTCTGACAAAAAGTCTCTTATTGCGCTTTAGAGATGGGAGATTCACCGGTAGTAGCTCGCCACTAAAATATCTAACCTCAATCACATGCAAATCACAAGGCGCATGATAGCGATGATAATCACGTGGTGAGAGATAGAGATTTAAATATGAATAAGAATCCAAAATCGCATCCTCACCAAGCAACTCTCCTAGCTCATACTCCATGCCCTTAATCTGCAACACACGCCCATCTATAGCATCTCCATGCGCCATAACTAAAGAATCGCAAGGTGAAATCATGCTAGTCTCTTCTTTGTTGAACTCTCGATCACGAATGAGACTACGAGTAAAAAGCGCATTAAGAGTCTCATAAGAATCTATCGTATCAAACTCACTTAAATCGATAGAAAATAAGCGCACATACATCGCATTTATCACACGCTGAATATCCCTCGGGAATCTGTGGCTCGCCACCACCCCAAAAGCTCGTGAAACTCTATTGCTAAAATTCATCAATTTCTCCTTGTGGTAGCCAAATTGGCTCTTCGTACAAATCTGGCTCATTTGTCAAAATCTCATAAGGCGCAAATCGCTCCTTGTAACCCATGCTATGATGCCCTCTAATCCAATATCCAGGATAAAAGTAACCAATCCCCATGCTCTTTGCTAGCTCAAACTGCTTAAGTATAGAGTAGATTCCTAACGAATAGTCGCTAAACGTATGATCGTAAAAACAATATACTGCCGAAATAGAACTACCCAAAATATCAACAAGTGCAACACACACTAACTGCCCATCTATATAATAGGCGAACTCATACCCAAACTCCTCCGCCCCATCAACAAACATATCAAAATAGCTCTCAGCCGAAATCCGTGTATATTCCCACCCCTTTTTCTCACTCATGACACGATGATAGCGGTCGTATAGCTCCAAGTGCGCCTCGCTAACCATTGGTCGTTGCACCACTAGTGCCGTATTTCTATTTTTCGCCAGCACTCGTTTAAAGCTACGCGATAAAACATGAGAATCGACAGCCTTTCGCACAGAAATACACTCCCTGCAAGCCTTGCAAATAGGTACAAAAAAGTATCGCCCAAATCTACGCCACCCACGCTCTAAAAGAATCTGATACAGACCATTTGAGCAGTTCTGCACATGAAAATAACGAAACAGCGAGTGCCTATCGCCAAGATAGCTACATGGCTTCTCGCGAGGTATGAATTCAATGATATTTTCCTGCATTTGGGCATTCTATCCTAAAAGCTAAGATTTTTTATAAACGAGAAATTCACGCTTAGAATCGACCACTTTTTTGAGATAACGACGAGTCTCATCGTATGGCAGATTCTTACGCAGGAGCGTATATATCTCGCTCGGGGCCTTTGCATTTATTTTAGAAAATGCCCGATTCTTATCTTTATCAAAGCTCCTAAGCACATTCCCGCTCCCTGTATTATAAGCAGCGATAACACAATATTCACGACTTTGCGGATTTTTCACATCACCTAGATAGCGTGTATTTAAAATCTTAAGATAACTCGTGCCATAGCGAATATTCGTCTCTGGGTCAAAAAGCATGGCACGCGTTGGTACCCCATCTTTTCCATGGATTTCATTGTATGCATCGCGTCCTGCACTGCTTGGTACTACCTGCATAAGCCCATAAGCGGGGACCGAACTAACAGCATATGGATTAAAGCTGCTTTCGCTTTTAATGATAGCAAGCACCATAGCTTCACTTAGATTATTCGCACGCGCATATTTTCGCACGAGTACACCATATTTCGCGCTTTTAACATTCTCATAGTCGCGCACCATAGGGAATCGCACATACCGCACGACTGCACCATTTTTTGCCTTGCGGCTTTTTAGAGCATTTTTGACCAGATACTCTGCATATCTCTTAGCTCGCCACTGACCAATGACCACTTTTTGTTCATTGTCTTTTACTAGATCAGCCAAATATGGTCTACCACTAAGCTCTATATCACTCGCTGAATAAAGGTCGATTCCTTGCGGATTCTCAGGGGTTAGAAGTGTCGTTATTATCGCTTTTTTCAAAGATTGAAGTGGGGCATGAGAATCAAGTGTCTCTACAAGCACATAGCCACGCTCAAAATCAACTTCTGCACGACTTTTATAGCTATCGGTGTATTTGACATAGACTTTTTTACTCGCACTCTTCTTTTCGCCCTCACCCCATCGCTTGCCAACCTCACTCAAAAATGCAGAAAGTAGCTTATCAAAACTTAGATTCGCATTTTTCAAGTCGCTCGAAAGCTTTGCTGGGTCATTCTTGTATTGTGTAACTTTTTGCTTTGCTAGTTGCTTTGTTGCCTCTTTTTGATTCTTCGATAATGTTGCTTTTACGATGTTTTGATAATCACTCATCGAACAACCACTAAAAAACAGTAAAACAGCCAACAAAATAAAAAATCTCGCATGCAAATTATGCATGTCATGGGATTTATGGCTGGATTCTTCAGTGTATACAGATGTTTTGTGTGTAGTTTGTAAAGTATTAATTTTTAAAAATCGTGAGAATCCCAAAGTGCGCCACGCACAAAGGGAAAATCTCAAAAGGTATTCAAATAGTCTCATAATGGCTTCAAAGCCTAAAGCTGTGACACTCAGTCTATCGCTAGCATCGCGCGTGCAATCTCATCACGCTTCTCTTTGCCAAACAACCATTCAACAATCGCAAAGCTAAATAAAAGTGCAGTGGCTGGACCACGAGAAGTTATAATATTGCCAGATACTACAACACTCTCTTTTGTATATACCCCAGAATGTATCTGCTCCTCAATGCTAGGATAGCACGTATATTTACACTCCAAAATACCAGCTTTGCTAAGAGCAAGAGGTGCAGCGCAGATGGCTGCCACCAATCTTTGACGTGTATGCAAATCGCGTATCATCATCTGCACCAGATCGTGACTAGCAAGCGCCAAAGTGCCATTCCAGCCACCAGGAAGGACAATGCCATCAATATTCTGCGATTTTATTAACTCCATCTTCGTATCTGGTCGTATATAGATTCCACCTTGCGATTCTACTAGCTCGGTAGAATTAAGCCCAGCTACAACCACACGCACACCAGCGCGACGTAATATGTCTATTACACTAATAGCCTCAATATCTTCAAAGCCATTCGCCAGTGGAACTACAACCACTTTTTGCACTACTTGACCTTTTCGATATATTCGCCAAGCTCAGTATTTACGCGAACCACATCACCCTCAAGCACATGGTAAGGAATCTGAATAACTGCACCAGTCTCCAGTGTCGCTGGCTTGCGGCTTCCGCTTGATGTATCGCCCTTGAAGTTTGGTGGAGTTTCTACTATTTTTAACTCTACTACTTGTGGCACATCTACCGAGATAGCCTTGTGATTATGGAAAAGAATCGACACAGTCATACCATCAATCATCCACTTTGATACTTCGCCCACCTGCTCATCGCTAAGGGCTATTTGTTCATAGCTCTCGACATCCATAAATTGAAAATGATCGCCATCGTGATAGAGGTATTGCATGCTCTTTTCTTGCAAGTTTGGCTCTTCGCACTTATCACCCGCATGAAATGTCTTCTCAAGGACTCGTCCATCTAAAAACGACTTCATCTTCACACGCACAAATGCCGCACCTTTGCCTGGCTTGACATGCTGATACTCTGTAATCTTATATGGAACGCCCTCTAGCTCAACCTTCAGCCCCTTCTTCAAATCACTCATTGAATACGCCATTCATTCTCCTTAAGTTAAAGTTAGATTCTTAAAAAAATTTATATTTTTCCAGCGCTACCGAGAATCTGCATCCTCTCGACCATCACTTGCTTCATAGCTTTCATTGCTGGAGAGAAAAACTTTCGCAAGTCAAACTGCGTATTATCCTCATTTGCAACCTTGCGCACCTCCGCCATAAATGCGATTCTTAAGTCTGTATCAGTATTTACTTTGTTAATTCCACCTTTTACCGCCTCTTGCAAAAACTCAAAAGGCACACCCTTGCTACCTTTTAAATCACCGCCAGTAGAGAGAAAAGAATCCTTAACATAATCAGGGATAGCACTCGCACCGTGCAAAACAAGAGGGATATCCGTCCGTCGCTTAACCTCCTCTAATCGCACAAAATCAAGCTTTGGCTCGCCCTTAAATTTAAACGCACCATGACTCGTACCAATGGCAGGCGCAAGGTAATCAACGCCACTCTCTTTAACAAATCGCTCCGCTTCATCTGGATTTATCAACACAGCATCTTTCTCATCGACACTGATGTTATCTTCGATTCCCATTAGCCGTCCTAGCTCCGCCTCGACACCCACGCCACACGCATGCGCTACTTCGACTACGCGCTTTGTTTCGTGTAGATTCTCCTCAAAACTATGATGGCTTGCATCAATCATAACAGATGTAAAGCCCGCGCGAATCGCCTTTACGCATGATTCATACGTTGTGCCATGATCTAGGTGTAGTGCAACTGGAATGTGCGGATGGCGCGCGGCAAGCAAGCGCACAAGACCAACCGCCACATCAGCACCCATGTACTTTATCGCACCCTCACTAGCCTGCACGATAATAGGCGAGCTAGCCTCACTTGCTGCCTCAAAAATCGCACTCAGCATTTCAAAGTTGACAAAGTTAAACGCACCCACACCATAGCCCTCTTTATGGGCCTTCTGCATTATTTCGATTCCGCTTGTTAGCATGTCTTACTACTTGATTGTAACTTGCGCTTTTTCGCGTAGCTTTTTGGCTATAGTAGATACACTGTCGCGAAATTTTTGGATTTTTAGATTCTGTTCAATTGTCTGTTTGACATCTTCAAATGGAAGAACAGATTGAGCTTTCTTGTCATCAGAGAAAATCACATGATAACCAAATTGTGTTTTGACAGGCGTTTTTGTATACGAGCCTTTGTTTAGTCCAAATGCTGCAGTGGCAAACTCAGGTACCATCTGCTCCTTGCTAAAGTAGCCCAAATCACCACCATTTTGCGCACCTGGATCTTTAGATTTGCTCTTTGCTAGTTCACTAAATTTATCACTAGCCTTTGCACCTGCCTTGCCAAGCTCTGCAATTATATCTTTAGCCTCTTTTTCACTATCCACTAGGATGTGGCGTGCCCTAACACTCTCTGGCTGGACGAATTTTTCCTTATTTTGGTCGTAGAATCCACGCACATCACCTTCTGACACCTTTGTATTATTCATCTGCTGGCGCATCCACACTTCAAGCGTCAAATCTTCTTTTGCATCCTCTAGTGCAGATTTAAACTCAGATGAGTTCTGAATTCCTTCGCTCTTTGCCTGCTTAATTAAAAGCTTGCGCTCTACCGCCTGCTCTACCACACGCTTTTGTATATCCTCTGGTAGCTGCTCATATGTTGCCCCAGGCATTGCTCGTAGTAAAATTGCGATATCCGCATCATTTACCTCTTCACCATCTACTGTGGCAAACGTCTTCGCACTCAAAGAGATCCCGCTCACTAGCAACATCGCCGCTACACTACTAATCAGACTTTTTTTCATCATTTTCTCCATTTCATTGTATTTTAGAATTGATAACGTTATTGTAATACAATGCGACTTAAATACGATAAACAGGAGCTTTGATGTTTCAGCCAGCTTTTAGTGATGAAGAGAGGGGTTTCATCTCTGCTTACGTCCAATCTTCAGATTCTTACTATCAGGAGGCATTTACTCGATTTCGCCTCTCTGGTGGCTTTACATGGCAGTGGTCATGGTGGGCATTTTTTGGCGGACCACTATACCTTCTCTATCGAAAGCTCTATTTAGAAGCGATACTCCTATTTATGGCTGGACTGATATTGCACTCAGTTTTGCCATTTTTTGGCTCGCTTGCGTATCTTGTGATTCGCGGTGGAGTTTTGCCATATTTTGTCTATCTTAGATTCTTAAAGACAATGCAATACGCAAGGAATCTAACCCCGGATATCACAGATCAAGAACAGTACATTCGACTAAATGGTGGCACTAGCGGAACTGTGCTAGCTTTAGGATTGCTTGTATATGCGATTCTTTGGCTTGGGGTCATTCTAGCACTTGGAGTTAGCCTCGCATCATTTTTGCTGATTTTAGGAATAGCGCATGGTTGAAATCTACAAGAAAGCCCTAAAAGATGCACAAAGCCATCAAATGCTCTCTCTACTTTTTCTGCCACTCATTGCTGGGATTTTAGTTGCCTACTTTAGCTTTGATTACATTGGGGGCTCACTCATAACATGGCTAGAATCACTGGTAGAGAAGCAAAATTTCCATGAATGGATTGCATCGATTCTCCATGTAATAATAGATATATTAACGATTCTTGGTGCGACAATTTGGCTTGTACTTGTTGTTGTTATTTTGCAGCTATTTATGGGAGTTTTCTACGCGCCTTTTGTCGTCTCATACGTCCACAAACACTACTTTAACGAACTTGTGATACCAAACGAGGAATCGACTCTAGACTCGCTGTTGGAATTTGCAAAGCTTTTTGGCAAATTCCTCCTTTTGCTTTTTGTCTGCTTGCCACTACTTTTTATCCCTATAGTAGGTGCTATTGCATGGATACTGCTCTTTTTCTGGTTTTTTTCGCGTTCTATGATGCTTGATGTTGCTGGTGCAATTTTTACCAAAAACGAGAGAATTGAGCTAGAGGTTCTGGAATACTGGGAGCTTAAAAAATTTATGGCAGGAATATATTTGATGGGACTTATACCGTTTGCAAACCTCTTTATTCCCGTATTTCAGATTCTCTGCCTAAGTCACTTTTTGCTCGAAAAACGACAAAAGCTACTTGCCAAGGCAAAATCTACCAAACATCACATCTAAAAGCTCGCCACTCTCATAAGGGCGAGTGATAGCCACAAGAGAATCTATCGCCTCGTGAATATGATAGGCAAATAGCTCTAACATGCCATCTTTAAGCCTCACCCTAGCCTCTTTTAATGCGCATATTGCCCCTCGAATAGAATCAAGCTGTCGCTCGCTAGTCAAAACCACCTCTTCACCCCCTTCATCGCCCTCAAGCAACCCCTCAAGCGTCCTAAAAAGCTCACCAAGCTCACCAAGTTTAGCTGAGACAAAGTGATGAGGATAGCTCTCTAGCTCGATATCGTGGAGTTTCCTCCCTAGATCACTTTTATTAAAAATCACGACGATCCTCTTGTGTTTTGCCTCTTTGAGCAACAGCTCCTTTATGCGTAAATCATCACTCCCAAGCTCTCTGCTAGAATCAAAAATCGCTAGCACCACATCACTATCTTTAACCGCACCTAATGCACGCTCAACACCAATCATCTCAATAGCATCACTAGAATCACGAATACCGGCTGTATCAATGATTTTCACCAGATTATTACCAATACTTAGGCTCTCTTCAATCGTATCTCTAGTGGTGCCAGCCACATCGCTAACAATTGCGCGCTCGCTCATTAAAAGTGCATTTAAAAGCGAACTTTTACCAACATTTGGTCGCCCGATGATTGCCATTTTATAGCCCTCTATCTCGCTAGAACGCCTAAGAGATGCATCCAAAATATGCTCAAAACGCATACTCAAAGAGGTAAGATTCTCCATTATTTGATTCTCTAGATCTTCTGGTAAATCCTCCTCAGCATAGTCAATACTAACCTCAGTAAAAGCGAGAATCTCAATAAGCTTCTCACGCGCCTGCGACACATACTGTCCTAAACTTCCCTTTAGTTGACGCATAAGAATCTTATGAGCACTTGCACTTTTTAGTTCGATTAGCTTACCTATAGCCTCGGCTTGTGAGAGATCGATTCTCCCATTTAAAAAAGCGCGATATGTGAACTCACCAGAACGAGCAATCTCTGCACCAAGCGCGATAACTTCATTTACGATCTGTCGTGCAATATACACTCCGCCATGACACTGTATTTCTACTACATCTTCAGCCGTGTAACTATGTGGCGCTTTAAAATAGAGGAGAATCGCCTCATCTAGCATCTCTCCATCACGCGAAAAAACTGTGGCAAGCGTAGCATGACGTGGTAAAAGTGCAGTGCGACGCGATAGGGAAAGTGCGATTCTTAACGCATTATCACCGCTTATCTTTACGACTGATAACGCACCAGAGCCAGCAGGTGTCCCAAGCGCAACAATCGTCCTAGCACTCATGAACGATTAAAGTCATTTACGATGACATATCGCTCATTATCGCTATTTGTGCGAAATGAGACATACTTATCCGGGAAAGCCTCGCGTAGCTGTTTTAGTGCAATATGTGCTAAAACACCATCAAGAACGCGCGTCTGCCCTCGCCCGCTGCTCTTAATCCCCTCAATCACGCTAACAAGATAGCTTCGCACCATCTCTTCTTGGTTTTGTAAAAACTCGGCAATCTCAAGGCGAATCATAAGTCCATAGCGACCATTAACCCAGTTGAATAATAGATAAGAAAGTGCCTTATAGCGATACCCTTCTTTGCCTATTAGCAATGCGGAATCTTCACCCTTAAACTCAATAAACAAAGTGTTGTCATCATATGGACGCACATGGATGCGCTCAATTTTGAATGGCAAATGCGAAAATAGCTCATTAATCTCCTCTTCCACTTCAAAAGCAATAGCCTCAAGAGTGCTATCCTTTGGCTGAAAAAAGTTATCAACTATCAAAGAATCGGCACTCTTTGTGTTATTAAAAGTATTTGTCTCGATGCTTATATCTAGGTTTTGTGCTACATCTTTTTGCATGCCTGACACGCATCCCCTGGCGCAAGCATATTCACGCGTATTTTTGGCGTGCGATTCTCCATGGCTTAAGTCTTGTCGTACGACATGGCGAGTTTCTTGACATAGATTCTCAAAGGTTTCTGACACACGAAGCTTTACAAAATCACGTCTAGTATCATGCTCTTTTGCCTGCTTTAAAGCCCTATTTTGAGTAGCTTCCAAATCATGATTTAATGTAGAAACTGCTCCTGTTGCATTTACAAACTTAGCTCCGCACTCTGAATTAGATTCCTTGGCTGACAATGGATTGCTATCCATATTTAGCGCGACTGCAACTATCTGCGCACCCCTCTTTCCAAAGCCAAAGAATCCAGCTCTTGGATGTTTTACAATCTCATAATCAACATTAGCTACTGAGCACTTAAGCTCTTTTGCAGCGATAATTAGAGCCTCCTCTATACTCTCTGCTTCGACCTTTATCACGTGTCGCCCCTTAACTGGCTTTATGTTGGGCGGCTAGCTTTTGCGCCTCAAGTCGCTTATTTATATATAGTTGTTGTGCGATGGAAAATACGTTGCTTACAAACCAATACAATACTAAACCAGAAGGAAATGTGATAAAGAAAAATGTAAAAATTAGTGGTAAAAATTTAAACACTTTCTCCTGCATAGGATCTGTAAAAGTCGTAGGTGTAAGATGTTGCTGTAAAAACATCGATGCACCCATAAGAATCGGTAAAATAAAATATGGATCCATTGCGGAAAGATCTATGATCCAGAGTGCCCATTCTGCACCCTTAAGCTCAATCGCACTATAAAGCACACGATAAATCGCAAAGAAGATAGGAATCTGCAAAAGTAATGGCAAACAACCACCCATTGGATTTGCGCCATGTTTTTTATATAGCTCCATCATGTGCAACTGGAGCTTTTGCGGATCACCCTTGTATCGCTCTTGTATCTCTTTCATTTTTGGTGCGATATCCTTTAGTTTTTGCATTGATACCATGCCCTTGTATGTGAGAGGGAAAAGAATAATCCGTACAATGATAGTCAACATTACGATAGCCCAACCCCAGTTGCCACAATAGTGATATAGCCAATCAAGTAGCGTAAATAGTGGTTTAGCAAAAAACGTTATCAATCCATACTCAACAACATCTGTAAGTGGTGGATAAATTCTCTGCAATAGGCGAAAATCTTTTGCACCGATATAACCAGAAAGCTTTGCAGAGCCACTAATTTCAACAAATGGTGCCGGATTTTGCTCCTCGCCTTTTGTAATCACAACGCGAAGACCTTGCGCCTCCCTAGTAAAAAATAACGTGGTGTAATATCTATCAGCGCTCGCGACAAATGGCGCACCCGCGAAAACTTCCTCTTTAGTCGCATCACCATCCTCAACGGTATATATCGTGCCATCGCTCTCTTTTAGCACAGCACCATTAAAGACGAATCGATCATTCTCGACCACTGGACGCGATCCTGGTGTAAGGAAAAATCGCTTTTCTACACCACCTGTATCAACCTCAATATCATAGTGACCATCTGGATAAAAAGTAATCTTTTTCGTGAGTACAAACCCATTTAGCTGCTGAGTAAGTATCAAGCTCTCAGGTTGCTCGCCAATCTCAATCTCAGTCCTGTTTGCCTGATACTTTACAGCAAATGCCTGCTTATTGACCGATTCATCGGCAAATCGTAACTCAAGTGGACGAAGTGACGAGAGCGAAGAAAATAGTGGTAGCTCCTTCTCTTTACGCAAAAACTTAGCATCCTTGAGATAGGCCTGAGCTATACGACCAAAGGAATCTATCTCTATTCTAAAGTGCTTCCCATGCACAACAGATAAATAGTCAGACGAGTGGCTTGAGTCATTCGTAGATGCATTTTGCGGTTCTTCACTTACGCTACTTATACTTGAAGTCTGTGGAGCATGTCGCTCTAGCTGCTGTGGCTTAACTGACTCTTTGGGGGATGGGGTAAAAAAGTACGAATATGGAATAAAAAACAGCATTGAAAGTGCGGTAGCAATGAGAATTCTCATTTGTAAAGTTAATTTATCAAAGTTATTTAACACGTAACAACCTTCTAATGATTTAATGATTTAATGAGATAAAACTCCATCTTTTCGCTCCAACTCTTATACTGCCTAACAGGCACGAGCCAAAGCAATATAGGACGAGGAGTGGCGAAGACTGGAGAGATTCTCCTGTAGATAACGGGATAATCTATACCGCCATTAAAGAACGGATTGCACCGCAAAATACGCCACAAAGATAGAGATATTGCCCGGAGAATCCCATCGTGAGAAAACATTAAAAATGCATACTCAGAGCAAGACGGATAGTATCTACAACTTGGTCGTTTTAACGGAGATATTACGATTTGATAGAGCAAGATTCCCAAAAGAGGTAAATTTCGAGGATCAAACAACGGAGCATGAAACCTACCTCTAGCCATCATCGCCTCCAATATCTTTACATCAACAAACTCGTAAAGCCAATGGTCAAATACTTACTATTCAATGGCTTTAAGTCGCTTTAGTGCATGCAAAAAATCACTCTCTAAAACTGAAAAACTAGTCTCTAAAATTTGATTCTTTGCGACCACTACTACAGTACCGGTCTTAAGTAATTGACTACACCTTTTATACAACACTCTAAGTCGCCTGCGAGCAAAATTCCTCTCTACGGCGTTACCTACCTTTTTTGAAACGGTAAAACCAACTCTACACTCACTACCAGTGCGAAAAAACACGATAAAAGACGGAGTGTGCCACTTTGCACCGCGAGAATAGATGCTATCAAAATCTCGACTCTGTTTAAGAGTCTCCAAAGGTTATACAGCCAGCCTTCTTCTGCCTTTTGCACGACGCGCGTTGATTAGCTTTCGACCATTTTTAGTCTTCATTCGCACACGGAAACCATGCGTTCTTTTCTTTGGCGTATTGTGTGGTTGATATGTTCGTTTCATAAGAATCTAACCTTTCTCTATTTTAAAAAATTTTAAGTTGCGGATTCTACAAGTGCTTTACTTAAATCTCAATCAACGCAACTGCTTATAAATTTGCCTGAGATGCAATCGCTGCTGCAATCGCTGCTACGATATCGCTTGATTCTTCAATATCCCTTGGCATTAGTTCGCCCATTTTTCGCTCTAGATACGATGTATCAAAATCTCCCTTACGAAAATCCCTATCCTCGCAAATATTCATAAGAAATGGAATTGTGGTTTTTATACCTCGTACGGTAAATTCACTTAATGCTCTCTTAAGTTTATTAACCGCAAGATCATAGCTGGTTGCACGTACGATCAGTTTAGCGACCATAGAATCGTAATAAGGAGGAATCGTATAATCCTTGTAAATACAGCTATCTACACGGACAAAGGGTCCTAGTGCAGGATAGTAGGCAGTTATTTTACCAGGCGAAGGAACAAAATCATTTTTAACATCTTCAGCATTGATTCTCACCTCGATAGCAAAGCCTTGTCGTAACACATCACCCTGATTCATATCAAGAATCTCACCGCTTGCAATCCTTATCTGTCTTGCAATCAAATCAAGCCCGGTGATCTCCTCTGTAACACCATGCTCCACCTGGATTCTTGTATTCATCTCCATAAAATAGAAGTTATTATAGTCATCGACTAAAAATTCAACAGTCCCAGCGTTTGCGTAGCCAGTCGCCTTTGCTGCCGCGACCGCTACTGCACCCATGCGCCGTCGCAAATCCTCGCTCATAGTTGGCGAAGGAGCGATCTCAACTAGCTTTTGATGTCGACGCTGAATCGAGCAGTCACGCTCTAAAAGATGTATTACATTGCCATAATTGTCGCCAAGAATCTGAAATTCAATATGCTTTGGATTTTGTATATACTTCTCCATAAAGACATCATCGTTTTTAAAAAATGCCATTGCCTCGCGTTTGCAAGCATTAAAACTCTCCTCTAGCTCTTCTTCTCTCTGCACGACACGTATACCTCGTCCGCCGCCACCGCTACTAGCTTTAAGAATCACTGGATAGCCTATGCGTCTTGCATAACGTTTTATCGTCTCCCAACTCTCCTTGTTTAGTGGCTCTGTTCCAGGGACAACTGGTATACCATGACGCTGCATGATTTCACGAGCAGCATTTTTATCACCCATTTTTGCGATTACTTCGCTGTTTGGTCCTATCCAGACAAGTCCAGCATCAGCGACTTTTTTAGCAAAAATAGCATTCTCACTCAAAAATCCATAACCCGGATGTATCGCCTCAGCACCACTTAGCTTAGCTATCTCAATAATCCTGTCTGGGTCAAGATAGCCTTTTATTGGATCTTCGCTAATCTCATACGTCTCATCTGCCATCTTGACATGCATAGAATCGCGGTCAGCGCGTGAATATATCGCCACGCTATCTATTTTTAGATCATTGCACGCACGTATGATCCTCACCGCGATTTCGCCACGATTGGCTATCAAAATCTTCTTAAACATCATGCACCCTTTGCGCTTGAGAATTAGCCTATTCATGAGCTTTGTAAAAGGTCGCTATTCTAACAAAAAGCGTCTTAATATGCTAGAATCGCGCCCTTTATAGTGCAAAATAATGGTATTGAGGATTCTTGATTATGGATATTTTTCAAGCGATAACCTTGGGCATGGTTGAAGGATTAACCGAGTTTTTACCCATTTCATCAACTGGACATTTAATTCTTGCTTCTGAGCTTCTTGGGATTAAACAAGATGACTTTCATAAATTCTTTGAGATAGCAATACAGCTTGGTTCGATTCTTGCGATTCTTGTGCTTTTTTGGCGACGACTACTCTCGGGAATCGACATCTGGATAAAGCTCGCCATCGCATTCCTGCCAAGCGGGACATTAGGCTTTCTCTTTTATAAGCAAATTAAAGCTTTCTTTGCTCCATCAACCGTTGCATATGCGCTCATTATTGGAGGAATCGTCCTAATCCTTATAGAATGGCTACACAAAGGCAAGAAGTATCACGTCAATAGTGTTGATTCTATCAGCTATAAAGGCGCGCTTATTATTGGATTCTTTCAGGCTTTAGCAATGATTCCAGGTACATCTAGGAGTGGCTCGACTATTGTTGGCGGGCTTCTTTTAGGACTAAATCGCAAGGTCGCAGCAGAATTTTCATTTTTACTCGCACTTCCTACGATGTTTATCGCGACTGGATATGATCTCTACAAAAATATATCACTCTTTAATAGCGAGAATCTAAGCATGCTTACTATTGGGTTTATTGTCGCATTTTTCTCTGCGATAATCGCCGTAAAGGGATTTTTAGGGATTCTTTCACGATTTAGCTTCGCTTCATTTGGAGTCTATCGTATAGCCATCGGCATAGTTTTTCTATTTTATCTTGGGATTCTTCAGTAGGATAACCCATTAGAGAATCAATCCTCAAAAGCAGAGTTTCTATGCGTTTGGATTCTTAAAATATCCGCTCTTCCCACCCTCTTTCTCGACTAGATAAATATCACCAATAGTCATGGATTTATCTATTGCTTTTACCATATCATAAATAGTCAAAAGCCCAATAGATACGCCAGTCAATGCCTCCATTTCAACGCCCGTTTTGCCTTCGACCTTTGCTGTTACACTAAGCTCAAACGAAAAATCATCGATACACTCTTTTACATCGCATTTTACAGAACCCAGAAAGAGTGGATGGCACATTGGGATTATCTCGCTTGTGCGTTTTGCACCCATTATAGCCGCGATTATGGCGGTTTGTAGCACTGGACCTTTTTTGTTTGTCTGTGAAATCACTACATCAAATGCCTCTTTGCTCATGCTGATTCTTCCGCGTGCAACCGCTACACGCTTTGTCTCACACTTATCTGAGACATCGACCATGTTTGGATTATTCTGCTTATCTAAATGCGTTAACTCCATTGCCTTCTCCTATTTTGCTGGGCGAAACGCCTTAATAACATCTTCATTTGTCTCAATATATGGACCTTCGATAAGGTCAATACAATAAGGAATCGCCGGAAAAACAGCATCAAGGCATTGCCGTATAGACTTTGGCTTGCCTGGCAAATTCAATATAAGGCTACTTCCGCGGATTCCAGCACTTTGCCGCGAAAGTATCGCGGTGGGTACATATTTTAGGCTCTCTTGGCGCATTAATTCACCAAATCCTGGCAACATCTTTTGACACACGCGCTCTGTCGCTTCTGGTGTCACATCTCGCGCAGCTGGTCCAGTGCCACCAGTGGTGATGACTAGGCAACACCCCTCTCTATCACAAAGCTCTATCATCGCTTGCTCGATTCTCTCCTCTTCGTCAGGTATGAGCCTATAGACTGGTTGCCACTTGGTTGCCAGATACTCATTTAGCGTCTCCTCAATAGCCCTTCCAGAAATATCCTCATATATCCCGGCACTCGCTCGATCAGATGTCGTGATGATTCCTATCTTTATCATACTAGCTCCTTGATGTTTGCACCATTTTTTTCAATCCACGCTAGAATCTCACAAGGATTATTTAAATCCAAAATCTCAATCCCGCTAGGAATATCCTCTCTTCTAATGGTATCATCGATGGCCACCGCCAAAATATGCGGAAAAAATCGCTCCTCCACCGCTCCACGCATCACCGCTATTCTAGGCAATGGTATCTCTTTTAACCCCTCGACAAAGAGATAATCCACCTCACCAAAGCTATCTGCGATACTCTTTATAGTGCGCGATTCTTGCAACATTATTGTAGTCTTTACGTCCGATACCACAGCCACATTCGCGCCACTTTGATAGAATCGATAACTATCCTTACCTTTTGTGTCAAAGCGTGCTTTATCCTTTGGGTCATGTTTGATGATAGCTACTTTAAAGCTCGGTGAAAGAATCTTGGATAACTTCTCTATTAACGTCGTTTTACCACTGTTTGAACGACCAGTAAAGGCGCAAGCTAGATTTTTCATGCGAGAATTCCGCTTCCTTCGATTCTTTGGCTTCGCTCGCGCGCATACACTCTATTGCCATCTATTAGATCATACTTCCAAATTGGTGCATTTGCCTTAAAATCCTCAACAAACTCATCAAGTAACTCCAGTGCCACGCGCCGCTTAGGAGAGAGTATCGCTGTAGCAAATGAGCTTGTGTGATTTGGCACATCACCAAGCGAATGTGCCATGCATATAAGCGCGCCACGCCCTCTAGCCCTCTCTTGCCATGAATCAAACCACCCACTAAGAATCGGCTGATATAAATCAAAGCTAAGCCCAGAAATCCCCCCTTCGTCACGTACAAGTCCGACAAAAGTCGCACACGCGCCAAAGTTCATTTCGCTTGCTAGCTTGTGCCATTTGGCGTATAGCCGCTCTGTATCTAGACTGCCTAGCTCTATCTCTAGCATGTTTATCCTCCACAAACTGGTGGCAAAAGCGAAATTTTATCACCACTTTTAAGCGGAATATCTAGGCTTTTTACTATCGTATCATTAACTGCTACGGCACAATCCTCAAGCCACATAGCCACATCTTTATCGTTTTTCAAAATCCCTCTTAGCTCAGAAAGCGAGCTAATTTCAAGCTCCATATCCGCCTTGCCTATTGGTCCTAAAAACTCAACTCTTACCACGCACTGCTCCTTTTACAAAATAGTCTCAAGTGGCTTAAAAAGCACCACTTCGACCGATTCTCCACTCTCTTTGCTAGTGCACTCAGTATCAAGAAACACAAGCGCGCTCGCACCGCAAAGATTATTAATAATTGAGCTTTGAATTCCTTTCTTGCCAACAAAATCAACACTCCACTCACCATCTTTTAAATGCAATGTACAAGTGCGAAACTCAGCCCGCCCAGCCTCTTTCTTTAATGCTTCATTTAGGCGTGCATGGATTTTTATTAGATCTGATGAGATTCCCAACATTTTATTTAGGATTATCCGCCCAAAAAGATAAAATGTAATTAGACATGAATTTGGAAATCCAGGCAATCCAAACAGATGAGTATTACCTCTTTTTGCATAAGCGATTGGTTTACCAGGCTTTACGCGTACACCATGAAACTCAACATCACACAGATCATAAATCGCCTCCTGTGTAAAATCATAATCCCCCATACTCATACCGCCTGTAGTCAGCACAATATCCGAAGAATCAAGAGCACTTTTAAGAGCACGCCTAATCTCTCCTGGCTCATCAGGCAAAATCTCAGTCAATCTAGCCACGCCACCAAGCGACTCTACAGCTGCTTTTAGAAGATGGTTATTTACACTACGGAGAGAATCTCCCCTACACTCGCCAAGCTCCACAAGCTCATCTCCACCACTAAGAATCGTAACAACTGGTCTCTTACGCACATCGACAAATACGCGATTTAGGCTTGCAAGTAGCCCGATTTCTGCGGGCGTGATTAACGTTCCAGCCTTAAGAAGAATCTCCCCAGCACGATAGTTGTCTCCTTTTTTTCTAATAAAAAGACCAGTACTTGGCGGGCTTTTTAAAATCTGCAACTCACCATCCACCTCACGTGCCTCTTCTACAATGACAAGCATATCTGCTCCATGAGGCATTTTTGAGCCGGTAAAAGTTTTGATACAGCAGCCACGCGCACATGTTGGGATTACACGATTCCCAGCAGGATTGTCGCCTAAGATCTTCAAAGCAATACCAGATTCCACATCAGCCCTATGGCATGCATACCCATCCATAGCTGCCGTATCTACAAGGGGCATATCCTCGCTTGCACATACATCTTTCGCAAGAATCCGCCCTAAGCAGTCGTGTAAAAAAAGTCTCTCCTCACCCATAAGCTTTACGTTGGATTTCGCAAGAAGCGATATTGCCTCCTCGTACGTGATATTTTTTTTCATGATTTTGCCTTTTAGAGGAGATGTCCTAGCTTATCGCGCTTTGTCTTTAAGTAGTTTTCATTGTAGCAGTTGTGAGGCACAAAAATATCCTCGCGCGAGGATATTTTGACAAATTTCGACAACGCCTCAATCTTTTTTGGATTATTCGTCAAAAGTCGCACCTCCTTAATCCCATAAAATTTAAGAATATCACCAACAATAGAATAGTCGCGCGCATCATCTAAGAATCCAAGTGCAATATTCGCCTCAACAGTATCAAGCCCACCATCTTGTAACGCATAAGCATTAACCTTATTTAAAAGCCCGATTCCACGCCCTTCCTGCCTTAAATACAAGACAATTCCACCATCTTTATGTATCCGCTCAAGCGCAATATTCAGCTCGCCACCACAATCACACTTAAGACTTCCAAGCGCATCACCAGTCAAGCACTCAGAGTGGACACGCAATAAAGGAATCTCGGGTAGATTCTCAGTAAAAATCGCCAAATGCTCACGCCCCTCATGACTAAAAGCCTGAATAATAAAGTTACCATACTTTGTTGGGAGCTTAGCCTGATTCGATACAAGAAGTTCAGACATTAGTTAGATTTCCTTCTGTGAAATTTGCAGATTGTAGCCAAAAGCATTTTAATAGATGTCAAACTCCACCCCAAGTCGCTCCCTATCCACACGAGTGATAGAACCCTTCTCGACGGTGATGACGCCATCATCTTTCATCTTTTTTACGATTCTTGATAGCGTCTCTGGAGTAGTATTTAAAATCGAAGCAATTTTACGCTGAGATAGATTTGCTAACTCATCGTGCTTATCGTAAAAGAATCGAGCCACACGCGAGGTCGTATCCATCGTTAGATTATTTGTGATCACCTCTTCAAGCGCCTTTATTTTACGCGTAAGCGACTTAATAATATGAAAGGCCATTTCACCATTGCGTAAAAAATCATTCTCAAAAGTCGAATACTCAATCGCCAAAACCTCGCCATCGCTCTCAAACATCGCGCTAGCTGGATAGTGTAAACCTTCCAAGTTAGCCAGCTCTGCTACAAGCGATGGTGGCTGCGCATAGTGCAAAATCACTTCATTGCCACGGGGATCAGTCTTGTAGATTTTTACGATTCCTTTTAATAAAACATACAAGAATCTAGGCTCTTCGCCCTCAAAAAACAGGATATTTCCCTCTTGAAAGTGTAGATTCCTACTAATGCTTTTTAAACGCTCAAGCTGGAAAGAATCCAGTCCGCGAAATAGGTCAATTTTTTGCCACTCCATATGCTTCCATCCCCTCAAATTTCATCGCCTTTGAGATATTTTCATAGTAGATTCTAGTCGCTTTATAAAGATTGTATAATAAAAGTACATTTGAAGCGACTAGTCCCACCCCGGCAATACAAAAGAGTCTAGATTCTATTGGCGTAAAAAGCAATGCAAAAAATGCGCAAAGATGAAATATCGTCTGAATATTCATAAGCCGTTCACTAATCATTTCACGCATACTAGGGATAGCAAACACCCCCGCACCGCTTAGATGAAACCAGACTAAAAATGGGATAATCTTGTAGAGCATACCACTAATCAAAGAGACACCAAATCCGATGCCAAAAAGCACAAACAATGGAATATGAAGCTCAATCTCTGCAAAAAATGAAACTGGCAAAATAACAGAAAATACCAAAAGCACCATTGATGAGATCTGCCAGTAGCGGATTGTCGGATCGCTAAGAGCACGCTTGCGACTACTGATACGCTTTAATGTAAAAAAGCACCAAAGCGCAACCATAGCACACATCATACATACAATAAAAAATCCAAGCCAAGGAAATGTACTAGATTCTCCGTCGCTTAAAACAATGGCCAAAAGCAGCATCAAAGTCACCGCAAAAACCTTTACACCATGCTCACGTAACCACAGCGGATACTCATGCGTAACATAAAACATCGGCACAACCTGAAATGAAACGCCAGTCACAAGTAGCAGCGTCCAGCCAAATGAAGCGGATTTTACATGCAGATCAAGAATCGATAAAGAAAAAGGAAAACTAACTCCAAGCCCGTGGCAAACAAGCATAAAAATGCCACTAAAGATCACAACCAAAAGCGCAATGATTGAGTATTGCATCGCCCTTATCGTGGAATTAACAAAAGAGACATTAAAAAACATTTCTCGCCCAAGCATGAGCAAAAATATCAAGAATCCAAGCCCAAGCATTGTGCTAGAGATGAGCAATAAGGGAGCTATCTCTAACCAAAATCCAGCGACCATAACTAGTGCACCAAAAAACAAGAGCGTATGTGCGATTCCTCCACTCTTTAAAGGTGAAGACAGCCTCACACCTGCCAACACAGGTAGCATCTGCGTAAGTGCACCAAGCATTACTAATGCGCCAAAGCCAACCGTGAGAGCGTGGACAAGCGCTATACTCTGCCAGCTCCAGCGGCTTTGTAACGCCTCATGCTCGCCAACAAGCATCAAGAATCCAGCAAGTATCAAAAACAGTGGCGCGCTCAAAAAAAAGCGTATTGGTAAGCTAAATGGCGGTGCTTGCTCTAGTGATATTCCCTGAAACATCTACTCCTCAATCTCTCTTAGATTCTCAAGATCTATGCTTTTGGCTATCAAAATATGATACATATCACCATCTAGCTTCACTCGATACACAAAACCGCGCGAGTGTAAAATATCATACAAAGGCAAAGGCTCCATACGATGTATCATTCGAATATATTCACTATCATTTAATTCATTTATAGAGCGTGTAATAATCTGCAGAGGCTCTGGGTGCTCAAGCGTGCTGACATCAATTCTAATCTCTCTCATAGCTTTTGCATCTCGCTCATTATTGCATCATTTTC
The DNA here is from genome assembly GCA_052170135.1 of Wolinella sp. GTDB lineage: Bacteria > Campylobacterota > Campylobacteria > Campylobacterales > Helicobacteraceae > Wolinella. The sequence continues at coordinate 71,699 of JBQNBC010000005.1, forward strand.
ATCACGTAGATGCATATCGATCATATTGTATAGCATCTGCTCCTCTTTCATATTGTGCTGCTGTACAAGAATCATAAATGTCTCAGAGAGTCCAAGGAATCGATTCCTATCTTCATTAATAAGTGCGCTTGATAGCTCTTCAAGAATCTGTCTCATCTGATTATGCTCCATTGTCATCACATAAGTAGGACCACCGACAAAGCCTGTCTTTTGTTCAAATGCTGGAAACATCACCTCTTCTTCCATGCGAAAGTGGCGTATCATCGCATCATTAAACTCTGGAAACCTCCCCTTTGCCTCCTCCCATTTGCCATCTGCTACACTATTTTCAAGCGCACTAAATAGCTCATCACAATCCCTGTGATCTTGGGTCATGTAGCTTTTAATTGTCGACATGGTTGCTCCTTGTTTGATTTTGATTTTAAGGATTGTATGCGAAAGCATCTCGATAATTATTGATAAAAATCAATTTTATTTTAAAATAAGCTGAAGTTTTTGCAGATTTATATTTCGGGAAGCAAGGCGATTCCTCACTATGTCTCCCCATTTTTTATTTGTTGACAAGTATTGAAAAATCTAGACCTAGATTAATCTCTCCTGTGCTTTCTGTTGTTGTTACGCTCACCACGCGAAGAATCGCGGAAGTCTCGATTCTCACGACTTCGCTCGCCACGCCATTCGCCTCTACTATCACCCCTATCACCACCTCTGCTAAAGCCGCCACGATTACCACCACGTCCCTTGCTAAAGTTACGTTTTCCGCCACGTCCCTTGTCATCACCATTTAGGCGATGCTTAAGACTCATTAAATCTTCCTTGCTAAGCCCAATTCTATTTGGACCCATAATTGCACTTTTTTTCATAAGCATTGAAAGAAGTTTGCACGCAAGCTGCGCGGTATCAATTTCACCACGGATTTGCTCGTAGATTCTTAGCGCATCATCTGTGATTTGATGATTTATAAGCGTATGGATCAGCTTAGAATCAGTCTGCTTTAACGTCTGCTCAATAGTGGGAATCTCGTATAACTCAATGGTTGCCTTTGTATTTTCGGTGATTCTTCTAATCTCCTTAAACTCAAGCGGAGTAGCTAGCGTGATAGCAATTCCTTTATTGCCAGCACGACCAGTACGCCCTATACGATGGACGTAACTCTCAGGATTTAACGGAATGTGATAGTTAAATACATGACTAACATTGCTAATGTCAAGCCCACGCGCAGCAACGTCAGTCGCAACTAAAATATCCACATTACCTTGCTTAAAGGCATTTATCGAGTTTTGTCGCTCTCTCTGCTCCATATCACCATGAAGCGAACATGCTTGATAGCCCTTGGCAATGAGGCGATTTGAAAGGTCATCAGCCTCCTTTTTCATACGAGTGAAGATAATAGTCTTGCTTGGCGATTCACTATCTATTAGTCGAACAATAGCATCTTCGCGCTCATATTCATTTATGATGTAATAACGCTGAGAAATATCACTATTTGTCGTCTCTGTAGATGCAATTTTGACCATTTTTGGATTTTGGAGAATCTTTTGCGCTAGATTCTTAATAGGTGTAGGCATAGTCGCAGAGAATAGTAGCGTTTGACGATGTCGCGGCAAGTATGTGAAAATCTCCTCAATATCATCAAGGAATCCCATATCAAGCATCTCATCAGACTCATCGAGGACTATTGTCCTTGGATTGAAATTCTTTAGTCTGTCATTTCTCAAATGATCCAGTAATCGCCCAGGTGTAGCGATAATAACTTGCGGGGCTTTGTCCAATAGCTCTACTTGACGACGTATAGCCTGTCCGCCATACACTGATACAGTACGCGTACGACAGTGTCGCCCCAGCTTAAATATCTCATCGCTTATCTGCATTGCAAGCTCACGTGTAGGCGTGATGATAAGCGCTTCTATCTCACCATTATTTTTTAGATTCTCGATGATAGGCAGTCCAAAGGCAGCTGTCTTTCCAGTGCCGGTCTGCGCCTGAGCTATTAGGTCATGTCCGCCTAAAACAAGCGGTATTGCCTCTATTTGAATAGGGCTTGGGACTTTAAACCCAGCCTCTTGTATGCCGTGCATTAGTGTTTCTTTAAAGCCAAAGCTCTCAAAACTTACATGTTGCTCGTCATTAAACTCTTCGCGTTGTTCCATGATGTATCTCTCTTTTTTATCTATAAATTTGTTTGCGGATTTAGGTGGAAGGCTATAAAGGTCTGCGTCCTCGCGCAGATAGCGTTTTTGGTGCTGCTCGGAGCATTCCATAAATGCGAAAAACGTCGGATAATACTAAAATAAAGCTGAAAAGAGTGTATTTTTGCGATTTGGCATTTATAAAGTGTAAAATTGCACCAAAAATTGTTTTAAGGAATTATCTAATGGAAGCCACACTTAGCGCATCATTTGCATCAGCACCTTTTATGGTTAGCTTTCTCGCTGGCATGTTGACATTTTTAAGCCCTTGCGTCCTACCGCTAATCCCTGCTTACCTCTCATATATTTCAGGGATCTCACTCAAAGAGCTTAGGCACTCAAGCGCACTCACAATGACTGAACGATGGAAAATCTTCCGCTCTGCACTACTTTTTGTGTTTGGATTCTCTCTTGTGTTTATCTTGCTTGGTGCATCAATGGCAAAAATCATCGGCAATATCTTTAGTAGCAATATGTTTGCCTACATTGCGGGCGGAATTATAGTTATTTTCGGATTGCACGTTGCACACATAATTCAAATTCCATTCCTAAACTATGAGCGCAGAGCCGATGTGAGCGGGAATATCAGCTCACTTGGTGGCTTTGGCATGTGGCTTGGCGCAAACTTTGCTCCATTTTTGCTTGGCATATCATTTGCGCTTGGATGGACGCCATGTATTGGTCCTATCTTTGCTGGCATTGTCTCGATGGCAGCAACAGAAAGCTCTCAAGGAATCTTGCTTATGAGCGTATATGCCGCTGGGCTTGGTGTGCCATTTTTGCTCTCAGCCGTGCTAATTAGCGTGATGATAGAGTGGCTAAATCGCATGAAAGCCTACATGCGCGCTATTGAGATAGCCTCTGGTGTGCTTTTGATGTTAATAGGAATCTTGGTTGCAACAGGTGGACTTGGCAAACTATCTGCGTGGTTTTTAGAGCTTCTCGGATAAAAAACAACCTCTAAACATAACACAAAGCCAAACGAATCGAGGCAATGCCTCGATTCTTATCTCTTTAGAATTTCCTGCTTGAGACTTTATCTATTGCCTCTTTCGCCATGCGACTGACGTCGCTAGCTATCCCGCTAGTCTTCTCGGCAAGCTGGCTATTATGCTCTGTAATCTCCTCTAACTTGTCCATAGATACGTTTATCTTAGCGATTCCTTCGGTTTGCTCTTTTATAGCCTCGCTCATTTCATTTATACCTTGTGCTAGCACACCAGTATTTGCCTCTATTTGAGAAAGACTTTTGGCTGTATTTTCAGCTAGCTTTCGCACTTCATCAGCGACGACGGCAAATCCTCTACCATGCTCACCTGCACGCGCTGCTTCGATAGCGGCATTTAACGCAAGTAGATTTGTCTGATCGGCAATATCTTTTATAATCCTAATAATGCTCTGTATGTCCCTAGAGTTTGAGATTAGCGCATCTGCCTTTTGATTTACATCATCCATGGAGACGCTTATTAGTTCTAGACTCTGCTTGCTCTCTTTGAGATTCTCCGATGCGCTGATAGCCGATTCTCCCATCTCATCCACAAGTTCATTTAGCTCAAAAGAGCGTTCATTCAGAAGCTTACCCTGCTCAAAAGAATCGCTTAAAATTCGCGAAATCTCATCTCCAAGGGCATTAATTGAATGTATCAAACGCTCCTTGTCACCGATAGAATCGCCAAGTAAAATCCTCGGTGTAAAATCATTTTTTTCATACTCTTGCAGCGTATTCACCACGCCCTTAATCGAGTCGCGAAATCCAGCTAAAAAGCTATTAAGAAGTCCTTGTAGCTCCAAAAGCTCTTTATTATGTGGCTCATTCTCCAGCTTGGCATCAAAATCCCCTTTTGTCGCAACTTTAATAACTTCGCTAGCCTCCATAATAACTTGCTTATCCTGTCTGAGTCCTGCGCGGATAGAGCGCATATTATCGCTTAGGATTTGAGCCATTTCACCAAGCTCATCCTTGCTATCTAGCCTTATATCTCCCACTTTATCATCGCCACCATCAAGAAAGGCAAAAAACGAAAGAAGAGATTCTTTTAGCTTTTTAATATTTTTAACAAGTGCATTTGATAGAAGATACGACGTGATGAATGCGATAAACAAAACTGCAAGTGTTGTAAAAATAAACGAATAGCGAATATCCACAAGATCGCTAAGAATCTCAGCCTCATCAATCTCTCCAACTAAATACCAGCCCATCGATTCTATATATTTTGAAAATACAAGCCTATTCCGCCCGTCACTACCTGTGTAAATTATAGAGCCACCCTTCCCTTCTAGGAGTTTTTGATAGTCGCTTGATACCAACTCTTTTAGATTCTTCTTTAGGGCAAAATCATGATTCTTATGGATTTGCACAACACCACTTTTATCCACCATGAAGAGTTCTCCGCTATCACCTAATCTCTGCGAAGTCACAATATCTACCACATAATCAAGCGTAGTACTAATCCCAGCTATACCAAGGAATCGACCATCTTTATCACTCATTTTCGTATTGATAAAAAGCCACACTTTACCATCACGCTCATTGACGTCTATATTTAATACATACGCATTTTTATCGCGCTCTTTTAAAAAAATATCCCTATTTTGAAAGTACCAAGAATCCTTAGCAGAATCCTCTGAGATCTTTTTAAGAATCTTATCCTGCATGTAGTAGATGCGACTCTGCTCGCTCACCATAAATGACCCGAGCGCACCTGAAGTCTCTAGTACATTTTGGGAGTATGCAAAAAAATCAGGTAACCCAGAATCGCGCTCACCATCGTTTAGCCAATGCATAACAAAAGCATTTGAAGCGATCTGTTTAGAGGTGTCGATATAGCGTTTCAAAAGAGATTCAACCTGAAATGAAAGTGCATTAATCTTCGCTGGAATTTCCTCACTTTTTACACGAGAAATGTATTGCTCCGCAGTTAGCTTATAGCTGACTATTGAGACAACTCCGAGCGAAATCAATACAAGAAGAGACATAAATGAGACTACTTTAAAACGCATAGAATTCATCACAATCCTTTTTCTGATAGTTATACCAAACGTAGAGTTTTTGGTTGCTTATCTAAAGTATAACAAACAAATTAGATATTAAAGTCTTTATCAATTATTCAAAGCAATTACCAAAATACAAAAGAATCCATTCTCTAAATTCTCATCTTTACCCAAAGTGCTTTGCTATAATCCCTACACAAAAATAGCGCAATTACACAACCTGGAGGATAGCGATGATTATCAAAGGTGCAATCGTTTGCGATAGTCAGCACGAGCAAAAAGATGATGTACGCGTGCGAGATGGTAAGATTGTCGATATACAAAAATCAATCATGCCTGAACCAAACGAAGAGGTGATAAACGCAGATGGTCTGTGGCTTATGCCAGCCATGATAGATCTAAATGCACGTGTCGCAAATGGCGTATTAACGGGCAAAAATATATCCACATTATCGCAAAAAGCGGCGCATGGTGGCGTAGGGACACTAGCACTCACGCCTGATTGTACGCCCATGCTTGATAGCGAAGCGCCAATTGAGTTGCTATATAGTGTAAAAAGTGAGTTAAGCGCAAATATAATCCCCCTTGCAAGCGCACTTAGACGAGATAGAGAAAAGCTAACTGACTTGTCGATTCTTCATAAGATGGGTTGCGGAGGAATCGCACTCGCCTCCGAGCTAGATGGCAATTTAATTCGTCGTGTATGTGAATACTCGCTAATGCTAAAAACTCCGATAGTTTGCCGTTGCGAGGATTCTTCTCTGCGCGGAAATGGCGTGATGAATGATGGCTATCTTTCATCACGCATGGGACTGCCTGGAATCCCAAGCCTAAGCGAGACAAAAGAAGTCGCAAAAATGATAGAGACAGCTATCTTTATGAAAGTACCCATGTTGTTTAGCGCACTCTCAAGCGAACGAAGCATCAAACTAATATCACGCGCAAAAGAGGAGCATAATCAAATCTACTCAGAAGTCTCAATACACCACCTATCTCTGAGCGAAGAGCTATGTTCAGGCTTTAACACTGGAGCGAAAATCCTACCGCCGCTAAAGTCAGAAAGCACGCGCAAAAAACTGACAAACCTCCTAAAAAACGGTGAAATAGACGTGATAACGTCACTGCAATCAGAGCAGTCAATATCTAAAAAAGATGTTGCTTTTGAGGAGGCGGCTTTTGGCATTGATGTATTCAACGACTATTTCACACTCTGCTACACATATCTAGTCCGCCAAGCAAAGCTAACCCTAAGCGAGCTAAGCCGCCTAACCTCATACAATCCAGCGCGGATTCTTGGTTTAAATAAAGGCTACATAGGGATTGGCGCCGATGCTGATTTGATTTTAGTCGATACAAAATGCTCAAAAGTTATTGAAGATTCCTTGTCGCCATACTACAATACCATCCTCTATGGCGCGATAGCAAGGACAATAGTTAATGGAAAAAGCGTATATCAAAAGCAAAAAGGATAAAACATGGAAGAAGTAATCAAGCTACTTACAGAAATGGAAGAAACAAACAAATGGTCAAAGCTGTTTATAGAATGGGGGGAATCGGCTCTAAACGCCACTCTAGCATATTCACCAAAGGTAATAGTCGCAATACTAATCATGGCAGTAGGCTATCACATAGCCAAGCTAGCACGCATCTATATAGCAAAGATTCTCACGAAAATTACAAATGACGAGACGCTAAGCAGATTCCTTGCGAGGGTCATTTATGTCGCCATAATAGTGCTGACAGTAATCACTGCCTTGGCAAACCTCGGCATCCAAACCGCATCAATCATAGCCGTATTAGGAACAGCTGGTCTTGCCATCGCGCTTTCGCTTAAGGATTCCCTCTCAAATCTTGCATCCGGAATTATGCTAATCGTATTCCGTCACTTCACAAAGGGCGATATTGTTGAGCTAAGCGGAATAGTCGGCACAGTCGAGGAGATAAGTCTATTTCACACAAAGGTCGTGCTACTTGATAACAAAATCGCTGTCTTACCAAACTCAGCAATTGCATCATCTAAGATCGTCAACTTTACACAAAACCCTACTCGTCGCCTAGAGTGGATTTTTAGCATCTCATATGATGCAGATATCAAACGCGCGAAAGAGGTGATTTTAGAGGAGCTTGCAAAAGATACGAGAATCATAGATACACAGCCCACCTTTGTTGGTGTAAATGCACTTGGTGCAAGCGCAATTGACATTGTGGCACGTGCGTGGGTAGGTAAGGATGATGTATTTAATGTACAAACTTCAATAAATGAGATGGTAAAGATAGCGTTAGATAGGGAAAATATCGAAATCCCATACAATAAACTAGACGTCAATCTAATCCAAAGGATTGAAAACTAATATGAAAATAATCGGTGCATCGCGTCTGTTTCTATGCGATGAGGCTTGTACAATTCTCTGTCATGGTGCTGTGGTAATAGTCGGAGCTAAAATCGCCGGAATCGGCGATTTTAGTGAGCTTTGCGCCCTGTATCCTAATGCAAAATCTAGTTTTTTTGACGATTCTGTCCTCTTGCCTGGACTAATAAATGCCCACACGCACATTGAATTCAGCGCAAACACTACAGATCTAGAATATGGCTCATTTGGTCGCTGGCTAGATAGCGTGATTAAAAAACGAGAATCAATAATGCTCAAAGCACAAAGCGCGATGAAAGACGCACTTAGCGAACTTTTACGCACTGGCACGACTAGCATTGGGGCTATTAGCAGCAGCGGACTTGACCTTGAGATTCTTGCTAGCGCACCACTTCGGGTAGTATTTTTCAATGAAATAATCGGCTCAAATGAGGCACTTCTTGATGTTTTATGGCGAGATTTTTGCGCTAGAGTAGATAAAAGCGAAGAACATAGAAGTGCGCGCTTCACGCCAGCTATCGCTTTGCATTCTCCATACTCATTGCATAAAGAGCTGGCAATGCGAGCACTAGAGCGAGCAAAGAATCTAAATGCGCCAATCTCAGCTCACTATCTAGAGTCGCAACAAGAGCGAGAGTGGCTAGAAAAATCAAGTGGATTCTTTCATGACTTTTTCACAAGCTTTTTCAAGCAAGATACACCAAAGGCACAATACACACCATTTGAGTTTTTGGAACTTTTGCGCGATAGAAACGCGATAATAGTACATGGCATAGAGATGAAAAAAGAGGAGATTGACATGGTGCAAAACCTTGGTATTGCACTTGTTAGTTGCCCACGCTCAAATCGCCTACTAAGTGGGAAGCTGCTCGACTTTAGAAAGATTTACGAAGCCCAGATTCCCATTAGTTTTGCCACTGATGGGCGCAGCTCAAACTTCTCACTCTCGCTTCTTGACGAGCTGAGAATTGCGCTTTTTGCCTACACTAGCGAGGATATCGAATCTCTAGCTCGCGCGCTACTTTTGGGCATAACAAGAAATCCAGCAAAGGCTTTAGGGCTAAACTGTGGCAGGATAGAAACTGGTGCGGAAGCGGACTTAGCGATCTTTGGCATAAATGGAATCTCCCACTCAAATCAGGAGATTCTCCACTTTATCCTACACGCCAAAGAGGCAAAATCACTCTACATCGCGGGCGAGAAGATTTTCTAAGCGCAAGAATCTCGCTTAGATTCTCAGCCTTAGCGTAGGAAATTGACTCGAACAAGCTTAAAAGCTACGTCACTTTTTATACAAAATTACAACGATTAGGCAAGCATTAAGATTTTTCTCATAAACTCCACATATAGAAATAAAAGGATACAAAAATGGAAAATTTTAGCTTTTTAAACCCAGTAAGAATCGAATTTGGTAAAAACAAAGAGCGGAACATTGGCGAATACATGAATGACTTTGGCACAAAACGCGCACTCGTGCTCTATGGCAGTGAACGTATCAAAAATAACGGACTATACGATACGGTAATAAAAAGCCTAGAATCACATAGTATCGAACATGTATCGCTTGGCGGAATCAAAAGCAATCCGGTGCTAAGCAAGGTCAAAGAGGCAATCGCTATCGCGATAGATTTTGGGGCAGATAGCGTGCTAGCAGTTGGCGGTGGCAGTGTGCTTGATAGTGCAAAAACGATAGCAGCAGGTGCAAAATATGATGGCGATGTATGGGACTTTTTTACAGGCAAATCACCAAAAGAAGCATTAAAGATATTCGACATAATCACGCTTGCTGCCACAGGAAGCGAGATGAACTGTGGCGGTGTCGTAACAAATGAGGCCACAAAGCAAAAATATGCAATACAAGCACCTTGTCTCTACCCAAAAGTCTCAGTTATAAACCCGGAGCTTCAATCGACAGTAACACCAGAATATCTCGTCTACTCAGCGAGCGATGTTATAGCGCACTCCATAGAAGGATACTTTACCGCGACAAAACAGCCAGAGATAATCAATCTCTACGTAGAAGCAAACATCAAAACAATAATCAAAACAACGGAGATTCTCCTAAAAGATCCAAAGAACTACGATGCGCGCGCCGAGTTCGCATGGGCGGCAACAATGGCACTAAATGGACTAACATACGTCGGTACATCAAACTATGGCTATCCAAACCATATGATAGAGCATGCAATGAGTGCTGTCGTTGATTGTGCTCATGGTGCTGGTCTTAGCGTAGTCATGCCGGCGTGGATGAAGTGGTACAAAGAAAAGAATCCAACGCAATTTGAGCGATTTGCACGTGAGATTTTTGGTAAAAATAGCGCAGACGAGGGCATTACAGAGCTTGAAACTTGGTTTAAAAAGATAGGCACTCCTACACGACTTTCTGAGGTAAAAATAGAAGGCGCAGTGCTAGATGAGGTGCTAAATGTAGCTGTTAAAAACTCAGCAAATTGGGGGATGAGTGAGATTTATACAAAAGAGACTATCAGTGAGATTTTTAATCTAGCAAAGTAGCCAAATGCCAAAGCGTAAGAATCTAGCGGTGAAATATCATGATCAAGCTAAATTCTACAAGAATCAAGCAAGATACCAGAGGATAAAAAATCAACATAGAAGCGTTTCTTTTGCTGGGCTTGCTATCGCTTGGTATTAGCATGCATTAGCTCGCTTGTGCGCATGTAGCCAACATGCCCTAAAAAGGCAAATTGCAAAAGAAACTTTGCCAAACATACAAAAGGAGAAATCCGTGTGTACCTCCAAAAATACGATAGCACAAGTAGACGAACTACGCTCTTTCTTAAATGTATTCTAAAGCCTAAAGCCACTTTCTAATATCCGTATCCAGCAAAGAATCACAAAAATAAAACAAGCTTCCGGCTTATTAGCATCTAATCTCAGGTGTCCTCATCAAGAATCCTCGCCACATCTCCCACTGCATAGTCTCGTAGATTTTGCGTATTAATGCCATTGGTGGATTCTCTGTTGGCTTCTTTGGATGATTTAATACTTAATGCATCTTGATTCTTCGTATCATAATTTGCATTTGTAGATTGTTTTTGAGCACCTTTTAGCCACAGCTTAATCAATAGCGCAAAAGCCTTGGAATGACTCTTCGCCATTGTTTGCAGTTGGCGTTTTATGATTACGATTTTTACATCATCACCCTCTTTAGAAGATGACTGTTTTATTTCCATAGACGAAGATCCTATCATTGAGTGCCAAATTTAGCGCACGTGCAAGCACTACTTTTTCGACATCGCGTCCTGCCTTTTGCATATCTCGCCACGTGTATGTATGATCGATCTTAATAATATCTTGCGCAATAATTGGTCCTTGATCGAGATTGTCATTGACAAAGTGTGCGGTCGCGCCGATGATTTTTACACCACGCTCATACGCCTGCTTATATGGATTTGCCCCGATAAATGCAGGTAAAAATGAATGGTGTATATTTAAGATTCTCTGCTCATAGTGGCGCACAAACTCCGGTGATAGAATCCGCATATACTTCGCTAGCACGATCATCTCAGGCTCTAGCTCCGCTAAGCACGCAAGAATGCGTCTCTCATGCTCCTCGCGCGAAATCCCCTCGTGCGAAATCCCATAAAAAGGAATGCCGAATTTTTCACTTAGCGCACGTAAGTCATCATAGTTTGAGACCACAGCCTTAATATTTGCAAAAAGCTCACCACTATCGTATCGCAAAAGCAAATCGCCAAGACAATGATTTTCCTTTGTGCAGAGCAACACTACATCACGCTTTCGCATCTCTTTTAGCGATACAAATGCGGACTTTGGTAGCGCATCTTTTATCTCTCCTTTTAGTTTTTCGATCTCTACCTCGCCACTAATCTCGCTACGCATAAAGAATCGATTCTCTTCGGTATCGACATATTCATCATTTTTATCGATATTTAGCGCACTCCCAAAGATTATTGATGTCACCTTGTATATTAGCCCTTTTTCATCTGGCGACTGTATCAGCAAAATATATTTTTTCATACTCTCTCCTTATCTAATTCTACTCACTAAAAATCGCAACATCTTTGATGCAATTCTCTATCGCTTATGTGAAATTCGCACTTTTTACGTATTGATAATCACGATCCCGTGTCTTGTAATGCCAACTTTCCACCAAGCAGCAACCTTATCTCAAAAATAGCACCGTCATTTTCATTATAAGCACAAATACCCCCACCCATCTTCTCCTCGATTATGACCTTTGCAAGCGATAGCCCTATGCCCGTTCCACGCTTGCCCTTAGTTGAGAAAAATGGCTCAAAAATCTTATCTGGTAGTAGATGTGGTGCTATTCCGCCGCCATTATCACTAATCCTAACAACAACCCAAGAATCCTCTTTTGATATCTCAACCATGATGCGTGCATTGCTTATAACATGTTCACTGAGTGCATCTTTTGCATTGTTTAGGATATTTAGCGCAACCTGCTTAAACTCCCCGCTATACCCATATGCACTAACATCCTCCTCGCCTCTTATCTCAAAGTCGATATCAGCTTTTATCATCTCGCTAGAGAGGAGATTATGCACTGAGCTAATAGCCTTAAATACGGAGAAGTTCTCCTTGTCTTTAGCTGGTTTAAAAAACGTTCTAAAATCCTCGATAGTAGTCGCCATGAAATTAACCATATCTAGCATTTTTACACAATCATCAAGCACATGCTTACACTCTAGCGTCTCGCTTTGAGCGTCGATTTCCATATTTTGTAGAAGAATCGAAAGCACATTTAATGGCTGTTTCCACTGATGCGTTATTGCTCCTATCATGCTGCCAAGCTCAGCTTGCTTTGACTGCTGTATCAAATACGCCTGCTCGCGCTCATGCGCCTGCTCTAGTTCGTGTATTTCGGTTACGTCTCGCCAAATGGTAAAAATACGTTCCTCATCATCTTTGTGCATCGTGATAAATGTAGCCTCAATTCTCACTTCTTTGCCAGATGCGCTACGATAGATTCTCTCGCCATTGTTATCTGATGGGGTTTTGCAATGCAAATCACAAGAATTATCACACCCCTCAAAAATCCCACGCCCTATCATCTGGTCAGGCTCCACACCTAGCATGTGTGCAGCAGCTAGATTACTCTCAAGAATCCTGCCATCACAATCCAATATCAAATAGCCCTCTGGGCTATTCTCAAAAATCATTCTAAAGCTACGCTCACTCTCTAGCTGTTTTGCTAACTCATACTCCACCTCGCGCACCAGTAGGCTATTGAAGTCACTTAACGATTGCTCGAGCTGCTTGCGCTCTGTGATATCAGTGTGCACACCTATCATACGTGTAGGCTCACCACCTTCTCCACGCTCTACAACAATCCCCCGTGTAAGAATCCACACGCACGCACCATCACCATCGATAACGCAGTATTCGTCAACATACTGTCCATCACCACTTTTAATATAGTCATAGAGGCTATTTCTCACGCGCTCTCTTGAGGATTCTTCTACGCGAGAAAGTATCACGCTTATGCCTCCGCACAAATCTTTTTCCGAGTAGCCTAGCATCGTGCACAGATGGTGAGAAAGGAATAACTCATCGCTTGCTATCTTCCAATCCCAAATGCCATCATTTGAGCCTTCAAGCGCAAACTCCCATCTCTGCTGGCTCTCTCGCAATTTCTCCTCAATGAGATGCACACTAGTAATATCGCGCATATAGCCATACCAGCGTATAATGCGCCCTTCTTGACTTGGTGTGGCATTTATCTCGATATATCGTAACTCTCCGCTTGAAGCAACAATGCAGAATCTATTATTTGGCGCGACTAGAGCAAGCGGTCTCTTAAACATCGCCAAAAGCCTATCAGCATCACTTTTATCAATCCTATCCCATACAAGCGCGCTATTATGTTCCACATCATACGCACTAAACCCTAGAAGCTCTTCGATACCCAAACTAACATATGTAAATTTATCTTTGCCGTCAATATCAATGGTGTATTCAAAGAAAAATCCTTCAAGATTGTTTGCAATTTTCTCTAACCTTTTAGAGAGATTTTGCTGTATCTCCATGAGGCTCTCAACCCTCACACGCTCGCTAATATCTCTAAAAATAGCAACGACTGTTTTTTCGCGCTCTTCACCCTCTGTTTCTAGCAAGTAGCTTGACACCTGCACTGCGAATAGCGAACCATCTTTACGCCTAAATTGCTCCCTGCCCTCGTATGATGTGCCGGTTTTTAATGTACCGATTATTGGACATTCAGACTCACGTAAGAATCGATTGCCTTGATGAGCGTGAAATAGCTCGTGCGAGCCATTCTCTAGTAGCTCTACTTCGCTATATCCGAGTATTTCACACATTTTATTGTTTGCATAGATGATTTTGCCATTGGAATTTAGTATAAAAAGCCCATCAGTCATTTTTGATGATACGAGCTCCCAACGCCTTTGCTTCCTATCTCGCACGCCCCTAGTATACAAAAACCATATAAGCCATATCATTGCCGCCACAATTAAGATTTGCAGTGTATTTGCAAGCTGCTGATAGTAACTATCCAACGCAAGCAGACTAGCATCTTCTGATAAGACAATTAACTGCGCGAAAATCTCTCCAGAATACTCGCGCACAGGAATCGCAATGGCAATGGCAAGATCATCATCCATCACCTGTCCAACAGCCTCATCTGTAAGCTTTAGCGAGATTGGATTTGATGCTCTCATCTTCTCTATTATGTCAAGATGATAGCTGAGTTTATCTGGCTCTTCAGAATCCTCTAGCAAAAACCACCCATCGCCAAAAGCCGAAACAAACGACTTTTGTTGCGTGTTTTGAAGCATTCGCTCCATATTCTGACTATCTTTTAAGACTAGGAAATACTCCTTTTTTTGATGAGCAGAATGCTTTTGCAGTTTTTTTAGTATCGATGGGAATGAAATCCCCAGCTCTACGCCACCGATATGCTTTCCGTTATCTATTACAGGGAAAAAGCTCTTATATCCCACAGTAGTTGTGCCTATCACGAAACCATGCTGGGGCACTAGCTCATCATTTGCGCGCACAAAAATATCTATGTGACTCACATTCTCTCCAGCAATCTCTGGGATATGGGCACGATACACTATTCTATTATCAGTAGAGTAGAATGCAATATTGTCTATGTCTCGCGTCTTTAGGAGATCGTAAATCGGAGCGATCTCGTTTGAAAGAGCAAGACGCGCGGATAGAGAATCATGCTCGTTCACAGAGAACAAATCAGGGAATCGACTAAAGAATCGCTTAGGCTCTATAAATGCATGATAATAATCCTCACTCATATGCCGATGAAAGTGCAAAATTCCAGTTAGTGAATCTCGCTGTAGCTCTATCTCTTTATTTACCAGCGTCCCAAACACCCTTTCTCGCTCACGATTTAGATGTGCTGAAACCAGACATACAAGCAAAGAGCCAAGCACCAACCCAAGGACAGAAATACGCAAAAGATAGGGAATAGAAGCGATGATTTTCACTTTATTAATCCAATATATATTTTTGTCTAATCTTCCAAAGAGCTAGGATTCTATCGACTTTTGGCTGTGTTATGCTAAAAATAGGCATTTTTTACAAAGGAATCCACATGAAATCACTCACAATACTAGCCCTGCCGCTCGCACTTTTTGCAAGCGAACTATCAATATCACGCCCAATCAAAGCCTCAATACAAATCACACCAAGTCAAATCATAGCCGAGTCTGGCATAATCGCTAGTGAGCTTTTACGCAATAAAGGTGCAATTACAACAAAAGAGAAATCGCAAATAATAAGCGACACAAATAAAATCCTTGATCGCGTAAAGAGCGAGTCCTTTTGCAAGGGCGGTAGCTACACGCTAGAGCCTATATACAATCACGAAGAATCTAAGCTAAAACTACTTGGTTACAATCTGTTTTCTATGTTTTCATGCTCACTTAAAACCGATGAACTTCCACGCTTTAACGCACTAGTTAATGACATGCAGATTCTTGCTGATAATAGTCAATATCTAGAGCTGCAACTCCCAATAATACGCACTACCATCAAAGATGATGAGAGCGAAAAAGCAATGGAGAAAGCGCAAGAAGAGCTACTGAAAAAAGCGTTAAAAGAGGCGGAAAAATACTCACAAATAACACAAAAAAGCTGCTCTTTGCAAACAATGATATTCCTTGATAGTATAAATCACATCGGTACAAACATGCTAAAAAATGCCACATTCACAAGCATGGAAAGCCAAATGCCCGGAGCACCAGTAGCAAAAGAGGAGACAATCACAATAGAGGGAACAGCAGAATTTATCTGTAAATAAAAATCAAAGCATATTAAGAGAAATCCTTACTGCTTACATTTTTTTGCGCTAATCACGCCAGAAGCGATCACCAAAAAAAGCCCCAAAGCATAGCTAAAATGTAGTGGCTCATTTAAAAACAGTACAAGCCAAAGCGCAGAGAATGGCGGGATTAGAAATATTAAGGTGGCAATTCTTGAGGCATTTCCCAGTCTAAGTGCCTCTATCCAAAAAATATATGAGACACCATTTAAAAAAATCCCATTTATAGCGATGTATAGCCACTCGATTCCGCTTGGGAGAATCCACTCTGAAAATGCCTCAACAGCCACACTAGAGTAGAGAATTGCGCACGCAAAATAGATGCCAACTGCATGAACTGCACTAGCTTTTAAACGCTTGCTTAGCACTGAAAATAGCGCAAATGCAAATGCCCCAAGCATGACAGAAACAAGCGCATTAACACTCACTAAAGAGAATACGCCAAACTCACCCTTATTAATCACAATCCAAACACCCAAGAATCCAAGCGCAAGCGACACGCCATGTCGCCTCGATAGTCTCTCAGGCAGAAATAATGGTGCTAAAAGCACGATGAAAATCGGCCATGAATACTGAAAGACAAGCACGCTAACACCATCTTTCGCAGCCCTATATCCAAAGTAAAGTAGCCAATTATAAAGAGTATCAAGCAGCCCAAGAAATGCCAAAAAAAGCAATGTACGTAGCGAATAGCTAAAAATCCCTCGCACTTCTCCTCTAAAAATCGCGACAACAACAAGTGAAACAAACGAAAAAATACTGGAATAAAGTAGATATTGATGATGGTCAAGAGAGGTTTGCGCCAACTTTGCAAATAGCGGTATCATCGACCACAAAATAATACAAAGTGCGAGATATAGCGCGCCTTTTCGCGCATTACTCACGACAAACCCCAAAAATCAAAATCGTCACAACAAATACTTAGCTGCAAAAATCACACCAATCAAAGACAATGATAAAATCTAGTAGAATAACAAAAGTGCGATTCTTAGCCATTAACTTTTTTCTGCCTTTGTTGCAATGAAAGTGGCGAAATTCACCCAACGAAAAATCGTCTCTACATGCGAGAATCCAGCCTCTTTTAACATCTCCTCATTCTCTCGTGCACTATATGGGACAAGGACATTTTCGAGTGCCTCACGCTTTTTAATAATTTCTACTTCGCTATATCCTTGTGCGCGCTTATACTCATAATATCGCTCTATCATCTGGCGATCAAGTCGTCGCTCTTCGCTAATAACTTTTTCACTTAAAATCAAGATTCCACCGCTCTTAAGTGCATCAAACAGCCTCCTAAGTAGTGCAATTCTATTCATCGGGCGAATAAACTGAATTGTGTAGTGGCACATAATCACATCACATTTTTGATACTCAAATCCAAGTATATCGCCCTCGATAAACTCAACCTTCGAGCCATAGCCATTCGCCTTATTTTGTGCGCGCTCTATCATTGCCTTTGAGCTATCAATCCCGATAAGCTTAAGCCCAGCATTACAATGCCTGCGTTCAATCTCAAGCAAAAGCGTGCCAGTAGAGCAACCTAAATCATAAATCACACCACCAGCCTCAGCTGTATTAAGAATCGCAAAATCTGCAGAAAGCCCAAGCGCAGTAGCATAGCATGGGATAGAGCGCAAGAGCATATCATCAAACACGCCCGCAACGCGCTCATCAAATTCAAACTGCTTCACAAGCTTTTCATTAAACAACTCATCTCTCATAAAGCCCCCATCTTGTTATTTTAAATACACAAAATCCACACTAAGCACATTTTCCATGCTCAAAGCTGTAAAGAATTAAGAATCGTAAAAATTTAAAAATATACAAAAGCCATAACTCTATATTCTCAAATACACAACCAAGAATCTAGCTCACAAAAGATTTGTAACAAATGCGAAAACAAGCAAAGCTATGCCAGCTAAAAGAAAAATTTGTTCAATTTTCTCAGGCTTGTTTCTAGTAATTTTTCAGTGCACTTCTAACTTCACGTTCTTGAATTTTTCGCTTTAATACCTCGCGCTTATCGTGCAGATTCTTTCCTTTTGCTAGCGCAATTTCAGCTTTTGCACGATTACGCTCATTAAAATATATCGACAGCGAAACAATTGTAAGCCCATCTGTTGAGGTCTTGCCTACTAGCTTATCAATCTGCGATCTGTGCAAAAGTAGTTTACGCGCACGTCGCTCATCTGGCTTATAATGCGGATTTGCAGTCTCAAGATACGATATATGTGCATTTAGCAAAAATGCTTCGCCCTTGATAATCTTTACAAAGCTATCTTTTAGATTTACCCGACCAGCGCGGATAGCCTTCACCTCGCTACCAATAAGGACAATCCCAGCCTCAAGACGCTCTAAAATATGGAAATCAAAGAGTGCTTTTTTGTTGTTAGCCACAACGAATCTAGCCATGCACTACCTCCGCTAAACGAAAAAATGTACTACCGCTACCACTAAAAAACCACCCATTGCGCGCGAATTCAACAAGCTCAGAATAAGCTAAAAGCGCGGCAGGATACAGGTCATTTAGCGCGACAGCACTCATATTTTGGATTTTTTGTACCTCAAGCTTCTCTAGGTCATCAAAATAGACACGCGCAGACTCTCCGATAAATCCCACATTAACACATGAAGAATTTGCAAACCGACTTATTGCATCAAGCTCCGACTCACACAAAGAATCCGAAGCTTTCTTAAGCCCAACTTCCTTGTTTGTAAAACCTCGCCCCAATAAATTGCTCGCTACAGCACATGCAGAATCAAATCCATGCGCATCAAAATGCAACAAGTCATTCTCACGCGACAAAGAGTCAAAAACTATCCGCGCGCCATCGCACTCAAGTAGCCGCTCTGCTTCATCTGATTGCTTTTTAAAATCCAAACCGGGAAGAATCTGCGATCTAAAAGTGCGATAAACAGTAGCTGTATCAATATGAAGCGGCGGTGTAAAAAGCTCCACTTTACTGGGAAACTCGCAAAACTCATCAACTATCTCGCCAATTCCCCGCACATTCGCACTTTTGTAGCCATATACAAAGAATGGCACATCCGCACCTACCTTTGCACCTATATTAGCTAACTCCTCAGTCGCTAATACAAGCCCAAGACGCTCGCACGCCATAAGCAAAAATGTCGCTGCATTACTACTGCCACCACCAAGCCCAGCCCCCTCTGGGATGTGCTTAATAATCCTGACCCCAAGTCGCTCAAGCTCACGCGATTGTCTATCGTTTAGATATGGCATAAGTGCCTCTTTAGCACGATAAACACTATTTTTTTTAAACTCACACGAAACAGTAGAATCAATGAAGAATCCATCACATCCATCAATCCAAAATAGCTCATCAAAAAGAGAATCGATGCGCCAAAATCGTGATGCTAGCTCATGATAATCGCCACGTACACCAGTAATTTTTAAAAAGAGATTTATCTTTGCTGGAGAGTTCATAGCTACTTTTTTAGCTTAAAGCCTAGCGATGAGAGCGCAATATCATCGGCATCAGTAGATGCCTTTATATTTTCATCGGCGATGGCTTTTTTCAGCTCTTCGCGAAGAATTAGCATGTGCGGTGGTGCTTCAAATCCGAGCTTTACGCTACCTTTGTCGATAGCGACCACCTTAATGACGATTTCATCGCCAATCACAATGCTCTCTTCCTCTTTTCGCGATAAAATCAACATCTTTCCATCCTGTTTAGCAGGTAGCTCACGCGCCCTTCATTTACGTCAATTATAGAAAAAAATTCCTCAAATTCCACTGTATATATCCCGTTCTTTGGATTCCCAACTTGTTCACTAGATAATTTACGTCCTAGCGCAAAATCATTATACAAATGCATTAATTCAAGTCGTTTATATGGCAATAAAACAAGTGGATCTAGCGACTTAAAATCCTCAAAAATAAGTCCACCCTCACTAACTCTCTCTAGGCTTGATAGCGCACCTTTTACGCCTAGATTCTTGGCTATCATCTCCCCCAGACTTCTTACATACGCACCTTTGCTTACTGTTGCCTCAAATGCAATAAATGGGTGATTGTAGTCGATAAGACGTATAGAATCTACACGCATTTTACTCTCTTGTAGCTCTACATTTTCACCACTTCTAGCTAGCTCATATGCGCGCTTGCCATTGATTTTTTTTGCACAATATTTCGGTGGGATATAGGCTATCTCACCGTGCAATTCCTCCATGATTCTAAGAATCGATTCTTCACTAACACATTCCACCTGCTCCACTCTTTCTACATTTTCAATGTCAAGAGAATCGCTATGCAACCCTAACCAAAGAGTTGCACGATAAACTTTTGGCTCGATTTTTATATGGTCAAAAAGGCGCGTATAACTACCACAAGCGACTAAAAGCACACCACTAGCAAATGGATCTAGCGTGCCACTATATCCAGCCTTTTTCACACCAAGGCGACGTTTTAGTCGTTGGAGATAGTTGTTTGAACTGATAAACATTGGCTTTTTGGCGACAAAAATTCTATTCTCTGACATTAAATTCCTAAAAATAGTTTATAAACTCACGAAAAACCAGAAGCTTAAACATACTGCAACACAGACAAGAATCACGCCAATAGTCATGCATCCTCAAGCCATCTATGCCAAAATCCAAATTCCTCATCCTGTAAAAATTATGCCCGTATATGCCCCATGAACTCATCTCGTGTACGAGAATCACGCTTAAATAGCCCACGCACTGCGCTTGTTAGCATAATACTCTGCTGCTTCTCCACACCACGCATCACCATACACATATGCTTTGCCTCAGCGACAACCATCACGCCCTTTGGCTGAAGCACCTCCATAAGTGTATCAGCGATTTGCGCGGTCATCTTCTCCTGTATCTGGAGACGTCTTGCATAAACTTCCACAAGCCTTGCTAGCTTGCTGATTCCAACGACACGCTCATTCGGGATATATCCGATACTAATTTTCCCAAAAAATGGCAACATATGATGTTCACACATTGAATAAAATTCGATATTTTTCAGCACGACCATCTCATCGCACGCACCATCACTAAAGACAGTCCCAAGAATCTCGCATGGATCTTGTGTATAGCCACTATATAGCTTTCCCCATGACTTTACCACACGCTCTGGAGTGTCTATCAAGCCTTCACGATTCCTATCCTCGCCTATATAGTCAAAGATCTCACGGATTCTCTCTTCCATTTTTAACCTATTATCTTCCAAGTAAAGCCTTTATTCGATTTTCAATACTAGGATGCGTACTAAACGCCTCCTTTGGGTCAAATATATAAGCAGCGCGACGAGTTTTATTTGTGTCAATATCATTAAAATCATTGCTAGCATAGCTACCACTTATCTTTTGCAGCGCACGTATCATTGGACGATTGTCTCGCATGATATATGCTGCACCGCTATCTGCCATATACTCACGACTACGACTTAAAAACATCTGCAATGCCATAGTAATAATTGGTAACACAAACTGCAACACAAGAAGAATCGTCCTTGCCATCTGCGCACCCTTTTCTCGACTATTTCCCATAAACATATACACAGCATAGTTTGCGACCAAAAGCATAATATTACCAAGCACACCAACAGCTAAAGTAAGGCGTATATCTCCATGTCTGATATGGCTAAGCTCGTGCGCAATAACCGCTTTTAACTCATCTCGATCGAGTTTCTCTATTAGTGTTGTTGTTAGTGCAATTAGCGAGTTTTCCTCACTCCAACCACTGGCAAAAGCATTCATATATGGCGCATCCATAATGTATAACTTTGGCATAAAGTCTGTATTTGATTCCCTAATAGTCTCATCAAGAATCTTAATGAGCTCCAGCTCCCTAAAACTGAGATTCCTATCATCGCGACTTAGCTCTTTATACTCGCTCCCGCTAAGCACAATACGTTTAAAGTAGAGCATGCTACCGCCTATTGCAACAAGTGCCACAACACCCATACCAAGTGTTACAACAGGCGTGATACGGAAAAACACAAGCGCATATATCCCATCACTTAGCGTAGGGGCGTTTATCCGCACTATATCTACCAAAAGCCCAATCATTAAAAATATCGCTACATACAGCACAAGCACCATGTTTGTCTTTGCCCGATTCTTAGCAATGATCTTTTCAAATCTATCCACGCTAGCCTCCTAATCAACTCTAATATCTCTATGCGCTAATTCCTCCAAAAGCACAGTAGCATACGATCCCTTTGGCAGGTAAAAGTTTAGCTCGCCATGCGCCTCATCGTCTATGTAGCGATACTCCAAATCTTCAGGGAAAATCCACGCCAAACGGCGTGAACCTTGCTCTTTTATAAGAGAATCTACAAATGGCATCTCAAATTCTGCTGCCACGCCACTTGCGATTCTTGCCTTTGTGCCTGAAAGTAGCCCCGCTGGGACTATATCTCGCGC
The DNA here is from genome assembly GCA_052170135.1 of Wolinella sp. Classification (GTDB taxonomy): domain Bacteria; phylum Campylobacterota; class Campylobacteria; order Campylobacterales; family Helicobacteraceae; genus Wolinella. The sequence goes on from JBQNBC010000005.1 coordinate 93,954, forward strand.
TAGGAATCGTCCCTCTTCAAGCCCTAAATCCTCAATCTCAAAAATCTTACCATACGGGTAGTGATGCATCACATCGCCCGGCAAAAGCTTAAAAGGATGGTGAAAATGCTGTAGATTCTTCACCAGTGAAGAATCTAACTGCGGGTAGATTCGCACAACTTCACTCGGACTAAAGTCGCTGACTATTTTACTAAGCTTTATCCGCTCGCTTAGCCAGTCATTAAAGAGCTTACTCTGATATGCGCTAAGAAGAAATATGGCCCTCTTTTTGTCACGGATTCTTATCTCATTGTGGACTAGTTTGCGCCCTATTTCGTGATTATCGCCACTATTTCCAAAACGCTGATAGCCAAAGTAGTTTGGCAATCCAAATCGCTCAATCTCTGCTAGTGCTTGCGTAACTTTTAGTGAGTTTAGAGGTGTTAACTTTTTTAGTCGTACGAAGAATCGATTTCCTTTTAGATGTCCGATTCTTAGCTTATTGTCATGATGTACACGCTCGAGAATCTTAATATCATCATGAAAAAAACTATCCACCCTATCGCCGAGCCTCGCAGGAATCGAAACATGCTGTATCGTCATGGCATGCTTATCTTTTAGACCAGCATAGCCTATTTCTCTACTCTTTATTCCCATGTGACTTGAGAGGATTTCTAGCAGCTCAAATGTGCTTAAATTCTTCTTTCTCACTTTTAAAATCAGATGCTCTCCTGCACCACTAAACGGGTAAAGAGGCACCTCCTCGACTACAAAGTCGCGAGGCGTAGGAACGAAGTGAAACTCGATTGGCGAGTGGTTTAGATATGGGGTTCTTTGCATTGCTAAAGATTCCTAGCTTGATATTTTCGTGATTATATCAAGCACGAGATTTCACGTAGATTATCAATGAAAAACTAGAGAGAAGCTAAGGCTTTTAGTATAGATTCTCATGGATAAAGAAATGCGATTTGCAAGATTCTTATAGGTTAGAGAATCACACAAGCCGCAATCTGCCTCTATAGCACTATCTCACGCAAATCATTAACAATAAGCTCTAGACTCCCTAACCCCAAAATATCATCTGGCTTTAGCCATATTTTCCAGATATTTTCACGTGAAAAAACCTCATCAATCTCTCGCAAATAGCGCTCTTGGCTCTCATATCTCTTGGCAAAAAATAGATCTAAAGAGCGCGGGAGAATCTTATTTATTATTAATGCGTATGGCTTTATATTCTCCTTGCGTAGCGATTCTATTGCACGCCGTGTCTCCTCAATGGCAAGATGTTCTGGATTTAGAACAAAGATAATCCCGCATGCTTGTGGATCTTTAAGGCGATTATTAAACGCACTATATCGCAAGTATCGCTCCTCAAGACGCATAGAGATATTACTCGAAGAATCGCTAATATGCCCGAGTATATTCTCTATTTTATTCCCCCTCTCCTGCTGACTAAGGAGAGTCTTGCTCCACTCTTTGAGCGTCTTTGGTAGTGTAAAAAGTCGTAGCGTATGCCCAGTAGGCGCAGTATCTACAACTATCCTCTCCCAAGAAGAATCGACATCAACAATAATACGTATAAGCCTATCAAAGAGCGCGGATTCTTGAGCTACACCGCTTTGCGCTACCGATTTATAGTAATTATCAAGCATAGTATATGAGCTAGCCGATACAAATCGCTTCGTATCCGTGGCTACCTCGTCAATATAGCGACAAATCTCTTTTTGCGGATCGATCTCAAGTGCATATAGATTCTTAACAAGCTCGCGAGGCTCATTGCCTATTGATGTATCGAAAATATCACTGAGATTGTGCGCTGGATCTGTCGAGATAAGCAGTGTCTTTGCACCATTTTGTGCTGAAAGAGAGGCTAGAGAGCTGGAGAGAGTGGTTTTACCCACACCCCCTTTGCCCCCAACAAAAAGTAATTTAGGGAGATTAAGAGACATGTGGGACCTTTAACAGCATGCACAGGGAAAATTCTCAAAAGGGGACTCGTTAAAGCCAACCCTTTTATGCCACGCATGGAATTTAGGCATGAGCTCTGGTAAAAGCTCAAGTGTGTAGAGTTCGTAAGGATTTGGAATCCCCATCATCTCTGAAAAAGTAATAATCATAAAAAAGTCATCAATTTCACGCTGACTCTTTGCAAGCACGCCCCGATAACTCGAGGCGTAATACTCTTCCAAACCCTTGGATAAGGCGACAAATTTACTTACTAGTTTCACTAGATTTTTCACGCAATATTTTTGCAATAGTCGAGAAAGCCGATAATACGACCATGATTGTTACAGCAATTACAATTAAGTTAATTACAAATAGCAGCCAGTTTCCTGCATTAAAGTAGTCGACAAGCTTTACCATTGCCGCCCAAAATGACATACTAAGCACAAAGCTCATTGGCACAAGCGTAACGAGAGAGCCACCAAAACGTCTACTTTTAACAAGAATCACAGAGATAGTCAAAAGCGTCAAAGATGCTAGTAGTTGGTTTGTCGCGCCAAACAATGGCCAAATCGCAACTTCATTCTTACCACCAGCTCCAACACCATTAATTGCAAGCAAAAACGAAAGCGCTACAGCTACGATGGTTGCCATACCCTTGCCACGCAAAACAGGAATCTTGTAGATTTCGCCCCATTCCTGCACGATATATCGCTGAAGACGGATACCAGCATCCATAGTAGTCGCTGCAAAGAGAATTAGCATAAGCGAAAGAAGCGTCTGAGACGCCTCATAAGGCAGTCCGATTCCTTGATTCATGATTGCACCACCACCATTTGCAAAGTTAGCCGCACCACCTTTGTAAAGACTTGCCCATGTATCAGGGTTTAATCCTGCATTACCAGCTAATAGACCTACACCAGCTACACAAGCAATGATAGTAGCAAGCGCTAGTGAGCCCTCACCTACAGCACCAAGATAACCGACAAACCTAACATCTGTCTCTTTATTAATCTGCTTTGATGTCGTACCGCTTGATACAATCCCATGGAATCCGCTAATCGCGCCACAAGCAATAGTAACAAATAGAATCGGAATAATCATGTGCCAACCGCCAGCTTTTACTGATGGGATCACTTCTGGAGCAACTATCGTAGGACTTACTACAAGCACAGAGACATAAAGTAATGCAAGCCCAACAAATAGCTGAATTCCATTTACATAGTCACGTGGTTGCAAAAGCATCCAAACAGGCAACACAGATGCGATTCCAGCATATATAAACAGAATAACAATCCACTGTCTAAAAGCATCTAGCCCCATAAAACTCTCAGGCAGATGCACTGGCATCCACACACCCACTGGCACAAGTAGATAAAGTAGCACAACAGCCACAATCGTAACCCATGCTAAACTCATCTTAAAGCGATAAATCGCCTGCCCCATGATTAACGCGATAACGATTGCACCCCACGCCGGGATGATGGTTGTCGGGTGCTGAACAGATTCTTGTGCAATAATGACACCAAATGCAGCATTAACCATCAAAAGTACAAGAAAAATAACAATCATGAAAAGCTGACCGACCCTAGAACCAATCACTCTTTGACAGACTGTCCCAATTGACTTACCTTGATTCCTTACGCTCGCCCAAAGCGCGGTCATGTCGTGAATGCCTGCAAAAAACACAGTCCCTATCGTAACCCATAAAAATGCAGGTAACCATCCCCACTGCACAGCAATAGCAGGACCAACAATCGGTGCCGCACCAGCCACAGCGGTAAAGTGATGCCCCCAAAGCACAAATTTGTTTGTCGGGACATAGTCAATATCATCACGTAACTCATGAGCCGGAGTCTTAAACTCATCATCCAACTTCAAAACCTGTGCTGCGACAAACTTTGAATAGATAAACCAACCAGCAAGATACATAGCCACGCCGATTACAAGTAACCACAAAGCGCTCATCTCTCCTCCTTAAGACATAATATAAAGTTAAAGCTATACTACCCGATTTATTACAAATAATTAATATTCCACTCATGATACGCGACAAGAATCCTTAACATGTGTTACAAAAAAACTCATAGAAAACAAAATATCGTATAAAGGCATATATAAATTTTTTTAGATTATTATCTTTATATTTTTATAAGAAATACTAAAAAGGAGCATGCGCTAGTGAATTGCAAAGATTCTTATCTTGCACAAAAAGAGAACATGGAATGCGCGGATAAAATCGCCAAGGCACTGATAAGACAGTGTAAAGAGAAGCTCAATTCTCAGTGGCTAATCTATGGCTATAACAGTGGCGAGCTTGCACTCATACTCGCGTCGTACGTAAGCTCTATTACATATATGGACACACACAAAGAGCATATATCTATGTTACAAAATTTCACAATAGAGAAGAAACTAAACAACATAAAAACACATCATATAATAGCTGGAGATGAGATTTCAGAGGCTTTTGATGTTATCGTGGTCTCCATGGCTATGCACCACATGCCAGATCCCCTCTCGTATGTGCGGCAATTTGAGAGCGCACTCAATGAGCGAGGCACACTAGCTATTATCGAGCTAGCCAAGGAAGATGGCGGATTTCATGATTTTATGAGCACTGGAGTATTTCATCGTGGCTTCTATCATAGCGATATTAGCGAGCTACTCTCATACTGCTATTTAGATGAGATTCTTCATGATGAGGCAGTTTTTACTTTTACAAAACATGGCAAAAAATATCCACTTACACTTACGCTTGCAGGTAGGGCGCACCATAAATGACAGATCTGATATCTCTTGATAATAGGAATTGACTAGGAAAATACAAAAGACACTCGATGAGAGCAATATCGTCTCTACAGCTGACACAAATAGAATCATAGTCGAAGTAAATGACAAGTTGTGCGAAATATCAGGCTTTACACGCGAGGAACCAATAGACAAACCACACAATATCATACGCCACCCAAGCACGCCAAAAGAGGTTTTTCGCGAGTCATGAAGCACTACAAAAGCTGGAAAACATGGTAGCAACTATCTCGTGCACAGCACGATCGTGCCTATTTTTCAATGAAAGATATAAAATCATACACTACATTGGCGTGCACCACGATCTGACCCAGCTAATAGAAAAAGAGCGACTAATCCGCCCAGCATATAACAGATGAGTTAATAATAGATATGCCAAACCACTCAAAGCTGATAGATGACATAGTAAACGTGTCCCATTTGCAACGCTTTCACTAATCAATATCGATGACTTCAAACAGATAAACGACTTCTATGAGCTTGCGATAGACGATGAGAGCTTGCAGGCATTCAACAGGCTTCTTGAACAGATTTTCGACTCTGCAAAACACAAAATCTATCGCCTTTATAGTGATGGATTTACGATTTTAACTCTCGATTCTTCTCAATAGGAATCGCGTTTTTTGCATCTAAAAACTTCCTTATGAAGATTAAACAAGTTCCTATTGCATGCAGTATTGGCAAAATATACCTAAGTGCCGCACTGTAAGCGCCCCAGAAAAGGAGACAATAATCGGAAAAGTAAATCTAGCACTGCGCTATGCTAGAGAGGAATGTCAGACGCATAAAGTCTACGAGCGACAATCCTGGAAAAACAGCGCCAAGAGTAGAAACTAGAGTGAGTACAAAAGATACAAGAAGCAATCCGACAAAATCAAATCATCTCGTACTGCCAGTCAATATACGACATCAATAAACGGCGTATTTCAAAGTATGAAGCACTTGCAAGACCGATAGGCAAAGATGGAACCATCATATCACCATGGCAATTCTTGGAGATTGCAAAGCATAGCAAACAGTATCCGCTAATCACACAAACAATGACAACACACAGCAAAAGTAGCCATGCATCATAAGGTGAGCGTCTCTGTAAATACAACTATCGAGGATTTGACAAACACAGAGGTGATAAAATGTATCGATTCTGCAATGCACGCTTATGGCTGTGCGCCATGCATTATATTTGAGATTACCGAAAGTGAAGAGATCAAAGAGTATGACAATGCTAGAAATTTTATTAAACTAGCCAAAGGAAAATATGGCTCAAACGTCACAATCGATGACTTTGATAGTGACTACTCAAACTTTGAGCACTTACTTGAGCTGGATTTTTACTATCTCAAAATAGATGGCTAAATCACAACTAAACTCGAAACACATATCCTTATTGATGATATCGTAGCATTTATACAAAAGCTAGGAATCGAGACTATAGCGGAGTTTGTCAACTCAAAAACCATCTTTGATATTATCAAAGAGATAAAGGAGTGTATTATGCACAGGACTACTTTATTGGCACGCCTCGGATAGCTATTGCCGTGTGATTTCCGCATTGATGAGTGAAGCACAAAACAGTGGTAACTAGATAAAAATAAGAGAAAGAGAGATTGGCGGGAAGATCCCGCCTGGTATTAAAGCTTGATTACCATCGCCTTGGCTGAGAGTCGCGAGGTTCGCGTGGTTTCGCCTCATTGACGCGTAGATTTCTACCGAGAAACTCTTTATTATTAAGTGCTTCAATCGCTCTATCAGCTCCAGCATCTTCCATTTCAACAAAACCAAATCCCTTAGCCTTGCCAGTATCACGATCACTGATTAGCTTCACAGATACGACATCACCATACTGCGAAAAAAGTTCTCTAACATCCTGTTCAGACGCGCTATAAGCCATATTGCCTACGTAAATGCTTTTCAAAGTAAATCTCCATGTGAGAAATAAACCCGATATGGGTCAATAAATAAATAAGGTTCAGACCACGCCAAACCAAAACTAAAGCCTGTACTGCCATCAATTACTAAAGACGCTAACCGCCTTGAAAGTCAAAATCTAAAACCCCAACCCCAATACACAAAGCCTCTTTTATGTTCTAAAGCAGATAAAAAAGATAATAGGCTAGCGAAGCTTATAAATAATTTAAAATTTATATATGCTTAAGATTTAACAAGAAAATAGTGGTTAATTTCGAAACTTATGTCACAATTCTGCGCACCTTAAAACAACAAACAAGACTAATTTAATAAAGAAGTCTCTTGCTTACAAAGACATTTCCGCGAGCATCACTGTTTATAAAAGGTGATACCCAGATAAAGTATAGTCTAACTCCAAAGATGTCAGTTGTATGCACCATAGCAAGCAGATTCTTTCTTATATTGAGATATTCTCTGCAACGAAGAATCCTGCGCTATAGCCTGCCAATATTTCCTAGCTCTCCAACTTTAAGAGCATGATTAGCGAGCGCAAAAGCGAATCACTTGCGTTATAGACGGCGCGGTTTAGATTTAATAGCGATGAGGCTATATCATCTGGTATGCTATTTTCCTTTACGACTTGCGCAATTACCCTGACGGCCTCTTCGTTTTCATCCTCCATATCTTTCGCAATTTTCTGCGCCTCATGGAATGAGTTTTCAATCTCCTCATTATCAAGAATCTGCTTGATGTTCCTAAAAAGCTTCACAAGGTCATAGCGAATTCTGTCGTAGTTATCATTAATATACTCGATGTCACTGTCATTGAACTGATCTATGTTTGCCTTTGCATCTTTTAGAGTTTTTGTTGCATACGAGACATCACGCACAGCTTGGAGAATCTTTGTTAGACGCAACTTCTCATCATCATCTAGTAGCGAATAATCTATCTCGCCACCATAGGCTAAGATTCTCATCTCAAGGCGTTTTATATTGCGATAAAGCTTTGGCAGACTATCCTCAGCCTTAAAGCTATCTTTAGATAGTACTTTCCACATGCGCTTATGACGATTGAATACTTCCTCTGGATTTAGGCTCAAAAGCATAGAACCAAAGCGCAACACACATTCAAGCATGTGAATGCTCTCCTTATAGAGAGCTTCAAGAGATGCATCGACAATACTGGTGTCAACCGCACTTATATATTGCGTTACTTCCTCATTCTGCTCAGATGCAAAGAATCGAGAGAGTACATTTGCAAACCACGGGATAAACGGTGAGAGAATCACAAGCCCAATTAAGTTAAAAAGCGTCTGATACATTGCAAGCGCGACAGCTTGATCATTTTTCAACCCCATTGTCTCCATTACTAAATATGTGAGTGGATAGAGTAGGACATACCCAATAATGGCGATAATAAAGTTAAATCCAAAGTGTGCTATTGCTACGCGCTTTTTATCGGCGCCACCACCAAGAGCACCTATTAGTGATGTTGTTGTCGTTCCAACGTTAGAGCCAACTATGAGCGCAACAGCAACTGGAAAGTCTATAACCTGTGCATTTAGCGCAGCGAGGGCAATTGCAGCGAGGGCGAATGAGGATTGAATAAGAATCGTCAAAACAGCGCCAATAAGCACAAATATAGGCAATGGATAGAGAAGATACTCGCTAAAGTCAAATGAAGCTGCTAGAAAATCTGAGCTACTTTTAAGATAGTGCAATCCCAAAAACAGGAATCCAAAGCCAAGCAATACACGACTAAATGCAACCCACTTTGAGTTGCTACGCTTGTTAAAAATTAGTATAAATCCACCAACACCAATGACTGGAAGCGCAATAGCATCAATCTTTACTTTAAAGCCAATAAGTGCCACAAGCCACGCAGAAAAAGTCGTCCCAAAGCTCGCACCAAATACAACGCCAATAGCACTCGTAAGGCTTACAAGCCCTGCCCCAACAAATGAAAGCGTCATCAGTGCAACAACAGTGCTGCTCTGCAATGCAGCTGCTGAAAATGTCCCGCTCAATACCGCTTTAAAAGGCGTGGCAGTAAAGTCCTTAATCATGCGCTTAAACGTCCTACCCGCAGAATCCTCAATCGCACGCTCCATATAATACATACCAAACAAAAACAGTCCAAGCCCAGAAAATGCCTCAATAACAACATCAATATAAGACAATTCACAACTCCTTGCTAAGGTCAAGAATCTTTAAAATTTTTTGATGACTACGAGTTAGCACACGAAATTCGACTCTACGCGAACGCTCCTCAGAATCTAGTGGCTTTGCAAACGATAGTCCATTAGCACGCAACACCCTTATAAGCCACTCCTGCTCACTCTTTATTCCATCAAGAGTAAAGCAATATTTAAGCACCTCAAAAGCTCTAGCCTGAGATAGTGCAGCATTACCAAGATATCTAGACTCTAGGGTTTTGGCGTTTAACCACTCACTTGATGTGTGTCCTTCGATTCTTATCTCTTCAATATCATTTTTGTATTTTTCCTGGGTTAGAATTCTTACATACCGCGGAAAAAAATCATCAAGAACACTCTTAAAACGCTCTTTTACCTGACTCTTTCCTGTGTCAAATAGAATCTCAGGCTCTTTAAAACGAATTGTATTATCGCTGTCTATAATGGCATTCCATGCCTCCAAATCCGCTGAAAACTCGCGCAGAAGGTCACCATAAAGCTCAAGTTGCAGATTCTCAAACGTCTGTGCCACATCTCCTATCTTCACATTTAGAGCTTTTAACTCCTCGTTTTTACGCTCTAGCTTACGCTTATCTGATGCAGCACTCACCATATAAGAGACGGTGATGACCAAAAAGACCATCATTAAACCAGCCATCATATCTGAAATGCTAATCCACTCCCGATTCTCACGCATTATAATGTAGCCCTACTACCGATTAACTCGCGAATTCGACGCAAAAACCATTCATAATCACGCCTAAAATCACCAGTTAGCTCCCCAAGTGCAGCATCTAGATTTCTAAGCGATGCAACTAAATTATCATTCACTGCGCTTGTCGATTCTAACGAACTTGAAACATTATCTTGTAGTATTTTTAGTATTCCTTCAATTTCGCGTTTATTTGCCAAAAGTGTCTGATTTGTCGAGCTAATCATATCAACCACCTCGCGCTGAAGAATCTCAAACTGAGCCACTACCGCCTCACCAGCCTCCTTTGGAGCACGCACGCTATCTTGAGTGATTTTCTGCACTACTTTTACATATTCTAATGCGATATTTCTTAGCGATTCTTTCGCTTCATTTTCAAGCAAGGCAAGCTGTTTGGAAATAGATTCCCCACTATGATTTAACAACTCTAGCTGTGCTTTTGCATTGGCTTTTGATGTATCTAGCGTGCTTTTAGCTAGACTTTTATTCATCTCTAGCACACTATTTTTAACACTATCTATTCCACTTTCAAGTGCTTTTGATAACATCATTAAACCACCAAGCGCGCCCTGCGTCATGCCATCAAAACCGCTCTTAATCTTCTCGCTTGCCTCAAAAAGAATCGCTTGACTAGACTTCACACCATTGCGCCATTCATTAAAAAATGCATCCCAAAGTTGTTTAGCTTCTTTGCTCAGATTCTCATTTGTAGCCTTATTAAGTGCTAAGAATCCATCGCTCTGCTTCTCGAATCGCTCCAGCAACTTATTAAAAAGCACAAGCGTGCTCTCTTTGCTGAGTTTCTCCTGCTCCAAAATATGGCGCGATATCTCTTCGCTACTTTTTCTAAGCATTTCAAGCACTTCAACAGCCCCAGCCCCAAGCTGCTCTCTCATAGACTTGACAAGCTCACCAAGCTCGGTCGACACGCAACCAAAATGCTCACTCATAACAGTCCTGCTATGCGATACTTCGCTAGAGATATGCTCGTGCAACAAGCGATTTTGCTCATTCAAAGTCTCATCCAAGCCCTCTTGCGCACGCTTCATAAGTGCCAAAAATGTCCGCACCTCTTTTTTGGAATCCTCCTGCAAAAGCCTGATATGCTCGCTTAAGCTATCACGCGTTGCATTCAGAGATTCCCCTATCTCATCACCAAGACTCCTTAGCCTTTCGCTAGAACTGCTAAAAATCTGCCCCATCGCCTCAACGCTAGCCACAGCCTCACGTCGCATCTCGCCAAATCCAGCTAGCTGCGCATTTAATT
>JBQNBC010000006.1:0-100549 GCA_052170135.1 Wolinella sp.
GCCAAATACTAGGGCAAGGCATAGAGCCTCCTAGCCCTAGGGACTAAGAATCCACACTACATATAGGAATCGCCACCAATCAAGGTAAATCCAAAGTAGAATCGCGCTTATACTTTTGTATCAAGGATTGTCTTATGGATATTGCCATGCGCGAGATTAGTGTGAAAAATATCATCACGCCATCAAATATTCCATCTATCGACTACGCGGTCAATCCATATATAGGCTGTACACATGCTTGTAGATATTGTTATGCTAGTTTCATGTCAAAATTCACAAATCATACCGAGCCTTGGGGGCGATTTTTAGATATTAAGAAATGGAATGCGCTAGAGCCTGGCAAATATCGTGGTAAGCGACTATTTTTTGGCACAGCTACGGATCCATATCTCCCAGAAGAGAGAGTGTATGAGCGTACACGTTCGCTACTTTTGTCTCTTAGGGATAGTGGCGCGCACATTATTATTACGACAAAATCTGACCTAATCTTGCGTGACTTGGAGTTGATTGCCTCGATACCAAATGTGCAGGTGAATTGGTCGATAAATACGCTTAGCGAGGTATTTGCTAGTGATATGGATAGGGCTAGCAGTATCAATTCTCGCTTGCTTGCCATGCGTACATTTTATGATTTTGGCGTGCGCGTTGGATGCTTTATATCGCCTATATTTCCGATTCTTTCAGATCCTGTGGCGATTATAGATTGTGTTAAGTCGCAGTGTAATGAGATTTTGATTGAGAATCTAACTCTTCGCGGTAGCTATAAGTGGGCGATTCTTCACTATATTCGTACTTTTTTTCCTAAGCTTTTTTCGCTTTATAGTGAAGTCTATCTAGAGGAGAATCCACGCTATTTTGTTGAGCTAGATTTAGAGCTAGAGCAATTTGCTCATTCGCTTAACTTGCCATATTTGCGTGGTAGTGCATGGGGGAGTGGCACTTTTGGTGATGTGCCTAACGTCATAAATTTATTTCACTTTGGGAGCGTAAAAGATAAGTCTAGATTCGTGCAAAAGAGTCGCGATTCTCATGCTGAAGCATCGCATAGGAACACTCCATCGCTTTTTGACTAGAGTTGCAAAACAAATCTAATTCTTGTGTTGTTAGTCAAATCGTCTTGGGAATTTTATCCTCCGCCTATTTAACTCATTGTAAAACTTCTTTACGCCAAGCAAGGCTTTTTTATCAAGCTTGTAGGATAGGCACTTAAGATAGTCGAGAATCTCACTCGCGGGAATATCTACGCGTGTGGCGTATTCATTTAGGATATAGCGCGGTATATATGGGCGTGCATGTGTGAATTTATATGCTATTTGATCATAGAAGTGATCATTGCGATTGCAGCATAGGCGCGCAAAGACAAATGGTAGTCGCGTGCGCTTCACCCATAGCTCACCCATATCAATACAAGAATCCTTGTGGGCTATGTAGTATTTTAGTGCCCTATCGCCAATTAGCACCTCGCCTTTAATCCCTAGTACTTGCAAAAGCGCATTGCTTGTGGCAGACTGATAGTCGCTACCTTCGCGATTTGGTAGAGCTAGGACACTTTTTACGCGCTTTTTTATAACTATACCAGCGCATGTCGATCGCTCTTTGTATGCAGCGATACTAGAGATAAACCCAGCATCAATGCGCCGAAATAGAAATTCACGATTTAGCTTTGATGGATAGCTCTTTTTCAACTCGATAAATTTTCTAAAACTTGCACTTGTTGGGTAACGTTTTATAAAAATATGAAATGGTAGAAGGTTGATGTAGTCAATTTTTCCAAAGCGCATTTACGATTCCTTTAGAACTAAAATCATGCTAGTCTCATCCTTTAGTATCTCCTCAATTATAGGAATGACCACATTAATATCACTAAAAAATAGCTCGCAAAGTGAAATTTCTCGCTCTCTAAAAGCATAACTCACAATAGGTAGAAGAATCTCACTCTTTGGCGTGGAGATAGTGCTGCTAAGTGTACGCAGATTAGCTAGCGTTGGCATGATTGTTAGCTCATTGTCGCTAAGCGCAGGAATCTCGCGCGCCAATAGCGTGTAACTTTCAGCATCACAGCGAAGAAGCGATTCTTCTTTATACTCAGAATCCAAGCAAGAATCTATCAGTGGTGAAAATATAAATATATGCTTTATTGTTCCATTTTTGGCAATTTGCAAAAGCCCAAAAAGCGCGTCATGAGCTATATTTTCAAAGTTGTCATCTGAAAGTGTGAGAATTCTTTGGTTATGCGTGCAATCCTCTAGCGCACTTGAAATATTTTGCTTTACTTTGTCGAGATACAAGCGCATCTCAGCGCATGTCGAAGGATAGAGAGTACCGGCAAACCTTAGATTCTTTACTATCATTTTAAGCCTTGGTGCGGATTTGCAAAGCTTCTATGATAATCCCTTTGGTTATAATTTTGCCTAAAATCACCTATCCTAGGACGTCTATGGCATTAATTAGTCTTCATGAAATCTCAAAACAGTATGACTACACACCGATTCTTACTGATGTTTCATTGCATTTAAATGAGAATGAACGAATCGCAATCGTCGGCAAAAATGGTAGCGGGAAAAGCACGCTTTTAAAAATAGTCGCTGGGAATCTAGAGCTAGATGGTGGTGAGCGTGTCGCAATGCAGGGAATCGAAATAAAAATGTTGCCACAAAAGCCAACCTTTGCGCATGATATGCGTGTTAGAGATGCGATAGAATCGGAGTTAGCGGGGTTGAAGCGCGCAAAATGCGAGTGGGAAGAGATAAGTACGCGCCTAGCAAGCGAGAGTGAGAATCGAGAGCTTTTGACGAGACACAGCGAGCTTACGACGTTTTTGGAACATCATGGTGCATGGGACTTGGATAGCAAGGTTGAGCGAATTATGGTCGAATTTGAGCTAAAGGAGTTTGAAAATAGCCTTGTAAACCTCTTAAGTGGCGGTGAGCAAAAACGAGTCGCGCTAGCAGGGCTACTATTGCAAAAGCCTGATATTCTACTGCTTGATGAGCCGACAAACCACCTTGATGTGCAGATGGTCGAGTTTTTAGAAGAGCTTTTAAATCGTGAAAACTTCACACTTCTTTTTATTAGCCACGATCGCTATTTTATCGACCACATAGCTACGCGCACAGTTGAGATTGAGGATTCCCATCTTAGGAGCTTTGATGGTGGATATGGCTCATATTTGCGACAAAAAGAGGAGCTATTAAGCGCGATGACCAGAGAACATGAAGTGCTATTAAAGCTCCTAAAAGCTGAAGAGGAGTGGCTAAGGCGTGGTGTAAAAGCGAGACTAAAGCGCAATGAAGGACGCAAGCAGCGTGTATTAGCGATGCGCGAGGAAGCAAAGAAGAATCCAGGCGTCATACGCAAAATGCGCCTAGAGCTTGAGCGCGAGAAGAAACACTTTAATCAAGAAGATGGCGTAAATCGCAAAAAAATGCTCTTTGAGCTTAAGAATCTATCGCTAAAGATGGGTGAAAAAGTGTTAGTGGATTCTTTTAGCACCAGGATTTTACAAAAAGATAAAATCGCAATCGTTGGCAAAAATGGCAGTGGGAAAAGCACGCTTTTAAAAGCACTCCTTGGAACACTCTCTGTTAAAATCGGTACTATTGAGCGTGGAGATGTGCGCGTGGGGTATTTTGACCAGCATCGTGCAATGCTTGATGATTCTAAGAATCTACTAGAGACGTTTTGTCCATTTGGTGGTGATAGAGTTGAGGTGCGTGGCAAAAGCATTCACGTTTATGGCTATTTGAAAAATTTTCTATTCCCGCGAGAGTTTTTAGATAAGAAAATCGGTGTATTAAGCGGTGGCGAGAAGAATCGTGTTGCTTTGGCACTTCTTTTTACCAAAGAGTATGATTGTTTGATTCTTGATGAGCCGACAAATGATCTTGATATACCAACGATAAATATTCTCGAAGAGTACCTAAGAAGCTTTGAGGGCGCAATAATTTTTGTGAGCCATGATAGGTATTTTGTCGATAAAATTGCACAGAAATTACTGATTTTCAAAGGTGGTGGTATCATCGAGGAGAGCTATCTAAGCTATAGCGAGTATCTCGATGTAGAGCGTGAACTACGTGAATATAGTGTTATCGAGCGCGAGGAGAAAAGCCCAAAAATAGAACAAGAATCTCCAAAAAAGGTAACAAAACTAAGCTATAAAGAGCAGAGGCTTTTGGAGCTTTTGCCAAGCGAGATTGAGAAGCTAGAAGTCAAAATCAAAGAGATTGAATACCGGTTGTATAATCCAGGCGATTATGGCGTGAGTGATTTGAGTGCTTTATCTAGCGAGTATGATCGAATGAAGTATGAGTGTGAGGAAAAGCTAGAACAATACATTGAACTAGAGAGCAAAAGAGAAGAGCTTGAGCGTGGATAGATTCTTTAGGGGCAATCTCTGTATCTAAAACTAGATACAAATTGTGCACTTGAAATCTAGATTAGATGTATATCTTCAAGTGATACGTGATTTTTGCATCATGCTAAGTGGCACAAAGAATCGTAGGCATGATTAAGGATTGATGAGTAGTTGCACTAGTTTTTGAGATTTGTTGTTGCGTGCAATTTTGATTGCGAGTTAAAAATGGGCAAAAAAGTAACTTTTTTTCTTAAAATTTTTATCATTTTTGTGATTTTTGCCATTTTTTGTAACACATCGAATACGATTTAAGCTCTGAGAGTGTAGAATTTTTTCGTTCACCTTAAGTAATCCTTATGACTTTAGGGGGCGTAAAATATCTCCGAGAAAGGAATCACACCATGAAACTCTTGTCTACTTTGGCTCTTTCAGCAGCGTTGGCAATATCTGCTTTTGCCCAAAAGACCTACACTATTAAGTTTGCACACGTTGTAGCTCCAGCCACGCCAAAAGGCAAAGCGGCTGACTTCTTTGCAAAACGTGCAGAGGAGATTACAAACGGACAGGTAAAAGTCCAGGTATTTCCAAGTGCACAGCTATATGATGATGACCGCGTGTTTATGGCGATGAAAATGGGTAACGTTCAAATGGCTGCTCCGAGCTTTTCAAAGTTCACACCGCTTGCACCTGAGTTCCAGCTATTTGACCTTCCATTTATCTTTAGAGATACTGCACATCTTCATAAAGTGCTAGATGGGGAAGTTGGCGATACTATCAAGAAAAAGATAGAGGACAAGGGATATGTTGCGCTTGAGTACTGGGATGCTGGATTTAAGCAATTCTCATCAAGCAAAAAACCACTTCTAGCTCCAGCTGATGCAAAAGGGCAGAAGTTTAGAATTATGTCTTCAAAAGTGCTTGAAGAGCAGACAAAAGCAGCTGGCGGAAATCCGCAGGTTTTACCATTTTCTGAGGTATACTCTGCACTTCAGCAAGGTGTTGTAGATGCAGCTGAGAATCCACTCGCAAACTTCTATAACAGCAAGTTTCACGAAGTGCAAAGCTCGCTAACAATCTCTGATCACGGCTATCTAGGCTATCTAGTTGTTGTTAGTGATAAGTTTTGGAAGTCATTGCCAGCTGATTTGCAAGCAAAAGTTAAGCAAGCAATGAAAGAGGCAACTGAGTTCGAAAGAAAAGAATCTGCAGAGGATGAGGGTAGGTTGCTAGCAAAGATAGAGGAGTATGCTAAGGCATCTGGCAAGCTAGCAATCAACAAGCTAACATCAGAGCAAAAAGCAGAATGGCAAAAAGTTATGGGTGCAATCTATCCTAATTTCTACAATACAATCGGGAAAGATCTCATCGATAAGACTATTAACACAAAGTAAGCTTTTGCTTTTTTCTAGTTTTTATCACTACATTTAAGGTCTAAGTATGGCTAAGTTTTTTCAGATTTTAGACCTCGGGATTGCGGCGATGAATAAGAACATCGCCGTGATTGGCATTGCTACCGGGGTTATTTTGGCATTTATAAATGTTGTTTTGAGATACTTTTTTGACAGTGGGCTCACATGGGCTGGCGAAGCGACAAACTATCTCTTTGTATGGTCAGCGCTTTTTGGTGCGGCATATGGCTTTAAGAAGGGAATTCACATCGCAGTTACACTGCTTATTGAGCAGTTTCCGCCACTTATTGCCAAGGGCTATTTGATCCTTGCTAACATCATCTCTCTAGTCTTTCTGCTTTTTATTGCATATTTTGGTCTTCAGTATGTGTTTTTGGTAAAAGAGATGAATTATATGAGTATTGACCTTGGGATTCCTCAGTGGATTCCTATCCTCGCTCTTCCGATTGCATTTTTGGGTGCTAGTTATCGTGCTGGTGAAAAGATATATGAAATCTCGCAACAGTCTGCTGATATGGTTATAAAGAGTGCCGCAGATGAGATTATTCATGATTCTGTGATTAAAGATTAGCGAGGTGATGTCGTGAGTATTGCATTTTTATTTGTTTCACTGTTTGGACTTATTCTCATTGGCGTTCCTGTCGCTGTCGCGCTTGGCTCTAGCACTGTCTTGTCGATGTTGCTATTTACTGAGTTAGATCCTATGTCTGTTCCTCAACTTGTGTTTGATGGGATTAATAAGTTCTCGCTTATGGCGATTCCTATGTTTATCCTAGCAGGGAATCTTCTCAGTAAGGGTAGTTCCGCGCAGAGAATCATCGATTTCGCAAAGTCTGTAGTAGGGCACTTGCCAGGTGGTCTTCCTATGAGTGCTATTTTTGCTTGTATTATATTTGCGGCCGTTAGTGGTAGCTCACCAGCAACGGTAGTTGCGATTGGTTCGATTATGTTTGCCGCTCTCAAAGATGCGGGCTATCCAGCTAGCTATGCTGTGGGTGGCATAACAACTGCGGGTAGTCTTGGGATTCTTATTCCACCATCGATTGTCATGATCGTCTATGGTGTAACAGCCGAGGAATCCATTGGTAAGCTTTTTATGGCGGGCGTTATTCCGGGACTTATGATTGGTGCGATGATGATGCTTCAGACCTATATTGGCGCAAAGCGACTCGGCTTTAAAGCAACCAAGCCAGCCCCATTTAAAGAGCGCATGCAGAAGCTTACCAAAGCATTTTGGGCACTTATGGTCATCTTTGTGGTAATCGGAGGAATCTACGGCGGTATCTTTACGCCTACTGAGGCAGCAGCAGCTAGTGCTGTGTACGCATTTTTTATTTCATTCTTTGTTTATAAGGATATTGAGCTCAAGGATATTTATGGGATTTTGCTCGATTCTGCGATGACAACTGCGATGATTTTCTTTATTATCGCAAATGCCGTGGTTTTTGCACACTTCCTGACTGATGAGCAGATTCCTCAGACTATCGCTAAGACTATTATTGATAACAATATAGGCAAGATTGGCTTCTTGATTCTTGTGAATATCTTACTGTTTATTATGGGGCAGTTTATGGAGCCTTCTAGTGTTGTTATGATAATGGTGCCACTGCTGCTGCCTATTGCGACTGCTTTGGGTGTTGATCCAATCCACTTTGGTATCATTATGGTGGTGAACATGGAGCTTGGCATGATTACGCCGCCTGTTGGGCTGAATCTCTTTGTAGCGAGTGGATTGACTGGCATGAATCTAAAGGATGTTGTCATGGCGTCTTTCCCATGGATGCTTACGATTCTTGTTGGTCTTGTACTTGTTACATATATTCCGGAGATTTCTCTATGGCTACCGAGTTTAATGTTTGAGAGTTACTGAGATTTATTTTGACTTGCTAAAGGGGGCTTTGCTCCTTTTAGTTTGAAAGAAGCTGTAAGTATTGTGTATAGTGGCTAATCCGCCATAATATTCCTGTATAATTCTATTAGCTTAAGTGTTAGTTCTCTATTGTTATATTTCAAACTTTCTTCATAAGCTCCTCTTGATAGCCTATCGTATAGCTCTTTGTTGTTTGCCAACTCTACAAATGCGTCTCTTAGGGATGCAGAATCCTTTGGCTTAACGATAATGCCGGTTTTATTATTGATATTTACGTATGGGACTCCAGAGCGTGGTATATCTGTAGATACAACAGGTTTTGAATGTTGCATTGCTTCAAGCTGTACTACACCAAACATTTCTGAGCGAGAAATTGATGGTAGGCAAAATATATGACACTCGCTTAGATGTTTCTTGAGAGATTCGTTATCAAGCTCGCCAAGAAGTTTAGCTCTATCTCGTATATGTAGATCTTCTATCTGCCTTTGTAAAGTGCTCCTTAGCTCTCCATCACCAATAATTTCAAGACTAAAACGCTCATCTAGCATTGATATTGCTTTGATAAGAAACTCAAAACCCTTGTAAGAGACAAGTCTACCAATTGCTAGTATTTTGATATTGTGCTTTGGGTATATTTGTCTAAAGCCTATATCTTTAGTATCAAGTGATAGCGGTAGCACAACACCCTTTTTTTTAAACATCTTTGAAAAATCAGATTCTTCGATGTGTACCTTTGTTGCTCCTATGATTAGCTTTGCCCTATTTATTGCCCAGTAAATAAACGGACTAAAGAATTTTAAGGCAATCTTCTGCCTTACTACATCACTATGCCAATGGATTATCAAATGTGCCTTTGGTCTAGTTATAAAGAGTGCGATAATTGCCATCGGGTCTGGAAAGTGCAAGTGGATAATATCGTAGTCATTACGCAATCGATATAGCTTGAGTATCATGTCAGGTGATATAGCAGTTGATGCTATTAATGCTATAGTGTTTGCTCTGTGTATAGTGCTAGCTATTGTATTTGGTTTTGCAGGGCGTATATCGTCCTTGTATATTTTGCCTGGTTTTTTGGCGCATAAAACATCACTTTGTATGCCTAATGTATTCAGCTCTTTATTTATTGTTGCTATTACAGTCTCTATCCCACCTGTATCAGGCGGATAAAACTTGCCCAAGTGCAAGATTTTCAACACAAATCCTGGCTTTTTAGTGCGTATTGATACATGATTGAGAGCGTCTCTTGAAGTGATACTTGTTTGCTGAGATTTGGCACTAGATTGTATAGCTTGTTCGAATCGCCACATAGATTCTCTATCTCATTCTTTCTTACAAGAGAATCATCAATTACAATATCTATTTTATGACCTGAAATCTCTTCTAGTATATTGAGTATCTCACAGATAGATATAGATTCACCCCTGCATAGATTTACTATCTCGCCTGAGGTATCTATTTCAAGTAGCTTTGTATATGCTTCACATATCCAACCCACATCGGAAAAATCACGAGATACGCTTATATTGCCAAGTGTAATTGATTTGCTTTTTTGTGCAAAATGGCTAATAAGTTTTGGTATTAAAAAGTGATTTGCTTGCTTGATTCCCGTATAGTTAAATGGTCTAGTGATTATTATTGGCAGGCTATCATTGAAACGCAAGCTTATTTGCTCTGCGCAATACTTGCTTAGCGCGTAGTGGCTTTCTGGTTTTGGCGTACATGTTTCGCTTAGGCGCTCAATATTTTGATTACCATACACGTTAGATGTACTAGCAATGATGACTTTTTTGAGATTTTTTTGAGTCTCTGCAAGTGCTTCTAGTAGATTTTGTGTTCCAAAAAGGTTTACTTTATATACTTCTGTATCCATTCCAGATGGCACAAAACTAATAGCCGCAAGATGAATAACGTATGTAAAATCTATCTCTTTGAGCTCATCGATAATATTAGCTTTTTGTGTAATGTCTGATTTTAGAGGGTAAATCAAATAGCCATTGGATTCTAGCATGGGCTTTAGATGATAGCCACTAAATCCATTGGCACCGGTTAGCAAGATTCTCTTAGAATGAGCTTCCAACTCTATTTCTCTCCATGTCTGCCTTGACCATCATATCGCATAGCTCAGATAGGGTTGTCTTTGGTGTCCAGCCTAAAGTTGCCTTGGCGTGTGCAGGATTTCCTATTAGTAAATCAACCTCGGCGGGACGATAAAATTTTGGATTTATCTTTACTAGCACCTTTTTACTATCACTATCAATACCCTCTTCATTCTCTGCTAGGCCTCGCCACTCCAGCTTAATTCCAACGCTTTTAAATGCGAGCTCTACAAACGAACGTACAGTGTGAGTTTTATTTGTAGCAAGAACAAAAGTATCAGGAGTATCAGCTTGTAGCATGCGCCACATGCCATCTACATACTCTTTTGCATAGCCCCAATCTCGTTTGGCGTCTAGATTTCCAAGCTCTAGTACATCTAGCTTGCCAAGAGTGATTTTTGCAATGCTATCAGTAATCTTGCGTGTTACAAATTCACGCCCCCTTAGTGGCGATTCGTGATTAAATAGGATTCCACTACTACCAAAAATATTATAACTCTCACGATAATTTATTGTAATCCAATGCGCATATAGCTTTGCCACGCCATATGGGCTACGAGGGTAAAAAGGCGTACTCTCATCCTGTGGAATTGCCTGTACCTTGCCAAACATCTCTGATGTAGATGCCTGATAAAAGCGTATTTTGTTATCGACCATTCGTATAGCTTCTAGTAGATGCAAAGCCCCTAGCGCAGTTATATTTGCTGTTGTAAGCGGTTGTTCAAACGATACCCCGACAAAGCTCTGTGCTGCTAGGTTATACACTTCTTGCGGACGAATACTATTTATTAGCCTAAGGCTGCTACTAGCATCGGTTAAATCGTATTCGACCAGCTTTAGATTCTTGTGATTTGTGATTCCTAGCTCATCGGTACGCCAAAAATTTACCGATGATGAGCGACGGTATGTTCCATAGACTTCATAGCCTTTTTCTAATAAAAGCTCTGCTAAATACGCTCCATCTTGTCCCGTGATTCCCGTGATAATTGCCTTTTTTAGTTCCATTTGCCCACCTAAGCTTTAAATCATAATCCGTTATTATAGTCCGTTATGCTTTAGTTAGCTTCTTACAGGAATCTATAAGCTTTGCGCTAGCTATATCCCAGCTGTATATGTGAGATGTGTCAATGTTTAATGGTGGATTTGTAAGTATCTTTTCTAATCCATCTCTTATAGAATCTACATTTGTTGGATCTACATACACCGCGCTCTTTCCGCCTGCTTCTACCATTGAGCTACAATTTGACGTGAGCACGGGCGTGCCACATGCCAAAGCCTCTGCTATTGGCATTCCATACCCTTCATAGAATGAAACATATGCAAATGCGCTCGCGCCTGCATAGATATAAGGTAGCTCATATTGCGGGAGGTATCCCAAGATTCTCACTTCATTATTGATTTTTAGCTTGGAGATAATCTCATCTATATCGCTATTTAGCCAGCCACTTGAGCCGACAAGCACTAGTGGGAATCTAGTTCTAAGCTCATCGCTAAGCATGCTAAATGCTTTTATTAAGCCAACAAGATTCTTGCGTGGCTCTAGTGTGGCGACACTTAGTATGTACTCATTTGGCAGGTTGTATTTTTTTGTTATTTTGCTTATCGATTCTTCTGTTTTCTTGCTAAAGCTCTCATCTACACCCGGATAAATCACCGTTATTTTATCTTCATTGACGCCTAATAGCCCCATAATCTCACGCTTAGAAAAGTCCGAAATAGTAACTATTTTACTACTTTTTTTGACCGTATTCGATAGATGATTGTTTAGCATTTTTACACGAAACTCAGGATGAAAATGCGGAAATCTAATATGCGATAGGTCGTGGATTGTCGTGATAGTCTCTCCGGGAAATGGCAGTGGGATATAGTTATTATCCCAATATATGTAATCCTTGTGTTGAATAAGTTTTTTATAGTGCTTTATACACATAGCTATATGGTGCAGTTTCCTAATTGCATACGGTATTTTGAATTTTACTTTTTTCTTTGATTCGCATTGAGTGTGGTTTTCTTGGGATTTTAGTAGCTCTAATATTTCACTCTTTTGTAGCCATCTAAAACCATGAAATGCCTGTATATCTACAACATCACTGTGCTGTATTAGGCGTTTTGTCATCTCGTATGTGTATCTACCTATGCCTGTTAATGGAGATTTTACGTTGCTTAAGTTGATTATTAATCGAAGTTTACTTTTCATGTTATCATTTTACCAAAAAGCATATATGGTATTTTATTATAGTTTGTTCTGAGGGGGTGCGTAGTGACTACAGTGATTCTTTGCGGTGGTTCTGGGAGCAGGCTTTGGCCAATTAGTCGTAATCTAATGCCAAAGCAGTTTATAGAGCTATTCGATGGAGAATCGCTATTTCAAAAAACACTCCTTAGGAACAAAGCACATTCTGATAAGTTTGTTATTGTTACAAGTATCGATCAACAGTTTTTGGCTCAGACGCAGGTAAACAACACTGGTATTGACGGAGTGTCATATCTACTAGAAGGTAGCGCGAGAAATACTGCACCAGCTATATCGTTAGCCTCACTTATGCTTGATCCTGATGAGGTTATGCTAGTCGTGCCAAGCGACCATTTGATTAAGGACTTAAGTCGCTATTACATAGCAATAGAGCATGCGAAGAATCTAGCCCTAAAGGGGCATATTGTTACATTTGGCATTAAGCCTAGCTATCCAGAAAGTGGGTATGGATATATCGAAGGCGACATCTCTATTCAGTATGAAAACTGGCTTAAGGTAAAGTCGTTTAAAGAAAAGCCAGATATTGTTACCGCAAAGCAATATGTAGAATCTGGAGTCTATTTTTGGAATAGTGGCATGTTTTGTTTTAAAGCTTGTGTGCTACTAGATGAGTTATCGCGACATGCAAATTATATTAAAGAATCGTGCGAGAAAATCTATAAAGAGGCTAACAAAACTGACAGCGTTATAAATATCAGAGCCGAGCTTATGGATAAGATTCCTAGCGAGAGTATTGACTATGCACTTATGGAGCATAGTAAAAATGTTTATGTTGTTCCCTGTGATATGGGGTGGAGTGATTTAGGGAGCTTTGAGAGTTTAAGCGATGAGCTACCAAAAGATGAGTGCGGTAATACAAAAAACGATGCAATAAAACTAGATTGTTACGATAATTTGATTATCCAATCTGAGCGCAAACTTGCGCTTATAGATGTATCAAATCTAATGGTAATAGATACGCCAGATGCATTATTGATTGCACAAAAGGGAAGTGGTCAGAGGGTAAAAGAGGTAGTAAATGAGCTAAAGCGAACAAACAGCGAGTTACACAATACACATCTAACAGTCTATCGTCCATGGGGATTATATACTACACTTGAGGAAGGCGATAAGTATAAGATCAAAAGGATTGTAGTAGATAGTGGCGCGCGACTCTCTTTGCAAAAGCATATACACAGAAGTGAACATTGGGTTATTGTCAGTGGTGTTGGCATGGTGCAAATCGGAGATAAAGAGGAGCTCTTAAAGGCAAACGAATCGACATATATACCAGCCGGCGAGATACACAGGCTAAGCAATCCCGGAAAGTTGCCTTTGATTTTAATTGAAACACAAGTTGGAGACTATTTAGGCGAGGACGACATTATAAGAATCGAAGATGATTACGCTAGAGATTAAAGATTATATCTAGCATATAGACTTAGTCTAGTAGTGCTTTAAGCCCACTTAGAGTGTTATCCCAGTACACGGTTTCTCGTATTTTCATCTCACTATCTGATATCTTTGCTAAATTATCTTGTGTCAAAAATCTATAGACGCTATCTACAAACTCTTCGCAAGAATCTGTTGCTTTAAAGTTTGATAGCCCATTGACATCAAAGCCCCTGCATGCGGTGATTGTAGCTACTACCGGGCGACATGACGCTATCGCCTCTGCTGTTTTTAGATTTGAGCCGCCACCTATTGTTATGGGAAGCAGTATGACAGAGGCGCCAGCTATTAAAGTTGCTAGCAACTCTTCAGATACAAACCCGAGCTTAACAATTCTATCCATGTTTACATATCGGTATAAATCCGCATCATCTGGAATATACTCCTCTAGTATCTTTGATACCCCTCCCGCGACCAATATTACATATTCAGGTGGTAAAAATGCTAGCGATTTGCCAAGCATTTCCCAAAAACCTATAGCATTTGGTGGGTATGCCGATCCCACAAATAGTGCATATCGTCTGCCAAGTAGCACATCATCTACTTGAGTTAGCGATTCTTTGCTTATTGTGCGCCTTGATACGCCATTGTTACAGATTATAGTTTGCCTAGCACCCATATTCATAAATTCATCAGCGTCTATTTGTGTGCAACAGATAGTAGTATCAGCTACCTTGCATATCTCTGCCTCAAGCTCTCTTATACTATCAATCACACCCTTACGAGAATCCACGCTAACGCCGTGATTATCTAGTAGCGATTCTTTTATCTTGCATTCTATATTTTGTGATGAGTAGATGATTTTGATATTGTCGAGCAGCCCATATTCTCTCATCTTTTTTATCGCCGGATATAGCCATGGTTGTTCTAAAAATATAGCATCAGGCTTAAACTCTAAAATACTTTTTTTGATAAATTCAAAATATTTACCATGAGTTGAGATGATAGATGTCGCATAATCACTACATAAAGGAATCTCTATAAGGCTACCCAGCTCATGATTGCTCACTAATATATCATCGCTAGTGTAGTCGCTATGAGATGTTTCGCTGATTGATATGCTTTTAACTATTACGTTATTTTTCTCGAGGCATTTTCTTATTTGTGATACCCTTATTTGTCCTCCATGGAGTGGGTTTTTTATAGGGTATGTAGATAGCTGTATGATTCTTTTCATATTTCACCTTTTGCAAATTTAGCAAAGTCAATGCTAAATTCTTCCCACGTGCGCGATTTAAATCTCTCTTTGATTATTTGTCTATACGATTCTAGCAGGTCGTTATCTGATGATAGTCTCTTTATAGCATCGCACCAACCATCCACATCATCATAGCGGACACGTGGCATTAGCCCTTGTGTCGCCTCGATAAGCGCATCGCAATCAGATGTGATACATGGCTTTTCATAGAGCATAGATTCTGTCGCGCCTAATCCCCAGCCTTCAATAATTGATGGGAAAACGGTAAATCTTGCGTTGTTGTAAATAGATATAAGTTCATTATCATCTACATCATGGCGCAAATGAACAATCTTTTGTAGATTCTCATCATTTTTATAAAGCTCCATAAACTCACTAATCCCCCATCCTAGCATTCCAACTAGTACCAAATCTGGCAAATCAATAAAACTTTCTCTTTGTAGCTTTTGCCAAACTCGCAGTAGAAGAATGTGATTTTTTCTAGCCTCTATTGTGCTGACGTAGAGCACATACTCTTTCGTATCTCCTTGCTTCTTAGTGTTGTTATGTTGTGGATTCCTCTTTATATCATTGCCTAAATAGATTGTTTTTAATTCTGGAATCCTATGAATATGATGAGCTTCGCATATATCAGATAGTTGCTTTTTTGAGAAATTTGAAATACAAAATATCTTGTCTGATAGATGAATTAGATAATACAAATGAGAAAAGAATCTCTGAGAAAAGCTATATGAGAGCACCAATTCTGGATTGCTTATTGGTATGGCATCATAAAATGACCCTATAAACTCAAAGCCAATCCTCTTTTTAAGCCAGTATAGCAACCCATAGTTAGAGTAGTCCCAGTCAAGCCCCATCGACACCACTACAGCATTTTGTTTCAAAAAGCTAGGAATTTTTAGATAGTGCGCCCTATATATCTCCGCCCTAAACATACTTCTCTCGATAGCCTTTTGCACGACTGTATCGGGTTTTGTATTAAATAGCCTTGTATAAACAATCCTCAATAAGCTCTTTAATTTTGGTGGGCATACTTTTTTTATTATCTTGATAAGTAGGATTATTAGCCCATCTTCTTTGAGTATATCAAGAGCCTTTTTGATATTTGATGAGAATCTATTTTGTGGCTCTGTATATTTAATTTTATGTGCGCCACCATGTTCTTTTATGTTGAGTAGCTGTTCTATTTTTTGCTCGATGATACTCTTTTCTACCGCGATAAGCTCGTCTTTATTATCGTTAAATCTGAAATAAACACTATCTCTATCATTAAGACACAGATATTTGACAAACTCCAATTGTGTGCGAATTATGCCAACAGGTGCTCTATTCCATTCTAGAATCGATGTGACATCTACTGCAAAGTATTTTAGATTCTGCATAATATCCCTTGATATAGCTTCAGATAAAGCTATTGTATAGATCTGTTGTTTTGTCTAATGTGGTTAATCTCTACTTTTGGTTCGACCCAGCATAGCCCTAAAAATGGTATTTTGCTTAGATTTACTACGCTAAAAATAAGTGCTTGATCGCGCCACTCAAAATTTTTATCCAAATGCGTATCGTGTGTATGTAAAGCAATCGAAATAGAGTGCGACCCACCGCCCATATTCGCATCAAATATAAAAGAATACACGACACTATCCCCAGCTTCCGCCCTCTCTAGCACCTGTTTGCAATAGTGCGTATTTGTCCCGTATATTGATTGTCCTAGCCTATCTTTTATCATATATCCAACAACAAGACCTTCTATTGCAGTGTGTATATCTACTGATACCCTTAGCTCTACCCTATCGCCAACATCTACTACTTCGACACTCTCTCCTGCTTTATATAGGCCCACATCCCGTATGGTAGCCTCGCCAGTCCCTGATATTGTAGCCACCTTACCACTTGCGCCTCGGAGTTGTCTTATAGTGCTCCCCTCTTTTTCGGAGATTAGGGCATTATAGTAGTCTGTCACCTCCTCTGGATCTCCATCTTTTACCATACGCCCCTTGTCTAGTAGTATAGCTCTATCGCAAAGCGCAAGTATGCTTCCTTTGTCGTGTGATACAAAGATTAAGCTAGTCCCAGCCTCTTTGAACTCCTTGATTCTTGCGAAGCTCTTATGTTGGAAATAGGCATCGCCAACCGACAATGCCTCATCTACGATGAGAATCTCCGGGCGAAAGGCGGTAGCCACAGCAAACGCCACTCGCACGTGCATTCCACTGCTATAGAGCCTCACTGGCTTGTCAAAATACTCGCCTATCTCAGCAAATGATTCAATCTCATCTATAACAGATTCTATCTGCTCGTGTGTATATCCCATCAATCCAGCTGAGTGATAAGCATTTTGCCTTCCTGTCAGCTCATGGTGGAAGCCCATTCCAAGCTCCAAAATCGCGGCAATCTTTCCTCGTGTAGCTATGCTACCTGTAGTTGGTTTTAGCGTGCCTGTTATGATTTTTAATAAAGTGCTCTTCCCAGCACCATTTTGTCCAATGATACCAAGCGATTCCCCGGGATTTACGCTAAAGCTAATATCGTGTAGCGTCCAAGTCTCACTGAAAGGAATCTTGCGCTTTATGCCAAACCAATACAGCACCCGCCACAGCTCATTTCCATAGTTTCGGTATGCTTTTCCGATATTTTTTACATCTAGGACAGGTGTACTCATAGCGCATCCGCCATTTCGCCACTAGCCCTCATGTATATAAACGCAGCTAGCCCAATTGATAGTATCGCCAATACAGATGGGTAAGCCACTAGCCCAAAATCAATCCCACTACCATATACAAGTATAGAGTGGTAATTGACCACGATTCCCGTGAGTGGATTAATATATAGATAGTCTCGATAAGTCTCTGGTATGACGTCAATTATATACACTATGGGAGTTAGCCAAAACCAAAACTGTAACACAATAGAAACTATCTGCCCCGTGTCGCGCATAAACACATTTATGATTCCAAGCGTCAGCCCAATGCCAAGTGCTAGTGCGACAGTTATAATCATAAGTAGCGGTAGCCACAATATCCCAATTGTCGGCATATGCCCAAGTATCCCAAAGACACCTATTATCACCACTAGCAGTATTACATTATTGATTAGTGCGCTACCAGTTACGATTATCGGTAGGGCGATTTTTGGAAAGGACATCTTCTTTATTAGATTCCCATTATCTATAAAAGCATTCAAGCTACGACTAAAAACTTCAGAAAATAGCGACCAAGTCAGCATCCCTGCCATGAGATATATCGCATATGCAAACTGATTATCTATATTTGGTAGCTTTGCTTTTAGCACCGCAGAGAGAATAAGCGCATATATTGTTACTTGTGCTAGCGGGTGCAAGATTATCCACATTGCGCCAAGACCACTCCTAGCAAACCGCGATACAAACTCCATCTTTATAGAGCTAAGTATAAAGAATCGATATGACCAAATATGTTTAAAACGTCCCATGTTGCGATTATATCATCATTCATATTTACAAAATCATGCCTTTATCAAGCTCTAATTATCTGCATTTAATCAAAATATGATATATTCTCGACGGTATTTCTAGTAGATACTATCGATAGTGTGACATTTGGTATCGCTCTATTTGCTACTTTTTTAGCTTGCAGTCACTTTATGCGGCGCACTTTTTGGTGGTTGCATCTTTAAAATGTGGCTTGTATTACGAGATCGTATGTCTAACGAAATAATTCAACTTCCTACGGAGGAATAAACATGGCATTAACAAAAACGCAAATTTCAGAGCTCTACGTAGCACTTCTTGGACGAGCTTCTGAGGGCGAAGGTAACAAATTCTGGCAAACATACGGTGGTGAGGGCACTACTACTACTAAAGTGGCTCAAGTAATGCTAGCACTTCCACAAGTTAAAGAGTACTTTGGTGATAGCATCAAGACTGATAAGGCATTCATCGAGCACATCTACTTGAATACTTTTGGCAAGACACCAACTGATGATGAAGCAGGTATTAAATTCTGGATCGATTTCCTAGCTAAAGGTAAGACAAGAGCAGAAGCAGTTGCTGCTATCGTATATGCAGCTACACGCCCTGAGAATGCTGGCAAAGGTCAAGAGATATTCAAGAACAAAGTCGCTGTATCTAACTACACAGCAGACAAAATCGAAAAAGCTGACAACAGCAACCTAGATAAATTCAAGAAATTTATCGCTAACGTAACAGACAGCTCTACTACAGTGGATGCTGCTAAGTCTACTATCGACGCAGATGCAGCTAATCAAGTGATTCCTTCAAAGCTTAAAGCACTAAGCGATGCTACTACAGCACAGTCAGACTGGCTAAAGACTCTCCCTGCTCTAGATAAAGATCTAAATGGCACAAATGACGTAGATGCTGGAAAGGCTACTGTAGCTGATGTGACTACATACCATACTAATGCTACGAGTGCTATCGCGACTTCTGCAAGCGATGCTACTTTTGCAACTAGAGGTGCTGCAGCTCAAGATGCTATAGTCGCAGACGCAATCCAAAAGCAACAAAAAGCAGTAAGCGACAAAGCAGGTGTTCTAAAAGATGGTGAGAAGTCACTAGTTGACGCTGTGGCATCAGCCAAGAACTTAGTAGATAAAAACTTCAAAGCTACTAAGACTGCAACAGATGAGTTGACTGCTGAGAAGGCTAAATTTGAAAGCCTTAATACTGGTAAGACTTTGGCAGAGGCACCAAATACTACTGCTAATAATATCTTTATCAAAGATGGCAAGTTTATGGAGTATGTCAATGGTACAGATGATAAAGTCATCGCTACTAAGACTGATGGCTCTTGGACTATCACAGAAGCTGGCAAGGCATACAAAGATGTCCTACCTACTATCTCTGCACTAGAGGCAAAAGTAGCAGCAGCAAAAGCACTACAAGCTTCTAAAGAATCTCTACAAAAAGTAGTAGCTAGCGCAATGCTAAAAGAAAACAACGCTGAGCAACTCACAAACGGTACAAACGACACTACTGAGTTTGTAGGCGCTAGTAAAGTTATAGATTACACAGGCGATAAAGCTGAAGTCGACTTCTCGAAAACAGTTAAAATGCAGACAAAAGAGGAAGTAGCTACTAAAGAGGTGCAGAAGATAGAAATAACGGGCGGAGCTACAGGTAATGGTAATATAACTATTGATGGTAAAACAATTGGTGTTACTTCTACTGATCAAGATACAAAAGAGAAAGTCGCACAGAAAATTGCTGCTACATCTTTTGATAATTGGACTGCAAAACTTGATACCGATGGTACAAGTGTCATCTTTACAGCTAAAACTGCTGGAAATAAAGATCCTCTAACTCTTAATGCTGGCACTACTGGCGTGACCAATAATGCTGCTCAAGAAACAACAAACGGTATCGATGGCACAGCTAAAGCTGCTCCACTTGCTAATGCGTATCTAGGCGAAGTCAACAAGCTTGATAAAATTACTAAAGAGAGCAAAGCTTTCCAAGAATCAAGAACATACAAGAACAAGATTGATGAGCTCAAAAAAGCAATCGACACTGCGACAAAAGCAATCACAAACGCTACAGACGATAAAAAAGAGCCAGGCCTAGGTCTAAATAAACTTGATATGGCTGCTAGCGTAGATGCTACATCAAAAAATGATGTAATGCTACTTGCTACACTAGATAAGAGCGTATCAAATGTGAATATTACTAACTTTGGTACATCTGGCTTAGATAGACTATATGTTGGCAATGATTACAAGTTTGTAAAACTAAGCGAAAAGCAAAAAATCTCAGACAACCTAGGGGATATCAATAAAAAAGAGATCTTCTACAAAACAGAAGGTGGCAACACAACATTCTGGGTTGAGAAGCAAACTTTCGCAGGTAACGGATCTACAACAGGCGATATGACGACTATCACACTTACTGGTGTGACAGATGTTACTATCTCTGATGGATTCATCTCTGCTGGGACACCTGCTTAATTTCTAGCTTTTTCTCTTAGGCTACCTTGCCCTTTTGGGCGGGGTGGCTTTCTTCTCTTTCTTATCTTTTTGCTACTTTTCCAGTCCTATTGCGCTTTTGTAAGTTTAGATTCCATGATAGTTTAATGATTTGCAATGTGTGTCTATTTTGTGCGAATATAAAGCAATAGACGCTATTAATTTACATATCGCTATTAATAAGCAGTGTAGAAATATATAAAACAGAGTGGATTACGTAGCTTTAGATTTTCAGGTTTATTTTCTGTGTATAGGAGTGTAACAACAGCGACTTAATTAAAGTCGCCATTGCTAAAAGCTAAACATATATTGTGTGCTTAGTAGATTCTTATCGTAGGTAAATGGCGCATGGTTTGAGTAGCGATTAATCCTGCTAGCACCGATACTTACCACCTGCCTCTTTGCTATCTCGTAGCTTAGTGTTAGGTCGTAGCGATTCTCTCTATCTTTTCTCTTTGATAGAAATAGCGTATCTGTATCATCGTAGTCATTGCTTTTGCGCGTGTACGCGATATTCGCGCGTAGTTTGGCTACCAGCTCTCTGCCTATCTCGCTTTTTAGTGCTAGCTCTCTTTGAGATACATCTGTGCGCGTATTATGCTTTGCGTATGTGTCTCTGCCTGTGATATATATAGATAGTGTGTATGGCCGCTCCTGCCCTAGTGCGAACTGCACCCCAGCATATGCTCCCATCTCATCGGAATCCCTTAATCTATTGGCATTTGCATAGCTGTTTTTGCGTGCTGAGATTCCAGCTTCGCCGATTGTATTTGTGCCAAAGGCATACTTTGCATTTAGCCCTATGCCAAATGTATCCACATAGCTTTCGCTACCTAGATATACTTTTGCATAGTTTAGTGGCATGGAGATTTTATAGCTGTTTGTCGCGTAGACTAGGGCGGTATTCGCAGCACCAAGCGTTATGTTGTTTGCGCTAGCATCAAAGTAGCTTTTATTATATGCATCTAATCCGCTTTCGATAAAAAAGCCACCAAAGTCACCAATGTCATATTTGTAGTTTAAAAATACTCCTTGAAAGCTAGCATAATCGCTATTTTCTGTCTTGCCATCGATTGGTATATTTATCGATGGTATAGTAAAGCTTTTGCTTCCGATGTCATTATTTACGTTGTTGTCGTGCTCGATTCCTAGCATTATTGTCCCACTTACGTGGTGTCTATTTACTATGTATGCGACCTTATCACGAAACTCTTGTACGCTTTTTCGCACATCACTTGGTAGTTTGCCAGCAAGGACAGAATCTAGCTCGCGCAAAGATAGCGTGTAGTATCCGCGCTCATAGTAGAGGCGCGCTATCTCTAGCCGTGTGCGTGCATGGAGTGGGTTTACTATCAGGACGCGGTCAAATGCCGCTAACGCTGTGTCGTAATTCTTATTCTCTAAAGCCGCGCGCCCTAGATGGAAGTTTATTTCCGCATCAGCTGGATTCTCTCTTGCAAGCTTTAGGAGCTTTGCCTCTGCTGCACTGAAATTACCTGAATTGTAGAGCGAAAATGCCTCTAATTTATCATTTGCACTGACTGAGGTGCTTAGGATTCCAATTATGGTGAGCGATAGTATATTCTTCATTATTTTAGTCCCTCAAATACACCATGGGCCGTGATATTTCCAGCTTTATGGGCTTGGAATACCCCACCAATAGCTTGCGCCTCACTACCAAAGAATCTCCCGCTTATATCTCCTCTTACTCCACTCTGCCCATCTATAGTTCCTGAGAGTTTACTTTTGAATTTAGCATCGCTTTGAGAAATATTTGAGCTATATGGGCTTAGCTCCCATAGTTGATTTGTGTTGCCACCTCTGAATGTTATCCTACTTGAGGAATCGATATCTTCAAGAGGACCAGCACCAGAACTAGCACCAAAGTTAAATTTTAAATAGACGCTACCATCGTGTATATTGTATTGCTTAGAGTCTTCTGTTACGTGTCCTATTACTTTACCGTGGTATTCATACACTGTCCCATTTGCTACACCACTGATATGAGCTATCGCAGCAGCACGATCTTTGCCTGCCACCCAGAAGTTAAACAACCCAACATGTGATGTTGGATTCGCATTTGTCTCACCCCAGTAGCCCCATGATAAGTAGTCATTCCCATCGCCATCTATACTCATTAGCCATCTATTTCCACTATACATTGCAAATATATCATCGTTGATATATGCACTTTTTGTGGCAGATGTAGTAGATGAATATGTGGTAAAGCTACGATTTCCCGTGTTTGCTCGATTGATGTTTATAGTGATTGTCTCATCTGTGTTAATTGTAGATGGCGTGATGAATGACTTCACCGATCCGCCCTCTAGTGTGAAGCTACCAGATGTCGCTGCGCTTGAGCTATGAGAGAAGTTCTTTCCAGCATGAGAGTATGTCTTTTTCGTAGCTGATGTGACTCCGCGCTGATAAGTGTCCATATGATATGCAAGGACATTATCTTCAATCGTGCCATATAAACCACCACCGCTAATATTTGAAGAGCTTGTGGTACCACAAGAATCGCACACTAAGCTATCTCTATTTTGCATTTGAAATAGGCTTTTTGCGCCATTAAATGAGCCATTGCTATTTAGCTCACCTATGAAGAATCCAACCCCTTTAATCTTGCGATTTATCTCATTTTCGTAGCTGACTATTGTATCTAGTACATTTTTATTTCCATAATTTGCATACATTCTAGGTGCTGTGCTTGTTTGTGTACCACATGTATTTGAATGAAGGCATGAATTACTTCTATCAAAAAACTGTGCGATTCCTGTCAGTCCATCTAGTTTTAGCGGTGTGCCTCCACCTATTACGGCTCGTCCTGTATGATTCAGGGGGTCATCGGATAAGAATGCGACAATATTGCCATTTTTTAGCACTTCGTAGTAGCTTTGGCTTTCCTTTAGTAGTGTTATTTCATCTGAAGTCGGCGTGCCACTATCTGGGATTCCTTCTCTTGAGATTGTTATCTCTTTATTGTTATTTATGTATGTGTGTCGCAAGCGGTAGTTGGTATTGCCTGCGCGATAGTATCTTGCCATGCCTATTGACTCATCACGCGATGTGTTAAATACAGCACTTACATTCACAAACTTACCGCCTCCATAATTTTCCCCAATCATGCGTAGCGTGCCACCAGCAGCCTGTCCTTGGCTACCATATAGTTTTCCATCTATTACCGCATGTGAGCTAGCTGGAGTATTTGGTATTGGTCTTATTCTATCTTGTGATATATATCCTCCACTAGCATCTATGACATTAGCCTTAAATGTGCCACCGCTAAAGCTCGCTTCTTCTATGTTTAAATCAAATAAATAAGAGTTAGCGTCGAACTCTATCTTGCTATTTTTAGAGATTGAGCTATTACCGCTACCAATCTCAAAATCGAGTCTTATCATGCTTCTATCTGTGTCGATAGGGAGTAGTCTATTTGGTGCATCAGATGATTCCACCCATCCCATCAGCTTGCCTTTGTATGAGTAGTTTAGCGACTCTCTAACAGCGGTATTAGTCCATGCTGATGCAAGAGTGGAATCCACCCCAGCCACCCAGTAGTTTATTGCTTTGCTCATATCAGCTCTATTGACACCCCATAGCCCCCATGACACATATTGATTCCCATTTCTTGTGGGTATGGCTGCTAGCCACTTTTGAGCGTCTAGGTATGTGAAATATCTATCGGTAATGTATGATGAGATTTCGCCCGGTGAGAAGTTAAGCAATGTAGTGCTCGCTGTTGTTGTGGCGCTTTGTAGTGAGCCACTAATAATATTTGCATTCCCACGATTTATCTTTATATTCATATCGCCTTTATCTATTAAAAGACCACTTGTCGCGCTAGGCACACCTGATTTATGGCTTGTTGCCAGACCAACTAGTTCTAGATTTCCGCTTGCCGCATAGCCTACTTCTGGCAGCTTGTCAGGTGTTGCCATGTGTCCGATTCCTGCGAATGTATGAACTGTATCAATTGTAGAATCGCTATTTTTCATCTCTAGATAGCCAGCTAGGATATGTTTGCTAGCACTACCATATATCTGTCCTCCAAAGTCTGAGCCATCTGCATTTCCGTCTGTATCGCGTCTACTGCTAAACGCACTTGTCGTACTCCCAGAGAAGCTATGCGCAACTGCATCAGATGAGACGATTTTGCCATTATTTCCTATTTTGCCCGAAATTAGCATTATCCTATTATTGTTTATATCAACCTTCGCAAAGCTCTTGTTTGTATAGTTGATAGTTAGCGTCGGTTGTCTACCTAC
Source organism: Wolinella sp. (assembly GCA_052170135.1). Taxonomy (GTDB): domain Bacteria; phylum Campylobacterota; class Campylobacteria; order Campylobacterales; family Helicobacteraceae; genus Wolinella. The sequence continues at coordinate 24,839 of JBQNBC010000006.1, forward strand.
CTCCTTTGCGCATGCTGAATCACTCATGCAACGATCGGTTGGCGCAAAGTATCCATATAGACTGCTAAGCGTGTTTAGTGCGCTAGCTTCTATCTTTTTACCACCAGCGATAATAGTATTACTCGCTTCACCTATTGAACTATTTGTGCGTAGTAGTAAATAGTTGAAACCACTAGAGGTGGAGCTGATTTCATTCCAATCCAGATCGCTTGATGTCAGTCCGAGCTCGTTGGCTTCTGGAGGTATATTTAGTGCGGCTACTTTTTCATTACCGCTACCATCGATGTATTTAAATTTTACCTTTGCTTCTGTGCCTGCAATGTTTACGCTTGTTATGCTTGCTGGAGAATCGCCATATGATGACGTTCTGCCCATGATTAATAACGAGCCACCCGAACCACCACCTGAACTACTACCACTTGATGAACCACCTGAGCTACTGCCACCTGAGCTACTGCCACCCGATGAGCCACCTGATGAACCACCTGACGAGCCACCTGAACCGCCGCTACCACCTGAACCGCCACCGCTTGGAGGAGCAGGTGGCGTTGGCTTGGGAGTTGGCTCAGGCAAAGACTCTTTTTTGAGCTTATCAGCCTTGTCTGCGCTGTTTGCACTACTTTGTGTATTATCAGCTATAGTTGATGATACTTGTGTTGATTGTGATGTGGTACTTTGCACCTGAGGTATATTATTTGATTCCGCACTTGCGGATCCCTCATTGCTTGTTTCTGTACTTGTGCCACTCAGGCTACTCATATTGTTTAACTGCTCGACAGAGATAGGTGCAGCTGGTGTGGGTGAAGTAGCTGGGACGACAGAGGTCATTTCGCCAGGATTTAGGATTATAGAGATTGCTCCATTTACAGGAGGGATGATGGGGGAGACCTCTATCTGACCTGCAAGGCACAAGATAGTATCAAATGCAGGTGTGATCTCTCCACCAATAATTGTCCCTCTAATACCAATAGTTGCCGTTTTTGTATCTAGTTTAAACTCTTTTGGAGCGACCTTGCCTATCTGTCCTGTGATGACCTTAAAAACACCTTCGGCAAGCGAGAATCTAGCCTTTGGTGCGCCTTCATTCACATACTCTTTTATAGAAAATTGACTTTTTGCGCCAAGTGTAATAATGGTGCCATCTTTAAAAGTCAGCTGTGCGCGTGAATTTTCACCCAAGCTAAGCGTATCATGCTCTTCCAGTGCGACCCTAAGGACAGCGGGGATATGCTCGTCTCCTCGTTTTATATCCATGGTGCCGACTAATAACGTAACATTGCCAATATCGGCAAACGCAAACGTGATAGAGAGCCAAATCGAACTTAAAATTACCGTAGTAAAGTGCCTCATGAAAGCTCCAATAAGTAATTTTCTAAAAATTTACTAAATTTTTTATCACTATTTATACACTTTTATATAAAAAAATAATATTAATAACTTGTTGTGATGGTTAAGGTAAGAGTCCATTTTGACTCTATCTTGATTCAATAAGATATATAGTGATAGATTCTATGCCTAAAAACAGCAAGGAATCCTATCTGAGCGTGGCTTTGAGTAGCTCTTCTAGCTTTATCTCCTTGCCAAAGCCCTGCTGATATATGATGTAGTTTGCCAGCACGTGTGAGCCGTAGTAGCGCGATTCTTCATAGGGAATCATCTCGATGCTATACCAGGGATCTAGTTTATTCTCTTTTTTAAAAAGCTCATTGCGCGCAAGTAGACGGCGCGTGAAACCAGGGCCGCCGTTATACGCGTATGCGATAAACAGAGGGTGAGAAAACTCCCTTACAAGATCTCGCAAGAAAATCTCTGCATATTTGACATTGTAAGCAGGGTCAAACATGTCAGTGAGTTCGCGGTTTTCGCCTAGATTTTTCGCGATTGCTTCAACATTAAATGGCATCATTTGCATCATGCCAAGCGCATATGATGTTGAAATAGCTGTTGGAATCAGATGACTTTCTTTGCGTGCGATAGCATATAAAAGTGCTTGTTTATCGTAGTTAAACTGTCCAAAAATTGGCTTATATGGTGTCGTGAAAAAGTGCTTTGAGAATCGTGATTCTCGTTGCATTATAAGTGCGAGGTGCGATTCTGTGTTTTGATAGCGTAGCGGAGAATCAGCACGCGTACTTAGATTCTCATCGCTTTTCTTGCTCTCTTGTTCTATTTCGTTCCATGCGAATGGATCGTGTGTATCCCATGGCGCGAATTCTGGCATTTCATCATTTATAACTTCTCGCACGATTTCAAATTTTGGTGCTAGACCAAGGTATTGACTCGCGAAAATAGAATATATATTTGGATGGCGTGAGGTGGCTACCTCTTCTAGCAGAGATTTTTCTCCCGTAGCCAAGTAGTGCCAAAATGTTGCTCGATTTGCAAAAAATGGATCACGTGCCTTAGTTTTTGCGCGAGTGAAATAGAGTGCAGCGGTTTCATTTTGGTCGTGCACTAGTGCGTTTAATCCGAGATAAAATAGTGTTTTATCATCACTGTTTTCGATTTTGCTTGTGTGTGCTAATGATTTTTGAAGTTCGTTGAATGATGGATTTATGGCGATTAGTTGTAGCATTCGTCCCATTTTGTAGTCGCCGGCATTTCCTAGCTTTTCCCACTCTTGTGTGGATATGTCTCGATTAAAATTACTCAGTCGATATTCGTGTCCAACACCCTCGAAAACGCTCGCAAATGTCGTGGCATTAGTCTCCAGAAGGGCTTTTAATGGCTCATCTTTGCTTAGTATTTCTAGTTGCCTTGATAGCTCTGGTGAAGTTTGTGCGATCTGTTTTGAAATATTTCGTAGCTGATTCTTATCTAGTTTTATTGCATCTTTTAGTTTTAGCGCATAGCCTATGCATTTTGGTTCTTGTTTTAGTAGTTCTTCTAGCCCCATGCGCTCACAAATAGTGCGGCGCGATAGAGTTTTGTTATCACTTTTTTTAAAGTAGCGACCAAAGATTTTTGTATTCATACGATAGGTAAGTTTGTATGCCTCATTTGCCTCTTGACTTGTGATGTTTTGATCTAGGAATTGCCATATGTAGAAGTCTCTCGCGATTCCAGATGGCTTATTTTTTAGAAAGTCTAGCGTGATATTTTGTGCTAGTAGCCACAACGGGACTAGCAGAAGCAGTAAGAATCTCATAGGCTACGAGCTAAATCAAGCAGGACTTGCACTAAAAATAGGTCGAGAAATTGAAGCGCGATGATAACTATTAATGGGGCGAGGTCGATTCCGTTGAATGTCGTGGGAAATCGTCGTCTCATATGGTTATATAGTGGTTCAGTGAGGCGTGCAAGGATCTGGACGACTGGATTATACGGGTCTGGGCGTACCCAGCTAATGAGTGCTGAGATGATAACCACCCAAATATATAGAGTTAAAATCATATGGAGAATCTGTGCTATGGCCGAAATAAGCGTGGAAATCATACATTATCCTTTAGCTTGATGACATCTTTTAGGAAGAAGCGCAAATATTCAAAAAGATCTGATAGCTCTGGGCCATTTTCGTTGCCTGTTAGTAGCAAGCGCAAGGATTTAAAGAAGTGCTTGCCTTTTAGGTTTGAGCGCACCATAGCCTCTTTTTTGAATACTTCAAAATCCTTGAGAGAATCTGGTGATTCTTCAATCATTGCGCATAGATGTGGGAATAGGGTGCGCATAGATTCTTCAAACTCACCGTTTGGAATTTTTGGCGTAAATATCGCATCTATTTTTACCCTAAGCTCATTTAGTGTGCTTGATTCTTGTAGATATAGCTTTGCAAGTGCCCCTATGCTTGCATCTTTATAGTCGAGCAATAGAGCTAGATCCTGTTCGTTTAATCGCTTAAAATGCTCACGATTTAAGAATCGCAACTTGTCAAGGTCGAACTTTGCAGGAGCTTTGGCGATATTTTCGATTTTAAACCATGCAATTGCCTCTTGTAATGTGAAGACTTCGCATGGTGTTTTATTTCCCATTAGTATTAGGTAGTTTATTATCGCCTGCGGGAGGAATCCCTCCTCTAAGAGCCACTGTACACTAGAGGCGTTATCACGTTTGCTCATTTTTTTTCCTTCGTCATTCAGAAGGATTGGCAGGTGTGCGTATTGTAGAGTTTTGTCATAGCCAATTCCGCGATGTATCAGGATTTGCTTTGGCGTGTTTGAGACGTGATCTTCACCACGCACAATGAAACTTATATCATATAGCATATCGTCTATCGCGCAGGCAAAATTGTATGTAGGAATCCCATCTTCTCGTACGATTACAAAGCTGTCAATCTCATTTGCTGCGAATCGCACTTCGCCTTTAATTTCATCAAAAAAGCTCATCTCTTCGTCTGCCCCACGTAACCTAATCACTGGCTTTCGCGCTGAATCTTGCTCGAGATTTGCCCACTCATTGCGGTAGCGAAAAGGGATCTTTTTCGCACTAGCCTCATCACGCTTTTTGTCCAGAAAATCCTTGGAGCAGTAGCAATAAAATGCCTTGCCTTGTTTTATTAGATGTTCGGCAAATTGTGCGTGACGTGGGAAGTTGTGGCTCTGATAGACTAGGTCGTCCCAGACGATTCCAAAGAGTGTTAAAATCGCTAGAATCTCGCGATCTTTGCCCTTTATGTTGCGTTCAAAGTCTGTATCTTCGATTCTTATTAAGAATTTCTCATTGCGTTGTTTGGCGATTATGTAGTTGAAAATCGCGGCACGGAGATTACCTGTGTGCATATCTCCTGTTGGACTAGGCGCGAAACGAAGCATAGATTCTCCTGGAGTCGGTTTTTGTGGATTGTAGCCTAGTGTGCTTTAAATGCGGCTAACTAAGTCCTTTGCGCCTTTTGTAGTAGATACCACCTAGCTCGACACATAGCATGGCAGTTATGATGACTATACCGCCAATAATCTGCGAGAATCCAAGTGGTTCGTTGGCGTAAAAGTAGCCAAAAATACCAGCTGCTATAGGTTCAAATGTGAAGATTACAGCAGTTTTTGCTGCGGTGGTAAATCTCTGAACGTATGTCTGTATTAAAAATGCAAAAACTGTCGCAAATATTGCCGTAATAATGACAGCTTGTATAAATGATGGGCTAAGCGTACGAGGAATTGTAAAAGGCTCAATCGCTAGCGATGCAATGAGACATAAAATTGTGGCGGTAATGAATTGTGCTAAAACAAGTGAGAAAAGCTCATATCGCTTAGAGCAGATTCCTGTATATATTATATGTAGTGCAAAGCCGGCGGCACATGCAAGGGTCAGGAGCTCACCATTGGCTATCTTAAACTTGCCCTCTATTGTGCTAATAAGCCACAACCCAAATGTGGCAAGAATCGCCCCTGCAAGTGTGTATGGGGTTTGCGATTCCCTAAAAATTAGCCAAAGCAATAATGGGACAAAAACAACGCTAAGTCCCGTGATAAAGCCGACAACCGAACTAAGTGAATATTGTAAGCCAAATGTCTGAAGTGCGTAAGAGATGCAGAGGATAGTCCCAAGCCCAATGCCAGCGCATATCGATTCCCAGTTGAAAGTCGGCTTGAATATCACACCAAGTGCGCCAAAAAGTACACTAGCAAGCAAGAATCTCCAAAAGAGAAAGGCAAGGACGGGAATATCCTTAGTTGCATCTTGTACCATCAGAAATGTAACACCCCAAATAATGGCTACTAATAGAAGCGAAATATCGGCGATAAGCTCTTTATATTTGTTTATCAATGCAAGGAATCCTAAAAATTAATCTGCAAAAGAACGCGGATTTTAGCGAAGTTTAGATTTAGTTTGTTAGAATTGCCGAGGTATAAACAAAACTAAAGTCAAAAAACGGATTATTATGAGCCATAAAATCGTTCAGATGACGGGCGTGCATAAATTTTTTGGAGATTTTCACGCGCTTAAGAATGTTAATTTTAGTGTCCGAAAGGGCGAGATAGTGGTGGTGTGCGGACCTAGTGGCAGTGGTAAATCCACGCTTATTCGCTGTATAAATGCCCTTGAGGAGATTGATGAGGGTGAGATTGTCATCGACGGTAAAGATCTTTATGATAAAGATGTAGATATAAATAAAATCCGCTCTGAAGTGGGTATGGTATTTCAGCATTTTAATCTTTTTCCTCATTTGACGATTCTTGAAAATGTCTCGATTGCGCAAGTAAAAGTCAAAGGACTATCACAAGAAGAGGCGAATGCAAATTCTATGGATATTCTTAAGAAGGTACAGCTAGATCATAAAGCTAATGGCTATCCAAATGAGCTTTCGGGTGGACAAAAGCAACGTGTCGCGATAGCGCGTACCGTGGCTATGAAGCCAAAGGTTGTACTTTTTGATGAGCCTACAAGTGCCCTCGATCCGGAGATGATAGGAGAAGTGCTGGATGTTATGCGACAGCTTGCACGCGAGCACTACACTCTTGTATGTGTGACGCACGAGATGGGATTTGCTAAAGAGGTTAGCGATAGGATTATCTTTATGGATCATGGCGTAATAATGGAAGACACAACTCCAGAGCAGTTTTTTGCTTCGCCTAAAACAGAGCGAGCTAGGAAGTTTTTGAACGAGATTCTCACACATTAACCCCAAAACTAGGAGAAAAAATGCGAAAAATATTGATTGGATTCCTCTTTGCCCTTGGAGTGGCTTGGGCGGCGGATATGGCACTATGGGAAAAATCGACACTAAATGCGATTGTAAAGCGTGGCGAATTGCGTGTTAGCACAGATCCTGGATATTATCCATTTGAAATGAAGGACAAAAAAGGCAATGTCATTGGATTTGATATCGATATAGCGCGTGAGATGGCAAAGGCCATGGGTGTTAAACTGACAATCGTTCAAGGTAGCTTTGATAGCCTTATTTCTGGGCTCTTGACTGACAAAACAGACATTATTATGGCGGGCATGACGATAACCCCAGAGCGGAATCTAAAGGTATCATTTACAAATCCATACTTCACAATAGGTCAGACGCTCCTAGTGCGTCCAGATCTAAAAGACAAGGTAAAAAGCTATAAAGATCTCGATAATCCTGAATTTACAATCGTTACAAAGCTTGGTGTAACTGGTGAAATAGTTGCGAAGCGTATGATGAAAAATGCAAAATTAAAGACATATGACACTGAGGCTGAGGCGGTACAAGAAGTGCTAAATGGAAAGGCTGATGCATTTATTTATGACTTTCCTTTTAATGCTACATTTATGGCTCAAAAGGGAAGTGGTATGCTAGTACACCTAACAGAATCTATCACTTATGAACCACTAGGAATCGCACTTAAAAAAGGTGACCCAGACTTCTTGAACTGGCTAAATCACTTCCTAGCACAGATAAGGCATGACGGTACGTATGATGAACTTTATAATCGCTGGTTTGTCGATACGAAGTGGCTTGAAAGAATTCAATAAGGAGAGTGAAGTATGTTTAAAAAAGTTGTAGGCGGGATATTGTTGGCGGCGTGCTCTTTGTTAGCTGCCGATATTAATTTATGGCAAAAATCCACTCTTAATGAGATTATAAAGCGTGGTGAATTGCGTGTTGGTTTGGAGCCTGGATATCTGCCATTTGAAATGAAAGATAAAAAAGGCAATGTTATTGGCTTTGACGTTGACATTTCACGTGAGATAGCAAAGGCTATGGGCGTGAAGCTAAAGCTTATACCGACGTCTTGGGATGGGCTTATTCCTGGGCTTATCACTGATAAATTTGATATCGTAGTATCTGGAATGACAATCTCTCAAGAGCGAAATCTGAGAGTAAATTTTGTAGAGCCTTATGTTGTTGTTGGGCAGTCGTTGCTTGTGCGAAAGGGTCTTGAAAATGGAATTAAGAGCTATAAGGATCTTGATAAGCCAGAGTTGACTCTTGTTACAAAGTTTGGTGTCTCGGCTGAATTTGCAGCAAAGAGACTGTTTAAAAATGCAAAGCTAAAGACATATGACACTGAAGCCGATGCGGCACAGGAGTTGTTAAATGGCAAGGCAGATATGTTTATTTTCGACTTGCCATTTAATGTTGCTTTTATGGCGCAAAAAGGACAGGCCGGGGAAATTGTTCACATTCAGGAGCCTCTTACGTATGAACCACTTGGCTGGGCAATTAAAAAAGGCGATCCGGATTTCTTAAATTGGCTCGGGCATTTCCTAGCGCAAATCAAGCACGATGGCACGTATGATGAGCTCTATAAGCGCTGGTTTGTCGATACTAAATGGCTTGAGAAAATTCAGTAATTGCACATGAAAAAGCATCAATCGATTCTTGAAAATAGAGCTCTAGGGCATATTCTCGCGATTCTATTTTTTGTCGCGCTTGGCTACTCAATGTATTGGGCTGGTTCGAGCATCAATTATATTTGGAAGTGGAATACGATTCCTAAATACTTTGCCTATGAACAGTTGGTAAATATGGAATCTCCACTTGAGGGGAATGTAAAGATTCTATCCAAAAGCGAAGTAGAGATAGTCGGGGAAGCTGAGAGTAAAAAAATAGATATAGGAGGCTATGAGTTAAATTATAGCGATGGCGAGTATATTTATGAGGGTGAGATTCTTGCGAAAAAGCAGGAATACAAGACTGGTCCTCTTGTGCTTGGACTGCTTATGACTATTAAAATCTCATTGCTTTCTGGCTTTATTGCTTTTTTCATCGGTGCGCTTTTGGCATTGATGAAAATATCAAAAGTACAGGTATTTCGCGATATTTCTACAGCGTATATTGAGGTGATACGTGGCACGCCTCTTTTGGTGCAGATTTTTATCTTTTACTTCATTATTGCGACAATTTTTGAGATTGACAGCTTTTATGCCGGAGCGATTTCGCTTGCTATTTTTTATGGTGCATATATCGCTGAAGTGTTGCGTGGGGCTATTCAATCCATTGATAGAGGACAGCAAGAGGCAGCGTTTTCACTTGGGATGAACTACTTCCAGACGATGACGTTTATTATTATCCCGCAAGCACTCAAGCGCTCTCTGCCTTCGCTAACTGGTGAAATGATTGCGCTTATTAAGGATTCTTCACTTGTATCTGTTATTTCGGTTACAGATTTAACAAAAGTTGGGCGTGAAATGGTGGCGAATACATTTTCGCCATTTGAGACTTGGATTGTCGTTGCGATTATGTATTTTGCTATTACATCTTCGCTTTCCCTCCTCGCGCATCGTCTAGAACGAAATATGAAAAAACGAGGCGGTATGTCATAACCTGATGAATCCACTCTGATTTCATACAGAGTGGATTCTTTGCTTTTATGTCATTGTGTGTTGGCTAAAACTAGCCAATTAATATTCTACTATCTCCTTTAGATAAAGAATCACAAAAGCAATGCCCGTTACACATCTCTTTTTACACCATTAAACACCATTTGATGTGTCGGTCTATCTTGCGATAATTTTCATCTGCGTACTTTGATATAATTTCCGCATATCAATAAGAATCGGGGATTTAAGATGTTTGAAGAACTGCACGCTTTACTTCGCAATCGCCATGTGCTTATTCGCACGTTGACTAGGCGACATCTCTATATATTTATTGCTATTTTTATGCTGCTATTTATTGCTTACATTTCGCTCCAAGCTGCTATTGAGCGACAAAAAAGCGACTCTTATCTCATTAATATTAGTGGTAAACAACGAATGTTATCTCAGCGTATTGTCTCTTTGTCGCAAAATATAGCTTCTAGACAGCTACTTGGACGTGAGTTTGGTGAGTTGCGCGATGAGCTAAAGTTAAGCTTACAGGAGCTTTTGTATATTCATCAGACACTCAGTGAAAAGGTACTAAAGCCCACGCAGTTAAATTCATTGCATAATTCACCACTCTCTGAAGTCTATTTTGGTTCATGGGGGCTTGCTCTAAAGCTAGATGGTTTCTTGCGCGATGCGACACTAGTGCTATCCAGTGTAAATCCAGAGGATACACTGACCTTAAGCGGGAATCTGTCGGCGACATGGGAGGGTGAGGGCGGATTGCTTGGTATCCTTGAGTTAGGGACGCTTACTTTCCAGCTTGAGAGTGAGCGGCGCGTATCCACATTGCAAAAAATTGCACTAGGCACGGCAATTTTTATTGTCTTTCTTCTTGTGGTCGAGGCATTTTTTGTTACGCGCGTTACGCTTTTGGAGCTTGCTGATGCGGTGAAAAATGAGGCCATTAAGAGCTAGATGTATTTCTAGTGCGAGAATCGTAACTTATTTTCTCACACCTAGTTTTTGGAGCGACTACGATTCTCGTGTAAATATTTATCAGAATACGCCTTGCTAAAAGAGCTTTTTGAATGCGCTTGGATCGAATTCCTCGAAGTTAAAACCACTATCTTCTACAAGTGAGCTACTAGATATGGCGTTGCTTACGTTTGTGAGCGTTGAGGCTATTTCGCCACGCTTGCTATCTATGTATCTGATCATTTCATTGCCCATCGAGGCTGGATTTTCCAGCGTGAGTGAGAATCGTGTACTATTGACCTCGTTTGTCAGCTCTCTATCAAAGAGCTTTTTGCCCATGAATGAGCTATTTTGGGCGAGCATATCTATTTTAGCTAGCGATTCTGCGGCTTGAGCTTCATTTACTGTATTTTCTCCCTCTTTCGCCATTTTTTTTAGTGCGATATCGGCAACTTGAAGTGCACCTATAAACTCATTTGCGCCTTTTATACCACGCGTAAATGCCTCGATCTCAAGCTTTTTGGTATTGAATTCGACTACATCGCCACGTGCACTCTCTACTTTTGTGTTTTGCACATTCTCTTTATTCTCGTCAAATGCACTGTTTATTCGTCGCTGAAATATAGATAGCGTCGATGTTCCGTGGGTTGCATTGATCATTTTTCCCTCCTTGGGTTTTTATGTATTTAAGCATTTTACGTTCCAGTTTTAAATCTTGTAAGAATATAGAGGCTATTAAAACTAAAGGAAAATTTTTATTAACTAATGATTTTTTAAAACTTTTCCTTGTATATTTTGGCTTCTTAAAATTTTAAAAACAACAAGGAGTTTCCAATGTTAGTTACAAACAAAGCACCAAATTTTGTTGCTACAGCAGTGCTAGGCGATAATCAAATCGTTGATAATTTTGAGCTTTACAAAAATTTTGGCAAGAATGGTACGGTTGTATTTTTCTATCCACTTGACTTTACATTTGTATGCCCATCTGAAATCATCGCATTTGATAAGCGACTAGAGGAGTTTAAAAATCGTGGAATTAACGTCATTGGCGTATCTATCGATTCTCAATTTAGCCACTTTGCATGGAAAAACACACCAGTTAAAGAGGGCGGAATTGGGCAAGTAAGATTCCCACTTGTTGCTGATATTACAAAGCAAATTTCACGTGATTTTGATGTGCTTGTTAACGAATCTGTTGCTCTTCGTGGCTCATTCCTAATTGATAAAGATGGTACAGTGCGCCACGCAGTTATCAATGATTTGCCACTTGGACGAAATATCGATGAGATGATTCGTATGGTCGATACTATGCTATTTGTAAATGAGCATGGTGAAGTGTGCCCAGCTGGTTGGCAAAAGGGCGATGAAGGTATGAAAGCTGATACAAAAGGTGTGGCTGACTACTTAGCAAAAAACTCTGATAAGCTTTAATCTCTACTCTCGTGGCCCGCGTGGCTACGAGATTTTGTACTACATACTAAAAATCACTCGCTTTTGTATTGCTAAAGTCAAGTTGCTCAGGATTCTCTGTGATGGATTTATTTTGGCTTTTTAAGTTTAAACCATGCCTCTCTTTTTTGTCTCTCTGAACTTTTTTGTTGTCTAATTTTATTGACCTGTTTGCTTGTTTTATTGTGTAAAGGAAGTGAATAATCACATCCTCGCTGGATATTAACAATGGGGATTGTGTTATGGAGGTTAAAGTTAGAGTGCCACTAAAACGTTCATTCTGGATTATTGAGTGTTTTTAGGTTTTATAATGATGTGATATCTGTAGAGGATTCCTAGCTGTGATGCTAGGAATTGTGCGTTAGTTTACACAGGCAGTTTTGCCATCTCGCTGGGCTGCGCTGATTTCATCTCTGTATGGTTGCCCGCTTATTGGCTCACTCCATACGATACAGCCCTCTGTTGGGCATGCGCTAGCACATGCTGGCTCATCGTGATGTCCTACACATTCTACGCACTTATCAGCATAGACAAAGTAGATTCCTTCACCTTTTGGGTTATCATCGTCATCTACAATGGCTTCCACTGGGCACTCATCGATACAGGCTCCACAGGCTATGCAAATATCGGTAATTTTAACTGACATCAGTTTCTCCTTATAAGTTTGTTAAAGCTGGCAAGTATATTTAACGAAGAATAAAAGCAGCATAAATGCGGACCGCCACGAAGGCGGATGATTATTTTAGATTAAAATAATCCCTTATCTCAGCTGCCTTATCTGTTTTTTCCCATGTGAATTCTGGTAGCTCACGCCCAAAGTGCCCATAAGTAGCAGTTTTGCGGTAGATTGGACGGAGTAGATCTAGGCTTTCGATAATGCCCTTTGGAGTGAGTCGGAATAGCTTTCTAACGCAAGCTTCTAGCTCGCTATCGTTTACTTTACCTGTGCCGTGCGTATCGACTAGAATTGATACTGGCTCGACTACACCAATTGCGTATGCGATTTGTATGGTTGCACGATCGCATATTCCTGATGCGACTAGATTCTTTGCTACATATCGTGCTGCGTATGCGCCACTTCTATCGACTTTCGTCGGATCCTTTCCTGAGAATGCCCCACCACCGTGTGGGCAGCTACCACCGTATGTATCGACAATTATTTTTCGTCCTGTTAGTCCTGCATCGCCCTGTGGACCACCGATTACGAAGTTTCCTGTTGGATTTATAAAGTAGCGAATGTTATCACTCATATACTCTTTTGGGATTGCTTTTTTGATTATTTCTTCAATTACATCATTCTTTAGCTTTTCGTATGTCGTGTTTACGCCATCAAATGGAGCGTGCTGCGTTGATACAACGATCGTATCGATTCCCACTGGTTTTTCGTCGACATATCTTACTGTGACTTGTGATTTTCCATCTGGGCGTAAGTTTGTGATGATGCCTTTTTTACGCGCCTGGGCTAGCCCTTCTGTTATTTTGTGTGCCAAATATATAGGTAGAGGCATTAGCACATCCGTTTCTCTGCACGCATAGCCAAACATCAAGCCCTGATCGCCCGCGCCTATCTCGCCATCTTCGCGATCTACGCCTTGATTTATGTCTGGGCTTTGCTCGCCTACGCCATTTAGGATTCCTGCACTTCGATAGTCAAAGCCAAACTGGGCATCTGTGTATCCGATTTCCTGCACGACTTCTCGTGCAATAGTTTGCATAGGCGCATAGGTTTCGGTCTTTAGCTCGCCAGCAATGACACAAAAGCCATTTGAAAGTAGTGTTTCACACGCCACTCGTGCCTTTTTATCGCGCGCTATGATGTAGTCAAGAATCGCATCGCTAATCTGATCTGCCATTTTATCCGGATGTCCTTCGGTAACAGATTCTGATGTAAATAAGAACTCTTTTTTCATAAATTCACCTTGTATTTTAATTTTTTTGCAAAATCTCGAAATTCTAGCAGAGGCAAGTTTATTTTTAAATTTAATGCCCTTGGCACATTTTTTAAATCTATAAGATTATGGCTTTGATGATGAGATATATCGGGGAGCTTTTAAAATCCATAAAGCATGGGTAGCTTCTTTGTGGTAACGACTTTTTACTTTTAGCCTACAAAAGCTGTGCAATTTATGATAAAAAGCAAGAGGTTTAGATGTCTTGTGAAATTATATTTGCAGTTCTATGCACCGATTCTTTACATGGCTGTGTAATTTTTATATAAACCTTAATTTAAGTCATAAGAAAGCTTTAATCTCATACAATCCCGCCACGTTTTAGCGCGGTGAAACTGTGCTAAGCAAATATATCAAGAGGCACGATTATGAATATGACAAAAATGGCGAAAGCTAATGAAATTAAGCGCGAATGGGTTGTGCTTGATGCAGAGGGCAAGACGTTTGGTCGTTTGATGACAGAGGTTGCTACTCTTTTGCGCGGGAAGCATAAACCTTCATACACTCCGCATGTAGATTGCGGTGATTTTGTGGTCATTATTAACGCAACAAAGGTTAATTTTAGCGGATTAAAGATTGACGCAAAGGAGTATTTCACTCACTCAGGCTACTTTGGTAGCACAAAGTCTCAGACGCTAAAAGAGCTTCTAGAGAAGAATCCAGAGAAGCTATTTAAACTAGCTGCACGAGGGATGTTGCCTAAGACAAAGCTAGGGCGCGCGATGCTTAAAAAGCTAAAAGTTTATGCGGGTAGCGAACACCCACACACCGCACAAGTTACAAAGTAAGGATAGATAGAAATGGCAAAGATTTATGCAACAGGGAAACGAAAAACTGCGATTGCGAAGGTGTGGCTTACTCCAGGTAGTGGCAAGCTAGTCGTGAATGACACAAGCCTAAACGACTGGCTTGGTGGACATGAAGCAATTAAAATGAAAGTAATGCAACCACTTCTTTTGACGAAACAAGAGGCTAGCGTAGATATCGTATCTATCACACTTGGCGGTGGCTACTCAGCGCAAGCAGAGGCGCTTAGACATGGGATTTCAAAAGCACTTGCGGCTTATGATGTTGCATTCCGTGCGGTTCTTAAGCCAAAAGGTTTGCTAACACGCGATTCTCGTGTGGTCGAGCGAAAGAAATACGGAAAGCGCAAAGCACGCCGAAGTCCACAATTCTCAAAGAGATAAACTACTTATTTGCGCATGGGGCTTGGCTCTCTGCGCTCATATATCTTGCAACTCCAGTAAAATCTAGCACGACAAGAATCTACAGTTATCAGCTCTCAAGCAACACGCTTTTGACGCCATTGCTATTATCGCAAATACAATCAAAGGTCTTTTATGGCAGCTATAAATCTCGCTACAGATCCAGTTTTTAAACTCTTTTCCTACTACTTTTTCCCGGCATTTTTTGGATTATTTGTATTGTCTACTGATGTCTTTTTTGATGGATTGTTTGTTGGGCATGGAGTGGGTGCGATTGGGCTTGCTGCTGTAAATATGTGTGTGCCGGTATTCTATATTTTTATGAGCCTTGAGCTTTTATTTAGCTTTGGTGGTGCGGTCATGGTCTCTATTGCCCTTGGTAGGGGCGATGAAGCGCAAGCCAGGAGAATCTTTAGCTCAGTGACTTCATTTATGTTTATTTTTTCATCGATTCTTGGGCTTGCCCTGTATTTTTCACTTGAGTGGTTGCTTGGCGTGCTTGGTGCTAGCGGTGAGCTATTTACATTTGCGCGTGAGTATCTGAGCGTGATAGTGCTTGCTACGCCAATTATGATGATGCACCCAGTGCTAGAGGCGTTTGTGCGAAATGACCGTGCCCCATATCTTGCTATGAGTTCGATGGTTGTTGGTTCGCTTTGCAATATTGTGTTGAACTATACATTTATCTTTGTATTTTCGCTTGGGCTTTTTGGTGCAGCTTTAGCCACGGTCATAGGGCATAGTATTGGTATTGCGATTTTGCTTTCGCATTTTATTTTTCGTCGGGGGAGTCTCCATTTTGAAAATCTAAAAATCACACCACATATAATTTTAAATGCATTTAAAAATGGACTTTCACCAGCTTTTACCGAGGCGAGTGCGGGTATTGTTATCGCGCTTTTTAATCTCAATATTCTCGAGATTGCCGGTGGTGAGGGAGTGGCTGTATTTGGAGCGGTGAGTTATGTTGGCTTTATGGCGATAACAGCTTTAATAGCCACTTCGCAAGGTATGCAGCCAATTGTGAGCTTTAATCACGGTGCTCAAAATTATGCGCGAGTGAGAGAAGTTTTTTCTTTTTCATTAAAGGTTGCTTTGGCTTTAGGTGTTGGAATTTATACGCTTAGCTATATTTTTAGTCCACAGCTCTCAACTCTATTTTTCCCAAATGATTCTAAGCTTGCTGGTGATAGTGTCGAAGCGATGAGAATCTACTACACTGGTTATCTATTTTTGGGTGCGAATATCCTAAGCGCAGTATTTTTTCAGTCTATTGAGCGTCCTAAACCATCTTTTCTAATTTCAATTTTCTATAATTTCATTTTTGTTGTGGCTTGGCTTATGATAATGCCCGAGTTTTTTGGGCTTGTTGGCGTGTGGCTTAGCTATCCACTTGCTATGGCGAGTGGGTTTTTGCTTGCTGTTGGCGTAATTATTTATATAGGTAGAAATAAACTATAGGAGAGAGTGTGAAAGATTGCATTATTTTATTTGATTTAGATGGGACGTTGATAGATTCTACTGAGGCTATATATGAGAGTTTTTGTGTAGCATATAGCGAACTTGGTGGCGAGATTCCTAGTAGAGAATCGATAATTCAATTAATAGGTCATACGCTTGAGGATATGTTTATAAAGCTAGGAATCAAAGAGGAGTATGCTACTAGATATGTGGCGCGCTATAAGGAGCATTATCGCACGGTGTCGATTCCTAAAACTGTGCTACTAGCAAATGCTAAAAATGCTATCACGCTTGCTGGTAGCTTTGCCATGCTTGGTGTGGTGACGACTAAAACAGGGAGATTCTCACGTGAGCTACTAGAGCACTTTGGCTTGCTTGGCTTTTTCGAGACAGTCATTGGGCGCGAAGATGTAACGCATGTAAAGCCTCATGCTGAGCCTATTTTGAAAGCTTTGGGTAGTTTTGAAACATCAAGGCAGATTCTAGAATCTGGGCGAGTGTTTATGATTGGTGATACACCTCTGGATATTATGAGTGCGCAAAATGCGGGAGTTAATGATATTGGAGTGTTGAGTGGATATGCTAATGAAAATATCTTAAAAACTTATACAAAAAACATCGCAAACAACGCTCTAGAGGCTATTTGTCTCATAAGAGATAGACTAGGAATCAAAGGTGTGTAAAAAGGGGGCTTTAAGTCCCGCTTACATAAAATTTAAGGCTTTTAGCTTGACTCAAGGAGGCTTTGAGAAATCATGTTAGAAATTAGATGGCATAGTCGCGCTGGACAGGGTGCGGTTACGGGCGCAAAGGGCTTGGCTGACGTTATCGCCGGGACCGGGAAAGAGGTGCAAGCATTTGCATTTTATGGCTCTGCAAAGCGTGGCGCAGCAATGACGGCGTATAATAGAATCGATGATGAGCCGATACAAAATCATGAGAAATTTATGAATCCAGACTATGTTTTGGTAATTGACCCAGGCTTGACGTTTATCACTGATATTTGTGCTAATGAGAAGTCAACGACAAAATATATCATCACGACACATCTAAGCAAAGAGGAGCTTTTGGATAAGAAGCCAGATCTCAAGGGCAAGGAGGTCTATACGCTAGACTGTATTCAGATTTCGCTCGATACTCTTGGTAAGGCGATTCCTAATGCACCGATGCTTGGAGCTTTTATAAAGGTTTCTGGCATTCTCGAACTTGATTTTTTCTTGAACGCTTTCAAAAAAGTGCTCGGTAAAAAGCTTCCACAAAAGATTATTGATGCGAACATGGTCGCGATTAAGCGCGCCTATGATGAAGTGAAATAAGGAGAAAGCTATGGACTACAAAGGTTGGAATGAGTTTGAAATTGGCTCGGTTCTTTTTCCGTTCAAAGACAATGGAGAATCTGAAGTGCAAAAACACGCTGAAGAGCGCACCTATAATAGTGATAACTCATATACAGCAAGCACTGCGCATTGGCGCGTGGAGAAGCCAGTTTATAATCCAGCAGGCTGTATTAACTGCTACTTTTGTTGGCTGTATTGTCCCGATTCTTCGATTCTTGTGCGAAATGAGAAGATGACCGGGATTGACTATACCCACTGTAAAGGCTGTGGTGTGTGTGTGAGTGTCTGCCCTACTAATCCAAAATCACTGATTATGTTTAGCGATCACGAGAGCGAGGAGAGCGCAATAGCCGCTTGGCCTGCAAAAGAAGAGAAGAAAAAGGACTAAGCCATGGCAGAAAAGATAGAGCTCCAAGAGATTGAGGTTTGGGATGGGAATATGGCAGCGACGCATGCGATGCGTCAAGCGAGAATCGATGTAGTCGCGGCGTATCCAATAACGCCATCTACGCCTATCGTGATGAACTACAGTAGCTTTTTGGCTAATGGTCATATAGATGGTGAGTTTGTAATGGTGGAATCTGAGCATGCTGCGATGAGTGGTTGTGTTGGTGCAGCAGCGGCTGGCGGGCGTGTTGCGACTGCAACTAGCTCGCAAGGATTTGCTCTTATGGTTGAAGTATTATATCAAGCGTCTGGTATGCGTTTGCCTATCGTGCTGAATGTCGTGAATCGTGCACTTGCTTCCCCGTTAAATGTTAATGGCGATCACTCTGATATGTATCTAGGACGCGATGCTGGTTGGGTGAATTTATGTACATATAATCCACAAGAAGCATATGACTTTAATCTTATGGCATTTAAAATTGCTGAAGATTATGATGTGCGATTGCCAGTTATGGTGCATCAAGATGGCTTTATCTGCTCGCATACAGCACAAAATGTTCGTCCATTGCAAGATGATGTTGCCTATAACTTCATTGGTGACTACAAGCCAAAGAATCCTATGCTCGACTTTAGTAAGCCAGCGACTTATGGTGCGCAGACAGAAGAAGATTGGCACTTTGAGCACAAAGCGCGACATCATAATGACCTTATGAACTCAATTAGTGTTATTGAGCGTACATTTAAGGAGTTTAAAGCTCTGACTGGACGGGAATACAAGACCGTTGAAAGCTACGATATGGATGATGCAGAGGTGGCTATAGTGGCACTTGGTACAACTGTAGAATCAGCAAGAATCGCAGCTAAAGAAGCGCGCAAGCAGGGAATTAAAGCTGGTGTAGTTTCAATGCGCGTGTTGAGACCATTCCCATACAAAGCAATTGGTGAGGCACTCAAAAATTGTAAGGCTGTTGCATTTTTGGATAGGAGCTTGCCAGCTGGTGCTATGGGTATGCTGTTTAATGAGTGCGCAGCAGCTATCTATCAGGTTAATGCTGGGAATCGCCCAGTTCTGTCGAATTACATTTATGGGCTTGGTGGACGTGATATGAAGCAATCGGATCTATTGCAAATTTACAAAGAACAGAAGGTAAATGCCGATGCTGGTAAATTGATGATTCCTACACAGCAGTTTATTGGTCTTCGTGGGCCGAATATTGGCTTTAATTAAGCATTTGGAGAGCGAAATGAACGATATAAAGAATCTAAAACAATACTCTAAGGCAGCAGAACGCTTTGAGGGTGCGCACCTCCTATGTCCTGGCTGTGCACACGGAATGATTGTGCGTGAGGTGCTAAACGTTACTGATGCTCCGCTACTTCTCGCTGCATCAACTGGTTGTCTTGAGGTAAGTACCGCTGTTTATCCATATACATCATGGGATGTTCCATGGATTCACATTGGGTTTGAAAATAGTTCAACAGCAATAGCTGGTGCAGAAGCTATGTATAAGGCGTTAGAGAGAAAAGGACGGCTCTACTCTGACAAGAAGCCGAAATTTGTCGCTTTTGGTGGTGATGGCTCGACATATGACATTGGATTTCAGTTTATCAGCGGCTGCTTTGAGCGTGGACACGACATTACGTATATCTGTCTTGACAATGAAGTTTATGCAAATACTGGTGGTCAGCGTAGCGGTTCTACACCTATTGGCGCTAGCACTACCACTACGCCAGCTGGTCGTGTAAGCTATGGTAAAAAGGACAAAAAGAAAGATATGCTAGCTATTATGGCAGCGCATGGTGCACCTTATGTAGCGCAGGTTGCACCAAACAAGTGGAAAGATATGTCAAAAAAGCTCAAACAAGCCCTAGAGACTGAAGGTCCAGCGTATATAAATGCAATGAGTGCATGTACCACAGAATGGAAGTTTGAGTCGAATTTGACGGTTGAGGTGAGTGATTTAGCGGTTGATTCTCTCGTGTTCCCGCTATATGAGATCATTAATGGTACAGAGCTAAATATCACATATCGTCCTAAAAATATCATCCCTGTACGCGATTATCTCGCAGCGCAAGGACGCTTTAAGCATCTTTTTAAAAAAGAGAATGAGCATATCATCGAGCAGTGGCAAAAAGATGTAGATGAACGATGGGTATTACTCCAAAGGCGTGAAGAGGCGAGAGTGTAGCCAAGAAAAGGGGCTTTTGTTTGGCTTTTATTTTTTTTGAAATTTAGCATTATCAGGTGAGATTCTTATGCGTTTTAGGTGTTTGAGAATCTCGCTTTTTAAGGTAGTTCTATGCTTTATGGTAATTTTTCTTACGGATCTGGTTTGTAAATGAATGCAAATTTTTCACAAAAAAGATATAAAAATAACATAGCGTTAATTATTTTTATATCTTTTATCCCCTTTTTTATCTACGACTTTTATAAAAATTGGACAACACTGCAAGGTGTACAAGAGCGTGTGGCTGAAAATACGATTCTTCAGGTCGATTCTTTAGTAAGAATCCATAGTCAAGCACTATTTTCTGTGCAAAAAGAGATGACACTCCTATCAAAAGTAAATGTAATAAAAGAGGCAAAGAATCCAGAATGCACAGAGTTTTTGCGTGCCTTTGGTGCGCTTTCGTCGTCTTATGTAAATTTAAGCGTGACTGCCCCAAATGGAAAGATTCTCTGCTCGCTAACTTCGCTCCCGATTATTGCTGATGAGATTGTGCCGACTATGATGCGTGCGCAAAAAGAGGGGAGATTTATCATTGGCGAAACCGTCAAAGCCGTAAAGCTAAACTCAATTGTTACACCATTTGCACTGCCTCTTGAGCCTGCAAAAGGGTTACTGTCTCCTATGCTAATTGCCTCTGGAAATATAAATAGCTGGTTTAACGAAGTTTCACTAAAGCGTAGCATCCACAAACATGTATCGCTTTATATTATAGGTGCTCAAGGGGAGGTATTAACGACATATCCACAAAATACTGCACCGCTTGATATGAAACTTTTAGAACATATAACTACGCGCACCAAACTAAAAGAGCGAGCTGCACAGGGAATTTGGTGGCGCGAGGGTGTTAGTAGTGATGGCAAGCGACTGATGATGATTTTGGAGCGACAAGGTAATATTAAAATCATTGCCACGCTTGATTTGGGTGCCATTGAGAGTGAAGATAGTAGAGTGCTTTGGCAGAGCTTAGCATATCTTTTGGCGATGATTTTAGGTGCATTTTTGCTTGCGGCTTTTACTGCGCGTGAGCTAATTTTTAAAGAGGTAAATGCCCTGTTTAAGATTGCTATCAGTCAATCAAAATATACAGCCACTTCAGAGCTTCTGAGCTCTATAGCACATCAGTGGAGACAGCCACTAAATGGTCTAAATCTACAAGTGTCTTTACTGCGAGATTCTATCGAGGGCGACTTAGGTAATAAGAAGGAGTGGATAGAGCATCTATCTATGATAGAGCAGACAATACATTCGCTTTCGCATAGTATTACACGATTGTCAAATTTCTTTAAGCAAGATAAGCTAAAGCAGAAATTTCGTATCCAAGTCGCCGCTAAAGAGGCACTCTCTTTTGTCAAAAACTCCTTGGATGAGAATTCGATTTCATACTCTATTACTGGCGATGACGTGGAAATTACTCAGTGTAAAAATGAGTTGGTACAAAATATCTTAAGTCTACTGCAAAACTCTATCGAAGCATTTGGTGCTAGCAATATACAAGGAGCGCGTAGCATTGAGATAGAAACACGCGAAGTTGGGAATCTAGCACAAATTATTATTCGTGATAACGCAGGCGGAATCAATGAAGAGATGGTTGATAAGCTATTTCAGCCATATACTACTAGTAAATTCCAAAGCGAAGGCGTAGGGCTATCGCTATTTATTCTAAAAAGTATCATTGAGCGTGAAATGGGTGGTACGATTAGTGTGCGTAATGTCAATGGTGGTGCGGAATTTACAATTTCAATTCCATTAATTTAAAAGGAGAATAGATGCCATTATTGGATAGTTTTAAGGTCGATCACACGAGAATGCCAGCCCCAGCTGTGCGGCTTGCTAAGGTTATGACGACGCCAAAGGACGACAAGATAGCTGTTTATGATTTGCGATTTTGTAAACCAAATCAGGAGATTTTAAGCGAGCGAGGCATCCACACGTTAGAGCACCTTTTTGCGGGTTTTATGCGTGATCATCTAAATGGTGGAGGAATCGAGATTATAGATATCTCGCCTATGGGGTGTCGCACGGGTTTTTATATGAGTTTGATTGGCGTGCCAGAGAGTGAGCTTGTGTGTGAGGCGTGGCGCAAATCTATGGAGGACATTTTATCCATAAGAGATGAGGCGCAGATTCCTGAGCTGAATATATATCAATGCGGTACGGCTGCTATGCACTCACTCGCTGAGGCACAAGAGATAGCTAAAGGCGTGCTAACGCGTGGAATTTGCATTATGGATAATGACGCGCTAAAGCTTGATTTGTAGCTGAATTCTGAGGTCGGCTTAGATTCTCGCTCAAGGCGGAATCGAGTGCTTGAGAGGCTAGCAATCGCTTTTTTGATTCTTTGCGCTTTTGTCGTTGCGTGATTTTTAAGCACGATTTCTCGCTTAGCCTCGGCTTTAGTTTTTATTTCGCAAAGCAACCGCCAAAAAATCGCATGAAAAATTAAATTTTATCTCTCACTGTTAAGTCGCAAGGCAACTTGACGTGGGTGTAGCGATTTTGAATAGTTTTTAAATGGCTTTAAAGCTAGACATGAAAAAATAAACCCTGACTTTGGAAGCCTGAAAGAGCACGCGAAAGTTTTACAGTTTGATATCCAATCTCTGAGACGTTTCATGAGGGAAGTGTCGATGGCATTCAAAACTGAAGGCAGTTTTACCTCTTTAGATCGTTGAATAAGCTGGGTTATATAAAGTATGAAGATGGCAATTGCAAAAGAAGGCATGGTAAAGAAATGAAAGCAAGATGTATTGTGTTAGCATAGATTTTGGCAGGTATGCTATTCGCTAGCGATTACCATGTTGACAGATATGAGTTCAAGAAAATATCACAGAGGCTCCAAGAGACCGGTTTCTAATCGACAATGCAACTGGCAGGGTTTGGAATATTGTCCTAAGGGGCAAGAGTGAAGATAGTGGAGTTGGTTTTTAGCCCGATTCCATTTGATAGTGGTGGATACAGCCCAGATATTGAGTAGAGACTAAAGCAGGGTGTTTCTTTGGCGCGATTCTTGATTCTCGCTTGCACTTCTCACACTAGCCCACCAAATAGCCCCATGCGCCCAGTGATACCATCGCGACGGTATGAAAATAGCCTCTCATCACATGCGCTACATCGCTCATCTATGAATATATTTTCTGGCGGTATCTTTAGTGATTGTGCCTCGTTGTGTAGGCAGGCGATAAGGTCTAGCATATGTCTATCATCGTGCATACCTACTCCTATGCCAAGTCCCTCTCTAGCAAATCTCTCTGCTATATCTCGCCCGACTTCATAACAGCAACTGCGAATAGATGCGCCTATGTATAGCTTTATATTTTGTATTTCGCTACCGTATTTTTCACGCATTTGATTGATTGCATGTGTGAGGATTCTTAGGCGTACACCCTCGCGTCCAGCATGTAACAGGCAGAGTGCGCGCTCGTGTTGGTCATATAGCGCGATAGGATTACAGTCTGCGACCATTATTAAGAGTGCGACATTTGGATCACGCGTCATTAGACCATCGCCAACTAATTCACACTCAATGCTATTCTCGCTCACCTCATGTATGACATTACCATGTACCTGTGTGAGCGAAAATAGCCTACGGGAGGCAAGTCCAGCCATCTCTATTGCGATGGCTCGATTCTTTTTGACTAGATGAGGCTCATCTCCCACGTGGTAGGCGATATTTAATGATGAGTAAACCCCTTTGCTCACGCCTCCATTACGCTCGCTTAAAAATAGTCGAACGCCGTGAAAATGTGCGGATTTTAAATCTTTTGTTTCTACTGTGCTATATAGTCTCATTTGCTACCACCTTCAGACCACAAGAATCCATGGTTTATATGTTTAGTTTCGATAATAAAATTTCGGTAATTCTGTCTAAATCTCGCTCT
This sequence comes from Wolinella sp., assembly GCA_052170135.1. Lineage (GTDB taxonomy): Bacteria > Campylobacterota > Campylobacteria > Campylobacterales > Helicobacteraceae > Wolinella. Next base: position 48,873 of record JBQNBC010000006.1, read on the forward strand.
AAAAATAATATCTCCTCGCCACTCTCACGCCAAAATGGCTCACTGATTTTTGCAAATTCATCAGCCTCCTCCTCGCGCAAATTTAGTGCTAGAGTATATGGAAGTGCGCGTGATTTTAGAGCCTCTATGCTTAGGAGTGCTTCATTTATGGAGCCAAGGCGCGCTGGAAGAACTAAAAGTGTATGTGCACCCACTTCCTTTGCTAAGTCAATCATGAAAAAATCACGTAAAATGGGTACCAATAGCCCACCAGCACCCTCTATTATTAGAGGATTTGCGCGTGATTTCATTGCTAGAATTTGACTTATAATTCTCTTTATATCTATCTCGCGTGCTTCGCTAAGCGCGCTAACAAATGGCGAAGCAGGCAGTAAAAAGTGCTCAAAACATATTGAGTTATATGTGATTTTGGAGCTCGATTCTTCTGTGTCGCTCAAGAATCCTTCTTTAAGCTCGTTTAAAATCCCAAGCCTATCCATTGTTTCTAAAATTGCGTAAGCATCATGTGGAGTTGGACTTGCGCCTGTTTCGATTGGTTTTAGTGCAAGCGGAGAGAATCCAAGCTTGTGTAGTGCTTCCAAGATTCTTATAGTGGCATATGTTTTGCCTACATTTGTGCCAGTAGCCGAGATAAATAACGGTCTCATTAGCATGCCTTTGCGCGTGAATTTGGATAGAATGAAGCTAAAGATGTGATTTTACCACGAGGAGTGGCGGTGGCTAGAGGTAGTGAGGTAGAAGTAGAGAATCGTGATGAAGTAGCTACGAGCGAGCCTTTGCGCTTTAAAGTGATTTTATTAAATGATGACTATTCGACTATGGAGTTTGTCGTGGAGGTGCTTGTGGAGGTTTTTAATAAGAGCTTTGAAGAGGCATTAAACATAATGCTAGATGTGCATAAAAAAGGGATGGGCGTATGTGGAATTTACCCATACGATATAGCGGAGACGAAGGTTGCTCAGGTAAAGAAGCGTGCAAAAGCGGCTGGCTATCCGCTAAGAGCGATCACTGAGGAGTGTTAGATGATTAATAATGAGCTTAAGACTATCTTTAGCGATGCAATTTTGTTTGCTAAGGAGCGCAGACATGAGTATCTGACGATAGAGCATATTTTTTTAGTGATGCTCGGTAATTTAGAAGTGATTGAGATTCTTCGCGCGCATGGTGGAAATATCTCGCTCATGAAGCAGCGTGTAAGCCGCTACCTTGTAGATCAGATGCCACCTGTTGCTGTTGATTCTGATCCAATGGAGACGTTGGCACTCACTAGAGTAGTGGAATCGATGATGAATCATGTCCGTGGTTCAGAGCGCAAGGAGGCTGGTATAGGCGATCTGTTAGCAGCAATTTTGGAGGAGGAAAGTTCATTTGCTACTAGTGTGTTAAAGTCGCAAGGAATCAAGCGTGTTGATATTTTAGAGACGATTAGCGAGCGCGCATACAAAATAGAGGCGGAGCGCAAAGATTCTGGAAATGGCGAGGAGAGCTACCTAGAGCTTTATACAAAACCGTTAAATACTGCTGCAAAAAATGGCGAAATAGACCCGGTCATAGGGCGAGATTCTGAAATGGATCGTGCGCTTGAAATCCTCTGCCGTCGCAAGAAAAACAATCCGTTACTAGTCGGTGAGCCCGGCGTAGGGAAGACCGCTATTGCTGAGGGATTGGCTCTAAAGATCGTGCAAAATAGTGTGCCGGAGATTTTAAAAGATTCTCAGATTTTCGCACTTGATATAGGTGCACTTTTGGCTGGAACGAAGTATAGAGGTGATTTTGAGAAGCGTATAAAAGGCGTAATAGAGGAGCTTAGCTTGCAAAGCGGGGCGATTCTCTTTATTGATGAAATACATACTATAGTTGGTGCTGGTGCGACTAGTGGCGGGAGTATAGATGTCTCAAATCTTCTAAAGCCAGCTCTAAGCAGTGGCAAGCTTAGATGTATTGGTGCTACAACTTATGGTGAGTTTAGGAATCTATTTGACAAAGACAAGGCACTTTCCCGGCGATTTGCCAAAATAGATGTCAAAGAGCCAAGCGAGAGCGATACGATTCTTATCCTTGATGGGCTAAAAACACAGTATGAGAAACACCACTCCGTACGCTATACGCGCGAGGCGATAGAGGGTGCAGTTAGGCTATCAGCGCGTTATATTCAGGATCGATTCCTTCCGGATAAGGCGATAGATGTGATTGATGAGGTTGGTGCTAGTTTTCGCATGGCTGGCAGAAAGGGCGAAAAGATAGTACTAAAGGATGTAGAAGCCATCATAAGTAAGATGGCACAGATTCCTGATATTAGTGTCACAAGCGATGATAGAGAGCAGCTAAAGAATCTAGAATCGCGCCTAAAATCGCGCATCTTTGGGCAAGATGAAGCTATAAAAAGTGTGGTAGCAGCTATAAAGCGTTCTCGTGCTGGGCTAAATGCGCCAAATCGTCCGATAGGCTCTTTTGTCTTTGCTGGGGCTACTGGCGTGGGTAAGACTGAGCTAGCGAGAGAGTTGGCTAGGATTCTTGGAGTTCATTTTGAGCGATTAGATATGAGTGAATACATGGAGAAGCATACCGTTTCGCGCCTCATTGGTGCGCCTGCTGGGTATGTGGGCTTTGAGCAGGGTGGACTGCTGACTGAGACAATACGTAAGCATCCACATGCGCTGTTATTGCTTGATGAGATAGAGAAGGCACATCCGGACTTGCTGAATATTTTGCTTCAGGTTATGGATTCTGCGACATTGACAGACAATAATGGTCAGAAAGCTGATTTTAAAAATGTTATTTTAATCATGACCTCAAATGTGGGCTCTAAGGAATCAAACGTCATGGGATTTCAAAAATCGCAAAGCACTCGGCGTGATGGTGCGATAAAAGACTATTTTTCGCCCGAATTTAGAAATCGCCTTGATGCAGTAATACACTTTGCACCGCTTACGATTCCTAGTCTTGAGAAAGTTGTGCAAAAAATATTAGGAGATCTAAATGCACAATTAAGCGAGCGAGGAATCTCAATAGAAATATCTAAAAAAGCACTCACATATCTAGCGCAAAAGGGCAATGACGAGGATCTTGGCGCGCGTCCAATAGCGCGTTTAGTTCAAGAAGAGATAAAAAGTCCACTAACAGATGAGATACTTTTTGGCAAGCTAAAAAAAGGCGGTGAAGTGCGCATAAAGTGGGAATCTGTTAGGGGTATTTTCTTTGAGTTTGGTATGTCTAGCGCTACTGGGCGTAAAAAAGAGCAAACGGATATATCAAAGACAAAAACTGCTTCTAAGCGCATGTCAAAAAGCAGTCTGCAATAGCTAGGAATCCATGGTTATACGTGTTTTTGTATCCCGCTTGTGTTGGCTTGGATTTTTGCTTTTGAATTGTGCTTAGTGTTTGATGTGAAATAGATCACAATAAGCACCGCATGATGGAGGAAACTCACATGGTTGCTGGATTTTTAGCGACCGTAAAAGATATACGTGGAGACAAAGGTATTGCTAAGAGGGTTGGGATTCTTGTGGTTGCTTGCTTGAGATCCCGCATTGACGCGGAATCTCAAAAGCTATTGGACGACAAAATCTGTAAAGAATAGATTCACAACCTTACCATCAACAAGAAACTCATTTAACCTATCAATCAGCTCACCTTTTAATTTGTCCTTGCCCTTGACTGTGGAGATTTCTTCTATACTCTTAGATGAGAGAATCGCAATCACTGTATCACGTATTACAGCACGTTTTGTATCTAGCTCGGCAGTTAGGTTTGGCTGGCTTATCTCGAGATTTATCGTCGTTTTTAAGTATCTGCGACCACTTTGTGTTGTGAGATTTACGATGAATTGGTCAAGTGGATACATCTGCCCGACAGTGAGATAGCTACCACCACTACGTGGACTACTACTAGCACTGCTTTGTGGCTGTGCTGGAGCTACTTGCGCTGGAGCTTGGGTTTGTTGCGTGTTCTCTTCTGGCTCGCCACCGCTAAGCATAATCGCTATGATGACACCAGCGATGATGAGTAGCAATGCTATGACACCAGCGATGATGTAGATTATCATCTTACTTTTTTTTTCTTCGCTCTGCGTGCTCTCTTTTGTCTCATCTGCCATGATTACGCCTTTACTTAAGTGTTATGAGGGCTTATTATACAATTTTTGATAAGATTAAGAAAATCAATTTCTGGTAGTGTTTTGCGATGATAAGTGCGTTTTTTGGGGCGTTTGGGCGACCTTTTATAATGTTGTGGCGAGGGCTTGGTGGATTTGGCGGATTCTTGCTATTTCACTTTCGACTTTTGCCAGCATATTTCACGCCACCATTTCGTTTGCGTGAAGTTTTTGTGCAGATGGAAAGTATCGGCGTTGGCTCATTTTGGGTCATTGTGATGACGTCTACATTTACTGGTATGGTGCTTGCTATTCAGTTTTATCAGGGGTTCCACCAGTTTGGTGCGGAAAATTTTATGAGCTATCCAATCTTTTTGGCAATTACGCGTGAGCTTGGGCCAGTCTTTGCCGCGCTGATGCTAACCAGCAGAGCGATATCTGCGATGGCAGCAGAGCTTGGTAGCATGAGGGTGAGCGAGCAGATTGATGCGATTGACACGCTTGCAGTCGATTCTCGTCGCTATCTAGTTGTCCCGAGAATTGTAGCCTCGACTCTTTCATTACCATTACTTGTCATTTTGTTTAACTTTATCGGAAATCTATCTGCCTACCTCATATCCATAAATGTCCTTGGCGTGAACGAGGAGAGTTATAAGAGTATTATTCGTCAGTATTTGGAGCTTGGCGACCTTATGACATCACTTGCTAAGGCGTTTGTGTTTGGCTATCTTATTTCTCTTATTGGTACATACATTGGGTATAGCGCAAAAGGCGGCGCACGTGGGGTTGGTAGAGCTACAACAAGTGCGGTTGTGTTTAGTGCCGTTACTATTTTTGGAGCGAATTATCTCCTATCAGCACTATTTTTGGCACTTGATTGGTAGGCTAAGAATCTAGTGCTTAAAACTAAATTTTTGGAGTAAAAATGAGCGATATTACACCAGTTAGCAAAGAGAAGTTTATGGGGAGGAGATGGAGGCGATTTAAAGACTATCGCTTTGCATTGCAGGATTCTCTTATGCCACTGCTTATTACAGAGCTTTCGCATGCTTTGCTTGCATTTCCTATTGCACTTGTCAAAAATGGCGAGGAGTGGCTTGTTGTTGGAGTTGCTGGGCTGAATGATGGACGAAACTATTTTGTAACACAAAATGGCGAGTGGGTAGGGCGATATATACCTGCTGTGTATCGTGGTTATCCGTTTGCTCTAGCAAGAGGCGAGAATAATGAGAGATTGCTTTGCTTCAGAGAAGAATCTGGGCTTTTATGCGATAAGGATGCAGATGATGGCTTGCTATTTTTTAATGAGAGTGGCGAAGTAAGCGAGGATGTATCGCAGATTCTCCAGTTTTTGGCACAGGTAGTGCGAGATGGCGAGAATACGAAAAAAGTCATTGAAATAATTGCAAAGCACAATCTGATTATCCCATGGTCGCTAAAGATCAAAAGCGATGACGATGAGCGAGATGTCAGTGGGCTTTATCGTATAGATGAAGATGCGCTAAATACTCTAGCGCCTGATGCACTTCAGGAGCTGTTATGTTGTGGCGCGTTTATGTTTATATATGCTCAACTCTTTTCGATGCAGCATTTGCAGGCACTTGGATCTCTTGTTGATACAATGAATGAGCGCGAGAAAGGTGGAGAAGTGCTTGTTGATTCCAATGGTGATTTGGATTTGGAATTTTTAAATAGTGGCGATACAATTAATTTTGGTGGGCTGTAGAGTATCGTTTTGCTATATTCTTGTATTGTGTGTAAAGTACCTGCAAAGCCACTTTCTGATAGAATCTACGCTCTAGTATTTATACGCTTAACAAAACTTTTATTATTAAGGAATGTAAATGTCTCAGCAAGACAATGAGTTACTTGTTACCATAAAGAAGTGCAAGAGCTCCTTTTATTATGCTGGCGTGGTGAGCTTTTTTATAAATCTCCTCATGTTGGTGCCATCTTTGTATATGCTTCAGCTATATGATCGGGTAATATCTAGTCGAAGTCTAGAGACGCTGTTTATGTTAACGCTTATTATGGTGATTCTTTTTGTATTTATGGGCGTTATGGAGTTTATTCGTTCCAGGATACTCGTACGTGTAGGAAATCAGATAGACAATCATCTTCGTGAGCGTATATTTCAAGCCATGTTCTTTCTAGCAAATCGTCATCCAGGTCAGGCTACTACACAGCCATTAAACGATCTTGTTCAGGTACGCCAATTTATGACAGGTACGCCAATTTTTGCTTTCTTTGATCTACCTTGGATTCCTGTGTATATGACTATTCTTTTTATGTTTCACATGTGGTTTGGTTATTTTGCTATTTTTGCTGCAATTGTGATATTAACGTTGACATTAATTAATGAATGGCGTACAAAAAGTGGGCTCGAGCAATCAAATAAAATCTACCAGAGTTCCGCACGTTTCTTAGATTCAAGCCTTAGAAATAGCGAGGTTATCGAGGCAATGGGTATGCATGATAGTATTCATAAGCGGTGGATGGAAAAGCATATGGATTTTTTGGACAAGCAGACACGCGCAAGCGATGAGGCTGGTATTTGGTCGACTTTAAGTAAGAATCTGCGCATGCTTTTTCAATCGCTCATACTAGGTCTTGGTGGTTATCTTGCGGTAAAGGCGGAGCTGACCCCTGGTATGATGATTGCTGGCTCTATTATCATGGGGCGTGCGCTTGCGCCTATGGATTTGCTTACAAATACATGGAAGCAATTTGTATCCGCACGCGATTCTTATCATAGGCTTGGTGAGCTATTACGTGAGACACCATTACCGCTTGAGCCTATGTCGCTCCCCGCTCCAAATGGTTCTATACAGATCGAGGGAATTTCGGTAATTCCGCCAGAGGCTAAACAACCATCAATTCGTGACTTTTCTATATCTATAAAAGCTGGAGAAGTAGTCGGCATTATTGGTCCAAGCGCTGCGGGTAAATCTACACTTGCGCGTGCAATGCTTGGAATTTGGAAACCACTCATAGGAAAAGTGCGTATAGATGGTGCAGAAATTGGACACTATAATCGAGTAGAATTAGGGCAGTATATAGGGTATTTGCCACAGGATATTGAGCTTTTTGATGGAACGATTGCAGAAAATATAGCACGATATGGCGAAGTCGATTCCTCTAAGGTGCTTGAGGCGGCAAAGCTAGCTGGTGTTCACGAGATGATTTTGAGATTTTCAAAAGGGTATGATACGCCCATTGGGCAGGGCGGTATAGCGTTAAGCGGAGGGCAGAGGCAGCGTATAGCACTTGCTAGAGCTGTCTATTCATTTCCTAGAATAGTCGTGCTAGATGAGCCAAATTCAAATCTTGATGACACGGGAGAGCGAGCACTTTTGCAGGCCATTTTTGATCTAAAAGCACGCGGTATTACCGTAGTGTTAATAACACATAGAATGGCCGTTTTGAATGCAGCAGATAAGATTGCGCTCCTAAGAGATGGTATTTTACAAGCCTATGGTAGTAAAGATGATATTTTGAGAGCTTTAGCAGCGCAAAATCAGCAAGATTCGCTATCAAATAGCGCTAACAGAGCATAAGGATGGACTATGAAAAAAGATGAAATTGTCCTCATTAAAGAGACATCAATAGAGGCGAGACACTCTAATGACCGTCCATATCGCGCACTTAGTGTTATTGTGCTTACGTTGTTTATCTCTATTTTTGGTATATGGGCGGCACTTGCACCGCTCTCGAGTGCAGTGCCAGCAACAGGAAAAGTAATAGCAGAGGGAAATCGCAAAGTTATTCAGCATCTAGAGGGTGGAATAGTATCTGAGATTCTTGTCAAAGATGGTGACAAAGTTTCTGTAAATCAGCCGTTAATAAGAATTGATACAACGCGTATGCGTTCAGAACTGGAGATAGTCAATGTCCAACATCTGGAGGCCTTGGCCAGGATATCCCGCCTAAGGGCTGAACGCGATAAAGATGTGAAAATTACATTTGCACCTGAGTTGATTGCTAGTGAAGCGTTTTTTGTTAAGCAGATGATAGAGCAGCAGACACGTGAATTTAATGCTCGCAAAAAAGCTTTGCAGGACGAAGAGTATGTAATGCAGCAAAGAATCGAGCAGTTACAAAATCAAGTAAATGGTCTAGAAGCGACGCTAAAAAGTCGTGAGGAGTTGCTAATTTCCTATACAGAGGAGGTGAAGGAGTGGCAGAAGCTTTATGAACAGCAACTAATTGACAAGATGCGCTTAAGAGATGTCACACGCGAAAAGACACAGGTTGAGGGTGAAATTGCCAGTATAAAGTCAGATATATCCAGATTGCAAGTCCACATTACTGAGATAAAGACGCAAAATACGTTACGAAAGCAGGATTTTTTAAAAGAAGTATTAGCTGAGCTTAGTGATATGGAGCGACGCGCCCTTGAGTACAGAGCGAGAATCGAGTCGTTGCTTGATGTGATTGAGCGGAGTGATGTGCGTTCGCCAGTAGATGGAATAGTTGTGAATATGAAGATTCATACAATAGGCGCGGTAATATCTCCAGGCAATGCAATAATGGATATAGTGCCTAACACTGCAGGACTGATCATCGATGGAAAAGTTGCTATAAATGAAGTGAATTATGTACACAATGGCTTACGAGCTGAGGTGCTGTTTTCTGGATTTAGCCATATTAAATCAATAAAACCAGTTATTGGTGAGCTTATTGAGGTGAGTGCGGATTCTCTCTATGACCAAGCTACAAATAGTTTTTATTATAGTGTGAAGATTCGTCTGTTGCCGGAGGGAATTAAGGAGCTAGAGAGACATAATTTGCAAATCATGCCAGGTATGCCAGCTGATGCAATGATTCTTACTGGTAAGCGTACGCTACTACAATATATGATAAAGCCATTTAAAAATATGTTTATAAAGGGGCTCCGTGAGGAATAGGGTATTTTTTAGCTTTATAGCACTTTTAATATGGCAGAAATCGAGTGCGCTAAGCTTAAGTCAGGCATATCAAAAGGCACTTGACAATGAAGCAACAGTTGTTGCTTCAAGGTTTCGTACAGAGGCAGTGGATGAACAGGTGAATCAGGCAAAATCGCGCCTTTATCCGCAGCTACAAGCAAACGCATCAGCCGGACAAAATAAATATCAGCCAAATTACAACACGAGTGAAGTCAGCGAACCATACAAAAATTACTCAATATCAGCATATATGCCTATATATCGCCCAGAGCTTTGGAGTGGGATTGATCAGGCAAAGATACGTAAAAAGGAAGCTTTGTATCGTCATCAAAGAATTTCGAATACACTTGGGATTGACGTAGCAAAGGCTTATTTTGATCTTGCACGAGCACTTGAAAATATTAAGCTGACACAAGCGCAATCAGAAGCGTACGAGGCAAAGTATCGTCAGTTATCTGGTATGTTGGAGCTTGGTCTTAGTAATAAAATGGACGTATTGGAGGCGAAAGTTCATTTTGATAGTTCGCGCGCTGAGGCATTAGTGGAAAAGCAGCGATACAACACAGCGAAGCTTGCATTAGAGTATATGATAGGGGAGAGCATACATGGTGAGCTTGATGTGGATTTGAGTGCCATTAATCCTGATGCGCTTGTGCTGGTGGAAGAGACATGGGATGATAAGTTGTCGGAAAACCCAAGCGTAAAAGTTGCAGAAATGGCATTAAAAGTTGCAAGTAAGGAGATTGAAATTCGCAAATATGAGCACTATCCAAAAGTGGATTTGAGGATTACACGTAGCGAAACAGATACAAAAGATCCATCACTTAGGGAGTACGATTCTCGTGCGCTTATTGAGGTTAACTTTCCTATCTACTCTGGTGGAGTAACTCAATCAAGAATTAAGGAAGCAAAACTTTTAGAGAGTGCAGCTATCAAAGAATTGGAGAATGTTAAAAAGAGCACCAAGCTTAAGCTAGAGCAGCATCTTGCCGATCGTGCACTTGGTATTGAAAAGTTAAAAGCAATGCGAGAATCAGAAGCTTCCGCGCTTTTGTATCTTTCATCTATTGAACAAGGATACGAAAAGGGACTTAAGCACCTAATTGACCTCCTTGAAGCACGTGCAAAGCTCCATCAAGTGCGCCGTGACATCATTGATGCAGCTTATGTGCTTATACTTGCACAACTAAATATAATCGATATGTCTGGCGAGCTAAGTGCAGAAAAAATCGCTGAAATAGAGGTGCGTATAAGCTTAAAGTAGCATTAGTTTATAATTAAACGCAAAGCGCCACATATAATATAAAAGCCGGGGGGCGGCAAGAGCTCCCACGGTTAGTATCTATCTAAGTAGACTTTGTGCGCGCCCTAGGTGGCTTGTGTCGATATGACTTGCCCCAAGCTCCGCAAGTTTCCCTTTGAAAAGCTTATCATTTAGCAGGCTAAAGTCATTGCCAAGGCTCAAGCTGCGTTCAAGTGCTTGCCACATTTCATTAAATCGCAAATCAAGCAACTCCTTTTCGCTCACATTCTCGCGATTCTTTATACTTTCGTTTTGTACACTCTCGCTACTACGACTTGCGTAGGCAGAGAGGTGGTGATTACGCATAGCTGCGGTCTGTCCTTGTCTGTTCTCGTCGAGTTTTGCAAAGTCAATATGGTGTATTTCACCTTTGCTCCCATTTGTTCGCTCAAATGTTGCGCTCTGGCGCTTAATACCAAGAATCCCACTATTTAGTCCTTGCATAATCTGCTCATTTTTACGTGCATTTAAGTATATTGCGCCAATTCCAGCCTCACCTAGTGTGACTAGGCGCGCGTTGCCATTTTCATCTGGTGACCATATTCTTAGCTTGTTGAAGATAGCATCGTTTTTGTCAATTTTGTTATCTTTGTTTAGATCATATGAGGCGAGATCAGCAAATCCATCTCCGCTTTTTGTGCCAAATAGTTCATTTCCATCGTTAATTTTTCCATCATTGTTTTTATCCAATGCGAGGAAACCAGAGCCACGCTTCAGTGTAGAGATTTGATCTGGTGTGCCATCAGAATCAAGATCAAAACTAAAGCTCTTGTCATTTAGCTCTGTACCATTGCCCTCATAGTCGATTACTAGCGGATCGATTAGTTTGAGTTTTTCTGATGGATCGACGCCTTTAGAGTCGAGACTAGAGCTACTTCTGAGCGTTTGTATAAAGCTCTCTTGCATTGTGAGCTTGATATTTATGCTCTGCTCTTTGCCTGTACTGTTGTCACGGAGTGTTGAGCTTAGTTCAAAAGATATCGATCTTGATTGCATGAGGCTAAAAATAGTGTCATTGCCATTTGTTCCAAGTTGACTCAGGCGAAAATTTTCTTCGGCAATCTGGAGTGCGTTTGCCCCGTATCCATGTTTTGTGACCAATTCCATGGTGCTTAGTGCTTCGCTGAGAGACATCTCACGTGCGGGCACTGGAGAATTGCCAGATGTAGCACTCATAGCTCCGTCTCTTGTTCCAAAGAGCTTGTCAAACTCTGCTAGCATTTCATTTTTGACTTGTGCTACTCGTTCAAGTGCCGCATTTAACACGCGCATTTGGATTCCTGATGTGTTTAGACTACTGCTAGTACTGTTAGTACTCTGCACACCACTACTGCTTTCGCGCTCATCTAATAGGCGTGTACTTTGCATTGTTGACTCATCTTGTTTTTCGTTGCGTCCTTGCATCACTTTTTGCAAAATCTCCTGAAATGGCGATAGAGAAGATTGCGTAAGGCGTAAACTATTCATAGTTTTCCTTTGCGTTTTAGTTTTGACTACTATCGGCGGAAAACAAAAATGCTTAATCGAGGAGAGTTATTCTTGTGGGAATCCTAGTAAGCAGGGCGAATTTTGCTATTTTACATGACGTTCAAAAAACCACATAAAGGCAAATAGAAGTCCTGGAGTTTTTGGTTTGCTATCATCAAGCATAAACTCGCGTGCGTATTTAAGGGGAATCTCTATCACTTCGATATTTTCATTATCGATTCCTCCGCCATTATCGATATGGCTATCCTCATCCACTTCGGCATAGTAGAGGGCTTGACGGCTACCTGCAAAGCCAACTGAAGTGTAGAATGTGTTGATGTGCAAAAGATCCTCTGGTGCGACACGATAGCCACACTCCTCATACACTTCTTCGCTTGCTGTTTCCTCTAGGCTTTTATTTTTATCTAGGATTCCTGCGCATAGCTCGTATGTGTAGCCCTCACCATTTTTCAAAAATACAGCAGGACGAAACTGTTTCACCACTAAAAAGACATCCCTTCGGCGATGAAAAAGTAGCACACTCACGCTATCGTGAGCCTCGATGATATCCCAGCTTTTCTCAATTCCTTGTTCAGTGTAGTAGACGCGTTTAGGGCGCACGTAAGCAGAATCCAAGCACTCGCCAAAGCGTATGTTTTCAATCATTGTGAAAGCTCCGATGTGGTTTCATTTTTCATTAAAAATAGAGGCGCATTACCAATGTGTGGTAGTGAGCCTCTAGCGATTCCGTTTTGTATTAAGGCTTTGTAGTCTTGTGTGAATTTGATAAATTCATGCTGTTCTTTGCCAGAGAGAGCGGCTTTTGTGATTTTTATACTTTTAAGCGGGTCTATGGCCTTATCATTTTTGTATAGACCTAGGTGTAGATGAGAACCAGTGCTAAGTCCACTATTGCCAACATAAGCGACGAGTGTGCCTTGTTTGACGTTTGATCCGGCGCGGATACCTTTGGCAAATCCATTTAGGTGTGCGTATAGCGTTTTGTATCCATCACTGTGGGATATGATTAGTGTCTTTCCATAGCCACCTTTTGTGCCTGCAAAAGTAACTTTCCCATCCCCAGCAGATTTTATTGGAGTACCTTTTGGTGCGGCATAATCCACACCAAGATGCGGGCGAGTAATACCAAGAATCGGATGTCGTCGTCCCGTGGAGAATCGAGAGGAGATTCTTGTGTAGTTTAGTGGCGTAGTCAGTAGGAAGCTCGCCATTTCATGTCCTTGTTCATCATAGTAGCGCCCATCTTTAAATTGAAAGATAAAATTTTGTTTGCCTCGCGTTTCGACCATAGAGGCTTTTAGGTTTGGTGCACCAAATGGCTTGCCAAGGCGATATTTGCGTTCATAGATTACGGCGAGCTTATCATCTTTTTTAATCTCACGGCGAAAGTCTATACTGTTTTTGTATGCTGTTACAAACTCGCCAGCTAACGCATAGTCGCCAGTCGCCTCTAATATATCCTGATATGGCGATGACTGCATGGCTAGCACCAGTGATTGGCTCATCTCAAAGTAGCTGATGGGAATAATGGAAATGCCATAGGTGTTGCCATCTTTATAGATGTGGATTTGGCTATCTTCTGTGATTGGTATTAAGGCTTGAAGTAGATCTTTGCTACGCTCATCACGCAAAATATGAAATCGAACGCCGCTGTATATCTCAGCAGCTAGCTCCTTGTCCTCTGGGGACAGCGAGTAGTATAGATTTAGTGGTATTTTATGCTTTTCTAGAAATATGAGAAATGTCTCGCCTTTTTCCCACGTCTGCTCCTCTGCTATTGCACCAAAAAGGAGCGACAAACCAAAAAGCCAAGCGAGTAGCAATCCTCTCATCTATCTCCCTAATCGTATGCAAAATCACACCTAGGCGACCACCACACACGGGAGGAGCACAGGCGCAAGAGGCAAATTGTGAGCTCTATTTTGATTATATCAGAGGCAAAAATAAGTAGAGTTTAAACTATGATATAATTTAGGTCATCAAAACCCCAAAATGGCGAGATTCCTACATGGATATGAAAAACTGGCTCATCCCCTCCGCTACATTCGCACTTTTTATATATGTAATGCTTTTTGTTGTTGCATATACAATAAAGGTGAGTAGTGCAAATGTTAATCTTTTTATAGATGATAGTGGTCGCCAGCGTACACCACAAACTGACACAGAGAGGTATCTTCATGATATTTCCAAGGGCTTCAGTAGATAATTTAAGTCCGTTTTGACCTGCTTGCTAGCATGGATTCTTTGCTTGTGCTAGAGGTAGTTTAGGCCTTAGACATGATTTTGCCTTCGTGGGCTATTGTGCGTGAAGTATGAAACTAAATTTATTCTTGTAGAGGCTCATGCTAATTTTAATAAGAATCGTGCTGAATTAAATTGAGTTGTTATGTGGTTTAGGTATGCTCGGATTCTTTTCACTCTTTTCGATTTAGATACTTTTCTTGCACGAGTAGCTCGACTATGTCCTTGTAGATCGGTACAGCTGTTCGTGATGCGAAATACTCTTCGCTTGCATCAGGCTCAAAAACCACAACACCTATAGTGTACTTACGTTGAGAATCGGTGGCAAAGCCAAAAAACGAGCTATTGTACATGTTTACATATCTTCCGCCCTTGGCTATGTGAGCTGTTCCTGTCTTGCCACCGACAGTGATGCCATTTACCGCTGCACCCTTTCCGGTACCGCGATCAACTATTTTTATCAGCATTTCGCGTAGACGCGATGTGGTATCAGGAGAGAGGATTGCTTTTGATTCTTCATGTTTGATTTTGTAGCGAATATCATTTGAATCAATGATGTGTTCTACGACGTATGGCGTTGCCATTACTCCATTATTTGTTATGACATTGTATGAGCTTAGCATTTGGATAAAAGTAGAGCGCATACCATAGCCGTAAGATACGGTAGCTTTATATAGCTCATCTCGGAGCATATTGACACTTGGGATTGTTCCGCTCTTTTCATATGGGAGATCGATTCCTGTTGGTTCGGAGAATCCTAATAGTCGTAGCCCGTTGTAGTAGTTTGTTGGACTTAGTAGTTGGGCTAGTTTTGCCATACCGATGTTGCTTGAGTACACTAGCACATCTTCTATGCTGGAGCGCTCCATTTTGTGCGTATCTGTGATTATGAAGTTTTTGATTTTATATCTACCGTTGTGTAGCTCGATGGCGTGGTGCGGCTGGATTAGCTTTTGTTCTAGGAGTAGTGCGAATATGAGTGGCTTTATAATACTACCTGGCTCAAAGGAGTATTCTATAGCTGAGTTGTTTAGAAACTTGTACTCTTTTTGTTTTATTGAGTTTGGGTTGAAGCGATTTGTGCTCGCGAGTGTTAAAATTTTTCCGCTCTCAGCCTCCATGATCCCAACGACTATCTCTTTGGCTTTTAGTTTTTTATTCGCCTCGTCTACGATTCTTTCGACCTTTTTTTGTAGTTTTAGCGGTACGCTGAGTGCGACGCTATACCCATCAAGTCGCTCTCGAAAGAGAGAATCCTTATTTAAGATGATATTAAATCCAATATCACGCGAGCCACGCATAAGTCCATCGCTGACTGGCTCTAGTCGCTCGTCATAGCTCTTTTCTATGCCTTTAACTCCGCCTACACGCGTAATTTTTGTGTCTTTATCCTCGCTCTTTTGAATATAGCCAATTAGTGGCTCAAGTGAGTTATCATGCAGGTAGTCGCGCTTCTCCCCGCTTTCAAGAATCGACAGTCCATGCTTGAATACACGCCCGCTTTTGTCTTCGTATTCGCGAAATACGCTGTAAGTATTAAGCTTGTAGGCTAGTTGTTTTAGGTTTGCCGCGCTTTTTGAATCGATATTGTACGAGAGTACGATATTACCCTCTTTCTTTAGACGCTTGATGATTTCTGCACGTTCGATTCCGCTATAGATGGAAAATAGATTGATAAAAAGTTCACGCTTGTCTGGATCAATATTGTGTGTATTTACTATGGCTTTGTATAGTTTTTTACTTGATGCTAGCAAGAATCCATCTTGGCTGTAGATTGCACCTCTAATTGCGCTTTCAACTTTTTTTGCTTGCAAGGTAGGGATTTTGCGTTCATTGATGATTGTGTAGTAAATTGTGGAGAGAAATATTAAAAAGCCTACAAGCAATCCAGCAAACAGGACAAGTATTTTACTAGCTTTTGCGTATTGCTCCATAGGCAGATGGTATTAGATTTGCGTCCTCAAGATTTCTTTGTATGCGCTTATTGCTTTGTTTCGCACTTCTAGCATTAGCTTCATACTGTTTTCAGCTTTGCCAATAGCAATAGCCGCTTGATGTAAATCTTTAATCTGACCGCTAGCAACATCTGCTAATGCTCTATCGCTCTCTTTTTGAAGTTTATTGCCCTCATCAATGGAGTTTTTTAGAACATCGGCAAAACTTCGCCCCTCAGATGTTGCACTAGTGGTGACTGAAGAGGGCTGAGATAATGTAAGGTTTGAAATCTTGTTGAAAGCATTAACCTCTGTCATGTTCTACTCCTTAAATAAACATTACGCCTGGAACATAGTTAGCGCGGTATTTGCAATATTCTTTGCGCTTTGGAATGCAGATACATTCGCCTGGTATGCCCGAGTGGCTTCTATTAAATCGGCCATTTCCACAACAGGATTAATATTTGGATAGGCCACATAACCTTCTGCATTTGCATCTGGGTGTGAAGGCTCGTATTTTAGCCTTGGCTGACTATCATCTCTCACTACTTTATCTACATAAACGCTCATAATTGAAGGCTTGGGCTCAAGTCCAAACTCTTCCTCGCTTAGTGGATCTTCGTATTTTAGCAAATTGTTGCCATTTCCTAGCTTATCATTTAGGACTTTATCAAAATCAAATGCCTTAAAGATGGTCTCACGTCTGCGGTATGGACCACCTTCGTCTGTACGTGTTGTGTTGGCATTTGCGATATTTGATGAGATCATATTCACTCGAAATCTCTGTGCTGAGAGACCATATCCGCTAATGTCAAAGCTTGATAGAAATGCCATTTTCTACTCCTGATTATTAAAGCGATTTGCTGGATTCTAGTGCATATGAAAATATTGAACCATGTTTTTTAAGCGATCCAATAATTCCTTGATACATTACGCCATTTTTACCAAGTTCGCTACTTTCTACGTCCAAATCCACGCTATTCCCGTCGTTTCTGGCCATGTGTCCATCGCGGAAGAATATAGTTCCGCGTGAAGAATCGAGCTCTTCAAGCGCTGGAAAGTGCACGCTATTTGTCTGTCCAAGTGCTAGTTTTTTGTTTGATTCTGCTGAGAATAGCTTTTGGCTCTCTGCCGCGAGCGTCTCTTCAAAGCTAATATCTCGCGGACGATACATTGGAGTATCGACATTTGCGATGTTTGAGGAGATCATATCTTGTCGCAATGATCGATAATCAAGTGCCTTGTGGGCGATGTCTCGCGCTGGACTATAGCTGAAGATACTGCTCATTCTCTATCCTTTGAGGTGCAAATTTTCGTGCTAGAATAAGCAATTAGCATTCCAGATTCCGCATTTTTTCTATCTTGTCTTGGCGAGAAGCATTAACTTTGGATTCCTGCTAGTGATATAGATTCTTTATGCTTGTTGATATTTAGATTCTAATTTGCTACAATTTAGTTGGTGCCAAACCTCGAGTGGCGGTTGAATCGACTGTTTGATAGATCGCCACTCTATCTATTCTTCAAAAGTCGCTATAAATTCTCTCTGTCGTACTTGCAAGTTCCAATTTTAAAACTGTTTTTAGGAAATCAAACACGCTTAATCGTAATTTTAATTACACTAAAGCATGCGTATTGGCTTGGCAAGCTTTAGCGCGATGAACTTGATAATAGCCTATCGTCCTATTTCTTTTTGTAATACATGGCGAAATAGTGGATTTGCCATTGTTTCACCTTTTAGCATCGCCTCGCTAGCCACATCAAAGCTAACACATGTAGAATCGCCTGCCATCTCATATGCCCCAAAGCCGTACTTCATTGGCGTATTTTCTGTGCGCGAGTAGCACGCGTTCCTTGCATCAATCATCTTTTTGGAATCTTGCGCATAGACAGACATTTTCCACTCTTTTTTGAGTTTTTGTGTGTATAAAATCATACAGCCAAAATCATCAAAAAAGTACTTTTTGCCAGAAGAATCGATAGCCGTTGCTAGGTATTTTTGTTCTGTAATAGCCATGCCACAATGTGCACATCTGTGTTCATCTTCTTCGCAGCCAGATATGCCAAATACACTAAAAATGCTACAAAAGATCAGGAATCGTCGCCTCTCCATTTTACATCTCAAGATAGTCGATTAATTTTTTTGTGATATTGCTAAACTCAAAAATGCGCTTGCCAGACCACTGTTGACTGAATTTTTCTGCACTTTCTTTGGTGGAGAATGGGATTAAGTCATCACCAGACATGCTTACGATTCTACTACCAAAGACGTAAAATGCATCACTTGCGAGAATTAAATCTCCAGAGTTATAGTCGCTTACATATAGATTCTTTACACCTGAAAAGTTTTGATACGATTTGGAGTAGAAGTAGTGTAGCATTGATTTTGGTGAGCTAAAAAGCTCCTTCTTGCCATCTTTGTAGACGATTACCGCGCGCCATTTTGGATATTTTTTTGTGTCTATATACTTGATTTGACAAGTTGCATTGCTATCGCCTAGCCAGCTATCCACATCTATCGCGCTAATCTCTGCCAGCAGCGTACCAAAACCAAAAAGTAGAAGCAAGATAGTTTTCATACTAGATCCCTTGTCTTAAAGATGAAGTATCCGCCCAATAGCCATGCGATTCCTAAAAATATTGGGTAAATGACAGAATATATCGAGAATCCAACCTTGCCAAATCCATCTAAGATGAAGTATGCTGCACTGCCCATGACGGACATCTCTGGGTCAAAAATCGCCATGGCTGCAACGCGAAAGACTTGTATTGGATTTAGAAGTGCGATTGCAAAAATTACCTCCTCTGGGAAGGCGTTTCTCATCATCGCGCCAATTAATAAAATATCGATGAATGCAAGTAGGCAAAGCCAGATAAAAAATGCCGAGCCAAGCGCAATTTCTTGTGATTTTACTAGGCTTGAGATGAAAAGGGCAATACCAACAAAGCTAAACGAGAGTGCAAACATCAGTAAAATATAAAATACAAATATCGCCCAAGGAATCTGAGCTCCTTTGATAGCACCCCAAGCAAGTGCCAATACAAGCGCGCCAAAGACAGGGACAAAGACTGTGATTAATCGCCCTAGTGATTTGCCAAAGTAGTAATCACGTAGCGAAACGGGAAAGGAAAGCAGGTATTCAAGCACGTTGCTATCTCTATCCTGTGCTATCGCACGCACCGTGCTCATAAGGATAAAAACCGGAAGTATCACGACACAAACTTGTATAAAAAGTAACAACAAGCGACTAAGTCCGCTAAAGCCAAGAACGCGGGATTCTGTTACGCCTGCGAGAAAAAATAGCGCGACAGCACCGCCAAATACAATGGAATAGACCAAAAACCATCGTGAGCGAAAAGATTCTCTTAGATCAAGCCAAGCAATTAGCATGAGATTCTTCATCTTAGTACCCTTTTTCCTGCGCGATTTTTTCCATTACTTGCTCAAATGAATAGATTTTTTTACCTGTTGAGGCGATGGATTCTCGTTTTTGCTGTGCATATGCTGCATAGCCAAATGCCATAGGGGTAGTGTGCCCTTCTACCCAAAGTGCGCTTTTGGCATCTATCCACTCGCCAGTGTTGAATTCACCAACATATATAATAGCCTCAGGAATCCAAGATATTTTATTATCGCGCACCCACAAGGCTAGACAGCCGATATCATCAAAGTAGTAACGTTTGCGTTCGCTTTTGTTTATCACTTCAAGCGCGTGATTCTTCTCGCTTATTATCATCTTGCATCGTTCGCACACATCGCGATCTAGATGTAATTTGCCAGCTGTTGTGTCCATCTCACCACATCCCAGCAAAAAGAGCATGGCAAATATTAATGCGCTAAATTTTTTCATCTTTTACTACCTTTCCTAGATCCATCTCGACCATTCGTGTCACGATTCCTTCCACTTCCTGAATTCTGTGCGAGATAAATATCAACGTCTTATCTTTTGCTACATTTCTAATTAGTGCATCGAAATTTTTTCGTGCGCTCGGATCGAGATTTGCCGTTGGCTCATCAAACATCAAAATATCACTGTCGCGACTAAGCGCAATTGCAATTAGGAGTTTTTGCTTCATGCCTCCAGATAGCTTGAAAAATGTCTTTTTTAGATTCTTCTTCCATTCCAGTTCCATCGACTCGGCCATGTTCCATATTTGTTGAGAATCGATACCGCAACTACGACTCACATAATAAGCTAGCTCTTCTAGTGTGAGCTTTAGTGGTGGTGGCGTCTGTGGGACGAATGCTATTTTGGAAAGTGCTTTCCCTCTCTCTTTAAGTGGGTCAAAGTCAGCGATTCTTACGCTACCCTTGTCGCTTCTGTATTCGCCTAAAATAATTCGCATGAGAGTTGTTTTGCCAGCTCCATTTTGCCCAGCGATTAGGAGCTTTTCGCCTTGTCGCATATTTAGCGAGACATTATCAAGCACCACTTGTGAGCCAAATTTTTTAGTAACTTCTGAGATTTTTATCACCCTTTTTCCTTAGAGTAGTTTTTTAAGCCTATTCTGAAAGCCAAGTGCATCGCTATGACAGACATCGATACATCGTCCACAAAGCGTGCAATCACCACTATTTATGCTGTGCCAATCAGCTGCGCTTGCCTCATTTTTTTTCTTTGTCATCTCTAGCACATGCGGGACGATACAAACCGTAATGCATGCACCACAGTGATCGCACCTATCCTTGCTCCATGCGACTTTTATCGCGCTTACACCGCCTATTATCGTGTATGTAGTACCTAGAGGGCAGACATAGCGGCACCATGCTCGCTTGGAAAAAAATATCTCAATAAGTAGCACTGCCACCACCCATGATATTGCTACGCTCCAGCCATATATTATGAAGCGCGATAGGATTCCTACTACGTTAAAAAGCTCAAAAACAAGGAAGCCACCAAAATATGAGAGCGAGATAAAAAATATCCAAAATAGATATCGCCACGCTCGATTAAATGTATGCTCTTTAATTATACGCTTTGAAATTAGCGTTTGGTGGATTTTCTCGCCTATCTCGCCGATGATGCCGTATGGACAGACCCATGAGCAAAATGCCCGTCCGCCAAATAATAGATAAAAGCCACCAATGGTTAGCGCGCCTATTAGTAGATTGATTGGTAGCTCACGATACGCGCCAATAACCTCTAGTGTGATGAATGGATCAGCAAGATGGAATCCAAACAATCTAGAGCCGCTAATAGAGCCCTCTACGATTTGAATATCCACGTAGTATGAGAGCAAAAACAGCAGATGTACGCCAATAACAACGATAAATCGCCATGCGCGCAGACTTGGATATTTTTTGCCTGTGCGCGTCGTGGAGATGAACGTGTCAAAGAATCCGACACTTGAGAGGGTCGTGCGCGTTGTGTATTTATCCATTACTTAGCAAATCCTGCAATCTCTTTAGCCAGCATATTCAACTCTTCATCCGTACTGTTTGTTAGCAGTCCTTCCATTAGGGAGTTTGGCACTCTGTTTTCTTTGTAATCTCTAAGCTTTAGAAGAATCTCCTCTTCACTCTTGCCATCAAACGCTGGTGCGATTCTTCCTTCGCCTGAGTAGCCATGGCATGAGGCACAACGGACTTTGTATAGATGACTAGTCTCCATATCTCTATTTTTTACACTCTCTTCGAGTTCGCGGATTTTCTTTAGCTCATCATTTTGGCTTTTTTCATTTGTTTTGGATTCTTCATTTATGTTCTTTGAAGGAATCGCAACTTGTGGCTGTGGCGATAAGCTTGGTTTTTCGCTTGGTGTTGCGCTTGTACCGCTAATTGCTACATATCCCATCAATGCTATGACGACACCGCCAAGTGTTAGTGCTACTATCTGTCCGAATTTCATTTTTGCCTCCTAAATTGTTCATTGAATTGACTAATCTCCTTAGCAATGGCGAGAATCTCCTCTTCGCTCATTTGCATTACTAGCTCTCGCATGAGGACGTTTGTTTCCTTTTTTGTGCGGTAAGCGATGATTTTGTCAAAAATCTCTGTATCGCTTTTCTTTAGCAGGGATGGACCTATGATTCCATTTGCATAGTCATTATGGCAGGCGGAGCATTTTGTTATAAATGCAAGGCTCATGCGCTTTTCTAGTAATTGTGTATTTATGCGTTCGTATGGATTCCTTACGGAGGCAAGCGCGCCAATAGATTTTGTCGTGGCATTTTCTTCGCCATTGACTGCGACACGTATTTGGCGTTCACCATCAATATTGTAAGCGAGAAACGGATTCTCCTCTTTTGGTGCTTCACCTTTTTGGATTGTTATTTTTGGCTCATTTGTATCTATTTTTGTTGCCACTTCTGATGTTTTTTGTACCTCTTGCACCTCTTGTTGTGAGTCACAGCCAAAGAATCCAATAGCAATAATCACCAAAAATATTACTTTTTTAATCATGCTTAGTCTCCATAAATTTCTGAATATGTCGCGCGAGGTATCATTACTATCACTGCATCGCTAGCAGGACATACCTCCTCGCATACACCGCACCCTACGCACGCATCGCGTATTTCAGGGATATATCCTCCATTTTTAGACTCGACCATAGCGATTGCTCTTAATGGCTCGGGATGGGGGCAGAGGTCAGCACATAGAGAACATGGCTTTCCTATGGATTCTCTAATTTTATTTACGACCGATTCTTCGCGATCATTGTGTGTTTTACGTGAAATCAATCTCTCTACACTTTGGCTTGTTATAGTGGCTTGGTTCAACGCTAGACAAGAATCGGCTCTCTTTACATGTGCCATGCCCATATGAACGTCGCTAATCTCTGTAGTATCATGACTGAGTGCTCCACTAGGACAGGCAAGTACGCACGGGTATAGATCGCACAGGTAGCAACCACGCTCCCTTGGATTAATATGCGGTGTTCCAAGTGAGCTACCACTTGTGATATCTAGTAGGGATAGCGAGTAGTATGGACATACTTGGACGCATTGTCCACACTTTATGCAAGTCGCTAAAAACTCCCTTTCGTTTAGCGCGCCAGGAGGTCTTAAGATGGATTTACCAAAGTGTAGATAATCTCCCGCAAAGCTACCGCTGAGGAATCCAACCCCAAGCGCACCTGCACCGCCTACGCCATAAAATATAAATTTCCGTCTATCCATTAATCTATCCTCATGCGTGGCGATTCGTCGTTTAGTAGCACTTCTGGCTCGGAGAATGGTGCGAGCTTTGCGAGGAAATTTAGCGCGCCCATAATCGTCGAGCCATAGAAGAATCGAAGCGAAGGATAGTAAAGCCATAATTTGTCTGCATAAGCACGTTGAATATGTGGCACATCACCCACTCCATCGTTATTGCGATCTAGCCCTTCGTAGTCATCAAAGTGATTTCCGCGCCATTCATTCATCAGGATCTTTGTTCCTGGTGTGTCATTCACGACTGTTTCGACGTTACCTTTGAAGTCGTTTTGTTCGAAAAAGCTTTTATGTTGTGTAGCGTGAAATTGGATTCCTACTGTGTTGTAGAGAATGTGATTTCCTTCGTAGTGATTTGTCGTGCCGGGCTGGAATGGTGACTGATCGATATATAAACCGCGCGCATTATAGATGATGGTATTGTTTTTTATAGTGAAGTTTGATGTGTCTTTCATGCCAATTCCCACGCCAAATGCACCTATGGAGTTTCGTACAATATTATTTTGAGCTATTGATCCAGATGAATACATAAAAAAAATTCCAACCGAATTGCGCTCAAAAAGATTCTCTTCGATTAGATTCTTGCCTGCATACATGAAGTGTAGTGAATAGCGAGAATCTGTGCCATGGTTTTTAGCTATACGATTCCCACTTGAGTACCAAACTACCATGTCGCGACTATCTTTTATGCGGTTTTTTAAAATCTGATTATCATGGCTATACCAAAGCCGTATCGCATCACCTCTAAGCCCTAAATCAACTGGCTTTGACGTGATTATGTTTTCACTTACGATAGAGCGGTGTGTATTGCGTAGGTCAATGCCAAAAAGCACGTCATATAGGCGATTATTGAGAATCTTTAGCTCACTTACATCCTCTGCAATAATGCCAGAATCAATCGTAGAGTGCTCACTACCGCTCCCTTCGATTTGGAGATTTTTAAGCGTTACATGCGAGGATAATATATGTATTACGCTTCCATGCCTATTGCCACGGATTATCACGCCTTCGCCTTCGCCCTCTATTGTTATGGGCTTGTCTATTTTGATTGCGCCCTGATAGATTCCCGGGGCGAGTTTTAGTGTATCGCCGGGCGAGGCACTATCTATCGCATTTTGGAGAATCGAAGCATGTGCGAGCGATATTGATGCAATGATAATCCAAGCTAAGAATCTCACTTCTGCTCCGCTCCATCCCTGTTTTGTGCTAGATATTGTCTCTTTGAGAAGATCGCTAAAATTGATAGAACTGACATCGCTATCATCACCCAAAAGCCAACAGCAGGATATGAGTGTGTTGTAAATTGTGCCACTTTGCCATCTCCAAATACGGTAGGCATAAATGGCTTAATCTTAAACGCACCCCACTCTTGCATATTGTGTCCATACCAGTATAGCCAGCCGGCAAACACCCCAATAAATAGCACCGGTGCAATAGTTGGGAGAATCATAAGTAGCGAGTTTCCCTTGCCATCATAATATAGGAAACCAAGCATCATAAGAGTGGCTAGCAGTAGGTAATATGGAACTATCGCACGCTCTAGATTTCCACCATGCTCCATTGGATACATACCTATATAGTGGTTTATTGTATTCATCTCATGCACATCGCCACTATATCCATCGACATGGAAATAGACCGGGATTCCATTTGGAAACGCTGCTTTGGGGTAGTTTGGAGCTTCTAGTGATACTGACCATACAGGTAGCGAAGCAACACCTATTTCGCCTCGCCTCTCTACCATTTTTTCAAGACTGCCTGCTATATCAGCCGGGATTAGATGATTTTTATAGTGGAATGAAGTGTAAAAATCCCAAAGTGGGTAAACGTATGACGGAAGCGGATCGCCCTGCTTGATTTTATTTGTCATACCATGGAAACCAAGTGTAGGAATCGTAAAACCAAACGTCATTAGTACTAGCACAATTATTGTGTAGATTTTGTATTTTGCAATAGCGTTGCTTTGCATTGCTTGCTCCTTTTGTAATCTCAAAAACCTTATCTGATAAAGGCTTTTGAGATTCCCCCGAAGGGGAAGTTTGAGGACTTAGAATAGCCCTGCGTTCTCATCAACCCACTTGAGGTATTCGATGATATCTTTTGTCTCTTGGTCGCTCATGTTTTGATTTGGCATGCGAAGATTGAAGTAGTTAATCATCGCTTTCACATAGTCCTCCTCAAACTTACTTGATGGATTCTTAATAAAGTCAAAAACCCATTTTTCAGCATCCGCATGGCGTGAAAGTACACCTGTTAGGTCTGGACCTGAGCTCACTTGTCCTATAACGTGGCAACCATTACATCCACCTTTTAGGTATGCCTCCTCGCCTTTAGCTGCTGCTGGGCTCATAGGAGTGGCAAGCTCTTTTGCTAGGTTGTTTTTCGCTCTCAAGCCAACGTCTGCAGTTTTAACCATATATTGCCATACTTGATATTCCCAAAGAATCGCACCATTTGTATCGCCATTTTTGTACGCGGCGTCTGCCTTTGCCTTAACCTCAGGAATTTTGCCGTATTGGTCTAGTGCATCCTCGACTAGAATTTTGACCTTTGGATATTTTGCGAAATTCTTCTCTTTTAGGAATTTCACGACACTCTGAATGACATCATCAGTCGCTTTGTTTGTCGCGATGACCTTTTTGTATTCTGCTTCAAGTTGCTCTTTGCTCATTTTCTGGAGTTTTGCACCATGCGCAGACTCATATTTTTTATTTGGATCTTTTACATACAGATA
The DNA here is from genome assembly GCA_052170135.1 of Wolinella sp. GTDB lineage: Bacteria > Campylobacterota > Campylobacteria > Campylobacterales > Helicobacteraceae > Wolinella. The sequence continues at coordinate 74,743 of JBQNBC010000006.1, forward strand.
GCCCATCATTTCAAGGTGAAGTGCTGAACAGAACTCTGTGCAGTAGTATGGGAATACCCCCTCTTCATCTGCTGTGAAAGTTGCTGCAACTGTTTTGCCAGGCTCGATGGAGACGTGTACGTTGTATCCACTAACAGCAAATCCATGAGTTTCGTCTTGTGCACGCTCGAGGTTTGTTAGATAGAAAGTTACCTTATCGCCCTTGTTTACAGTTACGTGCTCTGGGTTGATGTGGCTTCTAATTAGCGTTCCATAGACTTTAACCTCGTTACCATTTCGCTCTATGCGTTCTTGCCCCGCTAGTGTCATCGCTTCATGTTGCTTGCCTGTTCGCGAGTTTGTCCCCATTGGATAGGTTGCTTGTGGCTTTAGCTTGTCTGCTGCGATACTAATGACATCATGTGGCTCACCAAGAGGAATTGGCATGTCATAGATTAGATCCATTTTAGCACCAGTGATATCGATTAACTGGTGGTTTTGTGGATGTAGAGGACCTACTGGGTTAAATCTATCAATTGATAGCTTGTCAAGCGCGATTGCGTACTTGCCTTTTGGCTTCGCAGATTTACCCTCCATTGTGTCCAGGTGTCCTATGTTGTAGTGGACATTTACACGATCAAGTGCTTTTAGATTCTTGTAGTCCCATTTTACAACCTGAGAATCGACATATAGAGATGTGTATACAATACCATCTTGTGCGTCATAGCTGTGATGTAATGGCCCAAGTCCAAGCTCAACTTGTCCGTGCAAGCTCTTCTTCATATCAAGCACGGGAATCCCATAAGGATCTGTACCTATGAACTCTTTCTTGTCCATTAGTTGTTTAATTTTGCGGAAGTCATATACTGATGCGTGAGTATCTAGCTTGCCACCAACGATGATATAGCGACCATCTGGGCTGACATCTACGCCGTGTGGAGATTTTGGCTCTGGGATCAGGAACAGCGCACCAGCTTTGACCGCAGCTTCGATTGAGATTACGCGATGTCCGTGATAGACTTTGTAGTTTTTCGGATCTTGTGCCAGCTTCTCAAGAATCTGCCAGTTATATACATGCATATAGTCGGTGTCATTTCTGCTCATACCAGCTTCAAATGGTGGCAATCCTTTTTCGATTCCCCCGGTATACATTTCGCTGTTGAATGAGTTTGTAAATGCCCACCCAAAGGATTCTCCTTTGCCTGCGTCGCTTAAATCTTGCATGTATGGCGGTAGCTCAAGCGAGAAAGATGCTTTTTCGTCGATTTTTCCTTTTGCATAGTCGAATTTCCAAAGTGTAACCGCACCACGATAAACTGCCTCATACTCCTCAATGGGATGATAGACGTGATCTAGTGGCGCAGCATACTGGCTAGCTTCAATAACATACTCTGTGTTTGGTGTAACAAATGATCCACCGTGTTCGCTCTTCATGATTGGGTTGACGACAATTTGTGTAGTCTCAAAATCATGGAGATTTACTACTGCGATTCTTGGGTTTGCCTTGTCGTTAATAAATAGATAGTCCCCTACGTATTCACCGTTTTTCTCAGTGAAGTTCGGGTGGTGAGTATCACCCCAGTTTATCTCGCGCCCGCGTATATCGCCTGAGCGTAGAATTCGCTTAGAGTCATTGTCAAATCCATAACCTTGCCATGGCTCTGGAGAAAACACACCGATATATTTGTAGATTCTCATTGATGGCACACCATATACGAGAATCTGACCTGACTGACCACCGGAAGAGAAGACAACAAAATCGTCCTTTCTGCCACTTGGTTGGTAGGTCTTTGCAGCGGCTAGCACATCTTTCTCAGTTAGCTTTCGCTCTTTCATGACGCTCTGAAGGTCAGATGCCATTGAGCTTGCGCTGAGTGCCAATAAGCTAGCAGCGGCGACCAAAGATTGTTTAAATAATCTTTGCATTTCCCACTCCTTAATTTTTAGTAATTTGGCGTAACTAGTTTATTAGAAAAAGATACATTGCGCATTGATAGTTATCATTAAAATAACAATAATTTTTATAAATAAAAAACTTTTTCCAATACAAAAAAATAATTCTAAAGATATTGTCTTAGCTTAGCTTCATCAAGTAGTTTAATTTGCTTGCCTTTGCCACCTATCGCACCCTCATCGCGAAATCTTTTTAGAACCCTTGATAGTGTTTCTGGAGCAATGTTTATTGATTGCGCTATTTTCCAATGTTTTGTTTCAGTAAAAGAGTTAAAATCCTCTAGAAGTAGTAGTGCAATCTTTGCACAAGAATCTTCGTATTCGCTACTTTTTGTAATTGTTACATTCATGTGGTAGTGGAGTTTTTTACACAGTGAGTGAAGCATAAAGTCATATAGCCCAAGATGTTTATGCATCAACTCCTTAAACTGCGTAACATCGAGTATGGCGAGCTTTGTATCGCTTTGGGCTTTTGCAGATGTAGGAAATGGCAAACCTCCTAATGCAGCAAGCTCAGAGATAAATTGAACAGGATGAAAGAAACGTAAGATAATTTCATCGCCTTTGTGATTAACCTTGAAAACTTTCACTTCGCCGTCTATAAGTATATAGAGGCTGTTTGGCTGTTCTCCCTCTGTGAAAATAATATCCCCAGTGCGTACATGCCTTGGCTTTACTATGCGGAGAATCTCCTCAATAGCAGATTCTGACAGCCCTTTAAAAAGCTCTTTGATGGTATTCCTCAACGTAATCCTCCACAAACTCAAATAGTATAAAGCTATCATTGTTTAGGGCTTTATTCATTGATTTGTATCAATAATATAAGATTTCTATAAAATTTCCCACAAAATCATCTTGCCTTCCCATGAGATTCCAATTGCTAGATTTTCGCCAATTACAACCACATCACGTACCCATTCGCCCTCTAGTCCGTTAAAATGCTCTATCTTTTTTCCATCAAAGCCAATTAGAACTACTTCGCCCTTGCTTCCACCTACAAAGATTCCGCGCTTGCTGCATGATAGATCAGTAATGACAAAGTCCATGACCCCAATTTGTTTGATGGTTTGTTTAGTATTTAGTGAAAAATCTATAATTTGTTTATTGGATTTTGCTGCTATTATTTTGTCTTCACACATCGTGCTAGAGACTATTTCTCCACTGTGTCTTGTAATGATTTCACTCTCTTTTAAATCGTGTGAAAAGCTAAGAAGATTCCCGTTTACATTGAGTGCAAATAGTTTGCCATCGTGTACATAGATTGCGCTTAAATTCTCTTTCGTGTTTGTTTCATGTATTTTAGTGTCCAAAAACAGCCATAGTTTTCGTCCGTAAAGGCTAGCTGCTACACTGTTTTTATCAGTGGCTATCTTGGCTACACTGCCCGCATTTATGGGGAGGTCTCGCCATTTTTTTATCGTATTTGTCGTTAAATCCCATTGCGAAATGCCACCTATTTGCTCGCCTATAAGCACACCAGAATCGACAAATGCCAGTGAATTTATGGCACCATAAATACGCGATTCTAGTGATATTTTGCCAGATTCGACACTAATAATTGCAAGCTCACCATGGGAGCTACCAATTGCCAAGCGACTTTGCGAAGAATCGAGTGAGAGCGCGCTTATTTCACCATTCATTGTTGTGTGTGTCTCCCAGCGTTGGGCGTGCTTTGCCATGCTTATGGTTGCAAGTAGTGTAAGTATTAGGATTTGCTTTATCATTTTTATATTCCACGGTTATTTATTTTGGTAAGTTTAGACTATTTTTGACAAATAAAACATGAATTTACAAAAATTGTATGCTTTATTAAGTGCGTACATAGTGGAGCTAGAGGATTTAAGATCATTAAAAAAAATTATTGATTAAAATCAACAAAATTTTTAAGAACAAGTTGTATAATGCTTTCTATTACTAAATTAATGTGGACAAGGAGGATTTAGAATGAGGACAAAGTTTATCTATCTGAGCGTATTTGCATGCGTTGCGTTGCAGGCTAGTCAGACACTTGATACGGTTACAATCACAAGTGCGACAAAGAGCGAAAAGCGTGTTGATGGCGTCTCGTCATCTGTTATAGTTATAACAAAGGATGAGATTGAAAATAGTCACGCAGGAAGACTACGAGAGCTTTTTGAGCAGGTTCCTTCTCTGATTTTGCAAAATGGCGCATTCCCATCAGCCAGCGCTAAAAACAAGAGTTCAATCTCAATTCGCGGTATTGGCAATAGTGGTACACTTGTTTTGATTGATGGCAAGCGTCTAGCTGGTGAGGTAAAGAATCCATATGATCTGGATAGGATACCCGTTTCTATGATAGAGCGCGTTGAGATTATCAAAGGTCCTTCAAGTGCTCTTTATGGCTCAGATGCCATGGGTGGTGTGATAAATATCATCACAAAAAAGCCTACAAAAGAGCTAGAGGGTAGTTTTGGTATAAGAGGAGAATCAGACTACAAAGGACAAGGATTTGAGGGTATCACTGATATCGATGTACGTGGCAAGAAAGGCAATTTCTCATATTCATTTAGTGGTTCTATCCTAGAGGGCGCAGGGCAGGAGAGTAGCAAGGTGGCAAATGTCTATGGCAGGCATCCAGTGAATGGTAAAGTTAAACCATCAAAATTCATGCTCCCAGCCACTCACCCAGCCGCTCAAATCGCTACAAAAATCAGAAATAATGTAGCTGATTTTTACACAATAGAAGAATCGATAACAGAAGAGGCGAGTGTCTATAATCTAAACTCACGCTTGCAATATGACTTTAGCGATGCATTTAGTGCTGGATTTGATTTGAGCTACCTAAAAGAGGAACGTGATGGGAAATATATCAGTAGCTTCCATCCAAGTAACTATGGCATGGGTGGAAATAAGATTCCGTTTTTTAACATCCCGGTCAATTCAAAAGATGATAATCATCGTGTAAATGCCGGAGCGGATTTCCGTGCAAATCTAAGCGAAAATCTAACTCTACATGGAAGAATCTATCAATCACGCTATAAAAAAAGGAACAACACTTCAGCTATTTACTGGGAAGATTTGGGCTATGCATCTCAAGATGCCTCAAAGAGTGATGCTATGAAGGCAAACGTCAAGATAGTCTCATACGAGAGCTACTTGCAATATTTAGCACTTGATTCTCATCTGTTGACATTTGGTGGTGAGTATCGCGATGAGACACGAGATGCGACAGTATTTAATCAAGCTGGCACATTTGAGACAAAAGAGGTTGACTATAAAGCATTATATTTGCAAGATGAATGGGAGTTAAACGATCGATGGAGCTGGCTATTTGGTGCGAGATATGATGATATTTCAAATGCAGATTCTAAAGTAACATTTAAAATTGGTACAAACTACGCACTGAGCGATTTTGCGAGAATCCGCTCTAGCTTCTCTCAAGGCTATCGCACGGCTGATATCCGTGAACTATATATGAGTCGTCAGACACCAGTTGGCTTGCAGCTTGGAGCTGATGTAATCCGTGGTGCAAAGCGAAGCGCATACGATCTAAAGCCAGAGTTTGTAAATGCTTATGAAGTTGGGATTGGTGGCAAAAATGGCGCATTTAGTTATGATGTGGCGATTTTTTACAATGACATAGAAGATAAAATCGAAATGGTAAGAAAACCAGCTTATTACACCTTTGAGAATATTGCCGATTCTTATACAATGGGAATCGAGACTAGCCTTGGCTATTCTTGGTCAGATACGTTTAAGACAACGCTTAACTGGATGGAGCTAAGGAGTGAAAACAAAGACACAAAAGATGATCTGCTCCTGACACCAAATCGCACAGTGCGCCTAAAGGCGGAGTATGAGCCACTTCCTAGGTTGGTGCTTGGTGCTGCCATACGCCATGTTGGTAAGCAAGACTATGAGCTGTCAAATCTCAACGATACTACCTCACGACATGAGGCTAGTGCGGATACATTCTTAGATCTGTCTGTTGATTACACGCTTGAGGGTGATAAACGATATAAGCTATTTGCTGGTATGAATAACGTAACTGGCACAAAAGTAGATGAAAATATCCTCAGTGACCGTGGTCGCGTGATGTATGCTGGTATGCGCTACTTCTTTTAAAGGTGTTTAAAACATGATTAGATTCTTGGCTGTTTTTGGATTCTTGATTGGAGTTTCGCTTTTTGCAGATGGGAAATTAGAGAGATTGGTTCTCTCTGGCCCAGTTGCTAGCGTTTCACACCCATTTTTGAGAATCATCGACAGTGGTGCACTAAACGACATAGCAGAGCGTGTAGAGTTCAAGCTTTGGAATAATCCAGATGAGTTGCGCGCGCTAGTTTTGCAAAAAGAGGTTGATTTTACCGCATTGCCGACGAATGTCGCTGCAATTCTCCATAATAAGGGTCAAGGCGTACAGTTGCTCGATGTCTCTGTGTGGGGGATTTTTGAGATACTCAGCCGCGATTCCGAGATTAAGAGAATCGAAGATTTAAAAGGCAAGGAGCTAATCGTCCCTTTTCGTGCAGATATGCCGGATATTATTCTTCATGCACTTTTGAAAAAGGTCGGGCTTGATCCTAAAAAAGATATAAAAATACGCTATGTAGCTAGCCCGCCTGATGCACTTCAACTCTTGATAATGCGACGTGGTGATCATGCTCTGTTAGCTGAGCCAGCCACATCTATGGCCATGAGAAAGACAGGTAGCTTCCCTTTAAAGCTAGTCGCACCAGACCTCTATCGTGCGATAAATTTACAAAGCGAGTGGGGACGACTATTTGGTACAAAGCCAGAGATCCCACAAGCGGGAATTGCAGCCTTGTCTCACGTGTCAGAGCATGCTAAAAAGCGTGTCGCAGATGAGTATGCAAAGGCACTTGCGTGGTACAAGGATAATCCAGTGGCAGCTGGTGAACTCGTGGCAAAGTATATAACAGTCTTTACAAAAGAGGCGATAAGCGATTCCATTCCTCATGTTCAATTTCGTAGCACCCATGTTAGCGAGGCAAAAGACGATCTCGTTGAATTTTTTAAAATGCTCGAATCTTTTGATTCAAAATTGATTGGCTCAAAGCTTCCAGATGATGGGTTTTATCAGCCATACAAGTGATGGAATGCTAGCAGTATTAAAGATTGTCCATCTTGCTTCAGCAATATTTTTTATAGGCTGTATCTATTTTCGCACACTCATAATCCATCAGGCAAAAGCTCCACTTGGTGAGCGATTTGCCGAGGTGGAGGGGTTGTTGGCGATCTATTCTCGTCGCTTTGGTGTATACAATAATGTTGTGCTTCTTATAAGTGGCGTATGGCTTTATTATCTCTATTTTGACCCAAGTAATATACTCTTGCATGCTAAAGCGATGCTCGGTTTCTTGATTGTTGTCATCTTTTATAGTGCGCCATATTTTGTATATCGGCTTTCTTTGCAGTATGCTTGGTTTAAGATAGCTTTTCAGCGCATGCTTTTTGTTTTGATGATTATCCTTGTTGTGATCTCGCAATTAATGTTTATGTAGGAATCCACTCATGAAAATGTTGATAAAAATCCTCCGTGAGCTCCCATGGACACTATGGAGCGGATGGGGATCGGTCGCTTCGATTCTTCTTTTTGTCTCACTTTGGGATGTCGGATACCACTTGTATGGTGAGCTTGTTTTGCCATCTCCACTAGAGACGTTTAAAACTCTTGTTGCATTGCTCAATGATCCTGGTATGCAAGGGCATTTGACGCTCACGCTAAAACGTGCCTCATATGGACTCTTGCTTGCCCTGGTGCTTGGTAGTGCGCTTGGATTTCTTGCCGGGCTTTTCAGTACTGCTAGTTTACTTTCGCGTCCAATAGTTACGATTCTTGTTGGAATACCGCCTATTGCATGGATTGTGCTTGCGATGATTTGGTTTGGGCTTGGCGAAGGGACTGTGCTTTTTACTGTTGTTATTGCCTCTTTTCCGATAGTCTTTGTAGGCGCGCTTGAGGGTAGTCGCACCATTGAGGGCGATACACAGGAGATGTGTGAGGCGTTCGGGCTTTCGTGGTTTGAGCGACTATATCACCTCTATCTTCCTCATCTATTTTCATATCTTTTCCCATCGTATATAGCTGCACTTGGTATGAGTTGGAAGATAGTTGTTATGGCAGAGCTACTTTCAGCAAGCGATGGTATCGGTGCTGAGCTAGCCATCGCTCGCGCGCAGCTTGATACCCCTAGTGCTTTGGCACTTGTGTGTATGATGGTTGCGACACTTTTGATAATTGAATATGTGATTTTGGAGCCAATTAGACGAGAGGTGCAGTCATGGAGGGATTGAGAGTTAAGAATCTATCGCATCGCTTTGGTTATGCCGAGATTCTTCATAATATAAATTTTGAGCTACAAAAAGGAGAATCGATAGCCATTATAGGTCCTAGTGGTGGCGGTAAAAGCACCCTTTTAAAACTATGTGCAGGTCTTTTAGATGTACATGAAGGGGGTATTGAGAATCGTTTTTCTCACAGTGCTATTGCTTTTCAAGAGCCGCGCTTATTGCCGTGGAAAAATGTCATTGACAATATCTTATTGGGACTTTTGAGCAGGGCTGTTCCGTATCGTGAGAAGGTCGAGCGAGCAAGGAGAATCGCACTCTCTTTTGGATTAGAGGAGCGTGATTTTGTAAAGTTTCCAAAGGATTTAAGCGGCGGCATGCGTCAGCGTGTCTCTTTTGCACGTGCTATCGTGGGGAATCCTAGTCTTTTATTCCTAGATGAGCCATTTAGTGCGCTTGATATTGGGATAAAAAAGGAGCTTGCCACTATTCTTTTACACTATCTAAAAGAGCAAGAATCTAGTCTATTTCTAATTACTCACGACCCAATGGAGGCTATTAAATTTAGCGATAAGATTCTCCTGCTCAAGGCTGATCCTGGCGAGATTATCCATACTTTTTCGCTTGAGATTCCACCATTGGAGCGCAGCGAGACGTATCTTATGGAGCAAAATGCAAAGCTCCTCTCTGATCCTAGGGTTATCCAGACTTTCACATGGGAGCTACGATGATGTCTGAAGCATCTAAATACGATGGAGTTTATCCAGTTGGTGAGGAGATTTCGCCTTTTTGGGCGTATGGATTCCGCCCATTTTTTCTGATCTTACCTTGGTATATTGCGCTAATTACGATTCTTTGGGGAGTTAGCTTTGCTGGTGTGGTACCGATTCCGCCTTTTAGTGAGCCACTGCTTTGGCATATTTATGAGTTACTTTATGGTGTTGGATTTGCAGGAATTGCAGCATTTTTACTGACTGGCGTGCCAGAGCTTTTCCCGGGAACTGTCCCGCTTGTTGGGCGCAAGCTACAATATTTGGTGATTCTTTGGATTCTTGGGCGTGTGAGTTTTTGGTTGGTTGGGATTCTCTCGCCATATCCTGCTGCTATTTTTAACATCTCTTTTTCGGTAATTCTTATCATGTGGGCTTTTAAGCCAGTTGTTCTTGACTCATTGCAACGACACGCATCGCTTGCCTATTTTGTTGTGATTTTGACGTTGCTTCAGGTTGGATTCTTTGCTTCTATTTCTGGGTTTGGGACGATCTCTCCGAATGAGTGGCTCTTCCTTTCGCTTGGTACTTTTATGGGGCTTATCCTTCTGGCTCTTAGGCGTGTGCAGAATGAAGCGATAAACGAATCCATGGAGGATAGAGGAATTGAAGATCTATTTATGCCGCGCCCTTTTCGCTATAACCTAGCTGTATTTTGTATTTTACTTTTTAGTGTGTGTGAGCTTTTTGGTGATCTTAGTACGGCTGGATGGCTTGCATTTGCTAGTGCGGCAGCGATTCTTGGGTGTATAAATGACTACAGGCTACGCTTTGAGCGGATTTTGCATTTGCCATATTCGATTGTTTTTATCACTATATTTTTATTAATGTCTCTTGGTTATGGTCTATTTGGTGTGAGCTGCTTATTTGAGTTGTCATATTTTAGCCATGCGCGACATGTGCTGAGTATAGGGGTGTTTGGCGGGGCATTTTTGGCAGTTATGATAGTTGTTGGATTTGTTCACACTGGGAGAAGGATTGTCTTTGACAAGCTTATAGCCATATCGATTCTTACGTTAATGCTTTCGTTATGCTTTAGGCTTTTTGTTGAGCTTCTTGGTGCTTGGGCATATGGCGTGAGCGCAGTGCTGTTTGCTGCGAGCTTTTTGATATATTATTATCGTTTTAGGGGGCATCTCTCTAGCATCCGTGCTGATGGTATACCAGGATGAGAATCGATTTTATAGAGTTCAGTCTCATATGCTAAAAGCGGAATTGTTTTTGCTTGTAAATCCTCGAATTTACAGCAAGGATGCAATATGAGAATCGGATATAGCTCGCAATATCTTACGCTTTCACGTTATCAGCAAGATGGGCAGGCGCAGCTAAATGACATGCTAACACAGATGTCGTCTGGACGAAAGATACAGTTTGGCTACCAAAATAGCAGTGTTTTTAGCCAGACATTGCGCCTTGATTATGAGAATGCAACACTAGAGCAAAGTAAAACTCTAAGCACTAGTGCAAAGAGCTTCTCTGATAATACAGATTCCGCACTCAGTGAACTGTCAAAGGCTATGGTGAATTTTAAAACCAAGCTAACACATGCGGCAAACCAAGTCCATTCGCCAACATCACTTCAGGCTTTGGCAAATGATCTTCAGGCTATTCGTGATCACATGTTATCTATTTCAAACACCTCTATTGGTGGGCAGTATATATTTTCTGGCACTGATGTTACCAAACGACCATTTACGCAGCAAGGGAAGTATGAGGGAAATGATGCACATCTGGAGGCTCTTATCGGTTCGAATAATCTCATGTCTTACAATGTTACTGGTTCTGAACTCTTTGCTGGGAAAGATAGTGATAAGAGTCGTGTAATTGTTACGAATATAAAAAACTATAACCAGACAAAGTTGCACCCAGATATCATGACAAAGCTAAACAAAACCGATCTTGCCAAACAAGTATATCTAAAGAGTAGCGATACTCTCCGCGATCTAATTGGTGATAAAAATGACGATACGACTGATAGTCCAGATGAGTGGTTTTATCTACAAGGTGTACGCCCTGACGGTAGTTCTTTTAAGAGTAAATTTAGTTTTACAACCAGATTTACTAATGAAGAGAGTGCTAGTAAGGTGCAAGATCTACTAGATAGAATAGGCAGGGAGTTTGGTAACACAAGCACGAATAAAGTCGTAGATGTAACACTAAATGAATACGGTGCAATACAGATTAAGGATTTGACGACTGGGCGTAGTAATATTGATTTTTATATGGTCTCAAGCGATGCAAATGTAAATAACATTGATGAGCTAACCGAAAATGGAGCACGTGTGAAACACTATGTTCAAAGTCCATTTTTGGGGGATAGAAGTGCGACAAAGGTATCATCTGTAAATGACTACTATGACCATAGAATCAGTCAGATTCCTAGCACATTTAGAGCTAGCGACAACTCCTTGGCAACCAGAAATACTCGTCTAGCTGATATACTTGGTGCGAATGTGACAAATATTCAAATTGGTGGAAATGCCGCAAATAATCGAGATGGTACAGCTGGTGCTGCGGTGGCAAACTACAACTTAGCTATTACAGCAACTACTACCGTTCAGGATTTGATTGATTCTATTAAGGCGAACTTTGCTGGTGCTGGCGATATTGATGTTGAGCTGACAAATGGTAAAATAATCGTAACTGATAAAAATGTCCTAAACCGCACCGATGATCAACGTCACCCGCCATATGATGGCGATAGTAGCTTCTCTATATCGCTTACTGCCCTTAATGCTGGTGGTGTGGCAGTGAGTGGATTTCGCAATGATTACACGGTGGAGTATGACCGTGTGGCGTTTAGCAAGAGCGGTGCGATTCTATCTAGTAATGTCTCACAGGTGATAAACAAGACAAATGATTATGCGACTCCAAAGACGCGACTGTCTGATGTGGCTGGTGCATCTCTCCATGGCGAAGCATTCCGCATAAAAGCAAAGGATGTGAATGGAATCGACGTCAATATTATGATAAATTTTAGCAATACCGTCCCGCCTGGCACGACCTTTACGATTAATGGCGTAGATACGATTCCTGTGTTTAATCCACATGATGCACCACCTGCTGTTACGCAAGGTAGAGCAGATGATATGACCTATCAGCAACTAATGGATATTGTATCTATTGCTATGAATCATAGCAATATCGCAGGGACGGCTGAATATGCAGTTGCAACCGCTCCTGCTGGCACGCTACAAGATAGAAAAGCAGCGTATGAGAATCTACTCCGTGCGTCTGAGGGTAAGGTCGGTGTATCACTAAATTCGCATGGACAGCTAGAGATTAAGGACTTGATACGCTCAGAAACTCGTATGAGTTTTATGATGTATGACACGGATAGTAGCAACTTCACGATGAATCCAGCCACTGGTAGACCAATAAATGATGAGGGCTCACAGCTGAGATTTCAGGCAAACAATGCTCTAACGATAGACGATCCTCATACAAGTTTTTTCTCTCAGTTAGATAGTATTATATCGGCCGTGCGTTCTGGTACGTATCGCGCTGGTGATGTGATCGATGGTGCGTATTCTGATGTGCTACGAAATGTGGGAATCCAAGGTGGAATGACTCAAATCGATCACCTAAGTGACCATATCAATAAAGTTCATGCAAAAAATGGTGCGCAAGGGAACGCCTTTAAATATTCGCTTGAGCGCACTGAGACTCTTATCGTCCATACAAAAAGCCTCCGTTCGGAGACGATAGATACTGATATTGCAAATACTTATAATAACTTTGCTCAACTCACGCTAAAATATCAAGCAATGCTAAGCTCGATTGGCAAAATAAATCAGCTTTCGCTTGTGAACTATATTTAGGTTATTTTTTAAACTTCTTATTTTTTATAAAATATTTCGGCTATGTGGATTTTATTAATCTGCTTAGCTGAGCCTACTACTAAAGAATCCTATATATAAAAATATCTGATAACTCAATTCTTAATGTTGAATCCTTATTTTTTAAAAGGTTAATTTTTTTCTATCCAATTATTAAGAAATTGAATCATAAAATAGCTACATTTCTTTAAGTCCAAGCAAAGGAGTTTATTATGGATAGGACGGAGGGGCTTTTCCAGAAAGCTACCAAGCGACTTGCTGAGTTATCATTGCTACCCGCTATTAAAGAGGGTGTTACGATTTCTCAGTTGCTAGAGGAGAAGGGCATTGAGCGACGTGATTTTATGAAGTGGGCTGGTGCGATGACCGCTATGTTGTCTCTCCCGTCGACATTTACACCGCTTGTGGCACAAGCCGCCGAGGTGGCTGACAGACTACCGGTGATTTGGTTGCATATGGCTGAGTGTACTGGTTGTAGTGAAAGTTTATTAAGGACTGATGGACCTGGGATTGATAGCTTAATTTTTGACTATATTTCACTTGAATATCATGAGACTATCATGGCGGCGGCTGGCTGGCAAGCAGAGCACAATCTAGAGCACGCTATTGAGAAGTACAAAGGACGATATGTGCTTATGGTTGAGGGTGGGATTCCAGCTGGTAGTAGCGAATTTTTCCTCACAGTAGGACCACATGGCACAACTGGCGCAGAACATGCGCGTAAGGCATCTGAAAACGCGGCGGCAATCTTTGCTATTGGTACCTGTAGTAGCTTTGGTGGCGTGCAGGCAGCTAATCCAAATCCAACAAATGCAAAGCCACTAAGCAAAATCACAAATAAGCCAGTCATTAATGTCCCTGGTTGCCCTCCAAGCGAGAAAAATATCGTGGGTAACGTTCTCCACTTTATTTTATTTGGCACACTCCCTGCGATAGATGCATTTAATAGACCTACATGGGCATATGGACTAAGAATCCATGACCTTTGTGAGCGAAGAGGGCGATTTGATGCGGGTGAGTTTGTTCAGGAGTTTGGTGATGAAGGGGCGAAGAAGGGCTACTGCTTGTATAAAGTTGGTTGCAAAGGACCTTATACATTTAATAACTGCTCTAAGTTGAGATTTAATCAACATACAAGTTGGCCAGTTCAGGCTGGGCACGGTTGCATTGGTTGCTCTGAGCCAGACTTTTGGGATACTATGGGGCCACTTGAGGAGCCACTTGCGAATCGTCTTTATGCGACGACATTTGATGGGCTTGGTGCGGACAAAACAGCAGATACAATAGGCGTGACGCTACTGGCTGCGACAGCGGTAGGTATGGCAGCCCACGCAGCACTATCTATAATGATAAAAGACAACGAGCAGCACTAAGGAGAGGCCATGACAAAACGAATCGTAGTTGACCCAATAACAAGAATTGAAGGGCATTTGAGGATCGAGGTAATTGTTGATGAGGATAATGTAATTCAAGATGCGTTCTCTAGTTCGACGCTTTGGCGTGGGCTAGAAACTATTCTAAAAGGTAGAGATCCACGAGATGCAGGCTTTATCGTGCAGAGAATCTGTGGCGTATGTACGTATTCTCACTACAAAGCGGGAATTGTAGCAGTGGAGAATGCACTAGGAATCAAGCCCCCACTAAACGCAGAGCTAATCCGCTCGCTAATGAATATTTCGCTCGTGCTTCACGATCATATGGTGCATTTCTATCATCTGCATGGGCTTGATTGGTGTGATATTACAAGTGCGCTTAAAGCCGATCCTCATGCGGCTAGTAAGCTTGCTTTTAAATATTCACCAAACCCGATTGCCACTGGAGCTGATGAGCTCACCGCTGTGCAAAAGCGAGTCGCAGAATTTGCCGCAAAGGGTAACCTAGGGCCATTTGCTAATGCATATTGGGGTCATAAAACATACCATTTTAGCCCAGAGCAGAATCTAATTGTCCTGTCGCACTACCTAAAAGCACTAGAGGTGCAGCGAGTTGCAGCCCAGATGATGGCTATCTTTGGCTCAAAGCAACCGCATCCACAAAGCCTAACTGTTGGTGGTGTAACGTGCGTAATGGATGCGCTAGATCCAAGCAGACTTGGCGATTGGCTGACAAAATACAAATATGTTGCTGATTTTGTAAATCGTGCATACTATGCTGATGTTGTCATGGCTGCCGAAGTCTTTAAAAATGAGCCGAGCGTTCTTGGTGGCTGTAACGTCAAAAACTTCTACTCATTCCAGGAGATTCCTCTAAATAAAAGCGAGTGGATTTACAGTACAGGAATCGTAATGGATGGTGACATCAGTAAGCTACATCCAGTAGATGAGAGCATAATCACCGAAGAAGCGACACACTCATGGTATAAAGATGATGCTCCATATCATCCATACGATGGGAGACAAGAGCCAAATTACACGGGCTTTAAAGAGGCTGATACAATTGGGCCAGATGGGAATTTGGCAAAGAGTAAGGTACTTGACTTAGATGGTAAATATAGCTGGATTAAGTCTCCGCGATACGGTGGCAAGCCACTTGAAGTAGGACCTCTAGCGACTATAGTTGTTGGCTTAGCGGCCAAGAATCCGCGTATAGAGAAAGTTGCAACCAAGTTCCTAAAAGATACAGGTCTTCCATTAGAGGCACTATTTACGACACTTGGACGTACGGCTGCACGTATGCTAGAGTGCAAGCTCTCAGCTGATTATGGTATCGAGACTTTTAACTCACTTGTTGAGAATCTAAAAGTCGATGAGAGAACATATACGACATATAAAATAGATAAAAACAAAGAGTATCGCGGTCGATACATGGGTAGTGTGCCACGCGGAACACTCAGCCACTGGATTAGAATTAAAAATGGTGTGATCGAGAACTATCAAGCTGTCGTCCCTAGTACATGGAATGCTGGACCACGCGATTCCAAAGGTGTTAAAGGACCTTATGAGGCGGCTCTTGTTGGAATTAAAATGCAAGATTTGACACAGCCACTTGAAATAGTGAGAATTATCCACTCATTTGATCCTTGTATCGCGTGTGCTGTGCATGTTATGGATACCAAGGGTAATGAGCTAAGTCAATATCGCGTAGACCCGATTACTATGGGTTGTAATATCTAAAGGAGAGGCTATGGAGCATAATACAAATGCGAACGTAGTGTATGAGGGCGAGGTTGAATTTAGTGCGCTGACCAGGTGGTTTCACTGGATTAGGGCACTTGCTATTTTTGTCCTGATTGCTACTGGGTTTTATATTGCTTATCCATTTCTAGCTCCAGAGAAGAATCCAGAGCCGACTGGATTCCTTTATGCTTTAATGAGGAGTTGGCACCAGATTTTTGGCTTTGTGCTAATCGCGGTTACTATATTTCGTATGTATCTATTTATTTTTGATAAGCAGAGCAGGGTAGAGCGCAGAAGCTTTTTGGATTTGATAAATCCAATGATGTGGTTTAGGCAGCTTAGAAACTATATGCTCTTGGGTACACACCCACATCTAAAAGGTGCGTACAATCCAGTGCAGTTTATTGCCTATATTGGGCTAATGGGATTAATTGTGATAATCTCAGTAACGGGCATAATCCTTTATTGTAACGTCTATCACGATGGGCTTGGGGCAATTTTATTTGATATATGTAAGCCGCTAGAGGTTGCCTTTGGTGGAATCGCAAACGTACGTGCGATACATCATATTACGACTTGGGCATTTGTGATTTTTATACCAGTTCATATCTATATGGCGACTTGGAACTCTGTGCGCTATCCAAATGGCGGTATAGATTCTATCTTTAGCGGAATTCGTTATCACAAAAAGAAGCATTAGAGCTTGAAAATACTTGTTTTAGGGATAGGTAATATCCTGTTTGGTGACGAGGGGATTGGAGTTCATCTCTCCAATCTTCTTAAGATAAATTATAAATACGATGGTGAGCATGAAGTCGATATAGTTGATGGTGGTACACTTGCTCAGATGTTAATTCCTCTAATTACTTCATATGACCATGTGATTATTCTTGACTGCATTGATACTGGCGGTGGGCGCATAGGCGAGGTCTATTTTTTTGATTTCAAAAATATTCCAGATGTCATTACATGGCAAGGTAGCGCGCATGAAGTCGAAATGCTCCAAACGCTTCGCATGACTGAGATTAATGGTGATTTGCCTCCTGTAAAAATCATTGGTGTGATTCCGTCTATCATGGGTAGCGAGACAGCGTTTGATCTTTCTGTTGAAGTTATACAAGCTAGTAAGCTAATGGAAGATATTGCTCTCAAACATTTGCGCAATCTTGGAGTTGTCGTTACTCGTGTAGATTCTAAAGATATTTGTGAAATTGCACCGCTATCATTTAGGGGATTTTGATGTGGCTTAATTTTGTTTTTCAAGCTTTGCGAGATGTTTCTGTTTTTGAATCAATATTAAAAAAGACGGCAAAGCACCACTCTTTACGTTTTGCTACACGCTCTTTTGGTGAATATAATTTTGCCGTAGAGGGCGAGCGTGAGGGGCTTTTGGAATTCTCTAGCGAGTTATCTAGTAGCCTTCCACTCTCGCTCTTTTTTAGATTTTTGCGCGTTGAGCCACTGCTTAATGTGCCAGATTCTTCTTGGAGTATTGATGAGTTTAAAGAATCTTTAGATACCACTTATAGTGCTTTTACAGCAAGAATCGATAGTAAGCTTACAGCATTAATATCTCTAGATGCTAGTTTGGAATCGCTTCAGGCTTTGGCAACTAGACTAAAAGACGGTTTGGATGTTATCTTTGATTCTTCGCTTGGTAGGGTGCGGCTAAGTACGAAGGTGGATGAAAAGTCTGAGCTTATTATGCCTTTGGACTTGGCATGTGCGGAGTTGCTTTTTAGGGCACAAAAGAGTGAGTTAAACGCACTTGCTACGTTTGAAAAGCCAATAATAACGCTTCAGTCAAAAGGTGTTTTTGCGCGCTATTTTGATTCTATGCCAAACTGGGAATCTGGCATCAACGTTATATTGCCCTATGATGACGCACTTACTATTTTTGCGGAGGTTTTGCGATCGCTTGGTATTGAGTTTATCGCGCTTTGTTTTGATGATTTGGGCGATGGTGATGGACTGTTTTATGAGGCAAGTCCTCGTGAGCGACTTTGTATCTGTGTAGCTGAAGATGGGCGATTTGTGATTGTTGATTCTAGTGAGCTTGCGCGCCCTAGCGGGTATATAGAGCTTGTAGATTCTATCTTTTTTGATTTTGTACATAATGTAAAGCGCACCATGTCGCAAGATAGAAAACAAATTACCGCAGATAACAAATCTGTCGTAGATTCTGCAATTACACGATCAAGCGAAAACAACTTGGATTCTTTGGCAGGAGATGACACAAAATCTAAAAATCATAAGAATCCACCATATGAGATTTTACCTATCAGGACACTTTCTCTTCATCTATCACACTCTAATGAGTGTTACTTTTGGATCCTAGAGGAGGGGGCGAGGCGTAGTGCTATTAGCTTTGAGTTTGACCTCTCTCCAAAGAAGGCATGGGAAAATATCGCAAAAGATGATGTAGGTGCTAGGCTGATTGAGAATTTTTCACGTGAGTTTCCGGAGATTGTCAAAAGGATAGAAGCATGTAAGCCGGGTGTGCTATCTAAGAATCTAGCCGATTGGGTGGTAATGGCTGGATTTTTTGCTGGATTTTGCGATGAATGGAAGCTAGAGCTTGCACGCAAGGCATTTTGGCTGAGAGCCAAGGCATTTTTGGGTGCAAAGGGTCCGCGAGTAGATTTTAAGCTGGTGCGCGATGGCACAAGGATAGGAATCGACAGCGAGCGTGTCGTGCGTAGCGTGATGAGTTTTAAGCTTGCTGGTGTTGATGATGAGACACTTGCGTTTGGCATAATGGATAGCATGGCTGAATTTTGGGGGAATTTACTCCGTGATATGGGCGAGAACTTTGCCGTTAATTCCGCGCTTTTGAGTGGATCTATACTTGGAGAGCGACCATTTTTAAATAAGCTTTTGCAATATACGCCACGCTATTTTGATTTGCGATTTCCAATGAGATTCTTACTGGATACTACCGCTCACTCCTAGCGTGTGATAAAATCCGCCTTTTAACCATCATAAGGAGCGCGCGAAAACATGAGATTTGAGATGCTATATAGCAAGATACATCGAGCGAGCGTTACTGATGCGAATCTGAATTATGTCGGCTCGATTACTATTGATAGGGATTTGCTCGATGCTTCTGTGATTATGGTCGGGCAAAAGGTTGAGGTGTTAGATGTTAATAATGGTGAGCGATTTAGCACGTATGTCATCGAAGGTGCGCGTGGTAGTGGCGAAATATGTGTCAATGGTGCAGCAGCACGAAAAGTTGCGATAGGTGATAAGATAATCATTATTGCATATGCAGAGTATGAGCGTGATGAGCTTGGTGCATATCATCCGACTGTCGTCATGGTTGATGAATATAATCGTATTCTCCAAATCAAAAATGAGGTGTGAGATGTTTGACCCTACTAAACTTGGTGAAATGCTCAGTCAGTTTCAGGACAAAGCAAAGGAACTAGAGGAGCAAAACAGGAATCTAAGCTTCACTGCAAAGAGTGGCGGAGGGCTAGTGAGCGCGACTGTGAGTGGCGATGGTGAAGTGGTAGATATTACGATTGATGATTCTCTGCTTGAGGATAAGGAGTCGATGCAGATTCTACTTATCAGCGCAATAAATGATGCCCTAAAGAGTATGGAAAATAATCGAAAATCGATGGCGCTTGGTATGTTTGATGGAATCTCGCCTTTTGGCTTTAGTAAATAGGATGACTCCATGAAGAAAATTATAGTTACATGTCTGTTGCTTAGTGTATCTGTTTTTGGTTATGACTTTTCTAGATGCGGAGAGAGGATCGCTCTTTCAAGCGAAAAAGTCGGAAACTCATATGGCTTGGCAATAAATGAAAAGCATCTAATTCACTACTCAAAAACACCGCCAGTGGGATATAAAATCATAAAATCAGATCCATTTGTCGGACTTTATCTGCTTGAGGCAAAGTCGCAGAAAGTGCCACTTGAGCTTCGCGAGCTTGACAAGGATGCGCTAGAAGATACGTTGGGCGTGGGTATCTCGGGTAAAAAAGGCATTAGCGAGGGTAATGTAACAAAGCGTATGACTGGTGTGCTCTCGTATGCGCGCTTTAGTCAAAAAACTCCACCAAACTCGATAATAAGTAGTATTTGCTATCAAGTTTACGGGCTTGGTGTGGGAGGAAATGAGTTTATAGAGAGTAGCTATCTGAAGCGATTCTTAGAGCAGAAAAGCGTGCAATATGGCGAGCTGGGAATCCGCTTTGAAAAAGGCGAAAAGAAGCCAATTGTTGCGCTTTTGAATCCTTTTAGCGCGACACCATTTCGTGTTGGCGATCAGATTTTTAGTATAAATAATACGGTCATATCAAGTCTTGAAGAGCTAGAACACAAAGTATATGAGCTGACCCCTGGTAAAATTGTAAAAGTATCTGTTTTGCGCTCCGGAGAGATGGTTAGCTTTGATGCTGATATCTATCCACGTACTGGTGGTATGCTGACTGAGCGTGATGACTTTTTAGAGAGAATCGGCATTCGATTCTCAGCAGATTGGAGGCTTTTGGGTGCGCAAAAGATGCTTGGTGGAGGGCTTGAGCTATTGCGCGACGGAGATCAGCTATTGCGCGTAAATGGTATTGAGATGCCTCATGGAGAAGAGGCTGGCTTGCGCTTGCTTAGCCGCTTTGCGGGTGAGGAGATGAGCTGGCTTATTCGCAGAGATGATTTTGAGTTTTTTATAAAGGTCAATAAAAATATAGTGAGCACGGCACAATGAATGGTAAGACAATAAAGCGAGAGTTGGATTCTTGTACGCAAGTTAATTTTGCTCTGGATTCTTCATCTGAGAATCTAATCAAAAGAGGGCGGGAAACTGCATCAGTTAATTCATCATTAGAAGCTATTATGGCGCAGTTTGAGGTGTTTTTGGAGGCGAGCGCACCTCACTTTGGCAGCTTTCATCCGCACTACGATTCTTTGCTTTGGGAGATGGTACGAAATGGTGGCAAGCGATTTCGTCCGCGTCTTTTGCTTGGTGTTGTAAATGCACTCTCTCCACTTTTGGTGAAAAATGCCTTTTATCCTGCACTTGCTCTTGAGATTCTTCATGCTTATTCTCTAATACACGATGATTTACCTGCGATGGATAATGCTGCTATGCGTCGTTCTCATCCTACGTTGCACGTGAAGTATGATGAAGTGAGTGCGATTCTTGCTGGTGATGCACTAAATACACATGCGTTTTTGTTGCTGGCAAATGCACCGCTGTCTTCTGATGTTAAGGTTGAGTTGGTGCGCGAGCTATCAGTTGCTGGCGGAGCAGGGGGAATGGTGCTTGGACAGGCGCTTGATTGCTATTTTGAGAATCAGCAACTAGATTTGGAGCGATTGCGCTATATTCATACGCACAAGACTGGTAAACTCATCGCATGTGCACTAAAAATGGGTGCAATCACGGTGAATCTTGGTAAAGGTGAATGCATAAAGCTAGAAGAGATTGGGCTTTTGCTTGGGCTTGCTTTCCAGGTACGCGATGATATGATAGATGCGACTTGGAGTGAGGAGCAAGCAGGAAAAAGCACGCAAAAAGATGGTGCGAAAAATAGCTATGTAAATTTGCTAGGAATCGAAGGTGCGCGCTTGGAGTTGGAGCGATTGTGTGATGAGATTATGGATCTTTGCGATGAGCTTGGTGATCCTCTTAGAGCATTTATCGCGGAGATTTTAGAGCAATTTAGATAAGGAGGGTGAATGAAGCGTATATTAATTACTAATGATGATGGCTTTGATTCTCCTGGCTTAGCTGCGCTAAAGGAGGCTTTGAGTCCTATTGCACAGCTGACTGTTGTTGCACCAGCAAATGAGAAATCGGCTTGCGGACATGGGCTGACCCTCACACAGCCACTACGATTTGTGAAGCTCGATGATGATGTATACAAGCTAGTAGATGGCACTCCAACAGACTGTATCTATCTATCGCTAAATGCACTATATGATGAGCGCACGCGCCCTAATTTAGTGATTAGTGGGATTAACCTTGGTTCAAATATGGGCGAGGATATCACCTATTCCGGGACGGCGAGTGGTGCGATGGAGGGCGTGATACATGGGATTCCTAGCATTGCGTTTTCGCAAGTTTTGCGCAATAAAGATTGCTTCGGATTTGATTTTTCGCTAGCAAAAAAAGTGGTGCGAGAGCTTGTGGAGCGTATATTTACAGGCGGTTTCCCGCTTGGTACAAGAAAATTTTTAAATGTGAATATTCCACAAGTTGGAGTTGATGATTTTAAAGGCTATAAAATTACAGAGATGGGCTATCGACTCTATGGAAATGATGCCCATGTCCATAGGAATCCACGCGGAGAGGAGTACTATTGGCTAGGGCTGCATCCATTGGCTTGGGAGGAGCGTGGAAGCGGTGAGGAGTCAGACTTTAGAGCGACAAAAAACGGATACGTCTCTATTACACCTATCGAGCTAAATCTCACAAGTTATGACGATATTGCGAGGCTTAAATCGTGGATTTAGAGGATAGATTCTCACGCACCAGGTTACTTTTTGGCGATGGCTTTGCAAAGCTGCAAAATTCTAGCGTGGTGATTTTTGGTGTCGGAGGCGTGGGTGGATTTGTTCTTGATTCCCTCTATCGAACCGGCGTGGGAAGAATCGTAATCGTTGATTGTGATGAGTTTGACATAACAAATCAAAATCGACAAATAGGCTCGGAATCGCTGGGCGAAAAAAAGGTCGAGGTACTAGCGAGAATCTACCCAGGCGTAGAGGGAATTTACGCGCGCGTGAATTCGGAGTTTCTAGATGGCTTTGAGCTTGGTGGTTTTGATGTTGTGATTGATGCTATTGATGATATTGCAGCTAAAGTGGAGATAGCAAAGCGCGTTGCACCGAGGCTTATAAGCTCTATGGGCAGTGCGAAAAAGCTTGACCCATCGCTTATTAAGGTTGATTCTATCTGGAAAAGTTATGGTGATAAGTTTGCGCGAAAGTTTCGAGAATCATTAAAGAGAGATGGCTTTAAAGGTGATTTTCGTGTGGTTTTCAGTCCTGAAGAGCCACACTGCAAGGCTTTGGGGAGTTTTAGTGCAGTAACTGGATCGTTTGGACTCCAGATAGCTAGCGAAGCAGTAAGTAAAATCTTAGAGCATATTTAAAAGTAACAAATCGTATTAGCAAAAATTATTGATTATGTCTCGTTGCCAAGGTGCAATGAAGGGTTTTGCTTGTAATATGAAGTTTGTAATCTTGTGTAACATATTTTCCCTGCATTTTTTATACTCCTTGATTGTGAGAGAAAGTGATATTCTAGCTCATTGATTCTTGACCCTTAAATTTGATAAGTCGGTAGATGAAATTGTAAGCGGTGCATGTTTTGCCTGCGCCGGTTTCCATTTGCACAAGAATCTGAGCTTTAACTCTTTAACAGATTTTTCCAATGAAACAATCGCCCCAAGCTGACAATCTTTTAAAATTGATCTTAAAAGCGCAGGTAGTTTGCAAAAGGCTTTTATCTCTTCTGCTTCCATTTGGACTCCTTTTGGACTTGATTGTTTCTATTATGTGAGATTGATTAAGCCTATGAGTGCGAGCTATATGAAACATAAAATCCCCTAGAGTGGGGATTTAGACTATCGCTGTGGCTTGCGCTTTAGGTTGTGCTTAACTATAAAGTAGCCTATGGTAACAATTACTGCCCAGCCGATGGAAATCCAAGCTAATGCGTCCATGCTGCTCTCCTCTTTCGATACTTTTAGCGACCAAGTTAATCACAAAAAGCGCATAAGCCCCAGCGCTCGCTGTTACAATAGATGAAACTATGCTCTGATTATCCAAAACAAGCTTCAAAACTCCGCCAGCCATCAACGCGATACAAAAGTTCATCATCGCATTAATCGTAAGCTCCTGCCACTTCTTCATTGCAGAAACCCCTTCTTTGATTCTAGCATGTTTGACAATGATAAGTTAAAGAGCCAATCAATAGCTAATCAATTGATGATGAAATGATAACTATATATTTATTAAATATTATTTAACCGATTGCCAATAGATAATCAATCGACTACTATTTGCTATCCTCTTTAATATCTTTCGTGATTAGATAGATGATGTATTGCGTTAGCGGTAGTCCGACTTCGCCTGCTCGCTTTTGCAGCTCCTCTTTCTGCTTGTCTGATATACGCAGATTTACTATGTTGCTTCCGCGTGTTTCAGATTCTTTTTCTTCTGCCATTTTATCTCCTTACTGAGTAGAATCTTGAAATCTTACCATATTTAAGCAAACTTTAAAAAACTTATGAAAATGCACGTATTTTCTGCAAGATTCCTTGCGATTTTTGCCTTGTCTTCCACCTTAAAATAAAGGCAAGCCTCATTTAATCCCTTTCCTTTTCTTTTGATAGCTCTTCAAAACGCTTCTTGCACCTTTTGCAAAAATAACCAAAGTCGGTAGCCTCCTTAATATACGAAACTCCTCTGTAGTCTTTGTGCGCGCACTTATCCTCAAAATATAATGATCACTAAATATTTCAAGCCCCGACTTATTTTTAGCCAAATTTACAACGTGCGATCCGAGCCATATCGCTGTCAAATTTAAACCCTCCACCTAACTAGCAATCTCCTTTTATCTTCGACGTTTAAATTTATAAAATCTATACCGAAAAGTTTCGTTAAATTTTCACTCTTTAAAATTTGATCGGTTGCGCCGAATTCATATCCTAAAGGACCGTTTAAAAGCAAGGTTTTATCTGCTGCTGCAAGTGCGTGATCGGGGTGATGCGAGGTAAAGATCACGCAGGTTTTTTGTTCGCTATTTAGCTTTTTGATTAGGCTTAAAACAGCGTTTTGATGAAAGACGTCGAGATAGGAAGTAGGCTCGTCCATGACGAGAATTTTGGGCCGTAGTACTAGCGAGCGAGCTATTAGGACTAGCTGCATCATGCCACCGCTTAGCTCGTCTACGTTTAAATTTAAATACTCGCTAACGCCTGCTATCCGTGCGGCTTCCTCGGCCATCGCTTTATCCTCTGCGCTCGGCCTTGAAAACGTACCGACGTTTGCGTTTACGCCCATTAAAATCAGATCTTTTACCTTAAAGCTCAAAGCGATATTTTCGCTTTGAGGCACGTATCCTACGAGTTTAGCGCGTTCTTTGCCGCTAAGAGAGGCATGATCGCGACCATCGATCAAAATTTGACCGCCTTTTACTTTTAAAAGTCCTAAAATAATCTTTAGAAACGTAGATTTACCTATGCCGTTTGGGCCCAAAATCGCAAGCGTTTCGCCGCTTTTTAAATCAAGGCTCAAATTTTGCAAAACTTGCTTACGCTCGTATGAAAAGCTTAAATTTTCTACACCTAAGACCATCTTTTGCCCTTTTTAACAATGATGATACCGATCATAGGAGCGCCTATAAGAGCGGTTAGGATACTTAGAGGGATTTCAGCCGAGCTCACGCTTCTAGCTGCAACGTCGGTTAGCATCAAAAATATCCCGCCTAAAATTGCCGAAATCGGAATTAGCTGCGAGTTATCAGAGCCGTAAATCAGCCTCGTAACATGCGGCATTAAAAGCCCGACCCAGCCGATGATACCAGCAATGGCTACGCTTGCAGCCGTTATCAGAGTAGCAAGTACAATAAAGATAAAGCCCAAAAATTTACTCTCGCCCAAAATGCTTGCATGTTCGCCGCCTAAGGATAAAATATTTAGCTTCCAGCCCATTAGGCTCAAAAGTACAAGTCCGCTAACGCAAGCAGGGGCAAGCGCTACCACGTCGCTCCAAGATATGGCACTTAGGCTTCCCATCAGCCAATATACGATGCTAGGCAGCTTTTCTTGCGTGTCGGCAACGTATTTTACGATCGAGATTAGCGCCTCAAAGATAGCGCCCGTGATAATGCCCGCAAGCACCAGCATGAGCTTTG
>JBQNBC010000007.1:0-94497 GCA_052170135.1 Wolinella sp.
ATCTGTAATAGGAATCATACGAGACATAGCAGATCAGACAAATCTCCTAGCCCTAGAGGCTAAGAATCCACTACAAAACAGATCTACTTCTTTGTATATTTAAAACCTTATCTATGCCCTTATACCACCAGTTATTATAATGAGTGCACCAAATAGCGAAATAGATGCACCAATAATATCAAAGCGTGTGAGACTCTCACGCTCCACTCCTATAAGCCATAAAAGTGATGCAATAATATATATACCACCATAAGCGGCATATGCACGCCCGGCAAAATCACCCTCCACACGCGTAAGTATCCATGCAAACACAACAAGAGAGATAATTCCAGCGACAATATACAGCGGTTGTTTACCACCTTTTAGCACTACCCAAAATACATAGCAACCGAAAATCTCGAAAAATGCCGCAAGCACATATAAAGCGACATCCTTAACCATATAAATCCTTTTTGTATTCTTCTATGAAATATCGTGATATTAACACAATCATGTATAAGTGATAAAAAATTTATTTTATAAAAAAATTAAATTTTCTTGTCATCTAAAAAGTTGCTATTTTTGTCTACTTTTCAACTATTTTTGTTAAAAAGATTGTATATTCTCTTAAGTCAATTAATTAATATTGCTAATTATATTTTTGTCTTTTAACAACTTGAAACCAAGGCAATAAATAGAGGTAGATCATGACAAAGATGATAAGCAAAATGCTAGCTATCGCTACGATTCTTTCTGCAAACATCGCCTGCGCGATGGACTTTTTCATTATTGGAACAGGAAGTGTAACTGGTGTATATTATCCAACTGGTAGCTCAATATGTCGGATAGTAGCAAAGAGCAATAAAAATATGCGATGTAGCGCAGAGATGACTTCTGGCTCGATACAAAACATCCAACAAATCATCAATGATCAGCTAGAAGTAGCAGTATCTCAAGGAGACGTCCTGCATGAAGCCTATCATGGCATAGCACGTTTCCAAAGCCCGTCAAAGAATCTACGCACTATTATGATGCTACACTCAGAACTACTCTCTATCATTGTGTCACGCGATGCAAAAATATCTACACCAAGTGACCTCAAAGGAAAGCGCATAAGTCTAGGCTCGTTCGATGATGGCAGCCAAAATACTCCAAATGCCATTCTAGAATTGCTAAACATAAAACGCTCAGACCTACGTCGTATTGGTGAAATAACCCCAGCTGAAACAAAAGGTGCAATGATAGATGGGCGGATAGATGGCTACTTTACAACCATCGGACACCCTGCACAAAGCATCGCAAATCTTGCACTTTCCAAGAAGATTTCACTATTAAATCTCGAACAAAAATCTATTGAAGATATCACCAAAAAATACCCATACTATACAAAAAATATAATATCAGCAAATACTTACAATGGAATCGATAGGGATATCGAAACAGTAGGTGTACGCGCTGTGCTAGTGGCTAGTGACAAGACAGACAATAACATTGTACGTGCAATAGTGAAATCTGTGCTAGATAATTTTGATGATTTTCGAAGAATCTATCCAGCCTATAGAAATCTCACAAAACAAGATCTAATAACAGATCTCATTGTTCCACTTCACCCAGCCGCAGAGGAGGTATACAAAAAAGCTGGTATATTAAAATAGCCTTAGAAGAGTTGCCTAGATTCTGCATTAACATAACGAATGCACACACAACAAACATTTATCAACCCGCTTCTATACTCAAGCAGATTTAAGACTCACCTAGATCTGTTTTGCTATTACGATTCTTATACTCATAGCCTGAGTAGTTATAGCAAAATCAGCCAGACACGATGTACACGAAACGAATGTGACGAAATCAGGATAACAGCATCAGCACCAAATAAAAATAAGCGTGTGAGCCATTGAGGTGCAATTATTTTATCAATACAGTAACTCTAAATACTGCAAGCTATAGCAAAACATCTCTTACAATATGAAATCAAATGGATTTAACTGGCGACCTACAGCACGACAACAAATGTTATCATGGTTTGATTCATGCACGCAGATAGCATCACATATATCGCACTTTGATTTTATTATGATCTCGGAAAGTCCAAACACAAAGAGCTAAGAATCGAAGTCAAAAAAAATACTTTGGGCATGCGCTAGCAAGTCCATTACAAAAAAAGACGAACTCATAAATACGTAAGCATTTAGCTGAGCACAAACACCATTCTTACAGAGCTTCGCGACATTGAATTGAATAAAACATGATGAAAACCGCCATTTAACGATATTGTCAAGAATATAAAATCAACAGCTACTCGTCACCGCCAGATATCAACTCTTCCTGTATATTCTTGCTACTTTTCACACCAAGCTTGCGTAGCCCCTCGGCACTTCGTATCAGATTCCCCTTGCCATCTTTTAGCTTGCCAAGCGCATCATCATAACTCTTTTGCGCCGCTTCAAGATGCTTGCCAATCTTCAAAAACATATCGCTAAACCCGACAAACTTGTCATACATAGCACCAGCTCGTCTTGCGATTTCATCGGCATTTTGACTCTGTCGCTCATATCGCCAGATATTATGTATCGTCCTGAGCGTAACAAGCAATGTTGAAGGACTAACAATGATGATATTTTTATCATACGCACTACTAAAAAGCCCATAATCATACCTAAGCGCATCGATGAATGCTCCTTCAATAGGCACAAACATCAGCACAAAATCAAGACTTCTGCCCCTTAATAGCGTCTCATACGACTTTGGTGAGAGCCCATTTATGTGCGCTTTAAGTGATGCGATATGCGCTAGCATGTCGGATTCTTCACCACTTTGGCTATAGCGCTCATAAGCGACCAGCGATACTTTAGAATCGATAATAACATCGCGATTCTCAGGTAAATGGACAATAACATCAGGGCGTAATATCCGCCCATCGTCATTTTTCAGACTTACCTGTGTCTCATATTCGCGCCCACGCTCAAGCGCAGAATCTTCCAAAATACGCTCTAAAATCATCTCGCCCCAGTTGCCCTGTATCTTTTTGTCACCACGCAAAGCCTGTGTAAGGCGCAACGCATCTTCAGATATCTTGATACTACTTGCTTTGAGATTATCTATCTCATGCTTTAAAATCGCACGACTCTCCATATCTTTTGCATGATTCTCCTCGAGCTTTTGGCGAAAGCCTTTCATCTGCTCGGAAAATGGCTTAAGAAGCAATTCAAGCTTCTCATTTTGGCGCTCTTGTAGCTGTGCGCCTTTTTCGTTTAAAAGCTTTTGCGCTAGCTCACTGAATTCAAGCTTTAGCTTCTCTTGATTTTCCGCAAAGAATCGTTCCCTCTCCGCTACACCTTCTTGCTCATTCTCCAATGAAGTCTCTAGTCTACTATTTTCTTTGGCACATTCTAATAATTTTTTTTGTAAGTCATTACAATGATTCTCTAGAGTAAGAATTTTCTTTTTTAGTTCACTATTTTCAGTAATTTTAGAATCACAATCCTTGGATAAAAGCGCAACCCTTGTGTTTAGAAGACTTATTTTATAAAGAAAGAACAAGGCGACTACAGCTATGAAAACTAGCGCAATAACAAGCATATTATCAGCCACCAAGATAACGCTTCTTAATCTCTGGATCATGCAACAAAGCTTCAGCTCTATTGCTTAGAACGATGTGTCCATTTTCTAACACATAAGCCCTATCAGCAACTTTTAATGCAGCGAAAGCATTTTGTTCAATGAGAAGAATCGTAATCCCCTCACTTCTTAGATGTGCTATAGTGTCAAACAGCTCGCCTACAATCTTTGGGGCAAGCCCAAGACTAGGCTCATCTAGCATCAGAAGCTTTGGCTCGCCCATGAGTGCACGTGCAATGGCAAGCATCTGCTGCTCACCACCACTCATAGTGCCAGCCAACTGACTTTGTCGCTCTCGCAAGCGCGGAAACAGATTATACATTCTCTCACGCATACGCTCGAAATTCTCATCATTATTGTATGCGCCCATACGTAGATTTTCCTCAATTGTGAGGTTTATAAAGACTTTACGCCCCTCTGGCACAAGTGCAATTCCCCGTTGGATAATCTTATGAGTTGGCAACTTTGATATTTTTGCACCAAAAAACTCCACATTTCCTTTGGATTTTACGGCATTAACAATAGCGCTTAATGTAGAGGTCTTACCAGCTCCATTGCTCCCGATAAGCGTGACAATCTCATGCTCTTCAATATGAAAATCAACACCTCTCAAGCCCTCTATAAGCCCATAATATACGCGCAATCCCTCAGCTTTCAACATTTGCAATATCCCCCAAATAGGCAGCAATCACGTGCTCATTATTAATCGCTTCAGCGGGAGTACCACTAAAAAGCATCTTCCCATAGTCTAATACCAATACACGGTCACAGAGTCGATTAACAAAAGGCATATCGTGTTCAATAAGCAAAACACTAAGATTGAAATCACCTTTCATGCGGACAATGAGCTCAGCTAGCTCCTCTGTCTCCTTTGGATTCATCCCCGCAGCTGGCTCATCAAGCAATAGCAATTTTGGCGATGCTGCAAGTGCACGTGCTATCTCTACTTTGCGCTGATTCCCATAGCTAAGACTAGTCGCCAGAGAATTGGCATGCTCCACTATTCCTATATATTCAAGAATCTCAAGTGCGCGCGCCTTTGCTTTTTTCTCCTCACTAAAGAATCTACCAAAGCGTAAAGCCGCTTCAATAAAAGTGTAACTTATGGACGAATGAAGACCTATTAGGACGTTTTCCAGCACGCTTAAACTCTCAAAAAGACGAATATTTTGGAATGTTCGCGCGATTCCCTTTGTTACTATCTTATTTGGCTTATAGCGCGTGATCTCCTCGCCGAGTAACTTCACGCTCCCTGATGTTGGCTTGTAGTTGGCTGTAATGACATTAAACATTGTCGTTTTACCCGCTCCATTTGGACCAATAAGTCCAAAAACTTCACCGTTATCAATACCAAAGCTAACGTTATCAATAGCGCGTAAACCACCAAATTGCATTACCGCGTGCTCAACTTCTAAAATCTTCACGCACGCCTCCTCTTAAGCTCCCAAAACTCCTTTTTGCCCATAATTCCTTCCCTTGCAAAGAGCATCAATACAAGCAGAATGAGCGAAAAAATTACCATTCTAAGCCCAGGATAAGCCCCAAGGTCATGTCCAAAGAAATTTAGCGGCTGATCCAAGAATCTAAGCCACTCCCCACCGCCAACAACGAGGAAAGCACCAAGAATCGCCCCACTTGTACTCCCAAGTCCACCAAGAACAATTATAATAAGCAACTGAAATGTCAACATGAAATCAAATAAATCAGGCGAAATAGTTGTAAGCAATGTAGCAAGCAATCCACCACCGATACCCTCTAAAAACGCACTAGTGGTAAAAGCACAAGTTTTGATCTTAAATGTATCAATACCCATCGCAATAGCCGCATCCTCATCGTCGCGTATAGCCTTCATAGCACGACCAAACTTTGAATAAACAACCTGCAGAATAAAAATCACCGCAGCCAACGCAATAATCCCACTCCAGTAAATAGTAGTAAGCTGAGGAATCCCATCAATTCCTATTGCACCATTTGTGATTTGCGGATTGTTTATCGCGAGAATCTTAATGATAAATCCAAAACCAAGTGTAACGATCGCTAAATAATCACCCCTAACGCGAAATACAGGAAAAGATAGCAAGAGTGCCAAAAGTGCAGCGCATATTCCGCTAAGAGCCAAAGCTGGTATAAAATCTGAACTCATCCACAATACAAATGCATGTGGCTCAACGAGCTGATACATATCAAGCTTCGACTCGGAATCCAAAAGCAAAATAGCCGTAATATATGCACCAACAGCAACAAATCCATTTGGCTCCAAGGATAACTGCCCAGTAATGCCGTTTATCAGGTTGTAACTCACAGCCAAAATGATAAATATGAATATGTTATTCATAATCCTCAATATATAGTCATTGAAATAACTCTGACTAACCCACAGCCAAGCGATAAGCAATGAGTAAAGAATCGCATGCAGAGTAAGCGTAGAGACAGAATTTTGTGGTTTCAAGATAGTGCTTATCAAAATCTACTCCTCTCTAGTCGCTCATCACCCATAATCCCAACTGGTCGGAACAGCAACACCAAAATCAAAAACATAAACGCAAATGCATCCTTGTAGCCACTAAGCTCGGGGAAAAATGCCACAGCTACCACCTCGGTAAATCCCAAGATAAATCCACCCAAAACCGCACCAGTAACGCTACCTATCCCTCCAAGAACAGCAGCTGCGAATGCTTTTAATCCAATTAGTACGCCCATAAGCGGATCTATTGTTGGATAATGTATGGCATAAAATATCCCACCAACCGCTGCCAAAGCACTACCAACAATAAACACAATTGATATGATTTGATTTGCATCTACGCCCATAAGTCGTACAGTATTGACATCAAATGCTACTGCACGTATAGCCATGCCATGCTTTGTGCGGTATAAAATATAGAGCAAAATCCCTAGTAAAGATAGCGTTACGAGTGGTACGACGACTGTGATTTTTGTTAGCACTAGAGATGATAAAGATATAGCATCATTGAAAAACTCAGGTGCACTAAAAGGCTTTGGAGTGCCACCAAATAGGACATTAAATAGATTCTCAAGAAAAAAGCTCACACCAATGGCCGTTATTAGCATTGAGATTCTTGGTGCACCTCTTAGTGGCTTGTATGCAATTTTGTCAATCGTAACACCAAGCAATGCAGCAAGCACAATAGAGAGCATAGCTGCAGCCCAAAATGGTAGCGCAAAGCTACTCACACCAAAAAATACCAAAAATGCCCCGACCATCATAACATCGGCATGCGCAAAATTTATGAGGCGTAAAACCCCATAAACCATCGTATAACCAATAGCAATGAGGGCGTACATACTCCCCAGACTAACACCATTGATGAGTTGCTGAAAAAAGGTAACAATATCCATTTAAAACCTAAGTCGCAAAATATATCTCTAAAAACTATGGATTGATCGTTGTCTTATAGACAAGCTCCCCATTTTTAACCTCATTAATAACCGCACTTCGGATAGCATCACCATTTTGATCAATAGAGATTATGCCTGTCACACCAGAAAAGTCCTTTGTAGAGCGAATATTTTTATTAATACACTCTTTGTCGTTTGGATTCCCACACTTATCCATAGCATCAATTATCACGCCATAAGCATCAGCACCGACTGCTGCAAATACATTCGCTTTGCCATCATTAAACTTCTGATTGTATCTCTCGAGGAATTTCTTACCAGTTTCAGACTGCTCCGCATCAGGCGAGTAGTAGTCAGTCGCCATATACCCTTCAATTGCATCCTTACCAACTTCAAAGAATATCTTATCAGCCGCAATTCCATCGCCGCCAATAAATGCTGCCTTAAGCCCTAGCTGTTGTGCTTGCACAGCAATTAGAGCCGCCTCATTGTAGTAAACTGGAATATAAACAACATCTACATTTTTTGCTTTTACGCTTGAGATTTGCGCTTTAAAATCCTTGCTACCAGCTGGCACTTGCGCCTCAATATCAATCGTGCCACCAAGTTTTGTAAATTGCGTTCTAAATGCCTTTGTAAGCCCTATGGAATAATCACTACCGCTATCAAATAGAATTGCGGCTTTTTTTGCTTTTAGTTCATTAAATGCAAGATTTGCACCAACCACACCCTGGAAACTATCTGCAAAACATACACGACTTACATACTTTCGATTCTTTGTTACACGATCATTTGTGGCAGCTGGTGCAACAAGTGGTGTGCGCGTATCATCTGCTATCTTCGTCATTGCAAGAGTATTCGTCGAAATCATCTCGCCAATGACTGCATTAACCTTATCGCTCGAAACAAGTCTCTGCATGGAATTGGTAGCTTCGATTTTATCACTCTTGCTATCCACTACTACAAGTTTTATGGTATCGCCATTTGCTAGCTTTGGACGCATTTCATTAGCGATCTCAATTCCGCGATGAGCCATCTTGCCATAGCCAGCCACAGCTCCACTTAATGGCATAACTACACCAATCTTCACATCTGCCGCTACAAGCGAGCTAGCTACGACTGCCGAAATTAGCGCGATTCTCCCAAGTCCTATAATCATGACCCAAATCCCCCTTGTGGTGGTTAGTTTAAAAATGTGTGGAATTATAATAAGCCAAACCTTAGCTTCCTACAAAAGCAAGGCTGATACACTAAAAAAGAAGGATGAAATATCAAAAATACTAATAAGGCAAAATATATTTATGGTCTCAAATAAGCCTTTAGTATCTTTTGTTCCTTGAGTGGTCGTGATCTAGAATCGGTCTCTACATACTCAATACGACGCACTACATCCATACCTTTTATCACTTCACCAAAAATCGTATGCTTGCCATTTAGCCACGGTGTGCGCACAGTGGTGATAAAAAACTGGCTACCATTTGTGTTTGCGCCAGCATTCGCCATCGCCAACAAACCATCTCTATCAAATGTATATCCGATAGCAAACTCATCTTCAAACGGCTTGCCCCAGATCGATTCACCGCCCATACCGCTACCAGTAGGATCACCACCTTGGATCATAAATTTACGTATCACACGATGAAAAATAATACCATCATAGTAGCCATTCTTTACGTGCGTTACAAAGTTTTCCACAGCTTTTGGAGCGACTTTTGGAAACAGTGCTAACTCAATCTCTCCAGCCGTCGTCTCAAGGACAACTATATGATTTTCTGCGCGCAAAATCCCCAATGTCAGCGCAAATAGCGCGAAAATCTTAAGCAAAAAGTGAGTTGACGCTTTCATTGTGATATACCCTTTTTATAACTTCGGCAAATAGTGGAGCAACGCTTAGGACTCTTATCTTGCTAGATTCTTTCTTGAGCGGAATTGTATTTGTAACCACAATCTCATCAAGCGCATCCTGTTCGATTCTCTCATACGCCTTGCCGCTAAATACCGCATGAGTACCAAGCGCAATTACACTCGTTGCGCCACGATTCTTTAGCACTTCAGCTGCCTTTACCATGGTGCCAGCCGTATCAATCATATCATCAACAAGAATCACATCCTTACCCTGAACATCACCGATAATATTCATGACTTCGCTCACATTTGCCTTTTCTCGCTTCTTATCCACAATAACAAGGTCAAGCCCAAGCTGATCAGCAAAGTAGCGCGCACGCGCCACGCCCCCGATATCAGGACTAGCTATTATTGGATTTGGTAGATTCTTGCCTTTTATATATTCACGGAAAATAATCGAGCCATAGAGATTATCCACCGGAATATCGAAGAATCCCTGTATCTGCCCTGCATGCAAATCCATGGTAACGATACGATTTGCACCTGCACGCTGAATAAGATCTGCAACCAACTTTGCTGTGATTGGGACGCGCGGAGCTGCTTTACGATCTTGACGAGCATAGCCAAAGTATGGGATTGCAAGATTGATCGAATTTGCCGAACTACGCTTTAGCGCATCAATCATAATAAGAAGCTCCATGAGATTATCGTTTGCTGGCGCACAAGTAGGCTGGACAATAAAAACATCTCGACCGCGAACGCTCTCAGAAATTTGAATATTTATCTCGCCATCACTAAAGCGATTGATAGTCGCATTAGAAAGTGGAACACCAAGACATTGTGAAACTTCAGCAGAAAACTGCGGATGTGCGCTCCCCGTAAAAATCTTATAACCTCGCATAAAACTCTACCTTTTCTTGTGTGGAATTAAGAAACCTAAAGATAAAAGTATATGCGAAACTCACTTAAGATTTAAGCGCAGAATCGAGAATCCACCCACCACCAATGACCAAATCACCATTGTAAATAACAAGCGCCTGACCATTTGCCACACCATAAACCAACTCATCTAGCTCTACTACAAGTAACGATTTATAAGATTTTAAATGCTCTGGAATCGTGCCTAAAAAAGAATCTGATTGATTAGATTCTCCTAAAAGAACAACATGCGCTGAGGCTTTTGTGCTACGATACCTAATTTTTACCATGGCTTGCATCTCGCAAAAATCACCAGGCAATGAAAATGGCTCAGCATAGATAATATTTTTTGCAAGATCATCTTTGGAGCCAACAGTTATGCTGTTTTCTGCTGGATTTATTGCTAGTACATAGTGAGGATTATGCGCGCCACGCACGCTAAACCCCTTGCGCTTACCAATTGTATATTGCATATAGCCCTTGTGTTCGCCAACAACTGCACCATTTTTATCTTTTACATTACCTCGTTGTTCGACAGAGAAATGACGACGCAAAATATCAACATAATCTGTCTCAACAAAGCAAATCTCTTGAGAATCTTTGTAGCTTTCAAGCGTTCCAAGCCATGGAAGAATCGCAAGAGCCTCAGGCTTTAACTCACTCTTTAGACGATCACCAAGCGGGAAAATAAGGCGTGAAATTGTCGATTCTTTTAACCCAAAAAGAAAGTAACTCTGATCTTTTGAAGTATCAAAAGCTTCACGAATGCACCCATCTTTCACACGCGCATAATGCCCGGTTGCCACGCGCTCACAGCCAAGCTCTAGTGCACGCTCAAGTGCAAAGCCAAACTTCATTGTTGGATTACAAAATGCGCATGGATTTGGAGTTAATCCTTTTTTGTAAGAATCAATAAAATAGTCATAAACATGCTTTTTAAACATCTCTTTTGCGTCATATATATGCACATCAATTCCTAGTTTTTGGGCAACCTTATCGATATTTGCAATATTTTGAGCATGTTTTTGGTCATCATTGTGTAGCTTTAGGTAGATTCCCACCACCTCATAGCCAGATTCTTGTAGCAGATAGGCAGAATATGAAGAATCCACCCCGCCACTCATAAGTAGTGCGACTTTCATCTGTTGTCCTATTTTTTGGCGGGATTGTAACTGGTGAAGTTTAAACAAACACTAGTAAACAAAGTAGATTACTAAACTATCCGCGTAATTGCTCGAGTCGCTCGCGCTTGCTCGCTATTTCTGTGATTTGTATTCCAAAGTTTCCATCGACAATCACAACCTCTCCTTTTGCCACTACCTTATCATCAACTAGAATCTCAAGCGGATCATTTGCAAGCTGATTTAGCTCCACAACACTACCAATATCCATAGATATGACATCTTTTAAGAGCATCTTTTTCTGCCCGATTCTTACCTTTACCTGGAGCTTTACATCTAGCAACATGCCCATATTTCGCATCTCTGGCTCGCTTAAGCTAACGCTTGGCGCACCGCTAGCCTCTCCGCTTGGCGCGCTCAAGGATGCTGGTGCAGCAGACTTCGGTTCAAAGATACCCAAAAAAGCAGAATCAGCCAGCAGATACATATCCGCACGAATTGAGTTTAAAACGAATGAAAACGTATAAACCTTGCTAAACCCACCTAAATCAAGTGCACCATCAGCGATAAATTCCGCTTTTTCTGAAGCAAAATTAAGCTTTGGTAACTCCTTTTGCGCGCCAAGAGATGTCGAGATTGCACCAAATATATTTGAAACTATCTCCTTGACCGCATCCACATCATCATCACCCATGTCATCGCGACTTTCGCCCTCTCCTCCAAGCATCAGATCAGCCAAAGCCGTACCAAGTGCTGGCGACATCAAAAATAGGAGCTTGCCACTACCATCTCCACTTACATTAATATGGATTAAGGCCATTGGAGCCTGTAGTCCTTTTGAGTCTAAATCAACCTCGTCTATAAAAGACACATCGGGAGTATTCCCAGTCAACCCTTCAATTGTCGCTATAGATTCTTGTGTGACATATTTTGTAAATTCTCTCATTCGCCTGCCTCGCCTTTGACTTCACTTGCACGGCTCTTGCGCTGTGCTTCAAGCATTTCAAGTATCTCTTTGACCTGATCGCGCTCAGTCTTAATAACCTCTTTGACTTTGATTGTCTTACGATAGCGTTGTAAGCCGATTGTAGCAATGTACTTCTCGCGCCCATCGACATTGACAATAACCGTATCATCAGCTGGTCTATCAAGCCTAATAATATCGCCGCTCCCAAGCTCCATAACCTCCCTAAGGCTCAAGTGTGTACTACCAAGCTCAGCTGATATATTTACTACCGCACCACCAAGCAAGGCTTGTAACTCGCGATTCCTGCTCTTTTTAGAGTTTGTCTCAGAGAGCATTAAATCGCGACTAGCAAGGCGCGATAACACCGACTCTAATGATATTACAGGATAGCAGAGGTTCATCATACCGCTTGAATGCCCAATGATAATTTCCATTACAACCATGATAACAATCTCATTTTGAGCAACGATTTGTACAACGTTTGGACTCGATTCCTTTGCGTCTACAGATGGGAATACCTCCGCTACAGGAGCCCACGCCTCTTTTAGATTCTGCATCATTTGGCGAAGAATCGTATCTAGCAGGTTTAATTCTATATCGCTAAATTCACGCGTCGCCTCATACGGGTCGCCCTTACCGCCCAAAAGTCTATCAATCATCGGAAATGCAATACTTGGATTAATCTCCAAAACACCAGTCCCATCAAGAGGCTTCATTGAAAAAACGTTAAAGCTAGTAGGCGATGGTAGCGACATCAGAAACTCGCCATAAGTCATCTGATCTACTGAGTGCAACTGTATCTCGACGATGGAGCGCATGATAGCCGAGATTTGACTACTTAGATTTCTCGCCATTTTGTCATGGATTCCTCTAAAAGCGCGCAACTGTTCCTTGCTAACACGATTTGGGCGCTTAAAATCATAGAGTGTAACCTGACGTTGCGTAAGTATGTCGTGCTTCTCTAATACCTCAGCATCACCATCATCATCAACAACCTCTAGTAGAGCATCAATCTCTTCTTGACTTAGAATATCAGCCATGCGCCCCTCCTAATCTCGAGCGGATTTTTTTGATAATCTCTTTATGTATCTGAGAAACCCTGGATTCCGTCAGATCTAAAACCTCGCTAATCTCTTTTAGATTTAGCTCCTCAAAGTAATAGAGTTGCACCACTAGCTGTTCGCGCTCATTGAGTGTCGCTATCACCTCATGAATGATGCCAACCAACTCCTCTTGCTCGATTCTTATCTCTGTCTCATTCTCATCAAAAGCACTTAACTGCTCCTCAATAGGCATAAGCATATAGACATCAGATGCAACCCTGGCTTCATGTATCTTCTTTATATCCTCACCAAGAATCTCGGCTAAATACTCCTCGCTTGGCTCTTCAGCATGCTCGTTCATATAGTGCGAGACCGCGACATCAATCTGCTTGATTAGCTTTCGATTTCCACGACTAACGACATCAAGACTCCTAAGATAATCAAGCATAGCACCCTGCACACGTGTCTTTGCATAACCCCAAAAAGAATCATTTAGTGCATCATTGTATCGTCTAGCAAGCTTTATGAGTTCCTCAGCACCAATAGATATAAGATCAGCAGTATCTACAGAGCTTGGCAGGCGCTCCTTTAGGCGATACGCCATCGCCTTAACCGCAGGCAAGTATGATACGGCTAGCTCATCTTGATTGTGTCGCAGATGCTGCGAATACCCCATCATCTACACCTTTCTACGATTTTTTAGTGGCGACTTCTGCGTCATCATCATTCGCACCTAAATCCATAGAGCGGATAAACTCCCGCACCTTATCCGCCACTCTCTCGCGCTTGTCAAACTCCTGCACAAAATATTCGAGAGTAGAATCGTGTCGCTTTTTATTCAATCGCTTCTTATCGTAATCAAAAAAGAGCATAAAAAATGAAGCAAAAAGCAGCACTAAAAGATATAGACCGACAGTGACAAAAAATGTCCAAATCACGATCATCTCAGGCTCATCAAATTTTAAAATAGCTAGCACTAGCCCTAGAAAAAATCCATTGACAATCGAGAAACTGACATAATTATCGAGCTTCATATCGCCAAGTCCCCTTTCCTACTCGCTAGAATCGCCCTAATATCTTTTTAAAGAATCGTCCAAAGCGTTTATCCTCATCAATAAGCACTTTGCGTTCCACCTTATCTGCGAGATTCCTTGCGATATTTTGCAATTCCAAACTTGCAATAGAGTTTGGCTGCTCTTTGGCAAATATCGTACGACTCTTTGTAGCACGCGATACTTGAGTGTCTTGCTCTAGCTGCCCTAAAAGTTCCAAATTTAATCCATTGCCAATATTTTGATCGGCAACTTTTTTAATCTTTTCAAAGATTCCACTTGCCTCTTTGCTATTTTTAACCATATTCATGACCATAAAAATCCGCTTTCGCTCGCGCGCAGTAACCTTTATAGCGGCATAGGCATCTGTTATCGCGGCTGGATCTGGGACTGTAACAACAATCACCTCATCACTACTGTGTAAAAATGCCTGAATATGCTCTCCAATCCCAGCCCCTGTATCGACAATTACAAAATCAAGAGAATCCAGAAGCGTCGTCTCCTCCATAAAACGCTCAAACATCAACTCTCCTGAATAACGGAGAATCTCTGCCCCGCTCTCTCCAGGTATGAGATACAATCCTTCCTCAATGGCTACTATAATCTCCTGCAAACGACACTCACCGCGAAGAACGTGGAGCAGATTCTTTTCACTTTTTACACCAAACATCACATCAAGATTTGCAAGCCCAATATCCGCGTCAAGCACCCCAACTCTAAAGCCTAAACTCCATAGCGTATAAGCTAGATTCGCACTAATTGTACTCTTTCCCACACCACCCTTGCCACTCGTGATAGCTATAAATTTCGTATTCGGATTCCTAAGTGGAGCGCGCGCGCTCATTAGCTCTTCTAGCTTTTGCGCTTGATTTTTCATCGTTCTACCTTTTTAAAGCCATCAAGTAAACAGTCTGCTAAAAACTCACTAGTTGCCACGCTCAAATCATTTGGAACCTCCTGTCCAATTGACAGGTAGCTTACAGGCTTTTTTGTCTCATGAATGAGTGAAAAAATATTGCCAAATCCACGCGTTTCATCAAGCTTTGTAAGAATCAATGTATCAATATTCAAAGATGAAAATGTATGATAAATATCGCGTAAATCCTCATATTTTGTAGTCGCCGAGATGACTAGATTTACATCTATGCTGGCTTGCGGATCGCTGTTTACGTAGTTTCTTAACATTTCTATTTTTTGCTTATCGTGTTGCGAGCTACCGACTGTGTCAATCAAGACATAATCACAATACTTAAGGGAATCTATCGCTCCACTTAACTCACTTGGATCTGACACGGTGTCGATGCTTAGCTTCATCTTTTTAGCATAAAACATCAGTTGATCCACCGCTCCGATTCTATATGTGTCAAGAGTGATAATCCCCACCTTGTAGTTTTTACTCAAAAGCCGTGAGTATCGCGCTGCTAACTTTGCTAGTGTAGTTGTTTTGCCAACGCCAGTTGGTCCGACTAGCATGATTATTTTGCGCCCCCCAGATTCTAGATTCTCTTGGCGACAATAGACCATCTTACGCAAAACCTCGCGAAAGTATCGCTTAATAAGAATCGAGTTTTCACGCATTTTTAGTGGCATTAGCTCTAGTGTCAACTGCATGATTTTATCCAAGTGGTCACGGTGCATGCCACTATTTTTAGCGATTCTATATATTTCAGCAAACTCATGCGGAATGACAAGTCCATCTTTTTTTGGCCCCTTTTCATCCCAAAACATATTCTGAATAAGCTTTAACTTATCATTTAACTTATCAATCTCACTTTTGATTAGCTTCAGTTCTTTTGCGTCCTCAGCACGTGTTTGCACTTTTGGAGTGTCACGCAAAGAATCCATACTCGATTCTTCTAATAGGCGCGATTCCTCTCTAGAAGGCTTTGAAATTATGCTTTTTTTGGATTCTAGTGGGGTCGTATTCGCGATTTTAGAGATCTGTCTGACGGCATCTGAGAGTTGCAGTGATACATCATCAAGCCGCGCTTGCGGTACTTGTTGGACACTCCTGCGACGCTCACGTTCTTTAATTGCTATCTCCTCGAGACGTTCAGCAACCTTATTGCTACTCTTTGAGGTCGCCTCCTCCTTCTCCTTGACACTCTCATCATCAACTGCAATTACCACTTCATACAACGCTCCTTGCGTATCGGTGCGCTTTCGTACTTCTTTGGTCTTTACCACTAGGGCATCTTCGCCATGCTTTTGCTGGGCGATTTTTAGTGCCTCAGTCGGAGTTTCACCATTGTAGATAAATAGCTTCATCTGCCCTCTCTTTAGGAATCTAATATCAATGGAATCAACACAGATTCGCGCTTATTCCAGTGTGGATGCGGTATTTTCATGCTAGGTGTAGCAATTTTCATACCCTTAAAAAAGATAATGTCAATATCAAGCGTGCGTGGCGCATTTTTAAACTCACGCCTCCTAGCACGCCCAAACCGTCGCTCCAAGTAGCTTGTGTATGCGAAAAA
The DNA here is from genome assembly GCA_052170135.1 of Wolinella sp. Taxonomy (GTDB): domain Bacteria; phylum Campylobacterota; class Campylobacteria; order Campylobacterales; family Helicobacteraceae; genus Wolinella. Next base: position 16,384 of record JBQNBC010000007.1, read on the forward strand.
ATCACAATATCCGCCATTAAATCCAAGTCTAATAGTTGCATTTAAAAATGGTGATTGTTCCAAAAACCCAAATGCTGGGTTTAGATACAGAGGCGAGGTAGAAATTATATCTACCCTGCCACCCCTTTTAAATGTGCGCAAAAGTCTAGAAAATGTGCGTGAAACATTGCCTAAATTCCCACCGATTCCAACCACTATCTCATTGGATAATCGCCTAGCAAATGCAGACTTGTTTAAATCAAAACTATTACTATTTATAGCCTCTTTAGTGCGATAAAGCACCTTGCAAGTAGTCTTTAGTGAAGAATTGAGCTCAAAAAGAGCCGCTCTAGGATAGGGGTTAGTGCGAACAACCCCACAACCGCCACGCGCTAATCTCTTTGTACTAGTTTTTTGACACATTAAAGAACTAGCTGGAAATCCATTGGTGTGAAGAATCGCACACGAAAGTGCCATTACAAAACCTCAGCTCTACCATCTTTCATAACCACCAAATCCTCAATCCTTACACCATACTTCTGCGGGATATATATCCCAGGCTCGATAGAAAACACCATACCATCTGTAACAACCATCTCGCTGCGACGCGAAACCACTGGTAGCTCGTGAATATCAAGACCTATCCCATGTCCAGTCGAATGGACAAAAAACTCACCATACCCAGCCTCGACTATCACGCTACGCGCAAGCGCATCTATCTCTTTTGCTAGCATACCGCTTCTAGCGTGCTTTATTGCATGTTCTTGCGCACGTAAAACCGTGTCATAGATTCTCTGTAGCTCTTTGTACGAGAATAGTTGTGACTTTTTAAACTTCATCTTATTGCTAACAAATGCTGTACGCGTACAATCTGAGCAATATCGCTCAAACTTAACCCCAGCATCAAAAAGTAACAAATCACCGTTTTCTAGCCTATTGTTACTAGGTAGCGCATGTGGCTTGGCTGCATTGGCATTAATCCCTACAATTGGATTAAAGCTAAGCTCATATTTCCCATCATGCTCCAAGAATCGTCGCGCTTCAAAGTGCAATCTACGCTCACTCTTGCCCTCTCCATGCTCACAAAGCCATTTTGCAAATCTCTTATATGCTCTCTTGTTTAGCCTCTGACTCTCTCTAATTAGCTCAATTTCACGCTCGCTTTTCACGATTCTTAGCTGTTGATGGAAGTTTGGCTTTTGCGTAAAAATAACACCAAGTCCACGACTAAGCCTTTCCAAAAATCCAACGCTAAGCTCTAGCGGATTGTATATCATCTTTCGCGGTGCTTTAGTGCGTAGAAGATTCCTAGCGCTCTGTATCAAATCTCCACTCTCAATCACCTCAGAATTTTTAATAGCCCCTCTAGCCTCGAGCGTATAGCGAGCATCCGTTATAAAGAATCGCTCATCACCAAAGCGCAACAAAATCGCATTATCGCAACTGTATCCACACTCATAATAAAGTGCGCTCTCATCGCGTGTGAGATAATAATTCATGATACTACTCAGCTTGCGCTTTTTGCGCCTCTTTAATAGCCTTGATCTCGCTTAAAATCTGATGCATTGCAATCATTGCCATGTGATAACCAAAAGGTCCAAACCCAGCTAGCACGCTCGATGCAACTTCACCAGTGATACTGTGACGACGAAACTCCTCGCGCGCATGAATATTTGTAATATGCACCTCGATAGTCGGGAGTGCTACAGCCGAAATAGCGTCGCGAATAGCGATAGATGTATGTGAGTATGCTGCTGGATTTATAATAATCCCATCTGCTGTCCCAAGTGCTTCTTGAATTTTATCAACGATTTCGCCCTCTAAATTACTCTGAAAAAACTCAACTTCCATACCATTTTGATCGGCAAATGCGCGCATATTTTGATGGATTTGCTCTAGCTTCATTGAGCCATAAATCCTCTGCTCCCTAATTCCTAGCATGTTTAGATTTGGACCTTGGATCACTACTACTTTCATATCAGATTCCTTTGCTTTGTAGATTGGTAACATAAGGCGGATTATACACAAACAACATTATAATCACCGAGTTAAAATCACAGATAGCGGGAAGGAATCCACATGATTTTCTCAACTCCACTAAAATCAACAAGCACAAAAATTATGTTGCTTGGTAGCGGTGAGCTCGGCAAAGAGATAATCATAGAATCGCAACGCCTAGGAATTGAAACCATCGCGGTCGACAAGTATGAAAATGCCCCGGCACACGGTGTTGCACATAGATTTTATGTAATTGATATGCAAGATTCTTCCGCACTATTAGATCTTATAAGACGTGAGAAGCCAACCTACATTCTGCCCGAAATAGAAGCGATCAATCTCGATGCACTAATCACAGCAGAACTAGAAGGCTATACTGTAATCCCATGTGCAAAAGCAGTAAGCCTAACCATGAATCGCAAGGGAATCCGCACTTTCGCTGCCGAAGAGCTTAGGGTAAAGACGAGCAAATATCGTTTTGTAAAGACATTTAATGAGCTAAAGGTTGCCGCAAGCGAGCTTGGCTTTCCATGCGTAATTAAACCAATAATGAGTAGCTCTGGACATGGTCAGAGTATATGCAAGGAAGAATCGGAATTGCATGCATGCTTTGAAGGCGCGAAAAAGGCACGTGGTAATTCTAGCGAGCTAATAGTAGAAGAGTTTATCAAATTTGACTACGAGATTACACTCCTTACGGTTAACAATGGCAATGAAATTAGTTTTTGCGACCCTATTGGTCATATTCAAAAAGATGGCGATTATATCTTCTCGTGGCAGCCGGCGAAGATGAAAAAAACAGTCCTAAAAAAGGCACAAAGAATCGCCAAAAAAGTGGTAAGCGCATTAGGAGGAAGAGGAATTTTTGGTGTAGAGTTGTTCATAAAAGGCGATAAAGTATATTTTAGTGAGGTATCGCCACGCCCACATGATACGGGCATGGTAACGCTAATCACGCAAAACTTAAGCGAATTCGCACTTCATACAAGGGCGATTCTCGGTGCACCGATAAAAATAAAACGATTAAGCGCAGGTGCTAGTGGCGCACTAAAAGCGACACAAGAATCGAGCGAGCCGACTATTAAAATTCCAAAAAGTGCGTACAAAAAAGATTGTGATTTTAGAATCTTTGGAAAACCAGAAAGTTTCACCGGGCGACGAATGGCGGTGATACTAGCACGAGAAAAGAGTGCAAAAGATGCTCTAAAACGTGTAAAAAAGCTAATGGAAAAAGTAAGTGATTAAATCCATAAAACCACATCAAGAGGTAAAAATGAGTGATTTTTTAAAGATTGGAAGTCGTGAATTCAAGAGTCGGCTAATCGTAGGGAGTGGAAAATACAAGGATTTCAAAACAACTTTCGAGGCGACAAGAGAATCTGAAGCAGAGATAATCACAGTAGCTGTGCGACGCGTGAATATCACTAGCAAGAACGAAGAGAATCTGCTCGATTATTTTCGAGATTCTTCAGTGCAATTCCTCCCAAACTCGGCTGGTTGTACCACCGCAGAAGAGGTCATTACGCTATTTCGCTTAACAAGAGAAGCGACTGGCATTGACTTTATAAAGCTTGAGATAATAGGAGATGTTGAAAAAACACTCTATCCAGATGTCCTAGAGACGCTAAAGGCGTGTGAAATTCTTGCTAAAGATGGTTTTAGTGTACTAGCATACACAAATGACGATCCGATAATGGCAAAACGCCTCGAAAACGCCGGAGCTAGCGCGATAATGCCACTCGCTGCACCAATAGGCAGTGGACTAGGAATTCAAAATCGTTACAATATTGTCTTTATCAAGGAAGCAATCTCGGTACCACTCATAGTCGATGCTGGCGTAGGGTGCGCTAGTGACGCAGCGATAGCCATGGAACTTGGAGCAGATGCCGTGCTAACAAATACAGCAATCGCTCAAGCACAAAATCCAATCCTAATGGCACGCGCAATGAGAGACGCAGTTAAGGCTGGGAGAGCTAGCTATCTAGCTGGGAGAATTCCAAGAAAGCCATACGCAAGCGCAAGCTCACCACTGGAAGGAATGGCAAAGTTTTAGGAACTTATTTTACATCACTGTGTGCTTGAGCGGTTCCAAAGCACACTGGTGTATGCCTTATTTGTTGTGATGCTTTGAGAATCCCGCAATGTGTTCTTTGAGCCGAAGTAAATTACAAATTACAATAGCCGTCTACAAACAAGCGATATTTTTCCACTTTGACATGGCTTAAAGCGACATATTTTAAAGCACTAGCCGGACTCGTGCGCAATGCCTTGACAGAATGTGTATTGCATGCAGGTAATTTTATAGCTCTACTGCTTTTTTCAAAAAAACAGTAACTTAATGATAATTTAAGGTAATCTTTAAAGTGATGTAGTAAAATCGCAGAAAGATAAGAATAATTATTGTGATTAAAGCAAAAATCAATAGATCGCATAAGTAATGATATAAATTGTGGAGAATCTTATATGGATTCCTTGTGTGTAAATCTTGAATAAGGAGGGTGGTAACTAGGTAATCACAGGTGTGGAGGCTCTAAAGAATAGAGGCTCTCTTGTTTGCGAGAATCTCGCCATTTTACTATTTTAAATAAAACTAAGGAGTTCATCATGACAAAAGGTATTATCAAGCTTGCGCTAATCTCTTCAGTTGCCGCGACTAGCGCACTGGCTCACTTCCAAATGCTCTACACACCAAATATGGCACTCGAGCAAGGTCAAACCATACAGCTTCGCCACGTGTTCACGCACCCATTCTCAGATGAGCACACTATGGATATGGGCAAGCAACACGACACCAAAGATCTGCTACCAGTTGAGGAGTTTTTTGTCATCCATAAAGAGAAAAAGACAGATCTAAAAGATACGCTAAAAAGCATTGAATTCAAAGGAAATCACAATAGTGGAAAAGGATTCTCATCTGAGTATAAGGCGCGAACGCTAGGAGATCATATACTTGTATTAGTGCCGGCTCCATACTTTGAAGAGGGCGAAGGCTCATACATCCAGCAAATCACAAAAACTATCGTGAATGTCGCTGGTGCGCCAACTGACTGGGATGCAGAGCTAGGACTAAAGGCTGAAATCGTACCCCTAACAAAACCATATGCGATCTGGGAAGGTGGTAGCTTTACAGGAATCGTGAAGTCAAATGGCAAACCAGTGCCAAATGCTGAAATTGAAGTCGAATATCTAAACAGAAGCGTGGATATCAAAGAAAATAAAATGGGTAAAAGTAAAGTAAAAGCACCTCAAGATGCATTTGTGACAATGACAATCAAAGCAAACGAGCAAGGTGAATTTACTTTTGCGCTTCCTAAGGCTGGATTCTGGGGCTTTGCGGCACTTGGTGTTGGGGCTGACAAAGAATACAAAGGTAAAGAACTAAGCCAAGATGCTATCATCTGGGTAGAAGCTAAGCCTATGAAATAACAAAAAATACGGGGAATCGTAAATATATACGATTCCCCGTATTTAGGATACGTTATTTAATGGTCTTTTTAACGTATCGCCAAATCTTGACAAAGGCATATTATTGCAATATAATCTCGCCTCTAAGTTACAATTCATTCATGTCGGGGCGTAGCGCAGTCTGGCTAGCGCACTTGGTTTGGGACCAAGGGGTCGCAGGTTCGAATCCTGTCGCCCCGACCATTCTTATTTCTAAATTTATTTTATATGTGGTGGGTGTAGCTCAGTCGGTTAGAGCATCAGATTGTGGTCCTGAGGGTCGTGGGTTCGATTCCCATCACCCACCCCATTTAAAATTTATTTGCGTTCATAGCTCAATTGGATAGAGCATCAGACTTCGGATCTGAGGGTTGGGGGTTCGACTCCCTCTGAGCGCACCACTTTTATGTATACCCCTGCATATTGTGCGCCCGTAGCTCAGCTGGATAGAGCAACAGCCTTCTAAGCCGTAGGTCTCAGGTTCGAGTCCTGACGGGCGTACCACTACACGCAATTTAAAAATGGAATTTAAATCCAAATAATAGTAGCATCAAGCTTCTCTTAGAAAAAAATACTAAAGATAAGAAATCTATCAAGTTGTAAATAAGCAAACTAGAGCTTTTAACACAAAAATATCAAAATATAACTCTTGTGGCTATACAATGTGCAACAAATCAAGTACTGTAAGTTTTTCACAATATAAATACCACACCAAATAGTGTCAAAACAACTACAACCACAATAAACATCACTATGTAAAACTTAAATATCCGCAAGTTTCTCTGATAACAGTTTTCGTCAACGTATAAAGAGCACACTTGGGGCAATGTGTAAATTTGACTTTTATCAGGATTGACCTACAATTTTGTAGTAAATGCGCAGAAGTTTAAAAATACAAGAAGAATAAAGCGCAACAAAAGGATTAAATCCAACTGCAGCGCCACTCAAATCTAGAAACCAACACAGCTAACTAAAATTTGCGCTTTCTTGTCTCCTCAATTAAATCGTTTGCCTTGCTAAAAACATCTCTTGCTAGTAGCTCATTTTGCTCGGCGATTCCCGCATTTTTCTGCACAGCCATATCTATTTGTTGCACAGATGATGCGATTTGCGAGATTCCTAGCGTCTGCTCATTTATCGTTTCCCCGACTTCATTTAGCGACTGCGCCAGCACATTCGTGTTTGCTTCAATTTCGCCAAGTGATTTTTGCGTGCGTTCTGCTAGCTTTCGAACCTCATCAGCGACGACGGCAAAGCCTCTACCATGCTCACCAGCACGCGCTGCTTCGATAGCTGCGTTTAGGGCTAGGAGATTTGTCTGATCTGCAATATCTCGGATAACCACGATAATTCCCTTTATCTCCTCACTCTGACGAACTATATCAATAGCACGATCATTTACACTATTCATCCTTTGTGTCATCTGTTCTAATGTCGCGCTAGCTTGTTCAAGTGCTCTCGCCTGCTCCTGTGTACTTTGAGATAGATTCTGCATTGAACTTTGGAGCGCGTCAGATTGTGATTTCAGCATTTCACCAGTACGGAGTATTTCGTGCAGTATATTTGATATGGTATCCGCGAGCCTATTTATAGAGTCAGAGATTTTAGCCTGATCATCTATGCGCGGTGTAAAGTCACCAGCAGAATACGAGCCTAGTACGCCCTCAAGCTCTGAGAGCTCCTTGCAAACGACATTTTCCAGCTCTTTTTGCAACAAACCTAGCACTTCTTGTAGCTCGGCTAAGCTTTTTGTCTGGCTGCTAGCTAAAAATTGTCTATCAAAATGCCCATCACCAAGATTCTTAGCAAAACTCTTAGCCTCATCAATAAAGTGTCGATCGTCTTCTAATACTTTTTGTGTCTTATCTATGCTCGTATTTATTGCATGCGCCATTCTGCCTAGCTCATCAGATGAGCGCAACCCTATTGGCTTTACATTGCTTGATTCGTTATTGATAAATGAAAAAAATGAGTGAAGAGCACATTCGATTGCCGATAAATTAACAATTATATAGCGACCTATCACAGCTGATATAACAAGTGAAAGCACACCAAACACAATTGCCACTACAAGCGAAATATAGTAACGTGTTCTAAAATCCTCATACAATCCTATGCTTTGCGACACTATAGAATCGAGCAACATAACCTCAAGCTCGCGCTGAAGGTCAATAACACCACTCATCGCACCAAACCACACGTCAGCATCGATTCCTAGTGCAGTATCTCCATTGTGCGATAATGTGCGATATACCATATCATTCACGCTAGCATAGACGCTACTGGATCTAATTTTACTATTATAAATATCACCAAACTCGCTCTTAGACACCTGCAAAAGTTGCTTCTCGCTTGCTCCGATTCTTGAGTTTAACTCCACCAATTTAAAGCGAGAATCAAGCGTAAGATTATCCTGGCTAAAGACTGCATTTAGCGTGGCTCTAAGCTGCCCACTAAGCTCCTTTAGGCGCGAGAGCTGGAGATATGTTTGCGCATCACCTTGCGTCTCTTGCGAGGCATCACGTATCTTACGTGCAATCACGCCCATAAGAGAATCGATTATCATAGTGTAACTCCTAGCTATATCAGAGGCTGGTGCCTTTTGATCCACAATCTGATGGGATGCACCAAGAGAAACATCACTCGCAATAAAAGAATCAACACTACCAAGCTCAGAGAGAGCCCGCTGAGTCTCTGTGCGTTGCTTTTGTATGATATCAAATGAAGATCCGCCATTTACATACCCTACGCTTAGACCACGCTCACGTTGTAGCTCATGTATTAGATTTCCTATAGCGCGTATGGTGCGTGCCTCAGATAGCGACTGGCTAGCATTATTCATCGTTGTTTTGAGTGCATAAATTTCAAGTGAAGCAAAAACAATCAACGCAACAAATGGAAAGAATAAGATGAGTAGCATTTTGTTCTTTATGCTGAGATTGGATACTAAATACATAAAAGTAGCCTTTTATTAGTTTGTAAAATTGTGAAATTATATCAATAAAATATTTGAATAATATAGCCACAAACCCATAAAATAGCGTGCTACGAGTATTTCTAAAATTTGGTTATGATAGAATTAAGTTAAACTTTTTACAAGGGTTTCAAATGCATATACGTCCAAAAATAGCCATCATTGGCGCTGGGGCTAGCGGGCTAATGGCGGCTATAACGGCTATGGGCGGTGCTAGTGTCACAATTTTTGAGCAAAACTCTACGCCAGCTAAAAAGCTCCTAGCTACCGGTAATGGAAGATGCAATATAACAAATAAAAACATACGTGCTAGCGACTATATAAGCACATGTCGTGACGATTCTTTCCAAGGTAGCCGGCAAGGAAATAAAGAAAAATCGATAAAAAATCACGAAGAATACAACATAGATTCTTGCCAACAAGGAGTATTAAATACAAAAACAAAAAGCTATATCAACTATGGAGAATCCAGCTTTGCACTCGATATTTTAGAGCAATTTGGGTTTGATGATTTCATGGAATTCTGTCGCATCATCGCCCTGCCACTAAGCATCAAAAACGATGGCCGCTGCTATCCGCTTACAAATGAAGCAAAATCTGTTCAAATGGCACTTGTAGACACTGCCATGGCTGGTGGAGTTGAAATTTTATGCGATACAAAAATAGTTTCACTTGAATATAAAAATAAAAAATGGAATCTAATAAGCCAATCAAAAGAATACTTTAAAAAATATGACTTTGTGATACTAGCTACAGGGTCAAATGCAGCCCCTCAACTAGGAGGTGGGGAAGCTGGATATGCGATAGCAAGAAGCCTTGGGCATATTATAGAGCCACTTTTTCCTGCACTTGTGCAGTTGCATTTAGATTCTCCGCTCGCACAAAGGCTAGCAGGCGTAAAATGCGATGGAATCGCAAAAGTATTTGTAAATGGCAAGCTTTCTGATTGCGCTAGTGGCGATCTGCTTTTTACAAGCTATGGTATCTCTGGCTTTGCGATTTTAGATGTCTCTAATAGCGCGTCTATAGCACTTATGGCTGGTCAGAAAGTAGAAATCGAGCTTGATGTCATACCAAATATATCGCCTGATGAGCTCATAAATATGGCAGTTAGCACAATGTCTAGCATGCCATCGCGCACGCTGCTTTCACTGCTTGGCTCGATAATATCACCAAAAATCGCTAATGCAATTCTCAAAAATAGAGAAATAAAACCAGAAATATATCTAAAAAATTGCGATACAAAGCTACTTTTATCCATTTTCAAAGAGCTAAAAGCATGGAGATTTCGCATAGTAGATACACATGGATTTAAGCACGCAGAAGTAAGTGGCGGTGGAGTATCGTTGCATGAAATAGACTCAAAAACAATGGAATCTAAACTTGTGAATGGGCTATATATAGTCGGCGAAATACTCGATGTAACCGGTAAACGTGGCGGATATAACTTAGCTTTTGCTTGGGCTAGTGGCGTGGTCGCGGCACGTGCGTGTCTTGATAGATTTCTTGAAAATAAATAGAAACGACCAAAATACAAATTGGTCTCCGCATACAAGGTAAGAATCAAGATGGATTTCCTGCCTTAATTTTAAGGAATCCATCTTGATATATGGACACGAGAGTTCTTGTATAATCTTTCAAAAATCCAAAAACTCCTTTTTATAGTACAAATGTCACGTGAAGTTAATTTTTATCTCAATCTACACATCGTTTTAAAAAAATAATTTGCGAGCCTGCATGCATTAACACATAAAATAATCACACAAAGAATTCGCAGATGGAAATTTATTTAGAAGCAGGCATTGGCTTATGTCTTTTATGAGTGTATGGGCTTGCGAGATAAAGCTGAATGGCTAAAATAGGCTTAGCTAAAAAAATAAGATTTGATACTTTGGGCAATGCTATACAAAATATATTTTTCAAGCTTGCAAAAATAACACATTTGGATTATATGCAGTGATTTTAGATCTTGCACTAAGATTCTCAAAGCGAGGATCTAAGTGCAGGTCAAATTTTAAGCTTCTGTTCTAAACTGTGAAAGCTTTGTATCTAAACGATTTGTAAGATCACTTAGGTGTTCAGCAGCCGCAGCTATCTCCTCTACATTTCTAGCATTTTCCGAAGAGATTGTATTGATAGTATTCATCGAGCTGATAATCTCATTTACTTCATTACCAGTGCGAACATAACCCTTAACCGTTCTATCAGACGTAGCAATTGCACGCTCCATACTCTCATTCATTATTGAGATCTTATTCTTCACATCTTCAGCAACTACCGTTAGCTCGCTCACTTGCTTGGAGTTTGCATTCATTCTATCACTAGATTCTGAAATAGCTTGAACAATCACATTGATAGTTGAGTTAATCTCTACTAGCGACTTTTGTGTCCTTTCAGCTAGCTTCCTAACCTCATCAGCAACGACAGCAAAGCCACGCCCGTGCTCACCAGCACGCGCTGCTTCAATAGCTGCGTTTAGTGCAAGGAGATTTGTCTGATCTGCAATATCGCTAATAACAGACAAGATTCCCTTTACCTGCTCAGCATCGCTACTTAGCTGCGACACGCGCTGTGCCAACTCTATCTCTACTGACACACTTTCATGTATCTTGTTACTTAAAATATCGATAGCCTGATTCGCTTCAAATGCCCCTGCTCCAGCCTTTTGCAAATCATCTTTGCTTTTTTTGGCTTCATTTATTGAAGCAGATATACTCTCTTGAATATGTGCTGCTTTACGTGCTGTATCAGAGACTATAGTCGTAGATTCCTCTACGCTCTGTCCTGTATTTTCAGCAGACGATGATAGCTGTGTAGCAATAGCTGCATTCTGGTTTGATAGCTCCTTCGCATCACTTATCAAGGATTTTAGATTCCCAGCAGCTAGCGCAAGCAGCCCCATCGCGCTATCTGGCTCAAGCGCATTAATCTTGATTGCTAGATTCCCCTTAGAAATCTCATCAACAGCACTTTCAACATCTTTTGGCTTACCACCTAGAATCGTCTCTGGCACACGACTGCTTACAACTGCAAGCAGTACAACAGAAATAACGGTCAGAACCAAAAAGCCAATAAACATCTGCTCAGTATTATCAAGCTCAGCTCTAAGTTCCTTAAACTTATGCTCTGTGCGCGCCTCGACTAGTGCGAAAAACTCATCAATAAGTGCAGCAATTTTACTTTTATATGTCTGATAGTCACCTCCAAATACAAAGGCCATAGCGTGTTCTTTCGCCTCCTTATCACCCCTTGGTGCACTTTCTATGATAGTCATCGCCTTAACTTCCAACTTTGTTAGTTGATTTGACTCGTTCTCGGCTCTAGTTAGAGCATCAAACTCCTTATCTGTAAAACCCTCTTTCCTCATTAGCTCTTTTAGTGCGATTTGCTGCTTTGTATCAGGCCGTGGAGCTACACCATTTCGCACGTCAAGCAAATGATTGTAATGATTCTTATACGTCACATCCCCACCAGTAGCGATATATATACGCACATATCGCGTCAAGTCATCCGAGCTCTGTCGCAACTCATCTGCCAGTTTGTAAGATAGAAGCTGCTTTTGAGCAGCGCTTGTAAGCTGCGAGGATACCTTTTCTAGTTGCATAAAAATAGCGCAAAGCACAAGTATTAGCGTGACACTTGAAAACATTAAAACCCTCTGAAACCCCTTTGAACGTAGCAGAGCCATATACTTCCCTTATTGTGGTTTCTCAATTAAATATAAAATACATCAATCAAGTTGCGCGCAATAATATCATAAAGCTACAATCAATTGATGATATTTTACGTGAGTGTTTTTAAAAAAATTTAAGAAATATGGATACGTTGCAGATTCCGTACGATTAACACAAAGAGTGGCTAGTGGTTTTGGTTGCAAATCCTAAAATATCAAATGCTAGCTCGTGAATAACTAGAAGCTTCGCCCAGACCAGTAAGCAAGAATCGAGAAATAGTCCACTATACAAAATATAAATATAATACGTTTTAAATACTTATTGTATAGCATAAGCAATATATACAATCTATTTAAAAATATATAACTTTTATAATTAATATCAGTCAGTTTCATTAGATGTAAAATCAATAATTTGATACAAAACATAACCAGTTCGATGGCTTCTGACCTGTTAGCGCTTCTTTTCTGTAATCCTCAACTTGAAAATATGATGGTCGAACATAGCAACAAAAAATGTCGCATCAAACACCTTGATATCCAACACGTAGCCCTCTACTCTTACTTCCCGCTTCTTTGTATCATGCTGAAGTGCATGTGCTCTAAACTCAATTTCATTGCCAGCCTCAGTTGGCGCGAGAAACTTAGCATCTGCACCAATAAGAATCGCATTTGGATCATTTATTGCGCACATTGCCGCAAAGTTCGCCGAGGAGAATATAAAGCCTGGATGAACAAGCCCCATATTATCTATAGACATTGTCTTACTCGTAGACAGCCAGACATTTGCATATCCTCGTGTCAGCTCACGCACCTCGCCAAATGAAGAATCAACCTCGAGATAGGTGCGCTGAGGGAGCGATTCCTCTTGGGTTTTATCCAGCTCATCACTAGAAATAGTATCCATTTTATGCTCCTTTGTAGGCTTTGATATAGATTCTTCGTGGGGCAGGATAACCCTCAATGGTAAAATCATAAGAATTTGGCGACAAGAAATCCTCAAGACTTTGAGAATCAATCCACTCCGTCTTGCGCTGTTCGCTTGCTTCTGTTTTACTAACTGCAAGCAACGAAATATTAGAAAATCCAGCCCGTTCTAGCCAATTTTTTAGCGCATTAAAAGTCGGAATAAAATAGACATTTGCCATCTTTGCATAGCGCAATCTTGGTGTAAGCGCAACCTCGCCCTCGCCCTCGATCATAAGAGTATCAAGCACAAGTTCTCCACCCGCACGCAAGCCCTTGTTTAGGCTTTTTAGGCACTTTATCGGGTCGCTACGATGATACAAAACGCCAAGACAAAACAACACATCAAACTCTCGCCCATAATCCTCAAGATGCTCAACACCAAGCATCTCAAAGCGAATTTGTGAGCAGACGAAACGATTTATAAAATCAAACTGCGTCCTACACAGCGGCGAAGGATCAAAGCCCGTAATGCTCTTTGGATTTTGCGATAACATACGGAACATATAGTAGCCGTTGTTACAACCTATATCTGCAACATCTTTGCCAGCTAGGTTTATGTGTGGCTCTAAGAGCGCATACTTTTTCGCACTCACCCACTCGCTATCAATAAACAATTCTCCAAGAGCAAAAGGTCCTTTTCTCCATGGCTTTAACGCTCTTGCAACATGCTCTATTGCCGCTTGTTCCTCAGCACTAACACTCTTAAACAAAACCTCAACAGCATCATTGCTAAGCCCTACCTCCGCCACCTCAGGAATCAAAAGAGAATCAACCTGAGATCGAAGTGGCGCAATATCCTTTCGTTCCAGCCACCTTTCTCGCTCGGCTATGACATCTTCTAGCATCGCCATCACTGAATTCCCCATTCATTGAAATTCAAAATATTACGCCGTGGGCAATTCTCATGATACGATCCCTGCGAATCGTAATAAACCTCCTTGTCATCATAAACATAGCGCGAAATTCCGCAGTCATTTGGATAGACACAGCCACCAAGAATCAACACGAAAATCATATAAAAAATGGTGCGAAAGAGGAATTGCATTTCTAGATTCCTTGTAGCGGTTTTACCATCCTAGCATAGGTTGCGCCACCTATATGACGCTCGCCGACATCGCTAAAACCAAGCTTTTCGTAATATTTTTTGGTGCTGATTTTATCACAATCAACAAGCAAAGATAACCATTTTGCGCCACTTTTTTTCCCTAGATTCTCAGCGTGACATAGTAATTTCTTAGCAATTCCTTGCCTACGATGAGTCTCTTTAACAGCCAAGGAATCGATATAAAAATCATCAGCTTCACACTCACATTCTAAGCTTTGTAGCCCTATTTTACGCGCTTTTAAGGAATTGATAATCGGCAAATCAAGCTTATCTATATCACGCCCTAAATAGAGCACTATCACGCCAACAATCTCGCCATTATCACAATAAAGTGAGATATTTTCATATCCAAGGCGCGAATGAGGATTCTCGCAATACTCCACCAAGCGCGCAAGGACAGCCTCTTCTGTCTCTTCTCCACTAAGAACATTTGCTATATCGCCCATCGCCTCGCGAGCTATTTGCATAGCTATGGGCGCATCTTTTGATGTGGCTTTACGTATATGTTGCATTTTGCCCCTCTTTGCTATAAATATTTTGTTGAGTTACTATAGATATCTTTACCTATTTTAAAGCTACCGCTATTATACAATTACATTAATGTCACATCATGCCACATAAAAATTTAAAGCTTGTAAGGAATCACAAAATGAAAGAGACAATCGGGCAACGTTTTAAGGTAGCAATTGAGAAAAAATATGGCAAATTCGAAAATAAAGTAATAGCACAAAGATACGGCGTCTCAGAGCAGGCTGTGATTAAATTCAAGCGTGATGACAACTTAACAAAATCAATGATTGAAATTGCAAGAATCGAAGGAATAAATCTCAACTACTTAAGTAGCGGAATCGGATCTGTGTTTTTGGATTCCAACGGTGGATGCTCCCAAAGTCATGTGATTGGTACGGAAGATTTTAAAGACTTGATAAGCGATATTTTGACACTTGATTTAGCCGAACGCGAGTATCTATATCACAAAATCAAGGCTGAATTTATAGCACTTAGGTGGCGATAGAAACTAACTTTTAGGCTCCATATCCTACATTTTCAAATTAAAAATATAGAGACTTGAAATGAGCTTAACAAGAATAGAACATGATTTAATAGGCGATTTAGAAATTAGCAATGAATGCTACTACGGTGTGCAGACAGCACGAGCCAGGGAAAACTTCCACATCTCAGGCGTAGAGCTATCAAACCTACCGACTTTTGTTACCTCTTTGGCAAAAGTCAAAAAGGCCGTGACACTTGCAAATTTTGAGTTAGGATTGCTAGATGCGAGACTGACAGATGCCATCTCTCGCGCTTGCGACATGATTATTAATGGCGAATATTTAGAACAATTTGTAGTTGATGTCATCCAAGGTGGCGCTGGCACATCTACAAACATGAATGCAAATGAAGTCATCGCAAATATTACCCTCGAGCTCATGGGACACAAAAAAGGCGAGTACCAATATTGCCACCCAAACAACCATGTCAATCTATCACAATCCACCAACGATGCATATCCTACCGCACTACGTGTCGCGCTACACGAAAAACTAATCGAGCTAACAGAATCAATGGAAATTCTTCGCGATTCTTTCGCGCGCAAGGCTGAGGAGTTCAAAGATGTCATAAAAATGGGACGTACACAGCTATAAGACGCTGTACCAATGACACTTGGACAGGAGTTTAAAACCTATGCCGTAATGCTAGGGGAAGATATCGATCGTGTGCTAGAAGCTGGCAAACTCGTCCTTGAAATAAATCTCGATGCAACCGCAATAGGCACAGGAATCAACTCTCATCCAGACTATGCTGCGCTTGTCAACAAGAAGCTTCAGGAGATTACAGGGCGGGCATTTGTGACAGCTATCGACTTAGTAGAGGCAACACAGGATACTGGAGCATATGTACAGATTTCTGGCGTACTAAAGCGTGTATCAACAAAAGTCTCTAAAATATGCAATGACCTACGCCTGCTTAGCTCTGGACCTCGCGCCGGGCTAAATGAAATTAATCTCCCGCCAATGCAACCAGGCAGCTCCATAATGCCAGGCAAAGTTAATCCCGTAATCCCAGAGGTCGTAAATCAAGTCTGCTACCACGTCATCGGCGCAGACCTGACAGTCACGCTAGCAGCCGAGGGTGGGCAGCTCCAGCTAAATGTATTTGAACCAGTTATCGCATTTGAGATTTTTAGTTCGATAAACATGATGAAGCGCGCGTTTGAGACACTTGCTACTAAATGTGTCGATGGAATCACTGCAAACACCGAGCACTGTCGTGCATATGTCCTAAATAGTATCGGACTTGTGACCGCGCTAAATCCGTATATCGGCTACGAAAACTCCACATCTATCGCCAAAGAGGCTCTACAAAGTGGAAAATCTGTACACGACATAGTGCTAGAGAGAAATTTGCTGAGCAAAGAAGAACTAGAAGAGATTATTCATCCAGAGAACATGATAAAACCAAAGGTAATTTTGCCACTTAAAAAATAGTAAATCACCATAAAATGCAAGTCTTGTCGCCTTGTGCGCGTGACTGCATTGACTTTTAAATATCTCAAATACATACAATATTTGCATTTTCAATAAAAAGATCGAGCGTTTTAGAACTATTAAGAATCCGCGGTAGACTTTTTGCACAATAAAACGCTCAAGGCTTTAAGCCATCTCACTCAACATTATGGAGCCCAAAGCAAACCCCAGATATGCCAATGTAGTTTATTTTCAACCTGAATGTTTATTTATAGCACAAGAATCAATACCCAGATTCTTACATATACCTACATTTAGCAAGCCAACAACCTTACCTATTATGCCATGTATCCACTTAGGCCTACGAATTGATAGATTCTCAATAAAAGCAAATAAATCACCACTTAGTGTTATCAAACCCTCAATGCTAATTATCACAAAACCTACAGTCTCAGACATGGCAACCTGCTTAACAACACATAACAAATAAAGAATCTAGTGTTGCCTAAATTTAATTACGCAACCTGTGCAAACTCTTCTGGATGATTCATCGCATAATCAAACTTCTCCCTATCTATCTGTTTGTCCCAAATTGCAACAATGAGACACGCTACGGCATTTCCGCAGAGATTTCCGCATGCGCGCATCTCGCTCATGAACTTATCCACGCCAAGCAAGACAGCCACTGTCGCTACAGGTATCGCACCATGGAGTGCTGATAGCGTACCAGCTAGCACGATAAAACCAGAGCCAGTCACGCCTACAGCACCCTTGCTAGTAATCATAAGAATCAACAAAATACTAAGCTCTTGCTCAAGGCTAAGAGGGATATTAAACGCTTGACTTAAAAAGATGACACTCAGTGCAAGGTAGATATTAGTGCAGTCGAGGTTAAAAGAGTAGCCAGTAGGTACGACAAGCCCCACAGTTCCGCGAGTAATTCCAGCTGCTTCAAGCTTTTTCATAAGTGGTGCTAGAGCTGTTTCGCTAGATGATGTGGCGAAGACTACCAGTACTTCCTTGCCGATAAAACGCATAAATTTAAAGATATTAACTTTTGCAAAATAGCAAATAATTCCAAGGATACCAAATATGAAAACAAGGCATGTTATAGCCATTACACCAAGTAGCCATGCCATATTTATAAGCGAGCCAAAGCCAAACTTCCCAATAAGAAATGCCATCGCACTAAACGCTGCTATAGGACTAAAAAGCATAAGAATCGTGAGAATCTTAAAGAAGAAGTTTTGCGCAATTTCAAGCGGTCGAAGAATCTTACTCTTAATGTCATGTCTCAAAAACGAGATAATAAATGCACTCACAAGAGCCATAAATAGCACTTGCAACGTGTTTGCTGTAAAAAATGGTGTAATTGGATCTGATGGAATAGCACCGATTAAAATAGCCTTTATAGAGCCGACATCCTTGCCACTTGCCAAATCTGCGTATTGCTTCACGCTATTAGCATCCATCATTTCAATAGCCAGATTCATTCCTGAGCCTGGTTCAAGGAAATTACCTCCTATGATTCCTATGGCTAGAGCAATAGTACTGACAACTTCAAAATAGATGAATGCCTTTAGTCCGATAGAGCCGACCTCGCGAAGATTCTCTAAGCCGACAATTCCTGAGATGATTGTCAAGAAAATAATAGGTCCAATAAGCCATTTTAGAGCTTGAATAAACCAGTCGATTCCTATTTTGGACTTAATGCCCAGCTCAGGGCTAATAACACCAAGAATAACACCAAGAATAATCCCTGTAACAACCCAAAATGCAAGAC
Organism: Wolinella sp.; assembly: GCA_052170135.1. GTDB lineage: Bacteria > Campylobacterota > Campylobacteria > Campylobacterales > Helicobacteraceae > Wolinella. The sequence continues at coordinate 34,777 of JBQNBC010000007.1, forward strand.
TTTTCATCGAGCGAACAATCCAGTGCGTGCGCTCCTCTTGTGTAACTTCAACCGCTGACAAGATAACTCCTTAAGCTTGTATGTGAGATGGAGCATTACGCTCAAGCATGATTAATAGTAGCCAAAGGAATGCGAATAGTGGATTGTTTTTATCAAAATTCAACAAAGAATCCAGCCCAAAGTGGGGCGAGAAGTAACAATTTTTAGTGTTTTTTATAGCAATCATAAATGCTTAAATTAATCTCACAATATCAGCTAGTTTATTTTTATGATTTTGAAATATTTGATTTCTCGCTTATATTGGCTTGTGTACGATAAACAACATTGCATGTTTTATACAAGCACTACTTTGAATATGCCTGCCAAAATACATAAATATAGTTAAATGAAATTTTATAAGCTTAAAACTAACTCATCGTCCATAGATTTTGTAATGTACTTTTATACGAATTTTTGTCGTTCGCGATGGGAGCGGGTAGTCCTTGTATGCGATTTGGATTGTCTTTATACTATTTTTATCCAGTAGCGTATATCCAAGTGCATGCAATAGACGCAAGTCGCTAATATCACCGTTGGGATGGAGAAAAAACTCCACGGCATTTATACCCTCTTGCCCAAGTTCGCCTGCTATTTGAGGATATTTTAGATAGCGTTGCGTTATTGCACCGATTTTACTTAGATTATCTTCGATAAACTCTTGCTCCTCGCGCGTAAGCGAGAAAAACTCATCTCCATAAAGCTCCTTTATATCACTATTTTCAAACTTCTGGCTAAGATCGTATATCGTCGGTGTACTCGTAGTTTGAGCTTGTGGTTTTGATTTTTCCAAAACAGGAACCTCAGTTGCTATTAATTCTTTGCTTGATTCTATCCGCTTCACCGGAGCACTTGACTTTGGCATAGCTTCTTTAGATTTTAACTTTTTACTCTCTTTTGGTGGATGCGTTGACCTTTTTAGAGATGATTTTTGCGGTATTTGCTGGATTTCTTCTTGTTGTTTTAGGGCTTGTGTTGGTATTTTTTCTGGAGGTGTGCTTGGCTTTATCTGTGACTGGATAGATTCTTGGCTTGGTACATTTTTTGCGATTTTTATATGCCGTGCGCTAATGCGCCTCTCGTGCTCATTTGGCTTTTGTAGCTCAAATAGCAAGTATAGCAAAAGAAGTAATGCATGAAAGATGAGCGATAAAAGGAGCGCGATAAGGCTTTTTTGCATCTTTTAGTATCTGCGCGCCTTCTCTCTAAATTCATCCAACTTACGATTCTCACCGAGGTAGTTTAAGAGATTATCACGCTTACGCTCTAATAGCTGCTCAAAGGATTCTTCGCCTTCTATGTAGTCGTCACCTCTTGGCTTTTGCGAAACTTGGTAACGATCAATTAGTGTATTGCCACTCTGCCCTACCAGGATCAAATAGCGAAATCCACCACTCTCAATAGTTACAAATCTATTTTTAATATCTAGTGGCTTTTGGGCGATTATCTCTATATCGTTTAGATTCTTGGCTTGCTTTTGACCAAAGAGCCAGCCACCACTTGATCTTGTGCCACCGCTATCAAGACCTCTTTTGCGCCAAAAAAGCAGAAGCAAAAGTATGGCAATCATTACGCCAATCATCGCTAGATATTGATTGTAGCTAAAAGTCTCACTGCTAAACTGCGAGAAAACACCTTGAGATGCATTGCTTTCATTTGTCTTTAGCTCGATTCTATCACTCTGTGCCTCATTAGCTGATGGCAAGTTTGCATTTAGCGTGCTATTACGCACTGGCATGCTTTGAGTTGCGCTTTGTGGTGCATCCATCTCTTTGATGCGTATCCTAAGTCCAAAACTATTTGCCGTTTTTGATGCTGTGATTGATGGTGTTTTTGGTCCTATGACCATGAGATATAGGTCGCCATTTTGCCCAAAGACCTTTATCTCTTCCACACCAAGTGCATTTATATTCTCCTCTAGCACGCCATTATATGGGACATTCTTTAGCACTACCGTACGATAACCTGTACCATCGCGCTGTGAAATGTTTTCGTTAAAACTACCATCAAACGTAAAGAGAACATCAATTCTATCTGTGCGCTTAAAAACTTCGACGTTTTTTACGACATTTGCCGACAATAGAGGAATCGAAAGAAATACAACAAATAAGAGGAATCTGGAGCGATAAAACAAACGATATATGTGCTCCATAAGGCGCAATGGCATGATTATGGCCATTACCACATCTTTTCTCGTGTAAGGTAGTAAACAATCGCATCAGAATCAAGAATCTCATTAATACGAATGGCTAGATTCTTCTCATATACCATCACTTCACCTTTGCCTACGATTCTTCCATTTACGAACGTCTCAACACTCTCACCAGCTGGCTTTTGCAAGTCGATAATTGAGCCTTTTTCAAACTTTAAAATCTCAGCAAGTGTTATCTTTGTCGCACCAAGCTCAGCAGTAAAAATCACTTCCATATCAAGTAGCCCGGTATAGTTTTTCATCACCTCTTCAAGGTAGCTTGAAAGCTCCTGCTGGCGAATATTTATGTGGCTTTTAGGCTGAAAAGAAAAGCTGTTATCCACGCATGCTTCCTATATAAATACTACAAAATGAGTGGCTGGTTTTAAAGTGTAATTCTGCATCACTAACCGGCTTTAGATTGCCAACCTTTAGAAACTGTGGCGTGGAGATATTAAACTCTTCGCCCTCTTCAGAACCTATCACTTTTGCCACACCTACGACTAAATTTGATAGCTCATTTGAGAGATCGATTAGTGTATTTTCGTCTGGCTCCATCTCGCCTAAAAGTCGTTCAGCTAGCGCCTGGAGCAGAAGCGGACGCACAATGAGATAAACTGGGATTCTCTCACCATTTTGAAGAATCTCAATCGTAGAGATAAAACCATTTTTAATCGCTCGTCTGCTTACTCTTGGCGTCTCCTCTAGCGTCTCCTCGATAGCCTTGATAAACGCCCTGCGTAAAACATCAACCATTTCGCACTCCATATGTGTGATTTCCTGTAGATTATAGCCGATTTTTTATGGTTTAAAATTTTGCCTGCTTTGGCAAAATTCCTGCACAAAGCAATCTTCGCATAGTGGTCGTTGCGCTTTGCACGTATATCGACCAAAGAGGACAAATGCTTGATGTAACGTGGATAGATCGCTTTTTAACACTTTTGAAAGATCCTCTTCTGTAGCTTTTGCGCTTTTTGCATTACTCAGCCCTAGACGATGGGAAACACGAAAAACATGGGTATCGACAGCCATTAGATTGCAATTTAGATATTCTATTAGCACTACATTTGCTGTCTTTTGTCCTACTCCTGCTAGCTTCACTAGAGATTCTTGCATTAGTGGGATCTCTCCATTATACAGCTCTAAGACCTGATTTGCCATTGCTATTAGATTCTTTGCTTTGTTATTAAAAAATGAGCAACTATTTATCAAACTCTTGACCTCTTCTAGCTGTGCGCACGCTAAACTTTTAATATCCGGGAATCGCGCAAAAAGTGCGGGTGTAACGATATTTACACGCTTGTCAGTGCACTGCGCAGATAGCATTACAGCGACTAAAAGCTCATAGACATTGCGATAATTTAATTCTGTCTTTGCATCTTTGAAATGCTCTAAGAATCGCGCTTTTATATTTTTTATAACTGTTTTATTTGGGCGTTTCATGCGCTACGTTACTCACTTAGTCTCTCTAAAATCCCACTTGCAGCGACAAAAGCCGATGAAAACGCCCATTGCAAATTGTATCCGCCAAGCATACCAGTAACATCTAAAACCTCTCCCGCAGCAAAGAATCGTGTAGCTTTGCGACTCTCAAGCGTGTCAAAGTCAAAATCACATGTTGAGATTCCCCCTTTTGTCACCTCGGCTTTTGTGTAGCCAAGATTTCCAGCTGGGGCAAAGATGTAGCCACTTAGTGCAATTCTTAGTGCCTCTTTTTGCTCTACGCTTAGAGCGCTAAACTTTTGATCATTAATCCCTAAATGTGCGAGCAATGCCTTACTAAAACGCTTTGGCAATGGTAGCTCTGAAGTGATAAAACCGCTACTCTTCCCCAAGAATCTAAGTGGCTCATCTAAAAACGAGAATGAAATAGTGCCCTTTTCCCAAAATAGGGAAGAATCTAAAATAAGTGGTCCGCTAATACCACGATGCGTAAAAAGCATATCGCCACAAAGTTCGCGCGAGCCAATTTTTGCCTTTGCACGTAGTGATATTCCGCTTAACTCCTTCATCCACGATTCATTACTTTGCAACGTAAAACCAACAAGCGCGGCTTTAGGAGTCATAATTTTGTGCCCAAAACTCTCGGCTATCCTAAATCCAATATCACTAGCCAAAAGAGCTGGAAAACTAAGCGCACCAGTCGCAAGGAGAATTACACGCGCCTCTATTTCACCTTTTGATGTTGTAATTTTGTAGCCATTTTTAGCTATCTCTACTTTTCTTAAGCACTCACCAAGGCGAAAACGACACGCTTTTATACCGCTATTAAGAATCAAAAGCAGGTCATTGCTTTTGTGTTTGCAAAAATATTGCTGATTCTTAATTTTTTCAAATGCTAAATTTTTAGCACGCAAGAATCGCAAAAGATCATCTTTGCCAAAGCGCGCAAAGACACCATCTATAAGCTTGCTATCGCCTATAAAATGGGTGCTATCCATAATTTCATTTGTAAAATTACATCGCCCTCCACCGCTTATTTGGAGTTTTTTACCAGTTGTTGTGTTTGCATCAATTAGGCAAAAGTTTGGAGTTTTATGCCCGCTTAGAGCATTTTTTGCAACCCTTTTACCAAAAAGCATGGAATCGACACCATTTTCTAGAATATAAGCAGCAAAAAGTCCGCCCGCACCAGCGCCAAGAATCGCAACATCAAATTGATTACTCACTCGTCAAGTAGCCTTAGTGGTGTTTTTATCAACCGTTCAAGTATATTTAATGGCGCTTTGATTGTCTCGCTTGCGAGATTTGTTTCAGCGATTGGATTATCTATCGTGCCATGGACTACGACCTCAGTCGCTAGCGAGCCATCATCACCCATTATGATATAACCAAGTAACGGGATGTTACTAACTATTGTCCCAAGTGATTTTAGTGTTTTTATACGTGCTTTAAATTCGATATTATCAGTGTCTAGCTCAACAACGCCAGAGCCATTCATATCAATAGAGCTACCGTGAAAGTCAAACTTCTCAATCACAGCATACTGCTCATTTATACCTAGATCTAGAACACCTTTTTCTACCTCATATCCTTCGCTACTAAAGCCTGGGGCTTTAAAAACAAGCAAAGAAGGAATCGTATCAACAAGCGCAACTATATTTTGTAGTGTATTTAGATTCTTTAGCGTAGTGTCATAAAAGATACTTCTGCCCTTAAGCACGCCATGTGAATATTCTGCATTTAGATTAAATCGCCCTCCGCGCGCAACATCTTTATTAAAGAATCGATTTATAAACTCATCGCTTAGACTTTGTGCGTCTATTTTCAAGCGAGATCCGAGCATCGTAGCATTTAGCTTACCATTTTTATGCGTTAGTTCTAGGGTTAGGTTTTGCTGATTTTTAATATCTATCTTCGTACTATTGGCGGATATTCTTTTGCCTTTATAGATGAGATCGGAATCTTTACCAAAAATCATCACATCTAGCGCAGAATCTGAGCTTGTTGAGTTTAGTTCACTTGGAACTACGACATCATAGCCATCTATGAAAACTTCACGCCCTCCAGCGATGTTTATACGAAGCTTATTATCTGGTGTGTTAAGCACACTTCTTTGGCTTGAAATTTCGCCCAAAAGCTTGATAGACGCGAGCGAAGAACCATCTTTATTCAATAGTGGCAAAGGTGGATTTTTCAATTCAGCATCAAGCAAGAATCTAGAAAAATCATCGGTTCTCAACTCTAAATTGCCCTCTTTTAACCCTTGAGATTGCAATAGCTTTGAGTATGGATAAAGCAGCGATAAGTCACTCACGCTAATAGTGGTACTCTTCCCTATGTTAATGGCAGTGCCAAGCGTATTGAGGTGTAGCGGCGTTGTTTTTCCACTAAAGTTTGCGCTAAATGGGATCTCTAGATTCTTGATGGCTAGCACCTCACCATTTTCAATAGCAAGCCGTATCACATTTGCCTTACCCTCTATTAGCGACTTTTCTGTATCGATGCTAAAAGCCAACTCAGAATCAAACCAATCACCTATACTAGCACGCGATTTTGGAAGGATTTCCACTATAGAATCGACTAACTTTACACTTACATCTTTGGCATGAAATTTTAAGCCATCAAGATCAAAATTGGCATTTTGCGCCTCGAAAAATCCGATATTTTTCACACCGCCACTACCTAAATTTATCTCTAGATTCAGCCTAGCTATAGTTGTGGAGCTCTTTTGAGATAGTGGTAGGGTTATGCCATATGCATGGAGAATCTTATGGATTCTCTCATCTAGGGCTGCTTCTGTTTTTAAAAATAGGTCAAGATACGAGTGCTCATCCCACAATCCTCGAATATCTACACGACTACCATCCAGCGCAAAACCCTCATACTCTGGCTCAAACAGCTCAAAATGTAATCCAGAAGAATCATAAATCACACTCACGCCACGCGTAGACACCACTGGTACCTCGGGATGGAAGCGAATCGTAGGCGCAGCGATATCAAGTCGTGCATTCAGATTCTCCTTGAGAGCTTGCATTATTGAGTGCTCATCAAGCCTGCTTTTAAAGCTAAAACTGGCTAGCTCCATGCCATCACCAACAACATTATCAAATAGCCAAGCACGCAACTCTGGCTCTTCGATCTTTACCATGGAATCAAGAAATTTCAGTGACGAAAAAGATGTACTCTCGCCCTCAATAGAGATCTGCTCAAAGTCACTCTCGCCACGCACGCTAAGAATCAGGTCGCTAGCTAGCTCATTTTCTAGACTTATATTTCCATCAAAACTTACGCTATTTTTTAGCGCATCGTAGTTTGCACTACCTTTAAAGCGAAAATCATCATACGCTATCTCCTCTATATTAGCTGCAACACGTCCACGTACCTCATCTAATGTCATCACAGCGCGCAACGGTGGCAACTCTAGTATATAGTGCCCATCTTTATAAAGGAGCGATCCTCGATTCTCGCCCAAGACGATCTCTTTTAGATTTATCTCTTCAAAATATGCTAGGAGAAGTTTTGTGTCCTCTATAAGCCCTAAAGTCTTTGACAAATCAGAAGAATCCCCGCCTCTATCTCGTGTTAGAAGCGGTGATAAGTCGATTAAATCAAGGCTTAAAATCAGCTTTTTATTTAGGCTCAGGTAAAATCCGCGAATTTCAATCGAGGCGATTTGCATTGATGCAATAGAGATTCCATTGTGCATCACTCGATAAAATCCAAATAGCAAGGTCGAGATGAGTAGGACTAGAATTATTGCTTTGTATACGTTTTTGGAGCTGTGTTTAGTTTTTTTCATGGCGTTGTTATATCACCTTGCGATGCCAATGGTATCAAGTAGTGTAATATTCCTCCCAAAGGGCGGCGTTGGTGAGATTATAACACACCTAAGAAAGAATCATTTTCAACTGACAAAAGTCGATTCTCTCGTGCTTAGAGTCATAGGCTATCCACAAAGTGGATGGATTGACATACATACCTCACTACTTTCACGTGGGGATTTTCTATATCGTCTAACTACCGCTAAGGCAGCTATGAAGGACGTTACGCTAGTCCCTGGCGAGACGTTATATTTCTTTTTATTAGAGGTTTCTAGGGAGTTTTCACTATCGCATAAGAAGCTGATGGATTCTTACCTTAAGTATTCTCCGTATCCAGAAGGTGTAATACTCGCTGATACTTACAAGATTCCACTTGGGATTACAGAAGAACACTTGATGTATTACTTAGTCAATCGCTCTCTTACAGAGCATCAAAAGCTTTCTAAAAAGATTCTTGGAATCTACGACGAGACTCAGTGGTTTAAATACATAACGGTTGCATCCATTATTCAAAAAGAGGCTGCAAATAGCGATGAGATGCCACTTGTTTCAGCTGTGATTAGAAATCGCCTCAAAAAGCGCATGAAACTCCAGATGGATGGTACGTTAAATTACGGTGCACGCTCACATACAAAGGTAACACCTGAGATGATAAGGCAGGATTCTTCGCCATATAACACTTATAAATTTGAGGGAATTCCACCATATCCTGTTGGGAGCGTTAGTTTTGATGCCATTAGGGCGGCTATTTTCCCTTCTGAAGTTGATTATCTCTACTTTGTGCGCGATAGAAAAAGCGACAAGCATATATTCAGCAGCAGCTATGAAATGCATCTAAAAAATATTAAATAGAAAATTTAAAAATAAAGTAGTCTATAAGGCTTTTTAAACCAAACTAACGGCAATTCAACGCTTTAAGGATTGGCTGATGAAAAAGCTAAAACGAGTAGGGATTATCGGTGCTGGACATGTTGGCTCGATGGTTGCATTTATACTCGCTACAAAAGGAATTGCACAAGAGATTGTCATTAGGGATTTAAATATCGATTCTGCATTGGGAATTGCCCTTGACTTGCGCCACGCAGCCTCTGCGACAAAGACTCATGCAATGGTCAAAGCCGCAGTTTCGCCAGAAGATATGAGTGGCTGTGATGTGATTGTATTTTGTGCTGGATTCCCACGTCAGCCCGGGATGAGTCGTGATGATTTGCTACTTGCAAACGCTGAAATCATTCGCACTGTTTTTAGTGAACTAAAACCATACATACAAGAATCCGTACTAATCATGGTTTCAAACCCACTTGATGCAATGGTTTATGTAGCAATAAAAGAGAGTGGCTTGCCAGCTCGAAGTGTACTTGGCATGGCTGGAATTTTAGATTCTGCGCGAATGGCATCATTTATTTTTGAAAAAATTGGATACGGAAGCGACCAAATCACAGCTTCAGTCATGGGCGGACATGGCGATGACATGGTGCCTCTACCTAGATATAGCCATGTTGCTGGTGTGCCTATCGCAGAGATTTTAAGCGAAAGCGAGATTAATGAGATCATTAATCGTACACGTTATGCTGGTGCTGAGATAGTCGGCTATCTAAAAAAGGGCTCTGCATATTTTGCCCCAGCAAAGTCGACTGTAAAAATGGTCGAGGCGATTTTAAGCGATTCTCAACAGGTGCTTCCCTGCTCTGTATTACTTGAAGGCGAGTATGGATTCTCTGATGTGGTAGGTGGCGTTATGGTACGCCTTGGAAGCAGCGGAGCAAAAGAGGTAATTGAAATTGCCTTAAGCGAGCAAGAGCAAGAGCAATTTGCGCGCTCAATCGCCTCGGTGCGCTCGCTAATCGATTCTCTTTATAGACATGATTTTTTTACAATCCCAAAAGGGTAAGGAGGAGACTGTCAGATGAATATTCACGAATATCAGGCAAAGTCGCTACTAGCGCAATATAGAGTTGAGATTCCACGTGGTGGAGTGGCAAAATATCCAAGTGAAGCGCGCGAAGTAGCAGAGAAGCTAGGTGGTACGCTCTGGGCTGTGAAAGCACAAATACACGCTGGTGGACGTGGCAAAGCCGGTGGCGTAAAAATAGCAAAGAATCTAGACGAGGTCTACTCTCATGCTCATGACATGATAGGCAAGAATCTAATAACACACCAAACCGGTATAAACGGCAAAGAAGTACATCAAGTATATATCGAAGAGGGGTTAGGAATCGCCCACGAATACTACCTAGGAATCGTCCTCGATAGAACACTAGAAATGCCCATAATCATGGCTAGTCGAGAGGGTGGCATGGATATAGAGGAGGTGGCGAAGGAGCGACCAAGGTCAATTATCAAAGTCGCTATTGATCCAATTATAGGATTTCGCGCATTTCACGCTAGAAAGCTAGCCTATGCACTAAAGCTTGAACGAGAACAGATACCAAGGTTTGTGGAGTTTTGCACGGCACTATTTCGACTGTATGTCGAGAAAGATGCGGAGATTATTGAAATCAATCCACTCATTTTTACAACATGTGGCAGATTTGTCGCGCTTGATGCAAAAATAGCCTTTGATAATAACGCACTCTACCGCCATCAAGATGTGCTTTTGTTGCGCGATTTGAGTGAGGAGGAGCCTAGCGAAATAGAAGCTAGCGAGCATCATCTAAATTATGTAAAACTAAGCGGAAATGTTGGCTGTATGGTAAATGGCGCGGGACTTGCCATGGCAACTATGGATATCATAAAGCATGAGGGTGGCGAGCCAGCAAACTTTTTAGATGTAGGCGGTAGTGCACGCGCAGAGACAGTAGCAAAGGGATTTGAAATTATCCTAAAAGACAAAAACGTAAGGGCTATTTTTGTCAATATATTTGGCGGAATAGTCCGCTGCGATCGCGTGGCAAATGGAATCTTAGAGGCAGCAAAGATGACAAATATAGCCGTGCCAGTGATAGTGCGCCTTGATGGCACTAATGCTATCGAAGCAAGTGAGATTCTTCTTAATGCAGGAATCAAAAATATCCACTCAGCCAAAAGCTTAAGAGAAGGTGCAAAAATGGCGGTAGATCTTGCAAAAGGAGTGCACGTATGAGCATTTTAGTAAACAAATCTAGCAGAATTATCGTACAGGGCTTTACCGGCAAAGAGGGGACATTTCACTCCGAGCAGTGCCTCTCTTATGGGTCACAAATACTCGGAGGCGTAACACCTGGTAAAGGTGGCACAATGCATCTTGGTCTGCCTGTATTTGATACGGTGAGCGAAGCAGTGGAATCTACAAAGGCTGATGTTAGCATGGTATTCGTCCCGCCTGCCTTTGTCGCGGATGCGATCATGGAAGCAGCAGATGCTGGAATTCGCCTCTCAGTCGTCATCACCGAGGGCGCACCAGTGCGAGATATCATACTCGCTAAAAAATATGCAAAAAAATGTGGCATGGAGATAATAGGTCCAAACTGCCCAGGTGTAATAACAAGCGAAGAGTGCAAGATAGGAATCATGCCAGGCGCAATCTTTCGCAAGGGACGCATAGGACTAATCAGCAAATCTGGTACGCTCACATATGAGGCAAGCAATCAAATAGTGCAAGCAGGATACGGAATCTCAACAGCAATAGGAATAGGTGGCGACCCAGTTATTGGGCTTGGTTATTGCGAGCTTCTAGAGAGATTTGAGAGCGATACAAAGACGGATATAATCGTTATGATAGGTGAAATAGGTGGCATGATGGAAGTCGAGGCGGCAGCGTTCATCAAAGCAAGAATCACAAAGCCAGTCATAGCATTCATCGCCGGACAGAGCGCACCAAAGGGCAAACGAATGGGACATGCCGGTGCAATAGTGAGCGGTGGGCAAGGTAGCGCAAAAGAGAAGATGGATGCCCTAAGTGCCGCTGGTGTACACGTGGTAAAAAGTCCAGCTGATATCGGTGATGCAGTGGCTAAACTAGCCTTAATGCAATAAAGTAGCCATAGATACGCTTTTACTAGCTTCTTGGCTTGATGGTGATTATTGTGATTTTAGGCGTTAGAAAATGTAATATTTCACAAAACAAGGAGTAGACATGGCAAAACTAAATGCCCCAGAAAATACGCCTGTATGGGTAAATGAGGCGCGCTGTAAGGCGTGTGACTTGTGTGTATCGCTCTGTCCAAGCGGTACACTAGCTATGAGGAGCGATCAAAATAGAGTGCTCGGGAAGATGGTCACGGTAGCATTTCCGGAATCCTGTATAGGCTGTGGAGACTGCGAGCTACATTGTCCTGATTTTGCGATCTATGTGGCTGAGAGATCTGAGTATAAGTTTGCAAAACTAAGTGAAGAATCAAGAGCTAGAGCACAAAAAATCAAAGAAAACCATTATATGGCATTAGAGGAGGCGTGATGAGGGAGGTAATTTCAAGCGGAAATGAGCTTGTGGCACTCGCAGCAATTGATGCTGGATGTAGATTCTTTGGTGGCTATCCTATTACGCCATCAAGCGAGGTGGCACACGAGATGAGTGTCATGCTACCACGCACTGGTGGGACATTTATCCAAATGGAAGACGAAATAGCTGGAATTTCAGTCGCGCTTGGCGCATCTATGAGCGGTGCAAAATCCATGACAGCGACATCTGGGCCTGGACTATCACTAAAAGCAGAGCAAATTGGTCTCTCTTTTATCGCTGAGATTCCTCTTGTGATAGTAGATGTAATGCGCGGAGGACCATCTACTGGGCTTCCTACACGCGTGGCACAAGGGGATATAAGCTTTGTAAAGAATCCTACGCACGGGGACTTTAAATCAATCGCACTCTGCCCAGGTAGCCTCGAAGAGGCATATACAGAGACCATTCGCGCATTTAATTTGGCTGAAGAGTTTATGACGCCTGTGTTTTTATTGCTTGATGAGACGCTTGGACACATGCACGGCAAGGCTATGCTGCCGGAGCTAAGCGAAATAGAGGTGAAGAATCGACGCATTTTTAGCGGTGAGCCAAAAGAGTACAAACCTTATGGCGTTCAAAGCGATGAGCCTGCGATTCTTAATCCATTCTTCAAAGGTTATCGCTATCACATTACTGGTCTACACCATGGCGTGGGCGGATTCCCGACTGAGGATGAGAAGCTATGCCAGGCGCTCATTGAACGACTTTTTAACAAGACTGAGGCACACAAAGAGAGAATCGATTCTTTTGAAGAATATCGCTTAGATGATGCTGAAATTCTCCTTGTTGCATATGGCTCTACATCCAGAAGCGCGAAAGAAGCGATTAACCGCTTAAGGGATGAGGGGATAAAAGTGGGGCTTTTCCGTCCAAAAACCATTTGGCCTTCACCAAAAAAAGAGCTCGAAAATCTTGGTGCACGCTTTGAGAAGATTCTGGCTATTGAGCTAAACATGGGGCAATATAGACACGAAGTGGAACGATGCATGAAAAAAGAGGTTCGATTCCTCGGCAAGGCAAATGGGCGTGCGATTTCGCCTGCTGAAATAATTCAAAGCGTAAGGGGGCTGTAATGGCGTTTAACTACGATGAATACTTACGAACAGACAAAATGCCTACACTTTGGTGCTGGGGATGTGGCGATGGTGTAATCCTAAAATCCGTTGTGCGTGCAATCGAGTCTGTGGGCTGGAATATGGACGATATTTGCGTGGTGAGCGGCATTGGGTGCAGCGGGCGATTCTCATCGTATGTGAATTGTAATACAGTTCATACGACACATGGGCGCGCGCTTGCATATGCAACAGGAATCAAACTTGCAAATCCAACAAAAAAAGTCATTGTCGTATCTGGCGATGGCGATGGCATGGCAATCGGTGGAAACCATACAATACACGCCTGTCGGCGAAATATCGACTTAAATTTTATTCTTGTCAATAACTTCATCTATGGTCTCACAAACTCTCAAACCTCTCCAACCACACCAAGGGGAATGTGGACAGTGACAGCACAATATGGCAACGTCGATCCAGATTTTGATGCGTGCAGAGTTGCAGAGGCGGCTGGAGCGACATTCATCGCACGTGAAAGTGTGCTGGATCCTAAAAAGATAGAGAAGGTTCTTGTGCAAGGATTCTCTCATGAGGGATTTAGCTTTTTTGATATTTTTAGCAACTGCCACATAAACCTAGGGCGCAAAAACAAAATGGGTGAAGCAGTGGAGAATCTAGCATGGATAGAGAGCAGAATTATGCCTAAACGCAAATTTGATGAGCTACCACAAGAGGAGCGCGTTGGACGATTCCCTACCGGGATCTTGTATCACGACGAGAATCAGATTGAATATTGTAAGGCCTATGCGCAAGTAATAGAGCGCGCGCAGCAAGGAGTAAAGCGATGAGACGACAATTGCGATTTACCGGTGTGGGTGGACAGGGCGTGCTACTTGCCGGAGAGATACTCGCTGAGGCGAAGATACGAGATGGTGGCTATGGCGTTAAGGCAGCGACCTATACATCGCAGGTGCGTGGAGGTCCAACAAAGGTCGACATCTTATTAGATGAGCGTGAGATTCTCTATCCTTATGCAAATGATGGTGAAATTGAATTTATGCTAAGCACGGCGCAAGTAAGCTTTGACCTTTTTAAAAGTGGAATACACGATGGCGGAATAGTCGTCGTTGAACCAAATCTAGTACGTGCAAGTGAGGAAGATAGGGCTAGATTTCAGATTTTTGAGATTCCTATCATTACAATCGCCAAAGAAGAAGTCGGGAATGTCGTAACCCAGTCTGTGGTTGCGCTTGCGGTAACAACGACCTTCACACGGTGCGTAGAGCAAGGACTAGTCTATGAGACAATGATTAGCAAAGTGCCCGCCAAAGTGGTGGAATTAAATAAGCGTGCGTTTGAACTTGGTGAAAAGTATGCTCGTGAAGCGATGAGTAAGAAAACTAAGATATAGATTTTGATTTTTACGCCACCAGCTTTATATAGCACGGTGGCTGTGTTATTTTTGCTTTATATCTAGGTAAACACACACGCTCTCGCAGGAATGGACTATTTTTAGCTTTGTAGCCTCTGCTTAAATAAGCCAGATTCTTCTTGAGCTTTAACTTAATTGGTTTTAGTTTCTCCACATGTCTATCAGATACAATAGTGCTAAATACAATCAAGAGGTGTGATATGAAAGATGATTTTGTAGTGATAACAACAACTGTAGAAAAAGAGAATGAGGCAAATGAGCTAGCAGCATACATGGTGCGAGAGAGACTAGGTGCATGCGTCAGCGTGCGTGCTATTGAGAGTTTTTACATGTGGCAAGGAGAGCTAGCATCGTCCAAGGAGTTTGAAGTATCAATCAAAACACTCAAACGCAACTATAAAAAGATAAAAAAAGCCATAGCAAATAACTCAAAATATGAGTTGCCGCAGATACTTGTATTCCCTATATTACAGGGCGAAAAAGAGTATATAGCATGGATGAAAGATAGTCTGGATTAATAATTTTGTTGCAAGTTATTTGCATTTATAGTATCATTGCATACCATGAGTAACGAAACTATTACTGCCCTTTTTAAGGCTAAGGGAATCAGAAGTAGTGAGGCAAAGCTGAGAATCATACAGATTTTTATGGATACATCGTCACTATTAAGTGCTAATAATTTGCATAAAATATTAAGTCAAGAATCTGCAATTGACCTCGCCACTATCTATCGAAATTTAAATCAGTTCAAAGAGTGCGGAATACTGCGCGAAGTACTGGCTAATACCGGAGAGAGCCATTTTGAACTAGCACTAAATGGACGTGCAGTGCATCCGCATTTTTGGTGTGTGCGGTGTAAAAAGCCACAATGTCTCGCTCCACTTAGCCTTGAAGAGACGCTAGGATTCGCCTCATTTGCTGGCAAAAATCGCCTACACTCCATCACGATAAGCATGGAAGGCGTCTGCGAAGAGTGCCAAAATAAATAAAATATAAAAGGATAGGTAATTATGAAAAAAATTGTAGTACTACTTTTGTTTGCTGGATTCTTGTTTGGAGCACAAAAACCGATGGTCTTTGTCAGTATTGACGCACAGAAATATTGGGTGAAAAAAATCATGGGTAGCGATGCGCGAATTGAGAGTTTTATATCTAGTGGGGCGAACGCTCACACATATGAGCCAAAGCCATCTATGATGAAAAAGCTAGCAGATGCAACAATTATCTTCGGGATAGGAATCGAGTTTGAAGAGGTTTGGTTTTCCAAGTTTCAACAGCTATATCCGAAGCTAAAAATTGTTTCATTAGATGAAAATATGAAAAAAATAGAAGCTACTCCACATGAACACCACCACCATGAACCTGGCGAGGAGTGTCCGCTTGAGCATGGGGGACTAGATCCACATGTATGGCTAAGCGTGATAAATGCCAAGATTGCTAGCTTGCAGATTCTTGAAACTTTAAAGAAGTTGGATAGCGCAAACAGCGCAGAGTATCAGCAAAACTACGATCATTTCATTGTTGAGCTAGATTCTCTGCATTCAGAGATTATCGAGACATTAAAAAATGCTAAAGGTGCGGAATTTATGGTATTTCACCCCACATGGGGATACTTTGCTCGTGACTATGAGCTAGTGCAAAAATCAATTGAAATAGAGGGCAAAGAACCAAAACCGGCACAGCTAGCAGCTCTTATCAAAGAGGCAAAAGAGCATGGTGCAAAGACAATTTTTGTGCAAAAAGGATTCTCCAAAAAGGCAGCCGAACAGATAGCCAAGGAGATTGGTGCACGAGTGCTCGAGACTGATCCTCTAAGTAGCGACTGGGCAAATGGCATGCGTTCGTTTGCAGTAGCTATCTCTGGGAAATAGCACCAAAAAAAGATTGATATAAAAACTTTGCATACAAGAATCGTAAGTCAAAAATTTACTTACGATTCTCATCTATATCACAAAATACCGCATGTCAAAACGCCACAATACAATCACAAAGAGTCCACTCATAGCTATTCCGTCTTATACTCCTTAGCCATGTTCTCCACCTCCTCGACAAATCGCTTCACAAGCTCGCTTTCTGGGAGTTTGCAAAGAATCTCACCATGCTTGATAATTAGTCCGCTTTTATTACCAAAAGCAATAGCAATATCGGCGTGCTTAGCCTCACCAAGAGCATTTACCGCACAGCCCATCACGGACACTTGAAGTGGTGCTTTTATATGGCTAATTCTCTCCTCAACCATACGCACAGCTTCAACAAGGTTGGCTTCGATTCTCCCGCATGTAGGGCATGAGATGAGGTAGATTCCATCTTTTTGCCGCCCCGAATATTTAAGAATCGCCCGCGCCACCTCTATCTCTTTTTCCAGCTCGCCAGTGATTGATACGCGCATTGTGTCACCGATTCCCTCCATCAAAAGAGCACCTAGAGCCATCGCACTTTTAATGCTTGAGTGAAAGAGTGTCCCAGCCTCGGTAACACCCAAGTGAAATGGATACTCCACTAGCGGTCGTAGCATACGATATGCCGTAAGTGTGCGCTCTACATCGCTAGCTTTAAGCGAAACTTTAATATTTGTAAATCCAAAATCCTCAAGCAACCTAATATTATAGAGTGCGGATTCCACCATACCTTTAGGTGTCGCACCGTAGCGATTTTCAAACTGCTCCTCAAGACTACCACCATTAACGCCAATACGAATGGGAATACGCCTCTCATTGCAGGCATTAGCGACAGCTTTGATTCTCTCTTTTGTGCCAATATTGCCTGGATTTATACGAATACAGTCGACAGATTCCGCGGCAATTAGCGCGAACTTATACTGAAAGTGTATATCTGCAACAATAGGGAGCGCGGATACAGCCTTTAGATTCTTAAGCGCTTCAGCATCAGCCCTATCGCTTACAGCGACACGCACTATGTCGCACCCCGCAAGAGCAAGACGATCTATCTGTGCTTTGGTAGCCTCCAAGTCAGCGGTTTTGCTAAAAGTCATAGACTGTACCGAAACAGGAGAATTGCCGCCGATTCCCACGTTGCCGACAAAAATCTGCTTTGTCATAAATCTCTCCACTGCTCACTCCGATATAAAAATTATTATTAAATAAATAAGAATCATACATGACTTTATACGATTTTTCTATCATTAAATCTGCTACAAATGAGTAAGATATATTAAAGAATGGCGCAAGTATAATCTAGCTTAATAACGTAAATAACGCTATTGTAGCGTTTTAATAAAGCTAAAGCCAAAAAGAAACAGCTTGGGAGATGCCATGCAAAACTCAAATCAACCCACAAAAGAGAAACTATACATCTCTATCCTATATGTCGAGGACGAGGAAAATATCCGAAACGTTCTTACAAAGATTCTCCTACGTAAATTCCGCGATGTAATCATTGCACGCAACGGTGCAGAGGGCATAGAGCAATACGAGGCACATCACCCAGATATAATCATAACTGATATTCGCATGCCAGAGATGAACGGTCTTGAGATGATTGAGCACATCAGGGCGATAAACCCAGAAGTACCAGTCATCATCACAACTGCTTTTACTGATGCTGAATATTTCATTGATGCTTTTCACCTTGGGGTAAATCGCTTTATTCTAAAGCCAATTGATTCCGATCAGTTAGAGCAAGCCATATATGCGCTAATAGAGGAAAAACGCAAGAATCAAGAGCTAAAAGATGTAAATCAACTACTAAACGAATATCGCAAGGCTGTCGATTCTAGTGCAATAGTCTCAAAAACCGATAGACAAGGGGTTATCACTTATGTCAATAGCGCATTTTGCGAAATATCAGGCTATACGCAAGAAGAGCTAATTGGTCACTCACATAACATAGTACGCCATCCAATGACACCAGATAGTGTATTTAAAGAGCTTTGGAGCACTATCCTAGATGGCAAAACATGGAAAGGTCGCATACAAAATCGTAGAAAAAATGGTGCTAGCTACACTGTTGAGGCAACAATAATTCCTATCTGTGATAGCGATGGCGAGATTATTGAGTTTATCGCCGTAAGATACGATATCACTGAGCTTTTGGCTATGCAAGAAGAGATGGAGAGCTATCGCATTAGACAGCTTGCTCAAAGTGTACAAAAAGCCTCTGAGCTACGCTTGCGTACATTGCTTGATAGCATGCCTACGCCTGCTTTTATCCTTGATTCCGATGATAATATAGTAGCCTTCAATGATGCTTCCGAGTCTCTCTTTGACCTCTATTTACACAAAGACTGGATAAGCAAGCTAAAAGAATCTGCCCTAAACTTACGCGAAATAGCCTCAAAAAATGAGAATCTATTCGATACGCCAATCGACTGGAAAGAGTTGCCATTAGATATGTATGAGCTACCAATTATTTCGCTTGAGATTCCTATCTCAAGCAGTAACTACATAATAGGAATTAAAAATATAAAAGGTGAAGCTAGCGAACGATTCTTGCTACTTCTAACACCACTACCAAATCAGAGAATCTATACATGACGCCACTTCTAAATCGATTAAAATTACTCGGCAGCATACTAAGCATAAAGGTCGTACCTACGGGTATCGTCGCCCTTGATAGCTTCTATAACTTTTATGAAATTAACGAAGAAGACTTTCGATTTCAAAAAAGTATTCGTATTAGCAAAACTCACGAAGTCCAGCATAAATTTAGTAAAAACTTTGCCATATCAAAAAATGGACACATCATCTGTGCGCTAAACAAAACAACAAAAGGAATCGTGCTAAAAGTAGAAAATACACTCGAAAAAATAATGCCACTCACATGGCATAAAGCCGACATCTCAAACTCAAGCTTCTCACGTGATGGTCGCTATCTTGCCACGGGTGGCGAGGATGGGCGCACACTCGTATATCAGATTCCTAGCTTTAATCTACTAACAACCCTAATGCCACGTCCAGACTATATTTGTAGCATTGCATTTTCACCAGATTCTGCGCTTATGGCAGTGAGCTGCTTTGACCGTACGACAGTTGTTTTTAATGTCAAGAGAAATCTAGAAATCACATCATTCATAACGCAAGATATAGTCGAAGATCTAGGATTCTTTGATAGGAATGAACGCCTATTTTTTGCATGCAAAAATGGCACAACAGGAATCTTTGACATAGTAAATCGTGAAATCACCTCAGAAGAGCGACATTTTAGCCAATGGATCACAAGAATCGCACTCACAAGCGATGGTAACTACGCCTACATCGGCACACGTGAAAATATACTCTACCTAGTCCGTACACATGACAATGCACCTCTAACCTCTATAACCACAGAGCACATCGGGATAAGCGCACTAGACCTAGAGGATAAACGCCTATATATAGGCTATGCAGATGGCTACATTGAGATTCTTGAGCTTGAGCGCGGTGTTGAAGAATTTGAGGCATATTTAAATCTAAACGATATCGCAAAGGCAAAAGAACTCGCAGAGGAGAAAAATATATTCCTAAAAACTCGTCCACTCTACATGAAAAAGATAAACGAGCTATGGAAAGGTGTACTAAAAGAGGCTATCGAGCTTCTCGCACGTGATAAGTTTCAAGATGCACTTGCACTTGTTTCACCATTTGTCGAAGATCCAGTTAAAAAAGAGGAGTTTAGCTACTACACGGAACAAAAGGAGTTTGTAGCACAGTTCTTGGATGCAATTGGCAGAAGCGAGATAGCCGAGGCATACAAGGTCGCACAGGAGCATCCTGAGATTCTTAAACTCTCAGCTTATGAGAAGTTAGAAGAGTATTGGCGTAAGACATTCGACGCTTGCAAAAAGATTCTCGCGGCAAATGCCATAGCAAACCTACCGCGCGCGCAAGAGCTACTAAAACCATTTGCAAATGTGCGAGATAAAAAAGAGAGTGTATATACATTGCTTCACAATTCAGATAAATATGTTACGGCAGATTCTGCATTAAAAGAGCGCAACTACGTTGATTACTTCAGGCTATGCGAGAAGTTTCCATTCCTTAAAGATACAGAAGCCTACAAAAAAACTTATCTACTTGGGCAACAGCTAGTCGAAAAAATCGCGCTACTTGAAAATACAAAGGAGTTCGATAAAGCACTTGATGTTGCAAAATTCCTAGGTAGTCTTGCACCATTTAAAAGCCTAGGAATAGAACGTACGCGCCTAATAGAACGCAAACGCAACTTCCTAGAGGCCTACAATAGTCGCGATCTCAAGAAGGCATACAAGCTAGCCGAACAAGAAGAAAATCTCAAATCTCTACCTGAATTTATCCACTTACTAGATCAGTTCGCTTCCCTGCACGAGCAGGCACACACACTCGCTTCAAAGGGGCTTAGTAGTGATGTACTAAAACTTCTTCACGACTACATGGAGATACCATATTGGAAAGATAAGATCGCCTCGACCATGAAAGTCTCTTATCTCTATGAGATAAAGACGATGGCGCTTCGCCTATCCCCAGAAGAGGTAAACTGGAAAAAGTCGCTAGAAGCGTATATAGAGCGATTCAGCAAGGATGATGAGCTAGTAAAAGTGTGTGAATCATCAGGAATCATAAACTATCTGAATGAAATTCCAGGCAAGGGCGACGTGCATGGCTATCAAAAGTACAGCTACCTATCGTCAATTATTGTTCACTTTGACGAAGCATGAGACACATAGACTAACGGATTCTTCGTTTTATAGCTAAATTAAAATATATGGCACAAATTGCCATATTTAGAAATAGCCACACAAAGAATCCGCAAATGTAAACCACCGCAACACAAGGACACGGTGATACAAATTTATGCTTTAAAAATAAAACTATAGAACAAAAACTCGCGTCGATTCTTGTGCGCTCGCAAGCCAAAACAAGAATCAACACAAGATTACTACAATCTTAAATCAAATCTTAAAACTTATACGCCACACTCATTTTGAAGTTTCGCCCAGCCTCCCAGTCTATAGTAGGTCTCTCACCCTCATACTGCTCTATGCGTTGAGAGTGTGATGTGTAGGCTTTGTTAAAGGCATTGTAGATTCCAGCATTTAGCTCAAAGCCCTTAAACTGCCCACTAGCAGGTGCATAAGTAACATAAAAATCGTTTACTGCATAGCTTGGCATTGAGACGATTGTATCGCTGTTTGACGAGGCAGTATCTTCACCACCCATATACATGAGACGATAGCCAAGTAGCACGCCATAACTTGGGAGCACATACTCGGCATTAAATGTATATTTGTCACCTTGATCACGATAACCTAATACATATGATGAACGATATCCAGCACCAGATTTAAGCCTGTCTGTATAGTCAATATCCTGATGCGCGTAACTAGCACTCAGGCGTATATTTTTAATATTAAGCCTAGCTAGAAGCTCTATTCCATCAATTTTTGCTCCTCCGATATTCATACGCTGCACATGAGAGCCACCACTTCCTCGCTTTATCTCATCATCAATTAGATTCTCATATTCTGCTTGATAGTACTTCGCTACAAAGCTATACGAAGAATCCGCATCAATCCTACCGTAGAATCGCGCACCAAGCTCGTAATTCTCGCCTGTTGTAGCCTTTAAATTATCATCTGCTACGTATTTTGATATTGCACCCGCGCCAGCCATACCACTCGCGTAGATAGACTGCATAATATCTGGACCACGGAACACCTTCGCATAACTCGTAAATAACGTAATAGACTCAGTTGCATCATAACTCAACGCTATTGCCGGGCTAATCTCATTAAACTTCTGTTTATGAGCTTGCACATTTACACCACTACCATGATATGTATTTAGCTCATGTCGATCATATCTCACACCTGGCGTGAGCTTAACGCCACTACTACCAAAACCAATCGCATCTTCAAGATAGATAGAATAGTTATCCACCTCTTCTGGACGGAGGTTATTTGGTTTATTGAAGCTCTCTGTGTTGTAAAACTCAATTCCATACTTTAATGTATGAGCTAAACTCCCCGTCAAGAATCGACTCTTAGCCTTAGCATCAGCACCAAATGTCTCCACGCCCCACTTTTCTTTAACAATCTTTTTGCCATCAGCTGAGACTTTTTGGTGATTTGTACGATAGGCGGAGAGATCAAGATTTAGCAACTCGCTTGGAGTATAGCTATACTTGACAGTGGTTGTATCGCGCTCAAACTTCCTATCTTTTACATCTGCATTAGCAGCTAGCCAAGCACCAAACTCCGCACGGAATGGATACTTACCGTCATAGCGCATATGTTGATGTGATACGGCTAATCGCCCAGAATCATGCACATCATAGCCAACTTTCAATAGATAGCTTAGGTCGTTACCATCATCGCCACCTATTTTCTTGCCATTACCACTTTTACCATTGCTATATCCCTTGTGGCTTACTGAGGCAAGTAAGTCAAGCCTATCAACAGGAATCGAATAGAAAGTGAAACTCTGCGAAAATTCATCATTGTTTGAACCGTAGCCTACTTTTACCTTTGCGCCTACATTCTGCCCCTGCTCTAGCAAATCCTTTGCATCAACGGTCCTGAAAGCAACCGAGCCTCCAAGCGCACCAGAGCCGCTAGTTACGGACTTTGCACCCACATCGACCTCTATTGCCTTGAGTAGCTCTGGATCTATAATCAGATTCCCACTGTGATGAAAGATATTTCCTTTTTGCTTAGCACCATCAATTGTAATATTTAGCCCATGATCAAGCACGCCACGTATTTGAATACGCTGATTCTGTCCATTTGTACCACCAACGTAAACACCAGGAATATCACGCAAAACATCACTTACAAGCCCGGCATTCACTCGGCTTACCTTGGTCTCGTCTATCACATAATCGTGTCCGCTATTAGCCGTAATAGATACTCTATCTAGCGACGCACTCTCGCTCTTAGCGTGCGCTTGACTTAGCATTATAGTCGCTACAACTGCACCAAAAAGTCCTATTTTTTGCATACAAAATCCTTTGTTAAATTTAAAAGTCGATAAGTTTCTAAAAACCGCAATAGAATCGTCGCTAGCTTAGGAGCTGGCTAGCGACATAAAAAGGAGCAAAAAGAAAATGCTTGAAACTAGAATTTATATGAGACATTCACTTTGAAGTTTCGTCCTGATTCCCAGTCGATGGTTGTGCTGTCGCCTGTGTACTGGGCTACACGCTGTGAATGTGAGGCGTAAGCGCGATCAAAGAGATTGTAGATTCCTGCGTTTATCTCAAAGCCTTTAAATCGTCCTTCGCTTGGAGAATATGTAACATAAATATCATTTACCGCATAGCTCGGCATTTTTACATCTGTATCATTGCCAGCGGAGATGACATTTCTAGAGTCAAAAAATAGCAAGCTGTATCCAAGCACTAAATCCCAATCAAGCACTGCATACTCGGCATTAAATGTATATTTGTCGCCTTGGTCACGGTAGCCAATGAAGTTTGATGTGAGATAGCTTGCGCCACTTTTTACACGATTCTTGTAATCCACTTTTTGATGAGTATAGCCAGCAGATAGGCTGAGCTCAGATACACTTAACGTCCCATAAAGCTCAACACCATCAATAGTCGCATCACCAGTATTAATTCTCATAAGGGTGTTGCTAGATGCAACCCTATAGTCGTCTTTGAATAGATTCTCATAGTCTGTGCGATAGTATTTTACTGTTAGACCAACCGATGAGTTATCACTGATTCTTCCCTTGTAGCGTCCGCCAATCTCATAAGAATCGCCAGTGGTTGGCTTGAGACTATTGTTACCTTTGTATTTGATTTGACCTGCGCGATTACTACCTGATGCATACATAGATTCGATGACATCTGGACCTTTAAAGACCTTTGCATAGCTAGCAAACGCCCCAAACCCTCTGCCAAAGTCATAATCAAGCGCAACTGCTGGGCTGACTTTATCAAAATCATATGTGTAATCTCGTACAGCCGAGCCACTGCCATCAAATGTATCTAGCTCATGTTTCTCGTATCGCACACCAGGGATTACAGTCAAGCCACTAGATCCGACTTTAATAGAATCCTCAAGGTATAGAGATAGGTTTTTGACATCTTCTGGTCTAGTATTTGTCGGAGCACTTGAGTTCTCGCTTGTATAAGTCTCTATACCATATCTAAATGTATGACCAAACATGCCAGTTGCAACTTTACTCTTTGCTTTAGCACCGATTCCTTGTGTCTCTACAGCCCGCTCACTGTCACCAGAAACACGCGCATGCTTTGTGTTATAACCAGATAATTCTAGGTTTAGTAGCTCGTTTGGATTATAGTTGTACTTAATAGTAGTTGTATCACGCTCATACTTTGTATCAGATGTAAGATTGTTACCATCAGTGTGCCATGAGCCAAACTCTGCTCGCATAGGATACAGACCTTTAAAGTGTGTATGCTGGTGAGAAGCAGAAATCTTGTGCGCATCAAGGAATCTATAGCCGACTTTAAATAGATAGCTTAGGTCATTGCCATTATCGCCACCAATTTTCTTATCATTGCCGCTTTTGCCATAGCCGTAGCTCTTGTGATTTGCAGCAGCTAGGACGTCTAGATTTTCAACCGGAATCGCATATACCATCAACCCTTGTGAAAATTCATCATTGTTTGAAGCAAAGCCGGTGCGGATTTTTGCGCCGATTCTTTGTCCATTTTCTAGAAGATCGCTCGCCTCAACAGTTTTAAACGCTACAGAACCGCCAAGTGCGCCAGAGCCACTAGTTACAGAACGCGCACCCGCCTCAACTTCGATAGCCTTGATTAGATCTGGATCGATAATGAGATCAGCATTGTGGTGGAATGTATTTCCATTTTGCTTTGCACCATCAATAGTGATATTTAGACCACGATCGCTCACGCCTCTCATGTAGATTTTTTGGTTTGCACCATTTGTTCCACCGACATAAACGCCAGGAACATCACGCAAAACATCTTTTACAAGCCCAGCATTTCTCGTCGTGATTTTCAGATCATCGACATTAGAGTAGCCACCACCAGTTGAGGTAATCTCAACCTTACTAAGAGAAGCAGCCGCCCCTCCCTCCATTGCATTAGCGATACCAGCGCCACTTATAAATAGTGCTGCTACTGCAGAGATTTTGACTGCTTTATCAAATCTCATTAAAACTCCTAAAGACATATTAACCAGTACAAGCAAGCATGATAGCAACAATTATTGCTATCATATGTAACTGATGGCGCGAATACTACAATTTTAATATTTAATAAAAAATTAACAATCATTCTTAATATCTTAAACTTTTACAGAGAAGAATCCAAGCCAACATACATAATATTTACATTAGCTTATATCAAATATTTAAGCCACTCTTGCTCGTTGCTTAAGACAATAGATGCCTTATAGCTCTATTGTGCAAGCACGGTCTTAATAAACCAATCGCATGTTTTCACAAATACTAAAAACATTCAGTCAAAAAATAGTTGAGAATAAAATTATTATTTTATTGAAGAAACTTACAATACAGCAACCAAGCAAAGGTCATCGTGTAAAAACAGTAAAAGAAAAGCTTCGTGAAGATTTAAAATATTAAAAAGAAGAGAATCGAGAGTTGGATTCCAACTGCATAACAGAGAATCTAAAAAATAAACCATAATCTAGCCAAGGAGCACAAAAGGCTCGCTTTGTGCTAGATTCTTTGACTACTTACGTGTATTTGCGTCAGGTGTAAACAGCTGCTTATAAAGTAGCTTAAAGCCGCCAATAGCCTCTTGACCATTATTAGAAGTTACCCAATTAATAAACTGCTTTGCACCCTCATAGTCTGCCTTTGGGCATCGCTCAGGGTTGACCGCCATCACAGAGTAGAAGTTCTTAAGCGTATCATCACCCTCTAGCACGATTACAAGTGGTGGGTTCCCCTTGTGATTTGCCTCGTATTTAATAAATGTCCCACGATCTGTAAGCGTCAAGCCTTTTTGCTCCTCAGCCACATTGATAGTTGCTAGCATACCTTGTCCAGCCTCTATATACCAAGATTCTTTCTCTGGCACTTTGCCAATTGCCTTATTCCATACATCGCGCTCTTTATTGTGTGTACCAGACTTATCACCACGACTTACAAACTTAATCTTCTCCTGCTCAACAACCTTAAACACGTCTGCTACGCTCTTCCCAGAGAATCGCGCCTTCATATCTGGCGTACCAATAACGACAAAATCATTGTACATAACCGGCTTTCTATCTACGCCAAAGCCGTTTTTCACATACTCTTTCTCAGCTTTCGGAGAGTGTACAAAAAGCACATCAGCATCGCAATTTTCACCAAGTTTTAACGCAGCACCAGTACCCACTGCAACCCATTTTAAATCCACACCCGTTTCATTTTTGTACATCATAGCAAGCACATCTAATAAACCAGTATTATCTGTACTAGTCGTTGTCGCCATTCTTAGCGATTTTTCTCCTGGCGTTACACCAGCCGCACTCTTAAATTCTGACGCACCAAGGCTCACGCTAGCTGCAAGCAGGGCAATAAATACTTTACCTTTTAAGCCAGTTTTCACTGAAAACATTAAATAATCCTTCATTATAATTTTTTTTAATAGCGCGAAATTATTACCGCACAATGTTTAAATATAAATTATCCTTTTTGCATAAGGCGTACTTTTGGACTTCATCACACAAGGCTTGCTAGAGGCTCTATTTTTATTATGGAACCTAGACCCAGAGACCACTTCGGCAATAGAGATAACAATAAAAAGCTCTACATTATCGATTTTATGCGCACTTATCATTGGTCTGCCAATAGGTTTTGCGCTTGGTTATTTTAACTTCCCAGGACGCAAGATTCTCCGTCTAATATCAGATACACTGCTTGCGATTCCCACAGTTGTGGTCGGGCTAATAGTCTATGCATTCATCTCTTATCGAGGTCCACTTGGAGAATACGCCCTACTCTACACGCTAGAGGGAATCGTAATTGGTCAGACGCTACTAGCACTACCTATTATTATCTCGCTTACAGCCAGCACCATCGAGGGTATGGATAGGAAACTTTACCTAACACTACTATCTTTCCATCTCACACCGCTTGCAATGATGAAGAGTGTAGCTTGGGAGCTACGTCATACACTAGTAGCAGTCATAGTCACTGCCTATGGGCGCGTGGTAGCCGAAGTGGGTGTAGCGATGATGATAGGCGGTAATATCAAGTGGAATACACGTACTATCACTACAGCTATTTCACTCGAGACAAGCAAAGGCGAATTTGCAATGGGAATCGCGCTTGGAGTGGTACTGATCTCCATAGCATTTAGCGTCAATCTCATGCTGTTTTTTCTAAAAAACGCTCAAAAGGCTAGGTATGCCACAGCTATATACGATATCAAATCTACGAAAAATTTATCAAAAAAAGCCTGTCCTAGAGATCACAAATTTAAGAATCGATGAAGGCGAAATAATCGGACTAATAGGTGCAAATGGCAGTGAAAAAAGCACACTCTTGCGCCATTTAGCACTATTAGAATCAAGCGAAAAAGGCGAGCTTCTCTACAAGGGCGAAAGCACAGATTCTATCTCACTTAACAAAAAGCGTGAAATCTCGATTCTTCTCCCAGAGCCATATCTATTAAAGCGTAGTGTGCGCGAAAATCTACTTTATGGACTGAAGGTTCGTGGCGAAAAGCTAGACAAAACCACTCTAGAAGAACGACTAGATGAGGCGCTAACGCTTGTTGGACTTCAAAGCTCAAAATTTCTACACCGCGCGTGGCACGAACTCTCAAGTGGCGAAACGCAACGCGTAGCATTTGCAAGTCGCCTCATGCTCCGACCAAAAACACTGCTGCTTGATGAGCCCACAAACAGCCTCGATTTTAGCGGAATTCCTCAGTTTTCAAAGGCAATTTTGCACGCACACAAAGAGTGGGGCACCACGGTCATCATCGCTAGCCACGATCTAGTCTGGCTCAGCCAACTAGCTACGCGTCAAATAGGACTTCACTTCGGACGACTGATGGAATTCTCCAGTGAGAATCTAATCCTAGGTGA
Source organism: Wolinella sp. (assembly GCA_052170135.1). Classification (GTDB taxonomy): domain Bacteria; phylum Campylobacterota; class Campylobacteria; order Campylobacterales; family Helicobacteraceae; genus Wolinella. The sequence goes on from JBQNBC010000007.1 coordinate 63,126, forward strand.
ATGGGAGAGGTGCGATTCTAGGCTTGTTTATCATTTTAGCGATTCTCAAAAAATAAGCCTACCAAACACGCACAAAATAGGTCCAAAACGAGGAATCGCTATCAATCCTCGCGCTCTGAAAATCTCTCAAAAAGAGCCCACACGCGAAGAATCCAAAATCACACTAAAAGCTCGCATCTCATCTGTATCGCATCTAAAACAGAGTGATGAAATCGCACTAAAACTGTCAATAGGCGCGCAAACACTAGAAGCAATCATGGATATGGAAAAATTTAAAAGTGCACCAATGCTACCAGCATGCGAAGTCTTTATATCCATTGATGAAAATGAGATTAAGACACCATGGAGCGATGGCTAATTAACTTTTACAATTTTACGCTTGTTTTTTAAGAATCGTAATCACGAATATTCTGGTTGGCTTCATACCGCAAGATATTTTATGCCTTTGCTTAGACAAAAGCAGATACGTCTCCTGTCATCATAAACGCTCCGTGCCATATTGCTTTTTGCACCTCTTTTGTAACCAAAAAGTGCTTGATTATCGATATTTGTAAACATTTTAACTATTACAGAGAAAATTAAAAAAGTATTAAAAGCAATTAATGATTATCTCATTATAAATGGTTTATTACGCAGCGGAGTGCGCGACAAAGCAAGAGAGGCTTTAAGCAAGGTATTGACACGCAATAATAAGACAGAATCTATCTGCACATTGCGCCCAATAAACAATAGAAGTGCTAACTGTTATCAATATTTGCAAGCTTCAGCGTGAATTCCACCTCGCCTTTGCCGATTCTTAGCTCCTTGGCTATCGCATCAATACTCCAGCCATCTTTAAACATGCCAAGAATTCTCCCCTCATCAACGCCATTTGGACTGCTAGGAAAGTAGCCAAGCTCCTTTACTCTCTCATCTAGCCCCATTATCTTATCCTCGAGTCTCTCGTGCAACTCCTCAATTCTTGTCTCTATTTGTGATATAGCTCGGCGATTCTTAGTCGCTTCTGCATCTAAAATTCCTTTTATCTCTTCATGCAACTCATCGCGCGCCCTGCTCTGTTCCGCTAGTGTCTCAGCCTCGTCATCTTTTAGCTTTTTCTGAAGGCGATAGAGCTGCTTATTTAGCTCTTCTATTGACTTTTCAAAGCTCCTTAATCGCTTTGAAGTCTCGACATCTTTTATGTAAAAATAGGCAATAATCAAAAGTGCGATAAGTCCTGCTCCACCGCCTAGCACCCATGTCAAATCCCACTCAATCATGCCTCTCCCCTCCCTTCTCGTATCATCGCGCGCTCACGCGAGGCGATATACGTATCCCACTCACGTTGGTCTTTGTCATGGATTCTTGTTATTTTGGCAACTTTCACATCGAGTGCGCTAAAAAATATAGGCACGATTCTCTGTGGAAAAACAGGTAAATTTATCCGCCCATAATACTGCACCCCGGGAGAGAATCGCTCCTCTTGCATCACTATCGCGCTATGCCCCATAGCATCAACTCCACCTTTATGGCAAAGGGTTGGATACTCGCGAGTCTCATTTTGCAAAAGTCTAGTAAGAGTATCAATTTTATGATGCAACGCTACAAGAAGCTTTAACGTCAAATCGTCACTATTTCGATTCTCGCCCTTTGCCTTTGCTATACGTAGCCACTGCCCAAGCGGATCATCCTCAAGATCAGAAAGAAGCAAAAACTCGCGCTCAAACGCCTCACTGCGCGCTCCATACTCCTCCCACTCAAGCTCCAGCGGAACACGGACTATCCTACCTAGCTCTCTCATAAGCTCACATCCACTATACAAAATATAAGCATAAGTATCCCTAAATAGCCATTCACGGTAAAAAATGCACGCGGAATATTGCGAGAATCGAGACTAACCAAATAGTGCTCATAAAACAGCATTAGCATAGCACACCCCCATGCAAAAAGCATCAAATTCCCTACAGGCGCAAAAATAACAAATAAAAACCAAAACACAAGCGTGGACATATGAAAAGCCCTTGCAAACTCTAGCGCATGCCCCTCACCAAAACGTGAAGGAATCGAGTGCAACCCAGCTCCTCTATCAAATTCCATATCTTGAAGCGAATAGAGCACATCAAAGCCAGCCACCCAAAAAAGAACTCCAAGTGAGAGAAACACAGCCCATGCGGGCACACTCTCACTCACGGCTATAACACCTGCTATCGGTGCTAAAGCGAGCGATACACCAAGTACAATATGTGCAAAAAATGAGAATCGTTTCATTATCGAATAGGCTCCAAGCACAAGAAGAATCGGCAATGAGAGCTTAAATGCCAAATCATTTGTAAGATACGCAACAAAGACAAAAAGTACGCCATTTAGCACTACAAACGTAGCAATTCTGCCAGCACTCATACGCCCATCAACACTTGGACGCGATGCCGTGCGTGGATTCTTTGCATCAATATCACGATCACATAGACGATTAAACGCCATGGCAAAATTACGTGCAAAAGTGGCTGCAAAAAGCCCAAGAAAAAATAGTCGCCAGCCAAACCATCCACCAGCTGAAACAATCATGGCAATAAAAATAAATGGTAGAGAAAAAATCGTATGCTGAAACATCACAAGCTCGTTGATATTTTTTACCAACTGCCAAAAACCATTAAAACTGAGCATGCGCGCCACTTACTTAACCCCCAGAGAGATGATCTTCTTAAAGCCATCACTAACGCTCATATCCGCTGCTTCAACCTCATCTTTCGCAAAGCTTAGAAGTAGCCCAGAAGTAGGGTTTGGTGTCGTAGGGACAAAAACCCAATATCGCCCACAATCCTCTTTGGTGATAAATCCAATTAGCTTCGCACTACCAAGCGAAACATATACAACTCCCAAATATTCGTCCTTTCCACCACCTGAAAATATCTTTACCACATCTTTAACGGCGGAGTAGATTCCTTTAACAATAGGAATCCTATTAATGACAAGCTCGGTAAATTTAAGCAATAAAAACTCGCGATTCTTCTCAACTAAATAACCAATGTAAAATAGTATCAAAAATGAGCATACGACGATAAAAAGCGTGGCAAAGAGGTTATTATCCGTCATGCCAAAGAGATAGAAAAAAATCCCGGCAAACATCTTGTAAACAAATGAAAATATCCATACAAGCAAAACAATCGGCAAAATAGCCAAAAGCCCTTTCCCAATGGGACGAAAAATCTCCTCCATCTCACAGCTCCTATATCGAGTTTTACGCGATTCTATCTAGCCTCATCACAAAAAGAGATAAATACCATAAAGAAAAAAGCCAACGCTAAGAATATTTAGCGCGATATAAAAAGCGCGAAATCTAATCGCAAAAATAGCCAATAAGCCATACACGCTCCAAAGCCAACATGGGGCATGTAGGCTAACGATACGATAATCACCAAGCAGTAACGGCAAAAGTAGAGAATCGATAGCTCCGCCAAGCCCAAGTGCATGCAAAAGCAGCGATAACGGATAGAACGCAACAAAAATAATACTAAGCGGTATTGATAAAAGTTGAAGTGGAGAAAATGGTGAAAATATCGCATGTACTGGTATCAGCATACAAAAGTAAAGATTTATATTCAGGAAAATAGCACTTAGATATTTGTTTAGATTCTTCACATGATGTAAATATAGAAAAATCAAAAATACACCCATCATAGATAAAAAGAATCCAATAGAAAATAGAAGTCGCGGAGAGAGCGCGACTAGCACAATGCCAGTGGAAAATAGAGTATTAAATGAAAGTACACTGATGCCTCTATGTAGCAAAAAGTAGCTCCATGTCGCCATCGCAAAAGCACGCAAAAACGACGCACTAAAATCAAGCACCACAAGATATAACGCAGCAAAAACAAGTGTGAGTGCGCCAAGGTCGTAGTAGAGGTTTCTATAAGGAAAGAATCGCCGCTGAAAATAGCGATAAGGAATCCACGCAATCCCCCACAACATTGCACCAAGCACACCAAGGTGAAAGCCACTAATTGCGATTATATGCGATATACCAAGAGCCATCGCCCCTTCGCGCAATGACTTATCAAGAGGATCGGCTAGATAGAGCGTACGATAGAGATTTCCGGCTAAAGAAGAATCATGCTGAGAATCCAAAAATTCCCGTACGCCACCGCGATAGTCGCGTTCTCTTATGAGTGAAAGCCACAGCATAGGAGCATAAAAGCTCGTAAGATAGTCGCTAAATACGATATTTTTCGTAACTATTCTCACGCGGACGTAGCGAAATTGCAGATCTCGTAAGCGCTCTTTTGTTGTCACATAAAGACTAAAACCATCGCTTGATTTTAGCTTTAGCACCGTGCGCGTACCATTCTCATCGCTCTTTTGGTATTGAAGAAGTACTTGAGCCGTAATATTTGCGGTTGGATTCTTCTTTAATGCCAAGAATCCACGGTATTCAAAAGCTAGTGAGACGACCAGCACAAAAAGCACAACAAGCAGGAAGCCTACCCATTCATGCGGGGTCTCTAAAAGGCTCGGGCTAGATGCTAGCCATCTCGATTTTTGCCTCGCTGGTGTCAAATTTGCCCTCCTCGAAGACCACCTCAATCTCTCTCTCAAAATCGACAAAGCGCGTGCAGTGCTTATGAAACATCAGCTTGACAGTGCCAATTGGTCCATTTCGCTGCTTGCCGATTATTATCTCCGCCTCCTCCTCGTTTTTGTTTACGAAGTTGCTTTTATACTCCTTGCCATCTTTTTTCGCCTGCTCCTCTTTCTCTTTTTCATCTTTTTGCTTATATACAGCATCACGATAGACAAAAAGTATAATGTCCGCATCTTGCTCGATTGAGCCAGATTCTCTTAGATCTGAGAGCATGGGGCGACGATCGCTTCTGGATTCTAGGCTTCTATTTAGCTGAGATAGCGCGATGATAGGAATCTCAAGCTCACGCGCTAACATCTTTAGACCTCGACTAATCTCACTTACCTCCAAGTGCCTATCACGCGAGCCAGTACCGCTCATTAGCTGAAGATAGTCGATTATAGCCATGCCAACTTCTGGATGACGGGATTTTAGCTTTCTTAACTTTGAGCGCAGACCATTTATGGTGAGACTACTATTATCATCAACAAAGAGTGGCTTTCTGGTCATATCATCTACCGCACGCCCTAGGCGCTCCCATTCATCGTCATTTAGATTCCCTACGCGCAAATTCTGTAAGGCTATTGAAGTTTTAGCAGAGAGCATTCTTAGCATTAGCTGCTCTGCTGGCATCTCAAGTGAAAATATTGCCACACCCTTGCCGGTATCAAGTGCCTTTTGTGCCATATTTAGGACAAATGTCGTCTTTCCCATTGCTGGACGTGCTGCGACTATGACCAAATCCCCGTGCCCAAAGCCAGTTGTCATCTTATTAAGCTCTTTAAAGCCCGTATCCACGCCTATGAGTATCGTATTCCCACGCCTCTTCATCTCCTTAATATGCTCAAGTGTGGCATCTGCCACCTCTTTTGCACCCTTAAACTCACTACTGGCAGAATCTTGTGAGATTTTATAAATTTCAGACTCCACGTGATCGAGAATCTGCTCTGATTCCATATCTCCTTTTTGGCTATATTCAAGTATGACATTTGCCATATGATGAAGATCGCGCTTCTTGGATAGATTCTTCAACTCAGAGACATAGGCTTGGATATTTGCAATAGGACTTGTGCCTAAAATAGAGAGCAACTCCTCTTTATCTATTGGTCGCTCCTTATTCTCCTTTTTAAATAGAAATTCCTCATCAAATGGGAGCTCAAGTCGATGTAGCTCCTTTAGCGTCTCATAGATATTACGATGAGGAATGTAGATAAAATCACGCGAACTAATACGCTCATCTATCTCATCAAACTGCCTCGGATCGAAAAATATCGAGCTAAGAATCGCTCGCTCAATTTGGATTCCGTTATCATGCATCTAACACTCCTTTTTCTGCTAAAGAGGCGCGCGCCTCGTGCAAAATCACCTCATCTTCGCTCGGCTCAAAATATGTGAAGTTCTCGCCACTCTGTCGCTCACCACGTAGCAAATCGCCACTTTGACGATACTTCAAATCAAGCTCTGCAATCTCAAAGCCACTAAGTGTGGCACTAAATTCGCTTAATCGCTTTGAGTTGCTTAGATTTGTATAGAGATAGCAATATCCCTTTAGCCCTGTACGACTCACGCGCCCACGCAACTGATGCAGTGTGGCCAGCCCTAGTCGCTCTGCACCAACGATAACTATAGTTGAAAGTCGAGGCAAAGAGATTCCCACTTCGATAACAGTAGTTGCAAGTAGCACTTCTCCATTCTCCCTAAAGCCTTCCATAACGGATTCTTTCTCTTTATCCTTACCATGAGTGACATATACTTTTGCAAAATGCTTACGCCAAAAGCTTTCGCCCTCTTTTAGCGATAGATAATCTAAATGTTCACTCTCCTCGACTAACGGATAGATTATTGCGGCTTGATTTCCACTGAGTACCTCGGATTTAATGTGTCGCAAAAGCTCTGCAAAATCACTTTTGCCGATGATTCTCGTTAAGATATCCTTTTTATACGGTGTATCTTTTATAAAGCTAAAATCAATCAAGCTCGATTCTATCAAAGCAAGCGTACGAGGAATTGGTGTCGCAGAAAACTGCAAAACATGCGCCCTTTTGCCACTATCTCCACTCAAAAGCCGCTCAAGCATACTGCGTTGAGACGTCCCAAATCTATGTTGCTCATCTATCATGACCAGTGCCGCCTCACCAAGCTCTTTGCGATATAAAAGCGCGTGTGTACCTATAATCAGATTTGCACCACTTGATTCTTCACTCTTATCATGCGTGATTAGCGAGATATTAAAATCAGACGGCAACAATCTCTTTGCCTCACCAAACAACTGACGCGCTAAAACCGTAGTAGGCGCCATAAGAACAGACAAATATGGATAAGCAATCACAGCTGCCGCCAAAATCACCACTGTTTTACCACAGCCAACATCGCCCATTATCACGCGTCTAGCCGCCATATCACTAGCCAAATCACCACGCAATGCTTCTATGGTCGATTCTTGCCCCTTGGTGAGCGCAAAAGGGAGAGAATCTATAAAAAAATCTGGTGAATTCTTACAACTTTGCAGAGCGTGAAAGTTTCGCTTTTTACGTGATAAATCACGAATATAACGGAAAATCTCTACAAACTTCAGTGCCGCCATTGTCTCTTTACTAAACCCCCCATCACGTAGATAGCACGCTAAAAATGCTTCATCTGGGCTAAAGAGCAAGACAAGATTCTTCGCATGATGCAATGGTATCCCAGCATCTTTTAGCGATTCTTGTGTGATTAGTCGCTTTGCCATCAAAGATAATGTCTCACCTCGCATTACTTTTGTGGCAAATTTAGGCTTGATTTCACCTGTTTTACTTAGCTTTTGTGGCTGAATTAATGTTAGATTCCCCATAAATCGCTCCACTTTTGCGCGAATAAAGAATCGCTCACCTCGTTTAAATAGCGCGCGATGATATTGCGATGGATTAAAGATAGTGAGCTCTGCAATCTCATCAAATGAAATTAGTTTTGCTACACCTTTAGCCCTCTTTGCGCGAGGTAACATACTAAAATCAATAACTTCAATCTCAGCGACAATATCGTGTCCAATGAGAAGCTCATTCGAAACACGCGTATCCTCATACCCACGTGGAGCGTGCAAAACCAAGTCTAGTACATCGACACAATGGAGCTTTTTTAGTCGCTCTAAATCACCTTTATCCATTAATCTTTTGGTGCGCTAACCACACTGAATGTAAGCTCCAAAAGCTCTTTGTGCTCTTTTATATATGCGTTTATCTCATCTAAAGATAGCTCCTGGATTCTCCTTAGTTCCTCACGATGGAAGTCAAGCGGTAGCCCACGATAGTAGGAATTAAATGCACTTCCCAAGCGTTGTGATAAAGTTTCATTTCTGAGTGGCTCACTGCCAAGCAAATATTTTTTTGCCCCATCAAGCTCCTTTTCCGTGATACCATTTTTGACAAACTCGGCAATCACTTCGCGCACTACCGCGATTGATTGCTCCTCGTTTTCAAGCTTTGTTTGAAGATAGCCAAAGGAGCTATTTGCGCTTTTATCAAGCATCACGCGCCAGTATGCTGAGTACGCAAGCCCTCTTTTAACGCGCACCTCTTCCATCATACGACTGCCAAATCCACTACTGCCAAGCACAAATGCCGCAACCTTTGCCTTATAAGAATCCACACCAAAATTACTAATATTAAATGGCGATCCAAAGTAAATATACGCCTGCTTTGTTGGCTTTAGTACACGAAAGATGCCACCATCACTACTCGCCTCATAGCGCGTATCGATTTGCGATTCTCCTATTGGTAGCTTTGCTAGGAGCTTTGCTAGCTTTATTTTTGCCTCTTCTAGTGTGATAGAGCCACCGACAAGCACAATAGCGCGCTTTAGCACGATTCTACTTTTCCAAAATGCTTCGATATCTTTTAGTGAGATTCTCTCTAATGACTCATAATCGCCAAGAGAAGGATTTTCAAGCGGTGTGCCACGGAAAAGCTGACGTTTTAGACCCACTTGCGCGGTATAATCAAAGTCACTCTCCTTGCGAAGTAGCGACGCTTTCACGCTTGCCTTAGCTTTCAAAAAGGCGTCTTTTGTCAGATTTGGATCAAGCAAAATATCATACAAGAATCGAAGCCCTTTATCACATTCACTAGAAAGCGCACTCATCTCGAAAGCCAAAGTCTCACGCCCTGCATTTGCCATGATAGAGATTGCCCTCTGCTCTAGCTCCTCAGCAAACTTAACCGAGCCAAGCTTTTTTGTACCCTCATTAAAAAGCTTTGCACTGAGCACTGCAAGCCCAGGAATTTTATCGCTGTTTGAGCCAGAATTAGTAAAAATAATCTGCACATCAAGCGCATCAATTAATCTACTCTCTTCAAAGATGAGCGGGATATTCACCCCTTTAACCTCAATTTCATCTAGTCGCGCTGCCATAAGCACTCCTTGTAACAAAAATATAAATAAAAGAACAAGATTCTTCAATTAGTATCTCTTTAGTATATTATAGGCTGTATCGCGCTTTGCGGGCTGCTCGCCAATATCACGGATGAGCGTAATCATCTCATCTTCGTTCATGCGATTACTGACACCAGCAGCTGAGACGACATTCTCTTCCATCATAGTGCTACCTAAGTCATTAGCACCAAAGAGAAGTGCTAGCTGCCCGATATGGCTACCTTGAGTAACCCACGAGCTTTGCAGATTCTTAAAATTATCCAAATATAGGCGACTTGATGCCAATAACCGCAAGTAACGATTTGATGATGCAGCTTCAATCTCTGGAAACTGCGCTTTTAAAGGTGTATTGTGTGGCTGAAAAGACCACATAATAAACGCGCGGAATCCACCTGTCTCATCTTGTAGCTCCCTGATTCTTCGCCAATGTTCGATGATATCTTCGTCTCTTTCAATAGTACCAAACATCATCGTAGCTGTGCTTTTCATGCCGATTTGATGTGCTGTTTTATGCACCTCTATCCACCTATCCGCACTTAGTTTTTTCGGCGCAATGATATCTCGTACACGGTCACTTAATATCTCAGCACCAGCTCCAGGTATAGAAGATAGTCCAGCAGCCTGCAATCTAAGCAATGTCTCTCTTATCGATATTTTTGAGATTCTAGAGATATAATCAACCTCAATAGCAGAGAATCCATGAATTGTAATCATTGGGAATTTTTGTGAAATATGCGAGACAAGATTCTCATACCACTCTATTTTTAGCTCAGGATGCACACCCCCTTGAAAGAGAATCTGTGTCCCGCCAATGGCAATAAGCGCCTCAATCTTCTCATCTATCTGACTAAAGGGCAAAATATATGTTTCGCCTTCATTTAGCTTACGCTTAAAAGCGCAAAACTTGCAATCAACCCAGCAAATATTTGTATAGTTGATGTTCCTATCAACTATAAAAGTAGTAATCCCCTCTGGATGGAGCTCCTTTTTGCGTACATAGGCAAGACTTCCAAGCTCTTTTAGTGGCATTTCACGCATGATATGTGCTATCTCACTATCGCTTATGCGAGTAGATTGTATGCTTAGATTCCCGTGATTTTTGACGATAGAGCCAAAATTTTCCATGGCTAGATTCTCCACGTTAAAATCTCTGCCCCATCGTAAACTCAAATGACGATGTCTTATCCCCAGGCTTGTCCCCTATTGCGCGCGGGAAGACAAAATTTATCGGTCCAAGTGGCGAAATCCACTCTATACCAGCACCAACTGAACCACGCTTAATCTCATTAAATCCGTCTTGTCCAACCATACCATAGTCATAAAATATAGTGAAACGCATCTGCACCGTCTCGAATAATCCATAACTAATCTCCGCGCTGTTTGAAAAGACATATTTACCACCGATTCTCACATCATTTTTATCTCGCGGTGTTACTGAGCTTGACTTATAACCCCTGATAGTAGACATACCACCAAGGTAGAACTTCTCATTTATCGGCAAGTATCCTTCCTCTTGTATAACGCCCCCGCGCGCCTTATAGCGAAGAATTAGATCCATATCAAAGGAATCGCGCAGATTATAGTAGGCGGCAAACTTCGCAAAATACTTCACAAACTCCTCATCGCCACCTAAGCCGGCATATTCAGCATAAGCAGAAGCAATAATGCCCTCACTAGGGAAATAGTAGTCATCTGTATTGTCGTATGAGATTCCTGGGATTATTGAGCTTTTTATATATTTGCCTTCGTGATAGTATGGCTTGTATCGCTCCTCGAGATTATCATCAAAATTCACCAACTCTGTCTCAGCAAGCGTGTAGCCGATTGTGGCTTGCAAGTGTTCACTTAAGTGTCTGCCACCGACTATATCAAATCCAGTCGTGCGCTCTGTGTAGTCATATGTCTCATAATCACGCTTGTAAACATTTGCAGAAAGGCTATATTTGCTGTCTAATACACGCGGATTATAGATATTAAAGCGATACGAACTCTCCACCTCGCTCTTGTCGACATAGATTCCTCCGGTTAGTCCGCTACCAAAGACGTTTTTATCCTTGACGGATACACTACCCAAAAGACCATCATAGCTCCCATAGCCAACACCAAACATAAACTCGCCTGTACGCCCCTCTTTGACCGTAATGAGCAAATCAAGCGTATCCTCACTTATGCGCCGCTCCTCAATCTCCACGCTATCGAAGAATCCAAGTCTTTTGAGTGCATTTTTGGAATTCTTAACCTTTGTCGTGCCGTAAAAATCCCCGGGAGCGAGTAGCACTTCACGTCGCAAAACCCTATCAAGTGTACGTGCATTACCAGAAATTAGCACGTCATTAATCTTCACCTTTTTGCCCGGTTGAATATGATAGACGACGCGCACCTTACCATTCTCCTCGTCCTTGTCCAAATCAGGTGTAACGCGCGCAAATGCATATCCAAGATCGCCTATCATCGCTCTCATCATATCCATATCTTTACGTAGTCGCTCAATGTTAAATCGCTTACCCTCAACAAGCGTAAGCTCATCAAGAATCTCCTTTACATCAATGACTGGCTCATCTAAAACAATCTCGATCTGCGACACGTCATATACTTTCCCCTCGCTAATCTGAAACTCCAAAGTCGCATCATAAGTCGTAAAATCCGCTACAAGCGTAGGTGGCGCAACCTCCGCATCAAGGAATCCTTTCTTCATATAATAGTCACGTATGCGATGAGAATCACCCTCAAGCTCACTCACACGTAACTTACCATCATCAAAGCCCCACATCCAGCCTAGAAAATCACGCTCTCTATTTGCACTAGGAATCTCAAGCTTGCTCGCGCTAAGCTCCTTTGCACCATTATAATTGACCTTGCGGATAATAATTTCCTCACCCTTATTCACATCAAGTGTAAGCTTAATGACGCGCTCACCTAGATTCTCTGTGTTTACCTCAACTACCGTATCGTAATATCCTTTCTTTTCGAGCGCGTTCATTATCGATTTCCTAGCGCGCTCAACCTTTGCCTCATCATAGACGTCGCCTTTTTTGATTCCTATCTCTTTATATAGTGCATCTTGTTCCTCGCCTGAGCCATAACCATTTATTTCAATATTCGCAATCGTTGGCTTCTCTATGAAGCGGTAGGTTAAGATTCCTCCCTCTTCTGTTACTAAAATATCCTCAAAATACCCCTGCTTATAAAAATCCACAATTGAGCGGTCAATATTTACTGGATCTAGCTCCCCGCCAATTTTAACTTTAGCAATTTCATTTGCCACCATAGGCGAAATATGTATCAATCCATCATATTTCACACCATTAATAATAGGTAGTGGTGCAGCATAAACAAATGGCACGCACAGCGCAAGTAGAGGTAAAAATCTCATATTTAACTCTTTCGTTTTGGAGTTCAAAAAATGTGCCATTATACTAGCTTTTAATTAATGCTGATTAAAAGGGTGCATATGTATAATTCGCCCCATTTTAGGCATTTTCAAGGAGTTCATATGAATGCTGGGATTATCGGACTTGGGCTAATTGGTGGCTCTATGGGGCTAGCTTTAAAAGAGACAAAAATGTTTAAAACAATACTTGGACTAGACAGCAATCCAATCCACACACAGCAGGCACTTCTACTAGGATTGGTCGATGAGTGCGTAAGTCTTAATGAGATTGCTGAGTGCGACGTGATTTTCCTAGCGATTCCTGCCGATTCAATAATTAGCACGCTAAACGCAATTCCTCCGCTAGCACCGCACGCCACGCTAGTAGATCTAAGTAGTACCAAGCGAAAAATCGCCGAAAACACGCCTGCGCACCTAAGAAAGAATCTAATCCTAGCCCACCCAATGTGCGGGATTGAAAACTTTGGCCCAAAGGCAGCATTTAAAGAGTTATATCAAAATCGCATCGTCGTCCTGGCTGATCTAGAGGAGAGTGGTGAACTCCAACGCGCATTAGCAAAAGAGATTTTTATCTCCATAGGCATGAATATAGTAAAGATGGATTCCGACACGCACGATAGGCACGCGGCATTTATCAGCCATCTACCTCATATTATCAGCTATGCATTGGCAAATACAGTCCTAGCACAAGAATCGCCAGAAAACATCTTAATTCTCGCAGCGGGCGGATTCCGCGATATGAGCCGTATAGCCAAAAGCTCCGCACGCATGTGGACAGACGTGGCAAAGCAAAATCGCGAAGAGCTACTAAAGACAATCGATGCTTTTAGCAAAGAGATGCTCTATGCAGAATCGCTCATAAAAGAGGAGCGATGGGATGAGTTATACACATGGATGGAGCGAGCAAATAGCCTACATGAGCTATTTTAAGTACGATTCTTGGCGCTTAGACTTAGTCATCAATCAAGTGCCAAGAAGCACCAAAATGACACCGACCTATATTACAAATCTCTCACAAAGCCATAAGACTCCAAAAGGAGAGGAATCGATTATAAAAATACGATAATTTCGCATCGTAGTCAGCACAAAAAGAATGTTCAACTGCCATAGCAAATAAAATTCTGCACTTTCCACGCACAACAATACTTAAATATTTTAAAAACAAAGCTCTCAAGTGAATAAAAACATCGCAGTCATCGCAAGGCACAACATGTATCAAAATCGAAAAAGCCCCAAGATTTGAGCCAATTTTTCACGATATTCTACAAAATAAATCAAGAAATATGAATGTTTTTTATAAATTAACTTGACTATGATTGACTCATGTTATATAATACGATAAGCAATAAGTAATGGCGAGTGCTAAATATTGGCACAATTTATGCTATACTTCTTGCGTTTTTGGTTTAGGTTTGCATTTTAGATTCTATTTTTAGTTTAAGGCATGTGTCATGAAGCCCAACAAATTGCTTCTGCTTGATGAGATTATCCGAGAGTACCTCAAGCAACAAGAGCCAATCGGCTCAGAATCGTTGCGCTTGATACTTGGTATGAAAATTTCGTCAGCGACGATTCGTAATCACTTCAAGACACTAGTCAAGGAGGGCGTGCTCCATCAGCCGCATATCAGTAGCGGTCGGATCCCCACGGAGCTTGCGCTTAAAAACTACTGGCGAGAGCGACTTTTGCCGCTTGGGATGCCTGAATTTGACAACATAAGTAGTGTTCAGCGTAGCGCAGAAAGGGCTGGTGTGTTTTGTATCCTTCGGTTTTACACACCGAATTTTCTACAAGGCATAAGCACGATTGGCTCACGCTATCTGGTTTTGGAGTTTAATAATGGTGAGGTGCTACTGCACTACTCTAGTGCAATGGAGCGATTCCTTTCTGAGCTTATAGGGCTTGAGATTCGCGATATTTACAAGATGGCAAAACAGCTTTGTGTGCGCGAGCTATCAAAGCACATTGCGCAGCTGATTGACGAAGAGCCACTATACACCTTTAATCTGCGCACGCTAGCCATGCTACTGCCACAAAATAGTAGTGGTGAGCGGCTTTTTAGCGAGATTAGCAGTGGATTATGGCTAGATACCATTAGTGATGGGCTATTTTTTGAAGGGGTAGTTCCAAGTGGAAATCTCACGCTAATACAGCCAGCCACAATAGGGAAAAATAGCGCACGACTTATGGTTGTAGGCGCGCTAAATCGCGACTATGAAGCATTTTACCAAGAGGCGCTAGCTTAAATTTATGAAAGGAGAAATAATGGATAAAGCAGAAGAGCAAAGCAGCGAATCTCTAGAAAATATAGAAATTGAGAATCCATCAAAAGAGACACAAGATGAGAGCGAGCAACTAAAAACAAGAATCAAGGAGCTTGAGGATTCTTATCTGCGCGTACACGCCGACTTCGATAATACAAAAAAGCGGCTTGAACGTGAAAAATCACAAGCTCTAGAATATGCCTACGAGCGAATTGCACGCGAGCTTTTGCCCGTTGTGGATACACTTGAGATGGCACTAAAAAGCACAAGCGAAACAGCAGAGAATCCAGAGCTTGTTGCAAAATTCAAAGAGGGTTTAGAGCTAACACTTGATAATTTCTTAAAAGTTCTTCAGCGCCATGGAATCGAGGCAATCTCGTGCGATGGTGAATTTAACCCACACTTGCATGAGTGCATTATGCAAGTGCCAAGTCAAGAACATGGCGAAGGTGCTATTGTGCAGACTTTCCAAAAAGGCTATCGCTACAAAGAGCGCGTATTGCGCCCAGCAATGGTCAGTGTTGCAAAAAATTAAATTTAATACAAGGAGCTACAAATGAGTAAAGTATTAGGAATTGACCTAGGGACAACAAACTCCGCAATGGCGGTATTCGAGGCTGGTGAAGGAAAAATAATTGCCAACAAAGAGGGCAAAAACACTACGCCTTCAATCGTTGCTTTTACAGATAAAGGTGAAATTTTAGTAGGAGATCCAGCAAAACGTCAAGCGATCACAAACCCACAAAAAACAATCTACTCAATCAAAAGAATCATGGGTCTTATGATGAGTGAAGACAAGGCAAAAGAAGCACAAAAACGCCTACCATACAAAGTCGTGGATAGAAATGGTGCATGCGCTATCGAAATAGCCGATAAAGTCTATACGCCTCAGGAGATTAGCGCAAAGATTCTCATGAAGCTAAAAGAGGATGCGGAAGCATACCTTGGCGAAGAGGTTAGCGAGGCTGTCATTACTGTGCCTGCATACTTTAACGACGCTCAGAGAAAGGCTACAAAAGAGGCTGGGACAATCGCAGGGCTAAATGTCCTAAGAATTATAAACGAACCAACTTCTGCGGCGCTTGCATATGGGCTTGACAAAAAACATGCGGAAAAAATAGTAGTCTATGACCTAGGCGGTGGTACGTTTGACGTTACCGTTCTTGAGACTGGCGACAATATCGTTGAAGTACTTGCAACTGGCGGGGATGCATTCCTTGGTGGTGATGACTTTGATAATAGAATTATCGACTGGGCTGCAAAGGAGTTTGAAAATGACAATGGAATTGATCTCAAAAAAGATGTAATGGCACTCCAGCGGCTAAAAGATGCTGCTGAAAATGCTAAAAAAGAGCTAAGTAGTGCAAACGAAACAGAGATAAATCTGCCATTTATTACGGCTGATGCGACTGGTCCAAAGCACTTAGTGCTAAAGATTTCACGAGCAAAATTTGAAGGACTAATCGATGATCTAATCGAGCAGACAATCCAAAAAATTGACTTCGTAATCAAAGATGCTGGACTAAACAAGAGCGATGTCGCCGAAGTGGTAATGGTCGGTGGATCAACAAGAATCCCAAAAGTGCAACAGCGAGTTAAGGAATTCATCGGAAAAGAGCTAAACAAGTCCGTAAATCCTGATGAAGTCGTATCAATAGGCGCATCTATCCAAGGTGGCGTGCTAAAAGGCGATGTCAAAGATGTGCTACTACTTGATGTAACACCACTAAGCCTAGGAATCGAAACACTCGGTGGTGTAATGACAAAAGTAATCGAGCGCGGAACCACGATTCCTGTCAAGAAGTCCCAGACATTCTCGACAGCTGAGGATAATCAGCCAGCGGTTACAATTCAAGTGCTACAAGGCGAGCGAGAACTAGCACGCGATAATAAACTGCTAGGAAACTTCGAGCTAAGCGGAATCCCAGCAGCTCCACGAGGTGTACCACAAATCGAAGTAATCTTTGATATCGATGCAAACGGGATCCTAACTGTTTCAGCAAAAGATAAAGCAACAGGCAAATCGCAGGAGATTAAAATCACTGGTTCAAGTGGCTTGAGCGATTCTGAAATTGACAAAATGGTAAAAGATGCTGAGCTCCACAAAGAAGAAGACAATAAGCGAAAAAGCTTAATTGAGACTAGAAACCAAGCCGATTCTCTCATTTATCAGACTGAAAAGAGCCTAGGGGAGTTTAAAGAGCAACTAAGTAGCGAAGAATCCCAAAAAATAGAAAGTGCTATTAGCGAGCTAAAAGATGTACTAAAAAACGAGAGTGCCACAAAAGAAGAGATCGACGCAAAGACAAAAGCACTCACAGAGGTAAGCCACAAGCTAGCTGAAGCAATGTACAAAAAAGAGAATCCACAAGCTGCTGATAACCAAAATGCAAATAACGGAAAGAAAAAGGATGACGACGTAATCGACGCGGAAGTGGAGTAGCCTACTCCGCCGCGCTCTTGCGCTTTAGATTCTTTACTCTATCTATCCAGACCTTAGTCTTTTCGCCACCTTTTGGAAATAGTGCTAAGGTCTCAATATACCCTCTTACTTTGTCAAACTCCCCTAAATAAAACGCCTCCTCAATCTCTAGCAAAAGCTCCTCTTCGCGCTCCTCGACGATCTTAGACTCTGGTAAAATAGATACGACTGCATACTGACGCTTTAAATCGAAGAATCGACGATAATCTTTCTGTGCTACAGCCTCAAGAATCGTATCTATTAGTAGCGGATTTGCAAAAACCTCTTTGATAATTTTTGAGCACGAGCTCACGACTTTATAGATAAATACTATCTTCTCGGCCTCATCTATGCGCCCAACTTTTAAAAGCTCTTTTGCAGAAAAAATCGCCTTCAAAAAGCTCTCATCCATCGCACGTGCTGTCGATGTCTGCGCTAGTAATGGACGCGTCTGTATCAGCGAATATGCACGCAAAAGGTAAGAATCACGCCTATATGCACGTAGATCTTGTAGTTGGCGGAGCTGATCGATATATTTTTGTGCAAGCATACGTTTTTCTGGCACCTGTAAGTATGGTGAAAGCAACGCTTGTGCCTCTATTACATTCTCATCTTCCATTAGCCCTTTTGTTTCAGCTAGGGCAATATTAAATCGTGCCTCAAGTGTCATCGCACGAGGAAACTCACGCAAATATGGATGTGTTGCGATCAGTTCATAAGCATTTTTTACTTCATTTTTTTTGATTAGTGCATCAAGTCGTGATGCAAGATTTTCAATAGAATATGCCTTGATATAGCCATCTGTTGTTGCGACTACTATTTTTTGGCTAAAGCTATCATAGGCAAAAGTTGAATAGCGTCGATTCCCAGCTAAGTAGTCACTACTTAACACTTTGCCACTCATATAGTCAGAGATGCTTAGTTTGCCGTATTTGCTGAGTGTAGCTATTGTTCTATCATTTAGAATTGCAATATAAATTATCTCTTCATACCCAATGCGAAATCTAGTAGCAACGACTCCCCGATGGCAATCGACAATAACGACCTCGCCATTCCCTTCAGCCAACGCCAAAAAACCATCCCCCAAAAAACACATTACTCGTGGCAATACGTTTGCAACGTGGATACGCTCAGCGCGCATACCTCGGCTTTTGCGATAGACAAAAACGGTTCGATCATATGCGACAGATGCGACATACTCACCGCATGGACTCTCCTTGATGATATATACAAAGTCCTGATGTTTAGCAATATGTGAGAGCATCTTGCCACTACTCACATCCCACACGACAACATGCCCATCCTTGCCACCAGTATAGACACGCTCGCCATCAGGACTTAGCGCGACAGCTTCTATTTTGCCCTTTTGATACTGTATCGTAGAGAGCTTACGTTGCTTGCTCCCATCAAGCACAACGATAGATTCCTCACTTGGCTCGATATACGCCACACATGGAACACCTTCAGATATCGAGACACGACCAAATTCAGGGTGCTCACCACTAGCTAGCTCAAGTGCAATTTTTTGCTTGAGTGTAGAATGCGAAATATCAACCAAATAGTAGTTTTTTCGCAACTTGTCAAAGATGGATAGATTCCCTGATGAGTGTGGCTGCACTAGTGTTGCTACACGCTCAAGATAAATTGAATATGCCAGTTGCAACGATGGATTAAAAACATTCTCATCACTCATCGCTCGCCCCCTTTATAGCGAACCTCATAGCCACCGTCTATATTTGCGACTAGATAGACAGACTTCACCTCAAAAGGTGGGATAAACTCAAGGATAGAATCGTTTGGCAGCTTAAAAAGCACTGTATTTTCATTGCCGATTCCTTCATCAAAGTTCAATACAATATTCAACACGCTCTCTTTTAGCTCCATAATTTCACTTTTTATAGTTTCTAGCCTCTCTTTTGAGGTGCTTATCGCTTTGAGAATCCGCTCACATCGCGCTAGCGCATTTTGTTGCAAGTTTTTCTCTTTTTCAAGCTCCACTCGGACAGCAGATGTCAACACATTATTGGAGTATTCACGCTCTCTAATCTCATCAAGGAAAAGCATAATCTCATCTCTCTCGCGCACTAGCTCCTTTTCACGCCAATAGCCACTGCGAGCAATCTCCTCTAATAGTTCGCGCTGATGGTTTAGATGACTTAACAGGTGCTTATTTTTCTTTGATGCTAATGGATCGCAAGAGAATGTATTACCTCTGCCCATAACCTTGTTTACGCGCAGACTTACACCGACATGTAGCGTATTGTTCGACCCTAGTCGCTCTATCTCAGCATCCTCAAAAAATGCTGTCGTCCCGCCAAGATAGCTGGCTCGCAACTTCTCTACAATCAAATGAGCCGTTTCACAAAATTTTACTTGCGCACTCTCAGCTTTTAATGAGCCCTTTAAAAACAGTAACGTAGCATACTCCGCGATCAAAATCGCACGCGCATGTATCTGCCCATTTATTTTTAGCTCCTTTGCTGTAATGATAGCTGGACCCACATTGCCTTTCACTAACAGCGTAGGAATCTCAAGCTCCACACCTTGCCCTATCGCATCACTTAAATTATCATCATTAATAATCTGCAACTTATCAAGAGCGAGATCTGCTAGACTTTTTGACATCTTAAAATCTACACTCTCAACAACTGGCATATCAAGTACACTAAGCTTTTTATCAGCTATCGAGGCAAACCCATCCTTCTCGGCGCGATACTCGATTATCTCCTCGCTTTCTAGCCACTCCAGCCCATCACCCTTTGCAATACTAATTGGATAATTACCATCGCCAAACCACTCACCCTTGCAGTTTCGCCACGGGCTTTTATATGTAGGCTTTCGATAGCGTAATAGCGTCTCGCCCGCACTAACTTTTAGAATCGCACCAGTTAGAAGTTCGCTTTGCTCGACTAGATGTCCAATTGCATGTGGTTTGCTAAGGAGTTTTAGAGATACTGGCTTTATGATTTCTGGACGCTTTAGCTCGCATATTTTAAGCTCTATAGAAGCTTTATCAAACTTAGTCTTCCGCAAAAGCATGGATAAGAATCTAGCCGCCTCTTCATCGAACTTCTTTCCGCCGAGTCCGAGCATATAGCCATCAAGTGCCATTCTCTTTTGAACTAGTTCTTTTAATAGTGGAATAAAATTCTTATCCAAAGGTGGCAATCTATCAAGCATAACAATAGCAGAAAGACTAGTTCCCTCCTCGTCACTCCTAAGAGTGAGTAAAAATGGCTCAAGCTCCTTGCTACGCAGAAAGAATTTAACTTTATAAAACTGCTTCATTCCATAAGGTGAGTAGGCTATATCAAATAGCACGCTGTTATTCACACGCTGGAGATCATCGCGCCCACGCACTAGAAATGTATTAACTCCAAGTAACTCAAAGTCGATTTTACGTGTGGGAATCTTATGCTTCTTTGCGAGCCTTTTTAGTGCAGCTGATACATCTGAGCATATCTCAATAGTCTCTTGCACGCAAATTCCTAATGTGCGATTCCTAGCGCATTGCAAGTCGCTTCAATCTTTGCAAACTCGTCTCTATATTTTTCACGCTCCGCTTCTAGTGAAACCTTTAAAAATCCTCGCCCAAGCAGAGCACCACCATCGCGTTCCTTTGTCAAAATCACTAAAAGTGCATATTTGAAGAGAATCGAGGCATTCTGATATACGAAAAAGAATCGTCCGCCAATTTCCACTGGTAGACTGCCGCCTCCACTAGCAAAAGCCGCTTCAAGCTTACTAACGCGCAATTCAATTCCATTAAATAACGAAGCAAGCTCATCTTTGTCATACTTTGGCTCATCAAAGCCGTGCAAAAAACTGTACATATCTTCAAAATATGCTCGCAATTCATCCAGATTCACGCTATGCCCCTTTTTTAATTTAGTAGTTTTATCGCCTCGACACATAGATTCTTCCATGCGCTCATGCCATCTATCTTAGCACATGCTTCAAAAGAATCGCGTGCCAAAGCCTTATCATCAAGCTGTCTAGCTATCGAGCCTCTGATATATAAGGTCTTGATTCTCTCCTCTTTGTCAAGCTCTAACATCAAGAGATTCCCTGTAATATCCAAAGCCTCTTTTTGCCTCTGTGTGCGCAAAAGCGACTCTATATAGGTTAACTCTACCCATGGTGAAAACTCTGGACGAGCGTGGAGCTTTTGCAATCTCATTAGCTCCTTGGCATAGAGCTCAATAGCAGTCTCATCAAGCCTCTTTGATGCCCATGACAGCATAACCCTATACGCCTCAATCATACGAGAATCTTCGCCAAACTCACGTTGTAATCGCGCAAAAACCTCACGCGCCTCCTCTTCACGATTCTGCTTTGCAAGGGCATTAAAAAGAGTAAAAGCTATCGGTTTAAATTGCGCCTTTTTAAGCGTATCTGAAAGCACCAAAGTATCACGCGCCGCAAGTGTCGCGCGCGGGAAGTCCATCATCCCCTCTAGCACCTTTGCATAGCGATATAGCCACTCCAATCTCGAGCCCAAATCTTTATTCAATATGCCCTCTTTTGCTAGTTCTTCTGCCTTTGCAAACAAAGAAGAATCAACCAAGCAGTCAAAGGCTTTTATCTTTTCTACGTTATCTAGTGCAAGCATAGAGTATCTCTGCAGATACAGAGATGCACTCGCGCAATCGCCCTTTTTTAGTGCATCTTGCGTTATTTTCGTCGTAGCAGTCACCAAGCTTGTGTTGTTTTGATCTAAGAATCGCTCAATCTCAAGTACACGCTCATACTCACCTAGCTCGACAAATGTCTCTGCTTTCCTCGCATAAGCACGCGATTCTTCAGGGCTATTTGGATAAGTCGCAATGACATGATCTAATCGCTCGAGTCTCTTTGTAGCATTTGTCTCATCTAGCACAAAAAGCAACTTATCATCACGCTCAACAATCTCTGCACGTGCGGCATTGTTTGGATAGGCTTCACGATAGAGTTGATATATCTCGTGCGCTTTGTCAAAGTCTTTTGCTTCCTCATACCATATCCCAGAATTTCTCAAAAGCCGTTCAGGAAGTGTGTCGTCGCCACCATTTACACCATAACGCCAAAGCGATTCGGCAATCTTGGCACTAGAACTATAAAATCCATGCCTCGCCCAATCCTCAAGTAATGCGAAGTTTTTTAATGGCTCTTTTGCAAAAAATGATGGGTTTGCCTCAAGCACTTTAGATAAAAGAGAATCGGCCTCATCAAAACTACGCTGTGATACGCGATAATCTGCCAACCTAAAGGCAGCTAGAGATGCTGTATCTAGATTCTTGCTCTCGTTTAGCACTTCAGTATAGAGTTGCGGCACACGCTTATTGTCGCCACGCTTTAACAGCTCATCAGCAAGCGAAATTCTCGCTAACAGCTCAAAATTATCCCCCTTGTGCTCACTAAAAAGTCGCTCGTAGTAATACTTAGCCTCATTAAAAAACTGCATACTCCCGTATGTTTTTGCCAAAACATACAGCACCTCAGGCACGCTCGTATCAGATGGATAGGCACGACTCCAACTCTTTGCCAGCGCAGCTAAGTCCTCCATAAAGTCAGGGTCATTAATCTCAGCCAAGGCACGAATGCGAAAAAGCAACAAATCACGCTTAAAAATTGTATCAGGATAGCGGCGCAATGCATCATCGATAGCATTTATAGCTTCAAAATATCCCTTGCGCTCCATAATCCCCTTTATTTCAAGATACAAGGCGACATCATTTCCACTATCTACCTCAAGTGGAGCTTTAAAAATATCCAATGCCCCAATTGAAGGGGTTAGTGTGTTTGACATACTTATAGGAAAGTTAATCCCGCTTTGCTTTTTGGGTACAAGAAAAGGTATTTCCCCCTCAAAGCCAACAATCTGCCAACGACTAGCAACTTTAGCATGCTCCTCCAAAATTGGAGAATTTGCACGCATATCAGTATGCATAGCAAAGAGTTTTGCACGTTTTTTTGGTGTGATAATTAAATACAAAGAAGAATCGACTCGTTCGGTTGAAACCTTAAAAAACAATGTATTACTCTCGGTAAAAGGCGTCGATGGCTTTCCCTCCAAAAGACAAACTACACGCTCTACCTCAGCATAACGATTTAGCTCCTCCTTGCAAGGAAAGGGCTCATCATGCGTGAGATTTAGCACAGCAAAGCTCCGCCCATCTTCCTTACCGCTATTTACCAAGACATCAAGGGCAAAAAGAGGCGCAAGCAATAGAGTAAACAGAGGCAAAAGATAGCGCATAAAAATCCCTATTTTTTACGGGCATTATACATCATTCGCCACTATGCAGAATCTATAAAACCGCCTTGCACATTAAAAACCACTATACTCGACATACTTTAGGATAGACCCAAGAATCGTATCTATAAAAAAGAGTGACACAAGCGTAGCTCCCGCTGAGAATCCCAAAATAACACGCAGTGGCGTAGAGGCATTTTTGATAAAAATATCGCGTTCATCACTCTTTGGTAACTCTTTTAAAAACATGTATACGATTAGTTTTAAATAATAATATACCGATATCGCACTATTTAGCGCCATGATTATCGTCAAAACGACAAAACCACTATTAAGCGCGGCACTCATCAGGTACATCTTGCCCCAAAATAGCGCAAATGGCGGTATCCCAGCCAAGCTTAGCATAAATATTCCCATTAAAACCGCACCAACTGGCATAATCTGTACCATTCCAGCAAATCGCTCATATGGATGATCATAGCGATGCTTCCAGTGATTGATTTTATTTCTAGAGACCCAAAGCATACTAAATGCCCCAAGATTTGTAAAAAGGAAAAGAATCCAATACAAAAATAGCGCGCTTATGGAGTGTGTTGTATTTATCATTATCGCCGCAAGTGCAAATCCAGCGTGCGAAATCGAACTATAAGCTAACATGCGCTTCACGTCATCTTGCACAAGTGCGGCTATATTTGGTAGCGTGATAGTCAACACGACCAGCAAATAGAGCAGATTCTTCACCCATTCTATCTCCGCTGATAGGAAAATATCAAAGAATCGCATTGCCACGACAAAACCAGCAATCTTTGGCACTATCGACATATATCCAGCTAAGACTGAATTGCTCCCTTCATAAACATCAGGCGTCCATGTATGAAATGGCACGAGCGAGATTTTAAATCCAATAGCCGCACACAAAAAGACAAAGCCAGCAAACACAAGCCAAACTGGGCCAAACTCGCGCTCAATCAACACCTCAGCAATCCCGCCAAGTGCAAGCTCGCCAGTCGCAACATAAAGCAACATCGAACCAAAAGTAAAAAATCCAGCCACCACTGCTCCCATCGTGAAATACTTTATAGCCGCCTCAAATGCCGTGCGTCTATTATGCATGGCAATTAACGTGTAAAGCGCGAGAGATGCGGTCTCAAGCCCGATAAAGATAAGAATCAAGGAATCACTTGAGACCATAAATTGAAATCCAGCGATCATAAATAAGAAAAGCGCGTAAAACTCAGGATATGAAAACTCATGAAATCGGCGCGAAGTGAGTGCCAGCGGGATAAAAAGTGCTGAAGCAATGAGGATTATAAACTGCGCGAGAATTGAGATTCCATCAATTAGCAACAAATCAAAGAATCCACGACTAAATCCATCAAAATATAGCACCGCACCAAAGTCAAGAACGATAAAAAGTACACTAAGCATTGTATAAAAACTGCGCGAACTATTCTTTGTGAAAATATCTATCGCCAAAATCACAAGCGCGCCAAAAACAGCCACGAGCATCGGCAAGAGCGTCGGGAGGTTTAGCATCTCAAGAGGAATCTGCACCACTTCTAACATCACTCGCCTCCTTTTTCTACCACACCAAGTCGCTCTTTTGCCTCAGGTGTGCGTGCTTTTTGTTGCATGAGCTCTATAGTATTTTTAACACTCACATCAATCGTAGATAATAGCGGCTTTGGATAAATCCCAAGCCATACCACAATTATTACAAGTGGCAACAAAGCGACTATCTCACGAGAATCCAAATCTCTTAGTGCAGCATTTTCACTATTTGTGACATTGCCAAAAAAAACACGCTTAAATAGCACAAGCATATACACGGCACCAAGAACAATGCTACTTCCAGCCAAAAACGCAATCCACGGCGACACCGCAAAGAATCCAAGTAACGACAAAAATTCACCAACAAAGCCCATTGTAAGCGGCAACCCCGCACTTGCCATCATCATAATTACAAATATCGTCGCATAGCGTGGCATTACGTGTGCAAGTCCGCCAAACTCCGCTATTATCTTCGTATGTCGCCGATCATAAATCACACCAACAAGCATAAAAAGTGCGCCACTAACAATCCCGTGACTAATCATAAAAAAGATTGAACCGCCGATTCCCTCAGCATTTAATGCAAATGTGCCAAGCACAATCACGCCCATGTGAGAAATCGAACTATATGCTATCACCTGCTTCATGTCTTCTTGTGCGTATGCCACCATTGCACCATAAATAATCATCAACAAGCAAAGAATCGCAACTGGCAATGCAAATGCCACAGATGCATCTGGGAAAAGTGGTAAAGAGAGGCGCACAAAACCATAAGTCCCCATTTTCAAAAGCACCGCAGCAAGAATCACAGAGCCAATGGTAGGAGCCTGTCCATGCGCATATGGCAACCATGTATGAAATGGAAACATAGGCACTTTTATTGCTATACCAGCAAAAAAGGCTATAAAAAGCCACTTTTGTAAATCAAGCGGAAGTATTAGCATCTGCCAATCAAGAATCGAGAATGTCCATATTCCAGTAGTTTCGTAGTATGTATAGGCAAAATAGAGCATACCAATGAGCATTATTAGCGAGCCAGTAAAAGTGTATATAAAAAACTTAATTGCAGCATAGATTCTCGCACCACTTCCCCATGCACCAATGATATAAAGCATAGGCACAAGTGATAGCTCCCAAAAAATGTAGAAGAGTATCGCATCAAGCGCACTAAAAACACCTACCATAATGGTTTCTAAAAACAGTAACGATACAACTAGATTCTTGAGCTCTCTTTGTTCGTTTAGCACAATAAATCCAATGAGTGAAATAAACGTGGCTAGCACAACCAAAAAGAGTGAAATCCCATCCACGCCGACAAAGTAACTAATCCCATAACTAGCCATAATTGGCAAATGATGAACAAACTGCATCTCGCCACTTTGAGAATCGAAATTTGCCCATAAAATTAGTGCCAACGCAAACTCAAGCGCACTGACAACAATAGCAAACGACTTGATGTTTTCATGTACCATGAGCGCAAGCAATGCCGCAATAGCGGGGAAAAATATAAGCAAAGTCAGTAGATATTCCATGTCTTCCCCTTAAATCCCAAAAATCATCAAAACAAGCAACACGGCAATACCAAAAAGCATCAAACGCAACATTAAGGAGAGATTTCCGCTTTGGATTCTTCTTGATTGCTCGCCACCTTGATAAATAAAACTAGCGATAAAATCGATACTCAAGTCGATCATTTTTAACTCAACCACGCGCCATAATAGTCGCGAAAGCCATGTATAAGGAATCATCACACACAGCTCATAAATCTTTGGAATGAAGTATTGCGCGCTTAAAAGCTTATACATCCAGTGAGATTCCCAGTACTCGCAAAAGCCACCACGATAATACTTATATAGTGCATAACAAATACCAGAAAGCGCTGCAAAACTAGCCAACGCTATAAGAATCCAGTGCGTTATACTTGATATGTCCTTGTCATGCATAGGTAACGTCTGAGCGACATACCCATGAAAAAAGCCCTCGCCAAAACCGCTAATCACAGCCAAAATAGCCAAAGGAATCATCGCGCCAATCATATAAGGATACGCCTCATGTGGGTGCTCTTCGTGATTTTTTGGGACAAAAAAGACAAGCATAATAAGTCTAAAGCTATAAAATGCCGTAAGCATCGCACCAAGCAAAAGCATGAACCACAACACAAAATGCCCACTACTGAACGTCGCTTCAAGTATTTTATCTTTGGAGAAAAATCCCGCAAAAGGGTAAATTCCCGCTAACGCAACCGATGCAAGAATCATAAGAATAGCCGTAGCTTTGAGAGGCTTATAGAGCGCACCCATTTTTGTGATATCTAATTTATCATTCATTGCGTGCATGACGTTCCCTGCACCCAAAAACAGGAGTGATTTAAAAAAGGCATGCGTCATCAAGTGAAAGAGCGCAATCCAGTATGCGCCAATTCCCGCAGCAACGAACATATAGCCAAGTTGCGAAAGCGTAGAATAGGCAATAATACGCTTTAAATCGCGATTGACCAATGCCATACTCGCTGCAAAAATCGCCACAAACGCTCCAAGACAAGCGATAAAATAACCAACTTCAGGAAGCATGTCATAAAGCGGATTTGAGCGAATTACAAGATAAACCCCCGCAGTAACCATTGTCGCGGCGTGAATTAGTGCTGAAACTGGCGTGGGTCCTTCCATTGCATCAGCAAGCCATGTATGAAGTGGGAATTGCGCGGATTTTCCCATCGCACCGATAAAAAGCAAAATCCCTATCACGCTAAGCGTAGAAGAATCGACGCTCCCAAGCCCAGCAAAAACCTCATCATAGCGCACACTTCCAAAGCTCCAAAACAACAAAAATATTCCTAAAAGCATGCCAAGATCAGCGATACGATTCATAATAAATGCCTCGTTTGCCGCAAAGCTAGCCGATTCTTTGTGATACCAAAATCCAATCAACATCCATGAGCAAAGTCCTACACCCTCCCAGCCAATGAACAATCCAGCGTAATTATCACTCATCACGAGAATCATCATAGAAAAGACAAAGGCTGAAAGGTATGTAAAGAATCGATTAAATGCCTCATCGTGCTTCATGTAACCAATCGAATAAATATGCACCATAAGCGATACAAGAGTAACTACAAACATCATCGTCGCACTTACAGAATCAACCAAGAAACCAAAGCTAATATCAAGATCTCCAGCTGCTATCCACGTGAAAAGCTCCGCACGCGCCACACCACCATCACTTGTGTATAAAAGCAATAAAAGCGTCGCACAAAACGATACAAAAAGCATAAATGAGGCGAAGATTCCACACCATAACTGCCTCGACTTTGCTGCGACTAGCCCAGAGGCTAGCGAACCAACAAGTGGCGCAAATAACGCAATGTAGAGTATTTTTTCCATATGCTACCCTCTCATCACTTGGAGAGAATCAAGATCAAGGCTACCATGCTTTTTATACCAAAGTATCAAAAGCCCAAGCCCAACGGCTACCTCGCTAGCAGCTACTGCGACGATAAAAAGAGCAAACATCTCTCCCGCTACATCACCCATGTATCGTCCAGTCGCAACTAGCCCGATATTTACGGCATTTAACATAATTTCAGTAGAGAAAAACAGCATGAGTAGATTCTTGCGCCTCATCACACCAATAAGCCCGATAATAAACAAAAATGCCGATAAGATGATGTAGTGATTTAATGTAATCATCAAAAACTCCTCTTTTTGCTCTTTTTAAGCAATGCCTCTGCCTCTTCGTCGCTTATAAGCGTTAATGATTTATCCATTTTTTTGCCCGCTAGGACAATCCCAGCTATCATCGCCACCAGTAGCATCACAGCCGCCAACTCAAAAGGCACAAGATATTTTGTGAAAAGCACATACCCAATCGCTTGTATATTTCCCATATCACCAAGCTCCCCAGCTAGCTTATTCGCTGGCTCTAACGCAATATGAGCAAAAGG
The DNA here is from genome assembly GCA_052170135.1 of Wolinella sp. Taxonomy (GTDB): domain Bacteria; phylum Campylobacterota; class Campylobacteria; order Campylobacterales; family Helicobacteraceae; genus Wolinella. The sequence continues at coordinate 91,972 of JBQNBC010000007.1, forward strand.
CGCAGAGAGAATTACAAGCAAAATAAACCCTATAATGCCTGTCAAGCTCCAAAGCACAATAGGATTCCCTTCGCGCTCTTTAATCTCCCTACTGCTATCAAAAAATATCATTCCAAAGGCATACAACGCCATGATTGCGCCTGTATAAACCACTATCTGTACCGCACCTAAAAACTCCGCCCCAAGCATAAAAAAGAATGCCGAGATAAAAATCATGCCACCCGCAAGCGCCGTGAGAGCATAAAGAACATTATTTGTCGTTACAACAACCAAAAACATAGAGGCACTAAGCGCGGCAAAAAGATAAAAAGCAACAGCTTCAAACATAACTTCCTCCTTTGTCCTCACTAGGCACACTTTTTACATTGTTTACACTAGATGCGACACTATTTTCTGCTATCGGCAAGACTCGCTCTTTTGATTCTTCTGGATTCTTACCCTCTGGTGCACTAGGAGATACGTAAGCTAGCGGGGTTTTTTTAATACGAGAATCGGCATCCATACTAACTGCACCAAAACCGCTAAACTCGCGTTGTCCACCAGACAAAACTATATCAAGTGGCGTTAACATATCATCTTTTAGAGCAAAGTGAGCGCGCTGTTCACTGGCATTTTCATACCGTCCACCATGTACTATTGCTAGCTCCGGACAAACCTCCGCACAAAATCCACAAAAGATACACCGACCAAAATTTATCGTGTAATCATGAACTTTTTTACGCCCATCATCACCATAGCTAGTCTCCATGCGAATACAGTTGCTTATGCAGATTTTTTCACATAATCCACAGCCAATACACCTCTCGTTTCCACTCTCTAAAAGACGTAAAAGCTCATGAATGGCACGATAGCGTGGTGAAATAGGGAGTTTTTCTAGTGGATATTTTGTAGTATGGATATTAAATCGCAACATCTCACGCAACACTAGCCACAACCCTACAAATAACTCGCCCTTTAGAGCGCGCTTAAAAACTTGTAGCAATTTGCCTTTGACTGTTACAGGGCAACTTGAGCCCTCGATAAAAATATAATTTTGTCTATCGCTCACCATTTACTCCCCTATAGAATCAGCACAATGCCACTTATTAAAATATTTACAAGTGCCAAAGGCATGAGAATCTTCCAACACATCCACATAAGCTGATCTGGTCTAATGTGTGGCCAAGCAGCACGCACCCACAAAAATAAAAAGAGGAAAAACGCTACCTTAAGAAGAATCGCAACCCCACCAGGAAGAATCCAAAGTGGATTAAACCCTCCAAAAAATATAAGTGCAGTCAAAAAAGCAAGGGTGATCATATTCGCATACTCCCCGATAAAAAACATCCCCCAGCGCATACCAGAATACTCAGTTGCATAGCCAGCGACGACCTCAGCTTCATGCTCAAGCAGGTCAAAAGGCGTACGGTTTAGCTCGGCATAGCCTGCGATTACAAATAGCGCAAATGCTAGTGGCTGTGAGAATACAAGCCAGCTTAGGATTCCGCCACTTTGATAGTTGTTAATATCAATCAATGATAGCGAACCAACAATCATAAGCGGTGCAAGAAGTGAAAGCCCAGAGACCACTTCAAAACTAAGGAGCTGCACACTTGAGCGCGCTGCACCAAGAAGCGACCACTTGTTGTTTGAGCTCATGCCAGCAAGCAATGGTCCATACATACCAACCGCACCTACACCAAGGACAAATAAAATACCAACATTTATATCCGCGATGATAGGGCGTACGATATATTCACCAATCTTAAACTCCGGAAAAAACGGCACAGCACTCATCGCGATAAATGCAGTCGCCGCAGAAATCACTGGCGCGATCTTAAAAATCAAGTGATTTGCACCACTTGGGATAATATCCTCTTTCGTAAACAACTTAATCCCATCAGCAAGGATCTGCAAAATCCCATAAGGTCCAACATGCATAGGTCCAAGTCTACGTTGCATAAAGGCAAGTATCTTACGCTCCACATATGTCAAGAACCCAGCCAAAGCAGAGAAAATCGCCACAACAAGTAGGACTTTAATTATCGTCTCAATGATATAAGCACTCATGCTTTTGCCCTCTCAATCCTTAAATTCGCAAAGCGATTCCCGCCCTTAAACAGTGGCACAGAATCAGCAAAATAGTCACAAGTTGAAACAGCCATCCACTCACCATCCATCGTGCTATCGCTAAAAATCGGCAGAGTAAGCGTCTCTGAGTCCACAGATTCTTCACTTAAGCAAAATAACTCACCCTCGCTAGCCATAAGAGCACTGAATTTCTCGTGCGAGACATAGATCCCAGCGCGTGCTTCTAGAAATTTAGAGCGAGCAGTAAGTGGCGAAAATAGAGACTCTGGATTCCTTGCATAGGCATTGTATTTACTAGTGCAGACAGCAGATAGATTTGGTGCCTCTCCAGAAGAATCGCACCCTAGTCTCCCCTCTCCCATTACATATCCTCTACTCTCGCTACCATCATTGTTGTAGTTATTTGATAAAGTGTCAAAGTCTACTTCTAAGTAGCCTTTATCTTTTGGTAGATTC
>JBQNBC010000008.1:0-80462 GCA_052170135.1 Wolinella sp.
AAAGTGAAGTAAAAAACTCTTTGACTTTGTCCCAATTCTCTATCACATAAGCAGCCGCCATGCCAAGGGCGACAACAAGCGCGCCGATTCCCGTGCTAATTAGCGCGATTTTTAGTACTTTGAGTGCTCCTGCACTTGTTAAGAATCCTATCTTTAAAAAATTAAGTGCTTTAGAGAAAGCTAAAGATGTGAAAGTAGCTAGCTTTGTGGCGGCACTGTAGGCGGTAGTTAGCAAAATAGTAGCCCTTAACCTTGCACCCACTAGCCATGCTGAGATGGCTTGGAGTTTTAGGGCGATGGAGTTTCTAAGAGTTTGCGCATATAGCTTTAATCCTATTTTTATATCAATTATTTTTAAGCCAAGAAGCCCTTTAAACCACTTTGCGCTTAATGTCATTGCTATCTTTAGATAGTGATAGGCGTTTTTTAGCGCCAGGATATTTGCACTAAGCGCACTCACCACAAAACCAACCGCTGGCAAAACAACACTAAAAGCCACAAGGCCAAAAAGCACAGAGCCAATCACTTTAGAGAGTGTAGGAAAACTACTTATAAAGTCTGCTATTTTGCTAGAAAAGGAGCTTAAGGCTTTTAAAGTTGTGCTTAAAAATGGCAGAAATAGCGAACCAAAATTCACTCCAACTTCAGCGAGACTATTTTTCATAAGTTGCAAACTGTTTGCTGTTGTTGCACTTCTGTTCTCAAACTCACGTTGCATTGAGCCATTTTTATTCTCATCATTGACAAGCTTTAAGGCTTTGCGATATTCATCTAGCCCACCAACCAAAAGCGACAAATCATCGCTATACTCAGCGCCAAATAGTTTTGTTAAAACCCCCATTTTCTCGCTATTATCTATGACCTCTAATGCTCCAAGAAACTGCTCTAGCGCCTTTTGAGGATTATTTTGTATCGCCGTTTTTAGATAGCTAGCATCCACGCCAATACTCTGCAATGCTTCTTGAAATTTCGCTCCTTGCTCTGGGGCTGTTGCAAGTTTATTTAAAAGTGCATTTATCCCAGTTGCTGCCACTTCAGGAGTTTTACCAAGTGCGATAAAGGCACTAGATAGGGCGCCTGCCTCTGCGGCGCTTAACCCAAAAACTTTAGCTGAGCCGCCTATGCGCCCTAAAGTCTCAACAATATCTTTGGCTTTGGCGGCTGAGTTATCGGAGAGGTGATTTATGCTATCACCTAATGCTTCAGCTTCCTTGATTCCTAGCTTATATACAGTCATTAGCTTTGCAATAGATTCCCCTGCAACCTCTGCACTCATATCAAACGCTGTGCTCATCTTTGCAACCACTGTCGTAAAGCCAAGTAGATTCTCTTTTGCAATCCCTAGTGCCCCTCCGCTAGCGGTAATGCTTGCTAGCTCGTTTGCACTTAGCGGGATTGTGCGCGAGAGACTCAATATACTCTTTTCAAACCCCTTAAGCTCAACGTTATTTACAAATTCAACCACCTTCTTCACATCAGCCATTGCACTCTCAAAGTCCATAGCGACTTTAATAGGCATAGCTGCAGATGCACCAAAAGCAGCTTTTTCTATCGCTTTTGATTTGAATCTACCCATGCTCTCTTCTATGCGTGCTATTTTTATATTGTTGAGCTTGATAGCCGCTAGGCTTTTGTTTAGATGTTTTACGCTCTCACCTGCTAAGGCTATTGATTTATGTAGTTTTTTAAATGAACTTGTGCATACATTTATGCTACTTAATCCTTTTAGCGCAATTCCTATACTAAGACCAACGCCTATATCTTGCATTTTCTACCTCTTTAATCCTATAATCAAGCTATGAAAAAAATTAAAAACTTTAGCTTCTTGGACATACTCGCTTGCCAGCCTCTTTATCATATTTTTGCACTGCTTTTTGCTATCTATATCTGCGTTAGCGGTGAAATAGGTGAGGGATGGGTAGTGGGATTAATATTTGGCTATGTTGCAGGGGCTGTGGTATCGCTACTTGCTGGCATGGCTTTAGCGATACCATTTTTTATACTTGATGCACTCAAGGATATTTTAATAGCAACCTATGAGGCTTTTAGCCCCTAGCCTTCCATATCTCCTGCGCCACCTTTATAAACTCCCTAAACTCATCTAGCTCCATATCTAGCATTTCGTTGTAAGAGAAGTGCAGCACATGCGCCACAAGGGCTAGAGAATCTACGCCACAGCTCCCGCCTCTTCTAAAAAATCCTGCAAGCCCCTCTGTAGGCTCATGTAGTCTTTAAGATCTAGCGCTTCTACTTCATCTTCAGTCTGATTTGTGAGGGCGGCTATCATGTAGATAGCCTTTTGCATATCGCTACTTCGCTTCTCTGCCTCTTTTAGGACGCGCACAGTGGGGGCTTTCATGTGGACTATTTCGCCGTTTTTAAGTTGTAACGTATTACTTAAACAAAAATTATGTGCTGGTCAAAATATGCGAGATTATTTTGGATTCTTAGCTATCGTACCAATGATAAGAATCGCAAGCGCAAAACTAAATAGTTAAAAAACAGGTAAGGATTTCGAACTTTTATTTACAAAATTTGGTGTGGATTCCCTACTAGAATCCACACCAAGGCAAAATCTAAGTTCTCACTGCGCGCGCTAAATCCCACATTGGCATAAAAATACCAAGTGCTAAAATAAGTACAAGCACAGCCATAAATGCCGTTAATAACGGCTCAATATAGGCAGAGAGGTTATCGATAATATTGTCATAGCGCATCTTATAGTAGTTAGCAGCAACAGCTAACATTTGATCAAGATCACCGCTCTGCTCACCAGTATTGACCATCTGGAGGGTTGTTGGCTCAAAAAGTCCCGTCGCACGAAATGCCTCAGTCAGACCAATGCCACGCTTAATCGCCTCGCTCACACTCTCAAACTTCTCTCTAATATGCTCATTAGTCGTCATGCCACTACCAGAACTCAATGCCTCTTCGAGTGAAATCCCCGCTTTTAGAAGGAGTGAGAGAGCAGATACATATTGATTCATTGAGTGATAGTAGATAATGTCACCGATTAACTTGACTTTCAACAGATAGCGATCTATTAGCTTTTTAAAAGATAGAGATCTACGATAACGTCTGCGCAACAAAACAACAATCGCAATTAATGCACCAAGAATCCAAAGTCCATAATTACTAAGAATCTCTTCCGTACGCAAAAGTATTATTGTTGGAAGTGGCAACTCGGCATTAAAGCTATCAAATACGGATTTAAACTTCGGTATAACTAGCAAAATAAGCAATACAAATGCCGCTACCATTGCACCTACGACCATCGTTGGATAACGCAGGGCTTTTTTAAATTTGGCTGTGTTATTGCGAATCTCCTCTAGTGTTTCAGCAAGCATAGCAAGCGCATGCGAGAGGCTACCAGTCTGCTCGCCAAGAGAGATCAAGGAGATGCTAAGCGTCCCTAAATCGCGCTCATAAATCCTAAAAGAATCGCTCAGGCTCTTGCCGCTGCTAATACCAGTCAAAATATCACGAAAAATAGTCTTTAGTCGATCGCTTGCAGAAAATGTAACAAGATCTTCAAGTGTCGCATGGATTGAAATTCCAGCATTTAGCATCAATGACATCTGGCGAAACGCAGGAATCATATCATCAAGCTTTATACGATTCTTTCCACGGATAGTATCAAATGAGTAGCTAGCAATATCTGCTAGCTTCATACCAAGCGGTGCGGCAATCTCTTTGGCAAAAAGTGGCTTACCACGCTTTAGCTGGGCTGCTTTTACTAGAGCCTCATCGCGCGTACTAGCCTTGACTATGCGCTTACTTCTCTTACCTTTGAGTAGGAGTGTAACATTGAAGTACTTCATGAGAGTTTCGCTACACGATAGACTTCATCTAGGCTCGTAATTCCAGCTAGAGCTTTATTTAGACCATCTTCGAACATCGTAATAAAGCCACCTCTTCTAGCCTCACTTAGATACTCGTCTTTTGATGCTCCATTTGCTATTAGCCGCTTTATTTCATCGTTTGCCACTACGACTTCTGAGATTACCTCTCGACCCATATAGCCTACCATATTGCACTTTTTACAGCCATGAGACTTGTAGAATCGATAATCATCTGGCAAATGACCTTTTAACTCATCTACTAGCACCTGAGGTATCTCGACCTCATATCGGCAATGCGGACAAAGCTTGCGCACGAGGCGTTGCGCCTGTATACCACCAATCACAGAGCCTATAAAAAAGCTCTCGATTCCCATATCAAGCAGTCGCGTAATACCACTAATTGCATCATTTGTGTGCAGCGTAGAGAGGACTAGGTGTCCCGTAAGCGCTGCTTGGATGGCGATTTGCAATGTCTCTTTGTCGCGTATCTCGCCCACCATGATTATATCTGGGTCTTGACGCAGGATGCTTCGTAGCGCGCCAGCGAATGTCAGACCAGCCTTTTCATTCACCATCACTTGCTGAATCTGTGCCATCTGATACTCTACCGGATCTTCAACCGTGATAATTTTTTGTGCGACACTCTTTATTGCATTGATCGCAGCATAAAGCGTTGTTGTCTTTCCGCTACCTGTTGGTCCGGTTACAAAGACGATTCCATACGGAGCTTTTATGATTTTATTAAACCTACTGTAATTCACAGGCGAAATGCCAAGTTGCTCAAGCTCAACGAGCACCTTGCTCTTATCAAGAATCCTCGCAACAATTGATTCTCCAGTGATAATAGGAAGAGTTGAAATCCTAAAGTCATACTCACGACCATCAATCACAGATGAGAATCGACCATCTTGTGGTTTGCGCTTCTCAGCGATATCAAGGTTTGAAAGAAGCTTTATCCGTGAGGCTAGCGGTGCAAACATATCACGATCAAATCTAAAGCTCTCAAGCATGATACCATCCACGCGGATTCTTATGACACAGTTTGTATCACTGGCCTCTATGTGTATATCGCTTGCGCGCTGGTTTATAGCATAGCCAAAGATAACCTCAATAAGCCGCGTAATACTAGAAGAATCGCCATCGGCATCACCGCTACCGCGTATTTCTCGTCTGATGCGTGCCACTAAGTCTTTGATACCATCATTTAGCTCTAAGCGCGATAAAGTAGCGATAAACTGCTCTTTACGGGCGACAACATATACTAACGGTTTTTTACGCACTAGACGTGAGAAAGCCTCTTTAATGTTTAAATCAAACGGATTGATAAGCGCAACAACAATTTCGCGCTCAGTCTCTTTAAAAGGGAAAGCATAAAGTCTCTTAATCTGAGCAAATGGGACATAATCCACGACTGCTAAATCTATCACAACCTGATCTAGATCCACATACTCCATATCAAGCCTAAGCGCAACCTGTCGTAAAATATCTTCCTCACTCGCAGGGAAGTCCTCTATGACAGATTCCATATCCAAGCCACCAGCCTTACACTGCTCGACAAAAAAGTCTAGCAACCTCCCCTCATCAAGGTAGCCCAAATCGACTAATACGCGTACTATTTTACGTCGCTTCTGCTGCGTCTGCTGCTCGTGTAGAGCATTATTTAGCTGCTCTTGCGTGATTAACCCTGCGCTTATTAGGCGGTCTCCAATTCTCTGCTTCATCATTCAGATTCCTTTAGCTTCCTCGTTTTCATCAATGAAAGCAAATGCGCAAGCTCTCCTGAATTATCGAATTTCACATATTGGGATAGCGCATCTATCGCCTCTTTTTGCTTACCACTAAAATATAAACTTTTAGCAAAAATAGCCCACGATTCTAGAGAGCTTTTTTTATGATTGTTTGCAATTAACGCCCATTCATACGCCTTACTATACTCTTTTGTATCAAAGTAACTCTGTGCTAGCGCGATTGATGAAGTGTAGCTTGGCTCCTTCTCATATCTACGATGATAAAATGCTCTCTGATCTTTTGGCTCTAATGATGTTGATGTGATTTTTAGCGACGACCTCTTTGGCGTGCTATCTGCATTTGACACCACATCCTGAGCTTGAATCTGCACGTTTGTCTGCGTTTGTGTGTTAAATGGATTCTTAACGCTCGGATTTCTTGCTTGCGTGGATGCAAGGGATATGGTCTCCTCACTAGGCTCTGAAAGCAACTCCTCCTCGCCTACGCCACTTAATGTGCCACCGCCATTATATATCCAGCCAATACCACTAAAAAGCCAATTCCCATCAACCAAGCGCGTGCAGACCTCATCTCCGCGCACATAGCGACTAAGAATCTTCGCACGCAAATCTGGACGCTCCCTGATGTTTAATATAGTTGCCTTAACTATATAGCATTGCTCTTGCTCTAGAGATTCTAGGTTGTTTTCACCAAGAAGCGTCGAAGTATTTGCATCAAATGCACCATTTACTACATGCAACTGCGGAGCTTCACGCATTTTAGATTCCGATTCTATATCCGATGATGATTTGGTTTCTGCCAATTCACTTGCACCACTTAACAATGTAGCATTTGTCGTGTCTTGCTTTGGTGCAGCAACGGGAATCTCAAATATCTGTGGGCTTTGTAATAAATAAGTGGCAGCACCAACAATCACAAAAGATCCGAATATAAACGTAGCACGGCGTAGCCATAAACGCCGACGGTACCTCCGCCAGCGCGTCTCTAGTGCATCAAACCTATTCAAGCGGATTCCTACCCATTATCGTGTAGCCAAGATCTTGAAGCGAAGGGCCTTTGTCTCCTTTGACTATATGAGGTGTAATGACAATAACCATCTCATCTGTCGTCTCCATATCTGCCTCATATGAAAAAAAATAACCAAGCAAAGGCACATCACCAAGAAGTGGGACTTTGTTCTCTTTCTTATTGTTTGCTTTGCGTATCAATCCACCTAAGATGATTTTTTCACCATCTTTAACTTTGACAATTGACGAGAGCTGATTTATTGATAGATTCGGTGGAGAATCAAGCGCAGTCGCCGCACTCTCAACATCTATGCTTTTTACACTTGTGATTGATGGATTTATTTTTAGCATAATTTCACCATTTTGCACCGAAGGCGTAATATCCAACAAAACACCTGCAAACACTGATGGATAACTAGTACTTGAGTTTGTGTTTGTATTTGAGCTACTATTCGTCTGAAATACTGTACTCTGGCGATAGCGAATAGTATCACCCACACTAATCATTGCAGGCTGATTATTTAGAGTTAGTACTTTTGGATTTGATACCGAACTCACATCTCCATAAGTCTTTAAAAACTCAACGACGCGCGTCAGTGTTACACCCTGAGAGAATATATTTAGCGCATAACCAGCCTTTGACATATCACTGCCATAGCCCATAAGTAACATTCCGCTTTCATTAGCCATCTGAATACTACCAGGAGCTAGCGAAGCTGTGGAGCTAGAGCCGCTACTGCTACTACCACTATCGCCGCTAGAATTCGATCCACCTTTTGGCATAAGAGCGATATTTTGGAGATTATAGAGCTGATTCCAGTCGATTCCTGTTGTACTACCTCGATTATGACGTACAGTCAAGATGCTAACGTCAATCATCACTTGCCCTTGCAAACGCTCATGTAGCTCATCTATATACTTTGATACGCGAGAAATCTGCTCGCTAGTACCAGTCACAGTGACAAGTCCAGCACCTCTATTAACCGTCACAAATCCAGCCTGCGACTGCGTAGGACGAGCGAGCTGCGCTGTTGTCTGCGGAGCCTGAGATGTAGATGCAATAACCGCTAACGCGGCACTAGGATAAGTATATGTTCCACCGCCTGTAGCACTAACAACTCCGGTCGCCGACTGAGGAATCTGCCCTAATAGATTTGAGATAGCTGGTGAAGCGTCGATTCCTGTTGGCTGGGGTAGCGTATTTTGCGAAGATGCCACTACGCCCTGCGAAGATTGCGTGGAGCCATTTACAACAAAGTAGTTATAAAAGTCACCCGGACGATTCAGTATTGCTTCAATCTCTGCTTGTATTCCATCCCAAAATCTAAAACCATCTTCGGCACGAATGTCGATTCCAGATTTGCTACCACCAGAACTAGATGATGTAGTTTCTTGATTGCTACTTCTGTTATTTGTGGAACTTGTAGAGGTTTCCTGACCACCTTCATCGCGATTTATAGATATATTTGTGGTACTAATTCCACTTCTGTCGGTTCCAACGTAATCTATCTTGAATGTCTTTGTTACCAGATAGCTTATTCTAAGTGCCTTACCATCAAACTCATAGTGAAGTCCATTTTCCTTTAGCACAAGGTCAAAAATCTGCTCCAATGGTGCCTGACGAATATTTAGCGCCGGCATATCTATCTTTAGTCTCGCACGTGCCTCTTCATCTTTTAAAAAAATACTATAAGAGCACTCGGTAGCTAGATGCTTAATAACCTCCTCAGCACTCACACCAGTATCCTGAGTGGCTAAATCAAAACCCATGCCATCGCATGTTGCAGCCTGCAGCGATGCCACTAACGCTATTGAGATTCCTGCTATTATCCATCGCTTTTTCATCGCTTCTCCACTTGTAAAACTTTAGATTTATTAATCGGGTAGTATCGCCTCTCGCCTGATTGAGATTCTAACCATATGCCACTACGCCCTACAGACACGAGCTTCCAGCCCTCATACATATCACCTTCGTACAACCACGATAAACCTATCTTTGCCCTATTATTTAAAATCGCTGATACTCTTGGATTAAATGCACTCTCATCGCCATCTTTTAAACTCTCGCCATCCACTACAATGGCGCGATCATACGAGAATGGGTCGGCGGTGCGCCGTATCTCATCTAGTGATACAGCACGCCTCTCAAAGCCAACAATACTATCATAAAGTATATCGAGCTCATCGCGTTGTTGCTGCATATTTGGCTTCCCAGCTTTTTCCACTTTCTTTGTGCTTTCAATATTTACAACCATATCAGCTTCTCTGCTCTCTTTGGCTATTGGCACAGCTATCTCGATCTCTTTCGCATTTTCAGATTCCTTCTCTTTGGTTTCTGCAATAGTAGAAATCTTTGCCGAGATATCACTCAACGAAGGTGGCTCCTCTGATCTAGCAATGCAAAGCGTAGCCATAGATGCAAAAACTAACACCGAAAATCTCATAAGCTACCCTTTTGATTACCTATAAGCAACTCAAAATCAAGCCGATCACCTTTTGGTCGTATAGACACACGCTCGAGAGATACAAATTTGCCACCATGCCCCATACCACGCTCAATTGAATACATATACTCAAAAAGCGATAATTTGCTTCCACTGCCTCTAAGCCCCATAAACGACTTTTCAAGCCCACCAACACCATGAACTTCAGACTTTTTAAACTCAGAATCCGAGATGTTTAACCCAAGCCTCATCGCCTCATTAGTAGCAAAATCAAGCGTAAAGTACCACGCCTGACTCATTGCATAAACCTCACCTAGCGTAGCTTCTGCCTTTTTGACGCGCGCATCTGCATTTGCAAGCCTTAGCTTGACTTCATCTAGTTCAGCATACTTACGCACCATTCCGCCGTCGTTATCAATTACTCTAATAAAGACTAGATTCTCATTTAATGCGCTATTTGCCGTGCTAAGCTCACTGCTCTTTGTCTCCAGCATCTCATCTATAATCGGAAAAATCGCGTAGTATGAAACTATAAATAACACAAGTGCTGGCATGACATAAAGTATCTTCTTTTCATTATTCTCTTTTGGCTCAAAATAGGCATCAATAGCACTTAACATTGCCTCAAAAGCGCGCTCTATGGGCTGGATATTTATCCCGAGCTTCATCGTATCACCGCCTTAATTACCGAGCGATATCGCCCACCTTCTTGATTGATCTCTTTTGTGCTGACCTCGTAGTATTGCCCACTTTCTCCTAGATTCTTTAGAAATCCAGAAAAGTTTCTCTGCTCTTTTGCGGTAGCATTTGCCTCAAGTACAACACTGCTATTGCTATCATTTATCATGAGATGCTCAATAGCAATGTGATTCTTTAGGCTACTTTTTAGAAACTCATCAAAAATCTTACTTTTATCCACATATTCACTCTGCCACTTATATATATCCCTAAGCGATGTCTCAAGCTCACTATACATCTTCTCACGCGCCTCTATCGATTTTTCTAGTTCATCACGTTGCACTTTTAAAGTATCTAGCTCGCGCTTGTAACTAGCGGCTTTCTCCTCGTATTCATAGCTTTGCTGATTGACCTCTTTTAGCTCATTGTTAAGCACAAACCACTGATAGATACTACTAAGCGGATATCCAAGCGATACAATTAATGAAAGCCCCATAAATATGGTAACGATTCCTCCATCGCGCTTTAGAAACGGTGGTGGACGTTTATATATTGTGAAGTTTGGAAGATTATCCCCACCTAAAATCGCTTGGAGATAGTAGATACCAAGCATCATTAGACAACTATCGCGCAAGTAGTGCTCATGGCTTATCAGGCTAGATACAGGCTTGCACGGCAACATCAACATATCACTCAAGTAATGGAAAAACTCATCTTTAAACCTAGCTGAAGCATCAAGGTAAAGTATGTCGATTCTTACATTTGGGTGGATACGCCTAGCAAACGACAGCGCTTCTTCGATTTCGTTATACATCATGCGATAGAGCACGCTCATTGCTCCATCGTAGCTTTCATGATCTGCAGCGCGCCCAGATAGATACTTGATAAATTCATCCCTATCCAAATCAAGTCCGCTTTGTTCAACAAATATATTTCTTAGATTCCCTATCTTTATATCAAGACTCTTTGAATAGATCATCTCCCCTTCATCAAAGAGGATAAAAAAAGAATCGTCATCTCCTACATGGATGAAAACCTGCCCACCTTTAGAGCTAATCAGTCCACGCTTATACAGCATCTGAGGTAGCATGATATAAGGAATAACGCAATCCACATACGGATAACGCGCCCTAAGGACACCAAGGCGCTCCTCTATAGCCGTATGCGGCATAAGGAACACATCATATTCATGCTGAGAAGAATCGTAGCCCTTGCGCCGCTGATATTGCATTACATAGTCATCTTCTAAGCTAAGCCCAAGCTGATCGTACGCTGCCTCTAGTAGCATCTCATCAATCGCCTCTTCTGGTACATTTTTTGGCAACTCTATGACCGCGCGTAGGAGCGAAAGAGATGGGAGTGCACTCGCAATATATGCAGATGACGAAACATCAGTGTCGGAGACTTGCTGACCGGAGAGATTAAAAAACACAGAATCACGCGAATTGAAAAAGAGTGGTTCAACCGCTTTTTTCTTTGAAAACACTACTACCCCCGAATATTAAATCGCAAGATTTTACTAAAAACTACTTCAGATTCTATTATGCTTTAAATATACAAAATATTTAAGTGCGCTATTTTATAACTATAAAATTAGAATTATCTCAAGAGAATATGGACACAAACAAGCCAAGCACTACGCCTAAGACTGGAATCGACAAATAAAGATTAATACCACCTACATCACTGTCTAGTATTCAAAACAAATACAACACAACAATCCAAGAAGCCAACTCTAAATCAGCAAAGAATCGAGCGTTACTTCTACACGTCCTGTGCGCTACTATTTTTTTTAAAGAGCATATTCCCAACGCGCTTGATCTCCTGCATGAGCTCCTTTTGACGCGTATAGATATACTCTAGCAAATAGCCATCTTCTGGCGGCTTTGGACTTATCATAACAACGACACGAGTCGAACCATCTTCATCATTTTTTATAGCGACTATCTTTCCATTTATTGTTACTTTCACTAGACTATTTTCGGTATTAATATTTGGTAGCGCAAAGGCAAGCTTAGCGGGAGTTTGCAAGATATTCCTACTAATAGTGCTTCGATAACGAATCGCGATCGCCTGGATGGATAAATCTGCAACTTCACCAGTATATGCATATCGCCCAGATGTAAGCACAATAGGGATTCTTATATCACACTGCACGCGCACATATTCACGACCATTAAGTGAGCCTTCCATAAAATCAGGCATACTTATCACAGCAAAATCACGCTCCTTATCGACATATTTTACCTGTGCACTTATATCACCTGGAAGATCAGCAGACTCGATAGCTACGCGCTTCTCAAGGCTCATCAGATATCGCTGAATATTATCCGCCTTTATATAAATATCACCACTTTTTATTTTAAGAATCTTGGAGTTTGCCTGGATGCTTAAGCCCTTATAGAGGTTGATAATCCTAAATACCTGCTCCTTATTATGGAGAATCTCAAGATAAAACATAGCCTGCGGTCGCTCACCATCCTCTCCTTGGGAAGCAGAGGATAGACGGATTAGCAAGCGCTGATTCTCCATTGCGGTATGATTCTTCTCATAGAATCTATCTAGAAAATGGATAGAATCATTTGGGTTTAACGCAATAAAATCAAGAATCACAAGCTCACAAAATGGAACGATTTGATGAGAAAACTCATGCGTAGGAATCGCCTGAAATAGCCTCATTACACGTTTTTTAACCTTTGCTATATCATGTGTATCAAGCAACAATACCATCATATCGCGCTGCCAAAAGCTATATATCCGCCCATCTTCCTCGGTAAAAGTCGAGGTATACTTCATTAAATCCTTTGAGAGGTCGTGAAATGCAAGAGCACCGTATTCATCGATAATCTTTTGACTATTTTCTATACGGATGGTCAGTATATACAGACTCTCATCATTTACATTTGAGATAACCAAACGATCCTTGAGCTCCTCAATAAACTTCATCCGTGTTAGTGGCTCATTTACCTCCTCTTTGTAGAGTCCTTCATTTATTCGATAGCAAGTGTAAAGAATCTCATCACGCCCCTCATCGCTGCTCGCCTGAACAATAAAACACTCATCTCCAACTGGAGCCCTCCAAATCATCTGTGTGCCACTTTTTAACTCACTAACCACGCCAAGCATAGGAAGCTCACTCTCACTAAGAGAATCAATATCAGCGGTCTGTGTCACACCGCAATATCGCTGAAAGGCACGATTTGCAAAGAGTGTCTTGCCATTTTTACGAATGAAAAATAGGCAGTGATCTTGATCAATGAGCTGACGATAATAGTTATTTAGTAGCTTTTCTTTGCGGTGATTTATGAGTTTATTAATCAAGAATCTCATAACACGTACGATGTCAGATTCTTTTAGCTTTCGCGGGAGCAAGTCGGCTACGTTATTTGTGAATGCAAGGCGTGCAAGCATATGATTTTTATAGTCATCACTAAGGATTAAGCAATCCCAGTAGTTAGCGTTCTGCAATACATCTTTAATACGAGATATATCATCTTGGATTGGACGCGGTATCTCAATTACAACCAGCATGGTATCAAGGGCGGTAGAGAGCAGTGTAGGCTCATAAAGGCGAAATTCACGCATTTTAGGGCACGCAGCGCGAAACATTGGCAATATATCAGAGCTCCCACACTGATCTTGAATATAGACAACATCAAACGTCTCAAAATAACGCCTAAACTCCTGTATCGCCTCGCCCATAAATCCCCAAAATAGTGAAAATTTTAGATATTAAATAACTATAATACTATATCAAAAATTTACCAAATTAGAATTTTAAGCTTTATTTGAAAAACTAAACTACAAATTTCTGGACTCTCTCTCGTATATTGTGCTTGGGTTTATAAAATTTAATTATTCATACTTGATACTTTTTCAAACACTAATCAAAACAGGCTATAATCAGCACTCAAAATCCATGAGCTAGGAGAATCTACATGGGACGAGCCTTTGAATATCGTCGCGCTGCTAAAGAAAAACGCTGGGATAAAATGTCCAAGCTATTCCCAAAGCTGGGCAAAATCATAACTATTGCTGCCAAAGAAGGTGGTAGCGATCCAGAGATGAATGCGAAACTACGCACCGCCATCGCCAATGCAAAAGCCCAAAATATGCCAAAAGACAACATTGATGCTGCAATAAAGCGTGCAAGTGGCAAAGATGGTGTAGTCATTACCGAGGTGAATTACGAAGCTAAAGGACCACACGGCGTGCTACTTTTTATAGAATGCGCGACAGATAATCCAACCCGAACTGTTGCAAACATCAAGAGCTACATCAATAAAATTGGTGGACAGTTACTACAAAATGGCTCATTGGAGTTTATGTTTTCACACAAGGCTGTCTTTGAAATACCGCGCGCAAATATAAAAATAGAGCTCGAGGAGCTTGAACTATCACTCATTGACGCAGGACTAGAGGAGCTAGACGAGAGTGGCGATTCTGTCTATGTTTATGGCGATTACACACAGTTTGGCTCGCTAAATAGTACGCTCGAATCGCTAAATATAGAAGTTGCAAAAGCAAACCTCCAAAGAATCGCAAACACACCGATTGAGTTTAATGAAGAACAACTAATCGATATTGAAAAACTCCTTGATAAAATCGAGGACGACGATGACGTGCAGGCAGTATTTACAAATATTGCTTAATCCAAAGCAAGAATCCAATCAACGATTCTTATAAAAAACACAGAAATTACAAATCAAGAATCGCATATTTCTTACAAATAAATTTTAAGGAAAAAAATGGCTCATAAAGATGAAACCACTCTACTTCACGCAGGCTATACGCCAGATCCAACAACAAAATCTCGTGCAGTGCCAATTTACCAGACAAGCTCATACCAATTTGATAGCACTGAGCATGCTGGTGCACTTTTTGGTCTTACGCAGTTTGGGAACGTCTACACACGACTTATGAACCCAACCACAGACGTATTAGAAAAGCGTGTTGCAGCACTTGAAGGTGGCGTAGGTGGACTTGCGTTTGCAAGTGGACAGGCGGCTATTACAGCGGCGATTCTCAATATTGCACAAAGTGGTGATGAGGTAATATCACTTGACAATCTCTATGGTGGCACATACAATCTATTTAAGCATACGCTAAAAAAATATGGAATCGATGTAAAATTTTCCGATTCTTCAGATCTAGATTCTGTTTGTACACTCATCACCTCGAAAACAAAAGCAATCTATGCTGAAAGCATCGGAAATCCAAAACTAAATGTAACTGATATAGAAAAGCTATCCGAAATAGCCCACAAAAACAGTATCCCACTAATAATCGACAACACGCTAACTCCATACATCTTTAAGCCACTAGATCACGGTGCAGATATCGTTGTCTACTCAGCTACAAAATTCCTCGGAGGACATGGCAATAGCCTTGGTGGAATAATCATAGATGGCGGAAAGTTTGACTGGAGCATCAAGGAAAATGGCGTATATAAATTCCCGCTAATCGCCGAGCCAGATGATAGCTATCACGGTCTAGAATTTATTCCTGCCCTAGCACCACTTGGTAATATCGCATACATCATAAAAGCACGCCTAGGAATCCTACGTGACATGGGAGCGGCTATTTCACCATTTAACTCTTTCCTAATCCTTCAGGGCATAGAAACACTACACGTCCGCATGGAACGACATGTAGAAAATGCACAAAAGGTTGTTGCATTCCTATCAAATCACCCAAAAATTAAGAGTGTCGTCTATCCAGGCATTGGAAATCCAACAGAAAGCAAGCGCGCGCAGGACTATTTTAAATTCGGTGCGGGGGCAATTGTTGGCTTTGAGGTAAAAGGTGGTATAGAATCCGGCAAGAAATTTATCGATTCTCTTGCGCTATTCTCACATCTAGCGAATGTAGGCGATGCACGCTCATTAGCAATCCATCCAGCCAGCACTACACACCAACAACTATCAAGCGAAGATCGCGCCAAAACTGGTGTTAGCGATGGCTTTATCCGACTTTCAATAGGAATCGAACACATCGAGGATATCCTAGACGACCTGGAGCAGGCACTAAAAAACGCTTAATCTCAAAAATCCATGCGTGATCGTTCGATAAAAATCGATGCGCTTGGCTTTTTCTATTTTCTTGGATCCGTGCAGACTGGCAACAAGCTTAGATTCTTTGCTATCTAAATTCATGATAAGCACCACTTAACCGCCTGCTCTATATGTATTGTTGTGCTATCAAACACGGGTAAACTACTATCGCTAGATGCTAGCAATAGTCCAATTTCTGTACATTCAAAAATAACAGCCATAGCCACTTCTCTTTTGGTTTCTCTATCAACTGCTAATAACAATGTTTGGATGATTCTTTAAAGTATCCTATGTGTAACTCCTCAAAAATAATGCAATGGATTTCATCATGCTTAAACATGCTAAGGGTCAAAACATCTATACTATGTTCTAGCCATGATATCTTGATGCAAGCCATCTGACATGGTAATTTTTGTGCCAAGCAGTGCAACTTTTTACATCCCTGCTCTACTAGTGCTTACGCTGTTGCGCTCAACAAATGCAAAAAAAATAAAACAGGTAACCTCTTCTATCTGATGAGCAACCTTATACATGGTGTTAGCAGCTAGCAATATAGCATTTACTCCTACAAGCTCCTAGACGCTTAGCTTCTTTGAAAATCAGTCTGCTCGCCATCTCGCAATCGCCAATGCGCTGTAAACTTGCAACAGTCTCAAAATCTACGCTAAACAATTGCCACCCAAGGCACTATTGATCACTGTGTTTATTTTGTCACGATAGACAGCTGTGCTTTAATAACTCATTCCGCCAAGGATTCCTAAGGTTTTTACTTTGTTCATTCCACCAAAATTAAAAATCGATCTATACTCAAAGATAAGAGAAAGAGAGAGGAAAAAATATTCAACAATACCTATCGAGATTGATGGTGAAGAGTTTTTTATGGTTGATGGCAAGCTTTATAAATACCAAAAATCCATATCTTTGATGAGCGATGATGAATTAATAATCCACAGATGGAATCTGCTAAATAGCAACTCTAAATCTGATTTGATATATAGAGCTGAAAGGGCACTAATAAATCGAGGAATCAGGAATATGTATTCTATACAAGCACAGATGAGTGACGAATTTGCAATAAACTATAACTTTGAAGCTGATTTAGAGAAGTAATAATAGATGGTTTTAAACGTTTGGTTGCGGGAAATGGATTTGAACCATTGACCTTCGGGTTATGAGTTTGCTTGCTGATTTTTGTCATTTTAGTATATACTTTTGGTATATGCTAAATAGAAGGTTGCCATGCAGACAGTAGCAAAGATTTTTAAAAATGGACAGAGCCAAGCCGTGAGAATCCCTAAAGAGTTTCGTTTTGATACTTCAGAAGTATATATCGATAAACAGGGCGATAAAGTGATACTCACCCCAAAACAGTCTAATGACTGGACTAGATTCTTTGAAACACTCGAAACGCTCAGAAAAGATGGCTCACCAATAGAGCGCGCCAATCAAGGTGAATACTCAGAAAGGCTTGCCTTTGAGTAAAATCATACTAGATACTGATACATGTATCTATATCATAAATAAAAATCCCCTCCAAGTGCAAAAGAGACTGCTTGAATATAATTTTTCTGATGTAGCTGTCTCATCAATCAGCGTGGCTGAACTCTACTTTGGAGCTGCTAAAAGCAAGCGATATGCTGAAAATCGCAAGTTGCTCGATCATTTTTTAAAGCCTTTGCAGATTCTCCCATTTGACCTAGACGCTTCGGCTACATTTGCCGACATAAAGCTAAAGCTCGAGAAGAATCGGAATCTTATCGGTGCGTTCGACATGCTTATAGCTTCGCATGCCCTGAGTAGAAATCTAACGCTAATCACAAACAATATAAAGGATTTTGGGCGTATAGAGGGGCTAAATATTGAAAACTGGTATATGTGATTTTAGATAGTGCAATATTAATTTCGCTTCATATCGTAGCTTCTTATGATTAGCACTGGCTTATCGTTACATGTCCTTTTTATTTCTGCCTGCTCTATTGTCTTTGGCTCTGTCTTTGCTGTTACGGTTTCTTGCTTTCTTTCTATGCTTGCTTTTAGATTTAGATTCTCATTGATTTCCAAAATCTTATTTAGTATATTTGTCTTTTGCTCTAGTTCGGCTTTTAGATTCTCATTCTCTTTTGTAATCTTGTATAGCCTATCTTTCATTTCGTTATTTCCCTGCCTTGAATACTCAAGTTGAGCTTTTGCACTATTTAACTTTTTGATCATCTCTTTTTTTTCGCTCATTACTTCTTTGGCTTCATGCAGTTCTGCATTAATTTCCTTTATAAAATTAACCGTATTGTAAAAAAGAATTCCATTTGCGATGATGACCATTATTATTAGATAGTGACCTACGCTATATTTTTTATTTGGCTTTATAGGTTCTTTAATGCTTTGGAATTTATTAGATTTGGCTTTGATATAGTATTCATATATAAAAACTAAAAATATAACAATCATCTCTATGATAAAGATAGTTACCATCGTGGATATAAGCACCCCGTCTGCATTATCTATCCTTGGAAATTGAAATATGCTGATATTATTCATACAATCAACCTCCCATCAGCTTTTTTCTGAATCTCCTTAAGCGCATTTAAATATTTTTCAGTCTCCATTATCTGCGCCTCTAGTTGCAATCCCAAATTTATAAGTTTTATTAGCTCTGGCTTCTCTTTTTCCCAGTTGTATATGGTTCTATGTGAAATCCCTATTCTTTCCGCCAATTCTTTCTTGTCCAATTTAGCACCTCTTTATATGCAATATTTTCTATAATTTATTGACTTATCGCAAATATTTCGATAGATTTTCCGTGCATGAAATAAATTCTAAAATACCTGAATGAATAAGAAAATATTTCTATAACTTGGAGTGTCCCATGTCCTATAAAATGCACAAAAAAGTGTCCCGAGACTTAGATTATACTTTTCAATCCTTATATACTCAATATATGGAGCTTAACCGCCCATACCTGAGCGCACACGAGATAAAAAACCGCGAATCTATGTGGAAAAATCATCTCTCTATGCTCGGCAATATCGATGTTAGAAGCCTTAAATATTCCACTTGTCAAAAGTTCATAAATTCCCTGCTTGACAAAGGGTTAAAGCCAAAAACAGTCAAGAATCTAAAGTCATTCCTGCAAGTCATCACAAAAATAGCCCTGCTTGATGGCGAGATGTCATCAAACCCCTTTCAGTTCGTCCGTATGCCAAATATCTCGAATCGATACAAGATTCCACTTAATGAGGCAGAGCAAAAGCGACTAATAAGGGCTATTTTGTCATTTGATGAACCTCTTTATAAAGATATTTTCTTACTACTCTTACATGGTAGGCGACTAGGCGAGGTTTTAAAGCTACGCTGGGAAGATATTGATTTAAATAGACATGAATACACAATCCCAGCCCATAACAACAAGGCGCGCCGTGATATGACCTATAAGATGACAGCCTCTCTCTTTTCGGCTCTATCACGGAGATATACACGTCAAGTTGAGTGGGCTGGGAATCTTTCTCCTTGCGATTTTGTATTTCCAAATCCAAGGACGAAAAAACCATTTTCAGATGTGCGTCGTGCATGGAAGAGGCTATTGAAATCTGCTTGCCTACCACATACTAAACTCCACTCCTTACGACATGTAATCGGTAGTTATGCAATCAATGTTCTTGAGATTCCTATAGAGAAGATATCCGATACGCTCGGGCATTCATCTATAAGCACTACGCAAATCTACATAAATCATCGTGCTAGCAACTCCAAAGAGGTTATTTCAAAGCTCTTTGATTCTGCGCTTAAAGCATAACATCCCGCTAGCCACGACGGGAAATAATATCGGGGTAAAGGGCGCAAATGACACTCTTGCGCCCTTTTAAAAAGAGTGTCAAAAATTTTAGAGGAGTCAAAAATGCAAAATTACTACGCAATTGGAAAAGTTAGGCAAGCAAAAGAACGGAGCTTTACAAATCGCACTACTGGCGAGATAAGAGTCTCTTGTGAGGTTACGCTTGAATTCAATGTGATTGACAAAAATGGCGAGAGCGTTTTAGATATGGAGCATATTAATTTCAATATCAATGAGCTTGCAAAATTCCGCACTCATATAAATCAGTTTGTAGCAGTTCCATATCGCTATATATCCACTAAAGATAGGTCAATGCTATTTCCTGATGATGATCTACCTACTATATTTTTTAATCATGATCCATTATCAGAAAATTCGCAAAAAACACAAAAATAATTAAGGCTACTGGGGATTCCTATTCCCTTTTGCCTTCTCTAGGCTCTCTGCCCTCGGGGAGCTTAGCGAGGGCAAAATCTAAAAAAGGAGGCAAAAATGCCTAAAGAAGTAGAAACAAAAATGACTCTAGGTCAAAAGCTATCACTAGTTGGAATTAGTGCAGTTGCATTCTCTAGCTCAGCGTTTGCGGCTGGTGTCCTTACTCAGGCTCCAACATTTGATACTTCTGATATCAATCTGATTGCTGGTGCGCTTATCGCCGCTCTTGCAGTTATTTGGGGTGTCAAAAAAGCTATTGGGCTTCTATCTCGAGGCTAAAAACAAGGGGCGAATTTTCGCCCTTTTTAAAGGTGAGAAATGTGCTCTATTTACAACTCTTTTAATGAATACAACGCGACTTGCGCTAGTCATCTACTTGGCATATATCCAAATCAATATAACTTTTTAATGGCATTAAATGGCTCCTTGATGGGCTTTACATTTATCTTTTTAGTTCTATTGACTTTGATCTATACAATCACAAAAGGCTAAATATGAGAATTTTTCTTTTGTTTATTCCTATTTTTGTGCTTGCTTCTCCATTGCCGATTCTCAATATATCAGATGATGTTGTTCTTAGTTACTTCTTTACAATGTGGATCTATTTCCTAGTAATACTATTTCCCATTGTTGCTGTTATGGCTTTATTTAGGTTCTAAATGCGCGCACTACTTTTTCTATTAATTGGAATCTTCGCACTAGCATTTGAAATGCCAACTGATAAGCCATATCCCGATTTGGAGTATGTAGAACAATCGGGAGTGATATATAAAATCAAACGTGAAAGTGAAGAATATTTTGGTACTGGTGCTTTTGATTATTCAGAAGGATGCATAACATTTGGAACTTTTGTCGATGGCATACCATCTGAACTTCTCTTTGGTCGCACATGCTTCGGAAAATACGACGTTGAAAGACAAGGTCTAACAATTAAAAGCGACTCTATTTCTCTTGTACCCTCAGACGAAAAGCTCCCAGAACATATGATCGAATATGACTGTGGTGTCAAAGGTGGCTTTAAGTGTTATAAAAGAAAAGAATGTTTTTCAAAATTTCAAAACAAGAATCTTCCTTGCAAAAAAATAGATGAATGTGACTACGTAAATGGCGAAATTCATACAATCGAAAATACTTGTGAAAAATGTCCCGAAGGATATGCGTCTGCCTCTGATGTAGTAAGTGGAACTTTAAAATGTGAAAAACAGACCTCTTGTGAGGCTCTTGGTGGGCGATACGTATATCAATATGGAAAACGAAGATGTCTTCTTGAAAAAGAAAATAAATCTCTCGAAGGATACTGCGAGCCCGGATATACTCCAAAATCTATCGGCTATGATTTAGCATATTCTCCCTCTCATAAAATTCCAGTTCCTATAGAGATTTTTGAATGTTACAGGATTACTGATACAAATTTTACAAACAACAAAGAGCAAATTTTAGAAACTATCTCGGTTGATGAATATTGCAAAAACAATTCAGGCTCTACTCTCTGCGATAATCCATCAGAAACAAATTCTAATGATAGCTCTAGCAACACCAATCAAAATTCAAACGAATCGAGCTCTAATAGCGATAGCACAAATCCATCAAGTTCTAGCAACAGCCCCAACTCTAGCAGTAGCGGTGGTGGTGGAAGCTCAGGTGAAAGCTCAAGTGGTGGAAATTCTAGTGGCTCAACAAACACTTCTCCATCTGTTTCAGATGGTGGCGGTGGTGGAAGCTCAGGTGGAAGCTCAGGCGAAAGCTCAAGTGGTGGCGGTGGTGGCAGTTTTCAAACTCCAAATAGCGGAAGCACCTCAGGCAATCAAAATCCAGCCCAAAACCAAAACAATAACAATGTAGATTCTGATAATTCAAGTAACTCAAACTCTAGCCATTCAGATACAACCCAAACCCAAAATCCAACCCAAAATCCAACCCAAAACCAAAACCAAAACAATAACAATGTAAATTCTGATAATTCGAGTAACTCAAACTCTAGCCATTCAGATACAACCCAAAATCAAAATCCAACACAAAATCCAACACAAAATCCAACACAAAATCCAACCCAAAATCCAACCCAAAATCCAACCCAAAATCAAAGCCAAACTACTCCACAACCAAGTGGCGGTGGAAGCTCAGGTGGTGGCTCTAGTAGTAGCCCAATAGTAATAAACGATGGTGGTAGCTCTAGCACAACAATAAATTCATCATCTATCCATAACTCACCAGCTAGCGGAGATGGCGCGATAGTAGATGCGCTCAAGGAGCTTACAAATGAGATCAGGAAAATCAATAAAGACGGTGCAAACTCTGATACAAGCGAGCTCATAAAATCAATTAAAGACAATACAAACTCTAACGATTCCAACTCAGAATCTATCAATAAAAACACGGAATCTACCGATAAAAACACTGATTCGTCAGATAAAAATACAGAATCCTTAAAACAAAATACCGAAGCTCTCAAAGGAATTAAAAATTCTCTTGATTCTCTTTTTGGTAAAGGTAAAGGTAAAGGTAAAGGCGAAGGCAATGGTGATGGTAATGGCACAGGCTCAGGCACTGGAGATGGAGATGGAGATGGAGATGGAGAAGATACTGGCGAGGCTAATTGGATTCCCAATTTTTCTCAAATGTGGGACAGAATCGAGCGTTCATATGACGGCTTTACTAATTCATTTGATAAGCAAAAAGATATTTATGAAGAAAGGATTCAATCAGTCAGAGAATCTTTAGGTTCTCTTTCACAAGGCACTCTATCACTTCCTGGTGTAGCTTCTGCTAGTTGTGGCGTTCCATTTCGTGCTTTTGGCAGAAGTTACTTTATAGAGATATGTAAGCCACTTTCTAAAATCTCAGGAATCGTCTATCTGCTTGTCTTTGCTCTGCTTTCCATTGGATTTTTTATGTTTTCAATAAATACAGTATTTAAAAGGATGCTTTGATGCCTGCTATGCTTTTTGCAGTTCTTAGATATTTGGCGTATGGCGTTGAGTGGCTTTTTAGGAAATTTGCCATCAAGTCAATCATCTTAAAATCACAAATAACTACTTCGATCTTGGTTTTAACCGCAGTTTTTAGCTTCTATATCGGCATACTTTGGTTTCTTATCGATATGCTTGCAAAACTTAAAACATTCCTCTTCTCTATTGGCAATATAAGCTCCGCTTCTGGGCTATTTTGGCAAGCCTTAGCCACATCAGGTGTTACCCAAGCTGTTGTTGATGCATATGCTATCTACTATCCAGGTCTTATTCTCTTAGCTACTCATGTTCTTTCCAGTGCGGCTTATAAAACCTCAAAACTAGTCTCTGACGAATTATTCAAAATCGGTGTCCTAAGTATGCAATAACCAAAATAAGGAGTGTCAAATGCTTTTAAGATTCTTCTCTTTACTAATACCTCTGTTTTTATATTCAGAGGTATTTCAGATAACACTTTATGATTTGGCGCATATAGTATCCCAAAGCAATGGCGTTAATATCGCAATTGATGAGGATATAAGCCATGACGTTACACTATTTTTTACATCGCCAGTTGAAGGCAAAATCTCGCTTGACACATTTAAGATTCTCTCTGAGAAGAAGGGCTTTTCCCTTAAGGAGCTAGATGAGATTTACTATCTATCGCTGAATGAAGAATCAAATGCCACAAAAAAGACAGAATATGAATATTTATCAGTAGATATTCAACATCTACAGCCAGAAAAGGTTGCTGATATCGCTAGTAGCTTTGACATTGAGAGTAAGCAGATTTTTGCAAGTGGATATCTTCTGAAATTCCCCAGAGAATCTGAGAAAGAGCTAAACACATTCTTAAATATCATTCGCCAGAATAATAGTCGTCATGTTCGTATAACAGGTGAAATAATCGAGATATCAAATGACATGCTTGATAATCGCGGTCTTGACTTCTCTCTATTTGTAGAATCGATAAATCGCTTTGGCGATTTAGACTTGAATTTCTTTGCACAAATAAATCAAAACGACTTCATCAAAAGCTACCTTCAAAGTAATAAGAACAAAATCAACTTGACTGGATTCTTAAACTTCTTAAAAACTGAAGGAATCGCACGCACAATTACCACACCAAATCTTCTTGTGGCAAATCATGAACGTTCAAAATTCCATTCAGGGCAAAAAATACCAATTCGCTCTACCACAAACTCATTTTATTCAAACAACAGCTATACGCCATATTCAACAAATAACTATACTTATCTCGAGGTAGGGCTAATTGTAGATGTTGGCGCAAGAATCTTTAATCAAGTTATTGAGCTTGATTTTAAACTTGACCACATAACAATCGATAAATATACAGAAAATGAGCAAGCAATAACTAGCAATAAAACATTTCATTCACGCTTTTCTATGCTAAATCACAAACAGATTGTAATCGCTGGACTAAGTAAAGAATCGACCTCTACAAAACAATTAAAAGTGCCACTTATTTCTGAGATTCCTCTCCTTGGTGAGCTATTTAAAACTGAATACAAAACAGACGCAAATACATCATTAATCATTCTTCTAACAGCTGATTTGGAGATGCTATGATTTACTTTATTACTGGAGTTCCAGGTGGTGGAAAGAGTGCTTTTGGTGTCAATCTGATTTATGAGGCATTTATTAACGAAAAGTCAAGTCATTATGGTTCATTTGACTTTTGCTATACAAATATTTCTGGTTTCAAAGTCGAAGATGAGCGATTAAACGGTAAGGTAGACTGGCTAAATTTCGATATTTTGCTTGAATTTGCAAAGCTTGATTACAATCTGCTCCAGCTAAATAAGCATATCCGTGATTATGATGGTGCGATTCTTTCTCTGCTTGATTCAATCGAGCAGGGAATCGCTCCACAAAATTCCATTTTTACACTGCCTAGTGACTTTGAATATTCATTTGAAAAACTAAAAGGACATAAGTTTAAAAAAGTCCTATTTATCATTGATGAGTGCCATAACTTCCTAGACAAGAAGAATCAAGTCTTAATCCGCTGGCTAACATATCATCGACACTTCTATCAGGATATTTGCTTAATTACTCAAGATTTAGCCCTTGTTGATAGCTCTTACAAAACACAAAACATTACAGATTCTTACTATAAGGCTTTTAATCCTAGATTTCGCCTTTTTAAGAATCAACTTCGCTATGAGCGTAATGCCTCGCCAAAGTTTTACAAAAAAAGCAAGCTTGAGATTGTAACTATAAAAGCAGACCCAAAGATTTTTGAACTTTATACAAGTGGTGAAAATAGAGTTGTAACTCCATATTATGTGCGCTTAATTATCATTGGTGTAATTCTAGCTATTCTGATTGTCTTTATTTTGAACAACTTATTTAATACAAAAGAAGGTGAGAATCCGCCTTTACAGACATCATCTTCTCCAGCAACAGACGAGATACCACTCGCACCACCGCCACAATCTCAATCAGATGATATAAGCGAACCAGTCTGTTTTATTTGTAGCAAAATATCCTGCTCTTTACGCACAAGAACAGTCCCGATAGAGCTAATCACAAAATACCTCAAAAACAAGACGCTAGAGCCAATATCAAGCTATCAATCTGATTCTTTCTCGCGTTTTTGCTTCTTAGCTCCAAGTGGCTTTTTCAAAAATGCTCCACCATCAAAAGATTTAGGCATTCCATCATTTGGTTCATCTCTTCCTGATTTTTTTTGATGCACGAAGTCAAACCGCTATGCGGGGAAACTTCGTGCCGACAACGAACAGAAGAATCTAGTCGACACATAACGGTGTAATGAGGCGTCCGCTTCCTTGATTCTTCAAAACATATGCTCGCACGAGTGAGCTTGCGAACGAGTGTGAGCATATGTGTTCTCGACTAATTATTAATATCTCTCAGCTATTTCGCCCCGTAGGGGCTTAGAGGATTTTAAATGTATGGTTTAAATCGTGAAAAAAGGTCAATCGCTCTTTCAAAAATAGATAAACAAAAGAGTTTTCTAAGCTCTCATTACATCAATTTCCCAAATGGCGATCAGATTCCACTAATCGATCTATTTAAAAACAGTTATATAAACTCTAGTCGCTATATTTCAGAGGTCAATCACCGCGTCTGGTCTCTTTATCACTATGCAAATTCTAATAACTTAACGAATGTGTTTGTAACAATTACCCTGCCAAGCAGATTCCATCCTTATAAAAATATCGGCAAAAAGCGCGTAAAGAATCGAGATTTTAATAACTCAACCCCGAGAGAAGCTTCTAAACAGCTATCACTCTATCTATCACGTATTACATCAAACACTATTTATTCTGAGATTCCTCGCGATTCTCGTTGTTACTTCCGCTCCATCGAGCCTCATAAAAGTGGCGTACCCCACACTCATGCAAGCTTTTTTATCCCAAGCGACAAGGTGTCTCCTTTTATTGAAATGTTGCGTCGCTATGCCTCAAGGTGGCAATGCCAAATCCATGTGGAATCCAATATAAAAAATCCAGTCTCTTACGTTATGAAATATATACTAAAGACATTTGATGATTTTAGAGATGGTGGCAAGGGTTTAAGCGATCTATCTCTTTGGTATATCTATCACGGAATCAGCAGATTCTACACTTCGCGCACACTCGTATCTCTTGATGTCTATCGTAAGTTAAATGGGCGATTCTCTCTAATTGAGTTGACAAAGTCTTACCGAGATAAGACACTTAGTGTAATGTGCGATAAAGAAGGAAAAATTGTATTTATCCAAAACGACCTAGAGACTATCTACTATCGCAAAAGAATTAGTATTAAAAGCTTTGATGAGCCAATAAATCCACCAAAATTAAAAATCGATCTATACTCAAAGATAAGAGAAAGAGAGAGGAAAAAATATTCAACAATACCTATCGAGATTGATGGTGAAGAGTTTTTTATGGTTGATGGCAAGCTTTATAAATACCAAAAATCCATATCTTTGATGAGCGATGATGAATTAATAATCCACAGATGGAATCTGCTAAATAGCAACTCTAAATCTGATTTGATATATAGAGCTGAAAGGGCACTAATAAATCGAGGAATCAGGAATATGTATTCTATACAAGCACAGATGAGTGACGAATTTGCAATAAACTATAACTTTGAAGCTGATTTAGAGAAGTAATAATAGATGGTTTTAAACGTTTGGTTGCGGGAAATGGATTTGAACCATTGACCTTCGGGTTATGAGCCCGACGAGCTACCTGACTGCTCTATCCCGCGATATAAAACAAGGTTAAGAAGTGGCTGGGGTAAAAGGATTCGAACCTCTGAATGGCTGGACCAAAACCAGCTGCCTTACCGCTTGGCGATACCCCATCAAGCTGTGAGGCGGGAATTCTACCTGCTTTTTACTTCATTGTCAAGATTTTTAGAGTTTCCATCTATTTTTTTATAAATTCAACGGGTTAGCAGAGACCAAAATTACCCATCTTCCACAATTCAGACCGGTCACAAGAATAAATCACGTTTACTCGCCTATATATTCAACCAAGCGTCCTTCATGCTTCCAACCAGTAATCCCGTATTTTAGGTTATAGACTTTTAAAAATCCAGCATCTATCAAGTGCTCAGCGGCAAGTTTAGTACGATTCCCGGTTCGACAAACGATTACTATTGGTGTGTCAAAATTAATTCCCCTGCTTTTAAGAGCCTTGACAAAATTCAGCGTATCATATCCGCGTTGTGCGTCAAAATACGAAAGCAGCTCACTGCCAGGTATCACACCGGTCTGTTTCCACTCCGATTCCATACGTATGTCAAGCACACGCGCACCATCTTTTTGTAAAGCTTCCAGCTCATTATTATCTATATCCACACGCTCAGCCACAGCTAGTGAAGCAAAAAATAACAATAAAAATAGAATCCTGCCAATCACACTAACTCCCTTTGAGACAACGAAGGTAATAAGAGCCATTCGCGAGCGCGAAGCTCTAGTGCGCCACTGTTTTCGCTAGCAAAATATTGCACTTTCGTATCCTTAAAATATTCAAGCACATATCGCTCGCGTAGATACTGCATTATCGCTTCTCCAGAATGGATAAGCAATGGAGAATGTGAAAAATAGCGCGAAATTGCAGGCGCAATAAGCGGAAAATGCGTACAACCGAGGATGATTGCTTTTGGATTCTCTGATAAAGAATCGAAGTAATATCGCAACATCTCATCCATGAGTGCACCGCTAAAAATCCCCTCCTCTACAAGTGGGATCAAAAGTCCAGTTGCAAGCGAGCGCACATTTGTATATCCACGAGTACGCAACATGGTAGCATACTGATTACTTGCAATTGTGGCTTTCGTCCCAATGACAAGGATCGGAGAATCGAAACTTTTCAGACGATTCTGCAAAGCCAAAACACCGGGTTCTATGACACCTATTACATCTATGTTTGCAACTTGCTGGAGTGATTTTAATGCATGTGCGCTAGCGGTATTGCACGCAAGCACCATCACATCTACGTCAAACTCCTGCAAAAACTGCAACGCCTCAAGAGAATACCTCCGTATCGTATCTGGATCCTTTACGCCATATGGTACACGCGCCGTATCGCCAAAGTAGATAATCTCCTCAAAAGCATGAGAATCTAAAAGACTTTTAAGCACACTAAGACCACCAACACCACTATCAAAAACCCCGACACGCATTAGCCTAACACCTCTTTTACGGCTCTGATTCTTGGAGTTTTGATTTCCATGCTAGCCCTCGTTCATAATGCTTAAAAACTCGCTATTATCCTTTGTCTTTTGCATTTTTGAGTAAAGGAACGTAAGAGCCTCTACTTCGTTATTCATCTGATGCATGACATTTCTGAGTGCCCATACCTTAATAAGCGTATCTTGTCCTAAGAGTAACTCCTCTTTTCGCGTACCGGATTTCAAAATATCCATCGCTGGATAGATTCTCCGCTCCGCGATATGGCGCGCAAGGACTATTTCAGAGTTGCCCGTGCCTTTAAACTCTTCAAAAATAACCTCATCCATTCGCGAGCCAGTCTCGATAAGTGCAGTTGCAATAATAGTCAGACTGCCGCCCTGCTCAATATTTCTAGCTGCTCCAAAGAATCGCTTTGGCTTATGGAGAGCATTCGCATCAACACCACCGCTTAGCACCTTTCCGCTACTTGGCGTGGCTGTATTATAAGCACGCGCTAGACGTGTTATAGAATCGAGCAAAATTACTACATCGCGCCCCATCTCAACACTTCGTTTTGCTTTTTCAATCACTAACTCAGCGACACGGATGTGATTATGCGCTGGCATGTCAAATGTTGAACTATAAACATCACCCTTGACACATCGCTCCATATCAGTGACCTCTTCTGGACGTTCATCGACTAGCAAAACGATTAGCTCTACCTCTGGGTGATTTTTTGAGATTCCGTGAGCTAGCTCCTTCATAAGCTCCGTTTTACCACTTCTAGGAGGTGCGACAATTAGCGCACGCTGCCCCTTGCCAATGGGCGAGAAGAGGTCAAGCATACGTCCAGTAACTTTGGAGCTGGCATATTCAAGCTTGAGTTGCTCAGTGGGGAATAGTGGTGTAAGGTTGTCAAAAAGTGGTCGATTCTTCATCTCCTCTGATGACTGATAATTGATCGCTTCAATTTTTAGTAGAGCGTAATATCGCTCCTGATCCTTTGGCGGACGCACTTGACCTGTTACAATATCGCCATTTCGTAGTGCAAATTTTCTAATTTGTGTATTAGAAACGTAAGCATCATTTTGAGAATCTGAGAAATTCTCATCCATAGCACGAAGGAATCCATACCCTTCACTAGTTATTTCCAAAATACCTGTAAACAGGATAAATCCACCCTTATTCACCTGTGATTTAAGAATCTCAAATAAAAGATCTTGACGCTTATATTCTTGTGGATTCTCCACGCCTAACGTTTCAGCGATCTCCATAATTTTATTAAGAGGCTTGGCGCGCAAATCCTCTATTTTATAGCCCTCAACTGGAATATGTGTGCGTGATTTTTGATGATAGTAGTTTTGTGTGGATTCTTTGCTAGATCTATTTGGATTATTGCCATCATTCATGGTGGAGTCCTCGGGGTTGCAGTGTTTATTTTAGAAATTCTCGCACTAGGCTAGAGAGTATGAAGCAGGGTGAAACAGCGAAAAACAGGAAAGTGCAATCACTCTGACGGCGAGATTCTAGTCAAAGGGACGACGAAAGTCAATAAAAGATTAAAGGAGAAATACACTTTCTAAAGTTTAAAATCCTCACAAGATTAAAAAGGAGGTGCAAAATGAATATCTCTGGAGCCTATGGTGCGCATGTGAGAATCATGGCACCTTTTAATGGTGCAAAAGGCGTAGATACTTACGATTCCTCGCTTAAAAATAGAGTCTCAAAAGATGAAAAAGACAACAGCAATCAAAAGGGACAAGATGGCGAGTCGCTAAGCCAGAGCGAAATGGCTCAGGTGCGCGAACTTTCAAGAATCGACTCTCAAGTTAAAGCCCATGAAAATGCCCATATAGCAGCTGGTGCTGGCGTGGTGAGCGGTGGTGCATCATATAGCTATACACGCGGCCCAGATGGCAAAATGTATGCCACAGCCGGCGAAGTACCAATAGATACAAGCATGGGCGATGACCCAAAAGAGAACATAGCCAAAGCAAGGCAAATACGCGCTGCAGCCCTTGCTCCAAGCGACCCAAGCCCACAGGACTATAAAGTCGCCGCAACCGCCAGCATGCTAGAAATGAAAGCGCAAATCGAACTAAGCAAAGAGCTGAGCAACTCAACAAAAGAATCTCGTGCACAGGCATTTAAACATGG
Source organism: Wolinella sp. (assembly GCA_052170135.1). Taxonomy (GTDB): domain Bacteria; phylum Campylobacterota; class Campylobacteria; order Campylobacterales; family Helicobacteraceae; genus Wolinella. Next base: position 30,799 of record JBQNBC010000008.1, read on the forward strand.
TATTCAAGCCTATAAAAAATAGTGAAATCATTCAAGTAGTATAGTTTTTAACAATCTCAAATGGCATATTTATCGCTCTTTAACCATTATGTCTTGTTGCTACAGAGCTAGTTTTTATAATTGTTATCCTTGGGATTCTCGCTTCTATCGCTGTGCCAAAGATGGCAGCTAATCGCAAGGGTGCAGAAGCAGTAGCATGGGCGCGCACGTGAAATAAAAAATATTAGGGATTTCTACGGTGCGCACGTCATTGCTAGGGGTGAAAGGATTGATGATTACATGATTACCAAGATATCGCAGATATCGCAAATCTCGATCCAAAACGATGAAGAATGAAACGAGATGGAAATAACATACTACGCAAAAATACATATAACGGAGCTATGAGTATGTTTTCAGAAATGCCAAATATAGATACGCCATGGGGAGTGGGCTCAAGCGTTGATGCATGTATAGTTATTATATCACCAAATGTAGCACCAGCATCGCTAATTATACAAATCAAAGGAAATGAACAAGCGACACAACCTACGGAAAGAGAAATCGTGTCTGCATGAAGCTTCGTCAAATCTTTGGTGGGAATCTATCCGAAGTGTACGAAGAGACCATCGACCTTGCACCCAAAAATGCACAATTTTAGACGCAATCAAAATATATAGAGTAAAAACTTTAGCTGGTGGATTCTCATCAGCTAAAAAATCTAGAGGAACAAAAGTCAAGAATCGCTTGGTATTTGTGATTTCTACACAATCCAAAAACAAAGAATCCACTCGCTCAAAAAATCTACCACTAAACAAAAACAAGAAAAATTAGTGCGATATAATTTCCAAAATAAGTCAAGAAAGCCTGAGTTATGAATGATTTTGATGTGATTGTAATTGGTGGTGGACACGCCGGGATAGAGGCCGCGCATGCGAGCGCAAAAATAGGTTGCAAGACACTACTTTTGACTATTTTAGTCGAACAAATCGGTGCAACAAGCTGCAACCCAGCCATCGGCGGACTGGCTAAGGGGCACCTAGTACGCGAAATTGATGCGCTTGGTGGACTTATGGGGCGCGTTACCGATCGTTGCGGCCTTCAATTCCGTACACTAAATGCCTCCAAAGGTCCAGCAGTACGAGGTACACGCGCACAGATAGATATGGATAGATACAGAATCGAAATGAGGAATCGCTGCCTCAAAATCCAAAATCTAACAGTCACACAAGAGATGGTAGATGAGCTAATCGTACAAGATAACGAGGTGCGTGGCGTGTGCACACAAATAGGTCGCGAATACCGCGCAAAAAAGGTCATCATGACGACTGGGACATTTTTAAATGGCGTCGTACATATCGGCAATAAAACCTCGCAAAATGGGCGCGTTGGCGAGCCATCATCGACAAAGCTATCAAAATCATTGCGCTCACTCGGGCTAGATGTAGGACGGCTAAAAACAGGAACATGCGCAAGAATCTCAAGCGAAGGAATCGATTTTAAAAGTCTAGAAAAACATGAAGGCGATACGCCTCCGCCACCATTTAGCTTTAGTACTGAGCGCGATTCTTTCTCGCCAACACAGCTGCCATGCTATGTAGTCTATACAAATGAAAAAACGCACGAAATAATTCGCCAAAACCTCTATCGTGCGCCAATGTTTACTGGTCAAATAGAGGGCATTGGACCTAGATACTGTCCAAGTATCGAGGATAAGGTAAATCGCTTTGGCGAGCGCGAGCGACATCAGATTTTTGTCGAGCCACAAACGCTAGAATCGACGGAGTTTTACCTAAATGGCTTAACGACTTCGATGCCTTTTGATGTGCAAGAATCGATGATACGCTCTATAGAAGGACTAGAAAATGCCAAAATCGTACGATATGGCTACGCAATAGAATATGACTACGTGAATCCAATGGAACTAAAACATACACTTGAGACAAAAAAAATAAAAAATCTCTACCTGGCAGGACAAATAAATGGCACAACAGGCTACGAGGAGGCAGCTGCACAAGGATTGATAGCGGGTATAAATGCGGCACTAAACATCAAAGGAGAATCGCCATTTATACTGCGCCGTAATGAAGCTTATATCGGCGTGCTTATCGATGATCTCGTTACAAAAGGGACAAAAGAGCCATATCGAATGTTTACATCACGTGCGGAGTATCGACTACTTCTACGCGAGGATAACGCTGAGTTTCGTCTCGCAAAATATGGGAATTCTTTTGGGCTTGTAGACAGTGAGCGAATAGAGAATCTAAAACGAGATGAGTTGGATATAAAGCGCGGAGTAGTTTTTTTACAAGAGAATCATGCAACACCTAGCAAAGAGACGCTGGAATTTTTAGACGCTATAGGCGAAGATAAAATCTCTGACAAAACAGCGTGGCAGGTAATTGTTGCACGCAAAAGCTTTGAAGAATCGAAACTTAGAAAAATTAATATAATTTTTAGTGAGATGAGCGAGAGGGCATTAGAGCAGATTCTCATCGAAGCAAAATATGCAAGCTATATCAAAAAGCAACAAGAAAGCATCGAGACTATGGACGAAATGCTCAAGGTTGCAATACCAGATGGTTTTGACTTTGGTAGTGTGCCAGGACTAAGTCTAGAAGTCATAGAAAAACTAAAGAGATTCTCACCTCCTACGCTATTTGCTGCAAGCGAGATAAGCGGAATAACACCAGCTGCACTCGATACGCTGCATCTGTATATACATCTGCGAGGAAAAGGCGAAAAAATGGCAAATTTATAATGGTATTCTTGATTTATAAAAATATTACAATTCAAATATTTTTTTGAATGTTAAAGTATTTTATGAAAGTAAAAATAAATTTTATATTGACGCCGTTAAAAAATATATAAGCAGATTATGAATAATATCGCCATTGAATTTAAAAATATTGCGAGGTCTTTGTGATTACCACTTCTGATTTAGAGCGACTAGCTGGGTATTTTACGCCTATACATCACGTGCCTGGTAGGTTACGCGTACGAGTCAATCCGGCGATACAAAAAGAATCCAAAAACAGCTCTATTCCAGATATAGAGTCTTTTATTAAAAAAATTCCTGGAATCAAAAGTTTTAAACTAAATAAAATAGTTGCCTCACTGACAATAGAGTATGATAGTCATAAATTTCCAACACAGCTATGGGACGACTGGCTAGCGTGTAAAAATCTCGATGTTGTACTGGCAAAAATAAACAGTGTAAGGGAGGAGATAGATGCAAGAGGATAACCAAAATATATCCACACCACAAATGACACAAAACGAGGCGATTGCAGTAGCACTCGATGATGAATTTCATGCATTTGAAACATACAAAGCAATCGCGATTAAATTTCAATCTGAGTTTCCATTTGGACGCATAGCGGAGTCGGAAGCACGCCACATAGATGCACTTTTACGCGCTGCGACTAGACTTGGAGTAACCATCCCGCCAAATCGCTGGGCTGGCACAGTGAGCGCGCCTACAACTCTCGAAGAATCATATGCACTGGGTGTAAATGCAGAAATAGAAAACATTGCACTCTATGATAGATTGTTACCATTTGTAGACGATGCAGAGGTGCGAGATATCTTTTACAGCCTACAAGCCGCATCATACAATAATCACTTGCCAGCTTTTAGAGCGCACCTATACAGAGGGAATCAAGCTCCAGCATGGAATGAGATGCTAGGCTCTTTAATGCCACAAGGAGTACAACTGAGCGAAAAGATTACCGAGGCAGAAGGACTGATGCAAAAGCTCTCAAAAGGCGAGGCAAGTAGTGATGATATAGGTAGATTCTTACAAGGGATAGATGCATCTTTTATCGGTGGCTTGGTGACTGGCGGACTTGGTGCGATGATTTTATCTGAGCTTATGAGCAAGCATCCAAATAACGAATAAAACCAACAAGGAGTTGATATGGCATTACCATTTATTGCGGGATTGGCATTAGGAAGTGTAGCAATGCTAGCATTTACAAAACGCGACACATTGCAAAAAGAGCTAACACTGGGTGCACGAAAAGCAAAAGAATTGGCAAACAAAGGGCTAGAGCAGTCAAAAGAGGCATTTGAAAGCGTAAGAGCTGGAATGACAAAAAAAGATGTGCAATCCGAATTTGAACAAGAAACAGATAAGCAAAGCAAGCGAAAAAAGAAAGCTGAAAAGACAACAAAAAAGCAGGCAGTGATAAGGACTGGTCGTCGAGGCAGACCAAGACATGTAACAGAAAACACGGAGGCGACAGAGGTTACAGAGATTGATTATAAACTTGAGGCGAATGAAACAATCAAAAATCCAGAAATTGCCAAAAATAAAGAATCGGAGAATGACAGATGGTAATAAATACTGGCACGCCACGCTCAGTCATGGGGCATTTTGTCAGTGGTTCACTTGCAGCGCTACTAATTTCTAGCGCATCAAACTATCGCCGAGTTAAAAATGGGGAGCTTGACATACAAAAGGCTGGAATTGACACGCTAAAGCGCACACTACAAGGTGGCGTTGTCGCAGCTAGTGCAATCTCAGCGGCAAATCATATTGGCAAAAACAATGGCTATTTTCAAGCACTTGCCTCTTTGAGCGTAGGCATGGCTAGCGTCTATGCTATCGAGCGCGGAGCAGAACTAATTGAATCAAATAAAACAAAGAAGATAACACACAAAGGGGAATAAAATGGGAGACTACAAAAAAGATTTTACAGATGTAAATTTTAGTGGATATCAATCGCTAGAAAACAACCCATATGTCAACAACGGAAATAATCAGGGCATGAGTCGTAACCAACAATACAACTTCGACAGAGGATATGGAAATCAAGGCTTTGGTAATGGATATAATCAAGGTTCATTTCAGCAATATACAAACCAAAACTACTCTAGATTCTCAAATAATCAAACTAGCTCGCTGTTTGGAAGTAACTGGGAAAATGGCAACTTTGCAAAAGGCGCATTAATTGGTGCAGCGGCGACATTTTTACTGACAAATGAGACTGCACAAAAGGCAATTTTTAAGGTTTTTGCCAAAGCATCATCAATGTTACAAATGGGCGCAGAGGAGCTAAAGGAGCGATACGAGGACGTAAAGGCGGAACTTGAAGCCGAAAAAGGCGAGTAGCTCCGATCTAGTATCGCTTAGACTCGAGCACGCCACTCCTAAGCGATTACGCTACTCGTTTAAATATACTGGCGGAGCAAAGCCAGAGCCATTAGCGTTACAGATTGCAATAGAATCACTAGAAGGCATAAAAAGTGCACGTGTGAACCTAGCGATAAATAATATTATCTTAGAGGTCGCCGGAATCGTAGCGAGTGACATTAACGATTCTCTAAAGGAGATTCTTGAGCATGTAATTTTACATGGTAAGGCGCGAGCCTCAAAGGATAGCTGCATTGTACTACGCGAAGAGATACCATCATCCAGCGGTGTTGTTCGCGCTGGGACATCGTTGATTTTAGAGCCATTCTTAAAAAATAGCAATGCAAAACTGGGTGCAGCTGTGATTGGCTCCACTCCTATTGTATGGGATGGTGTCAAGGAGTTGTTTTCACATGGTCTCACATCCAAAGTACTGGAGGCTATGGCCGTAGCCATATCAATATATCGAAAGGATTTTAGAGCGGCAAACTCTGCTAGCTTTATGCTTTCACTTGGCGAATATATAGAAGAGGCGACAGTCTACAAGAGCGATGACTTAATTAAGGAACTCTCAAAGCCACAAGTCGAAGAGGTTTGGCTAGAAAAACACGTAGGAAATCGCACTGAAACTGTACTAGTGCCAATAAGCGAGGTAAAGCCTGGTGACATCGTAGTAGTTGGCGCTGGCGAGATAGTAGCAGTCGATGGGCATGTTATGAATGGAGAAGCGATGCTAAATCAAATCTCAATGACTGGTGAAGCAGAGCCCGTACGAAAAGGTAGAGGTGATCGCGTCCTATCTGGCACAGTAGTCGAAGAAGGTAGAATTAAAGTCTGGGCAGAGCATGTTGGCGATGAGACAACCACTGCAAGAATCAAAAACTACATACAAAGCTCGCTAGAAGAAAAGTCCTCGCTCCAATTAGAGGCCTCAAAAATGGCAGATGGACTGGTGCCTATCACGCTTGGACTCGCACTCACTTCATACGCCATTAGTCGTGACTTAACGCGTCTTGCCTCTGTATTGCAAGCAGATTACTCATGCGCTCTTAAGCTAGCAACTCCAGTAGCGTTTAAGTCCTCCATCGGAAGTGCTGGCAAAATGGGCATTATCATAAAAGGTGCTAAAAGTCTTGAAGCACTTCATAGTGTGGATACTTTTGTATTTGACAAGACTGGCACACTCACAAAAGGCGAGCTAGAGGTCATAGAGGTACATTCATTTAGTAGCGACTGGGACGAAACGACAATTCTCAACCTTGCAGCAAGCGCTGAGGAGCACTACTTTCACCCAGTAGCACAAGCCATCGTCAAAGCAGCCAAAGAGCGCGATTTTGTCCATATGCATCATGACGAAGTTGAATTCATCGTTGCGCATGGAGTAAAAACTGAAGTTAATGGGAAAAGCGTAGTAATTGGCAGTAGGCACTTCTTGGAAGACGATGAGATGATTGATTTCTCCAGCCACCAACTTGAGCTAAATAACTATCTAAGTAGCGGTTTCATGCCACTTTACATTGGTTATGACAGAGAGCTTTTAGGTGTGATAATGCTAAAAGATGAGGTGCGCCCAAATGCTGCTGAAACCCTAAAACAACTCAAAAAGTGTGGTGTAAAAGAGATAGTAATGCTAACTGGCGATAGCACAGACAAAGCAAAAGAAGTGGCTGAGAGCATTGGAGTGGATAGGTATTTTGCCGAGCTACTACCTACGCAAAAGGCTGAGATTCTTGAGAAATTAATAGCAGAGGGCAAAAAGGTAGCATTTGTCGGTGATGGCATAAATGATGCCCCAGCACTCATGAAAGCACATGCTGGGATAGGTATGCACAATGGTGCTGATATCGCAAAGGCATCGGCTGATGTTGTGCTACTACGCGATGATATCTCCGCTGTAGCAGAAGCGAAAGAAATTGCAAATGCAACGCTTGAGAAAGTACATACAAACTTCAAAGCAACGCTTGGAATTAACAGCGCGATTCTTGGTGCAGCTGCTCTTGGATGGCTTAGTCCAGTGCGTACAGCGTTGTTGCACAACGGAACTACAATCGGGCTACTACTAAGTGCGCTAAATGGCGTCAAAGTAAAAAACAAAAAGGAACAATAAAGTGCCATTTTTTATGCCTATTGTTGCGATTTTGACTGCGATTCTCGTCTATGAAACGTACAAAAGTAGCGGCAAGAAGATAAAAAAGATTTGCAGAAAAAGGAGAGGGCGTGTGGAATCTTGAAGAAAAACGTGAGATTGCAAAAATTGGAATGGTTGGCGCAATAGTAGCGACTGTTGGTAGTGCATTTTTTCTAAAGAATCGCTCAATGAGACGATTACACGTAGGGGCAGGCGCAGCTCTAATAGGCTTCAGCCTATGGCACCACATGCTCTATCAAGGCAAAGTCACTCCAGATTCCAAAACATTAGAAGAAGAGGAAAAATAGCTCCAAGACCACTTACTCTAGAATTTCTATTTGATTCCCATTTTGGGAATCAAAGTGTATAAAATTTAAGTATCTTATAGTAACTCTCCGCACGATAGAGATATTGCGTGGCTTTTAAAAATAACTTATATTTTATAGTCGCTCAAAGCGCGTATTTCTAGTATTTAGTTAAATTTTTACTAGGCAATTCTTGTAGTGCCATGCATATATAGCATGGGCTTGACATCAAGAAACAAAAAAATACTACAAAAGATAGCCAAGTATAAGCCTTACGGGGTAGAAAAAGTAACTAGAAAGCGGGGTAGCCAAAATGACAACAATAACGATCATGCCAGCACCACCTAATCTATCAAATAAATTAGGAATTGTGTAAGACCGTTGTTTTAGGCAGAAATAGCCTAGTGTATGCGAGCCATCAAGTGGAGGAATCGGCCAGAGATTAAAAACTCCAAGCACCACATTATATATCGTCAAATGAACTAAAAATAGAGCAATCATGGCAGAACTAAACCCATCCACGCTTATCAAGCCAAGTAATGTCGCAGAAGTGAGTGCGAGTGCGAAATTATATGCAATACCAGCTAAAGATACGTAAATAGCGGCATTATATCCACCGTTTTCTATGACCGTGCGTGTGTCTATTGGCACTGGCTTTGCCCAGCCAAATATAAAAGGTGCACCAGAAAAATAGAGAAGTCCTGGCACAAGAATCGAGCCCACAGGATCAATATGAACTATCGGATTTAACTTTAGCCTGCCAGCACGATACGCTGTAAAATCACCATATCGATACGCCACATATCCATGCATCACCTCATGCCCGATAATGGCAACCAACAGTGCCAAAATCATCGTGATGATTTGATAAATAGGCTCTATACCCTCAACCTCTATCACTTTACTTTACCTCGTGCAAGGATTCTCTTCCTGCAATTCCCATCTCTTCTAACTTCTCGATAGAACGACCTATGCGCTCCCAACGGATTTTATAATCACCATCCCAGCTGAAATAGATAAACCACGGCTTTCCGACAATATTTTTATACGGCACACTACCCCAAAAGCGAGAATCATTTGAATTATCGCGATTATCGCCCATCATGAAAAAGTGATCTCGCTCCACCTTGTGATAGAAAAATATCTCACCATCAGCTCCGCGATGCATCGTCATAAATAGTTGTCCAACAGCACTATATGCAAGCATTTGCGCAAATGCATTCATCGATTTTTTCTCGTAGTGAATTCCATTGTGCTTCTCCATATATGGATCATAAACAAAAAGCTTGCCAAAAAAGTATCGTGTTTGTGAATTTGGGAAGTTAGCACTTATATACTCATCGCCTTCACTAGGTCGAAAGTAGAGTCCATCCTCAGCATAGACCACCTCATCGCCACCTAAAGCAATATTTCGCTTAACATAGTGTATCTTCTCATCAAGCGGGAATCGAAATATGACAATATCTCCACGCTTTGGTCGCTCGCCATCAATCAAGTGCCCATTGCCATTGAAGTCTGGTAGCACCTTTACTTCAAGCCAAGGAATCCTCGGTGTAGGTATCCCATATGCAAACTTCTTAACAAACAAGTTATCACCAATTAGCATCGTCCCAATCATACTTCCACTAGGTATCACAAATGCCTGAGCGACAAAAAAGATAATCCCAAGAACGATGATTATCGTCCCTATCCAACTATTCGCAAAGGTGTAAAGCCTTGTCAAGAATCTCATCGAACGATTCCTCTCATTTTTGCTGCTTTTAGAGTATTTTCCAGCAACGAAGCGATAGTCATAGGTCCTACGCCACCTGGCACGGGTGTGATATATGAGCATTTTGGTGAAACATCCTCAAAATCCACATCACCTACAAGCAAGCCATTTTCAAGACGATTAATTCCAATATCGATAACAACTGCACCATCTTTGACCATATCTTTTGTGATTAGGTTTGGCTTGCCAACACCAACACACAAAATATCAGCCTCACGAGTATGACGCGCCAAATCCTGCGTATAAATATGGCAAAGCGTTGTCGTGGCATTTGCATTTAGCAATAGCGCTGCCATCGGCTTTCCTACGATATTGCTAGCCCCAACTATGACAGCGTTTTTACCTTTTGGATTGATATTGTATTTTTTCAGCAGTCGCATCACCCCCATAGGTGTAGCTGGGGCAAATCCATCTAAATTAGCTGTGATTTTTCCAATATTTTGTGGGTGGAATCCATCTACATCTTTTTGAGGAGCAATGGCCTCAAGAATCTTCGCCGTATCAATATGCTTAGGTAGTGGCAACTGCACAAGAATGCCATCGATATTTGGATCATTATTAAGAATCGCAATAGCATTTAGCAGTTGCAATTCAGTCGTTGTATCTGGCATTTCGTGCGTTATAGAGTAGATTCCAGCACGCTTGCATGCTTTAGCTTTCATATTTACATATGCTTGGCTCGCCGGGTCGCTTCCCACTAAAATAACAGCAAGTCCAGGAGTGATACCACGCTCCTGTGCGAGGAATCTAACATCCTCTTTAATCTCCGTCTCAATCTCCAACGCAAGGGATTTTCCATCAAGCAGGTGCATTTATCGCCTTTAAAAGTGAAGTCAGCTATTATCACAGAAAAACTGATATTTTTTGCTTAAAAGGGCGCATATGAGGGGCTTTTGGTGGCTAGTACCATTGGTATTATTTGCTGATGATGAAAGCTTTATTACAAACTTCGAATACGGGAAAATGCTCTATGAAAATCCGCGAGGAATCGGCTGTATAAACTGCCACGGCAAGGAGGGCGAAGGCTCAATTATCGCAAAATATCGCCACAAAGGCAAAGATAAAGCACTGATCGCCCCTGCTATAAACAGACTCTCAAAAGATGAATTTGAAAGCGCAATGACAAAAGATAACAAAGTCATGCCAAAGTACCACCTAGACAAATCAGAACTTGGCGCAATTTTCCTATATATCAGAGAGATGAATGACTATAGTGCTAAGTGAGGACTTCATAGCGCATACAGACCGGTTACTGAATTCCTTAATAGCAAAGAATCCAAAAAACACAAATCTAAACAAAATCACCCTACTCTTCCACTAATGCTTGAGCTTTTTGCACCCTTGAGCATTTTCACCCTCACAGCCTTTTTACAAATGGCGATACAGCACCATTATCATGGTAGCGTACATACGGGTTTTCAAAGTAGGACAAAACAATCTAGTCCATACGCTTTATATAAATTAAAATAGCCAAGTCGCCACCCAAATCCAAAAAGATTACAACACAAAAGAATCGACACAGAAGTGGCACACAAACTCTCGTTACAAAACATAGTACACATTAAGCAAAAGTCATCTTTTTATCAAAAAAGTAAGAAAAATTTTACATTTTTAGATTCCTGTCTTTTGCTCTATAATTAGCAAAAAATGAAAAGGATTATGATTGAAGAGGTTGCTTGCGCTCCTACTCATGTCGGCTTCTTTTGGCTTTGGTAGCGGGAATTTAATCGAGGGCATAAGCGAAAGTGGTGTAGATAAAACTGTGGAAAATTTAGCTCGGATTCTTACATCAAAGGGTGTACATATTTTTGAGATCATCCAACATGACAAGCTAGCCAAAGATGCAAATCTCGCGCTAGAGGAATCAAGTGTAGTGATTTTTGGCGCACCAAAAGCAGGAACACCGCTCATGCAGTGTGCACCACGCATCGCGCTTGAGCTACCACTTAAGTTTTTAATCTACAAAAGAGATAATAAAACCATAGTCGCATACGAGGATATAAAAAGTATCGCTATGCGCTATGATGCGCAGAACTGCACTGCGGTAGAGAATCTAAGCAAAGCGCAGGCTGGATTCTTTAGCGCGATAACCAAAAAGCGATCAAGCGACACATCAGATCTAGAAAAAATGATGAGCAATGGCGATGTGCAAAAGGGAAACATTGAGCCACAAAACTAAGCTAAGCTGTAGGCTACAACAGTCATGCCCAGTAAGAATCTAATATAAAAAAAGTGAATAAGGTAGATACATGGAAAATATTTTACTTATTGTAGTGATTGTTATTTTGGTGCTAACCTATAGGAGTTTTAAAGACTATTTTGCAAATCCAAACTCACATGGCAGTCTGCGCACACAACAAAATAGCGACTATGAGAGCTTCGAAGATCCATACTCGCAGGTCAACGAACGCACAAAAATAGAACGCTCTGAGTTTGGCATCATCGCAGCACTAATGGCAAAAATAGCGCGTGCAGATGGCGTCATATCTCCGCTGGAGGTGGAGCTAGTAGAAAATATGCTCGATGACCTTTCGCGCGAGTTTATAGATACAAAAGAGGCACGCAAGATTCTTGGTGAGATATTTGTGCGCGAGCAAGCAAGCGACGAAAACATTGAACTTTTGGCACTTGATTTTGCACGATTGACAAAAGGTGAATACAAGAAGCGTTTAAAGATTATTGAATTTCTCCTCACAATAGCATATGCCGATGGGAATCTAGCCCAAAGCGAGCGCGAATCAATCATAGACATTGCTGCATATCTAGAGCTTGACAATGCCGATTTTAATAAAATATATGATGACTTTGAAGGATTTTTTAGCAAAAAGGGCGATAAGCTATCAAAACAGGAGGCTCTAAAAATCTTTGAGCTAAGAGAGGAAGAAGCAACCCAAGCACGTGTAAAATCACGATACAGAGAGCTAGTAAAGCTCCACCACCCAGATATATTGCAAGGCAAAGGCATGGACAAGCAAATGATAGATGGCGCAACAAAAAAGCTGCAAGAGATAAACAGTGCTTATGAAGTGCTAAAGGATGGGAGATGAGAGCAATTTTTGCGCACGATTTAGAGACACTTTATAGGCTTTTTGAGGAGCGAGATGCAAAAATCAATAGTCTCTATGCACTGCTTCAAAATGAGGCAAAGAATCCAAGTGATACGCACAACGAAAACCTGGCTACTTTTTACGATATTTTAGAAAAAATAGACCTAGCTCCAACAAGCGAAAATCTCCTCGCACTGGGCACACGACTAATAAATCTGCAAGAGGGCGCATTACTTCAAGTGCTAAAACGTGCACAAAAAAGTGAAGCTGAAATTATCGAGATTAAAAAATGTGTGCTACTTTGGGTGAGTAATTTTCACACAAATACACATAAAGAATTACTCCAAAATATGGAAGATAGCGAGCTATTAACGCCGTTTTATCGTGCGCTCCTCAGGGGAATCCACGAAGTAGGAATCGCTATGAACAAGCTCTATTTTGCGTGGCAATTTGATCTGATCGATGGGATAAATGCCTCTTTGATGCGTGATTTTGACAACAATGAGGCAAAGATTCTTGAGGTGCTTCAAAGCGCAAATGAGAGCACACAAAGCGACAGAAGTTATTCAATTCCTAAAAAAGATGCTGCTGGAGTCTACCGTGCAATTCCATACAGCATGGCCTTTAAACACGAGATAGATAACATCGCCTATAAACTCTCTAGGTTGATAAAAGAGCTAGAAAATGAAGGTGATGGAGTCTATGGTGCAAAAAGTGCGTATGTACGATATTTTAGCGCGATTAGAAGCGCATTTTTAGAGTCGGATTCTTCAATGCTTTTGCAAAGATGGCAAGATGTGGATAGAGCATGGATGGATATCAAAACACCACTTCAGCCGGGACATCCATTAGAATATTATGAGGATAGATTCCGAAAGGCAGTCGCGCCTGAATGGGATTTGCGCCTGTCTCGCGTAAATAATCAAAACGCACTTCCGATAAAAGAGCAGATGAAAGAGTGCTTTATAAATTACATGGATAGGCTGGATTCTTCACATGAGTTTAGACAAATACGTGATTTCACACTCGCATCAATAGAGCGCACACAGCTATACATTGGGATACCAGCACTATATTATGGAGCTGAGATGGGCGGGCTATTCTCCGCGCAAGTCGTACCAAATGATGAGTGTGTATCAAAAGAGCTTGGTAAAAAAATTTTTGCATTCCCAGATCGTGTACTAGAGAGCAGTAGGCACAGACCATTTATGAAGCTTAGCGATGAGATTTTTCCACAAGATTTCTTAGAATTTTCACGCGAGATTCTTTTTAAGCGAGAAACTGAGTGGCACCACCTGTATGAGATTTCGACTATTGGACATGAATTTGGACATATCTTTTTTATCGATGAAGATAGCGAGCTAGTGATGAATAGCAAAGGACAATTCAAAAATCTAGAAGAGTTCAAAGCGACAAGCGGAGGAATTGTAAACTTTTTTATACACGAGATTCCGACTCTTCGCAAGGCTTTTATGATGGACATTATCAAGCGCGCAGTTGGGCTTGTAGCATGGATGGAACAAAACGAAGTAATGCCATACTACTGTGAGGGACTTATACATCTGGATCTTTTATTTGAGAGCGAAACAATCTTCTTTGATGGAGAAAAACTAAGAATCGCACTAGATGAAACACACTACGAAAATCTAAAATCACTCTACATAAAAACATACGAGAATCTAGCCATACACTACCTAGCCAAACGCGAATCCGGTGAATTTTTGGCGCGCTACATGGAGCGCGATTCTTCTTATAAATTTAAGCCTATAAATAGACGCGTGCGGGAGTTTGTCGAGTACTACTGGAATAGATATCAAGAGATAGGTCAAATAGTAAGCGAGCTAGATAGCAATGAGCACTGGTTAAAGGGGTACTCGTGATAACGATGTCAAAAGAGGCTCTTGAGCGAGTGCGCGCTGAGATATACAAGATAACAGGAATTCATCTCTCCAATAATAAAGATTCTCTAATCATAAATAGAATCGAGAAGCTAGCTAGAGAGATAAAAGTAAACAGCTTTGAAGAGATTCTCCGCGAACTAAGCTCAGGTAGGTGCAAGCAGGAATTCATAAATGCATTTACAACAAATAAAACAGATTTTTTTCGCGAAGGCTTTCATTTTACAGACATGGTGGATAGGATATTGCCTCGCTTTTGTCGCGAGAAAAGCCCGATAAAAATCTATTGCTCTGCTAGCTCCACAGGCGAAGAACCATATAGCATTGCCGCAACGCTAATGCACGCAAAGGATATCTATAGAACCGACTGTTTTAACGCCTCAATAGTCGCTACAGATATAGATACAAACGTCCTAGAAACCGCGCGCAAAGGCAAATATATCGTCGATACAACGCTAAATAAGCTCCCAACATGGCTTGAGCTTGAACGATATTTTGATATCAAACAGATTCCAGGTAGCAAAAAAGAGATAGAGATGATTGCAAAAAACATACTCAAGTCACTAATCACATTTAAAACAATGAATCTATTTTCTGAGAAGTATCCATTTGCCAAAAATGAGTTTGATGTGATTTTTTGTCGCAATGTGCTGATATATTTCAAAGTCGAAGATCAAAAGAAGATTTTGGAGCGACTCTTTAGCCATCTAAAAATTGGCGGCACGCTCTATCTTGGACACTCAGAGCATATTTTATGCTTACAGGAACGCGTAGATAGACTAGGACAGAATATTTTTGTAAAGAATCGAGACTAGACATGGGAAAATTATTTGACAAATCCACACTCGAGGTTGAAAAAAAGCACCATCCAGATATACTCTTGCCATTTAACCCATACAAAAAAGATGGCAAAAAGCTAATTTTAATTGGCTCATCAACTGGTGGTGTTGAGGCGCTCACTCGGATATTCCCACAACTACCAGCAGGGCTTCCACCTATTGTCATTGTCCAGCATATCCCAAAAGGCTTCTCCACATCATTCGCACAACGCCTAAATAGCATCTCAGAGTTCACAGTACTAGAAGTCGATTCTCGTGAACAGCTAAAAGATTCTCACGCTTACCTAGCCCCAGGAGATAGGCATATAGTTATAGAAAATGTGGGTGGCACATACTTCGTGAAGTGCGTAGATGGCGAGCGTATCAGTCGCCACAAGCCAAGTGTCGATGTGTTATTTAGAAGCGGTAACAACGCCGCAGGCAAAAATGCACTAGCTGTGATTCTAACTGGCATGGGAGATGATGGCAGCATTGGAATAAAGGAGCTCTTTGATAACGGTGCACACACGATCGCTCAAGACCAAGCTAGTTGCGTAGTCTTTGGCATGCCCAAAAAAGCCATTGAAAAAGGCGGAATAAGTGAGGTCGTGCCCCTTGATGATATACCAGGTAAAATTATCGCCTATGCAAATGGCTAGCAACGATGGCTTAATAAAGATTCTATATTTGGGGCGATAACGTCTTTATGCGATGCGCACTCTTGCGATTCTGTACTTTAATCCCATCTCCAAAAGATAAAAACAAAACAATAGTGCAATCTACCAACACTAGTTTAAGTCTATATTTAAAATCACTTCGAGATAAAAACTTACATCTATGAATACAATCTCGCTTGGGCGACACTTCTAGCAATAAATTATGCTCAAAGCCACTATGCATGATGCCCGTGCAAGTGCGGTGCATACCTACCGTGCACAGCTCTGGCGAAAATATTAAGTCTTACACGGTGTTTTTTGGCGAGATTCTTTACGCGCGCTAGATGGCGCACTGAAAACGCAAAAAGCATTTCGTACTCCTCGCCACTTGTGCCGATTCTTTGATCTATTTTTTTAAAAAACCTAAACCCGATGCTATTAATCTTTGAGAGCCTTGATAGCTCAAAAAATAGCCCGTCTGAAATATCCATTCCAGCGCGTACAAATGGTGCAAGATCACGTATAAGCCCACGTCGAAGAATCGGGCGTACAAAGCGCGAATGGTTAGCGATTCTTCCACCACGCATTAGGATTCCTAGCCCCCTTTTAGAATCACCAAGAATCCCAGTATAAGCTAGAAGATCGCCCTTTTTTATCCCTTTTCGTGTAAGTGTCTTCTTACTAGCCTTACCAAAGAGTGTATAATTTAAGCTAAGCAATGGAGCAACAATAGTATCACCTCCAATAATTCTCACACTAAATTCACGCGCACAATTAGAAATAGCACGCGCAAATATGCGTGTATCATGTGAGCTAAAATTAGGAGGAATCGCCACTGAAAGTAGTGCGTGCGTTGGAGTTGCATTCATAGCATAAAGGTCAGAGACATTTATAGCGAGTGCCTTATATGCAATCTGCTCCAAGCTTAGCCACTCACGCCTAAAATGCACCCCTTCACAAAAAGAATCCATCGCATATACAAGCCCACCAATCTCTACACCATCATCACCTATACCGCTAGTTGCGCCACTAGCTTCAAGTGCAGAGATAAATATTGTCTCTCGCTCACTCATTTCATCTTCATACTCATATCTATCCAGCGCGCTTGATGTACGAGCGCACCGCTACTAACGGCATCAAATCCAAGCCGCGCACAAAATGCAATATCATCTTCTGTGATATTTCCACTAACCTCTAATAAGAGGTGCGGAGCATGACGCTCTCTATATTTTATACACTCCTCAAGATCATGGATGCTCATATTATCGCACATCACTATATCAGCACCAGCTTCTGCCGCAAGAATCGCCTGATGAACACTCTCTGCTTCGACCTCTATTTTACATGTCCATGGGATTTTTTTGCGTGCATCCTTTATTAGCTCGGCAAGATTTACAACATGACGCATATGTGTATCTTTTAGCATTAGACAGTCATCAAGCCCAAAGCGATGATTCACTCCGCCACCACTTCTTACAGAATACTTCTCAAAAGCCCTAAGTAGCGGACGAGTCTTGCGTGTATCTAGGAGCTTCATTTTACTAGCTTCTGGGATTTTATCTACAAATCTTCTCGTCTGGGTTGCAATTCCGCTGCTATGCTGAAGTATGTTTAATAGAGTGCGCTCAACCTTTAAAAGCGTGGTAAATTCACCATTTAGCACGACAAGCACCCTCCCCTCGTCGAACTCCTCACCATCTTTAAGGGCAAATAATGCTTCTATTCCCATCATTTCGCATAGCTCGTTGGCATAGATTCTTCCAGAAAAAACCCCACATCCCTTGGCAATAATCTCTGCCTGCACACATTCGCTAATCCCCAAAAGCTCAAACAGATCGCCACGCCCTAGATCCTCCCTAAGCGCGGCTGCAACAAAATCGCGTATATTCTCTTTCATTTTATTCTCCTTGAACGCGGGTTTATAGCGCTTAGAGCAACTCCTTACTTGAGACTTTTTTTGCTAAATATGGCATACAATTCCCTCTTGGATAGTCTCTAATTTGCCTAGTTTCTTTGAATTTGGTGTATTTAGTGCATTTCAAAAACAAATGGTACGCCTCGTATTAGCCCACTTGAATATATTTTTTCTGCCACTTCATCAATCTCTTTTGTCGCACGATTTAAATCAGAAACTTTGTAATTTTCAGCATAAACTTTGCGAAGAGATGAGATTTTTTCATTATCACTCTTTGCATTTTTAATTTCATCCATCGCAATTTGAGCCTTAACAAAAGCCGTGCGTGCACCAACTGGAGCAAGGATATACTTCACATGACCACTCTCTAGCTTCTCTTCGATCTTTTTTAGCTCGCTACGACAGTGCGGACACTCTGGATCGCTCACGATAATGTAAGTTTTTGTCGCATTTTTATTTGTTGATTTTAAATTTACCACTCGCTCATCTGGAATCGATTTAAAAATCTCTGTCAGCTTTCTATCTTTGGCACTTTCATTAAATTTTTGGATCTCTTTTATCGCTTGCTGGATTGTCTCATTGTCCTTTGCGCTTTGAGTAAAGAATAAATTTGAGAATCCAATAATGCTATTTCCATCCTTTGAAGCAAAAAGCGGGAAGCGTTGTGCACTTGTAGCGCTCTCAACACTTACAAATTTAACACCGCTAAACCCTTCCAAGTCGTAGCTTTTTACCACTTTAGCTGGCATACCTATCTGTGTCTTTAGTAGCGTCTCTAGACTCTCTTCAAAGCTTTTTGCAAACGCACCTGTAGTCATAAGTGAAGAGATAAGCGCGATGCTAATTGCTCTAGTTTTCATAAAAATCCTTTACTTAAACTTTCTATTTAGAGTGTAAATTGTATCAGAATTGACATGGTAAAATCACGCCTTTTAGCCTTTGGAGATACTATGCGATTCCTCTTTTATATACTTTTTATCACAGTTTTTAGTGCATGTTCGGTAAAGCATGAAACACTCTTATTAACAAAAACCGAGGAAGATTCCGCGCAGAGGCTCGCTCACAAACTCCTAACACTATCCAGTAATATAAATCCAAGCGAAGCGACACAAATAGCACAAGAATCACACTCTTATCCCAAAAAGCTAGCGCATAAATACGCACTCGCATATCCGCCGCTTTTTCACAATTTCTTAGTAAATATTGGCGCAAAGGAGCGTGGACTATGCTATCAGTGGGCAGAGGACTTAGCACGCCATTTGCGCTCGCTAAATTCTAAAACTTTACGCTTTGAATTCATTGTGGCAAACCTAGATCAAAGCAATGAACATACGGCCATATCAGTATTCCCAACTTCTGGCAATCCACTAGATGGAATCGTGCTAGATCCATGGCGCAACTCATCAAAACTATACTGGATCCCCATCAAAGACGATCCAAAATATCACTGGCAAAAGAGATAAATAAAGGAGTGAAAATGGCAGAAATACGGCTAGATAGTGCGGCATTTTTTCACAACATAGATACTTTGAGTGCGCATGTAGGCACACGCGAAAAGCTCGCTGTCGTAATAAAAGATAACGCATACGGACATGGATTATTAGAGATGGCAAAGCTAGCACACAAGGCAAAAATCAAGAGTGCTTTTGTCAAAAATAGCGCAGAAGCAGTGGCTGTTGCGCCATACTTTAGCGATGTTAGCGCACTATATGGAGAAGTAGAAATAAGTGCGCCACAAAATGTAAACGCAGTGATACATTCACTAGACCAACTAGAGAAAATACCGCAAAATAGGAGCTTTGAGATAAAAATTGATACAGGCATGTATCGCAATGGAATCTCCATTGATGAGCTTCCTAGCGCGCTTTTAATAATAAAAAATCGTGCACTAAGACTGCGTGGTGTAATGGCGCACAATGGCTATGGTGATGAGCTTGGAAGTGAATTTTTCACTCAGCAACGACGTTTTAGCGAAGTAAAGAATCGCGTGCAAGCATTTGCAAAAGAACAAGGAATCCCTGGCGTGCGATTTCACTCGCTTAGCTCAAGTGGCGCATTAAGAAGCAAGGAAATAGATGATGATATCGTGCGATTTGGGATAGCTATCTATGGCTATCATTGTGCTGATAGCACGATTCTTGACGACTTTGATCTGCGTCCAGTTCTATCTCTTTATGCACACAAAATAACGACAAAAAATCTCAAACGTGGTGCTAGAATCGGCTATGGTGGTGTAAGCGAGCTTATGTGCGATTCCTCTGTGTCGACATACGATATTGGATATGGCGATGGATTCTTCAGATTAAATGAGAATCACACGCTAAACACTGGTGATGGAGAGATGATTTTGCCACGCGTGTCAATGGACTGCATAAGCGTGATAAGCAAGAGAGATGAAATCTGCCTTATGCGCAATGCACGCGAGGTTGCAACGGTAGTTGGGACGATTCCTTATGAGGTGCTAACCAGGCTTTCACCAACAATTAGACGCGTGGTGATATAAAATAAAGGCACTAATTATAGGCGCAAGTGGCGCAACTGAGCAGACCCTTCTGCTAAGACCATTAAAAGATAGCGACTTTAGCGAAGTCGTAGCGTTTGCTAGGCATGATTTGGGTATCGCGCACAAAAAGCTACGCCTACACATCGTAGATTTTGATGATATGGCTAGCTTTGCACACCTACTTTGTAGCGATGTACTTTTTAGGCACTCGGCACGACGCCAAAAGATGCTGTTAGCAAAGAGACGCAATATCGCGTATGTTTTACATATCAATATAAAATCGTAAAGCACGCAAAAATCTGGTACAAAACATATAATCCTAGTCTCATCAATTGGTGCAGATTCTCACTCAAGGATCTTTTACCCGCACATAAAAGGCAAATTAGAAGAATCCATCATTAAGCTCTCTTTTGAAAAAACATACATTTTACGACCGCCATCACTAATTAGACTGCACACTACTAGAGTTAGCAAAAAGATAGAAATTGCCCTGTTAAAATGGCTAAACTCACTTGGATTCTTTAAAAAATATTCCCCCATGCACGCAGAGGAGTTAGCAAGAGCAATGGTTTGGCTTTTCAAAATAGAGTACAAAATGCAGATTGTTAAGAGGAGCGATATTTTAAAGATAGCACAAAAAGATAACGAGCTAGACTATATTGATCTATTTTGCAGACACTAGCTAAAAGCCACTGGATCTATATCTATCTCACCTAGCTCACCACGCGCGTAAATTAGGGCTTGGATTAGTTTTTTTGGACTCTTATCCCGCGCAAAAATGAGGAATCGCCAACGATTCGCCAGTCGTTCAATTGGTGCTGCCCCATGCCCTATTATCTCAATTCCCGTTGTCGATAGTAGCTCTAAGCTCGCTAAATATGAACTTTTAGCGCGCTCCTGGCTTTTGTGTTCAAACCACAAAAGCCCTAGCTTCTGAAATGGCGGATAGAGACGATTCCTGCCGTTTAACTCATATTTTATAAACGCCTCATAATCATCTATAAACTGACTAAAAAACCCCTCATGAAACGTCTCGATTATGACGCGACCAGACTCCCTTCTGCCACTACGACCTGACAATTGAAGCAAAAGCGCAAGCGCACGCTCGTTTGCACGATAGTCATCACTCTTTAAAAGATAGTCAATTCCTAGCACAACGACCAGCTCTACATTATGATAGTCGTGTCCTTTAGATAGCATCTGCGTACCGACTAAAATATCAATTTTACCGGCATTAAACTGCTCTAGACTCTTTTTTAGGCGCGATTCTGTCGTGATTAAATCTCGATCAAAACGCGCAATTCTCGCACCCTGAAAATGCTCTTCCAGCTCGCTAGCGACCTCCGCTGTACCAGCTCTTTGCGCCTTTAGCTCTGCTCCACACATATCACATGCCTCCGGGATCCTCCTTGTAAAGCCACAATGATGACACTTCATCGCACGATCATTTTTGTGCAGACTAAGGCTCACACTGCAATTTGGGCACTGCACAACTGCACCGCAAATTTCGCAAAGAAGATGCTTAAAATTAGCTCTGGTGGGCAAAAAAACAATCGCCTGCTTACCAGTTTTTAGTGTCTTTTGCAAAGAATCAAGCACAAAAGGCGTCAAAGAATCTAACCCGCTCACAAACTCAAGACGCTTTACGCTATGAAAATGTCTACCTTTTAGGCGAAATAACGCGCCTTTTTGAGCAAAATTATAATAGGTAGTGGCAAGCGGAGTTGCCGAGCCCAGAACCACGCGCACATCACACTTCTGGCTAGCTAGCAGCGCCACATCTCTGGCATTGTAGCGCGGACGCGATTGTGATTTATAGGCATCATCATGCTCTTCATCAATCACAATAAGCCCAAGCCTAGGCAGTGGCAAAAACAGCGCTGAACGCGCACCAGCTATTAGTTTTGCGCTACCATTTTTAATTCTTTGCAGTGTGGATTGTCGATCTTTTTTAGATAGCTTTGAGTGCCAAAGTGCGACTAAATCACCAAAACAGCCTCTAAGTCGCTTCTCCATTTGTGGCGTAAGGCTAATCTCTGGCATGAGAAATAGTGCAGATTCTCCGCGCTCTAGGTGGGCGGCTATCAAGTGTGTATATATTTCTGTTTTGCCGCTACCAGTATCACCAAAAAGCAGTGCGCTTTGGCGACTTGACAAAAATGTAAATGCCTCATTTTGCGCTTGCGACAATGCAGAAAGCGAGATAAAGCTATGCTTTTGGTTGGATTCTCTAAGGATTGGTTTTAGATTAGAATCTGCACCTAAAAAATATGAACCACACTCCAAAGAATCCAAATCAAAAGGTGTAAAAAGCCCAAAACTCTCGCCAAAAGAAGCGCAATAATATGCCGAAATAAAACGTGCTAAAGTAGCTTGCATAGCGGAGAATCTCATATTCTTGACCTGCAGAATCTCCTTGCATTCAAAGCTAGGTTCTTTCACCATCTCTAATACCACGCCCAGGGCATAACGGGTTTTTAGCTTTACACACACCACGTCATTTTGGAGTAGCTCCAAAGGTGATTTATAGGTAAGATACGGGGCTTTTGAGCCTAGTATTGCGATATTGTAATACTTCAATATTGTTCTATTTTTTCACAAAGAGAATCGAGCGCCTCCTTTATCTCAGCGCACTCTTGGCATTTGCTTAGGTATGCTTTCAATAACTCTTTTGGATCTAGATTCCCATTGCATAGCCAAGCAAACTCCGAAAATGTGCGCTCGCTAACTTCGCTAAGTGCGATATTGTAGTGTCTACCCAGCAATGAGATTGTCAGATTTTGCGGTTTCATACACCAAGCGCGCCCTCAAGTTTTGCTATAACGCCTTCAAGTTCCCGCTCCTTATTTGATAGCTCCTCATACAGGCTTGATATTTCGCTACCTTTTAGCTCTATTTCAGTGCGAAGCGCGCTATTTTGACGCTCCAAATTTTCTATTGTCTCGCGTGCATTTACGAGCTTTGATATGAGTGCATCGACCTTTTCATCCAGCTTTACTACTGGCGAGGAATACTCTTGCATTGTTTCTCCTTAAGCTAAGAATCTAGAATCAGCCAAAGTGTCGAAAAAAAGGCATTTTCAGCACACAAAGCTTGGTATAATTGTATCACTTTTCAGCCACTTTAATTGGAGTAATCATGTCCCTTTTTGAGATAAGCTCGCCATATGCACCAGCGGGCGACCAACCACAAGCCATCGCGAAACTAAGCGAATCTATCGCCAAAGGGAATCGCTATCAAACGCTAATAGGCGTAACAGGAAGTGGTAAAACATATACAATGGCACAAATCATAAAAGAGCTTCAGATTCCCACGCTTATCATGACGCATAACAAAACGCTTGCCGCGCAACTTTACAGTGAATTTAAGGGATTTTTTCCGAAGAATCATGTCGAGTATTTCATATCACACTTCGACTACTATCAACCAGAGGCATATATCCCACGTCAAGACCTATTTATCGAAAAGGATAGTTCAATAAATGATGAGCTAGAACGCCTGCGCCTTAGCGCGACCACGTCGCTCTTAGCGCATGATGACGTGATAGTCGTCGCATCAGTATCGGCAAACTACGGTCTAGGTAGCCCCGCTGAATATGTCGAGATGATACAAAAGCTCTACATCGGACAGAGAATCAACCAGCGCGAACTACTACTTCGCCTAGTCGAGATGGGCTACAAGCGCAATGATAACTACTTTGATAGGGGCGATTTTCGCGTAAATGGCGAAGTGATAGATATCTATCCCGCATACAGCGAAGATGAAGTGATAAGAATCGAGTTTTTCGGAGATGAAATAGAGAGAATTGCTATGCTAGAGAGCGTGGATAGACATATTTTAGGCGAGATTAATGAGTACATTTTATATGCGGCAAATCAATTCATCGTCGGACAAAACCGTCTACACGAAGCGCTAAAAACTATCGAATCAGAACTAGAATCGCGTCTAGCGTTTTACCAAAAAGAGGGGCGCATGATCGAATATCAGCGACTAAAAAGTCGCACAGAATTTGACCTAGAGATGATAAGTGCGACTGGGATTTGCAAAGGAATCGAAAACTACTCACGTCATCTGACAGGCAAAAAAGAGGGTGAGACGCCATATTCACTGCTTGATTACTTTGAATTCAAAGGCAAGCCATACCTAATAATCATCGACGAATCACATGTCTCGCTACCACAATTTGGTGGAATGTACGCTGGCGATAGAAGCCGCAAAGAGGTACTTGTCGAGCATGGTTTCCGCTTGCCTAGCGCACTTGATAACCGCCCTCTGCAATTTGATGAGTTTATAAACAAAGCTCCACACTATCTATTTGTCTCTGCAACCCCTGCACAAAAAGAGCTAGAGCTAAGCGGTGAGAATCTGGCTGAACAGATAGTCCGTCCAACCGGGTTACTAGATCCGATATACGAGGTACGCGATAGTCAAAACCAAGTGAGCGCACTCTATGACGAGATAAAGCCCATAATCGCCCGTGGCGAGCGTGTACTAATCACAGCACTCACAAAAAAAATGGCAGAAGAATTGACAAAATATTATGCTGACTTGGGAATCCGTGTACGCTACATGCACTCAGAAATAGATGCGATTGAGCGCAATCAGATTATTCGTGGCTTGCGACTTGGTGATTTTGATGTGCTGGTTGGAATCAACCTACTAAGAGAAGGATTAGACTTGCCAGAAGTGTCATTAGTAGCGATTCTTGATGCGGATAAGGAAGGATTTTTGCGCAGTGAGACGAGCCTTATACAGACGATGGGGCGTGCCGCAAGGAATCTGAATGGACGCGTACTACTCTTTGCACAGAAAACAACCCCATCAATGAAGCGTGCAATGGAGGTAACAGACTATCGTCGCGAAAAGCAGCAAGAATTTAATAAAAAGCATGGAATCACACCAAAAAGCGTAACACGCAAACTAGACGAAGAACTACGGCTAGAGGGCGTGAGTGAGCTATACGAAAAGGCGTCTAAAAAAGAGAAGATTCCAAAAACTGAGCGTGAAAAAATTATTAAAGAGATGACAAAAAAGATGCACGAGGCGGCAAAACTACTTGACTTTGAGGAGGCTGCAAGGCTAAGAGATGAGATAGCCAAAATCAGGATGAATAAATAGGAAGAAATTCATCAAAATTATCTTATCAGCTCTTAAAAGCTAGCAATATATGAAAGCTTTTAAGCAAGTTAAAATATCACTTTGTAGCAGATTGCGCATCAACAGACAAGAATCAAACACTAAAGATCTAATATACAAAAGACTCTATCGCAAGCAAAAGCAAAAAACTTATTTTTATCAACCATAAAAACACAAGCATATCTCACTGGAAATACTTTAAAACATACTTGCCTTTGTTTTGTACGGATAGCTTAAATTTTATCGAAGTTTTTTAGATTTGCACTAGCTTATAGCAGGGAAGCCCTGCTAGCGCGATTCTTAGTGTCCGCTGCAACAACCACCATGTCCATGCTCTCCTCCGCCGCCACCACAGCAGCCACCATGTCCATGCTCATGCGCACCACAACCACCAAAAATCTCATTGTCACTTGCCTCGCGCGCACCAAGAATCGTAACCTCAAATTGTAGTGTTTTGCCAGCTAGTGGATGATTATAGTCAATGATAACTACTTGATCATTAAAATCCTCAACTATGACTTGCACAGTCTCTCCACCCTCACCCTGACCAAATAGCGTCATACCGCGCACTAGTTCGATTCCCTCAAACTGCTCTCTTTCGACCTCTTGTACATACTCTTGAAATCGCTCCCCATATGCATCTGCTGGTGCGATTGTCAGACTCAGCTTATCACCGATATTTGCACCTACTAGGGCATTTTCTAATCCAGCGATGACCTGCCCACCGCCCAGGATAAACTCAAGTGGTCTGCCACCTAAATTGCTATCGATAATTTCATCACTTCCGTGTTCTCTCACTTCATATTCGATTGAAACTACTTGATTGTTTTCGAGTGCCAAGGTTTCTCCTTTTGTTTTTGTAAGAAGGCATTATAGCGCGAAAAGCTTACACACTACGGGGAAATAGCTCAATCACAAGAAGCAAAAACAACAAAAGCAAAACAGTGGGAGATCTGAAGAATCTAGAATTAAAAAAGAGAGAATATGGAGAAAATGACCCCACCCATGGGAATGGGGCGAGGTCAGAATACAAAGAGTATTTTAGTTAAAGTTAACGCTACTACCAGTTAGAGGGATTACAACCGGTGTTGTATCTATAATTTTTTTGCACACACTATCAGTGACTTTGGCATCAATTCGAATATATTTTGCAAGAGGTGGAATCTTAACACCAGCTACAGTAGATTCACCGTTGCTATTAGTCATAATTTCAATGACCACGCATGTATTAGCATTAGTTCCAATCGCGCCTCCCGTGCCTATATTGCTTCTGATTTTTTTCGAAGTTGCAAGCGATCCAGTATCCACTGGCGTCCAGTTTCCAGCATTTAGAGATACCGCATTACTGAAAGCAGTTACATTACTAGCACCTTGGCTCATAGCCATAGCTGGGATAGCCTGTGTGATAGTCCCGATATCCTGCTTGACAGAAACTATCTTTGCATCTTCTCGACTTGCTGCCATCTTTGGCACAGCGACAGACGCTAAAATACCAAGAATAACAATAATGAACACTAGCTCGATCATCGTAAAACCACTTCTATTCATAACTAAACTCCTTACATATTTGTATCACGATAAGCATATCGGAATTCAACTTAAAAACTTTAGAAAAATTATTAATAAAATATCATCTAATTATAAATTAATATAAGAATCGAGCTATGTTTTCTATATTTTTTAGCCACGATTCTTAAAAGCACAATCGCGCTCATGATCGTTTATCACACCCATGGCTTGCAAAAAGGCATAAATTGTAACCGAGCCTATAAATTTAAATCCGCGCTCTTTTAAATCCCAAGCAATCTCATCTGATAAGTCATCTCGCGTGGGAGCATCTTTGTAACACTCAATATCGTGATAAATAGGCGTGTAATCAACACGTGCCCAAAAGTAGTCAGATAGCGAGCCAAACTCATCTATCAGCTTTTTCGCAGCGATAGCATTTGCTCTAATAGCGCGTAGCTTGGCACGATTCTTTAACACTTCTCCACGCATGAGAATAGCCTCTATATCCTCATCGCACAAAGAGGCGCAAAAATCAATACTAAGCCCGCTAAACTCCCTCATATACGCCTCTCTTTTATGCAGGAGCGTCTGCCAGCTCAAGCCTGCTTGTTGCGATTCTAACGCCAACAGAGCGAAAATCTCACTATCATTATACAGAGGCTTGCCCCACTCATTATCATGATACGCGATATAGAGCGGATCGTTTAGCTTTACCCAGCCACAACGTTTTATCTCTTTTTGCATGGCTTTCTCCATGGATATTTTGGCGTGAATTCTTGATTTTAGGAATCCATCGCTAGGATTACAATAAAAACATTAGGAATCTCATGAAATATTTTACACTTTTTGTAGCTTTGACAATATCACTCTTTTCAGCACAGAGGCACTTTAGCTTTTATGAGCTTTTGGGAGAGAGAGAAGGCAATCGCCTATTGGTCATTGGCGGAGTGCACGGAGATGAGCCGGGCGGATACTTCGCTCCAGCTATCATCACTCAGCACTATAAGATAAACAAGGGGTCGCTTTGGGTCGTGCCAAATCTAAACTTCGACAGCATCATAGAGAACAAACGAGGAATCTATGGCGATATGAATCGTAAATTTGCAAGCATTAAACGGAGCGATGAAGATTTTGCAATCGTAGAGGATATTAAAAGAATCGTCACTGATAAGAGTGTTGATTTTGTCATAAACTTACATGATGGGCATGGCTTTTATCGTAACAAGTGGGAAAATGCGATCTTCAATCCACGTGCATGGGGACAGGCATATATCATCGATCAAAAAAGTATAAATGATGTTAAATTTGGAAATCTAGATGAAATAACACTCACAATGAGCAAGAATCTAAACGAAAATCTAGCCAAAGACTATCACTCTTTTAACACCAAAAACACTGAAACCAAATTCAAAGATGAGGAGATGAAAACATCTCTTACATTCTATGCTATCACGCATCTAAAACCAGCACTCGCCATCGAAACCAGTAAAAATATCAGTGAGCTAGATCAAAAAGTCTACTATCAGCTACGCTCAATAGAAGAGCTAATGAAGCTAATGGGAATAGAGTATGAGCGAGATTTTGAACTAAACTTAGATGAACTTAGAAGAATCATAAAGCACTATGGCGAACTAAAAATAAACAAAAATATTACGATTCCGCTTGAAAGCGTGCGCGAGATTTTACGCTTTGTCCCGATGAAAAATGGCGAGAATCACTTTGAATTTTCACACCCTTTAGGGGCTGTTAGAAAGCGAGCTGGTGGATATGACATTATGATAGGAAATATAGTCGCAACAAGATTAATGCCACAGCATTTTGACGATTCTTGTGATGTGGACGAAGCAAAAATCGAAATAGATGGCAAAAGCACAAAAGTAAAATTTGGTGAAATTATCAATCCAAAAGATACGTTTTTAATTAAGGCGCACGATGGCATACGCGTCAATGTGATAGGATTAATCACAAAAAGACACAATTCTCAAGATGAGATTTTGATACACAAAGGGGATATTACACCCAGATTCTCCATCGATAAAAAGGCGAATAGCTTTCGCGCTGAGTTTTACAAGGGCGAGGGCTTTTGTGGCATGATTACAGTCAGATTTGGCGAATAGGGCGAGATTCTTAGATTAAATCAATAAAGGAGATTTGATGAGTGTTGAAGATTTTAAAAACTTTGTGAGTGGATTTAGCGCACAAAAAGGCTATCGCGCACCGCTTGGGTTTGGTATTTGCCGAGTTGACCTAGGAAGTGGCGAAAAAGTGTTACAAGCAACGTATCCGATTCTCAACTGGGATGGCGAAAATCTAGGCTCTTATGCTGTATTTAGTGAGGCTTCAAAGCTTGGTAGAGAGATTTATAAAAGCGAGCAAGAGAGCATTGTTGGCATTACGCCTGAGTTTATAAAAAAGGCGTTAGAGATTTATGAGCCTTTTATCGCTGAGACGCTTATCGATTCTTCAAAGCACAAAAATATACAAGTGGTGCTAGAGCTAGCTGAAGCAGAACGCGAGGGGCGACTCCTTGGAGAATGTGGGGCTTATATGTATCGCTTTGTGGTGCTTTTTGGTGATACAAAGTGCGAGAGTGTGGAGAGTGGTTACATGAAGCTTCTCGCCCTATCTTTAGGAAAAGCTCCGCTTAGAAGCCTGCTACTTGATGGAATATTTGGACTACTTCAAAACGTCGCATGGAGTGGGAATCGCCCATACGAGCTTGCATGGCTACGCGAAAATGAGATCCGCCTAAAAATGCGTGGCGAATATCCAGCAATAGACTATGTGGATAAATTCCCACGCTACCTAATGCAAGTCGTACCTCAGCATGACAATATAAGACTACTAGATACAGCAAAGACACGCTTTGGAGCATATCTAGGCAAAGGTGGCTACACACAGATGCCAGGTGCAAGCTATATCAACTTTAATGCCGGTGTAGAGGGCGCATGCATGAATGAAGGACGCATAAGCTCATCAGTAATCATCGGCGATGGGACAGATGTAGGCGGAGGCGCAAGTATCCTAGGCGTGCTAAGCGGAGGCAATAGCGACCCGATAACCATCGGTAAAAACTGCCTGCTGGGAGTAAATAGCTCAACAGGAATCAGCCTAGGCGATGGATGTATCGTAGATGGAGGAATCGCCGTACTAGCTGGAACAATCTTTAAAATCACAGCTGAAGAAGCTGGCAAAATAGCTGAGATCAACAGTGATTTCACAATCAATCCTAGTGGACTTTACAAAGGTAGAGAGCTATCTAAAAAGCATGGAATCCACTTCCGTCAAGACTCAAAAACAGGTGCAATGATCGCTTTTAGAAGTAACAAAAAAATTGAACTAAACGTCGCGCTGCACTAAGAATCCATGCAGAAGATCTTTAGACTTTTGCTTTAGTCTGGCAAAAGCATGACAAAGAGCACAAGGGATACCCCCTATAAGTAGAGCTATCCGTATTAAAGCGATCAAGCTTTAATACGTGGCGTTAGAAATCCGTATCAATTCTTAGCGCATCAACAAAGAAATTTACAGAATTTCATCGCTTTCTACACACATTAAGAGCTTTTAAGCCTTAAGACTTAAAAGCTTGGGCTTGGATTAAACCACGGAAGGCAAAACAGCCTGATACTATCTCCTTGTGCTCATACTATTGCAAAGCACCCCGATCCGCAAATACAAGCTGGCAACAAAATCTTCGCTAGTCTAAAAACAGCCAAAATCATAAGAATCCACCCTGGAAAATAGTTACATTTTTTAAGAAAACTCCATAGTTTTTATAAAATTTTTCCATTTTTCTTTGATTTATGAGATGAAATTATTAAAATATACCCGTGCTTAGCGTCAATATCCTTTCTTTAGTGTACATTTTTAGTTGCTTTTTGCGCTGTAAGTGGAAACAATTAGACAAAACTAAATAAAAACTTAGCAAAAGGGGGTAATTTTTGGAAATAGTAGAAAATGTAGTGAGTAGCATAGCTGGCTTTGTCTGGGGCGTGCCTATGCTCGTGATGCTAGTAGGGACTGGAATCTACCTGACTATTTTGCTACGCGGCGTACAGTTTTGGGCATTACCAAGGGCATTTAAGCTAATTTTTTACAAAGAGCATGGCTCAGAGGGTGAAATCAGCCACTTCGCAGCTCTCACGACCGCCATGGCAGCAACGGTAGGAATCGGCAATATAGTTGGCGTGGCGACTGCCATTAGCATGGGTGGACCTGGGGCTGTATTTTGGATGTGGGTGACCGGACTAGTCGGCATGTCTACAAAATATGCTGAGGCAGTGTTGGCTGTCAAATATCGTCAAAAAGGTGCGATGGGCTACAAGGGTGGTCCGATGTACTACATAAGCGAGGGACTTGGATTAAAGTGGCTTGGCTCACTATTTGCTATTTTTACTGTCTTTGCCTGCTTTGGCATCGGCAATATGACACAGGCAAATGCCATTTCACAGGCACTTTTGTCTAGCTTTGATATTCAGACTTGGCAGTCTGGATTTGTCATGATGGTGCTAACATCACTTGTGATTCTTGGCGGGATTAAGAGTATTGGTAAATTCACGGCATTCCTTGTGCCTTTTATGATTATTATCTATGTTGGCACTGCCATCACGGTGCTAGTCATGCAGGCGGATAATATCCCCGATGTGCTTGGAGATATTTTTTACTATGCGTTTAATCCCCATGCTGCAAGTGGTGGTTTTGCTGGAGCGATGATTGCTGCAGCGATTCGCTATGGCTTAGCACGCGGTGTATTCTCAAACGAATCTGGACTTGGTTCAGCGCCCATTGCAGCAGCAGCAGCAAAGACAAACGATCCAGTCAAGCAGGCTCTAGTCTCAATGACGCAGACATTTATCGATACAATAGTCGTATGCACAATGACAGCAATCGTGATTTTAAGTGCACCACAGTGGCTAGCTGGCGTAAGCGCTGGAGAGCTGACACTTAAAAGCTTTGAACACTATCTAGGTGGCTTTGGTGCTGGTGTAGTCATACTATCTACTGTGCTTTTTGGCTACTCTACGATTCTTGGCTGGAGCTACTATGGCGAAAAAGCTTTTGAGTTTCTTTTTGGACACAAGAGAATCAAGCTCTTCCGAGCAATATTTGTCTCTTTTATCATCGTAGGTGCGATGATAAAGCTAGACTTTGTATGGAACTTCTCAGACATGGCAAATGGTCTAATGGCGCTACCAAACCTAATCGCACTCCTACTTCTATCAAAAGTGGTAAAAGAGGAGACGAAGCGATACTTTACAAAGTAGAAAACACATGGAAGCATTTCTAAAAAAAGCAAAAGAAGCAGCGCGCATAGTGGCGACAATCTCTCCAGAGGTGCGTACAAATACACTAATAGCAATGTCTAAGGCTATTCTTGCAAATAGCAATGCGATTCTTAGCGCAAATAAAGAAGACTACGCCAAAGCAAAAGAATTAAAACTAAGCGAGGCAATGCTTGATAGGTTGCGACTAGATAAAGAGAGAATCGCGACTATGGCACATTCAATCAACGAGATAGCTATGCTAAAAAACCCACTAGGAAGAATCCTGGATGGCTGGGTAGCTGAAAGTGGAATTAAAATACAAAAAGTCTCAATCCCAATCGGCGTAATAGGCATAATATACGAATCTCGTCCAAATGTAACAAGCGATACAGCTGCACTCTGTTTTAAAAGTGGAAATATATGCGTATTAAAAGGTGGCAAAGAAGCGCAACACAGCAATAAAGCGATAGCTGACGCACTTCAAAGCGCACTAAAAGAGTACAATCTGCCATGCGAGGCGATCTCCTTACTACCTGATTCTTCACGCGAAGGGGTCGCACGCTTAGTAAAGATGAATGAATATGTCGATTTGATTATCCCACGCGGAGGAGAATCGCTAATAAAATTTGTAAGCGAAAATGCTACGATTCCCGTCATCAAGCATGACAAAGGTATCTGTCATACATATGTACATGAATGTGCTGACTTTGAAAAAGCAGCAAAAATCATTATAAATGCAAAAGTCCAGCGCCCTTCAGCATGCAACGCACTTGAAACATTACTAGTCGATAGCGGAATAGCCAAGCGATTCTTAAGCTTTGTCACACCAAAGCTAGTAGAGCATGGCGTAAGTCTACGTGCATGCCAAAAGAGTAAGCCTCTATTAGAATCGCTAGGAATCAAGACACTTCTTGCAAGTGAAGCGGACTTTGATACGGAATATGGCGACTACATCATAAATATCAAAATCGTACACACCATAGATGACGCAATCACTCACATCACAAGGCATGGCTCTGGGCACTCAGAGGCTATCATCACAGAGGATTACGCCGTGGCGGAACGTTTCATGGATGAAGTAGATGCCGCTAGCATCTACCTAAACGCTTCGACACGTTTTAGCGATGGTGGCGAGTATGGCTTTGGCGCGGAGGTGGGCATCTCAACGAGCAAGCTCCACGCGCGCGGACCAATGGGAATAAGTGAGTTAACAACGTATAAATTTAAAGTCTATGGCAATGGTGAGATACGAAAGTAGCAGGAATCATAGTCGATTCCTGACGATAACTACCGTGCTTGTGTCCGCTTAATGTTTTATGCAATACATTTGCTCTCGCAAGTATCTAAGCACAGATTCTTTCGCGATATGACTTTGATATTAAAGTCAACAAAAATCTCGCAAAAGCATTGCTTATATCACAAGTGCAAATCCACCACGCACGCAGACAACTAACAATAATTTTTACAACTTCATATTACATACACAAGCAAAGCTGGAAGTCAATTCTTAAAAATGAGATAGAAAGCTATCCAAATAATATCTCTTTGGCGAGCGTTGTGTTATTCGCACTCATGAAATGTATCTTTGGATGCAGCCCCCAAAGCTCATGCCAAAGCCCACGACTAAGCGCAAGTCCAACGCGCCTCTCCTCATCTCTGCCAATCTTTGACGCATCCTCTAGTGCGCCAAGCCAGCTATCTGGGATAAAAACACCAGGTAGCTTTGAGTAGAGAAAATACGCGCTTTTATAGCTCACAACAGGGAAAAATCCAAGTACGAGTTCACATCTGCTCCCTAACTCTTGGTTTATCTCCTCTATCCAGCCAAGCAATCGTCGCGCAACATATACATCATACACAGGTTGAGTGATTACCGCGCGTGCGCCAGCCTCTACTTTCTGAAAGAGTCTCTTTCGCAAAGAATCGTGGCTCTGCGAATAGGAATTCATCACAGCCATAGGATAGATTGGCGCGAGCTCACCCTTTAGCGCATTGCCTTGTAGATCGCAGCCGGTGTTGAGATTCTTGATTATCTCTAGCAATAGCGTGCTTTTGCCCTCAAATACGCCCTTTGCCTGTGGCTGATCACCAAGCCTCATTGCATCGCCAGTTACTGCTAGAATCAAGCGTAGATCAAACTCATTTGCACCAATGAGCTCACTTTGTAGCGCCAGTGAGTTTTTATCGCGCATGCTAAATGTGCATATTACAGGCTTTTGCAAACTCTGCTGTAACTTTATACTCGCCAAAACAGACGAGTGCTTAAGTCGCGCAAGCGGAGAATCTGTACACACAAAACCATCTACGCGCTCCAAAATCCCAGCCTCTCGCACTGCCTTAGCTTGTGATGCGACACTAGGCGAAGCATGTGGCGCAATCTCGAAAGTCAAAAATGTCGAGTTGTGCAATTTGTCAATAAAAGTCTCAATCATTATAAATACTCCCAATTATCTTTCGTGCCTATTTTACGGCTTATAAGTGCGTAAATACCCGCTATTTATAAACATTTCAAAACCTTATAGAGAAAACTAAAAAATACTAAAAGTATATGTATTTTATAGGGTATTTAAAACATTAGATAGCTAGTCACACCTACTTGGTCGCATTCTACAAATAAAAATACAAAAGCGGCATAAAAACAGGGGTAAAGAATCTAGAGAAAACAACGTGCTAAAGCGCATGAAGACGGAAATTTTAAAAGTAATAGAAAAGAATAAAAACATATAAATAAGCAATAGATGTCAAGGAGAAAGCATTCAATGCGCTTAACTCTATTAATAAATGGCTGAGTAATACGTGGTAATAGCAAACACCGATTTGCATAGGCTTAAAACACAAGACTCGATAGATTTTAGTGCTATCATGGACATCTATATTCCTTATAGGATAAAACACAGCCTCAAATTTATATCTTTCAGTGCATATAGATAGATGAATTGTATTTTTTAGATTTTAGGAAGCAAATATCGCAGACTAAAGAAAGAGTAAAATGCATGCCGCATTGACATTGCGCGACACCGGTAAAATATGCACCCATAGCGAATTTTTAGATGTTTGCAAGCTTGTGTTAAACTAAAAACATGCTAGAGAATCCGATAGGAATTTGATAAAGAAAGCACCACACAATCAAGAATCCGCCAAGCCAAATCTCAAAAAGAGAATTCTCTCAAGCTCGTAGAGCTCATATCGTATGGCTTTAAATCTTATACTCTCGCCAATATCTACTAATTTTAGTATCTCTTCTAGTGTGCGTGCACTCTCCTGTGTTCGTTTAAAATTCGCCACAAGAATCGATTCTAAATTCTCGCGCACAAGCTCGTCTTTACTACTTGCCTTTGATACATCACCAAGAATATCACGATAAGACACGAGGGGGAGATGGATTTTAAGCCTAGAGGAGTGGCGAAGTGATTTAAGTCTAGAAGATAGATCGCTATCATCGCGAGTGTAGCGCACCACATCCTCTATGACGCGCAAACCCTCACGCAGGCGGTTTAGCGAGGCATCAATGACCCTCTCTACACCGCGTGATTCTTTACTCATCTGAATTACCGAGTATACCAAGTAGTTGCAGAAGCGATACAAACAAGTTAAAGAAATTCAGATATAACGATATAGCCGCTATCACCGGACTATCATATAGACCACGCACGATATTTTGTGTGTCATACGCAATATAAAGACTAAAGAGAATCGCACCAACACCAGCGATAATCACCTGAAGAAGCGGACTACCAAGAAAAATATTAACGATAGATGAGATTACAACAACGATAAGTGCGATAAATAGCATCTTGCCCATACTCGCCAAATCTCGACTAGTCTTTAGCGCAAAAATACTCATAATCCCAAAAATCGCCGTAGTCAAAAGAAATGCATTTGCAACTATACTAGCACCACCTGGCATAGAAAACGTGCGAGACAAAAGCGGTGTAAGCGTAAGACCGGTGATAAACGTAAAGCCAAACAAAAG
This sequence comes from Wolinella sp., assembly GCA_052170135.1. Lineage (GTDB taxonomy): Bacteria > Campylobacterota > Campylobacteria > Campylobacterales > Helicobacteraceae > Wolinella. The sequence goes on from JBQNBC010000008.1 coordinate 66,838, forward strand.
GACTAGATTAATTCCTGGCTTGTCTTTCATAAAGAATAGCCCAAAAAGAAGCGCGAACTCCAAAATCACCAAGCCCAAATACCATGACGAGATGGTATCAGCCATACCCAAACCAATATATGCACCAACAGTGGCAGCAAGCAATGAACTTGCAAAAAGCTGATATGTCTGCTTGACAAAGCTGACAACCGCGCCCTCTGCACGCTCCTGCGCACCATAACTCTCTTGCGCTGAGTTACTATTTAAATAATTTCTCTCATAAAGCGACATAATGCAAGCCTCCAAAGCTATTTATAAAATATTAAAGCGCGCATAATATACTATTTTTCGTTTCAAAACGGTTAAGGAGACACAAAATGGGCATTTTAAGGGTTGCAATTAATGGCTTTGGGCGCATTGGCAGATGTGTGGCCAGGATTATTAGCGAACGAAGAGATGTTGAGTTAGTCGCGGTCAACGACCTTGCATCGCCTGAGATTCTCGCATATTTGCTACGCCACGATTCTGTACATGGCGCATTTGGCGATAGTATAAAGTTTAAAAATGGGATTTTAGAGGTAGATGGCAGAAGCATACGCCTCTTAAATGAGCGCGAACCAAGCAAGTTAGACTTTGGCGAAGTAGATGTAGTCATAGAATCTACAGGTCTGTTTCTGACAGAAGAATCGACACACCATCACCTGGCAAATGGTGCAAAAAAAGTGATAATCTCCGCACCCGCCAAAGACTCTACGCCTACATATGTAATGGGCGTAAATCACGTGCAATACCGTGGAGAATCGATAATCTCAAACGCAAGCTGTACTACAAACTGTCTAGCGCCAGTGGCAATGTTGCTTGATGAAGCATTCGGTATAGAGAAAGGAATCATGACCACAATCCACGCCTATACAAATGACCAAAATATCCTAGACACCGCACACAGAAGCGACTTCAGACGCTCACGTGCCGCCGCTATAAATATGATACCAACAACAACTGGTGCGGCAAAAGCCCTCTCGCTCGTACTGCCAAATCTAAAAGGCAAGCTACACGGACACTCCGTACGTGTCCCAACTCCAGATGTCTCGATGGTCGATTTAAATGTAAAGTTGGCACAAAAAACCACAACAGAATCGATAAACGCACTATTTTTAGAGGCAAGCCAGTCGCGCTTAAGCGGGATTTTGGGCGTCGATTCTGATTATGGCGTGTCGCTTGACTTCCAAGGCGACCCAAGAAGCTCTATAGTCGCGCAGGATTTGACATTCGTGATAGATGGTGACATGGCAAAAATAATGGCATGGTATGACAACGAATGGGGCTACTCGAACCGCCTAATAGACATGGCAAATTACATCTCGCGCTAGGCGGATTTGTGGGAATCTTGTGCAAGATTCTCCCTCGCCCCCTTTTGCACCCTCGCTCTCCTAGATTAAAGTAGCTAAATAAAAGCAGTATAGAATCCCACTTAGATGGCTGGATAATTAGATAACAATCGCTACAAGTCTCCTATAAAGAGAATCAAGCATGATAAACAGCGTTAGTGGCTTCACTCCCGATTTCACACACCAAGAAAAAAGATGACAAGACTACACGGCCAAAGCAAGAAGTGTGCAATGAATAGGAATGGATAAATAGAAGAATAGAAACAATCGATTTGATATTATCTAACTATTTAGAAGAGAAGGTAGAGAAAGTCAAACTGAGGCGAACCCACGACAAAAAAGGAGCTCATAATTGATGTTTCAGAAAGTTATGCTCACTATGTAAAATACGCAATATCAGACAGTAAGCCAAGCAACAGTAAAAACTTAGCTGAGAAACTAGAGCTAAAAGTAATGAATTGTTATCTTTTTTGATTCCCTACCAAAATACAACGCAGGAAACGATAAGACCGCGAGTTTTATGACTAGCACCAACTTAAGCATTAATGAGTCTAAAGAGCTATACAGAGAAGAGCTAGCAAAATCATTCTTTAAGGATATAAACTTGAAAAAATTACTAGGCGCATTGCTTTTGATATGCTCTCTTTTTGCCTATGACCCGATAACTATCGACAGCCCTTTTTAAGAATCAGATGAGGCTTAGAAGTGCCACAACCATATTACTCCTAAACTCAGGGAATTCAAACGTGTATATACAAGCTATCCAAATCTAATAATAAATGGCGATCCCGTCGTATGGAGCGATACAAAGCAGCTCTCGCTGACTCATGCTTTCATGTATGCCCTAATCCCAAAGCTTGATATTCTCACTTCATTTGGCGGGAGCCATCAGCGCAACGAATACATAGACTGCTACATGCTTGACACAAAGATCAAAGCAAGGCGAGTCTTGATTCTCTTTGACTGGAGATAAACTATAAGAGTGATAGAAACGTTGAACTAGTGCCTATGATGACTATCCAAACAGTACTTTTTCAAAAGGAGCGAGCTCTGTATAAAGATAAAACTTTCAGTCTCAGCTCATTTAGCAAAAGGTTCACTCAATGGCTATTCCTTGTATACTGATGTAGGCTATAACAGAGCTAGAAAATTTAACTTTGTAAAGCTAGAGTATGGCAATAGCCTCTATTTTGGTGACGACTTAAGCATAGTCTTAAGTCCAAAGATAACGCTTGACTTAGGAATCGAGCAGAGATTCCAAGCTTCGAATAAAATAATTGGCAAAAATATGACAAATGTCCGCTCCATACCGACATACAATATTGGCTCTACTTGTAGTATAAACAACGACGCTTCCGTGAGCTTCTCCAAAAGCATGGGTGGCGGAAGTATCGCACCTGATAGCGTGTTTAGTGCTAAATATTATGGAGCAAAAAGATAGCAACTAAAATACTAACATGGTTAGCTTTAGCGAGCTTCAACTAGCAACGACAAAACTAGGATACGAATCTAAGGGCTACAAAATCGACCGCACAACACTCAACAAACTAAATATCCCTAATAGTATCCAAGATAGAAGACGACCTGCGATACCCGCACTTTGTCGTAGTAATTCAACCACGCGGGAGATTTTATCACCATACTTGACCCTAGCTCTAGCGAATACATAAGCTAAAAAGCCAATTCTAGCGTATAGGATAGACGCTCTCAAGGTGACTATACTCTGATAATAATAGCCCCAAAGGCTAACTTAAAAAGAGAATACAAGCTAAGTACCACACAAATCAAGCTGTTTTTGATAGATTCTGACCCTTACAAGAATATACACTAAAGCCCTACCCACATTTTTGCAATTCTCCACGCCACTTTACAACGCCAGAAACTAATCCTTATCCACCTCTACGCGATTTCGCCCTGAACGTTTTGCTAAATACATAGCAGAATCGGCACGTTTAATAGTTAGCGCAGATTCCTCATTGATACTACTCCGCGCCACACCAAAACTACATGTAACGGCGCGATCGATACTGAACTTAGTCTGCTCTACCATATGCCGTATTCGCTCGGCGATCTCTACACTCTTATCCAAATTTACATGCCTTAACAAAATGACAAACTCCTCGCCGCCAAGTCGCGCAAAAACATCATCATCGCGTAACATTGAGCGCACAAGCTTCGCAAGCTCAGACAAAATATCATCGCCCTTATCATGCCCGAACTCATCATTAATCTGCTTGAAGTGGTCAATATCAAAAAAAATGACGCTAAACTCCTCACCATGGGCTTTCCACTCATCTAATACCTCTTGAAACTTCAAGCGATTATCGATTCCTGTGAGCGTATCAGTCATCGCTTGATGTTGGAGTTTTTTATTCTCTTTTTCAAGTGACGTAACATCAGTAAACGAAACGATATACTCGCCCTCTTCCATATCTATTTTGCTGGCACTAATCGTAAAATATCGTGTGGATTCTTCCTTATTGCACAGTGTTACCGAGTGACTATTTTGACCATCGGCGATCACACGCTCTATAAATTCAGCATTAAAATTATTTTGGCATGCCAGCGCAACTGCATTTGTAATATTTTTATACTTTTCGCTAAATTCCTCTTTGGAGCTACAAGAAAAGTAGTCCAAAAAGCTCTTATTTGCCCTTTGTATCACCATATTATCATCGAGCACCACGAGCAGATTCTGTTGCAAGTCAAAAATCTGTTGTGTATAGCGATTAAATCGCTCTTTTGCATGCTGCGCCAATGCATATCTTGCGCTCTCATTCAATAACCGAAATAAGCTATTTTTATTTATTGGCTTTATAAGATAGCCACTAAGACCGATTTCAATTGCCTTTAAAAGATATTCAGAATCGCCAAAAGCCGTCATAATGATGACCTGCGTATCTGGCTCAATCTCTTTCATTATTTTTGCCATATCAAGCCCATTTAGCTTTGGCATACAAATATCACTTAAGACGATCTCTGGTCTTAGCTCTTTAAACTTCTCTAAACCCTCCTCGCCATTTGAAGCCAGATAGAGATTTGGTACATATCGTCTGAGCAACATAGCCAAAGATTCTCGAATAATCTGTTCATCCTCAACATAGAGCACTTTTACGCTTTTTAAATCAATACTAGGTGCTACACGCTCATCTTTGGCAAAACTATTCATCAAACACTCCTAATCTTACTCCCGTTGCACAATCCCATAAGCAGAAAGCTGCAAAGCTCCCTCGCTATTAAATGCGCAATAATACAAATAATCACGCTTTACGACAAGTCCAGAGAGGTAACGCAACGCTAGATTCCCAGCAATTGATGCGATTTGCATCACCATTGGCGTAGCCACACCCTCGGGCTGTCGCTCGCTTATCTTAAAACCAGAAAAATCGCCCTTTTCAATCAAGCACACCTGCCCATGCCATGCCTCAACAGAGGCATAAAGCCACGGTAAGGCACGATTCTTCGCTATCTCATCTAACTTTGCGCGCGCAGGAAGATTATCAGTCGCATCTACTATCAAATCTATATCGAAATTCCTCGCAAAATATTCACTCAGATTCTCATTAAAGCTAAGAATCTCAGTCTCGCCACGATCTTTTAAAAGATCGCGCAAAGAATCGCATTTCAAGCGACCAACATCGCTAATTTTAAAAGCTATTTGTCTATGGATGTTACTGAGAGATACAGTGTCAAAATCAACCAAGTGCAACTCCCCTACTCCACTCCCAGCAAGCGCAATCCCAAGCGAGCAGCCAAGTCCACCAGAGCCTATAATAGCAACCTTTTTAGTGCGGAGAATCTCCATGCGCTCTTTACCCATTAGGCGTATTTGACGCGAAAAATAGTCGTCTCTAAACGCCTCTTTTGCATCAATATCGCAAGATTCCATAATTTGCCTTCCAATTTAGTCATTTTTCAGAACTAGGCTACACAAAATGCAGTGGGATTATAAGCGTATAGCACTAGTAAACACCTAAAGTTACTGAATTACTTAAAACATTCAGATTACCGAGTAAACCTAAAGGCTACAAAAAGTGCTTTGGTATAATCTGGCTTTTATTTTCAAAGGGTCAAATATGCGAAAAATCTTACTAGTACTAAGCGGAAATGTAGCCAAAGAGCTACTGACAACGCTAATAGATAAGCACTCAGACAAGAATCAATACCTGGTGGTTAGCAACGACTTATCGATAATCCCACCAAAGCTCCCAGAAAGCTTTGACGTACATCTCTTTGACCCGACTTCTGCGCATAAGTTTGAGGCCATTTTGAGCAAGGATATCAGTGATGCGTTTGTGATTTTAGATCAGGCAAACGAACGCGGAATCATCTATGATTATATACGTCGATTCTCTAGTCGTATTAGACTTACAATTCTCGATGGCGAAAAGAATCCACATGACAAGAATCTAGAATCACTAGCCCAACTCCCGCTAATCACAAATCGCTTGATCGAGCGATTGCCAAATGTCCCAGTCCTAGCACGCAATATCGGCCTAGGTGAAGGAGAGATAATGCAAGTGAGCGTCCCTTTTGGTAGCAGCTTTGCTTACCGCACGATAGGATCCATCCAGCAGAAAAACTGGAAAATAGTCGCACTATATCGCGGAGGGAGAATGATTTTAGCGAAATATTCACTAATGATACAGCCCAATGATTCCCTTCTGCTCATCGGCGAACCAAATGTCCTAAATGAGGTCTATCGTCGCGTAAAGGAAGAGAGAGGACAGTTCCCAGCACCTTTTGGCAGTAGGATTTTCTTGTATTGTGATATGAGTAGAGAATCAAAAGCCTCAATCCACCATCAAATAGGCGAAGCATTATGGCTACACAAACACCTTAATAATAAACGCATCTATATACGCGTAATAAACCCACGCGACTTTGAACTTTTAAATGAGCTGAAGGCTTTAAACGAGGAGTTTGTCCATGTGAGTATCGAATATCATCTAAATACCCTTTCTGACGTAATAAAGCACGACATGGAGAATCTAGGCAGTATTGGGCTTATCCTGCTATCTGAAAAGCTTTTCTCCACTGCGCTACACAGAAGGATTCTCCATGAGCTTGGCGTGCCGGTGATAAAGCTTGGTGAAGAGAGCTTTAAGGATTGTAAAGAGAGCATCATCGTGCTAAATGACAACCTCGAAGAGAGCGAGAAAATCTCCTCTGTTATCTTTGACCTCGCCTCACAGCTAAATCACGAAGTATGGCTCTATGACTTTGAACCTGATGGGGCTTTCAGAAATGAAAGCTTAGAGCACTATGACAACATTTCAAGAATCGTAAATAAAAAGCTAGAAATAATCACAAGCTCGACACAAAATCCGATTCTCTGGCTAAAAAAACGGAGTAACTTTTTGCAAATCCTCCCTTATAATAGAAGCGTGGCACGGGCTAGATTCTTTTGGTTTTTCTCGACAGATATTGAGCGACTCTGCTTTCAACTCAAAAAGCACCATCAGCTATTTGTCCCCGTCTCATTTTGATACGATAATTTTTTAGAGGAGATTCTTTAATGAATATACTAAATATCGAACTAGGCGAGCGTAGCTATCCGATATTTTTTGGTGAGATGAGTGAAATAGTACATGATGGAAAGGTGCTAATCGTAACAAACCCAAAAGTAGGCGGAATCTACCTAAAATACATACTTGAGCGCACCAAAGCAAATGAAATATATGTCTGCACAATACCCGATGGCGAAGAGTATAAAAACTGGCAAAGCATCGATCTAATATTAGAATCAGCCTTCAATCATCGCCTCGATAGAAAATCGCTCATGGTTGCGCTTGGCGGAGGTGTCATCGGCGATATGGTTGGCTTTGCAAGCGGAATTTTTCAGCGCGGGATTGACTTTATTCAGATTCCAACGACACTTCTTGCGCAAGTCGATTCTAGTGTCGGTGGAAAAACTGGTATAAATAATGCATTTGGCAAGAATCTAATTGGACTTTTTCACCAGCCAAAATGCGTCCACATCGATTCTAGATTCCTATCTAGTTTACCAAAGCGCGAACTAAGTGCAGGGATCGCCGAAATGATAAAGATTGCGATCACGTTTGATAAATCATTTTTTGAAGACCTTGAGCATGGCGATTTTGAGAATCCAGATTTCCTACTTGCGGCGATATACCGTTGTGTAGAGATAAAAGCAGAGGTAGTCGCGCTAGATGAGACAGAGCAAGGAATTCGAGCCGCGCTAAACTATGGGCATACATTCGGGCATGCAATCGAGCATGAGAGTGGCTACGGTAGATATCTACATGGTGAAGCTGTGGGCATGGGTATGGTGATGGCAAACACCCTTGCATGTAAAATTGGAGTGATGAGCGAAACAGAATCTGAGCGCATTAAACGACTACTTGAACGATGCAATATCCCTACACAATATTACATCAGAGATGCAGAGCAATTTTATGAGCTGTTTTTTCTAGACAAAAAAAGCGAAAACAGCAAAATAAAATTTATTCTGCCTCGTGGACTAGGCGATGTAGGATTCTTTAGTGACATAGAAAAGTCAAAAGTTATAGCGGTATTGGAGACATTTTGCAAGTAGTATTTTTTTGGCTTTTGTTGCCTATTTTGCTTTTTAGCGATGAGAGCAGTGTAACTTTTAGAGTAGATGAGCTACGCGAGAATCTAAAAGAAGTAAGCCAATTTCTTGAGAGCTCTAATAATATTTGGATGAAAAAGTATGGAAATTTTCGCTCTTATAACACAATCGTAAATGAGCTAAATAGTGCGAGAGAGCGACTGAGTATCCTACAAAAGCGGACAAAAACAATAGCTATTCAAAACGAAATCGCGGCACTCGAGCGACAACTAGAGACACTAGAAAAGCAACGCGCGCTAATGCAGGAGTATAGAGACAACCCATTTAAAGAGCTAATTGAGCCGCAGAGCGCTGGCAAAGTGATAAATGATGTCATCAATGTCACAAACCCAATTCTAATCATTCAAGCCCTCTCACATATTCGTCAGATGAGATACGAGTTATCACAGCTAGAGCGAAACTTTAAGCTACTACAAAAAGTGGTAGTCTCACTCAAAAACAAGGAGCAGATTCTCGCGGAGCTAACAGTGTTAGATGGAATAGGAGAGGAGATTGTGGATCTTCAAGAGACTCGTGGCGCACTAAGCGAGCTAGAATCAGCTGAAAATATATTTGGCACGACTATTGAGCTATATCGTAAAAAGAGCGAAGAGAGCATAGCAAAACTAAGCGAACAGATAAAAGCACAAGCATTAAAAGCCGCGTACATCGGCATTGCACTACTTGTATTGCTCATCATTGCATTTTTGATTAAGACGGGAATCGGACGTTACATACATGACAACGAGAGAATCTACACTGCAAACAAAATCATAAACTTCGCTACATTGACGCTAATCATATTTATTATGTTATTCGCCTACCTAGAGAATGTAACCTATCTAGTTACAGTGCTTGGATTTGCATCAGCTGGTCTAGCTATCGCGATGAAAGACCTCTTTATGTCGGTGCTTGGCTGGATTGTCATCGTAATTGGTGGAGCGGTGCATGTAGGTGACAGGATACGCGTTACTAAAGAGGGTAGCACATACGTAGGCGATGTCCTTGACATCTCGATTCTCCGAATTACAATGCACGAGGGTATCACGCTCACGACATACATGGAGAATCGTCGTGCAGGACGTATTATCTTTATCCCAAATAACTACATCTTCACAACAATGTTTGCAAACTATACCCATAATGGAATGAAGACAGTCTGGGATGGTATCGACTTCACAATCACATTTGAGAGCAACCATCGCAAAATGGTGCAAATCGCACTAGATATCACAAAAAAATATTCCAAAGGCTACACAGATATCACACGCAAACAGCTAAATCGCCTACGCGACCGATACTCACTGCGCAACACAAACGTTGAACCGCGCGCATTTACAATGCTAGAGCCAAATGGGATAAGAATCTCAATTTGGTATCAGACAAACTCCTACGCCGCATTGACACTTAGGAGCACAGTTTCCGGTGAGATTATAGATGCGATTTTACAGGAGAGTGATATTAGGATCGCATATCCAACTACAACGGTACGCACACCCGATTCTCCTCATGAACTATCACAAAGAGTAGGCATACCGCCAAATGAAAGCGTAATACAAAGTGGTGGAGCGGTGATCCTATGAGACAAAAGGTCTATTTTAAAACTTTTGGTTGCCGTACAAATCTATTCGACACACAGATAATGATTAAAAATCTAAAAAATTTCGATTTCACAGAGATCGAGGAGGCGGCAGATATTATTATCGTAAACTCGTGCACAGTGACAAATGGTGCAGATAGTGGCGTGCGCACGTATCTAAATCGCCTTAAAAATGAAGGCAAACGCGTATATCTCACTGGCTGTGGTGTACTTACGCGTGGTGATGAGCTTTTTAGCAAGAATCTTGCTTTTGGCGTATTTGGACACTCATACAAAGAACAGGTCGATTCTCTGCTTTTGCGTGATTCTCGCTTCAGTCTAAAGGGGGATTTAGAACATGTCGATTCCACTGTAATTACGGAATTCATAGGGAAGAGCCGCGCTTTTGTAAAAGTGCAAGAAGGGTGTGATTTTAGCTGTAGCTACTGCATTATCCCGAGTGTACGCGGTCATGCGCGAAGTATTCCTCTAGAGCATATCAAAGAACAAGTAGGAATCCTCGCTCAAAATGGCTTTAGTGAATTTGTCCTAACAGGCACAAACGTAGGTAGTTATGGCAGAGATAATGGAAAAAACATCGCACATTTAATAAAAGAGCTATCAAGAATAGATGGTGTACAAAGAATCCGCCTTGGAAGTCTTGAGCCAAGCCAAATTGATAGCGAGTTTATGGAGCTTTTAGATGAGTCGTTTATGGCGCGTCATCTCCATATCGCACTCCAACACACAAGTCCGCAAATGCTAAAAATCATGAATCGCCGTAATGAAGCTAAAAGCGACATTGCCCTATTTGAGAATCTTGCTACTCACGGCTATGCGCTAGGTACAGACTATATATTAGGGCACCCAGGCGAGAGTGAAGAAATCTGGAAAGAAGCATTGGATAATCTCGTGCGATTCCCACTAACGCACATCCACGCATTCATATACTCGCCGCGCACAGGCACGCCATCAAGCGAGATGAAGAATCTAGTCCAAAACAACATAGCAAAAGAGCGAATGAGAATCGTTCAAGAATATGCACGCAAAAATAATCTAGCCTTTCGCAAAAAAGGTGCGATTCTTAGCGTGCTAATAGAAAGTGTCAAAGATGGCATCTACTCTGGACTGGATCAGTTTTTTAACCGTGTTGAAATTAAATCTGATAAAAATATAGTCGGCAAATGGCTAAAAATAGAAAAATATCAAGCAGAAAGTGAGTGCAATCGTGCAAACCTCATCTAACAAGAATCTATTTATCGGTATCGGCGCGCTATTTTTAGCATTTGTGCTTTTAGCGTATGGGCTATGGCGTGACAAAAGCGAGCTACTTAGTCCAAGCCAATTTGAGAATCTAATCACAAAAACACCGCCAAGCAACGCATATATCGAGGGTGATTACATATACGCTACAATCGACCTAAAAAGCTACAAAACCTTAAGTAGTGGCGTAGATGTGTCGCTATTAAAAGAGTTACCGCTTGAAGTGCGCAGTGGTCCTAGCTTTTTAGATTCTCTACTTGAACTATTTGCACTCGTACTTGTAGTTGTTTTTGTACTGTTTATCATTGGGCTTTTTAGACCAAAAATAGCAGAAGCACAAAAAGGAGCTAAAAAAACAAATACTCCAGCACCAAAACTCCTAAATGAGACAATCGGTGGAATCGATGAGCTAGGTGGGAAAATCTCGCCAACAATATCAAAAGTAACTTTCGCCGATGTCGCAGGTATCAAAGAGGTAAAAGAGGAGCTAGAGGAGATTATCGACTTCTTAAAAAATCCAACAAAATATCAAGAATTTGGGACAAAACTCCCAAAAGGTGTGTTGCTCATGGGGCCTCCTGGTGTGGGCAAGACACTAATAGCCAAAGCAGTCGCGGGCGAAGCTGGAGTACCATTTTTCTACCAAAGCGGTAGTAGTTTTGCACAAATCTACGTCGGCATGGGCGCAAAGCGTGTACGCGATCTATTTACCCGTGCAAAGTTATCTGCGCCATCAATCATCTTTATTGATGAGATAGACGCGGTAGGCAAAGCACGCGGAGGCATGAGAAACGATGAGCGAGAGACAACACTAAATCAGCTGCTGACAGAAATGGATGGATTTGAGGATTCTAGTGGCGTAATAGTCATAGGCGCGACAAACAAAATTGACGTGCTTGACGAAGCACTGCTACGCTCAGGGCGATTTGATAGAAGAATCTATGTCGAGCTACCAGACTTTTTAGAACGCGTGAAGATTCTTGAGGTGCACTTACGTGGTAAACGACACGCACTCGAGCTCGAGGATATAGCACGGCTTACTGTTGGTTTTAGCGGTGCATCTTTGGCATCCTTGGTAAACGAAGCTACATTGCACGCGCTAAAGAGAGATTCAAAAGAGGTAACGCGTGAAGACATAATCGCAACCAAAGACAAAGTAGTGCTTGGAAAGCGCAAACGACTTAGTTTTAGCGACGAAGAGAAGAAGATCTTAGCGACATATCAAAGCGCAAAGGCACTGTGTGCGTATTGGATGGAGATTGATTTTGATAAAGTCTCACTAGTCAATGAAGGAATCAGGGAGCTAGACAAAGAGTTAATCAGCAAAAGCGAAATGCAAAACAAGATAAAAGTGCTACTATCTGGGCTAGTCGCGCTAGAAATTATCTATGGAGAGAGCTACTCAAACTGTGAAGAAGACCTAACGCGTGCAAAATCCCTGGCACTTGAGATGGCGGAACGATATGGCATGGGCGAAAGATTACTTGGTGATGCAAATGATGCACAGGAGATTCTTACTCAGGCAAAACTCGAAGTGCGGAGTTTTTTGGAAAACTCAAAAAATACTCTAAAAATCCTGCAAGAGCACCTGCTAGTGAGTGAAAGACTCTCAAAGGATGAGCTAAGAGAGATTCTTCGCGAACTATTTTAGAGAATCCAAAAATAAATAACAGCTAGCCCTATGGGCTGGTGGTTTTTACAAATATGCTTTTGCATGCGCGCGGCAAGGCGGATACGCAAGCAAGAATCAAAGAGTAAGCAAAATACTTAAAAGCTAAGTTGGCATCTGAGTAAATACAGCACTAAATGAGTTTCTAAGAATCTATTATTATTTTTTCAAGAAAAGCTACTAATATTATTAAAACAAATCCAAAAGGCTATCTATGAATAAAACAAACTTCGATGCTATCGACTTTGCATTACTCTATGCACTACAAAAATCTTCCTCATCTGCAAACAAAAGCAAGAGCGCATCTGATTGGGATTCTCGCGCATGGGAGATGAATGAAAAAATCCATGAGGGCTACTACAACGATAAAATGGACGCAGCTATTGAGCTTGGCGATTCCGAGACATTGCTTGATGTAGGCTGTGGGCCTGGGACATTTGCACTACGATTTGCGCCTAGACTTAGGCATGTATATGCATTTGACTTCTCACCAAAAATGCTAGAAGTCCTGCATCACAACGCAAAAGAGCGAGGAATCACAAATATCACGAGCTTCGAACAAGACATAGAGCGAGAGTGGGAAAATGTGCCAGCATGCGATATTGTAGTAGCTTCACGCTGCTTAGAGGTTGAAAATATAAAAGATGTCCTAAAAAAACTAAACAGTCATGCAAAAAAGCGTGTATATTTGACATTTAAAGAGGGGCGAAGCTTTTTAAGCGATGAGATTCTTGAGATTATTGGGCGAGAAATCACGCCAAAGCCCGACTATATCTACCTGCTAAATATCCTCTATCAAATGGGAATCCGTGCAAAAGTTGACTTCATCGATCCAGGAAATGATGGCTACAAAATCGGCACACTAGAGGAGTATCTCTACTCACTCACGTGGTCGCAAAATGGGCTAAACGATGATGAACGCGCACGCGCTAGCGAATACTATATAGCATGCCAAAAAGATGGTAAAACGCCCGCTCATCGAAATAATCGCTGGGCGCTAATCTCATGGAGCAAAGGCGATTCTTAAGCAAAAAATCAAAGCCAACACGCTAGTTATATTTATTTTATGAAAAACATAAGGAAATAGAATGCGCCAGCAATCAGCAATCAGCAATCAGCAATCAGCAATCAGCAATCAGCAATCAGCAATCA
>JBQNBC010000009.1:0-75541 GCA_052170135.1 Wolinella sp.
AACATCCTAAGGTTACTTCAGTAGTTTTAGTCTACTCCCCCGAGGAATCGGGGGGTCTTAAGATTGGGATTCTTTAATTTGTGCTTTTTACTTAATACTTAATCTGATTCTTTGTTTTTTAACCCATTTCAAATTCCAAAAGTTAAGCCAACCTTTTTTAAACTTTATCCATTAATTTACATCAAAGGCAATCCTTGAAGCAGCAAAAACCATATCTAAAAACTTTTCCAGACAAAAACGGCTATTTCGGTAGATTCGGTGGTGCATATCTCCCGCCTGAGCTAGTTGAGCATTTTAAGGAGATAACTGATGCGTATGAAAGAATCTCGCAGAGTTTTGATTTTATAAGCGAGTTAAAGATGATTCGCAAGCATTATCAAGGGCGACCAACACCGATATATTTTGCAAAACGCCTGACACAAAAAGCTGGCGGGGCAGCTATCTATCTAAAGCGCGAGGATCTAAACCATACCGGTGCACACAAGTTGAATCATTGTATGGCTGAAGCTCTTTTAGCTAAGCATCTAGGCAAGCGAAAGCTAATCGCTGAGACAGGCGCAGGGCAGCATGGGGTGGCAATTGCTACTGCGGCGGCATACTTTGGCATGGAGTGTGAAATACACATGGGCGAAGTGGATATAGCCAAAGAACGACCTAATGTAATACGTATGAAAATGCTTGGCGCAAAGGTCGTGCCTGTTGGCTTTGGTGAGCGCACACTAAAAGAGGCTGTGGATTCCGCGTTTGAGGCATATTTGAATGATCCTATGAATTCGATTTATGCCATTGGTTCTGTCGTTGGTCCACATCCGTTTCCAAAGATGGTGCGTGATTTTCAAAGTATTGTAGGTAGCGAGGCTAGAGAGCAGTTTTTAGAGATGTCTGGTGGATTGCCAGATCATGTGGTTGCGTGCGTTGGTGGTGGTAGCAATGCTGCAGGAATCTTTAGTGCGTTTATTGATGAGCCAGTTGAGCTATGGGGTGTTGAGCCACTTGGCAAAGGGGTAAAGCTTGGCGAACACGCCGCTAGTTTAGCAAACGGTAAAGAGGGTGTCATGCATGGCTTTAATTCTATAATGCTTCAAAACGATGATGGCTCACCAGCTAGCGTGCATTCCGTAGCAAGCGGACTTGACTATCCATCTGTCGGTCCAGAGCATGCCTATTTGAGCGAGATAGGTAGGGTAAATGTCGCTGGAGCTAGCGACAAAGAGGCTATAGCGGCGTTTTTTGATCTTTCACGCCTCGAGGGGATCATCCCGGCAATTGAAAGTGCGCATGCAGTTGCATATGCAATGAAGTTAGCAAAAGAGTGCATGGGTGACAGAATCCTCGTCAATCTTAGCGGGCGTGGCGATAAAGATATTGACTATATTGCTGAGACGTTTGGATATGGTGAGTGAGTTAATTTCTATTTACGAGAATCTAATAAGTAGGCAACCAAAATCTTTTGTGATGTATTGATTCTTGCAAAAGAATCGTTTGGTTGCGCATTTAGACTCGCATCTGTGTCTTTGCTAGATGCGAGTAGGTCATTGAGTTAGCAGTAGCTTTAATGAGATGGCTAAGGACATGGCGACTAGCAATGGCTTAATAATCCTTATGCCATGCTTTAAAGCTAGCCTAGAGCCGACCCTGGCACCCATAAATTGCCCCGCTGCCATAGCTAGCCCCACGCCCCATAGCACGCTATCTCCAAGTGTAAAAAATATTAAAGAAGCGATGTTTGATGTGAAGTTTAGTAGCTTTGCTTTTGCTGTGGCATGCGTGATGCCAACGCCTGCTAGCATCACAAAAATTAGCACAAAAAACGATCCAGTCCCAGGACCAAAGAATCCATCATAAAATCCAACTGCTCCAGCAAGAATCATGACGATAAATGGGCTAGTAATTGCATTTTTTGGCGCATCGCTAATTTTTGGAGAAAAGAGAAAATAGAGCGAAAATCCTATAAGCATGTATGGAATAGCTCGCTCAAGGAATCCAGTATTGGTAAACTGTACAAGTATGCTGCCAAACGCGCTAGCAACAAATACAAGCAGAATTGTAATGCGTGATTCTTTGAGTGAGATGTAGCCCTTTTGCCAAAAGTAGTGTGTCGCGGAAAAGCTACCAAAACTTGACTGGAGTTTATTTGTCCCTAGAGCCTCTGCTGGCGGTATTCCAGCGGCAAGGAGTGCTGGTAGTGTGATAAGCCCGCCGCCCCCAGCAATAGAATCTACAACGCCAGCAAAAAATGATGAAATAACGAGTAGGACGATGATTGAGAGCTCTAGTTCCATTTAGATTCCTTGTGAGGTTTTGTGGCGAAATTATAAGGTTAATTTATTTAATGCTCATTTGACTAATGTCAAGGAAAAGTTATTCACGGGGTAATAGAATGACCCCGTTATTCCCAAAAGGAAATACGACCCGTTTAAATCACTAATATTTTAAGGAGGTTTCATGACCTTTTCAAGACGTGAGTTTCTGAAAAGTGCAGCTGCGGCTTCAGCGGCTAGCGCGGTAGGAATGAGTATCCCTAGTCATCTTATGGCTCAGGCAAAAGAGGGCGAGAAGGGATGGAGATGGGACAAAGCTGCCTGTAGATTCTGCGGGACTGGATGTGGAATTATGGTCGCTACTAAAGATGGCAAAATCGTAGCTGTCAAGGGTGATCCAGCGGCTCCGGTCAATAGAGGGCTAAACTGTATCAAGGGTTACTTCAATGCAAAAATCATGTACGGTGAAGATAGGATTACGCATCCGCTACTTCGCGTAAATGAGAAGGGTGAATTTGACAAGAAGGGTAAATTCAAGCAAGTTAGCTGGCAGAAGGCATTTGATGTAATGGCTGAGCAGTATAAAAAGGCGTACAAAGAGCTTGGACCTCATGGTACATGTGTATTTGGCTCTGGGCAATATACGATTCTTGAGGGTGTAGCGGCTATTAAGCTAATGAAAGCTGGATTAAGAAGCAATGCTCTTGACCCAAATGCTCGCCACTGTATGGCAAGCGCAGTTGTTGGATTTATGCAAACATTTGGAATTGATGAGCCATCAGGTTGTTTTGATGATATTGAGCTTACAGACACAATCGTAGCATGGGGTGCAAATATGGCTGAAATGCACCCAGTTCTTTGGGCACGCGTGAGCGATAGAAAGCTAGCCGATCCTGAGCGTGTGAAAGTGGTAAACCTAAGCACATACTCAACGCGAACTTCACACCTTGCGGATATTGAGATTATTTTTGCTCCATCAAGCGATCTTGCGATCTGGAACTATATCGCACGAGAAATCGTATACAACAATCCACAGGCAATCGATGAGGAGTTTATCAGGAATCACTGCATCTTTACAACGGGTCCAGCAGATATTGGTTATGGACTAAGATCTGATGTTAATCACCCAAAATATACAGCTGAAAAAGATATTATCCAGACTGAAACCAAGAAGGTAGTAAGCGAGGCTGAAGGCGTTACACTAGCGTATTTAGGGCTTAAAACTGGTGATACAATGGAGAATAAAAATAACGCAAAAGCTGATGCTCACTGGGAGATTAGCTTTGATGAGTTTAAAAAAGCTCTAGAGCCTTATACGCTTGATTTTGTGGCTAAAGTTGCTAAAGGTGATCGAAACGAGGACATTGAAGAGTATAAGAAAAAGCTAAAAGCTCTCGCCGATCTATACATTGAAAAGGGCAGAAAGGTAGTTAGTTTCTGGACTATGGGCTTTAACCAACACCAACGCGGAACGTGGGTAAATGAGCAAGCATATATGGTGCACTTCCTACTTGGTAAGCAAGCACTCCCTGGCTCAGGCGCATTCTCATTAACTGGTCAGCCAAGTGCATGTGGAACGGCACGTGAAGTAGGTACATTTAGCCACAGATTGCCAGCAGACATGGTTGTGAACAATCCTAAGCATCGAGAGATTTCTGAAAAAATCTGGAAGCTTCCAAAAGGTACTCTAAACCCAAAAGTTGGTCCTCACTTCGTCCAAATGATGAGAGATATCGAAGATGGCAAAATCAAGTGGGCATGGGTACAGGTCAATAATCCATGGCAAAATACAGCAAATGCGAATCACTGGATAAAGGCAGCGCGCGAGATGGATAACTTCATTGTTGTTTCTGATCCATATCCAGGAATCAGCGCAAAAGTTGCTGACTTGATTCTTCCTACGGCTATGATTTATGAGAAGTGGGGTGCATACGGAAATGCTGAACGACGTACTCAGCATTGGCGACAACAGGTATTACCAGTCGGAGAGGCGATGAGTGATACTTGGCAGATGATGGAGTTTTCAAAACGCTTTAAACTTAAAGAGGTATGGGGCGAGATCAAGGTAGACGATAAGCTAACTCTTCCAAATGTTCTAGAAGAAGCGAAAGCAATGGGATATAGCGAAGATGATACGCTTTTTGACGTGCTATTTGCAAACGCTGAGGCCAGAAGCTATAAAGCACAAGATCCAATTATGGAAGATTATGATAACACAGAGGTGTTTGGCGATTCTCGTAAAGTTGTTGGTAGCGATGGCAAGGTGTTCGAAGGGTATGGATTCTTTATTCAGAAGTATCTATGGGAGGACTATCGCAAGTTTGGTCTAGGACATGGACATGACTTAGCCGACTTTGATACATACCACAGAGTACGTGGACTACGCTGGCCGGTAGTAGATGGCAAAGAGACACAGTGGCGATTTAATGCAAAATATGATGTCTATGCTAAAAAAGCAGAGCCAAATCTTCCATTTGCATTCTATGGAAATAAAGGCGCATCAATCCAGCGTGGAAATATCGTAAAAGCAACAAGTGGCGAGGAGAAATTCTCATTGTCGAATAAGGCAAAAATATTCTTCCGCCCGTATATGGACCCATGCGAAATGCCTGATAATACATATCCATTCTGGCTATGCACAGGTCGTGTGCTAGAGCACTGGCACTCAGGCACGATGACAATGCGTGTACCTGAGCTATATCGAGCCGTACCTGAAGCTCTGTGCTATATGCATGAACAAGATGCTGAAAAGCTAGGAGTAATGCAAAATGAGGTCGTTTGGGTGGAATCTAGACGCGGTAAGGTAAAAGCTCGTGTAGATTTGCGCGGACGAAATAGACCACCTGTTGGGCTTGTCTATGTACCATGGTTTGACGAGAACGTGTTTATTAATAAAGTTTGCCTAGATGCGACTTGCCCTCTTTCGAAAGAGACTGACTACAAGAAGTGTGCGGTTAAAATCTATAAGGCGTAGGCCATGAAAGATAGACGCGAAGTATTAAAGCTTGGTATTAAGGCTACCGCTTTGGCGGTAGCTGGTGGATTCTTGTGGAGCACGCAGACTAGCACGAAGGCTCATGCTCTACTACTCCGCCCGCCTGGTGCTAAGCAGGAGAATGAGTTTATGGCGAGCTGTATTCGCTGTGGACTTTGTGTTGAAGTTTGTCCATTTGACACGTTGAAGCTAGCTGGACCAAACGAGGGTATTCCGCTTGGCACGCCTTATTATGTACCACGAGAAGTCCCTTGCTGGTTATGTACGCATATACCTTGTACGGTCGCCTGTCCAACTGGCGCTCTTGATATTAAGTCCGTCAGCACAAATGGCAAGCTGGATATAAATAAATCAAGAATGGGAATCGCCGTCCTTGATGTGAATACATGTATCGCATACGATGGTATCCAATGCGATGCCTGTTATCGTGCTTGCCCATTGATTGATAAGGCGTTGAGGCTTGAGTATAGGCGCAATGAGCGAACAGAGAAGCATGCGCTGTTGCTCCCGGTCATTGATGCAGATCACTGCACTGGTTGTGGTATCTGTGAGCTAAAGTGTGTCACAGAGAAGCCATCAGTCTTTGTTTTACCGCTTGAGCTTGGACTTGGCAAGGTCGGTAGTAACTACGTTAAAGGCTGGGTAGAAGGCGATGATGAGCGACTAGAGAGTGCTAACACTGAAATAAAGCTTGACCAAAAAAAGGTCAAGAAATACCTAGATAGCGAGGAGTTCTAATGAAATATCTAATCCTTAGACGAATCGTCCAGGTTGTAGTGTTGGTGCTGTTTATCCTTGGTAATACATATGGTTTTAAGGTGCTAGAAGGGAATCTGAGCTCATCGTTAATTTTTGGAACGATACCGCTTAGCGATCCTTTTGCAGTGCTTCAGATATTTTTGGCAAGCTTTACTGTTGCAAGTAGTGCAGTAGTGGGTGCATTGGTTGTGATTGCAATATATGGACTCATAGCACCGCGTGCTTTTTGTGCATGGGTGTGCCCTATAAACATCATTACGGACTTTGCTCGATTCTTTAAAGTGAAGTTTGGATTTGAGAGGGATTCTAGAGTTATCCTAGTATCCAAGAATCTGCGTTATCACGTATTGGCTTTTATGCTTATTGCATCGTTTGCGCTACAGACGCCGGCATTTGAGAGCATTAGTTATATCGGGATTATTCAGCGCGGATTGATTTTTGGTGGCTCACTTTGGGTGTTTGTAGCATTTGGCGTATTTGCAATTGATGCATTCTTAGGGAATCGCCTTATATGCTCAAAGCTCTGTCCGCTTGGTGCATTCTACGCGATTATAGGTAAGTTTGCATTTCTGCGCGTAGAGCATAATGTGGATAACTGTACAAAATGTATGAAGTGTCGCGTGGTATGTCCAGAGCATCAAGTGCTAGATATGATAGGCGTTCGTAGTGGTCAAGTTAGATCTAGTGAGTGCATTAGTTGTGGGCGTTGTATCGATGTCTGCAATGATAATGCATTGAAGTTTAGTATAAGAAATTTAAGTGGAGAGGTAAAATGAAAACTTTAAAGCTTACGTTGAGCTTGGCGTGTGCCGCGTTACTTGCGGTAGGGTGCGCAAGCAGTATGTCTTCGAGTAATGAATTCACAGCGGAATCTTTTAGAAATGCCGACATCTTTAATGATGGCGCAATAGCTTTAAAAGATGTAAATTGGAGCGCGCCATCAGCTGGAGAATCCAAGCTAATAGAGCGCTCTTTTGAAAATGCGCCACCAATGATTCCTCATGATTTGGAGGGTATGCTACCTGTTAGCAAAGATATGAACATGTGCATAACCTGCCATATGCCAGAGGTGGCAGAGGCTGTGAATGCCACACCGGTGCCAAAATCGCACATGTATAGTATTCGCTTTAAGAAAGATCTAGAAGGCAAGCTCAGTGATGATCGATTTGTTTGCACCACTTGCCATGTGCCGCAGGCAAATATTGATCCGAAGTTTAAAAACAACTTCACACCTAGTTTTAGACAAGAGAATGGTCAGCAGCGCTCCAACTTGCTTGATGTGCTGAATGATGGAGTTCGATAATATTGCAAGATAGGACATTATCAAGGCGCGAGCTCTTTGGCCGTATACTCGGTCAAAAGCAGGCGCCAAAGCCAGTCAGTCCGCCATATTTTTGTGGCGAGTTTGACTGTCTAGATTGTTCTGCGCCTTGCGTGAGCTCATGTGAATATGGGTTATTAAGCATAGCAAATGGGAGAATCTATTTTGGATTCTCAAGCAAGGGATGTAATTTTTGTAAAGCTTGTGCTTTAGCATGCGAAAGCGCGGGTAAAGAGGTATTAAACCTCAATAATCCTGCAAGAATCGAAGCTGAGGTTACTATCGATTCTCATAGCTGTTTGGCGTGGAATGACACCATCTGTTATAACTGCCAGGATATTTGCAAATATAGGGCTATAGATTTTTTTGGTATGTTTAGACCAGTGATAAATGACCGTTGCGTGGGGTGCGCTGAGTGCCTAGAGGTCTGTTTTGTAAATTCAATAAAATTGGAGGGACTATGAGGGTTTTCTTATCTTTGTTTATGTTTTGTTCTCTGCTTTTTTCAGCAGAGTTAAGAGAGCCTTACAAGGTTATCGAGGCGGATTCTCATGTGCTTAGCTCATCGCTAATTGATGGCGTACTCTACTTGGGTACAGATAGTGGACGTGTCAATATCTACAACATTAAAGATGATACGTTTTCGGAGCCTATAATCTTGTCAAAGATAAAGACGCACTTTACTGATGATGAGTTCGCGAAGGTGTTTAGTATTGATGAGCTAGACGGGAGACTAATGGTCTTGAGCGAGACTAGCTATGGGAAGAGAATCTTGCATATTTTTGAGACCATAGATGGCGTGCGGAAGGAGACGAGGACTATAAAACTCCAAAACGAGTCTATAAAAAAAGCACTTTTTTTGGATGCAAATACAGCGCTTGTTGGCTCTTTGAGTAACGAACTATACTTTATTGACCTCTCTAGCGAGCAGATTAAATTTACAAAAAAATTCTCTATCGCATCACTCTCTGATTTTGAGCTTAGCAAAGATAGAAATATGGTTGCTGTTGGTTGCGAGAGTGGAATTGTCTATATCTATGAACCAAAGTCAAATAGCGTATTGAATGAACTTAGCTTTCACAAAGATAATATGTATGATATAGACTATAAAAATGGTGCAATCATTACTGGTGGCGTAGATAGACATGCTGGCGTATATATAGACTCAACCTATATGATGAAGTCAAACTTTCTGGTGTATGCAGTCGCGCTAAGTAGCGATGCTAAATATGGTGCGTTTATGAGTGATGAGCTGAGCGATGTCGATGTCTTTGATACAAAAACTCGAGATATATTTCTTCGTATCAAGACTGCACAAAGTACACTAAATGGAATTCATTTCTTAGATAATGATACACTTATCACGGTCGCATATGAGAAAAAAGTAAAATTTTGGAGAATTCGATGAATATTTCAAGTGTTGTGATTAATGTAAAAAATGGTGGTGCAATCGAAGATATAAAGGCGAGAATTGCAGACGTAGAGGGTTGTGAAATCATCACAAATGATGAGAATCGTATTATCGTCGTTGTGGGCGTAGAGAGCTTTGATGATGAGTTAAAGACTTTCCATACGCTAGAAAAAATAGATGGTGTCGCAAATGTAACGATGGTATATAGCTACCAAGAGGATCTAGATCTTGATTTAGAAAAGCTAAAAGACAAAGTAGAGATAAGCGAAATCCTCACAAATGACAATATTCAAGCACAAGATATTGTCTATCAAGGGCATATTGGCGACAGGGCGAAGTAGGCGAGAATCCAGAGCTTGGGCTCTCGCTTAGCTCTAGTTCGCTATCGCACTTTTACTGTTGTCTGGTTGCGTTGTGGTTATCTGCGATTCTTTCACATTTGCTTTATACTTGGGATTTATATTTTATATCCGCTAATTTTTTTGCTTTAGATTTTTATGCAGTATGCAGCTTCAAGTATTAAAAGTACTTTCTTTATATGATGGGTACTGATCTTCTTTGATGATATTTAAAAGTCTGGCAACTATGGTCGAGATGTATTTTTTATCGGCGCGCTCTCATATGCCGCTTTGGCTACTTCGTTAGCAAGTGTGCTTGGAATGACTTTCATTGTGAATCGTCATTTGGTTGCTTCACCATCTTTAAAGTAGCATGTTACTGGCAGCCTCTTTTGTATAAACTCCAGCGCATCAATAAGAGTGCCAGTGAAACGTATCTCTTCTATCGGATAGACAAACTCGCACACTTCGCCAAATAGCGGATCGGATCTGGATATGTCAATATCGCTTTTGCGTAGTCCATAGTTAAAAAGATAGTTTAATCGCCCATTCCAGATTCTAAACATTGCCATAGGCTCAATGCTCTTATCTTGTGCCTCTAATTCTGCCGTTAAATATGTAATATCCCAAGTTGTATTCCCATGTATCAATCTCTAAAGTCTTAGCCATTTCTTAACTATTTGTATTAAGCTAAATGAGTGCTCGACCTTGTCAAAGTGTGTGTAGTTTGTAGATTCTTCGTAATACTTGAAGCTACCTTTATCTAGTGGATACACAGTGATTACTTTCCCCTAAGGGCTAAGCACCAAAAACAGACCGTTTTTACCAAGAATTGTCCTCCGATTTCCGAAGTCTGCATGAACTCCTTCATAGCTAATATTCCCCATGGTTTCGCGCAGTAGCTCATCAACATTTTTATACTTTGTTGCTTTTAGATGGCTACTCTTGTTTTGGATTTTAGCAAAACGTTATCATCTACCACGTTCTCTCCCAAACTCGTCTAGCTTCATATCCTTGACTTGTAGTAGACTCATGGGGCGTATAAGCGTCCGACAGCCAAAGTGGTATGGAGGAATCGCTAGATTCTTTGGTGGATTCTTGCTCCATACGCTCGATGGTATGAAGAGTATTGGTTATAAAGGTTGCCTGCGTGTTTATTTAATATGTCGCAAATGTTGTTAGCGATGCTAAATTACGCTCCAATAATTATAACCTCGTTATCTAGTATAATCCCGTTCTCCTCGTTAACGCGTCGTTTTGCCTCATTGATGAGCCACATCGCTTCATCAAAGCTAGCACCACCGTAATTAATCATAAAATTTGCGTGCTTTTCGCTAAAGCCAATCCCGCCACGCCTGAAGCCTTTTAGCCCTACTGATTCTATTAGTCGTCCTGCGTAATCGCCGTTTGGATTCTTAAAGACACTGCCAAAGCTAGCACCCTTTGGCTGGTTTGCTCTCATCGTGCTAAACTCAGCGACTAGCTCGGATCTAAATCCTCTCTCGATTCTAAAAAGTGCGTAGAAAATCGTGTTGGAAATCATGCTTGTGCGGTAGCCTAGTTTGAGCTTATCTGCGCTTATAAAGCCATCTTTTGTGATGATTCCTTCAAGAATCGTACCTATCTCATAGTTTTTCATACCAGCATTCATTTTTACAAGCCCGCCTACACTGCCAGGAAGGCTACCTAGCATCTCAAAGCCACGTAGATTTTCGCGTCTAGAAAATGCAAAAAGTCGCGCACTAGGCGTCGCTGCTCCAACTTTTAGCAGTCCTTGACTTGACTCGATAGTGCTAAAACGCTCATCAAGAATCGCCATATTCTTTGCATCTGGCGATAGTAGGAGATTGTAGCCATGTCCTATGATCTTAAAGTCGTGTTTTGCTATCTCATCGATAATCTCCACCTCGGTACTTCCACCTATTTTTATGCTTGTGTAGCGCGAAAAGTCGATGAACTTTTTCATAACTAGAACGGGAACTCAGGTATCAGCTGCAGCATTCGCGATGTGAAGTCAATCAGCATATTCAGCATCCATGGCATGGTCATAATGACGACTATGATAACAACGAGAATCTTGGGTACAAATGTAAGTGTCTGTTCGTTTATCTGCGTGGTTGCTTGAAAAATACTAATCATAAGCCCCACTATAAGCCCAGCAAGTAGCATAGGTAACGATAGTATCAGCGTGATTTTATATGTCTCAATGGCAAGAGCCATTAGCTGTGCTTCCATCTTTACCCTCTAGTTTAATAAGTATAAATATAAGCTATGTAAAAAGCATAGCGCAAAATGGCTAGCTGCTCGGCTAGTCAAATGGTGAAGAATCTAGTGTGGATTTTAGCTACTTTCTGCAACAAATTGGCTGATATGGCTTGCTTTTGTAGGCAAATAAGAGATTTTGATTAAATTAATTAATATTTTTTATCTTTAAATAAAATAATTGAAAATATAATTTTAATCCACAAAAATTTACTAGGAGGAAAAATGAAAAAGTCTATTGTTTTGTTTGGAAGTGTTGTTTTGACTGCAAGCACACTTTTTGCGAACGATTCTGCACTACGAGATAGAGTAAAGGAATCTGGTATTGTCGCGATTCCAAAAGATGCTAAGGTTCTTATGAGGCTTACAGAGCAGTCAGCTGATGCGAAGACAAATCCAACAACCGCTGAGAAAGTTGAGTTGGGTAAGCGACTATACTTTGATCCACGTCTTTCAAGAAGCAATCTAATATCATGCAACACCTGTCACAACTTAGGTCTAGGTGGAGCAGATGCTGTGCCAGCTGCTATCGGACACAAATGGACAGCAAACCCATCTCATCTAAACTCACCAACGGTCTATAACAGCGTATTTAATAGCGTGCAGTTCTGGGATGGTCGCAGTGCGCACCTAGCTGATCAAGCGCAAGGCCCAATGCAAGCAGCTCCAGAAATGGCATCTCCAAGCTCACTAGTTGAAGAGAGAATTAACTCGATTCCTGCGTATGTGGCGGAGTTTAAAAAGGCTTACGGCAAAGATGTCAAAATTGACTTTAAGCTAATCGCTGACACGATCGCAGTCTTTGAGCGCACTCTTGTGACACCTGCGCCATTTGATGACTTCCTAAATGGCAACAACAAAGCCCTAAACAGCGAAGAGAAAGAAGGACTAGAGCTATTTATGGATAAGGGTTGTACGGCATGCCATACAGGAATTAACCTCGGCGGTACTATGCAGCCATTTCAAGTTGCAGCACAGTATAAGTTTGCTAGTTTAGGCGACTTCAAAGGCGATAAAAATGGCATGGTAAAAACTCCTACGTTAAGAAACATTGTTGAAACTGCTCCGTATTTCCATAATGGTGCAATCTGGTCACTAAAAGATACAATTAAAGAGATGGGTAGCACACAGCTAGGAGTTGCAATCAGCGATGATGAAGCAGCAAAAATTGAGAAATTCCTCGGCTCGCTAACAGGCCGTAAGCCAAATGTCTCGTATCCGACAAATCTCCCAGAGATGACAGACAACACTCCAAAGCCAACTTTCGATTAATTTTTAGCCCCTGCGAGATTCCTTTTGGAGTCTCTGGGTGGGTCAAGAATCGCTCAAAAATTTGTGGGCAGAATTCTAAAATCTAATTCTTTCTTTAATGTCTTTTCTCTTGTTGCCGGAGTGCGTTTGTGAAATGCTGTCAATATGATTTTGGATAAAGAGGCGTTGGATAATCCAGGTCTAGAATCGCATGGATTCTTGATTGAGCTCTGCATTTTATGAGAATTTCTTTAACGAATTTTACAAAGGAATCGATATTGTTTATGCTAACTTTGGATTCTTGCCGAAGCGATTATCGCCAGTTGTGCCATCAAGCGCACAGAAAATAACCAAAGCTATCGCGCCAATCACTGGGACAAGGGTAATCAAGCAACCATCAGCCAGAGTGGTCAGTATCGTGCAGGCGACGCACCGATACGCTAAGAGGTGGAACATGACCAATATGCAGGTATTGCTTAGTATGCCACTTTCTATTTCTACGACATACAAGCCAGTAAAAATATCTATTAGCGAGTCAATAAAGAGTAAATATCCAATGCTCTTTGCGTCTTGCATGACCTCTGAAAACTGCATACTTTCTCAAAACGACCAAAAACCAATTTAAGATCTATTCCTTTGTTGTGTATTGATTATGCAATTTAATCAAAAGTAGAATCCAGCTTTAGATTATTGACTACTTTCCTTGCGTACTACGATGCAGTGGGTGCTGATAGTCATTTTTTTCGCAACCTTGTAGGCTTAAGACCATCAAAAGCGTGGCAAAAGTCACTATAAATGCACTTCTCATTATACTCCTCCTTTGCTATTAAAGTTTAATGATTTTGGCACCAAAGCCACCCATCTGAGCTGGTGCATCCTCAAATGCACGTACCTTTGGATGGAGTTTTAAGAACTCCTTTATGGCATATGCAAGCTTGCCAGTGCCTATGCCGTGATATACAAGAACTTCATCAAAGCCCGCCAATAGTGCATCTGAGAGGAATTTATCCAGTCTTTCAACGGCCTCTTCGCCTCTAAGCCCATGCAGATCAAGCGTGAGAGCACCACGATTTTGTCGCGATTCGAGTGTGATTTTTGGCTTTGGTGTTGAGGTTGGGAGCTTGCCAAGTGGCTTTATCTCACTCTTTTTTACGCGCAGCTTAAATCCTTCATCAAGCTCAATCATCGCCTCACGTTCATTTATTGAGATTACAATTCCTCGGCTTTGGCGATATTTGACGCGCTCGCCAACTTTGATTTCGTGTCGCTGTACTGCCTCATCTACACGTTCTTTCGCCTCGCTTGCCTTGATATTTTGAAGAATCTTATTGGCATTATTCATGCCTTTGTGGATTCTCTCTGTGTTCGCCATTTTTGCTGCCTCTTTTGCTAGGCTTATAGCCTCTTGGTATTCACGCTCTAGACGCGCTATTGTGGCTTTATGTTCGCTTTGATTTTTCTCAATTTTCTCAGTGAACTCGAGTTTTTTTGCTTTTAGCTTGGCCAGCTCTAGCTCTAGTGCTTGGCTCTTTTGCTTTAGTTCTATTTCAAGTTGTGCACTTTTTTCGATTAGTTCGCCTAGTTTCTCTTTGTCTTCGCCATACACCTTTTTAGCATTTCTTACGACAAAGCCAGGGATTCCGTATCTCTCTGCAGTCTCAAATGCGTAACTTTTACCTATCGTGCCATGGAGGAATGAAAAAGTCGGCATCTGTCGCTGCTCGTCATATAGCGCAGCCATCAGCTCTACGCGCTCATTGTTTGCCATTAGTGCTGCTAGCCGCTTGTGATGAGTTGTGATTACGATTTTGTATTCGCGCTTTAGTAGCTCCTCTAAAATCACCTTAAAAAGGCTTGCCGCCTCGTCGCTATCAGTCCCAAGCTCAATCTCGTCAACGCCTATTAAGAATCCGCGCTCTTTAAAGAAGCTCTCAAACTGTATCATTCGCCCGGCAAATGTAGAGATATCATTTTTTGCGCTTTGCGGGTCATCTAGCACTGCATCAATCCCGCTAAATGCACCGATGTGTGATTTGTTAGCGTTGATTCTCATCGGTATCATGTATCGTGCAAGAAATGTCGAGCTAAGGATCGATTTTAAAAGCATGGTTTTTCCGCCGGCGTTTACGCCTGTTATCATCAAAATATCGCGTTCAAAGTCAACACTTAGTGGCTTTGGATTATTTAGCGCTGGGTGTGAAAACTCAACAAGTCGAATGCGTCTATCTCTGCGTGGTGTGATGAATTCGAGATTCTTTGCTTTGGCAAAATTTACACGTGCTTGATAGTGGTCAAAACGATCAAATTCACGATCGATAAATTTCAAGAAGCCAAGCTGTTTTCCCATTTGTGCAGAAAGCTCTTTGCAGATATTGAATTCCATCTCAGTGATTTTGCTGAGAAGTTCTGATTCTTTATCCTTAAGCTTAGTAATACTCTCAGGGATAATATAGAAGAATCCAGCCGCGCTACGTCCGATTATTTGCGCTTTTAGAGTGTTGTTAAAACCACCTCGTGCAAGTAGCGACTCTTCGCCATTTATCAGATGCACTTGCCTATCCACGAGATATGGCGCGAGTTGACTATTTGAGAGCAGCAGTCGCAAAGCTTCATTTATATCGCTTTTTGTCCGCTTTATGGCGTTGTTTATCGCGTCTAACTCAGGATAGATTCCCCTATTGAAACTACCATCTTTGTCAAAGTGTCGCTCAATTTCTAGAATAATGCTAGGGAATTTGATCTCGTTAAACCATTCAAAGAGAATCCCATCGATTCTTAATCCTTTTAGATAGAGCATATATCGCCATAGCTTCACCCACTCAAAAATTTCATCACGTCGCAAGAATCCAAACTTTTTAAGGTGGATAATATCGCGCTCAAGCGGCAGTATCGGCGGTGGTGGTGTGAGCTCAAGCGGGTCGAGTGCATTTATAAATTGCCTGTGGCGATTTATGTCCCCCTCCATATGCGGTGGCTTTGGACGTGAAAAAAATGAGCCAAAAAGCTCCAGAAACGGCTCTAAATCAAGCTTTTTGGCAAGCTTTAAATAGTGCGGGTCGTGCATACAAAAGTCCTTCACCTAATCTTAAACATCAGCACATACAAAGAATCCAACCCCAAAAATCCATCCATCTTTATCGCGTATCCCATTAAAATATAACACTAGATGATTTCACGCCATAAATCGGGCTTTATTTGTTACTATCAAGTTCGTTGCACAATTCAAGTGATAGCGTAGAGCCATGGTATGGGGTATTTGGCTTGCCAATGAAACTAAGCGTACCGCTTACAAAGTTAAACTCTTTTTGGCTTACGATAATTCCGTTGCACTCTAGTTTTTTACCTTGGTTAAATAAAACAACAAGTCGCGCCTCTTCTTTGGAGCGCGACACCTGCACGCTTGCCCAAATCCCGGCTAGCACTGCTAAAATAACGATAAAAGCAACAACTAGAGTTTTTGACGTATCCATTAAAACTCTCCTCTTAGTTGATATGTGATGTCGCCAGCACCAAAGCCGACTACAAGCCCTCGCTCAATCTCTAAAATACGAGAATCGTGACTGTATATTCCTAGTTTTTCTCTAGATTCTCTTACGATATGTGTTGCAAATATCGGATTATACGCACTGAAATATCGCCCAAAGTCGATCTCTACATGCGCCTCGCTAGCCGCATAAACAGGGAGAATCACAAGTCTATCTATGCTAGAAAGGCTTTTAGAAAACCGTTCGATATTGCTTAGCGTGCGCGAATATTTATGTGGCTGCCAAATGGCAGTTATTGGTGGATTATCAAGCAGGCTAGCGTATTTTTTGACCGCACTAAGAGTCGCATCTATCTCTGTAGGGTGGTGTGCATAGTCATCAATGAGCGTGAAATCACCAGAGTGTAAAATATCAAATCGCTTTTTAGTGCCTTTGAAGTTCAAAAGTCGCTTTTTAATCACGCTAAGCTCCAGCTCATCTTGCGTTGCAAGAATCACCAAAGAGGCATCAAGTGCGATATGTTCGCCAAGTCCCCAAATGCAAAATTCACCCAAGTCGCGCAAGCAAAATCGCGTGTATGGTTCGCCATCGCGCAGCTCATAACTTATATTTGTAATATCCCTGCTAGGATAAAGTCGCTCTGCGTTAAGTTTGTCTAAAGAACCCAAAAACGGGTCTTCGGCATTTATCACGCACTTTTTAGAGGAATCCAAAAAACTTCTATATGCATTGTGAAATAGCTCGATATTGTGGTTGTAGCTCTCCATATGTTCGGGTTCGGCATTTGTTACAACAGCGCAAAATGGGCTGATATTTAAAAAGCTCTTATCGCTCTCATCGGCCTCAAATACAACAGAATCACTCTCTACTTCGCGCACATTTGATCCAAATTCCTTTGCTTCTGCGCCAATAATCGCGCTAAACTCAGGCAAAAGTGCGCTTAAAATTGCTGTGGTTGTGCTTTTTCCATGCGCGCCAGCCACAGCAAAAACACGCTTATCATTGAGAATCATAGGCAATGCCTCGGCGCGAGAAAGCACCTTGATTCCAAGCTCTCTAGCGCGCACTATCTCGACATTGTCGCTTTTTATGATTGCTGAGTGTATAAGCAGATCTTGATCGCTAATCGCTCGAGAATCGTGTGGAATTTGAAGTTTAATTCCCATTTTCTGTAGGTATCTTGTTGTTGGCGATTCTGCGATATCTGAGCCACTAACTATCGCACCTTGAGCTTTTAGAAATTTTGCCAACCCAGAGATCCCTATGCCACCAATTCCCACAAAGTGGATTTTTAGATTAGACATTTTGCGACCTTTTTTAGTGCTTTTTTGAGAATTTTTGGCTCATAAACTAGTGCTAAGCGAACATAGCCACTGCCAGCTCCATCTCGCCCTAGAAACGATCCAGGTAGCACGAGAATCCCATCATTTTCATAGAGTCGTTTTGTAAATTCCAAATCATCACCAACCTTTAGCCAGACGTAAAATGTGTATGGCTCTATGTTAACGCCGAGAATCTTGCGTGCAAGGGCTAGATTCTTTGCATATTTTTTGCGGATTTTCTCACTCTCTTTTGTCTCATCCCATGCCTTACTAGCTGCTTCTTGCAATGGTAATGGAATGGCACAACCAGCGTAAGTACGATATTTTGCATAGCCCTTTAAAATCTCGGCATCACCAGCGATAAAACCGCTTCTTAGCCCAGGAGCTGAGGAGCGTTTTGAGATTGAGTTTAGTGCGAGGACGTTTTTAAAGTTTGTGTTCCCGGCTTTTATGCATGCCTCAAGAATCGAATATGGTGGATTCTCCTCGTAAATATCGCCATAGCACTCATCATTAATAAGTATAAAGTCAAATTCAAGTGCGTGCTCGACCCATTTTACGAGCGCGTCAAGGCTTAAAGTAGCACCTGTTGGGTTGTTTGGCGAGTTTAGAATTACGACGTGCGTCTCTTTCATTTGCTCTTTGCTTAGGCTTGGAGTGAAGTTGTTTTCTTCATTCAAATCCATATAAAATGTGCGTGCACGCGAGGCTATCGCTGCTCCCTCGTATATTTGATAGAAAGGGTTTGGATGCGCGATAGTTGGATTCTTTTTATTAAAAAGTAGGTACTGAGGTAGATTAAAAAGCACTTCACGCGTTCCAAAAGTGGGGATAATCTCGGAATCATGCAGTGAAATTTCATATCGATTTTTTACAAAGGCACGTTGCGATTCTCTTAAGCATGATTCTCCAGCACTTTTTGGATATTTATTTAGGAGGGCTGTATGTTTTTTTAGAGCACGCTGGATAAATTCAGGTGTCTCAAACTGCGGTTCGCCAATTGTTAGCGAGATAATCTCTTGATTCTCTTTGGTTTTTAGTTGTGCTATTAGATCGCGTAACTTCTCAAATGGGTATGGTTCAAAATTCAACTACGATTCTCCATGGCATGGGATAGGGCAATTAGCATGCTTTTATTAGCATGCTTTTAAATGGTAAATTTTAACCAATACCTGCTTTAAAAGTGTTTTTGGTATAGCTTTGGATTTTGCTTAGTCGATTCTTGTGATTTAAGAATTGTGTGTTTTCTTGCTCTGTTTGCGATTGTTGCATTGTGTTTATGCACAATACCAAAAACCTAAATGCGCTCGCTCAGCACAAACTCCCAAAATGGAATCGCAATATATGGCGTGCCCAGATTCTCTCCTTCGCTTTCAAAGCCCATTGTGATGACAATGAAAGTGTCGATAAACTCCCTTTCTTCGCGTATTTTTGAGAGGCGCGCATGGATATTTTCTGGCGTGGCAAATGGAATTACGACAAAGCCATGAGACGATTCTTCGGCGATAAAATCAACCCTGTCTGAGTAGAAAATTTGCCCACTTTTGACGAGCTCTAAAAAGAGCATATTTTCTATCAGTGCAGTGAAATTTCGCTCATAGCGCAGAGCATTTGCAAGTGTAAAATCCCAAAAAAAGAGTTTTTTTGGTGCATTTTTTTGCTCAAATTTTTCAACTAAGTGCAGGATTCCTCGTGATTGATAGTCGGTTATTTTTGAGTAGATTCTATCTTTTGAGAGCGAAATTGTCCGTTTTAGATTTGTGTAGAGCTGATTTGTGGTTATTTTCGCACCCATGTGGTGTATTAGCGCGTGAAGTATTGCTATCTCGCTCTCACTCTCGCATATCAAGCGAAGAATCTCCTGTTTGCGCTTGCTTCTGGCATGCTCATCAAAAAGTGAGATCTCTGGCAATGAGCCATCCTTTAAGAATGAATTAAAAATATGGCGCACACTTTGATGGCGACGATCAAAGCTTAGATATTCCTCGAAATCTAAGCCATGTATTATAAATTTTGCATAACCTTGCGCCTCTATATTTTTTTCGCTGATCAAAAAGATCGATTCCACTTTGGGTAATGGGAAGCCTATCGTGTAGTTGTCTATCGCGAGTGCATCGACTCCATTTTGCACACAGAAGCGCTCTAGATTTGCAGTGATTTGTTCGAGTGAATTTTCTGTGCGAGGGTCTTTTAAATCAAGATAAATAGGAGTTTTAAATGCTTGCAGATGTGATTTAACAAGGGAGCTTTTGCCAACTTTTGGAGCACCGCATACGATAGATTTATTCGTGTTGATTGTGACTTTTCGAGGCATGAATGGTATTTGGATTCTTGATTTCTCCAACAGTCTGTTTAATATCTCCATTGCTTTTTGCCTTTGTTAAAATTTTTGTAGCCCCGAAAGTAGCAGAATTTAAAAAAGCTGTACTTTTTTATATCTCAGATTGGACTTTTGTGTAGTTTTTGCTTTACGTTGATTATTGTAAAAAATAGATTATATTCCTTTTAAAAAGGAAATAAATTGAGATATAAAATTGTAAAAAAGCCGAAAAATCGCCATATTTGTATTGACGTAGCAAGTAGGCGTTGAGTATAATTCCGCGCCCCCAAAATACACCGAGGGTTATTTCGGTGAGTTCTTTTAAGGAAAACCAAAAAATGGAAAAAATTCGACTTAAGCTTAAAGCTTACGACCACAGAGTTCTCGATAGGTCAGTTGTCTCTATCGTAGAAGCAGTAAAACGAACAGGGTCTGAAATCCGCGGTCCAGTTCCTCTACCTACCAAGAAAAGACGATACACCGTCCTACGGTCTCCACACATCAATAAAGATTCCCGAGAGCAATTTGAAATTCGTGTTCATAGCCGAATTATCGATATTGTTTCCGCGACTTCTGAGACAGTGGATAGTCTGATGAAGCTTGATTTGGCGCCAGAAGTGGATGTCGAAGTCAGATCTATGGGCAAGTAACTAGGTAAAGGGATAGATACATGGAATTTCTAGTAGAAAAAATTGGCATGAGCCGAACGATTTCCGTCCCCAGCACGCCTGTAACGTTGCTGAAAGTCAAAGACGCAAAAGTCTGTGAAGTTTTAGGCAATGGTAAGGCACTTGTGGCTTATGTGCAAGGAAAAGATGCAAATAAAGCAATTGCTGGGCAGCAGAAAAAATACAATTTAAGCAAAGAGTTTAATCATTTTGCAACACTAGAGGTCGCAAATAGCGAAGCTGGTGATCAAGATGTCGCTCCATTAAGTAATGCAACGCGTGTAAAAGTATCTTTCAATACGAAAGGTCGTGGTTTTACTGGTGTTATGAAGCGATGGAATTTTGGTGGTGGTCCTCAAGCACATGGGCACAGATTTCATAGAAGAACTGGTTCTATAGGGAATCGTGAGTGGCCAGGACGAGTTCAGCCGGGCAAGAAAATGTCGGGGCAATATGGTAACGAGAAAGTTACTGTGCAAAATGAGATTGTCTCATTTGATGCAGAGAGCAAAATTCTCGTATTAAAGGGTTCAGTGCCAGGTTTTAATGGCGCATTTGGACGAGTAAAGGTAGTGAAATGAGCAAAGCAATCATTCTAAATGGCGAGCTACAAAAAAGTGGTGAAATTGCTCTTCCTGAGCGATTTAAAGAGATCCACTCGCACAACCTCTATCTGTATGTAAAGTCTTACTTGGCTTCACTACGCGTAAATGGCGCAAAAGTCAAGAATAGAGGCGAGGTAAGCGGTGGAGGCAAAAAGCCGTGGAGTCAAAAGGGCGGCGGTCGGGCTAGAGCTGGAAGTATTACATCTCCTGTTTTTGTAGGCGGTGGCGTATCTCACGGACCAAGCAATAACCGAAACTATGACCTGAAAGTAAACAAGAAGCAAAAAAAGCTAGCTCTTCAATATGCACTACTTGAAAAAGCCGAACAGGGCAAGTTGTATGTTGTTGATTCTGTCAATATTGATAGTGGCAAGACAAAAGATGCTCGCGCAATGTTTGGTGCGCTAAAAGAGCGAAGTGCGCTGTTTGTAACACAGGCAAGCGATGCTAAAACGTTTTTGGCATTCAGAAATCTTAAAGAGTGCTATCTAATTGATGCAAATGAGCTAAATGCTTATCTTGTAGCAGCTTTTAGATCTGTAGTTATAGAGAAATCACTCTTTGAAAATATCACAAAAGAGGGCTAAACATGGCTGATATTACAGATATCAAATCTATTATGTATACAGAGAAGTCGCTCCAGATTCAAGAGAGTGGCGTGCTAGTTGTGCAGACCTCTCCAAAGGTGAGCAAGAATCAGTTAAAAGAGGTGTTTAAGGAGTATTTTGGCTTCACGCCAGTGAAGGTAAATTCTCTACGACAAGATGGAAAAATTAAGCGATTCAGAGGCGTTGAGGGCAAACGAGCTTCATTTAAGAAATTTTATGTGAAGCTACCTGAGGGCGCAAAAATAGAATCGCTAGCAGTGTAAAGGGAATCTAAATGGCAATTAAGACCTATAAACCATACACACCTAGTCGAAGATTTATGTCTGGGCTTAGCTCAAATGATATTACTGCAAAAGCAAGCGTTAGAGGATTGCTTGTCAAGCTTCCAGTAACTGCTGGACGAAATAATAATGGTCGTATTACTAGTCGACATAAAGAGGGTGGTGCAAAGAAGCTATACAGAATCATTGACTTTAAGCGCAATAAATTTAATGTTGATGGAACTGTGAGTGCTATTGAATACGATCCATACAGAAACTGCAGAATCGCACTTGTGACTTACAAAGATGGCGAGAAGCGATATATTATTCAGCCAGCTGGACTTTCAATAGGTGACCACGTAGTGGCTGCCGATGGTGGTTTGGATATTAAAAATGGCTATGCAATGAAGTTGAAGAATATTCCTATAGGAACAATCATTCACAACATTGAACTTCACCCTGGTGCTGGCGGTCAGTTGGCTAGAAGTGCTGGTGCATCTGCTCAAATTATGGGGCGCGAAGGTAAGTATGCAATTATTAGAATGCCAAGTGGCGAGATGAGATACATACTTGAAGAGTGCATGGCGACTATTGGTGTAGTTGGAAATGCGGACTTTGCAAACGTCTCTATCGGTAAAGCTGGACGTAATCGACACAGAGGAATCCGACCTCAAACTCGTGGTGCAGCAATGAACCCGGTAGATCACCCACATGGCGGTGGCGAAGGTAAAACGGGCTCAAGCGGACATCCTGTATCGCCTTGGGGTATGCCAGCTAAGGGCTTTAAAACTAGAAAGAAAAAAGCTAGTGACAAGCTCATTATTTCAAGAAGAAAAAAATAAGGTAGCGTAGTATGGCGAGATCAATTAAAAAAGGTCCATTTATTGACGACCACTTGATGAAGAAAGTGCTCAAAAGCAAAGAGACCAAGGATAATAAGCCGATTAAGACTTGGTCACGACGAAGCACAATCGTGCCTGATATGATAGGTCTTACCTTTAACGTTCATAATGGCAGGGTATTTATCCCTGTTTATGTAACAGAGAATCATGTTGGTTACAAGTTGGGTGAATTTGCACCAACAAGGACATTTAAAGGACACAAGGGCAGTGTCCAAAAGAAAATCGGTAAGTAAGGGAGCGTAGATGAGTAAAGCACTATTACGATATATCCGACTTTCACCAACAAAGGCTAGATTAGTTGCGCGCGAAGTGCAAGGTATGAATGCTGAATTAGCAATCGCATCGCTTGAATTTATGCCAAACAAGGCGGCAAAAATTATCTCTAAAGTGATTGCGTCAGCGGTAGCGAATGGTGGATTTAACGCAGAAAATGTGATTGTTAAGTCATGCCGTGTAGATGCAGGTCCTGTATTAAGGAGATTTACTCCTAGAGCCAGAGGTCGTGCAACTCCGATTCGAAAACCTACTTCACATGTATTTGTAGAAGTTGCAGAACAAAGCAAGGATAAATAGTCATGGGTCAAAAAGTCAATCCTATAGGCCTTAGATTGGGCATTAATCGAAACTGGACTTCACGATGGTTTCCAAACTTTGAAACCGCTCCTGTGAATATTAGTGAAGATTATAAAATCAGAAAATTTTTGAAAAAAGAGCTCTATTATGCTGGTGTTAGCGAGATTATCATCGAGCGAACAGCAAAGAAGCTAAGAGTAACAGTAGTCGCATCCAGACCGGGTGTAATTATCGGTAAAAAAGGTGCTGATATCGAGAAGTTGAAAGAGGCACTTAAGAAGATTGTTGATAAAGAAATTTCAATCAATATAAAAGAGGTTAAGCGCCCTCAAGCAAATGCACAGCTTGCAGCTGAAGCAGTTACTATGCAACTTGAGCGACGTGTGGCTTTCAGGCGTGCGATGAAGAAGGTCATGCAAGCAGCAATGAAGTCGGGTGCAAAAGGAATCAAGATTAAGGTTTCTGGTAGACTTGCTGGTGCTGAAATGGCTAGAACAGAGTGGTATATGGAAGGGCGAGTCCCGCTTCATACATTGCGAGCAAAGATTGATTACGGCTTTGCTGAGGCCATGACTACTTATGGAATCATCGGTGCAAAAGTTTGGATCTTTAAAGGTGAGGTGCTTCAAAAGGGAATACAGCCTGAGAAAAAAGAGGAAACTCCAGCTAGAGAGCGCGAGAAAGATGGCGCGAGAGGTACACGTAGTAGAAGAGGGAGGCAATAAAATATGTTAATGCCAAAACGAACCAAATATAGAAAGCAGATGAAAGGACGAAATAGGGGTAAATCATTTCGTGGAAACTCGCTTGCTTTTGGTGATATCGGTATCAAAGCTCAAGAACATGGTCGAATAGATTCTCGTCAGATTGAAGCAGCAAGAATTGCAATGACACGACACACTAAAAGAGCAGGTAAGATTTGGATTAGGGTATTTCCTGATAAGCCATTAACTGCAAAGCCACTCGAAACTCGTATGGGTAAAGGTAAGGGTTCTGTGGATAAGTGGGTAATGAACATACAGCCAGGTCGTATAATATATGAGATGGCCGGTGTTGAAGAGGGATTGGCGCGTGAAGCTTTGGCGCTTGGACAAAGCAAGCTTCCTTTCAAAACAAAAATTGTGACAAGCGAGAGCGAAAATGAAATTTACTGAATTGAAAGACCAAGAAGTAGCTGCGCTACAAAAGCTATTGAAAGAGAAAAAGTCGCTGTTGTTTGAACTCAAGCTCAAACTTAAAATGATGCAGCTAACAAATCCTAATGAGATTAAAGTTGCTAGAAAAGATATTGCGAGAATCAATACAGCACTCGCGGCGAAAGAGGGCTAATTATGAGTAAAGAAGTAGCACACAAGAGAGTTATTCAGGGCAGGGTCGTTTCAAAGACTGGCGATAAGAGTGTCGCAGTGCTTGTAGAGCGACGAGTAATTCACCCTAAATATCGAAAGATTGTTAAGAGATTTAAGAAATATATTGTGCATGATGAGAACAACAGCGTAAAAGTTGGTGATACAATCGAAGCTATCGAGTGTCGACCGCTATCAAAGCGCAAGTCTTTTAATCTGCATAAAGTTCTCGTGGTAGGAGTTGAGGCATGATACAGAGTTTTACTAGACTAACTGTAGCGGATAATAGCGGCGCTAAAGAGGTAATGTGCATTAAGGTTCTTGGCGGTAGCAAGAGAAGATATGCAACAGTAGGAGATGTAATTATCGCTTCTGTAAAAAAGGCTCTACCAAGCGGAAAGATCAAGAAGGGTCAAGTTGTAAAAGCTGTTGTTGTAAGAACAAAGAAAGAGATTCAGCGTGAAAATGGTTCATTGATTCGCTTCGACGACAATGCAGCTGTAATCTTGGACAACAAGCGCGAGCCAGTTGGAACACGTATCTTTGGTCCAGTTGGGCGAGAGGTGCGATATGCAAACTTCATGAAAATTGTATCGCTTGCGCCGGAGGTGCTTTAATGGTTAAGTTTAAGATTAAAAAGGGTGATAAGGTTCAGGTTATTGCTGGAGACGACAAAGGCAAAGTTGCTGAAGTCATCAAGGTGATGCCTAAGAGCTCACAAGTTTTGGTTGCTGGCTGCAAGATGGCAAAGAAGAGCGTTAAGCCAAGCGAGCAGAATCCAAAGGGTGGGTTTGTTAGTAAAGAGATGCCTATGCACATCTCTAATGTAAAAAAAGTGGAGGCGTAAGAATCCATGTATCAACTTAAGAAGCTTTATAATGAAGAGCTAAAAGGCAAGCTAGCAAAGGAACTTGGAATAGAGAATCCAATGCTACTTCCAAAGCTAGAGAAAATTGTAATTAGCGTAGGTGCTGGCGATCATGCAAAAGATACAAAAGTGATGCAAAATATCGCTGATACTATCTCATTAATCGCTGGGCAAAAAGCGGTCATCACAAAGGCAAAGAAGTCTGTCGCAGGTTTTAAAATGCGTGAGGGGATGCCTATGGGTGTAAAAGTAACACTTCGCGGGAATCAAATGTATAACTTCCTTGAAAAGTTAATTGCAATTGCGCTTCCTCGTGTTAAGGACTTCCGCGGTGTGCCACGGAATGGCTTTGATGGTCGTGGTAACTATAGCTTTGGTCTCAATGAACAGCTAATGTTTCCAGAGGTCGTCTATGATGACATTATGGTTAGCCATGGTATGAACATCACAATGGTAACAACGACAAATAATGACAAAGAGGCTTTCAAAATGCTAGAGCTATTTGGTATGCCTTTTGCAAAAGGAAGAGCGAATGGCTAAGAAATCTATGGTTGCAAAAGCTAACCGAAAACCTAAGTTTAAAGTGAGAGCTTACACACGATGCCGTGTTTGTGGGCGACCTCATTCAGTCTATAGAGACTTTGGTCTTTGCAGGGTATGCCTAAGAAAAATGGGCAACGAGGGGCTAATTCCTGGCCTTAGAAAAGCTAGCTGGTAAGGGGTAAAAATGGTAAATGATATTATTGCTGATTCTTTAACGAGAATCCGAAATGCAGCAATGAGACGTCTAGAGTACACAACTCTTTACTATGCGAAAATTGTTGTTTCCATTTTGGAAGTATTTGTTGCCAAAGGCTTTGTTGAGAGCTATAA
Source organism: Wolinella sp. (assembly GCA_052170135.1). GTDB lineage: Bacteria > Campylobacterota > Campylobacteria > Campylobacterales > Helicobacteraceae > Wolinella. The sequence continues at coordinate 26,429 of JBQNBC010000009.1, forward strand.
AGTAATTGACAAAGATGGCAAGCAATCAATTAATGTCGTCCTAAAGTACGATGAAAAAGGGCGCTCGGTTATCAGTGAAATCAAGCGCATTAGCAAGCCTGGACGGAGAATTTATAAAGGCAGAGATGAGCTCAAGCGCTTTAAAAATGGCTACGGAACAATCGTGGTTAGCACATCCAAGGGTGTAATTGGCAACGAAGAGGCTTATAAAGCTAACGTTGGCGGTGAAGCTCTCTGCAGTATTTGGTAAGGAAGAAAGATGTCACGAATCGGCAAAAGACCTATTAGCATTCCAAGTGGTGTAGAAGCCAAAATTGAAGGAAGCAAAATTGTGTTTACCAAAGGAAAGCTTCAGAAAGTTCTTGAGACATATGGTCGTGTAGGGCTTGAGCTTGCAAACAGCGAGCTTACATTGAAGCTAGGCGGTGATGATGCTCAATCCAGAGCATACTGGGGAACATATCGAGCGCTTGCCAATAACATTGTAACAGGTCTATCTAGTGGCTTTACAAAGCAACTAGAGATTAATGGTGTTGGTTATAAGGCAGCTGTAAAAGGTAATGTTCTTGAGCTTATGCTTGGGTTTTCGCACCCTGTGAATTATGAGATTCCTGAGGGTGTTGAGATTGGAGTTGAGAAGAATATCATCACTATTAAAGGTGCTGATAAGCAACAAATCGGTCAGATTGCGGCAGAAATCAGGGAGTTTAGACCACCTGAGCCGTATAAAGGCAAAGGCGTGAAGTATAGCGATGAGACTATCATCCGCAAAGCTGGTAAGACATCCAAGAAGTAAGGACTAGGCAATGTTAGAAAAAGTATTAAGAAGAAAAAGTGCTCTTCGCACTCGACGAAAACTTCGTGTTCGTGGCAAAATTTTTGGCACAGCAGCAAAGCCTAGGGTTTCATTGTTTCGCTCAAATCGCTACTTGTACGCACAGGCTATCAACGATGAAAGTGGCGTAACACTTGTAAGCGCAGATGGTAAGAAGCTTGGAATTGGCAACAATAAAGAGGAGGCAAAGAAGATTGCTGCCTCTTTTGCTGCATCTCTTCAAGCTGCAGGAATCAAAGAGGTGGTCTTTGATAGAAATGGCTATCTCTATCACGGAGTTGTTGCTAGTTTTGCTGATTCGCTTCGTGAAAGCGGAATTGGTCTGTAAGGGGTGAAGCATGGAAATCAATAGAGATGAGTTTCAAGAAGTTGTCGTAAACATCGGCAGGGTAACAAAGGTTGTCAAAGGCGGACGCAGATTCCGTTTTAATGCTTTAGTAGTTGTGGGTAATAAAAATGGTCTGGTTGGCTTTGGTCTGGGTAAGGCAAAAGAGGTGCCAGATGCCATTAAAAAAGCAGTGGATGATGCATTTAAAAATATCATCAAGGTAAACGTCAAGGGGACGACTATTGCACATGACATTGAGTATAAATACAATGCGAGCAAGATTCTTCTTAAGCCTGCAAGCGAGGGAACAGGTGTTATTGCTGGTGGTTCAGCACGACCAGTTATTGAGCTAGCGGGAATCCGAGATATTTTAACAAAGTCTTTGGGCTCAAATAACCCATATAACGTTGTTCGTGCAACAGTTGATGCACTTAGCAGAATTAAAGCGTAAGGACTGGCTATGGCACTAGATAATCTAACACCTGCTCTGGGTAGCACAAAAGATAGAAAGCGTGTAGGTCGTGGTCAGGGTAGTGGTATGGGTAAAACTTCTACGAGAGGCGGAAAAGGTCAAACTGCTCGAACTGGCTATAAAGAGAAGCGCGGATTTGAGGGTGGTCAGCAACCATTGCAAAGACGATTGCCAAAAGTTGGTTTTACAACAAAGCTTGTAAAACCATACATCATAAATGTTGATAAGATTGTAAAAGTCGCAGAGCTTGCGGAAATTACACTTGATAGCATTGCATCTGTCCACAGATTCCCAACTAGCGCAGTTAAGATTAAACTCATCGGGAAAGGCGCATCAGCCCTTGTCTCAAAAATCAAAGATGAGCGAATTACAACAAGCGGACAAGCGTAATGAATAAAACTATCGTCAACAAGATTCTTATTACGCTCGGCTTTTTGCTAGCCTATAGAGTGTTGGCGTACGTTCCAGTTCCTGGCGTTGATACAGCTGTTATTAAGGCATTCTTTGATAGTAACTCCGGCAATGCGCTGGGGTTATTCAATATGTTTAGCGGTAACGCTGTAGAGCGCCTCAGTATCATATCTCTAGGGATCATGCCCTATATCACTGCATCAATTATCATGGAGCTCTTAGCGGCGACATTCCCAAATCTTGCAAAGATGAAAAAAGAGCGTGATAGCATGGTTAAGTACATGCAAATTGTTCGTTATTTGACTGTTGCTATTACTATTGTCCAGGCTATAGGTGTCTCTATAGGACTTAAGGGTATTGGCGGTGGAGAGCAAGGTGCAATTTTGATTGACATGAATGTATTCATTGCAATTTCGGCATTCTCAATGCTTGCTGGAACAATGATGCTTATGTGGATTGGTGAACAGATCACGCAAAGAGGAATTGGCAATGGAATTAGCCTTGTCATTTTTGCTGGTATTGTATCTGGAATCCCAGTTGCAATAGGAGGCACGTTCACGCTCGTAAATACTGGAGAGATAAATTTTCTAGTGCTTCTTGCTATTTTGGCAATTGTCATTGCAACTGTGCTCGCAATTATTTTTATCGAGCTTGGTGAGCGAAGGATTCCTGTATCGTATGCCAGAAAGGTAATTATACAAAATCAAAACAAGCGAGTGATGAACTATATTCCGATTAAGCTAAATCTTAGTGGCGTAATTCCACCAATTTTTGCATCAGCGTTGCTCATGTTCCCATCAACTATTTTACAGGCATCTAGCAATAGTACAATCATGGCTATCACCGACTTTTTGAGTCCGGATGGCTACGTTTATAATATAATCACATTTGCACTAGTGATATTCTTTGCATACTTCTATTCATCTATTGTTTTTAATGCAAAGGATATTTCTGAGAATCTTAAGCGTCAAGGTGGCTTTGTTCCTGGGCTTCGACCAGGAGAAGGAACTGCTGGATTCTTGAATGAAGTTGCAAGTCGCCTTACTTTCTGGGGTGCCCTGTATCTTGCGATCATCTCCACTCTTCCATGGGTTCTCGTAAAGAGTATGGGTGTTCCATTTTATTTTGGTGGAACAGCAGTACTGATTGTTGTGCAAGTAGCAATTGACACTATGAGAAAGATTGAAGCTCAGATTTATATGAGCAAATATCAGACTCTAAGTGCTGTAGGACTTTAGAAATGGCGATTGCGATTCGCAAGCCTGATGAGATCAGATTGTTGGCTAAAGCTAATGAAATAGTCGCGCAGACCATCGCTCTCCTTAAGGAGAGCGCTAGACCTGGAATTTCTCTCTTAGAGCTGGATAGATTGGCAGAGGATTTTATTCGTTCCAAGGGTGCAAGACCCGCTTTCAAGGGACTATATGGGTTTCCTGGCTCTGTATGCACTTCGGTAAATGAAGTGATTATCCATGGAATTCCTACTAGCTATCAGCTCAAAGAGGGGGATATACTGGGCGTAGATATAGGCTCAGAATATCAGGGATGGTTTGGCGACAGTGCAGCGACGTTTGGTATAGGTGTTGTATCGGAGCAGGACAAGAGACTCATGGCTTGTTCTGAGGATACGCTACTATATGCAATTGATACAATTCGAGTAGGTATGCGCTTCAAAGAGCTTAGTTACCTGATTGAGCAATTCATTATCTCACGAGGCTTTGTGCCTTTGCGAGGATTTTGTGGGCATGGAATTGGTAGGAAGCCACACGAAGAACCGGAGATTCCTAATTATTTAGAGGGTACTAGTTTTAAGCAGGGACCAAAAATCCGTGAAGGCATGGTTTTTTGTATTGAGCCTATGATCTGCCAGAAGAATGGTGAGGCTAAAATACTCTCCGATAGATGGGCTGTTGTTTCCAGAGATGGACTTCGTGGAAGTCATCACGAGCATGCTGTAGCGATTGTGAATGGTCGCGCTGAGATACTTTCAAGGATAGGGTGATGTATGGCAAAAGATGATGTGATAGAGGTAGATGGAAAAGTTATAGAGGCGTTGCCTAATGCTACTTTTCGAGTGGAACTTGATAATAAGCATGTGATCTTGTGCCACATAGCTGGACGCATGAGAATGCATTACATCAAAATACTTCCTGGCGATAAAGTTAAGATAGAGCTGACGCCTTATAGCTTGGACAAGGGCAGAATTACGTTTCGATATAAGTAGCTTTTAATTAAGCTTCATGTAGAATCCGCAGCTTTTATTATTTTAGAAGAAGTGATTTTTGCTGTGTTTTAAGAGGAGTATATTTCTATGAAAGTAAGACCATCAGTTAAAAAGATGTGCGATAAGTGCAAAATTATTAAGAGAAAGGGTATTGTTAGAGTTATCTGCAGCACCCCAAAACATAAACAGAGACAAGGATAAATCATGGCAAGGATTTCAGGTGTTGATCTACCTAAGAAAAAAAGAGTCGAGTATGCTCTAACCTATATCTATGGGATTGGGCTAAAGACTTCACGCGAGATTCTTGCTGCGGTAAATATCTCTTTGGATAAGCGAGTGCAAGATTTAAGCGAGGATGAAGTTTCGCTTATAAGCAAGAAAATCCAAGAGGGATACGCAGTAGAGGGTGACTTGAGAAAAAAAGTGACTATGGATATTAAGGCATTGATGGATCTAGGTAGCTATCGTGGCTTGAGACATAGGCGAGGATTGCCAGTTCGTGGTCAGACAACAAAGAATAACGCGCGAACTCGCAAGGGTAAGCGAAAAACAGTTGGAAGCGCGAGCAAATAAGGGGAAATGAATGGCAAAAAGAAAAGTAGCAAATAAAAAACGAGTTGTTAAAAAGAATATTGCCCGTGGAATTATCCATATTGCTGCAACTTTTAACAATACGAATGTGACCATAAGCGATGAAATGGGTAATGTTATCTGCTGGAGCACGGCTGGAGCTCTTGGCTTTAAGGGTAGCAAGAAATCAACTCCATATGCGGCGCAACAAGCTGTGGAAGATGCAGTAGCAAAAGCAAAAGAGCATGGCATTAAAGAGCTTGGCGTAAAGGTTCAAGGTCCTGGTAGTGGTCGTGAGACAGCCGTAAAGAGTCTTGGTTCAATTGAAGGAATCCGAGTGCTATGGTTTAAAGATGTTACTCCACTGCCTCATAATGGATGTCGCCCGCCAAAACGTCGAAGAGTGTAATTTAAGGAGAATATGCAATATGGCAAGATATAGAGGACCTGTTGAGAAGATTGAGAGAAGATTTGGTGTCAGTCTAAATCTAAAAGGAGAGAGAAGGCTTGCTGGCAAGAGTGCGCTTGATAAGCGAAACTATGCACCTGGTCAACATGGTCAGAGAAGAAGTAAAATTTCTGAGTATGGTTTACAGCTTCGTGAGAAGCAAAAAGCTAAGTTTATGTATGGAATCTCCGAGAAACAGTTTAGAAGTATATTTCAGGAGGCTAGTCGACTAGAGGGAAATACCGGAGAGTTGCTTGTTAAGCTCTTGGAGAGACGTCTTGATAATGTAGTTTACAGAATGGGGTTTGCTACTACACGAAGGTTTGCGCGACAGATGGTAAGCCATGGACATATCCTTGTAGATGGCAAACGTGTGAATATCCCTTCGTATATGGTTGCTCCTGGTCAGAAAGTTGAAATTCGTGAGAAGAGCAAAAATAATCCGCAGATTCAACGTGCCATAGAGCTTACAAAACAGACTGGTATAGCTCCGTGGGTTGATGTAGATCAGGCTAAAGTTTTTGGTATTTTTACTAGGCTTCCTGAGCGTGAAGAGGTTGTGATTCCTGTTGAAGAGAGACTGATTGTCGAGCTATACTCTAAATAATTAGGGGTGCTTAAAATGAAAAATATCAAAACCTCTCCGTATATTCCTACCGATGTGTCTATTCAGGAGACTGGGAAGAATAGGATAAGGATACTTGCTTATCCTTTTGAGTCTGGATATGCGATTACCCTTGCACATCCTTTGCGACGGCTGTTGTTGGGTAGTTCTGTTGGATTTGCTCCAATAGCGCTTAAAATTGAAGGTGCTACGCATGAGTTTGATTCTGTACGTGGTATTATGGAAGATGTAGCTCTTTTTGTTGTAAATTTAAAAAATATTCGCTTTAAGATCAAAGGCGATGCGGAGCATGTTACGCTTGATTACTCATTTAAGGGTGCCATGAGCGTTAAGGGAGCTGATCTTAGTAATGATGTTGTAGAGGTGGTTACGCCGAGTCAGCATTTGGCAACTATAAACGAAGATGCCACCTTAACATTTTCTCTTGTTGTCCAGAAGGGCATTGGATATGTGCCTAGTGAAAGTATGAGAAATTTAGCTCCAGAGGGTTATATCCCTCTCGATGCGTACTTCACACCTGTAAAGAAGGCGACTTATGAGATTGAGAATGTCTTGGTTGAGGATAATCCAACATATGAAAAGATCATCCTTGATATAGAGACTGATGGATTGATTGATCCAATAGTTGCTTTTAGAGACGCTCTAAGTGTTATGCAAAAGCAGATGTCTGTGTTTAATAGTGAGTGGAGTGTATCAGTAGCTGAGAGCACGCTTGGTGATGATGAAGATCCTGAGTTAAGACTGTTTTTACAGACAATTGAAACACTGAATCTAACTGCTAGATGTTTTAATAGCTTAGATCGAGCGGGTATCAAGTTTATAGGTGAGTTGGTATTGCTTGGTGAGGGCGAATTAAAAAAAGTCAAGAATCTTGGTGCAAAATCTTTTGACGAAGTCAAAGATAAGTTAGAGGAAATTGGCTATCCTGTCGGCACTGAGCTTTCTGGAGAAGTTGCTAGTGCATTGCAGAAGAAAATTAATAGACTAAAATAAAAGAAATTATAAGGATAACCTATGAGACACAACCACGGTTATAGAAAGCTTGGTCGGACATCTTCTCACCGCAAGGCACTTCTGAAGAATCTGGCTATCGCTTTGGTTGAAAACCAAAAGATTGAGACAACGGTGATGAAAGCTAAAGAGCTTCAAAGCTATATTGAAAAGTTAATCACAAAAGCATCTGAGGGTTCATTTAATGCACATAGGGCGGTTTTTGCACATCTTCAAGATAAGGGCGCTACAAACAAGCTTGTTGTTGAGATTGCCCCAAAATATAGCGAGCGAAAAGGTGGGTACACTAGGATTGTTCGCACGAGACTCCGCAAGGGTGATGCAGCTCCAATGGCTTTTATTGAGCTTGTATAAAAGATTCTTGGTCGCCTTTTGGCGGCTGAGATTTTTAAAATTTTTTACCTACTGATTTCTCTCTATATTCTAAGATTACCGGATTTTTGTACATCTCAAATTTAAAGTATTGTGCAAAATGTAAAAATATCTGTTAGTATAAAAAAGAGCGTGTAAGTCCGTAAGTAGCGGTATTACATTGTTTTTTGGCTAGTTAGTTGTTGGCTTTGCTATCCTTATTTTTTAGCTTTTTATCTCCTGCGCTCCTATGGTGGTGTCTGGTTTTTCTCTTTCTATAGCCTTTTATTCTGAAGTTGCGCTCTAGTGTCTGCTTGCGAGTATGGCAAGTATATAGGATGTGATCCAGAATCAACACGATTTAATCCGCTTGGTTAGCGGTTGGCGGAATAACTAGCGTGCAAATGCCTAAAACTGGTGTGCTGTTAGCATTTAGATTGGCTCTTTGGTCAGATATCACGCACTTTTACAGATAGCAGGATTGAAGTTAGTGTGTATCTATACTTTCTTCTAATGCCCCAGCTATATCATCTTTTAAATCCACCAAGTCCTCTATCCCTACGGATAAGCATTGTGCTAGAGATGCCCAACTCCTCGCGCTTGCTGCTACCCGCGTATATGACATCGTATGGCGAGACAATCAGCGACTTGTTGTCGTGGATATTTGCCGCAATTTTTATGATTTTTAGCTTATCCATGAAGCGATATGTTGCCTCTTTGCTCTCTAACTCGAATGTGAGAATCGACCCAAAATAGTGAAACTGCGCACGTGAAATCTCAAAAAATGGTGAACTCTTTAGTGAAGTGTGGTGTGGATTCTTAATCATTGGATTCCCTGAAAGCCATCTTGCTAGCTCTGCGGTGCTCTAGCATGCATGCTTGATTCTCAGTGTCATTGTCTCTAGTCCGAGTGATTACAAAAGGCATTGTGCAGGCTTAGGCTCGCTCCAAAACTCTGAAAAATCTCTCGTCTTGCGCGATATAAAAATGCAAAAGACCCAGTCTCTGTGCAATACTCCTTGAGTGTCGGGAAGGAATGCCAATCAGCACTCTCATGCTCCAAAATCAGTCCTCCTACGCATGTGCCACCGTTAGAGATGAATTTAGTCGAGGATATGACCTCTATATTAACACCAAATCTGCGTGCATCAAACATATACGGCGGCGTTAGTGTAGTATCAGCGATTAGAGCAATTCCATGTTTGCGTGCTATTTTTGAAATGGATTCTATCGGAGCTACTTCTAGGCTTGGGTTGCTCATCGTCTCGAGAAATATTGCTCGCGTGCCCTCATTGTATGCATTGCCAATTGCGCTAGTGTCGAGCATATCGACAAATTTCACCTCGATTCCCAGAGCTGGCAGCGTTTTTGGAAAAATGTCAGCGTGTGTCCAAAGAGCTTGTGTGTTGTGATGATGTTTTCCCTTGCTTTTGTAATCGTGAGAATCGCCGTGGAAATGGCTGCCATGCCGCTAGCTAGTGCAATGACGCCAAGTGCGCCTGTTAGATTTGGATTTTGCGCTCTAGCTCTTCTACGCTTGGGTTGCTAGAGCGGCTATATATGCCATGGTGCACGACCGCTAGCTATATCAGCGATCTCGTGTGCATTTGTAAATCCAAATGCTGCGCCATCATATATTGGCAGTCTGGGTGCACCATGAGAATCCTGTCTTGCATAAGGCGCGTGTAACTCCCTCGTGGTAAAACCTCTTATTTTTTGTTCCTTTTAATCCATTGTAATTTAATAAACAATATATATTATATTAAATACACAAGTATATCACTTTATTTTAAAAGTCCATATTATAAGGATAAATACATATTTTTATACTATTTACTAGTAAATATATTAATTTACTTGATAATTATAAAATTGCGCTATACAATCCTACCGAATAAAACGCAACAGCTTTTGTCTAGTCTTTGGATTTGATTCTTTATCGATGATTTGGCTGATTTTGTTGCTTGCAAAAAGGAGTGAGCGTGAATAGGTTAGACATTTTTGGTGCGCACCGCCTCTTTGCCGGCTTGATCTGCTTGGCAAAGTAGGAAAGTCATAGAGCGATTCTTGTGGGCTTTTGAATTTAGAGCTTACATGTATAAAAAAAAGGGGGTAAAGTTATGTGCTTTGACCTTAAAAAAGTCATCGATTCTTTAAGAATATAAAAACCAAGAAGAATCTTGGAGAAATTCAAATCAGAGGAAACATTATGAAAATCATAAAAAATTTGGTGCTTTTAGCACTTTTTGCTAGCTCGCGGCATGGACATTTGCTGAGACGACATACGGTAGCAAGGAAAAGGCACGTGAATTTGTAAGCACTGTGTATAGAAATATCCCAGTCTTGGACAACGGCTCTCGCGGTGCGACAAATACGTTTGCACAGCGGGAAATCGGCGATGTCCTAATCGCATGGGAATCAGAGGCGCATCTCGCGCTAAATCAGCTTGGAAAGGGGAAAATTGAGATCATCATCCCTAGTGTGAGTATTTTGGCAGAGCCACCAGTTAGCGTGGTGGATAGGCGTGGGACAAGAGCTGTGGTCGAGGAGTATCTCTCTTATCTCTGCTCCAAAGAGGCGCAGAGAATTGTCGCTAAACACTACTATCGCCCACTAGATAGCGAAGTGGTGCGCGAGTTTGAAGGGCGATTTCCTAGCTTGAAACTTCACACTATCGATGAGATTTTTGGTGGCTGGGATGTGGCGCAAGAGGCGCACTTTAATGATGGTGGCGAGTTTGATCGTATATTTGCGAGTAGGTGTTAAGCACGGAATTTGTATTCAGATTCTTAGCGTGGATTGACTATATACTTTTTTGGCGTGGAGATGGTAAGCAAAAGCGTTAAAGAACGTAACATTGGTTTTGTTTTTCAGCACTATGCGCTATTTCGCCATATGAATGTTTTTGAAAATGTTGCTTTTGGATTGCGCGTGCGTCCTAGGAAGAATCGTCTAGATGAATCAAGGATTAGAGCACGCGTTTTTGAGCTTTTAGAAATGGTGCAGCTAAGCTCCATGGCAAATCGTTTACCAAGTGAGCTTAGTGGTGGTCAGCGACAGCGTGTAGCGTTGGCACGTGCGCTTGCTGTAGAGCCTAAGATTCTTTTGACTGATGAGCCTTTGGTGCGCTTGTTGTAAAGGCTAGGGCGGATTTGCGTCGCTGGAAACGTCGATTGCATGATGAGATATATCTAACGAGTGTCTTTGTGACTCACGACCAAGAAGAGGCATTAGAGGTAGCGGATAAAATCGTTGTAATGAATCTTGGCAAAGTAGAGCAGATAGGCACGTCTGAGGAAGTTTATGAGAAGCCTACGAATCCTTTTTTGTATGGATTCTTAGGTAGCGTCAATCTCCTTCATGCGCGAATTGATGCGGGTGAGATATATCTATAGGGAGCGGTCGCTAAAAAAGCTGGATTTTCTCAAGGATGCCAAAGAGGCATCCTTGTATGTCCGTCCGCATGAGGTGGCACTCGAGCTAGAAGAATCGCAAGGTGCAATCGCCACGAGAATCACAAACTCAAGGCTGCTTGGCGCGCGGGTGCGCGTGGAGCTAGAGAGTATGGGCGATGGAAAAGTGATAGAGGCTGACATAGGCAAGGAGCAGTGGAGTGAGATACGAGCGAAGAAAGCAGAGCTTGTGTATGCGCGATTCTTGGGTGCGAAAATATATTCACAAGATGAAATGTGGAGCGACTATATCATCTAGAGAACTCAAAAAATAAAAACAAGGAGAAAATGATGAAACTAAATATAAATGGCGAGATAAAGAGTTTTGAGCTAGAGAGCTTGAGTGTGGCTGAGTTGCTTGTATTGGAGGCTGTAAAGCTACCAGAGATGGTCTCGATACAGTTAAACGATGAGTTTTTACGGCAGGGTGAGTATGCTAGCAAGAATCTAAATGATGGCGATGTGATTAACTTTTTATATTTCATGGGAGGTAGAGCATGAGAGAATTTATCAATGAGGAGCTAGAGTGATATTCGTGTCATATAATCTTAGAAGAGGTTGGAATCGAGGGTCAACAAAGGATTTTGAAATCAAAAGTCATGATAATTGGCGCGGGTGGGCTTGGCTTACCAGTGATGCTATATCTAGCCGCAGCTGGCGCAGGAGAGATAGGAATCGCAGATGGAGATGTGGTAGATAGGAGCAACTTGCAACGACAAGTAATTCATACTACCGATGAGATAGGGGTCGCAAAGATGGAATCGGCACGTAGAAAGATTAAAGCGATAAATCCAAATATTCGCGTAGAGACGCATCAGAGCATGCTGATTCCAGAAAATATACTAAAAATCATCGAGCCGTATGATTTTGTGATTGATGGGACTGATAATTTTGCGGCGAAATTCCTAATAAATGATGCATGTGTGATGGCTAATAAACCCTATTCGCACGGCTGGATTCTCCGATTTGCAGGGCAGAGCATGACTATAAAGCATCATTAGCACGTGCTATGCATGCGTGTTTGATGCGCCACCTCCAGCTGGTGTTGTGCCCACATTCTCTAGTGCCGGGATTTAGGAGCGGTGGCGGGCATGTTAGGTACTATACAAGCTACAGAGGTGTTGAAAGTGATAACAGGAGTTGGTGAACCACTCTATAATCGCTTACTTAGCTTTGATGCAAAGAGCATGAATTTCCGCACAGTAAAGCGCTCACAAAGAATCCAAGATGTCTCGTCTGTGGCGAAGGTGTTGTTCCTAGGCTTGGAGACTATGAAAATCCATTTTATGAGGTGAAGCATGCTTAGAATTTCTAGGAATCTCATCGATGAGATTATAAATCATGCGCTAAGGGATAAGCCTATTGAGGCGTGTGGTTATGTCGCGGGAGTTGATGGCGAAGTCAAGCGCCTGTTTCCGATGAGAAATGTTGATGCGAGCGAGGAGCATTTTAGCTTTGACCCAGCCGAGCAGCTTGAGGCATTTAAATGCGCCCAAAGCGATGGTTTGCGGCTAATTGGCTGCTATCACTCACACCCAGAGACGCCAGCACGCCCTTCAGAGGAGGATATACGGCTAGCTTATGATTCCGCTCTTAGCTATCTAATCGTCTCTTTGGCTGGAGGGATACCGATTCTTAAGTCGTTTAAAATCAAAGATGGAGTTGCGATTCCAGAAGATATAGAGGTTATATAAAATATGAGCAATTATTCAATTTCAGCTTCTGTGGCGGATGATTTTCAGGTTTTTGCAGAGTCATACTGATTTTTTGACAGGGAGAAACGCGACCCCCTTAATTTAAGACAATTCGTGTTCCATTTGGGATTTATGAGCAGCGAGAGAGTGATACATACGTGGTGCGTGTCAAGCTCGCAGGTGTGATTATCACTCCTGTTCAGCTTTTAGCTCTAGCAGATCTTGCAGATAGGTTTGCCAAGCCTCATTTGCACGTTACCACACGCGCAGGTGTGCAGTTGCGCTATGCGCGATTACATGCTTGTCATGCAATACAATAAGAATCTAAGTCGCTCAATCTCTCTCGTATTGAAAAGATGAAATAGGCACGATAGGAATCTTTTTTAAATGAGTTTGTCAGCTCAATAAGAAGAATTCTACTATAGCTATTGCATCAAAGTAGTTAAGCCGTAGGGTTATCTCACGACCTGCTATGTATGGCTGATTATGTGCAAGATAGCACGGCTAAGAGCTCGATGCTCTCACAAAGAACTATAGGCGGCGTGGCTTTGTTGGGGTGGGCGATGAGGTTAAGAAGCTCACTGATGTATCTCACAGGCTTGATAAGATATTGCTAGGTAATAAGCACTTGTCATAATTTCAGCTTTAATAGTGGCGATTGATTGTTAAGATTCTCGCCTCAATAAAATTTTAAGGAGATAAAATGATTGACGTGCGGAATCTAGGTTGCCCTGAGCCCGTGGTTAAAACCAAAAAAGCCCTTGATGCAATCAGTGATGGGGTTATAGAAGTGCTAGGAAATAGCGAAAGCTCGAAGGCGAATATTATGCGCTTTGCCGAAAATAGTGGCCTTTGTGCGAAGTTAGAGGAGCGAGAAGGCAACGAGTATTTAATCACAATTGCAAAAGGCTACTCATGCGATAGCGTAAATGCTAGTGCAAAGTGTGAAGCAAGCAACAAAGGCAACAAGAATGGAAAAGTGCTTTTTGTAAAGAGCGATTCTATTGGCGATGATAATGAATTAGGTCGTAATCTCGTGCGTGGATTCTTAAAAACACTACTTAGCACAAACACTCTTCCTGCAAAAATTATTTTTGTAAATCGTGGTGTGTTTTTGACGACAAAGAGCGAAAATGAGGCGACAATAGTTGACTTGCTAGAGCTTGAAAAGCGTGGAGTAGAGATATTTTCATGTGGCGCATGCCTTGAGTTTTACTCGCTTGTAAGTGAGCTTAAGGTGGGTAGGATCGGTAATGCACTAGAGACGCTAAACACGCTTTTAGATAGTGATGGCACTATATCTTTGTAAAACTTTTGGGAATCTACTTGATGGATTCCCTCTTTCTAAAGCTTGCTATCTGTAGATAATCACACAGAGAATCAAAGACACTTAATTTAAAAACTCGTACTTTTGTAGTAAAATCGCCCATTTTACCAACCTCAAGGAGCGTAGCTATGTTTCCTTTTAGCGATGATGATTTACTAAAGCCAGTTGAGCGTGTGCTTGAGAAAGTGCGCCCGATGTTAGCACTTGATGGTGGCGATGTGTCGCTAGTGGGTATTGCCGTACCGAAAGTCTATGTGAGGCTAGAGGGTGCTTGTAAGGGCTGTGCGAGTAGCACAATCACGCTAAAGCACGGAATCGAAAAGCAGATGCGACTTGAGATACATCCTGAGATAGAGATCATTAGTGTCCCGCATGGCATGGAGAGTCAATGGAGAAGTCTATAAAAAAGAGACGCTTGCAGTCGCTAAAACTAAAGGCGGAGCAGGACTATTTAGAGGGTAGATATGACGAGTCGACTCACTCTTATTCGCGCGTATTACTAGAGCGTTCGGAGGACTTAGAGTCGCGCGTTGGACTACTTCTGGCGGATATGGCGCTGGATCACGAGGAAGAATCACGTGCTCTATACGACTACTATCAGTTGTTAAAGCGTCAGCACGAAGACAAGGCACATAAAATGATGCTAGAGTTGGTCGAGAGCGTAGATGGAAATCTAAGCGAAGTCACAGCGATGGTAAATGCCTTTAATGGCGTTGCTGCTGATGTGATTAAGGGTGTTTTATATAGTGATTTTAAAAAATTTGTCGAGAATCGAGGTAACTTTAAGCTTGCATTTGAAGATTTGATGTTCAGTAGCAAGATAATCATAAAAAGCAAGGATGAGTTTTTGGAATTTATCGATTCTCTTATCGAAAATGGCTTTCAAGAAACCGCGCTAAACTATCTTGAGACAGCCGGTTCTGGGCTTATCCATGAGCCACGATTTCAGAGACTATATCAAAAGGCGACAGGGCGATGAGAGTGGCTTGCAATGGTTTTGACTTTGGCTATATTACAGATGATTCTCGTGAGTGCAGTGAGCATGGAGCGTTTTTACTTACGCAAAGCTCTTCTAAATATATGGAGCAGGCGAAAAATCTAGGTTGTAAAACTTTCTTAAAACCTAGTGATTTGCGAGAGTTTTTGCAAGTGGATTTGCCAATAGTTGGAGTTACTGGGACAAACGGCAAAACCACAACAAGCGCGGCGATATATTCGATTCTTCTTGATATGGGATATAAAGTCGCGCTTTTAGGGACGCGCGGATTCTTTATGAATGATGTGCAGATAGAGCCAAAAGGGTTGACAACGCCACCGCTTCTTGAAGTATACGAGAGAATCGATCGTGCAAGTAGAGCTGGATGCGACTTTTTTATTATGGAGGTGAGCTCACACGCGATAGATCAAGGAAGAATCGAGGGACTTAATTTTGCGCTTAAAATCCTCACAAATATTACAAGTGACCATCTAGACTATCATAAAACTATCGAACACTATATTGCGACGAAAAATTCATTTTTTAGCGATGAGACACCAAAGCTTATAAATAGAGATGAGCCGCGTGCTAGATTTAATGCCAAAAACGCCCTTAGCTATGGTGTTGAGAATCGCGCTAGCTATGGCATTAAAGCATATTCCCTAAGTGGCGGAATCACCGCCCAGTTGGCATTTATAGAGGAGCACTCCACGCTTAATTCCCCGCTTTTTGGCAAGCACAATTTATATAACATTTTAGCTGCGATAGCAGCGACGCATATGTTAAGTGGTAAGAAGCTAGCCGATATTTGCGCGCTTGCAGAAAATTTTGGTGGCGTAGAGGGGCGCATGGAGCGCGTCTGTGAGGAGCCACTTATTATCGTTGATTTCGCTCATACCGAAGATGGAATGAAGCAAGTTTTTGAGTCGTTTCCGCATACTGATATTGTTGTGCTTTTTGGTGCTGGTGGCGATAGAGATAGGAGTAAACGCCCAAAAATGGGTGCGGTAGCAGAACGATACGCCAAGAGAATCTATCTAACAAGCGATAATCCACGTAGCGAGAATCCAGATGAAATAATTAATGAGATAGCAAGTGGGATTTTAAATAGCGCAAAGTGCGTACGTGAGAGCGACAGAGTCGTAGCTATAGAGCGTGCCGTGTGCGATATGCGCGATGGTGAGGTGCTATTAGTGCTAGGCAAAGGCGATGAAGCGGAGCAGATAATAGGCACTCAAAAAATAAAAATGAAAGATAGAGATAGTGTTTTGCACGCGTTAGAGTTGCGCAAGACCAAGATATTGCAGTCGTAAACTCGCGATAATTCTCTATATTTGCGCTGATTCTTGATGATAGCATTTTGTTTGAGTTGGATTATTGTTTGATATCTGGCTTTTTGGAATATCTTTTTAAGCTCAAGGTGGAGGTGAAAGACAAACCTTCTGATGTAAGTGACGCTTAGGTTTATCTATCGGTCATGTGATGACCGTAATCCATGAGTGAAATCGTATATGTTTTTTGATGATAGACAAAGCTATAAGATTGCATAGGCATTAGTTTAGCTTTGCGGTATCTTGTGCTCATAAAGCTTAGTTTGTCTTTGAGTAAATTTTAGACTTTACGCACGTAAGAATCTAGCGATAGATTCTTACGTGCTGTTTTTACATTCTTTTAATCATCTCATCGGCGAATGTTGAGCATGAGACTTCTTTTGCCCCATCCATTAATCTCGCGAAATCATACGTTACGTTTTTTGACTCGATTGTCTTTTGCATTGATTTCACAATTAGGTCAGCCGCCTCCACCCAGCCCATGTGGCGTAGCATCATCTCAGCGCTTAGAATGAGCGAGCCTGGATTTACTTTGTCTTGTCCTGCGTATTTTGGTGCGGTGCCATGAGTAGCTTCAAACATGGCAATAGTGTCGTTTAGATTTGCTCCAGGCGCGATTCCGATACCTCCTACCATAGCTGCGAGCGCATCAGAGATATAGTCTCCATTTAGGTTCATTGTCGCGATGACATCATACTCGGCAGGACGGAGGAGAATTTGTTGCAAAAATGCATCGGCAATTACATCTTTAATTGTAATTATCCTGCCTGTTTTTGGATTCTTAAACTCGCACCACGGACCATCTCCAATCTCTTTTGCGCCAAATTCACGCTTGGCTAACTCGTATCCCCATTTCATAAATCCACCTTCGGTGAATTTCATAATATTGCCTTTGTGTACAAGCGTGACGGAGTTGCGGTCATTTTCAATTGCGTACTCAATCGCACGTCTAATTAGTCGTTCGCTACCATCTTGGCTCACTGGTTTGATTCCTATCGCGCTTGATTCTGGGAAGCGTATTTTTTTGATACCCATCTCATTCTGGAGGAATTCAATCACTTTTTTTGCCTCTTTGCTACGCGCGCTAAATTCGATCCCAGCGTAGATATCTTCGCTATTTTCGCGATATATGACCATATCGACTTTGTTTGGCTCTTTAACTGGGCTTGGGCTACCATACCAGCGCACTGGACGGAGACAGACATATAGATCTAGCATTTGGCGGAGTGCGACGTTTAAACTACGGAAACCTTCGCCAACTGGTGTTGTGAGTGGACCTTTTATCGAAACTTTGAAGTAGTTGATAGCATCGATTGTATCTGGAAGTAGCCATTGCTCCATCGGTGAGAGGCTGGATTCTTCTTTGAATTTATTAAAACACTTCTCTCCAGTAAAAACCTCATACCATACGATTTTTCGTGCCCCATTGTATGCTTTTTGCACGGCTGCATCCACGACCTTTTTCATCGCTGGTGTAATGTCAACCCCAATTCCATCGCCTTCAATGTATGGAATTACAGGATTATTTGGGATGTGTAGCGTGCCATCTTTGTTGATGCTAATAGCCTCGCCATCATCAGGAATCGGGAGGAATCGTGGGTTATAGCCTTCAAACTTTGCCATGTCTGCTCCTTGTTTTATGAATTTTCGACAAAAGTTTATCAAGATTCCAAGACTAATCTAAAAAAAGAAGAATCTAATACCAAAAACATCGTCGATTCCTAGCTTTCAGCGGAATATTGCAAAAAAACAAATATACTTAAGAAAATTTTTAAGCAAGGAGTTGCGCGATGGGGACAGTAACGCTGATCAATAACGAAACTGGCGAAAAGTTTGAATTTGAGCTTTTGGAGCCTACTCGCGGACCAAAGCTGATTGATTTTTCAAAGTTTTACGAGACTACGGGCATGTTTACGTATGACCCAGGGTATAGCTCTACTGCTAGTTGCAAATCCGAGATTAGCTTTGTTGATGGCAAGGCTGGAAAGCTTATCTATTTTGGGCATCCTATAGAGGAGCTGGTTGAGAAGTATAAATTTGTAGATGTGATTAAACTTTTAATCGGCAATGGTTATATTTTCCCAACGCGCGAAGAATCGCAAGCTTTTGAGCGCGAGCTTGTTCACCGTTCTTTTATTCATGAGGGCTTGAGAAAAATCATCGACGCATTCCCAAGTGGCGCACACCCAATGGCAAACCTCTCCTCGTCAGTTGCATCGCTTTCTACTTTTTACTTTAATCATATTGATGCGGATTATGAATCAGAATCACAGACAATGGCACGGAGAATTATCTCAAAAATGCCAACGCTAGCTGCATTTGCTTATCGTAGCTCGGCTGGCTTGCCTTTTGTCTATCCTGATGCTGAGCGTGGCTACGTGGAAAACTTTCTCTATATGATGCGTGCATTGCCACATGGCAAGCTAAAAGAGGAGATCACGCAGCTTGAAATCGATGCACTTGATACTATTTTTATGCTTCATGCCGATCATGGACAAAATGCCTCAACAACAACCGTTCGGAATGTAACCACAACCGGTGTACATCCATATGCTGCGTTATCTGCTGGTCTCTCAGCACTATGGGGCAAGGCGCATGGTGGGGCAAATGAGTCCGTCATGGATCAGCTTGAGATGATTGGTGATGTGAAAAATATTCCAAATTACATTGCAAAAGCAAAAGATAAAAACGATCCATTCCGCTTGATGGGCTTTGGGCATCGCGTCTATAAAAGCTATGATCCGCGCGCTAGGATTCTCAAAACTTTAAAAGATAACCTTGATAAAAAGGGCGTAAAGATGAATCAGCGACTTGTGGAAATAGCCGAAGGAATCGAAGAGATAGCAACAAAAGATGACTATTTCTTATCTAGAAATCTCTATCCAAATGTCGATTTCTACTCTGGTATTATTTTAACTGCTCTAAATATTCCTAAAAATATGTTTACGCCGATTTTTGCGATCGGTAGGATGCCAGGCTGGTGTGCACAAATATTGGAGCTTTTACAAGATTCAAATATGAGAATTACACGTCCGCGACAGATGTATATTGGTAAATAAAATTGAAGAATCGGAGAGAGTAATGAGAGAATGGAATCCGCAAAGCTGGCGAAGCAAGCCAATTAAACAGCAGCCAACTTACAGTGATAAAGCTCATCTAGAGAGAGTAGAGGCAGAGCTTAGGCGGTATCCACCGCTTGTATTTGCTGGTGAGGCGCGCTCGCTAAAGAAGAGACTAGCAGATGCTACTGAGGGGCGAGCATTTTTGCTTCAAGGTGGTGATTGCGCGGAGAGTTTTTCTGAGTTTAATGCAGTTAATATTCGCGATATGTTTAGGGTGATTCTTCAAATGGCCGTGGTTTTGACATTTGCTGGGAGTTGTCCCATTGTAAAGGTTGGGCGATTAGCAGGACAGTTTGCAAAGCCACGCAGCAGCGACTTTGAGGAGCTTGATGGTGTTAGTCTGCCTAGCTATCGCGGTGATATAATAAATGGGATTGACTTTACAAAGGAGGCGCGCGAACCAGCTCCGGAGAGAATCCTAAAAGCCTACAATCAATCTGCAGCGACGCTAAATCTTGTTCGTGCATTCGCCCAAGGTGGGTTGGCTGATTTGCATGAGGTACATAAGTGGAATCTAGGCTTTGTCGAGCAGGGTTTTGGTGATAGGTATAAGATTCTTGCAGATAGGATTACTGAGGCGTTATCTTTTATGGAGGCATGTGGTATCACATCAGCCAAGACACCAATGCTACACGAGACGGAGTTTTATACTTCGCATGAGGCACTTTTGCTTAACTACGAGGAGGCTTTAACCAGACAAGATTCTCTCACAGGCAAGTGGTATGACTGTTCGGCGCATATGCTTTGGATTGGCGAGCGCACTCGTGAGCTTGATGGTGCGCATTTGGAGTTTTTACGTGGCGTGGGAAATCCAGTCGGTGTAAAAATAGGACCAAACGCGACAAAAGATGACCTACTAGGAATCTGCGATATATTAAATCCAGATAATGAATCTGGTCGGTTAAATTTCATCATTAGAATGGGTGCTGGTAAAATAGACGCGCATCTGCCAAAGCTAGTGCAAATCGTAAAAAATGAAGGGCGCAAGGTGCTTTGGAGTATTGATCCTATGCATGGAAATACCGTTAAAGCGAGCAGTGGTTATAAGACACGCATATTTAATCAAGTATTGAGCGAAGTGCGTTCATTTTTTGAGATACATAGGGCTGAAGGGACACATGCTGGAGGAATCCACCTAGAGATGACAGGACAAGATGTGACCGAGTGCATCGGTGGTAGTCAAAAAATTACTGAAGAGGGGTTGTCATGTAACTATAATACGCAGTGCGACCCGCGACTAAATGCGACACAGGCGCTGGAGCTTGCATTTTTGATCGCTGATATGATAAAGGCGCGATAGATTCTCGTGATAGTTGCAACGTTGCGTCTTGTGAATTAGTGTGGGCGAGATGACTCATCTTGCATTTTGCCTAAAACTTGGAAGCTTTGACGCATGCCGATTTCTAACCTGCTTGCGCGAAAGAATCGTAAGCAGTGAAACATAGCCGATCGTATTTTGTATATTTGTAATATGAATTATAGAAAACACAGATGGTCAATCTCATATACACTATGTTCTTTTGATAACTCATAGATTACTGCTAAGAATCCATAAAATATTCTAGTTTTTTGCCAAAGCCTAGTCGATTATCTGTTAGCTTTGCGTAGGTGATTTTTATATTCCATAACTTTGGAAGCATCGCGCGTGCAAATGGAAATGTCGAAAAATATATCGCACGAGAATCCTCATTAGCCTCACTCCAAATCGCCTCAAATTGCACACCTTGAAGTAATCCAACGCTTGAGCTCTCTAGCGCGACTGAGCCACCTGTTTTTGGTGCGCTAATTAAAGCTCGCGCATGGCGAGTAGATTCTTTGCTGGCGACGATTAGCGCGAGATTATTCTCATCAAGTGCGTAAAATAGTGGTGTGCACCATATTCCATCCTCATCGGTGCAGGCGATATGCGCGACATGATGTTTGCGCAAAAATGCGATGATTTTATGCTTTGGCGACACGGCTTTGCCTTTATTTGGAATATAACAGCTATAAATTATGCCAAGCGCACCACACTATCGTATAAATCTTATAAAGAATCTGGTACACAAAGTCAAAAATTCCTTATCTAGCTCTATTTTTATCTCTAAGAAGCCAGTGTGCAAAGCTTGTATCAAGTATAAGGTAGGCTCTAAATTTTAAAGCCTACGTGAAGAATCTTAGAGCCCTTTTGCATTTTTTACACTTGGAGTGTTTTTACCTCATCTTTTTGTAGCTCTGGATTCTTGTTGTTGTCTTCGGTAATGTTTTGCAAGCCTGATTCTTCGCTTTTTATCTCGCCCTTTGCGCCAAGGCTCATCAAAGAGGCGTAAATCTCCTGTTCGCCATTCTCTTTTGTCCCCAATAAAAGCCTGTGGAACGCAAAAAGCTCAAGTGGTTTTTGCTCGGCTATTGAGAGCGCAATACTCTCGATGTGCTCCTCGCCAACTAGCTCTTTCATGCTTAACGCGCCACTAGTGTCAGAATCCTGCCTTATAGAGTGGTTTATAAAGCCCGCCAAAGAATTTATAAACCCAAATTCATCTAAAAATTTATTTCTCTCATCATCGCTTGAGAGGGCTTCATTTAGGGATTTATAGCTATTTTGCTTTTCACTTGTGAGCGAGACTAACGCTTTTAGATTCTTTGCCTCTTCTTTTGAGATGACGCCATCACTATCGCTATCATGCTCTAGGTAGCCTACGCCATACGCCGCTTCATAGTACCAGCCTTTTACGTAGTCGCTCGCCTCTTCAAGTGAGCCAAACTTCTCAATTAGTTTTTTTGCATTGTCATTGTCTAGTGGTATTACAACCTCTTTTTGTGAATACTCATCGACAAATTTCACGCCTGTAGCACTTGTATTTGTTGTTGCGAGTGGATTTGCTAGAGATTTTGCATTTTCTGGCGCGGAGATTGTCGTACTATTTACGATAGTCCTATTTTTGATTGGTTCTAGATCTAGATTCTTTGTTGCATTCTCCACTGCGGAATTGACACCCTTCTTCTCCTGTGCTAACTTTAGATCTTTTATCTTTTTGCTGGCCTTTTCATACTCTTCCATGGCAACTATAGTGGCATCTGGTGGCGGTGATTTTTCGAAGCGATCGTTGATGTTCATGGAGAGTGCACTTAGGGCTTTGCTGGTCTCTTTAAGCTGTTCTTTCGTGGCTTTGCTTTCGCTTGAGCCAAGAAGCTCGCCAGCTTTTACGCCTTCGTTATTGCCTGCTCTTTTGGATTCTTCGAGGCTTTGTTTGAGCGCGGCGACATCGACATACTTTTTTACTTCATCGCTTACGCCTCCGCCGTTTTCTAGCTCTCTGATGGCGCGTTCTGTCATCTGCTGCTTTTTAAAGTAGTCATCAAGGCTTGCTGGTGTGCTTAGACGCTTTTGTGCCTCTGTTTTATTATAGAGCGCATCGTGCATGGCTTGTTTTATGTTTATCTCCATCTTTGCCCCCAAATATAATTTTATTAAGAAGCGCAAGCAAATTTCATGCCACTATGCGAGCCAATTTTTCTCCCTTTTTCGCTAAAATCCACCTCATGGATACGCGATTTTTACAACTATTAATGCTGAAGAATCTCCATCTAAAGCGCGGACTTGGATTCTTGTATGATGAGTTGCATGCACCACTTTTGGCTGAGGGATCTATTGATGTGCGACATCTACCAAATGCTTTGAATTCGCTTAAGCAGACGGTCGATTCTTGTCTATTGTGCGAGCTTTCTAAAGGCGAAGGCAAACCATCTTTTGGTGCATGCCTACCAGAATCTAGAGTTATTTTTATCTCTGAAATTCCGCTTGTTGATCCTGATAATCCAGTTCGCATACTTGGTAGAAGTGGCGCGCTATTACAAGGGCTTTTGCGCGAATTTATTGGTATTGGCGAGCGCGAAGTGTCGTTTTTGTCTCTCTTGAAGTGTCAGCCAAAACCAACGCTAAAGCTAGAGCCATCAATGTTTAGCACATGCAAGCCATATATGCTAAAGCAGCTTGAGTTGTTGAATGAGCGCGCTATTATTGTGCCTCTTGGCGAAGTTGTATATGAGAATCTACTAGGAGATGTTGGTGATTTCATTCGCCATCGTGGGCAGAAAATCAGCTGGCTAAATCGTGTCATAATCCCAACATATAGTCCAAGTCACATTCTGCGTAATCCAAGCGTTAAGAGCGAGGTAGAGCGGGATTTTTGCCTAATAAGGAGCTTAATATGAAAACTCTACTTTCACTTCCATTGTCACTTTTGCTTGCGACTACACCGATTTTTGCAGCAAAGGCTCATCTGCTTTCTCCGTTGCCACTCCCACATCAGGAGATTGTAAATATAGATCCAAAGCCATGCGATGAGGCATGTTTAGCGCAGCTTTTTGATGAGGGGAAGGTTTTTAGCTTTGTAGCACGATTCCCAAAGGAGCTTGAAAGTGAAGAGTTGAGGGCAAAGCTATCGATGTTTGCAAATGAGCTAGGAATCCATCTTGCACCTTTTGAGTTTCGCAAGTCTAGATCGCGCTTAAATTTGGCACTTATCATCCCAAAAAAGAGCGTAGGGCGATACTCTGTTACTACTATTGATACGATTCTTGCTTATTTAGCATCCAAGGAGGGGGCGTTTAAGTTTGCTGTTTTTGATAGCGTTGATGAGAGCAGAGAATCGCTTTTTCGTGCTCTAGAGAGTGTCAAAGATGGTGGGTTTGAGAATGTCATTGCACTTTTGACGCACGATGGCGCAAGGGAGCTTGTCGCGATCCCTAGTACATTGCAGATCTATATTCCGACAATCCACAAAAGTCAGCTAGAAACTCTATTGCTGCCACAAAATATAACATTTGGAGGAATCGACTACAAAGCGCAGATTGATGCGCTTGTCTCTTTTGCGGATGGGAAGGGTGCTGTAGTATATAATGACGATAGCCCAACGGGTGCAAGAATCGGTGCGTATGTGAGAAATAGTGGACTACCGATACTGTTTGAAGAATCTTTTAGTAATGCAAAAGCAGCAGAGTTTAATAAAGGTAGCAAGGCGCATGGGCAATATGTCTCTGGAGCTAGCGTATTTTTAAACACATCGATTGTAAAAAGTAGCCTTATACTTTCACAATTCACATATAACGGGTATATACCTAAAAATATATTTTCCACGCAGATAAACTACAATCACTCAATATTATCACTCACGCAACCGCGCGATCGCAAAAATCTCTACATCGCTAGCTCCCTAGGTGATATCTCACGCGAGATAATTGAATATAGCGCGATACTAAAGAGTGATCTGCAATATGACTGGATAAACTACTCTACATCACGTGGCGTTGAGTTTTTTTATCAAGGAGCATTTGCTGATGCAGTGCCATACTTTAGCGAGGGCATTAGCGATCAGCAAGTTGAATACAAGACGCGTATTTACAAAAGCGAGGCGGGGCGTTTTAGAGCTATAGAGAATCAGTAGAGGTTTCTGCTGTGATTTTTAATGCAAAGTTAAAGTAGCTAAGCGCAATCGCTAATACCTCTGTATCCACGTGAACTACTAAAAAATGTACGTATATAGGTTGGCTTTGGTGTGTTGCGCTATTGGTTGCTTAAAATAAGTATCTGCAATAGGGTTCACATTTTATTCTTTGCTAAAGCCCATCTATTTACTTGCAAAAAATTCATAAATAGCGCGTGCATCTTTTTCGCTTACTACTTGAGCTAGTGAGACTTCGCTAGCGCGCTCTATTGCCTCAAAGCTCCCAAAAAAGTCAAGTAGTTTCTTAAGCTTTCCGCGTGCAATACCTTTAATCTCTAAAAGCTCGATTCTCTGGTCCATTTTTACCTTTTTGGCGCGATGATAAGTAATTGCAAATCTATGAACTTCATCGCGTATTTTTTGGAAAAATTGCAAGCGTTTATCGCTTGGACTTAGGCGCAGCTCTCTGCTTGTAGTGCGTAAAATATCGTGTGCTGCTCCCTTGGCGCGATATGCTTTGCTGTCTAGCTTCTCTTTGGAGATAGCTAGGATTTCGACATTTGCACCGATGCTTTCTATGATTTCGCGCGCGATTTTTATCTGTCCAGCCCCACCATCAAGTAGCCATAAATCAGGTGGAGAATCTTCGCTAAAACGTTCAGCACGACGCGTTAACATTTCGCTCATTTGCGAATATTCATCTCTACCCTCTAGCTCGTATCTGCGGTAGGATTCCTTGCAAAAGCCATCATCATAGACTACCATAGCTCCTACGCATGCCTCGCCACGCATATGAGAGGTGTCAAATGCCTCAATGCGCCTAGGTAGCTCATCTAGCTCAAATAGCTCTTTTATCGCTTCTAATAGTGTTGTTTCGGAGTTTTTGCCCTCTAATCTTAGTAGCTCCTCACCATTTTTTATTGCGAGTGCGACAAGGGACTTTTTACTACCTGTTTTTGGCACAACAAGAGGAATCTTGCGTCCAAAAACAACCTCTAAATGCGCCTCCAATTCATCTTTGTTGGCAAGCTCTACAGGAATGAGAATCTGCCGTGGCGGTAGCGGTGAGCTGGTGGCGTAGTAGTGTAAAATAGCGCGCCTATACGCCTCCTGCTGCTCGATGGCATGTTCGCTATTTAACGGGGTTTGGTGGCTTGCTGTGATTTTGCCATCACGCATAAAAAGCCGTACAAGCATTGCATTTTTGCCAGATTGTGCAAGTGCTATAATGTCTAAATCTTCTAAGCGTGCTAAGTCTATCTCTGAGTGCGGTGTGATTTTTGCTATCTTCTCGATTCTATCTCTTAGCTCTCCGGCCTCCTCAAAGCGTAGATTCTTAGCTAATAATCCCATACGTTTTTTAAGTAGTGTGATTAACTTTGAGTGGTTTTGGAGTAGGTTTATTGCTTCTTTAAATGTAATGGCATATTGCTCAGGAGTAATTTTTTTCTCACATGGGGCAGGGCAACGCGCTATCTGATGGAAGAGGCATGCGCGCTTTTGTTTCTCCCAGCCACGCTTTTGCACAAGCGGTAGTAGCTCATATAGGCTTTCTAGTAGTGCGCTTGCGCCGGTAGTGTATGGACCAAAATAGCGAACTTTTTTTTGTGGGAGAATCTTGCGCGTAATCTCAAGCCTAGGGAAGGGATCTAACTCATCAAAGTAGATATATGGATATGTTTTATCATCGCGCAGGAGAATGTTATATTTTGGCTTTAGCTGCTTTATCAGCGAGTTTTCCAACACTAACGCATCGTGCTCATTTTCTACTATGATATAGCGCAGAAATTTTGCTTCGCTTATCATTTTGTGGATTCTTGCGGAGAGTTTTGGCGAGGGTAAGAGTGTTGGTGTGAACTGAAAATAGCTTTTCACACGTTTTTTTAGATTCTTTGCTTTGCCTATATATAGGAGCTTTCCACGGGAGTCAAAATAGTGATACACGCCACTAGAATCGGGTAACTGCCTAATCGTATCTAACAGCGCACCTGAGTCGCTCTCGCTAGTCAAAAGTGAAGAATCAAAAGAATCTGCCATCTCAAATCACGTAATTTAGCTCACAGCTATCCACGCCAGGGGCATTACCAAGGGTCGCTGATAGATAGAGGATTCTTGCGCTGTTTTCGATTAGTGCCATATTTTTTGCTAAACTGTAGATGTCGCGCTCTTGTAGATACACGCCATAGCCCCTTATGACTAGGGCTTTTAGGCGTTTTTCTTTCATGTGGCGATGTATCTCCACGTCTGCGCGTTCATACCATGTCTCAAAATCTCGTGGATTATAGACATCTATACTTTTGAAAAATGTCGCTCCAAAGTAGTCTTGTGGGATTATTTTATTGAATCTTAGTGCGTATGCCATAGTAAATGGTGGTAGACAGTAGGCAACAAACTTCGCTTCACTGATATTTTGATAGATATTTGAATGTATTGCGGAATCTACACTCGCCTCCTGCCATCTATAGTCGCGCGTATGATGTAGCGTGATGAGAGAATCCTCCTTTATCTCATCAAATATCGCATCGCGCTTGTTTATTATGAAGCGATTTTCGCCAACTTTTGCGGAGATTGAGCCGTGAAATACGCCAAAAAAGTTCTTGCGGAACATAGATAGCGAGATTTTTCCGAGGTCTTGAATTAACTTTTTATCCATTTGTGAATTTTAGTCTAAAAGTGGTCGATTCTTGCTTTTTTGTAGTTTCTTTAATCATGCCATATTTTTTGGTGACGAGTAGTGCTTTAAGATTATAAGAATCGACTGTTTTCTGAGTTTTTGATAATTTTATGTGCGCCTTAGTTTTGTGAATTTAATATATGAACAATAATTCATATATTCATATAAGGAATTCTCTATGGGTGAAAAAGGTGAGCGCAGTAGTGAAAATATCGTGGACAATGAGGCGTCTATATTTAATGGGCAAGGTGTGCTGGAGCGAATAGAAAACAGTGCGAAGATTTTAGATTCTTCGCTTGGGGAAGCTTCTTTGGTTGATTCTCCGTTGCATCCACTAATAGTCCAAACTGTGCGACGTAAGCTCCCTTTGGAGGAACAGCTTTACGATCTTGCCGAGCTTTTCAAAGTATTTGGCGATACAACGCGAGTCAAGATTCTCTCAGCACTTTTTGAGAGTGAGCTATGTGTTTATGATATTGCAAGTCTGTTTGGTATGACACAGTCGGCTATTTCGCACCAGTTGCGTGTGCTACGACAAGCGCGTCTAGTAAAGCCACGCAAGGTTGGCAAAGTAGTTTTTTATTCTCTTGATGATGAGCATATTAAAAATATTTTTGACCAAGGCATGGAGCATATTTTAGAGCGCTCAGGGGGCGAATATGGCGAAGAGTGAGTGGCTATTGCACGGGATAAATTGTGCTGAGTGTCTAGAAAAAATAGAAGAAAAGGTGCGCAAAATAGCAGGTATTAGCGATGTCGCTACTGATTTTGTGGGGCAGAGGCTGTGTGTGGAATTCAGTGGAGATGAGGAGTGGATTTTTAGCGAATGCGCGCGCGTGGTCGGTGAGATAGAGCCACGCGTGAGATTGTTGCGCAAGAGCGAGGCTAGTGAGGCTAGCCCTATATTACTAGATTCTGTCAAATCGCCTAGGTTTTTAGCATTTGTGTTTGGTGCGATTCTGTTTGGTGTGGCGATTTTTAGCGAGAATATATGGTTTTTTATTATGGCGTATATTTTAATTGGCGGCGAAGTGATTACACAAGCTTTTAAGAACCTAATCCGCGGAAGTGTCTTTGATGAGAATCTATTAATGAGCATTGCAACAATAGGTGCATTTGCCATTGGTGAGTATCCAGAGGGTGTGGCGGTGATGTTTTTTTACCGCGTAGGTGAGTTTTTTCAGGACTTAGCCTTGGAGCGTTCTCGTCGCTCCATTACTTCGCTTATGGGTATGCGACCTGATTTTGCGCGAGTTAGGCGAGGGAGTGAATGGGTGGAGGTTGCACCAGGGAGCGTAGAGGTTGGCAGTACGATTCTTGTGCGTGCGGGTGAGCGTATTGCGCTTGATGGCACGGTGCTAAAGGGTAAAGCAACACTCGATTTATCTGCGCTAAATGGAGAATCGTTACCGATAGAGGTGTGTGTAGGCGAAAATGTGCTATCTGGTTCTGTAAATACAAATAGCATCATTGAGGTGCAGACCACAAAAAGCTTTGGAGAATCGACGCTATCCAAGATTCTTGATTTAGTTCAAAATGCAAGCTCCAAAAAGGCAAAAACAGAGCAATTTATCACTAAATTTGCGCGTTATTACACACCGTTTGTTGTTGTTTCTGCTGTACTTTTAGCGATTTTGCCTCCGCTTTTTGTGAGTGGAGCTAATTTTAGTGAGTGGTTTTCGCGCGCACTTGTATTTTTGGTCGTTTCGTGTCCGTGCGCGCTTGTTATATCTATACCGTTGACATTTTTTGCAGGGATAGGCGCGGCTAGCAGACTTGGAATCTTGGTAAAAGGTGGTAACTTCCTCGAGGCTCTGCGCGAGGTGGATACCATTGTTTTTGATAAGACAGGCACGCTTACATATGGAGTGTTTAAAGTATCGCAAATAATGGCGTTTAACGGCTTTAGCGAGGAGGAGATTATATATCTTTGCGCAAGTGGAGAATCGAGTTCAAATCACCCTATCGCGCAATCCATAGTGCGCTTTGCCAAGGATCGAGGAATCGTACCAAGTACCGAGATTAGCGACTATCACGAACACTCTGGATATGGTGTGAGTGTGATGATTTCTGGTGAGCCTGTGTTGCTTGGTAATGCAAAACTGATGCGCGAGCGAGGAATCACACTAGATGAGCATTCTCATG
This sequence comes from Wolinella sp., assembly GCA_052170135.1. Lineage (GTDB taxonomy): Bacteria > Campylobacterota > Campylobacteria > Campylobacterales > Helicobacteraceae > Wolinella. The sequence continues at coordinate 55,851 of JBQNBC010000009.1, forward strand.
ATGATACTCTAGTCTATGTAGCAAAAAATGGTGTATTAGCGGGGTGCTTAAGCCTTAGAGACGAGATAAAGAGCGGTGCCAAAGAGATGATTTATCGCATCAAAGTTCTGGGCATAAATAGAATCTATATGTTAAGCGGTGATAGAGATGAGAGCGCAAAGTGTGTGGCTAGTGAACTTGGCATCGAATATGTTGCTGGGCTTTTGCCGCATGAAAAGGTGGAGCATTTTGAGAGACTTAGGCTTGATTCTTCACGGAGTGCCTTTGTCGGCGATGGGATAAATGATGCTCCAGTGCTGGCTTTAAGCGATGTAGGAATCGCAATGGGTGGCGCAGGAAGCGATGCTGCGATAGAAGCTGCTGATGTGGTGATAATGAATGATGAGCTAAGTCGCATTGCAAGTGCTATCGAGTTGGCAAAGCGCACAAATGCAATAGTGCGACAGAATATTATCTTTGCACTTGGAGTGAAGGGTATTATTTTGGTGCTTGGGGCGTTTGGTGTGGCGAGTATGTGGGAGGCTGTGTTTGGTGATGTGGGCGTCGCACTTTTAGCCGTGCTAAATGCTATGCGCATGATGAAGATAAAATAATTATTGCACAAAGAAATGGGGCTTGACTTCTTGTATTCTTCCCTTGTGGTGGCAATATTTTTGTGATAAAGCGTTGGAGGAATATTCAGGAGAAACTGCTTTGATAGTGTGATTCTTGCGATGATGGCTTAAAGTGGACAGCGAGCCATTTGCACTGTGGTGAGCTAGAAGTTGAAAGGATCTGATGTGGCGTGTGTGCCGGAATAAATAGCCATTCGCCAGCTCTAAGCTCAGTCTCAAGCGACCCTATGCGAAGAATCGCACTCCCCTCGAGTAGCACAACCCACTCATCTTCTGCTTGAAGAAACTCATCGCTTAAGAAGTTATCACTAGATGCTATCAAGACCACTTTTACTCCATCGCTATTTGCAAGAACAGATGAGAGTTCGCCATTTGTGATATATGGTGTGTCCAGATTCCCGCGCTGCATGGCTAGAGGTGCTTTTGTGCAAGATTTATAAGTAGCGCGGTGGCAAACCACGGCATAATGAGTGATGAAGAGACGCTAAAAATAAAGGATACTTTTTGTGATATAAGGCATTTCATCCTAAAGATAAGAATCGGTAAAAAGGTAATCCAGCATAAAATCACCATTATAACTCCAAGCAAAAGCCACAATCCACTAGAATCTGAGCTAGAGATGAGCGATGCTATAGAGAGCCAAAATGCAATAATGTATGGATTTGAAAGCGTAAACAGGTAGCCTTTAAGAAAGCTCTGCAATAGTGGTTGTGTCTTTTCTTTATGCTCTTTTATGCTGCGATTCCTTCCGCGGTAGATTAGGATGGTGAGGTAGAATAGAAATGCACTACCGAATATCGCAATTAGAGCTTCTATTAGTGGTGATAATAAAAACATATAGAATCCAAGTAACGCTATGCCAAGATACATGATGTTAGCTAGCATCGCGCCAAGGCAAATAAGAAGTGCGCTTTTTGCATTTGATAATGCAGCATTTATTGTTATGAGATTAATAGGACCAAGTGGCACTGCTGCACCAAGTCCGAGTAAAACACCATGAAAAAGTGAGCTAAACAATGGCGATTCCTTTTATATTTTATTAAAAACTAACGAAAAGCGGCTATCATACTTTAAAATCTATCAAAAAAGGGGAGACGATGCAAATCAACTCATCATCAATCTATGCCCACAATCTCTGGGTCGGTAGCTCCGCAAACAATATCGCAAATGCAAATACAGATGGTTATAATGCCCGTGATACGCGTATTAGCGAGGATGGTGCAAATGGCGTTAGCGCGACAACGCAAGAGACGCAGAGCTCCGTAAATCTCACCGATGAGGTGCCAGAGCAAATCGCTATCGAACGTAGCGTAGAGGCGAATGCTCAAGCGATAAGAACTCATGATGAGACACTTGGTACTACGATAAACATCAAGGTCTAACCAGCAAATCTACTCTGTACGAGCGCAGATAAGACTCCGCTCGTGAACCGCATGTATACTATTTTACTTAAACCAACTGTTTGTGTGCATTCATACCAATATCCAAGAATCCTAGTCGCGACTAGAGTTGATATTAAGTTGACTTCGTTACGGGTTTTAGAACACTATTGGTCATTGTGTGTTTTTGCTGTATTGTTGGAGCGATGGAGATGTTTTATGTTGGTTTTGGTGTGGTAATAAATAGAATTAGCGCATCTTTTGACATTGAGCTTGTGATTATTGCAAGTGAATAATGAAGTGCGCCAGGAGGCTTTTGGGTTGACCTTGAGATGGATAATATTTAAGAGCAAGAATCTAGCGCAATCCACGTAGGAATCGCACTAGCATAAGACTATCGAAGTAGTTCTATTCTCTCTTCTTTAATCTCAAAAGGAATCTTTGGTGCAGGGGTTTTTTCCATCTTTGGCATTCCTTTTTTGCTTGTCATCTGTATGCGAGAATTGGCCTTTGATACTGGGACTACATTGCCGGTTCTGGCATCGATGTAGTAAGCAGTATTTGGCGAATATTGTGAAGATAGTTGCTTTAGCTTTGCGTCCAGTGGACTTAGTTTTGGCGTGGGCTTTGGTACTTGTATGTAGTTATCAGCATAGGCGAGCGATGCGGCTAGAAGCACGCAAAGTACGATATTTTTCATTTATAAAACTCCTTTGGTAAGATTCTGTGTATTATATCCAAAAGGAGGGAATATGAAATTTGTTTCTACGCCAAATGCGCCAGAGGCTATTGGCCCATATTCACAGGCTGTTGTAGTAAATGATATGATTTTTACATCTGGTCAAATTGCGCTAAGTTGCGATGGAATCATGAATGAAGGTGATATAGAATCTCAGACAAAGCAAGTATTAGAGAATCTAAAAAATGTGCTTAAATCTGAGGGTAGTGGACTGGAAAAAGTGGTAAAAACTACTGTGTTTTTGTCTGATATGGCGGATTTTGGTGCTATGAATAGAGTTTATGCAGAGTTTTTTGGGGAGCACAAGCCAGCTCGTAGTACAGTGGCGGTAAAGACACTGCCAAAAAATGCGCTCGTAGAGATCGAGTGCATCGCTTTAAAGTAGGCTTAACGTTGATTTTTGTAGAATCCGCACTTTCCATTTAATGCGCTAAGTAAGGCGCGTTATCGGGGAGTGACTTTTAGAATTTAAGGGATAGCAATGTATGCGATTGTAAAGAATGGAGGCAAGCAATACAAGGTGCAAGAGGGAGATATTCTACTTCTTGATAATATGAGCCTTGAGCCGAAATCAAAAGTAGAGCTTAGTGAAGTTTTAGCTATCTGTAAAGATGAGAAGCTAACCATCGGTACGCCATTTGTAGCTGGTGCAAAGGTGCAACTGGAAGTAATCAACGAGGGTCGCGGAAAGAAAGTTGTAACCTTCAAGAAACGAAGAAGAAAAGATAGTAAGACCAAGCGAGGCTTTAGACGAGACTTCACTCGTGTAAGAGTCGTGAAAATCGAAGCGTAAGGAGAAGAAATGGCACACAAGAAAGGTCAGGGTAGTACCCAGAATAACCGTGATTCCGCGGGGCGACGCTTAGGCGTTAAGCGATTTGGTGGTGAATTTGTAAGAGCTGGGAATATCATTATTCGTCAGCGAGGGACAAAAGTCCATCCTGGAAACAACGTGGGAATCGGCACAGACCATACAATTTTTGCGCTAATTGATGGGGTTGTGAAGTTTGAGCGAAAAGACAAAGATAGAAAAAAGGTATCTATCTACCCAGCTTCTTAAAATTTCCACTTTTTAGATTCTCGCTCGCTACATGCGCGAGAATCTCCTCTAATTTTTAACCTCTTTCCGATAAAATCCATAAAATATAACTATAAATGAAAGTAGCAGAATAATATTATGTTTGTAGATAATGTCGATATTTATGTCGCTTCAGGCAAGGGTGGCGCAGGTGCTGTCTCGTTTAGGCGCGAGAAGTATGTAATCCAAGGTGGACCAGATGGTGGTGATGGTGGCAAGGGTGGCGATCTGTACTTTGAGGTGAATGCAAATACGGATACCTTATCAAAGTTTAAGGGTGCCAAGCACTACCGCGCTAAAAACGGTCAGCCCGGCATGAGTAAGCGTATGAGTGGTAAGAGTGGCGAGGATATGGTTGTTGTTGTTCCGCCAGGCACACAAGTGTTTGACTTTGATAGTCATGAAATTCTATTTGATCTAAAGGAACATGGCGAGCGTGTTAGATTCTTAGAAGGTGGTAAGGGTGGGCTTGGAAATCATCACTTCAAAAGCTCTATAAATCAGCGACCAACATACGCTCAAGGTGGACTACCAGGATTGGAGAGACACGTGAGGCTAGAGTTGAAGCTGATTGCTGATGTTGGATTAGTTGGTTTTCCAAATGTAGGTAAGTCTACTCTGATATCTACACTAAGTAATGCTCGCCCAGAGGTCGCAAACTACGAATTTACAACTCTTATTCCATCTCTTGGTGTTGTCGATGTAGATGACTTTAGATCGTTTGTAATGGCGGATATTCCTGGTATTATCGGTGGGGCGAGCGATGGCAAGGGGCTTGGGCTTGAGTTTTTACGACATATTGAGCGCACAAAGACACTGCTTTTTGTCATAGATATAGCAAATTATCGCGAGCCACTTGAGCAGTTTAGAATACTAAAAGAGGAGCTTGGGCGATTTAGCGAGGAACTATCACATCGTCCGTATGCGATAGTTTTTTCTAAGGTTGATGCCATGTCTCTTGATGAGGCAAATGAGAAAATAAACACATTTCTAAGTGAGCTTGGGATTGATCCTAATGTTGATTCTTCTGGTGTATTGGCAGATGAGTATTTGGGGTATATTGCACCTAATGCGGAGCCGTGGGGGAAAGATTCAAGAGAGGAATCGCCAAAAATTTCAAATCCTAAAGAATCTAACACGGATTCTTCTGTCGTCCAGGAGGTTAAAAGCACGGAAGGGGTTAGGCTTGATTCTCTTCCTAGATTTATCATTGCTATCTCATCAGCTGCACATATCAATATTAAGTCGTTAAAGTTTATGCTCTACGACGGAATTAAGAGTGCGCAATGAGGCGACTTGTAATAAAGGTTGGTGGCGCACTTTTGAGCGAAGGACAGGAGATTTCGCTACCTAGACTTGAGGCTTTGTGTGATTTTATTGCGGAGCTCCGAGTTGGTGGATATGAGGTGATTTTAGTCAGTTCTGCAGCGGTAGTATCTGGATACACAGCTCTAAAGCTAGATAAAGCAAACGTTTCAAATCGACAAGCTCTTGCGGCGATAGGGCAGCCTCTTCTTATGAACTATTATAGAAGCGCACTTGCTCCCCTGGGGATTTTGCCAGCGCAGTTACTATTGTCTGCTTATGACTTTGACTCGCGTAAGCGCACACAAAATGCGCAAAACACCATAGAAGTGCTACTGCAAAATGGCATTTTGCCCATTATTAATGAAAACGATGCGACAGAGACAAAAGAGTTAAATCTTGTATTTGTCTTTGGTGATAACGATCGCCTAAGCGCACACGTGGCGCACTATTTTGGCGCCGAGATTCTTCTTATTTTGAGTGATATTGATGGCTATTACGATAAGAATCCACGTGAGTTTAGCGATGCAAAGATTCTTAAAGTTGTCCATGAGTTAAGCAAAGAGGAGCTAGAGGCTGAGGTTTCGCCAAATAGTGCATTTGCGACAGGAGGAATTGTAACCAAGCTTCAAGCGGCAGATTTTTTATTAAAGCGTGGCGGAAAAATATTTTTAGCTAGCGGGTTAGATTTGGATGATGCGCGTAGTTTTTTGCTTCATGGCGTACATAATAAGGGCACATTGTTTGTGCAAAAGGATGGGCTATGAGAGTAGTTTTTATGGGGACTCCAGAGTATGCACGTGTTATTTTAGAGGCAATGTACAGGAGTGACGATATCGAAATAGTCGGGGTAGTATCACAGCCTGATAAACCAGTGGGTAGGCGTGCAGAGCTGACTATGCCTCCGGTAAAAGAATCTGCTTTAAAGCTTTTGCCTGGCGTTAGGATTTTTCAGCCAGATTCTCTTCGCGATGAGGCAGTAGCTAGGGAGTTTAGTGCGCTAGAGCCTGATTTTATAGTTGTCGCGGCGTATGGCAAGCTCCTGCCACGTGCGATTCTTGATATCGCACCTTGTATCAATTTGCATGCTTCGATTCTCCCGTCTCATCGAGGGGCTAGTCCGATACATGAGACGTTGCGACGTGGTGAGCGGTGGAGTGGAGTTAGTGCGATGTGTATGGAAGAGGGGTTGGACTGTGGCGCAGTGTTGGCTGTGAGCTATGTTGCAATAGATAGATCGTGGGATATATCAAGATTGTTTTGCGAGCTATCAGAAGTCGCATCAAGGCTTACGGTTAAAGTATTAAAAAACTATAAAAAATTACGTGCTTTGCCTCAAGTTGGTGCTGATTCTTCGCATTGCAAGAAGATACAAAAAGATGATGCATTGGTGGTGTTTGATGATGCTAGCGAGATTTTTAATAAATTCCGTGCGTATAAACTGTGGCCAGGAATCGCAATAGATTCTGGTTTGAAAATAAAGGATATATCGTTGCACATTGATAGTGGAAGCTTTATAGCCGGTGAGATTTTGGAGATCGATAAGAGTGGAATTATAGTTGGATGCAAAAAGGGCGCAATAAAAATAAAGACTCTTCAAGCTCCATCAAAAAATGAAGTAGATGCGTTTAGTTACGTCAACGGAAAGAGGCTAAAAAGTGGAGATATACTCGTTTGACGAGTTGTCATCGACCCAGTTATGGCTGTCCGATAGGATACGTAATGGTGCGCTTAGAGCACCTGTGGCAGTCGTAGCAAAGCGACAGAGCGATGGTATAGGCAGTAGAGGGAATCGCTGGGATGAGTGTGACGAAGCGTTGACGTTTTCATTTGCTGTTGGTCAAGATAGTCTGCCAAGTGATTTACCGATAGTCTCAGCATCTATATTTTTTGGATATATCTTTAAAGAAGTTTTAGAAGCGCGTGGCTCAAAGGTATGGCTTAAGTGGCCAAATGACTTATATTTGGGCGATAAAAAGCTAGGTGGAGTGATAACCTCAAAAATAGGCGAGATATTAATTTGTGGAATCGGGATAAATCTATCAAATGGCAAAGAAACGTATGCTGTGCTAGAGCCTGAAATATCGCGCGATAGGTTACTTGAGGAGTATTTGGAAAAAGCAGAAGCGGAAAAGTCATGGAAGCGAATTTTTAGTAAATACAAAGTAGAATTCGAGCTTAGTTTGGACTTTGGATTTCATCATAACGGTGCAGTGGTGTCTGCAAGTAGTGCTGTACTATGTAGCGATGGTGCATTGCTCATAGATGGTGAGAGAGTATATAGTGCGAGATAAATTAGAATCTAGGGTGTGTCATGTGTGAGATTATTGCGATTGCTAACCAAAAGGGCGGAGTGGGAAAGACGACTACAGCGGTCAACCTAGCAGCCTCATTGGCCGTAGCAGAGAAAAAGGTGTTGCTTATTGACGCAGATCCTCAGGCGAATGCTACAACAAGTCTAGGAATTCATCGTAACGATATTGAATTCAATATCTATCATGTACTAATTGGCACAAAACGCTTATCGCAGATTATTCAAAAAACATCGATTCCTACACTTGCTATCGCACCTTCAAATATCGGGCTGGTAGGTATAGAGAAGGAGTTTTATAATAAGAGACGCAATGGTCGTGAGTTAATTTTGCGAAACAAGATAGAAGAGATCATGGAACAATATGATTATATTATTATCGATTCTCCTCCCGCGCTTGGACCTCTGACGATAAATGCCCTTAGTGCGGCTCATTCCGTGATTATTCCGATACAGTGTGAATTTTTTGCATTAGAAGGGCTTGCACAGTTATTAAATACTATTAAGCTTTTACGAAAGACGATTAATCCGACGCTTGCAATACGCGGATTTCTGCCTACTATGTATAGTGCGCAAAATAACCTATCTAGACAGGTTTTTGCTGATTTGGCTCAGCATTTTAATGGACAACTTTTTAAAGACGGCGAAGGTTCATCTTATATAGTCGTGCCACGGAGTGTGAAACTAGCTGAATCCCCGAGCTTCGGTAAGCCAATTATATTGTATGATGTGCGTTCAAATGGAAATAGTGCGTACCAGAGTCTCGCAAAAGCCATATTAGAAGGGGCGTAATAGTGGCTAAAAAAGGACTTGGGCGTGGACTTGGTGCAATTCTTGACGAGGTAGAGAAGGCGTACGAAAATGAGCTGAATGACGATTCGGAATTGGTTATAGAGTTAGACATAGATTCTATTAACCCAAATCCATTTCAGCCACGCAAGCACTTTGATGATGCGTCATTGGAGGAGCTTTCTAGGTCTATTCGCGAACACGGATTGCTTCAGCCTGTGCTTGTTTATAGTGATGACAGTGGTGGCTATTCGCTTATTGCCGGAGAGCGGAGATTGCGGGCATCTAAACTTGCTGGATTCTCCACTATTAAGGCTATTGTTGCTGATATAAAGATAGAGCGACTCCGTGAGATTGCACTTATAGAAAATATCCAGCGAGAGGATTTAAATCCAATTGATTTGGCGCAGAGCTACAAAGAGCTTATTGATGAGTATGGAATCACGCATGAAGAATTAGCAAATAGAATATCAAAAAGTAGGGTACAAATTACGAATACATTGCGTCTTTTAACCCTCTCTTCTGAGACACAGCAGGAGCTACTTGGTGGGCGCATCACTCAAGGGCATGCAAAAATTCTAGTTGGGCTTACACCAAAAGATCAGAAAATAGCCATAGATTCTATTGTTGGGCAGAAGCTAAGTGTGCGTGATACAGAGGCGCTAATTAAAAACTTTAAGGAAATGCCATATGCGCTTGATGTGCAAATAAAGCCAAGGCGTGCAGAATCCTCTCCACGGCACTATCGTGAGTTGCTAGAGCTGGTTGCGCTCATGAAGAGGAAAGGCTTTAAAGCATCATTGAAAGATACAAAGGTTACTTTGGATTTTACGAATGAGGAGGACATGAGAAAGTTGTTTCAAGCTTTATCAGGACTTTGATTTTTAAGTAAAAGTACGAATAGCACGTGATAGAATCTAACAAATAAATAAGGAGTGTGTATGAGCTTAAGCGTTAATCCGCTATTGATGCTTCTGGTGTTTGCTGTTTTTCTAGTATCAGTCTATCTTTTAAACAAGTGGCTTTACAAGCCATTGCTGACGTTTATGGATAGTCGTAGTGGAGCAATTAAGGCTGATTTGCAAAATATCCAGAGCAATGGTAGTGAGGTTGCATCTTTAAATGCGGAGGCAGAAAGAGTGCTTGCACAGGCTAGATTGGAGGCTAATTCAATTCGCGAGAAAGCAGTGGAAATCGCTAGAATTGCCGCCGAGCATAAGAGTGCCATAAAGCGAGAAGAGCTTGATAAAAAAAGGACAGAGTTTATGCGTGGACTTGAGGAGGAGAGTGTAGTGTTGCGAAATTCTTTACTTTCGCAGATGCCACTATATAGAGAGAGTCTCAAGGTAAAACTTAGTCAGCTATAAATAGAGGGGGTAACTAGGTGAAGAATATTTTATTGATTGCGTTTGCTCTTTTTCCTACGATTGTGCTAGCAGCCGGCAGTGGGGGGGAGACGGACATTATTGAGCGTACTATCAACTTCGTGATTTTTGTTGCTATTTTGTATTACCTGGTTGCGGATAAGATTCGTGCCATTTTTGTGGCAAGAAGGGATGCAATTTCGAGCGAGCTTGGCAGGGTTCAGGAGAAGCTAGAAGAATCCAGAAAGATTCGTGAACAGGCTCAAAAACATCTTGAAGAATCCAGACGCATGGCTGAAGATATGATAGCTACTGCCAAGAAAGAAGCCATATTATTATCACAAAAAGTAGAAGATGGCGCAAAGAGCGATATAGAGAATTTAATCAGGCAATATAATGAGGCTATGGAGTTTGAAAAGCGCAAGGTAGAGCGTGAGGTTGTTGGTGAGATATTATCTGAATTGTTTGATAGTGATGTGACAAAGCTTGACAAAGTGGCGTACGGCGAGATTCTTCTTAAGAAGGTGGCGTAATGAGAGAGTTGGTTGCAAAGCGATACGCGAAAGCATTAGTAGATGTCATTGGGGAATCTGGGTTATATGGTGCAATTGACTGGCTTAAGCGTGTTGAGATGGCATTTGAAGTGGAGAGCTTTGCTGATTTACTTGGTTCACCACAGGTAGACAAGGGTGTTAAATGTAAACTAACCTTGGAAGTATTGGGTGATGGGGAGCCTAGATTGGTCAATTTTATCCGTGCATTGGCAGATAAGAATCGCCTAGAGTTAATTCCATATATTTGCAAGGAGCTTGAGCGACTAATGGCTGTTAGTCGAAATGAATATATGGCTATATTGATTGCCGAAGAAGAGTTTGATACTGCTACTTTAGAATCAATTAGACAAACACTAGCAAAAAAGCTCAACGCTAATCTTGTAATATCGCAGAAAAAGAGCCAGCTTGAGGGAATTAAGCTAATTGTTGATGATTTGGGCGTTGAAATATCTTTCTCTAGAGAGAGATTTGTTAGCGATTTGAGTAAACACATTTTGAAAGCATTTTAATTTAAGAAAGGAGAAGTAGTGGTAGCAAAGATTCAGGCAGATGAGATTAGTTCTATTATTAAAGAGCGAATTGATAGTTTTGAGCTAGATGTGAGTGTGGCAGAGACAGGGAGGGTTATTGCTTTTGCCGATGGTGTTGCAAAAGTGTATGGACTTAAAAATGTCATGTCTTATGAGATGGTTGAGTTTGACACTGGTGATAGAGGACTTGCTTCTAACCTCGAGGAGAGCAGTGTAGGTGTCGTTGTTCTTGGTGCTGGTAAAAATATTAAAGAGGGTACATCTGTTAAGCGACTTGGCAAGCTTATGAAGGTACCAGTTGGCGATGCCCTTATGGGACGTGTTGTTAATGGTATGGGTGAGCCAGTAGATGGCAAAGGTGCGATTGAGACATCTGAATATAGGTTTGTGGAGGAAAAAGCTCCAGGGATTATGCAGCGGAAATCTGTCCATGAGCCACTTCAAACTGGAATCAAGGCGATCGACGCACTCGTACCAATCGGTCGTGGTCAGCGAGAGTTGATTATTGGTGATCGTCAAACTGGTAAAACAACTGTTGCGATAGACACAATTATCAACCAAAAAGGTCAAGATGTAGTATGTATCTATGTTGCCATTGGTCAAAAGGAATCTACAGTAGCACAGGTTGTGCGTAAGCTAGAAGAGCATGGAGCGATGGAGTATACAATTATTGTTAATGCACCTGCTTCAGATTCTGCTGCAATGCAGTTCCTTGCACCTTATACAGGCGTAACTATGGGTGAATATTTCCGTGATAACGCACGTCATGCGCTAATTATATACGATGATTTGAGTAAGCATGCTGTTGCATATCGAGAGATGTCGTTGATTCTTCGTCGACCTCCAGGTCGTGAAGCGTTTCCAGGGGATGTTTTCTATTTGCATTCAAGGCTTCTTGAGAGGGCTGCAAAAGTTAGCGATGAGCTTGGAGCTGGCTCGCTAACAGCACTTCCTATTATCGAAACTCAAGCTGGAGATGTCGCAGCGTATATTCCTACAAACGTAATCTCTATTACTGATGGTCAAATATTCCTAGAGACCGACCTGTTTAACTCTGGAGTTAGACCTGCGATTAACGTAGGTTTGTCTGTGTCTAGAGTTGGTGGTGCAGCGCAGATTAAAGCAACTAAGCAGGTTGCTGGAACATTGCGACTTGATTTGGCTCAGTATCGAGAGCTTCAGGCTTTTGCGCAGTTTGCATCAGATTTAGATGAGTCTAGTCGAAAACAACTTGAACGCGGTCAAAGAATGGTTGAGATTCTTAAACAGCCTCCATATGCACCGCTTCCTATTGAACGACAAGTGGTTGTTATTTTTGCTGGGGCTAGAGGCTATATGGATGATGTAGCTACTTCAAAAATTACTAAGTTTGAAGCTGAGCTATATCCATTCATAGAGGCGAAATATCCACAAATATTCGAAGATATTCGCACTAAAAAAATGATTGACAAAGATACAGAAGAGACGCTATCAAAGGCGCTAGAAGAGTTTAAGACTGTCTTTGTTGCATAGCACCCAAGGAAATTGACATGGGAAGTAACTTAAAAGAGATCAGAAAAAAGATAACAAGTGTAAAGAATACACAAAAGACGACAAAGGCTATGAAGCTTGTATCTACTTCGAAGCTTAAAAAAGCTGAGGAGATGGCGAAGCGCTCTAGAGTTTATGCTGAGCGTATCTCATCTGTATTTCATGAGATCAAGAGTAAAATCGAAAAAAATGGTGCAAGTAGTCTAGAGAGTCCATATTTTTTTAGCGGAGAATCCAGAGATGTAAAGATGGTTGATATCATCTTTGTTACCGCTGATAAAGGGCTTTGTGGCGGTTTTAATGCGGCTACTATCAAAGAGGTATCTCGCCTTATGGCTGAGTATAAGAGCATGGGAATTAAGGTTCGTTTGCGTGCAATTGGCAAGAAAGGAATAGGTTACTTTAGCTTTAATGAAGTTGAGCTTCTTGATAAGGTTAGCGATTTGAGTGCAACACCAGATTATGAACGAGCCGCCGAGTTTATCAAGCGTGCTACTACGGACTTCATTAATGGAGTTACAGACAAGGTGCTTTTGGTACATAATGGTTTTAAAAATATGATTTCACAGGAGTTGAAAGTTCGTGATATTTTGCCACTTGATGTTGTGCCAGATATTGAGCGACAAAATAATGGAGCATGCCTTGTAGAGGTTGAGCCAGATGAGCAGGAGCGTGAAATTCTTGATCAGCTAGCCAAGAAATATATAGAATTTAATATGTATTATGCTTTGATAGATTCTTTGGCAGCGGAGCACAGTGCGCGCATGCAAGCAATGGATGCTGCTAGCAATAATGCTGGTGAACTTGTCAAGAGTCTTACGGTTGCATACAACAAAGCTCGGCAAGAGGCGATTACTACTGAACTGGTGGAAATTAACACCGGTGTCGAATCGATGAAATAAAATAAGGAGTTAATGGAATGGAAGGAAGAATAGCCCAGGTTATGGGGCCTGTTGTTGATGTCGATTTTGATGCTTATCTGCCTGCTATAAATGAGGCATTGGATGTAAATTACGACATTGAAGGGCAGCCAAAAAAGCTTGTTTTGGAGGTCGCTGCACATATTGGTGATAACCGAGTGCGAACTATTGCTATGGATATGACAGAGGGTCTTACACGAGGGATGAAGGTTGTTGCGCGCGGAAAGTCAATTGAAGTACCAGTTGGTGAGCAGGTTTTGGGTAGAATCTTTAACGTAATTGGCGATGTCATAGATGGTGGAGAGGAGCTTAGAGATCCAGCTAAATGGTCTATTCATCGTACCGCGCCTACATTTGAAAACCAAAGCACAAAAACGGAGATGTTTGAGACTGGTATCAAGGTTGTAGATTTGCTTGCTCCGTATTCAAAGGGTGGCAAGGTTGGTCTGTTTGGTGGCGCTGGTGTTGGCAAGACGGTTGTTATTATGGAGCTTATACACAACGTCGCATTTAAGCACAGTGGATATTCAGTATTTGCTGGCGTTGGTGAGAGGACTCGTGAGGGGAATGACCTGTATCATGAGATGAAAGAATCCGGTGTTTTAGATAAAGTAGCACTATGCTATGGTCAGATGAATGAACCACCTGGTGCTAGAAACAGGATTGCATTTACAGGTTTGACTATGGCTGAGTATTTCCGAGATGAGAAAGGCTTGGATGTTTTGATGTTTATTGACAATATATTCCGATACGCTCAGTCTGGTGCTGAAATGTCGGCGCTTCTTGGGCGAATACCTTCAGCCGTTGGTTATCAGCCTACGCTTGCTAGCGAGATGGGTAAACTCCAAGAGCGAATCACATCTACAAAGAAAGGTTCAATTACTTCTGTTCAGGCAGTATATGTTCCTGCGGATGACTTGACGGATCCAGCACCAGCATCTGTTTTTGCGCACCTTGATGCAACTACGGTTCTAAACCGAAAAATTGCAGAAAAGGGGATTTACCCTGCGGTCGATCCACTTGATTCTACTTCTAGGATTCTTGATCCACAAGTTGTTGGTGAGGATCACTATAAGGTGGCCACTGGCGTTCAACAAGTGCTTCAGAAGTATAAAGATCTTCAGGATATTATCGCGATTCTTGGTATGGATGAGCTTTCAGAAGAGGACAAGCGTGTAGTAGAGCGTGCGAGAAGGATTGAAAAATTCCTATCCCAACCATTTTTCGTTGCTGAAGTATTTACTGGTAGCCCTGGAAAGTACGTAACTTTACAGGAGACTCTTGACGGATTTAAAGGGATTTTAGAAGGTAAATACGATCAGATTCCAGAGAATGCTTTCTATATGGTAGGTGGAATCGAAGAGGTATTGGAGAAAGCTGAGCGAATGAAAGCGAACGCTTAAAAATAGGAGCGTTAATGGAACTATTGAGATTAAATATAGTAACGCCACATGGGAATATTTTTTCCGGTGATGTTAAGAGCGTTACACTCCCAGGAGCAGAGGGTGAGTTTGGCGTTTTGCCTGGACACGCAGATGTCCTATCGTTACTATCGGCTGGTGCTATTGAAATTGAAAAAGTAAATGGCAAAAGTGAGCTAGTTGCCGTTAATTGGGGGTATGTCAATGTTGATTCGATAAGTGTAGATGTACTTGCAGATGGTGCTGTAGCTATTGGTGGCGATAGCGAGAGTGAGGTGGCGATAGCAATCGCTAATGCAAAGACATTGCTTGAGGAAGCTACTGATAATAATGTAGCTATTTCTGCGGTTGTCTCAAGAATCGAATTGGCAGCGAAAAACTCACTGTGAATAATTTTAACTCTTTATTAAACTACCTCGCTGATAGCGGGGTAGTTACTCATGTTGTTCTGGGCTGGTTGTCTATCTATTTTATTATTACTGTTTGGATTTTTGTCTATCGTTATCTTACGCTTAGTAGCTATATTTCGTGCGAAAAGAGCTCTTTGGACATGTTAATTGGTGGTCAAAATACAATACCGCGCATATCTGCTCTTGGCTCTTGCATTAAAAGAAAAGGTAAAATTAGTCGCGAGATTCTTGAAGTTTGTCGACACAGGGCATTGCAGGATGCTACTGTTGGACTTACGATGCTTGGCATTGTGGCATCTACAGCACCATTTATAGGGCTATTTGGGACGGTTGTTGAGATACTTGAGGCATTTTCAAAGTTAGGTGGCGGTGCGCGCGCATCTTTAGATGTCATAGCACCAGTTATATCAAAGGCTTTAGTTGCGACAGCAGCGGGAATCTTAACCGCAGTTCCAGCATATTCATTCCACCTTTTTTTAAAGCGCAAGGCATTTGAATTTTCGTCTTGTCTTCAGATGCAGATAGAGCTTCTATCAGCCAATACCTCGCCAGAGGAGTAAAGATTGGGTGGCGATTTTAATTGGGATGAATCCCCAGATCTGAATATTACTCCACTGGTTGACATTATGCTTGTGTTGCTTGCTATTTTAATGGTTACAGCACCTGTAATTGTTTACGAGGAGGAGATTTCACTTCCTAAAGGTTCGAAGTCGTCAAAGGCGGTTGAAGACGCTAAAATAGAGATTCGCATTGATGTAAAACGAATCATATACATAAAGGACAGCAACTATACATTTGAGAATTTTGCGGATAACTTTACGCTATTTTCTAATGGATACGACAAGCAGACACAAGTCTATATCCGTGCCGATAAAAATCTAAAATACGATGATGTAATATTTATCTTAAAAAGCGTAAAAGAATCCGGCTTCCAGCGAGTGTCGCTTGTTACCGATGGATAAGCTAATACTACATATTTCCGGTTGCATAATATCGTTATCGGTCTATATTTTGATAATAATTTTCTTGGTGTTTAAGTTCTCCCAGAGGGAAGCTGAACCTACTCGATACTCTTTTCAAAAAGAGACGACTTTTGAGGTCTCTCTCATGGAGATAACTCCGGAGATAAAGCCAGAAGTAAAACCTCCACCAAAAGAGGAGAAAAAGGTTGAGGAGATTCCTGTAGAGCAGGAGAGTGCATCTCGCACTCCACATGTTGGGCTTGGTGTGAATAAGCTCTTTTCTCAGGTTGAGGCAAAAGTACCGGTTAAAGAGGTAAAGCCATCTGATATTCACGATAAAATTGCCAGGAAGAAAAAGGCTGAAAAGTCAGTCCAAAAAGATGCAATAGATGAGAGTCTGCAGAAGATTCTATCCGATGTCAATGTCAAAAACACCATGACATTTAATGCGCCTACCGGACAGTATGATGAGTTTTATGCCGAGGTTAGCAAGATTCTATACCTAAACTGGAATCCGTCCGGCTTTAACTACAAGGAGGAATCCAAAGTGATTATTACGATCACATCATCTGGTAGATTTAGTTATAAAATTTCTAAAAAGTCTGGTAATGCATCGTTTGATTCTGCGTTGGAGGAGTTTTTGGAAAAGATGAAAAATATCGAGTTTCCGCCATTTCCTAGGGGGGATCGGACTAGTATTGAAGTTACATTTAAGACAGAGGGGCAAGTATGAGAATTTTAATTTTGCTTTGGCTTGGGCTTAGTTCGCTTTTTGCTGTGGATGCCACGCTTGAGGTTGTAAAGAAGTTTGCAAATACACCTGGGATTATTGTTGAGGATTCTTCAAGTAAAGAATCTGAAAGGGCAATGACTCTTAGAGTTTATAAAATGCTCATAGGTGACTTGAAAGTGAGTAGCCATTTTAATGTTCAAGAGGGTGGAGCTAGCTCGCTTGATATGATTGTGGATTACGATTCTTATCGGCAGAAAAAAGTTGATTTGATTGCAAAGATTAAAGCTAGTCGAGATTCAAGTGGTGTTTCTGCGGAGCTTAGGCTTTATGATGTAAATAGTGGGAATCCAGTGCTAGCAAAGTCCTATACGGTTGCGCGTGAGGATAGATATCCATTTTTGGCACATAATATGGCCATTGATATCAATAATTATATCAAGGCTCCATCAATTGAGTGGATGAATCGATTTGTGGTTTTGGCTAAATATACTGCACCATCGGTGAGCCAAATAGTGGTTGCAGATTATACTTTGACATTTCAAAGCACAATCATCAAGGATGGCAGGCTGAATATTTTCCCTAAATGGGCAAATGAACAGCAAGATGCAATCTACTACACAAAGTATCTAAATCGTCCTACACTGTTTAGGTATAGCCTGATGACTGGCGAGAGTAAAAAAGTGATAGAGAGCGATGGTATGCTTGTGGCTTCAGATGTCAGCAGGGATGGTGGCAGAATTCTCCTCACGATGGCTCCACACGCACAGTCTGATATTTTTATGCTCGATATTCATTCTGGTGTAAAAAAACAGTTAACTCGTTATCCTGGAATCGATGTTAGTGCACACTTTATAGAAAATGATAAGCGGATAATGTTTATTTCTGATAGGCTTGGTTATCCAAATATTTTTGCCACTACGCTTGATGGTAGCGAGAAGGTCGAGCAGATGGTGTTTCATGGAAAAAATAATAATGCTGCATCAGCATTTGGGCAGTATATAGTCTATTCAAGTCGAGAGAGTGGGAATGAATTTGATACAAATACGTTCAATCTTTATCTTGTATCTACCACAAGTGATTATATAAGAAGGCTAACTGGCAGTGGTATAAACCAGATGCCAAGGTTTTCGCAAGATGGAGAGACTGTGATGTATCTAAAACACAGTGGTGCGCAGAGTGCGCTTGGCGTTATAAGGCTAAATTACAATAAGAGCTATCTATTCCCACTTCCAAGCGGTAGGATACAGTCTATGGACTGGTAAGAATCTTGTTGTATTTTAAGGATTTTTAGATAAAATAACGAGTTATTTTTCAAGCAAAAAAGGGGAGTAAATGAAGAAGTTTTTAGTTATTGGCTCATTGGCAGCTGTAATGTTGATGACTGGTTGTAGTCAAAAAGGGTCAGCGGTATCTGATGGAGATTCAAAAGGTGGTTCTGGTAGCGGAATGACAAGTGGCAAGGATAACTTCTCTGATATGGATGCAAAAGCGGCCCTAATCCGAGAGCTAGAATCGCAACTTAAGTCTGTATATTTCGACTTTGATAAGTTTAATATTAGAGCTGATATGCAACCGGTTGTTGATGCTGATGCTCGTGTATTGTTATCCGATAAAGCGAGGGCTTTTACTGTCAAAGTAGAGGGTAATACAGATGAGTGGGGTACCGATGAGTATAACTATGCCTTAGGTCTTAAGCGAGCCGTAGCTGTACGAGATGCTCTAGTTGCAAAAGGTATTGATCAGTCCAAGACAATGGCTATTAGCTATGGTGAGAGCAATCCGGTATGCCAGGAAAAGAGTAAAGATTGCTGGTCTAAGAATCGACGAGTAGATTTTAAACTTTTACCATAAGTTGTTTTTTGCTTTTAGGAAATGACGATGAGAGTTTTTAGTGCTTATGTTTTTTTAGGATTACTTGGATTTTCATCGCTTTCTGCGCAGGAGCCATCGGCATTTGGTACTCCTGCCCAAGAGCAAGAGATGCAATTTGAGTCCGTGCCTTTATCAGCATCGACTATGGCTCCACTTCAAATTTCTTCCGCTGTACCAGCACGCCAGTCAACGCCAAAAAATACAACAGAAGAGATTGCTGATATAAAAGAGAGACTTTTTAATATCACTAGTTCACTCAAAATGTTAGAAGAGTCGCAAGAGGGATTAAAAAGTGTCTTAGAGGGGCAAAATAAGCGATTGCAAGGCTATTCTCGTTCGTCTTCTGATTCTGAATATGCAACCACGCGTGATTTAAATACATCCATTGGACAGCTTACAGAGACTCTTAATGCAAACTTTACCGTGTATGATGAGAACTTTAAGACGCTTAAAGACAGTATAAAGGCTTTAGGGGAATTGATCGACAAAATGAACAAAACTACTAAAGCCGATATAGATTCTTTGCGTGCGGATGTAGATGAAATTAGAAAAGCGGCTGGGATAAAGCCAAAGAACAAGAGCGACAAGGGTGTACAGACTACTGTACAAAGCGATAGTAAAGGTAGCAATCAAGCTAAGTTGTCATCAGCTTCCGAGAGTATTAATTTTTCTAAGCAGGATAGTTTTACTGTTTACAAGGAAGCGACTGAACTTTTGGATCAAGGGAAGCTGAGTGATGCCAAGGCTCGTTTAGAATGGACCGCGAAGAATCAGTATAAGCCAGCCTCCAGCAATTATCTTTTGGGTGAGATTTCATTCCGTGAAAAGCGATATAAGGATGCTATATATTACTATAAAGAGAGCGCAACGCTCTATGATAAGGCGGAATATATGCCACGTCTCCTTCTTAATAGTGCAAAGTCATTTAAGCATACTGGCGACAAGGAAAACTCTAGGAGGTTTCTTGAAACTATAGTTTCGCTGTATCCAGATTCTGCTGAAGCAAATGAGGCAGAAAAGCTCCTAAAGTAATTCATTTATATCTTTTTGCCACGTATGCACCTTTTGTAGCTTACGTGGATAGTCCTAATGCTATTTGGCTTCCACCTCTCTCCGCTTGGCGATTTCTCATCTTGAAAAGCTTGTGAGATTCTATTTTTTACACTATTCCCAATGAGTG
>JBQNBC010000010.1:0-60302 GCA_052170135.1 Wolinella sp.
TTATCTATGCCCTTATACCACTAGTTATTATGATGAGTGTACCAAACACACCAAAACTAGAGATAACAGGCTTTAATGGCGACTCAAAAAGCACAAAGCAGAAAAACACAAACGCCGTGCAGATTACAACAACAGAACTGATGGTTTCTGAAACCATGCAAACCGTAAAAGTATATGGCGGTAATGAGCTAGCGCACGAAACAAGCAAAAAAGCAAAAGAACATGCGCAAAAACTAGAGTATCAACTCTTTGGGCTTGGGCTTGATACCGACCCTAAAGTTTCAGTGTTTAAAGCACCGCAGACAAGAACAGACACACAAGCAGGGCAGATGGCAGGCTTATTCCATTTTGCCGCAAAAGGTGCAACAACATTTAACAGCAGTGGCAAGCGTGGGAACATGCATGCATTTGACGCCTCAGGGGATTGGAGCGGAGCGGAGCAGGATTTAACATGGGATAGCTTTAACCAAATACTAGAGTCTATCTGGGAAAACGGGGGGACACCACGCGATGTCTTTGTTGGCTCTAAGCTAAAGGCTAAGATTAACGCGTTTATCAAAGACTATGGGATCAAAGTCGTTGAGAATGGGGATAAAGTCTATAACGGCATTATCAACAAGATAGAGACTGATTTTGGCGTGGTAAATATAAATATGCACAGATACCTATCGGGTAGTTTTGGGCTTGGCGATGTGATTATCGCAGGGGATTTTGACTATGTAAAACATGGGCTATTGATTCCTACCGCGCTAGCATGGTCTTATAGCACTCTTCCACACTTTTACCTGTCATTTTTGACATTATCTTTGCACGCACCTTTGGTGGTAGCTCGAGAGTAGCTAGGTCGGCAAGACTCAGGCTTTGCGCACATGAACGTGCACTATCACGATAGATTAAAACAGCCCACTCACCCTTTCTGGTCTCCGCTTTGAGCTTGCTTTTTATCTCATTTGGCATACCTTTATAAAATCTCTCATGAAGCTTTGTCAATTCCTTGCCGGCAAAAATCTCGCGCCCAGGCGCAAGCTGCTCAAGCTCATCAAGCAACTCAAGCAGACGATGCGGAGACTCATAAAGAATCAAATCACAATCAAATTCCAAAATTCTCAAAAGCTCACTCGCACGCTCTCTGCTCTTGTGTGGTAAGAATCCATAAAAATAGAACTCCTTAGAGGCACTACCGCTAGCTGCAAACACCGTGAGCAAAGCATTCGCTCCAGGTAGCACAGTATATAATATGCCATTATCCTGCGCATATCGCACAAGACCAGCCCCTGGATCGCTCACACATGGCATACCAGCATCGCTCATATAGACTACGTCACGTTCAAAAAAATTGCGAGAAATCTGAGACAAAAAAGACTTTTCATTGTGCGAATGAAATGAGTAGAATTGATATTCTTTTATAGGGAGAATTTCACGTTCATTTAGTAGTTGTATCAGTCGCTTGCCTACTCTCGTATCTTCACAGATAATGATTTCAGCGCACTTGAGAGCCTCCAGACTCCTGAGTGTTATATCTTGGAGATTCCCTATTGGGGTAGGTAGAAAAGTTAACAATTTATTTCATATTATATTTTTGTTTAAACTTCTCAACTCGTCCAGCTGTATCTACAACCTTGTCAGAGCCCGTATAAAATGGGTGGCAGAATGATGAAATGTCAATTCTTAATTCTGGTTTTGTACTTAGCACTTCAAACTCTTTGCCACTTGTAACGCAGGTAACTTTGCATGGAACGTAATTTGGGTGGATACCTTTTTTCATTTCTAAATCCTTGTTTTATGTTGGATTGCACGCACTCTGCGCCCTCGAAGCTCGCGGCAACCATTAAAGAAAAGCGCGATTTTATCTCTACCATGATTAAAAAGTTATAAATTAGTGGCTATTATCAGGCAATCAAGGAATCTAAAGCACATAAAAACAATTATAATATCTCCAAAACAGCGATAAAGGATCTCTATGGCTCTAATCATAAATACAGGCGGAACATTTAATAAAATATACAATCGCATAAGTGGCAATCTGATAATAGAGCATAATTGCACAGCGGTGGAGGAGATTCTTGCGCGCTGCTTTTATGGAAATATAGAGCCAAAAATTAAAGGCATAATTTACAAAGATAGCCTAGAAATGGATGATGCCGACCGCTTGGAGCTACTTAACACATGCAAAGAATCTAGCGAAAAAGAGATACTCATCATCCACGGCACAGACACAATGGATAAAAGTGCACATTTCCTCGCAAAATCCACCACCCTAGATGATAAAAAAATCGTCTTCACAGGCGCGATGAAACCTTATAGCATTGAGCCTAGCGAAGCAGCCGGAAATCTAGCTTTTGCGCTTGCATTTTTGCTATATGGCGCACAAAAAAACAGGATATACATCGCCTTAAATGGTATAGCTGGCGACTTTAGAGATATCATAAAAGACAGGATAGCTGGGAAGTTTATACTAAAAAGTAGCGCGATTATCGCGCCGCCAGCACAAAAAGAATAATCATCAGGGTAGATTCCTAAATACTAAAAAAGTTGCAACTCTCACGATATATATACGAAGAATCGAGCCAAATCTAACCAAGCGGAGGAATCCTACCCATCATCTGCAAAATATCGCGCGCGCCTTTTGATATATCAGTGAGTGGATCTGGAGAGAGGTTGACGTTTAGTTGTAGCTCACGAGACAAGTATCCCTTTAAACCCTTGAGCAATGCACCTCCTCCAGTTAAAACAATACCATCTTCTAGTATATCTGGAGCGATTTGTGGAGGCGTCACAGAGACAGTCTCTGTGACCGTTTTTACTATTTTTTCTATATTTGGTGCGATAGCAGCAGAAATCTCATGCGAACTAATTTCAAAGCTTACAGGAAGACCATGAATCAAATCCTTTGCCTTGGCAACTATGCGTTCGTCATGACTTGGATTCTCTATATTTGCCAGTTTTATTTTTATATCCTCTGCCATGTCTTTTGAAATGGATAGGTTTTTATAATGTTTGATATATTCAACAATGGCAAGATCAAGCGCATCGCCAGCTATTTTGCTTGACTTTGAAGCTACAAGCCCACCAAGCGCGATAATACTTACTTCGGTTAACCCGCTGCCGATATCAACTATCATGCGCCCCCTAGATGAGCTTATATCTATCCCAGCACCAACTGCAGCGCTAAACGGATCCTCGATAAGCACAACCTCTTTTGCCCCTGCAAGCAGTGCTGCCTCATAGAGCGAGCTACGCTCCACTGGAGTTAGATTCTGTGGAATGCTTATACCTACGCGAGGCTTAAGCATCATTTTGCCAAGTAGTGAGGCGATAAGCGTACCCATGAATGCTTTTGTCATCTCAAAGTCACTAATTGCACCATTATTTAATGGATAGACAACCTCTAGTCCTTGCGGTGTTTTGCCACGCATTGCCTTGGCTTTTGCGCCAATTGCTACTACTTTGTCTACGCCTCGATTACGCTCTATTGCGACGCATGATGGCTCATTAAAAACTACTCCATGCGGCTTAATATATACAATTGTATTTGCTGTCCCTAGGTCAATGACAATATCACGCCGTCTAGTAAATATGTCAAACATCAATTCCCTCTGATAAATATATATAGTCGCGATTTTATGATACTATCGTTGAAAATCTAATATGTTTAATCTAGCAAGAATCCAAACTGTCCAAAAATATCGATTCTCGCTAGATTTCATACTTGACTCTTCGCAAAAGCCACACCTCTTTGACTCGTGTCAATTACTTTCATTAATGACTTTTATAAAATCACGGCGTAGTTCTTGAAAAAGACGCGACTGTAGCGATTATGCTTCTAGTAGCAGCTTTAGCTGGGACGCACTGAAGGGGTTGGCTTTCATGGCTTTGCCCATGTGGTTGGTGCTTTGCACCTAGTAGGAATCTGAAGGAGGGAATGTGAATAAAAGTAAATTCCTAGTGTATAGCTCGCTAGCGGTGTTTGCAATCGCTATTGGCTTGTTTGTGTATTTAGTGAATGCCTCTAAGGCACTCTCATATCTATCAAGCGATCCAAAAGCCTGTATAAACTGCCACGTCATGAATTCGCAGTATGCGACATGGCAACACAGTTCACACGCCGAGAGAGCAACCTGTATCGAGTGCCACTTGCCAACAACAGACATAGTGCAAAAATATATTGCCAAGGCACGAGATGGATGGAATCACTCTGTCGCTTTTACACTGGATACGTATAATCACAGCATTAAAATCAGCGAAGATGGAGCAAGAAGGGTTCAAGAGAACTGCATCTCATGCCATGCTTCTTTGTCGTCTACATTGCTAGACAATGCTGACAAGTATCACAACTTTAAAGACGCAAAAGGTGCTTCCGAAAGAATGTGCTGGGAATGCCACAAGACTGTTCCGCACGGAAAAACGAGAAGTTTGACTACAACGCCTGATACGCTAGGCGTAAAAGAAGTTAAGTAAATCTAAAAGAAGGGGTCAAGATGACAAAATATAAGTTGTTACTTGCTGGTTCACTTGTCGCAGTTGTTTCTATGGGGCTACTTGCAAATAGTATAGACAAAAGAGAAAAAGAGCGAGTTGCTATAAACACAACTGATCATAGCCAAGGTTTTGGAGACAAGCGCGCTGTGAATGAGGAGTGGGCAAAGTACTATCCACGACAATTCGATTCTTGGAAACAGACAAAAGAGAGCGACAGAATCGATAGCATGCTAGAGGCTCATCCAGCATATGCTGTTGCCTGGGGTGGCTATGCATTCTCTAAGGATTACAACGCACCACGCGGACACTACTATGCTATTCAGGATATTCAAAACATCCTAAGAACTGGCGCACCTGGTCAGCCGAACGAGCCTATGGGTACACCATGCTGGACTTGTAAATCTCCAGACGTTGCAAGAATCATGGAAGAAGATGGCGAACTAGAATACTTTACTGGCAAATTCAGCAAATATGGCTCAGAAATCGTAAATCCTATTGGCTGTTATACATGTCACGATGACAAAACAGCTGCTCTAAAAGTAAAGTATGAATATCTAAATAGAGCGCTTGAATCTGCTGGATTTGCACGCTCAGACGAGCAAAGCCACCAAGATAAGCGCTCACTTGTTTGCGCACAGTGCCACGTTGAGTACTACTTCAAAAAGACTCAGTGGAAAGACGATAAAGGCGTAGAGAAAACTGCACTGGTTGTTACACTTCCATGGAAAAATGGAATCAAGTTCGAGGATATGGAAAGATACTATGATGAGATTGGATTCTCTGACTGGAAACACAACATTTCTGGTGCACCTATGCTAAAAGCACAACACCCTGACTGGGAGTTCTGGAAGACTGGTATCCACGGTCAAAAGAATGTATCTTGTGCAGACTGCCACATGCCTTATACGCAAGAAGGCTCAGTCAAGTACTCTGATCATAAAATCGGAAATCCACTCGAGACTATGGACAGAAGTTGCATGAACTGCCACAGAGAGAGCGAGCAAAAACTAAAAGACATCGTGAAGCAAAAGTATGAGCGCAAGGAGTTCCTACAAGCTATCGCGTTTGATAACATCGCAAAAGCTCACCTAGAGACTGGCGAAGCCATGAGGCTTGGCGCAACTGATGAGGAGCTAAAAGATATCAGAATGGATATCCGCCACGCTCAATTCCGTGCTGACCTAGCAGTTGCTGGACACGGTTCATTCTTCCACGCTCCAGAGGAAGTATTGCGTGCTCTGGCTTCTGGTAACGAAGAGGCTCAAAAAGCTAGAATTAAACTTGTAAAAGTTCTTGCTAAGTATGGTGCTATCGACTATGTAGCTCCTGAGTTTGATACAAAAGAAAAAGCTCAAAAACTTGCTAAGGTCGATATGAAAACTCTTGTTGCCGAGAAGATGAAATTTAGAGAAACGCTAATGCTTGAATGGGAAAAAGAGGCTCTTAAAAAAGGCACTCTACACCCAGATCAAAGAAAAGGTATATCCAACAAAGCATCTTATCTTGATGACAATGGTCAAGTTAAGCCACAATACCGATAATCTCACATACGATTCCTAGCTTCGGCTAGGAATCCACTCTTTAATCCTCTGCTAAAATCACACTTAAAAAAGGAGCGTTAGTTGCTGTATAAAATCCTTAGCTCCTATATCACCGCACTAGCTCTAATGATAATCTTAGCCATTGCCGCAGGCATAGCGACATTTGTTGAAAATGACTTTGGCTCAGTCAGCGCACGCGCACTTGTCTATGACAACATATGGTATGAGGCGATCTTTGCGCTCGCTGTGGTCAATCTACTCTTTACCTCTTATCGCTACCGTCTATATCTTTTTAAGTCTCGATTTTTATTTCATATCGCCTTTGTCGTGATTCTTCTGGGCGCAGGACTGACGCGATATTTTGGGCTTGATGGGAGCATGCACATCAGAGAGGGCGAGAGTGTAAGCGCAATGCAAACCAACGCATCATATCTGCAAGTGAATGTAGATGGCTCAAAACATAATTTTAAACTTGAAATAAATGCATGGGGAAATAACTTTTCAAGCACGATCCCCACTATAAATGGCGAACTAGAGCTAAAACTATCAGAATCAATCGTCTACAAGGAAGGATTAATCACCTCTGGCTACTTTGATATAGAACTCAGACTTGGCAATTCTCATGCTACACAACGATTTACACACGGTATGGGCAATACACCACAAAAAAACAGGATAAAACTCGGCACAGAGATCATAGACATAGCATACGGTGCTTTAACAATCCCGCTACCATTTTCTATACAGCTAAATGACTTTGAGTTAAAGCGCTATCCAGGGAATCGCTCTCCATCAGAATATACCAGCTATCTCACACTGCACGATCAAACGAATAATCTTACAAAAGACTACACGATTTTTATGAATAATACTTTCGTCTATGGTGGCTATAAGTTTTTCCAAGCTTCATACGATAGCGATGAGCAAGGAACGATTCTTACGCTTAATCAAGACCCAGGAAAAATCCCAACATACATAGGCTACGCCCTACTATTTATCGGACTAATAGCAAATCTCTTTGACTCTAGCTCACGCTTCTCCACATTGCTTGCTAGACTACGCGATTCAAAGCTAATCCTATTACTTGTCTTTATACTCGGGTTCTCCACAAACTCTTATGCATCAGCCATAGCACAGGAAAAACAAGAATCAAAAAACAACTACATACAACAGTATCTAGAAGACCATCGCACACACTCTGTTAAGCTAGCAACCGAGCTCGGCAAACTGGTGGTTCAGACAAAAGGGCGTATGCAACCACTAAACACACTAAATCGCGAAGTCCTATATAAGCTAAGTGGCAAAAGCTCGCTACTTGGAATGAGTGCAGATCAAGTGGCACTAGGCATGGTTAGCCATCCAATTTTGTGGCAAAGCATCCCAATGATTAAGGTTAAAACTCGCAAACTCCGCGACATGATAGGAATCGGAGATAAAAATCTAGCAAGCTTTAATGATTTTCTAGACGAGAAGCAGCAATACAAACTACAAAAAGAGGTCGATCGAGTCGCATCAATCGAACCATCAAAGCGCAGCGTCTATGATAATGATTTGCTAAAAGTTGATGAGAGACTAAATATCTCACTGCTTACATATAAGGGCGCGCTCTTAAAACTATTTCCACTCCCAAACGACCCAAACAATCGCTGGCTAAACCTAAGAGAATCGGTCTTTGTCCTTGAAGATAAAGAGACGGCAGACACAATACACAGGGCAGTTTCACTCATTCTTGACAGTAGTTTTGAACGCAATTACGAGCGCGCACTACCAGCTATCGCAACCATCATGGAATACCAAAAACGTGAGGGGAGTGCTATTATCCCTTCACGGGCAAAGCTGGATGCTGAATTATTATGGAATAGCCTTGAGATATTCCCTAGACTTATCCCAGCCTATTTGCTACTTGGATTCTTTACGCTTATTGCTGCATTTGGCGCACTATTTTCGGCACGATTACGCGCGCCATGGCTGAGAAAGTCGCTACAAGGCATCGCACTATTACTGTTTTTAACACAAACTTTTGGATTGGCTCTACGCTGGTATGTTAGCGATCATGCGCCTTTTAGCGATACATACGAGTCGATAGTCTATATTTCGTGGTCTGGCATGCTTTGTGCGCTACTCTTTTTTCGTCGCTCGCTATTCGCTCTTGCAGCTTCGATTCTTGTCGCTGGCGTGTTTCTCTTTGGCGCACACCTAAGCCATATCGACCCAGAAATCACAACACTAGCGCCTGTGCTAAAGTCATTTTGGCTTACACTCCATGTATCAGTCATTACGGCTAGCTACGGCTTCTTTGGCGTTGGGGCATTTTTAGGATTCTTCTCGCTCTTACTTTTTATCCTCAAATCCTATGTAAAAACACAACTAAGCGAACCAATTGCACGCCTAAGCGACCTCAATGAAGTCTCGTTAATCCTAGGACTAACACTGCTTGTTATTGGTAATTTCCTAGGAGGGATCTGGGCAAACGAAAGCTGGGGGCGCTACTGGGCATGGGATCCAAAAGAGACGTGGTCATATATCTCGATTCTTATCTATTCGATAATCTTGCATGTTAGATTCTTGTATTTACGTCACTATGAGTACGTTTTTGCCCTACTCTCGATGTGGGGATTTGGCTCAATTCTCATGACATATTTTGGTGTGAATTTCTACCTCGCGGGACTACACTCATACGCACAAGGCGACCCACTCCCTATACCTGCATGGGTTTACACACTCACGCTAGCACTCGGGATTCTTAGCTTTGTATCATTTTTTCACAGAGAGCTTCAAACTAAAAACAAAGGAAATTTATGAAAAAGATTATCGCGATTTCAATACTTTCTTGCGGACTTTTCCTTGGCGCACAGCCAACAATTCACGCTACCTCTGAGCCACTTAGCGCGCATGAAGTTAGCATGATTACTAGAGAGCCTGTACTGCATCAAGGATTCGTTAGACAAACAATAGATGGTGGCGACTATCTATATCTAGATATAGATGCAGGAGCAAATCGCTACTGGGTAGCCGCACCAAAACTACCAGTTAAAGTCGGCGATGAAGTTCGCTTTATTGCGGAGCTTGTGGCGGAGGATTTCAAATCTCAAGCACTAAATCGAACTTTTAAAGAGCTTATTTTCACCTCAGATATTGAGTATCGCACAGCGATCAAAGAGAGTGACCACATATCTTTTATAAAAGAGAGAGTCGAGAAGTCGCCATATCAGATTGATGGTACTATTAGCGTATTCGAAGCGGTAAAAAATCGTAAAAACTACGGTGGAAAAAGCATAAAAATCCGTGGAAAAATCGTCAAGCTATCGCGAAATATCCTAGAGCGCGATTGGGTGCATATCCAAGATGGCACAGGCGAGAAAGATGTCGCGCGAGTAGTCTTTACAGGCAAGGCTGGCGATATTAAAGTAGGAGATATTGTCATCGCAGAAGGCAAAGCACTGCTTGATAAGGATTTTGGTTCAGGCTACGTATATCCTATCGTTATGGAAAACTCTACGTTTAAAAAGTAACCTAGAGTCGATCGACACACATAACGCGTTCGCAAACGACAAAGCAAAGAATCCAAGCTCCAAAAGCAGGCTATGGATTCTCATGCTTTAAATACAGAAACAAACACGACTTACATTTTCACAAAATCAACCGCTTTATTAAGACACTGCGCATTTATATTTTGCGTGACTTCTGTGAGCTAGAAGCAAAAAATAGACTAAATTATCAAGCACAGATGCGATATAAGAAAAGCGGTAAATTTAAAATTCTTAATTAGCAAAAACACAGGCAAGCACAAAACACAAAAACCGCTCTACCTCAGCGTCTGTAGCCGCTTTAGTGCCTCCTTGATTATCTCCTGAGTATTCGTCACACTAATATTTTGCAAAGCCTTTTGCACAGCATCGCTCTTAAATCCAAGCGACTCAAGTGCAAGCATCGCCTCATGCATGGGTAAGCTCCCACCATCTTTTGCACTATCTCGCACAGAGAGTGAGAATCCAGCCAACTCGACCATAATACGTCCAGCACTCTTTGGTCCGATTCCTGGAACTCGCTGAAGTGCTTTGACATCTTTGCTCTCTACTATCTGCGAAAATGTCGCTGGCGTATATGTCGAAAGAATCGCCAAAGCCACCTTTGGACCTACGCCATTTATCTTTATCAGGGTATCAAATACATGCTTTTCGCCTTCACTAGCAAAGCCATAAAGTTGCCAAGCATCCTCACGAATAATATGCGTAATAAGTAAGCGTGCAGATTCTCCACTTAGTGTATCGCTTGTATTAATCGAGGTAAAAACCTCGTAGGTTATTCCACCAATCTCAAGCCAGATTCTAGTTGGCTCTTTTTTTTCGATTCTTCCATTTAGTGCCACTATCACGGTGCACCCCTTTTTGATGTGATTTCCAATTCCTTATCAAGCACTATCAGTCCATAGTGATAGCTAGCCTTTGGCGCGAGAAATACCTCTTTTACAGGAGCAACTAAGCGAAATCTAACCTCATTGTATCCATTCCACCCTTTTTTACTCCATAGGTAACCTTTGAGCGTCGGAGCTTGTATCTCTACCAGCTCACTATTTATGCGCTCTCGCTCCTTTTGGAGTCTATCTATTTCACTTTTGTGCGCTTGAATAAATCTCACTAGATGTATGTAGTTTTGCAACTTTTCATGAAGATAATCTGGCGTTTTTACGCCCTCTTTTTTATTCTCTTCAATCATAGCTTTAATCTTATCTGCTGCACCTTTTAGCGATTTAACCTCTTTTACCTCATCATTAAACTCTTTTATCTTTACCCTAAGCGTCAGTGTCAGCTCGTGCAATTCACGCAAAAGCGTGTCGATTCTCTCCTCTAGCTCTGGATCAGACTTTGGCGAAATGGTAAATTTATTATCCTCGCCAAGAAACTCACTCACCTCGATTTTCTCTGCCGCAAATGCTTGTAAATTCGAGTATAAATTTTCGATATAGATTTCGCGCGCATATATTTTACCGCCACGTGCATGCTCGATTCTTGCAATTTTCGCCCTGACCACTCCAGCCTCAAACCGTGTAATATTTGCCTCTTTAGCCTCCAAAGACCCCTTGTGAATGCTAATCATCGCCTGTGTAGCGAAAATTTTTGAATTTTGGTGAGTCTGCCCTAGTATGGTTAGATTCTTCGCTTGTATCTCAGATGCACTGCCGATATTCCCCTTTATCTCGACATTTTGAGCCTCTATCTTTGCCCCATCACCTAAAGCCTCACGCATTGGATCATTTTGGGTGATTATCACAGTAGTGGGGGCATCAAGCCCACCTAAAAGTGAACCCGTGCCGCGCAATTCAACCTCTGGAAGCTCAAGAATCTGCGTGATCGATAGATTGTAGTTTTCATAAATCAAATATCCAGATTCTTCGGCAAAATACTCACACTTATCGCTATCCTCGCTAAAGCGGATTCCTGACCCGATTTTAAGCGGATTCTCTGGCGGGAGAGATGGCTCTTTTGGCACGATGTAATTACCCTTGCAGTCACGACCAGCTTCACCGCTCCTTGGCTTTAAAAATGTAGCCAAGCGCATACCTTCGCGCACAACAGGAAATCTACCTCCAAGGCTCGGATCTTTTTGAAAATCAAGCAATAGTGTAGGCTCCACACACCGCCCACCGCCGATACTCTGCGAAAGAAGAATCGAATAATCCCTATCAAGCTTACCCAACTTTGAGATATCGCGCAGAAGTAGCGCGATGCGTTCACGCTCCTTTATCTCATCACGAAAAAATGCCCCGATGATAGCCTTTTGCGCCTGTATACGCGAATACAGCTCCTCTAGGAATGGCGTGCTATAGCTCGTCATAGAATCTTTATGAAAAGTAAAAAACAGCTCGCGCAAATCCTTACTAAAACGCAATGAAAAACTATACTTGCGCTCCTCTTTTAACTCTATGATAAGCGCAAATCTCTGGCGAATCTCAACATCAGCACGCAATAAAAACTCATCATTATCCAAGAATCCAAGCTCACTCTCGCGCATCTCCTCAAAGTGTGGCGATGCCTCTGTTTTTACAAAATAAAATACCTCTTGAAATTTTATTTCGAGTATATTTGGGTCGAGATTCCGCTCTTTTGCAACACGCAAAAGCTCCTTTTGAGGCTCTTCGCAGTCGGCAATAAATAGCGGTTGAAATGTAATAGACGCCACTTTTTCGCCCTTCTCCACCCTTAGGATAATGTAATTTCACTTCGGCTAAAATGCCCGAAAAATCGCCCTTTTAGGCATATTAAGCATTTTTTATTCCTACAATTTTAACCAATCTTACTTTTTAAAGGATTCTCTGGTGCTTAGGCGCGCATTTTTCACAAATAGTAGCGGTATTTTACTATCGCGCATCTTTGGATTCTTTCGTGATGTTTTAATGGCAGCTACACTCGGCGCAGGCATATGGAGTGATATTTTTTTTGTGGCTTTTAAGATGCCAAATCTTTTTCGTCGCCTCTTTGGCGAGGGTGCATTTAACCAAGCCTTTTTGCCAAGCTTTATAGCCGCACGCTACAAAGGGGCTTTTACAATCTCAATTGCCCTTATTTTCTTAGGAATCCTAACGCTACTTTGTATTTTTGTCACTATATTTAACGAGCCTTTCACACGCCTAATCGCGTATGGATTCTCATCTGAGCAAATAAAGCTAGCAGCACCACTTGTCGCAATAAATTTCTGGTATCTATGGCTTGTTTTTGTTGTTACATTTTTGGGTGCAATTTTGCAGTATAAGCGACGATTCCTTGCTTCAGCATACTCTAGTGTTTTACTAAATACCACAATGATTGGAGCACTTTACATCACACAAGAGATGGATTCTCAAAAGATTGTTTTTTGGCTTAGTTGGGCTGTTTTAATAGGCGGAATCCTACAGATCCTTCTTCATATTCCGCCATTTTTTAAAGCCGATTTCCACAAAATGTTGCGCGCAGGCATAAAGCACTTTAGATCTAAAGCCAAAGAGCGCAAAGAATCTAGCGCAAGATTTTTTAGGCAGTTTATACCAGCCACACTTGGGGCTAGCACAGCGCAGATTGCGGCATTTATCGATACTCTGCTTGCGACATTTTTGGCAAGTGGTGCAATCTCATATCTCTACTATGCAAATCGCATCTTTCAGCTCCCACTAGCCATCTTTGCAATCGCAACGTCAACAGCGCTTTTCCCAACTATAGCACGTGCGATAAAAAACGGGGAGAACTCCTTGGCGCGCGACTATCTAGCGCGCTCATTTTGGTTTTTGCTTTACACGCTTAGCTTTGCTACCATAGGTGGGATTCTTCTTAGTCGCGAAATCATTTGGTTGCTATTTGAAAGGGGTGAATTCACACGCACTGACACACTAGAGGTCGCATACGTGCTCTCTATGTACATGATAGGGCTATTACCATTTGGAATTGCAAAAATCTTCTCACTATGGCTCTACTCTAATTCACAGCAAGCATTAGCCGCGAGAATCTCAATTAAATCGTTGCTTTGCGGCGTTGGATTCTCACTTGTTTTTATGCAATTTTTAGGCGCGAGTGGGCTTGCGCTAGCTGGCTCTTTGAGCGGATTTTTACTACTATTTTGGACACTTAGAGCATTTGGCGCACGAGAGTTTTGGGATATAATCCGCGACAAGAGGAGTGCTTTATGGCTTGTGATAGGAATCGTGCTTGAGATTCTTATCATAATATTTGTGAAATCCTATTTTCAATGGAGTGTGGCATGATAAAAATTTTTGATAGCGTAAAGCGTGAAAAAGTGGAGTTTGTGCCACAGATCGCGGGTGAGGCGCGGATATATGTATGCGGGCCTACTGTGTATGATGATGCTCACCTAGGGCATGCACGAAGCGCGATAGCTTTTGATTTACTCAGACGTCTGCTTGACTTTGAGGGCTATAAAGTAAAATTTGTTCGAAACTTCACTGACATAGATGACAAAATCATAAAAAAAAGCGTAGAGACCAAAGAGGATATTAGCACCATTACCTCGCGCTACATAGATTCTTATCTGCACGATATGGACAGACTTGGTGTCTTAAGACCAGATCTAGAGCCACGTGCAACCGAAAGCCTAGATCTGATGCTTGACATGATTAGCAAGCTTTTAAGCCAAAAAATAGCCTATCAAACCTCACGTGGCGATATCTATCTAGATGTAAACCAAGACAAGATATACGGCTCACTTAGCCATAGAGGTGAAGATTTAGAGCAAGTGAGTCGTGTAGACAATAGCGAAGAGAAGCGCGATCCTCGCGACTTTGCACTCTGGAAAAGCTACAAAGGACATAACGATGTAGGCTATGATTCTCCATTTGGTCGTGGGCGACCAGGCTGGCATATCGAATGTAGTGCAATGATAGAAAAACACTTAGCAAGCGATGGTGAATTTGCTATTGACATACATGCAGGTGGCTCTGACTTACTATTCCCGCACCATGAAAATGAGGCATGCCAAACGCGTTGCGCTACCAATAGAGAACTAGCAAAATACTGGATGCATAATGGCTTTGTGACTGTCAATGGTGAAAAAATGAGCAAGTCACTTGGAAATAGTTTTTTTATAAAAGAGGCACTTGGTGCATATGATGGCGAGGTTGTGCGCTTCTATCTTTTGGGAACGCACTATCGACTGGGATTAAACTTTTCAGAGGAAGATATGCTTGCCTCCAAAAAGCGACTCGACCGCCTCTATCGCTTAAAGAAAAGAATCGAAGACACAGAGAGTAGCGCGGCATGCAATGAATTTCTAGAAGGCTTTTTAGATGGCATGCGAGATGATATGAATATTTCAAAAGCACTAAGTGCGATGGATGAGATGATAACACTCGCAAATGAAGAACTCGACAAAAATCCAAAAGACACTGTAAAAAAGGCAACTATCGCTGGAAATCTAAAGGCACTAGAACGGCTGCTAGGCATAGGTGGCAAGCGTACACTAGAGTATTTCCAAGCTGGCGTAAAAGATGATGAACGCGTGAGAATCGAGACGAAAATAACAGAACGCGCAGAAGCGAAAAAAGCACGAGACTTCGCAAAGGCAGATGCCATCAGAGATGAACTAGCCAAAAATGGAATTGCTCTACTAGATACACCAAGCGGAACGATTTGGGAACGCGTGTAGATTATTAGTAGTCGATAAGAGATTTTACATCATCGCCTGCTAGTCTTTTGTTTAGCTTATCGCGTGCGCCCATATAGACATCGTCTTTATAAATCTTGTGCCTAAAAAGTCCGTCTATTGCGTTACTAGCCTTGCCTGCGTATATCTCATCGCTTACGCGCTCTTTTAGCTTTTCAAATCTCCCTTTTATTTCGCCTGTGCCTTGTGGGCCTGTGCTTTTTGGTAGTGGGGGCTTTGGTAGTGGTGTGCCTTGAGGGGATTCTTTTATGCCTATGTGTCCGCTTCTTACTGTTCCATTCTGTGCCATTTTGCTAACTGCGCCACCGCCTATCATTCCTAAAAGCGCGCCAATCCCTACATCTTTATAGTCAAGCTTCCCATCGCCTGAATAGTCGTTATACCCCCCGCTAGCTCCACCGCCCACACTGCCTATTAGGCTTCCCTTTGCGTGTTCTCTTGCCCCATTTGCGATTATGTTTAGTAGTGTTTTAGTCTCTAGTTTGCTTACATCATCTGCTTGTGGTATAATCTCGCCTAGTCGCTCCCTGCCAATCGTCGATGGTGGGGCGTAAGGAAAAGCATCGCGGACTGTTTGCTTTTCGGCGACTGCGCTTCTTCCTGCACGCTCTTGTTTTGCCTTTGACTCTGCCCATTCAAAGAGGTTTAGCGGGCGTGTTTGTGTTTGTGTAGTGTGTGGTTTTTGTGTTGATACATCTTTAAACAGTGTCTCAATCGCACTTGCCGTTGCGCTATCTTTTTGCGCTCTTTGCGCTATATCTGCGCCAATGGTAGGCTCTACTTTTTCTGCCTTAGCTATATCTGCGCTTGCTGTCGCGCTTTCTATAGTTGGTGCTTGCTTTGCTTTGTATGCATTATAGGCAAGTCCTGCGCCCTTTAAGAGTCCGCCAACGCCACCACCAAGTATTGCGCTCTTGCCTGCTTCTTGTATTTTGCTAGATATCAATCTAGTATGCACCATGTACGCTACGTGAACTTTGTATCAGCCATATAT
This sequence comes from Wolinella sp., assembly GCA_052170135.1. Taxonomy (GTDB): domain Bacteria; phylum Campylobacterota; class Campylobacteria; order Campylobacterales; family Helicobacteraceae; genus Wolinella. The sequence goes on from JBQNBC010000010.1 coordinate 16,162, forward strand.
TCTCTAATTTATTTTCCTATCTTAAAACTCTATAAACTGCAAATAACCCACATCTACAAAAAGTTCTTGCGCATTTAGCTACAGCTCGTTTATCTCCATAAAATTTAATAGCTTAGGCAGTTAGCATGATTAGGAAATTAGAATTTTAAAAGCACTATCTTGAATGTAAAAGACTAACGCTTGGAAGTTATATTTCTAGAGGTTTGAGTGGTGCGGGAAAGAGGACTTGAACCTCCACGCCGTTAAGCGCCAGATCCTAAGTCTGGTGCGTCTGCCAATTTCGCCATTCCCGCTTGAAATTGAAGTGGGATTATAATTCTTAAAAACTTAAAATTCAATTAACGTATACTATTAAGCGAGTATCGCCAAAAACCAAACAAAACCAACCACAATTCTTACGCTAAAATCAAAACAGCAAGTGAAATTAACCCGCAAAATCTAATACCTAAACGCCTCCAAGCGAGCATCAAGAATCGCACCATCAACAGCCTTTATTTTATATGCGTCCACACATCGCCCAGCACCATCTAGCTCCAGCACCACCATTTGCAACACTGTTCTGCACTTCTGTGGTACTTCAAGTCGAACAGGCATACCGGTTAAAAATCGCTCAATAGGCGCAGCTCTATCCATGCCTATCACACCATCCATACAGCCACTCGCACCCACATCGCTAACCCCAAATGTCCCATTGCTAATCTCTAAATCATCAGTGCCAACATGCGTATGCGTCCCAAAAATCGCGCTCGCCCTACCCTCGAGCAACCAAAACATTGCGCGCTTCTCACTAGTCGCCTCCGCATGAAAATCAACAACAATATGCGCAATTCCACATTCCCTGAGTCGCGTTACCTCATCACGTGCACAAATGAATGGATTCTCACACATAGGCATCGCAAAATGCCCCATGAGATTTAACACAGCTAGTCTACTTCCAGCTACATCATAGATCCCGATACCAGTGCCAAGCGTACCTTGAGGATAATTATGAGGACGCAGGACACGTGAGTTTGACTGTAGCAATACAGACACTTCGCGCTTGTCCCATGTGTGATTCCCTCCGGTTATTACATCCACACCGGCAGAGAATAGCTCTTCGGCACTCTTGATAGTAGTGCCGAAGCCATGACTCACGTTCTCACCATTTGCAATGACAAAATCAAGCCCCTCATGTATGCGTAGCTTCTTTAAATGTTGCGCGACCATCTGGCGACCAGGCTTGCCTATCACATCGCCGATAAATCCAATCCTCACACTGCCTCCTTTAGTGCAGCAAAAATAACAGAAAGCAGATCGTCATCATCGCGACTTTTCGCCACTAACATGCGTTTACTTTCATCATTAAAAATCAGAGTGATATTTTGATTGTAATTTGTTATGGTTCGTACACCACGTGCACGCGCAAGAATCTTAATTCGTATGAGCTCCAAAAACTGCGACGTGTAGATATCTGGCTTGCCAAATCTATCGTGTATCTCTACCTCTATTTCATGCACATCCCCCACGCCCTCAGCTCTTGAAAGCCTACGATATAGCTCTAGACGTAATCGCTCGCTCTCTATTAGTTCAGGTGAAAGGAAGGCATTTACAGAGAGTTTCAAATCTACATCACTAGCTTCATTGACACTTCCTTGACTTAGCGAATGTATCGCATCTTCGAGCATTTTAAGATATAGCGCATAGCCGATTCCCTTGATGTGCCCACTCTGTGCCTCACCAAGGAGATTTCCACCACCGCGGATCTCAAGATCATGATATGCAAGCACCGAGCCACTACCTAAAAATGCGTTACTCTCAAGTGCCAACAACCGCTTTTTTGCCTCTTGAGTGAGCGATTCCCTATCGCTGACAAGAAAGTAGCAAAAGCCCTCTTTTGCTCCACGTCCTACGCGCCCGCGCAACTGGTGTAAATCCGCAATCCCAAATCTATCAGAAGAATCGACAATAATTGTGTTTGCATTTGGAAGGTGGATTCCTGATTCTATTATCGATGTGGAGAGCATAAGCTGGTATCGGCCTTCAGCGAAGTCTATCATCGTCTCTTCACTCTCTTGCTCACTTACTTGCGAATGAAGAATCGCTATATTTAGGTTTGGTATAAGCTCTAGCAGCTCCTTTTTGCGGCGCTCCATAGTAGCGATATTATTGTGAATATAAAACACTTGCCCACCACGACGAATCTCACGCGAGATAACCTCTTTTAAAAGAACATCGCTATACTCCTTGACAAACGTCCGCACAGGAAGCTTCTCGCTTGGTGGTGTAAGCAACGTACTCATGCCCTTTATATGTGATAGAGCCATGTTTAGTGTGCGTGGGATTGGCGTCGCGCTCATGGATAGCATATGGACATCCTGCGCTATTGCCTTAATTTTCTCTTTTTGCTTCACTCCAAATTTATGCTCCTCATCAACAACGATTAACGCTAGATTCTTAAAGCCAGCAGAAAGAATCGCATGTGTCCCAACGACAACATCGACACTTCCATCTTTTAGTGCATTTAGTAGCGATGCACGCTCCTTAGTGTTTAAGAATCTATCCAACCTCGCTAACTTTATATCATAACTAGCAAATCTATCTTTAAGACTCTTGAAATGCTGGTGTGCCAATAGTGTAGTAGGTGCGACAAACGCCGCTTGAAAACCACTTAGCACAGTAGAGAGAATCGCATTCATAGCTACTTCGGTCTTACCAAAGCCAACATCACCACTTAGTAGCCTATCCATGACCCTACCGCTACCTAAGTCAGCGAAAATCTCACGCACGCTCCTATCTTGATCGCTCGTATATTCAAATCCGCTTTGCGATCTAAAAAGCGTAAGCTCTGGAAAATCAGTCGATATTTGATGCCCGTTTATCAACTCACGCTTTGCCGCCATCGAGACAATCTCGCTAGCAATAGCAAGCAATTTCTCTCGCACCTTCTCTTTTAGCTTAGCAAAGCTCCCTTTCCCAAGCCTATCAACCATAGGAATCGTACCACTATCAGCCACATAACGATCGATGTAATTTAGATTCTCCACGGGCAAAAGCAATCTATCCTCGCCCTGATAGCTCAGCAAAATAAAATCACGCAAAGCACCAAGCACACGCTCCTGCACGATTCCTTTAAAAATACCAATTCCATAATCCTTGTGAACAATATAATCATTTAGCCTAAGCTCATCGATTGCAAGGCTTGCTTGAAGTTTTCTAGCACGCTTTTTTGGAGGAATATTTAGCGAGATTATCGCCTCTTTTGGCGTTAAAATATTTAAGCAATAATCGCCAATACGTCTCTCTATGGCGAAAGAATCTGGAAGCTTAACACTCCTAAAAAGTGCTTCATTACGTGCGATTAGAGTTAGATTTTTATCTGAGTGGAGCGTAAAAAATGATAGAAAATTTGCTGGCGAAATCACGACATCACTATAACCGCTCACGCTCTCTAGAACTGGGATTTTACAAAAAGGCTCAATTATAGAAGTATCCAAAAATCCCTCAATCTCACTAAGCTCATCTTTTGCGCCTTGTGTCATGATGGCTTTATGATGCGCGATTAGCCTCTCGCCATTTTCGCCCAAATACCAAAATCCAAGACTTGCCAAATCCTTTGAAAACGCTCCAAACTCAGAATTGCTCACAAGCTCCTCGATCTTACTCTGCTCCTCGCTACTAAGAGAAAAAAGAGCAGGAGGAATCAAAACACTCTCCATCTCGCCACTCTCACACATCTGTGTCTGCACACTAAATGCACGAATACTCTCAATCTGAGTATCAAAAAGGCTGATTCTTAGCGGCGATTCTTCATGTGGCGGGAATATATCAACTATATCTCCACGAAAAGATACTTCACCCTGAAGCTCAATAATCTCGACAAACTCATAGCCATAATTAAGCAGTCTCTCTTTAAGCGCACAAAGGTCAATATCCTCGCCAAATTTAAGCTCAAAACTCTCTAGAAGCTCCTCTTTTGGCAATGGATACAAAAGCGAACGAATCGGCGAAATAAGTATAGTTTCGCGCTCTTTTCTCTCTTTATAAAATCGCCTAAGAGAATCCAAAAGCAAGCTAAGCTCTTCTTTATAACTACGCAAATCCTCGCCAAAATGAGCACGAAAATCTGGAAAAATGACTACATTTTTACCGCAAAACCTCGCCACTTCAGCACCCAAAAAACTCTCTTTATCGTCTTGAGTAACAAGAATCTGATACGGAAAACCGCCGCCAAGTGCGTGATATAGACTACTTTGTATCAACGGATTGCTCTGTCTTTGGCTGTTTATCACTCTTTGCAAAGAGTGATTTTTTTGCATTTACCTCCTCTTTTATCTTGCTCTCGCCCACAAAGTAGCCCTTGCGTTCGATAACTAACTCTTGTGTTACGACTTTGCCCTCAATTCTTCCTTGTGGGAGAATCTCAATCACATCACAATCGCTTAAACCAGTAAATTTACCACTAACTACAAGTTTATCCGCGTATATCTCACCGCCTACACCGCCGCTCTTGCCAATAGTTACACTATTTTTAGAGCGTATGATTCCCTCAAATTCTCCATCAATATGCAAATTGCACTCGATGTCTATTTCGCCCTTTATTTTTGTTCCACTTGCGATGATAGTGGTGCCTGAATTTCCATTAGACTGTTTATCGTTGTTAGTAAAGATTGCCATTTGACGCTATTCTCCTTTTCAAAAATTTGAGTGTAGTCTTTCATGCTCCAATCTATGAATGGACGCGGATCGATATGACTTGACAAGAAACGAATCTCATAATGCAAATGGGGTCCAGAGCTTATGCCCGTATTTCCACTATGCGCGATAAGTTGCCCTTTTTTGACAAAGTCCCCTTTCTTTACAACTAGGCGACTCAGGTGTGCATAAAAGGTCTTAAAACCAAATGCGTGGTCTATCTTTATTAGATTCCCATATCCACCATTATGATCTGCACGGGAAAAATCAACAACCCCATCAGCCGTAGCATAGACTGGTGTACCAATTGACGCACGAAGATCTACACCCGTATGAAACTCCTGCCTTCTTAAAATCGGGTGATGCCTCCAGCCATAAGGAGCTGAAACCTGAACAGAATCTATCGGATGACCATTTGGTATCAGTCGCATAACAAAACTCTTCTGTGCGCCAGTAATGCTAGCTAAATCGACACGTTCAATCAGGCTTAGATTCTCCTCCTCTTTCTGCACGCCAACAATCCCCTCCAAATCCTCCAAGCGATCGCTAATTGCGATTAATTCCTCGCTCTTTGTATCTATTTCAGCCTGCAGTTGCTCGTTTCTATCCTTTGTTTGTTGGTATTCCAAAAGCAGAGAATCGCGCCGCTCCTCAATCTGATGCACCTCGATAAGTAGCATTCTTATTGAGACTGAACCAAGCAATAATAACGCGACAATAAAGAGCACAAAATAGAGCAAGAATCGCCGAGCAAACTGATGTAGATTATATTGCTTTGAGCCATTGATATCTGTGAGCGTTATCGTCAGTCTATCTTTCATCACTCCTCCAAAAGCCCTGAGTAGCACTCTTTGAACTTCTGCACCACAGAAAACGAACCAAATACGACACAAAGTCCTCTTTTTGGTAGCTCGCCATGGAAAATCTCGGCAGGAATCGCTAAGGCTTCTAATGTTTTCAAAAGCTCACACGTTTCTAAAATGCGTGGATTCTCATCTATTTCTAGGACATAGACACGCTCTAGAAATGGACGAAAAAGTCGCAAAATCTCAGCAAAATTTTTATCTTTATAACTGTTGTAAATAAGTGAGAATCGTGCGCCATCAAGAGTCGAAAGTAGTGCGTGCGCAGCATTTGGATTATGCCCTACATCTAAAATCACACGCCCATGTCGCTCCGCTCTGCCAAGCAAGTCAAAATCACAAATCCTGTCAAAGTCGGGTAATACGCCAAGAATTTCCATAGCGCGATACGCGAGTGCTATATTTGCACGCTGGTAGGCTGGTAGGTGATTGTATAAAAGATAAGAATCAAGCTTGTATACGATTCTTTCGTGAGTAAGCGATTCTTGAGCCGACTTTTCTGCACCATTTGCTATTATAGGAGCGAGGCTCGTTTCATTGAGATCAGAATCTTTCAAACCAACTTTTCCCGCCATTACTTCATCGCCTTTTGTGCTAAATGGAACAACAGTCGATTCCTCTAGAGCTTCTGCAATACGCGCATCAGCTGCGGAGAACTCCGCGGTGCATGCCAAAGTTCTGTTTTTTTCTTTTGCGCCACCACACAAATTGGCATTATTTGCTTGCGATGTACTAGATTCTTTACCTTTATTGCACAATGACAACTGCTTGCTTGCATAGCCAGGCTTTGGATATTCGCTATCTAAGTATCTGCATGTATCAAACCAACCGCCACGATCTAACTCTAAAATGACAAGATCGCTACCTCGCTCACGCGCAATTTCACGCGCAATTTCATTAACACAAGCAAACTCCTGCACACCAAGAATCGCTCGCCTAGCCATGCTTCTTAGCTTTGTTCCGGCGATCTCTTCAATGCTTGTGCCAAGCAACTCCTCATGATCAAACGAAATAGGTGTAAAGAGCGAGAGCTCACGCGGGATACTAGTCGTAGAATCATATTCACCGCCAAGCCCAGCCTCTAAAACTAAAAAATCACAATCCCTAAAAAGCCAAAGTGCCAAAAGCGTGGCATATTCAAAGTAGCTTGCTTCATCAAATTTGCCGGTACCTAAAATAGACTGATGTGCCAACTCTAACTCTGACTTAGAGCAATAGCTGCCATCACGCCAAAATCGCTCGCAAAAAGAATGGATATGCGGAGAGGTAAAATGAGCAACACTAAAGCCCGCACTCTTTAACATAAGGGCAAGGAATCGCCCTGTGCTACCCTTGCCGTTTGTCCCAACAACATGAATTGTGCGAGTATGTTTTAAAAATTTAAAGTGAGATGAGAATCTACGATATAAAATAGGAAATCTAGATGGATCAAAAGGTGCATACTCCGCCACCTTAGAGTGGAGAAAATCCTCTAAAGCAGGGAGCTTCACACTATTCCTTTATGCCAAGTGGTCGAATTTGATTACGCCCTTGATTCTTCGCCTCATACAGTCTGCTATCAGCCAACTTTAGCAACTCTTTGCGATCATCACACTCAGTGCGCTCAGCAATTCCACCGCTTACGCTAACATTAATCCGCATGTCTTGATAAACAAATACGCTAGTCTCAATAAGCGCTCTGACCCTCTCGGCAAATCTCCACGCTTCGGAATGATTCATCTCTGGCAAAAGCACTACAAACTCCTCGCCACCATAGCGCGACACCACATCCTCTTGACGCGTGGATTGTTTTAGGAGCTTACCAAAGCTAGCAAGTACCTTATCGCCAGCCTCGTGCCCATACTTGTCATTTATTTTTTTGAAGAAATCTATATCAAAAAATGCGACAGAATAGCGACTTTCATAGCGCAAATATAGCGATTCTAAGCGATTTAGCGCATCCTCCATAGAGCGACGCGTACAAACACCAGTCAGCGCATCAGTACTAGCCTCTTCTCGTGCTTTTGATAGCTCGCTACTTAGCTCCTCCACACGCATACTAAGCGTTTCTATTTCACTTCGTTTGTCCTCGACTTCACGTGTCAACCCTTGTATATGAGAATCGACTTGCTGAATAATATCAAGCAGGCGACCTTTTGCCTTCTCTAAAGATTTTGGATTTAATATCATGCCTTCTAGCGTCTTACCAATGTGACTAATCTCACCACGATAGTAATCACCGGTCTGTGTGATAGTCGATAGCTTCGTCACCAAAACCTCAATAATTTCACCAAGCTCCTGCCTCTTGCGTGTCGATTCTCGCTTGTCCGCTGTTATACGTCCAGATAGAGCCTGCTCTAGTTTAGAGCGATTGTCCACTTCCATGATGGCTGATGGAGTTGCCTTTATAATGGACTTTAGCTCAAGAATCTCAGCTGGAACAAATGGTGAAATAGACGGCGCAAGAAATGGTTCAAGCACCTTTGCAAACTCCGCATTCGCATCTGACTGATCGGCACGATTCTTCAGTAGCTCATTCCATTTATCGCGATAGAATGTGAAAGATTTTGCATCATTTAACGTCTCAAGCTTTGAGAGCATATCTCGTGCAAGCTCCGCCACATCTGGAGTTTGGCTAAGAACACGAAGCATGGATCTTAAAATTTCTCGCTGGAGCTGAGCCACCTCTTTTATCTCGCCACTACTTAGGCGTGTGAGCATACCAGCTATGAGGGATATAAACTCATCAGGAGTCTTTATCACATGAGACTGTATCTGCGTCCGCGTCTTTGGGTCAAATTTCTGACTCCACCGCGCCTGCCACTGACAATCCTCGACTGATAGTCCAGCGCTCTTTGCCTCGATACAAAACGCCTCACGATAAGCATCTGGTGTAGCCATTTGCCCTGAATTTTGAAGTCGTATCAATGTCTTTCTAACAACCTCTTTAAGATTTGACACGCTTTGCCCCCTCCATAGTGATATGTGAAATAAATTGATCAATCGCTTGAATCGAAGCAATCCTAATCGCTTCAAAACGCTTCGAATCAGTTAAGATCGAAGAATCATCGACCGAGAAGTCATGCCGTCCACTAGTGCTAAAACTATGTGTCTTCCCGTTTTTGTCCTCATATGTAAATCCAAGTGAAACACTCGCACGGTAGAAGGATGTAAAGCCATCTTTTGTATCCGCCAATGATGAAAATACAACCGAACCAAGCACCACTTTAATCGTCGATTCTGCACCATCTTTTGATGCTAGCCTCCCACGGAATCGAGTCATAACAGCATCAGATAGAGCATCCTTGATTAGTACTGTATTTTCAGGATCGCGCAGGCTAACCGCCATATCTACATAAATACGCTCGCCCAACACCTCTTTTGTATAGTGCGTTATAGGACGATAGCCACACCCTGTAAGAATAAAAAGCGCAAGAATCGACGCTAAAAATCTCATTGCTTTACGACCAAATTTACAAGCTTATCAGGAACAACTATCTCCTTAATGACAGTCCCACCATCTAGCCACCTCGCCACCTCTAGCTTTGCAGCACATAGTAACTCACCATTTGTAGAGCCTGATGGCATCTCCATCTCACCACGTTTTTTACCATTTACAGTAATTGCAATGGTTATTGTGTCGCTCTTTAGAGCATCATTATCAATCGGGATTTCTCTTAGATTCTTAAGCCCAAAGTAACTCTGGCTAAGCTCCCATGCCACATGCGGGATAATCGGCTCAAGTATACTAAGTAATACGAAATACCCCTCACTCCACACGAGAGAAGAATCCTGCTCGCTCAGCGCATTCATCGCCTCCATGCACGCAGCAATCAGGGTATTAAAAGCATATCCGCCCTTGCGCGAATAGACTTCATTTGCCTTCAATAATGCTTCATACACCTTCTTTCGCGCAAACTTCTCACTTTTGCTTAAACTGCTCGCATCGATATTGGGAATCTCGTCGCAAGGCTTTACAAATTGCGCCTTATCACACAGTCGGCGAATGAAGCGATAAGCACCCTCAACAGCACTATCGTTCCACTCAAGCTCACGAGTAGGAGGAGCTGCAAACAGCACAAAAAGCCTAGCGGTATCAGCACCAAACTTAGAAATCAACTCATCTGGATCGACAACATTCCCCTTGCTTTTGCTCATTTTCGCGCCATCTTTTAGCACCATACCTTGAGTTAGCAAGTGGCTAAAAGGTTCATTTGCCTCAGTATGACCCAAGTCACGCAACACTTTTGTAAAGAATCGAGCATAAAGCAGGTGTAAAATCGCGTGCTCAATCCCGCCAATATACTCATCTACACTCATCCAATACCGTTGCGATTCTTCACTGAGCGCGTGCTCTGCCCACTCTGCTCTTGGTGTGGTGTAACGCAGAAAATACCAACTGGATTCCATAAATGTATCCATAGTGTCGCTCTCTCTAATAGAATCACGACCACATTTTGGGCATTTGCAATTCTTCCAGGTTGGATGCTTATCAAGCGGATTCCCCTCGCCATCAATCACTACATCTCCTGGAAGTGTCACGGGTAGATTCTTCTTATCTTCAGGCACAATACCACAAGAATCGCAATGAATAAGCGGTATTGGCGTACCCCAGTATCGCTGACGCGAAATCCCCCAGTCACGCAGACGATAATTTACAACACCACTACCAAGTCCACACTCCTCAAAATGCCTAATAACAGCCATCTTTGCACTCTCGTTATCAAGCCCACTAAACTGATAAGAATCGAGCAAATATCCACCGCCAGTATAAGCAGACTCTAGGTTAGATTCCTCACAAGAGATGACACGCTTAAACGGTAGATTGTATTTTTTGGCAAATTCAAAATCACGCTCATCGTGTGCTGGTACACTCATCACCGCGCCACTACCGTAATCCATAAGCACGAAATTCGCCACCCAAAGAGGAATTTCCTCCCCGCTTAATGGATGTACCGCGCTAATATTCAACGCAATACCCTCTTTCTCGCTCATTGAACGCTCTCTAGCCGGCATGTTTTGCATTCTGATTATCGCCTCGCGCGCCTCAGGACTTAAAGAGTCAATAATTGCGCGCACGAGCGCATGTTCTGGTGCAAGCGCACAATATGTAACACCAAAAATCGTATCAGGTCGCGTAGTAAAAACCTCGAAAGAATCGTGCACTCCATCTAGCTTGGTAATAGATTCTTGGCTTAGTTTAAAAGAGAAGCTAAGTCCCTCGGAGCGTCCTATCCAGTTGCGCTGCATTGTTAGCACTTGTGATGGCCATCGACCTTCTAGCTCATTAAGACTTGAGAGTAGTTCCTCGGCATAATCAGTGATTTTGGCATAGTATTGATACATCTCTTTTTGTACCACTTCAGTATCACACCGCCAGCATCGCCCCTCTATCACTTGCTCATTTGCAAGCACAGTCAGATCATTAGGACACCAGTTTAAGAATCCTTTCTTGCGATAGATTAGTCCGCGATTCCACATATCGATGAAAAATTCCTGCTCAAAGCGCGAATACAGTGGATCGCACGTCGCAAATTCACGCTCGTTTGAGAATGACAACCCCAAAGAATCAAGCTCTTCGCGCATATTTGCAATATTTGTATATGTCCATGTTTTTGGATGACTTTTGTGTTTTATTGCGGCATTTTCAGCAGGCATACCAAAAGCGTCCCAGCCAATTGGATGAAGGACATTAAAGCCCCTCTGGCGGAAATGGCGTGCAATCGCATCACCGATGCAGTAATTACGCACATGCCCCATGTGAATTCTTCCGCTTGGATACGGAAACATACTAAGAATATATTTTTTAGGGATTATCATATCGCTCTTTGGCTCATGATGAGCAGATTCTTTCCATAATTTCTGCCACTTTTTTTCAATAGATTTTGGGTTGTATTCCATGATCGCTTTACTCCTAGTAGTCCGTGTCTCTAGATTTGATACTCTCGACTATGATAAGCGCAGCAGAAAATATATTTGCCGCTAGTGAACCGAGCGCAAGTGCCACCGCCACTTCTACATTATCAAATACCTGTAAATATACAAATGCAGGAATAAGATGCAAGTCAGCCACTAAAGAGCTTGCCAAAAGCTCGGCTGAAAGGATATTTCTCACGCCAATCTTAAGAATAGTTGAGATGATATTCACCCCCGCAGCAATAAAAAGCATCACTGCATTCTGCTCATAGAGGAATCCAACTGTCGAAGTCAGACTCATTAGGTTAAAAAATACAAAAACTACTTTACCCCAATCCATAGATGCTCCTTAAATTAAACCACGCCTTTTTCATACATTGCACGAATCCGCTCTTTTTCAGCGCGCTTTTTCGCCTCATCGGATAACTTTTGATAGTAGCTATCTAAGTCAAAGCCAAGCAAAATGACAATTCTCATTGCAATAAAAATTGAACTATATGTCCCAACCACAACGCCAATAAGCATAGGAAAACTAAAGCCACGGATAATCTCGCCACCAAACACATAAAGCGTAAAGACTACAAAAAATGTCGTTAGCGAAGTAAGCGTTGTACGCGATAGCGTTCGCGATACAGCTTCATTTAGCACATCATTTAGAGAATAGAGCTTCGAGCCTCTCAGCCTCTCTCTTATGCGGTCAAATATAACGATTGTATCATTTATCGAGTAGCCAATTAGCGTCAATAGTGCCGCCACTACATCAAGACTAAAATCTACGTTAAAGACTATTATCGCGCCAACTGTAATCAGCACATCATGCACAAGTGCAAAGACTGCTGCTACGGCAAAGCGCCATTCATATCTAAACGCAACATAGCCTAAGATTCCTAGACTTGCTAATATCAGTGCAAGCACGCCCTTTGTGCGCAACTCATCACCAACCTTTGGCCCAACTATATCCACGCGTCGCACCTCAAATTGGCCCGTCTTTGCCAGCACCTCAGCCGCTATATCACCGATATCTCGTGCAACAGAATCAGTGGAGGTAGGCACGCGGATAAGCACCTCCTCATCTGAGCCAAACTCGCTCACTTGCGCGCCCCTAAAGAGCTCATGCCCCTGCAAGGCAACGCGGATATCACTAAGTGGCGCAGTACTCTTATACTGTATCTGCACGACACTACCGCCGGTGAAGTCAATTCCGTAAGAGATTCCCTTTGCAAAGTAGAGCGCTAACGAGACAACAATTAAAAGCAATGAACACATAATCGCATAGCGACTAATTGATACAAAATCATAAATTTTGGTGTTTTTAAAGAATTCCATCTATCTTCCTTGCCTAAAGCCAAACCAAAATGAGAGCTTTTGACTCTTGGCAATTCTTGCCCCTAGCCACTCATAGACACCGTGTGTACCGATTATTGCTGTAAGAACTGAAACTACGATTCCAATACTAATCGTGATTGCAAACCCCTTAATCGCGCCAGTCCCATAAGCATAGAGAAGAATCGCCGCAATAAGAGTAGTCAGGTTTGAATCAAAAATAGCACGCGATGCATTTTCATACCCATCAGCAATAGCCTTAATTACGCCCTTGCCATCGCGCAAAGCCTCACGAATCCGCTCATTTATGATTACATTCGCATCAACCGCCATACCTACAGTTAGGACGATTCCTGCCATGCCAGGCAGCGTAAGCGTCGCACCAAAAAGTGCCATAATGGAGATTATCAGAAGGATATTTACGATTATTGCTATATTTGCAATTACTCCAGCCATGCCATAATATACAATCATAAAAGACACAACCATAACAAAACCAGAAAATAGCGCAATCATCGATGCTGCAATGCTATCACTCCCTAAGCTTGGTCCTACACTACGCTTCTCTAGCATCTCAATAGGCGCAGGCAATGCACCACTCCTAAGCGCAATGGCAATATCACTCGCCTCATTGACACTAAAGCCACCACTAATCTGCCCACTACCACCGCCGATTCTCTCACGGATTACTGGTGCGGAATATACTTTATTATCGAGCACGATTGCCATACGATTCCCGATGTTTTTCCCAGAGAAGTCGCCAAAAATCTTCGCCCCTTGAGAATCGAGAGTGAAGTTAATCACAGGCTGATTATTCTGATCATAAGCCACACGTGCATCAGTTAACATACTTCCATCAATGATAGGAATCTCCTTGAGGAGAATTTTGGCAGAACTATTTTCAGCATAAGGCAAAATCACATCACCAAGCCTCTCTGCCTCTTCATTGCTCATGCTAGATACTCTATCATTACGTGCCTCATCCACCGCCATCATCTGTAAGTGCGCAGACTTAGCTATTAGCTCCTTTGCTCGCGTCTCCTCGGCTGCACTCTTTATACCTGGTAGCTCGACGAGGATATACTCCTGTCCTTGTTTTGTTACACTTGGTTCTGCTAGACCAAACTGATCAAGTCGATTCCTAATTGTGCCAATAGCCTGTTCGACAGCAAAAGTCCGCACTTTGCTAGCCTCTGCCTCACTAAGAGCTATATTGTAAATTCCTGACTCATTGCTTTGGATTGAAAAGATGCCCTCTTTTTTTAAAAACTCATCTATCCTTGATCGTTCATCCAGATCAAGCAACTCAAAGCTAACGCCATTATCGCTGACTCTTAAAGAATCGAGAAGAATTTTATGCTCTTGTGCGTAAAAATTGATAGACGATGCAAGGGACTTATACTTTGACTTTATTGCTTCATCAGTCTTTACGCCCAGCAGCATATTCAGACCGCCCTGCAGATCGAGCCCTAGTGTGATTTTTGGTCCACCAATAGAAGATATGAATGATGGGAGAGCTAGGGACAACCCCAGCACAAAGGATGCGATGAATATCACCAACTTTAAATTGAAGAAATTTTTCATAATTAGCAATTACTTCACGTCATCTTGCACTTTATAAGCTACAAACTCTTTGACAAGTTTTGCTGTTGTGTCATCGTTGAGTTTAATAGTAAAGTGTGTCTCCTCAACCTTTACCACCTCGACTATTAGTCCGCCTTGAATTACGATTTTATCGCCCTTTGTTAGGCTGGCTATCATCTCTCTATGCTGTTTTTGTTGCTTTTGCTGAGGTCTAATAATAAGAAAATAGAAAATTGCAAAAAGCACCACAAGTGGCAATAGGGATTGAAGTATTTCAGCTGTTCCTTGCATGATAGATTCCTTATTTTTTAGTTTTTATTGTGATATCAAGAGGCGAGATTTTACCACCTCTTGCTTGACTGCCAGCTTTTAGGCTTTGCAACAACTCTTTTTCCTTATGATTTTACTCCTGATGATTAGGAAAATTGAACCAAATACTCCAGCTAGCAACGAAGCAGTCAAGATTGAAATTTTTGCCACATCTGTTGCCTCTGGATTTGTAAAGGCTAGATTTGTAATAAAAATAGACATGGTAAAGCCAATACCAGCGAGCATACCAGCCCCCAAAACATCAATCCACATTACACCCTGTGGCCTAGCTGCGATTCCTATCTTTTCAGAGATATATGTTAGCCCCAAGATTCCTATTGGTTTGCCGACAATTAACCCTAGCATGATTCCTGGCAATACGCCATCGATATTAAGATTGATATTACTGCTAATCGCAACACCAGCGTTTGCAAATGCAAAGAGTGGCATGATGACATACGCACTCCATGGACTTAGCGCGTGCTCTAAGCGCACTAATGGACTTTGTACACTCTTTGAATGTTTCGTCAAATTCTCCACGCTGTGAAGCTGTTCACTTGCAAGGAGGACATTTTCGCGCTCTTTGTCATAATTTAAGAATCGCTCTAAAAGCTCGCTAGCCTCTTTTGCAAAGTTGACAGTTTCAATCTTTGGTTTTACAGGAATTGTAAATGCAAGTGCAACTGCTGCAATAGTCGCATGCACACCGCAGTTATGCACTGTAATCCACAACAAAATACCAAGAATCGCATATGGAAGCAACGATCGGACGCCAATTTTATTTAACCCAATCAACCCACCAAGAATCGCAACTGATGCGAGCAACCATGCAATCTGCAAACCATCTGTGTAAAATATCGCGATAACTACTACTGCACCAAGGTCATCAACAACTGCAAGCGACACCAAAAATACCTTAAGCGCAAGCGAAACTCTATCGCCAAGCATAAGAATCACACCAAGCGCAAACGCAATATCAGTTGCCATCGGTATACCAAACCCATGTGATGATGATGTGCCGATATTAAAAATTGAGTAGATAATCCCGGGAGCTATCATACCGCCAAGCGCAGCGATGGCAGGGAACGCTGCACGCTTAATTCCAGCTAGCTCACCAAAAAGCAACTCGCGCTTAATCTCCAAACCCACCATTAAAAAGAAAAATGACATTAACACATCATTAATCCAATGATGCAAGCTCATTCCTACAAACGTCTCACCAATAGTAATCCCCATGCTTACATGCCAAAGATGAAAGTAACTCTCCGCTAAAGGCGAGTTCGCAATAATCATCGCCACAACAGCGCATGTAAATAGGAAGATTCCACTAAAGGATTCGCTCTTGATAAAGCTAAAAATCAGATCTTTGATTCCGCTTTTTTCTACCAAATCTTGACTTTTTGTCATTGTGATATTCCTTGTGTTTTGGTTGTTTTACTACACCTCTTGCAGGTGCACCTCATCGCTATAAAGTAAAAAACCACGTGCTGGCTTTTCTAATGCTTTTTGGACAAACGACTTATACGATTCTACCTGCTGAAAATAACTCTCCCTAGTTATAAATGAACTCTTATAATCAACAATATAAGTACACTCAGGGCTGTCACACAACAAGTCAATGCGTCGCATTCTACCTTTTTCCAAAAATGGAACCTCGCATTTTATCGCACCTTTATTGAGTATTGCTATGAGCAAGTCGCTTTTTAGCACATTCTCACACTTCTGTACGATTTCTATTTCTTCGCTTTGAGCAAAGAAATAGCCGTATCGATTCCTAACTATATCCAGTATGCGCGCACTATTTGCACCATATCCAAGCGCATGCTCAAGCGCAAGGTGCAACGCCTCCCCACGCCTAGCAGCAGTGGTGGATAGCGACTGGGCACGCTCCTTTTTTAGAAAATCACTCTGCCTGCCAAAATCACACTCGATAAACTTTCTAGATTCTTCCTTAAAAGTGGGTAACTTACTAAATGATGACGACACCACGATACTCCCATGCCTAATATCACCAAGCTCAAGAATCGCAATCTCCCCGCCCTTATCGCTTTGCAGCACAAAAAGCGATTCCTTTGCTCTAGTAAATGCCACATATAGCAGGTTTAGCATGTCCCGCTTTGACTCTTTTGCATCACGCTCTAGCGCATCAGCATACTCGCTATCTACATTTTCACGGTACTTCATGCGATAAAAAATGTGTTCTAACTTCACGCCATCATAGTCATAAAGAAGTGGCGGACGCCTACGAGAAGGACTAGAGAATCTATCAAGAACAATAGTATGCTCAAACTCCAAGCCCTTTGAGCGATGTATAGTCAGTACACGCACCCCCTGCAACTCCTCAGTTGCGATTGAACGTTCTAGATTCTCGCAATATCTAAGCAGTTCGCCAATATCTGGAAAACCAATCGCTATTTCCAAGAATCCTCGAGCACTCTGCGTATAAAGCCCAAGCCTCTCCATACACAAAAGCACTACCTCATCACTCCTAGCATCTCCATACTCACACAAAAATGCCAATTCCTCAAGCTTTGGCGGGAATCCAGCCAAAGCTAAAGCCGAGATTCCATCCACATCCTTTTTGTGCACACAATATTGCAATGCATGGATGATCGCCTTCACTTCGTGCTGCTCGACTAGCTTCGCGCTAGTCTCGGTCACCACATCAAGTCCGCTAAAATGCTCGCGTAAAATCCCAGCCACACTCAGCACATCTTCATTGCTAAAAACAAGAATTGCAATCTTCTGCGGCGACACGCCAGATTCTAATAGCTCTGTCATGCTCGCTATTAGCTGCTCTCTCACATCGCCACGCCCCACATGTACAAGTCCACCCGGATTTTTGGCAGTTTGAGGGCTGTATGACTGAAACCGCCCTGCAAAAGTCTTATTCACAAACTCGACTATATTCTCACAACTACGATAGTTATATGGCAGATTCTTTACCTGCATATTTGTCGCTACACTCTCAAAAAGTAGTGCATGGCTCCCGCGGAATCGATAAATTGACTGCTTTGGATCACCGACATAGAAAAAGCTACGCGATTCTTTACGTGAGATTCCGGCTTTTATCTCATTTATAAGTGGCTCTAAAATTCTATACTGTAGCAAACTTGTATCCTGGAATTCATCGATTAAAATGTGTGTAATCTGACTATCTAACCTAAAATATAAAAACTCACTATCCACGATGCCACGCCCACACATAAGCTCATATGCGCTATCTGCGATACTGTCAAAACTCATCGTGCACTTACTGATCTGCCATCGGTGCACGCTACTCATATAAAGCTCCAAAAATCGCAAAAGAGTGCGCAAAAAGTGTGATTCTTTGGCATTGAAGTAATCTTTTAAAAGCCCCTTTAATGCATAAAGATGAGAATCTAGCCCATCCATTTTTAGCTTTTTAAAATATGTGTATTCGCTTAATGATTCTTTCATTAGCCACGTTTTACCGCACTCAAGTAGCTCTTCAACACTCTCAAAGCTAACCGATCTTCGCGCCGATTCTGACGCGCTTTTATCCTGCAATACATGCTCTTTTATAGAAAGTGCATGCGACATAATTAACTTCTCATCAGCTACCATCAAGTCAGGCAGATACTGCTTGCTAAACTCACTACGCCTATGCCAAAGCCCCTTAAAAAAGCCAAAAAATGCCTCGCTACCCTTGCTCTCGCTAATACTCAAGTTCAAGAACTGTTCATGCTCTTCCCTATCTAAATGCAACAAAAAATCACTCATCACCTCCGACCACTCTATCTCGCCCACCTCGAAGCTATGCGGGATTCCTGCATACCAGCAAAACTTCTTCACAATCATGTAAAAAAAAGAATCGATAGTCATGATTTTAGTGTCAGAGCTCAAGAATCTAGCTAACACATCTTTATGCTTTTTTGCCTGTTCTTGCTTTGAAAATCCATCTCTTTCTAGCGCATCGCTATATGGATTATCCTCTTCTAGTAGTGAGATGAGCGCGCCTGTGATTCGCTCTTGCATCTCTTGGGCTGCTTTTTTAGTAAATGTAAGCGTCAAAATCTCACTAGCCACAGCCCCGCTAAAAAGCAACTCCAAATAACGCAACGTAAGCGCAAATGTCTTACCACTTCCAGCACTTGCGCGCAACGCTAGCAGCTCATCTCCGTGCATTTTTTGCTCCATTTTTTGACTTAATTATATCGCGCTATTACAAGTTTAGATTCTCACACAAAATAACTAACCTTGATTGACATAAACTAAACTTTAATGATATAATCTCTGCAACCTTACAACTGGAGGCAATATGTCAAAGAGCCTTTATGAAACACTTGAAGTAAACCATAATGCAAGCGCAGACGAGATTAAGCGCGCGTATAGAAAACTAGCTAGGCAGTATCATCCAGATATAAATAAAGATGCTGGCGCAGAGGAAAAATTCAAAGAAATCAACGCTGCTTATGAGATTTTGAGCGATGAAAAAAAGCGTGCACAGTATGATCAATTTGGCGATTCTATGTTTGGCGGGCAAAACTTCCATGACTTTGCACGTTATCAATCAAGCCAAAATATTAACCTCGATGATATTTTGAGTTCCATTTTTGGCGCAGGTGGCGGCTTTGGTGCGGGTGGTTTTGGCGGCTTTGGTGCAC
Source organism: Wolinella sp. (assembly GCA_052170135.1). GTDB lineage: Bacteria > Campylobacterota > Campylobacteria > Campylobacterales > Helicobacteraceae > Wolinella. The sequence goes on from JBQNBC010000010.1 coordinate 35,435, forward strand.
CAAACCTTGACATAAACTCGCGCGTTACAATCCCGTTTAATGTGGCGATTCTCGGCGGCAAACAGAGAATCCAACTAGAAAGAGATTCTTTTGAGATTAAAATTCCGGCAGGAATCACAAGCGGAGAGACTATACGCATACGTGGCAAAGGACGTAGCGCACAAGGGCATAGTGGCGATCTGCTTCTAAAAGTTGAAGTAGCCAAAAGCGAAGAGTATATTCGCGAAGGTAATGACCTCACAAAAAACTTTGACCTACCACTAAAAACAGCTCTTTTTGGTGGCAAAGTTACTATTCCTACGCTTCATAGAGAAATCACACTTAAAGTCCCAAGCAATACCAAAAACTCACAGCAGTTCCGCGTCAAAGAGCTGGGCGCACCAAATCGCAAAAGTGGCGCAAAGGGCGACTTATATCTAAGAGCAAATATCATAATCCCACCACTAGAATCATTGCCAAAATCACTAGTTAATGAGCTAGAGACACACTTGCCAGATTCTCTATAAGGAGTGAAAATGTATAGCTACGATGAGCCGGTATATTTAATTAGTGTTGTCGCGAAGATTCTCAGCATTCACCCACAGACACTCAGGCAATATGAGCGCGAAGGACTCATAGAACCTGGTAGGACAGATGGCAAAATGCGCCTCTACTCACAGCGTGACATTGATAAAATAAAAACGATTCTACGCCTTACGCGCGATCTTGGCGTAAATCTAGCCGGTGTAGACATCGTGCTTAGACTAAAAGAGAAACTCGATGAGCTAGATAACGAAATAGAAGAGCTTCGACAAAACATTGAACAACTAAAACAAGATGATGGAAATCTCAAAAACTCTGTAACAACAAAACGCAGCTCGTATGAAATTATCTTATTTAAGAACTAGCGAAATATTGGATTATCCAGCCCAAACATCATGAAAATAATCGCACAGATCATGAATATTCCTATCATTAGTGGCGCATATTGCTTCATCTATAACTCCTGTTTTATTTTTGTAAAGTGTAGCCAAAAAGGACGCGAATGAGGCAATTAGCACAGCTTTTGCGTCCACAGAATTTCGATGAGTTCATCGGGCAAGAGCACATTTTTGCCCACGATTCTCCTTTAAGAAAGCTAATTGAAAACGGATCGATTCCGCATTGCTTTTTCTATGGTACTCCCGGCACTGGAAAAACCACTGCAGCGCGACTAATAGCCAAAAAACTTGATCTGCCATTTGCTACTTTTAATGCCACAACTTTTAAGATTGAAGAGCTTAGAAACTATCTCAAAAACTATCAAAATACCCTACTAAAGCCACTTGTTTTCATCGATGAGGTGCATCGCCTATCAAAGAATCAACAAGAGGTGCTACTCCCAGTAATGGAAAATCACGAAGCAACGATAATCGGCGCGTCCACAGAGAATCCATACTTTGCGATGACTGGCGCAATTCGCTCACGTTCGATGCTTTTTGAGTTTAAGACACTAAGCAAAAAGAATCTAGAGACACTCCTGTCACGTGCGTTACAATCAACAGAGGTAAACCTAAGCGAAGAGGCACACGAATACCTGCTTGATTCTTCGCAAGGAGATGCAAGAGCCATGCTAAACCTCCTTGACTGCGCTGCTAGCACCGATGGAGAGATTGACATTACGATTCTTAAGGCATTTCGCCCACACTTTCTCCATGACGGCTCAAGCGAGAGCGACACACACTATAATTTAGTAAGTGCGATGATTAAAAGCATCCGCGGAAGCGATGAAAATGCCGCTATCTACTATCTCGCACGACTAATTGAAGGCGGAGAGAATCCAGAATTTATCGCTAGACGACTTGTGATTCTCGCGAGTGAAGACATAGGCAACGCAAACCCAAATGCTCTAAATCTCGCTACAAGCGCGATGCTAGCCGTCTCTAAAATTGGCTACCCAGAATCGCGTATAATCCTCGCTCAGTGCGTAATCTATCTATGTGCATCGCCAAAATCAAACAGCGCATATATGGCGATAAACGATGCGCTTGAATTTGTAAAAAATGGTGAGAGACTTGTAATTCCCCCACATATTAGGCAGTTTCACAAGGACTATCGCTATCCACATGATTTTGGCGGATACGTAAAGCAGGAGTACATACCAAAGCCACTTAAATTTGTGCGCTGGATTCCTATGGGTTTTGAAAAGACATTAAAAGAGTGGCTGGATAAAATCCGCTCTATTGGCGGATAATATCAACATCACCGCTTGGCATAAAGAGGAATAATTGTGGATCTAAGCCAGGGTTTATCTCTGGAGCGATGAAATCTATCCGCACATCATTTTGGAGCTTATCAGTAAATAGAATCTGCTTTATATTCCCATCATTGTCGACCAAAATCTTATACTTCTGCTCAAAAACAACCGTCTCATACACACCAGTTCCAGCTGGCTTTGCATCGCGCAAAAGAGCCATAAAGTCAATAGAATCGCGCATGCTAGTTAGCGTAGCTTGCTCTAGCTCTGGCTCATAGATAATCACCTGTGTATCGTTTATATAAATCTCTTTTTTCATCGGAAAATCATAAATCCAAAGCCCATGAACTGGCTCTTTAGCATAGATTCTTCCCTTGTATAAAATCTGCTTGTTTTCGTTTGAGGTTATCGTCTGTGTAAAACTAGACTGAAAAGAACGAATATCTTCAAATGCCCCAAATAGCGATACAGAAGCAATTAAGAGCATAAAAAGTGCATTTAGGATTCTCATTGTGAGCCTTTTGTGTGGTTAAAGCGAGCATTTTATCGCACTGCGAAGCGGTTTGTGCTAAAATCCACGCCATCTAGACTCACAAAAATATGAGGTTACAACCAAAATGATTCTTCAGCTAACACGAAAGATTTTCGGTACAAAAAACGACAAGCTAATCAAAAAATATCGCCAGCGGGCACAAAAAATAAATGAACTAGAGGCGAAATATCAGGTAATGAGCGATGAGGCTCTAAAGGGCGCGTTTGCCATGCTCAAAGAGAGCGTAAGAAGAAGTGAAAAAAGCCTTGATGACGTCTTGTTTGACTCCTTTGCGATAACCAGAGAAGCTAGTAAGCGAACACTAAACATGCGCCACTTTGACGTGCAGTTAATAGGTGGAATGGTGCTACACGAAGGAAGAATCTCAGAGATGAAAACAGGCGAAGGAAAAACACTAGTGGCCACCCTCGCCGTATCACTAAATGCCATGAGCGAAAAAGGGGTACATGTCATAACAGTCAACGACTATCTAGCGCGTAGAGATGCCTCTGAAATGGCTCCACTTTACAACTTTCTAGGATACAGCGTCGGGATAATCACTAGCGACTTGCATGGCGATTCTGAGCGCTTGGAGCAGTATGCGTGCGATATCGTATATGGTACAAACAATGAGTTTGGCTTTGACTACCTACGTGACAATATGAAATATTCTCTTGATGAAAAGGTACAAAAGCACCATAATTTTGCCATTGTCGATGAGGTTGATTCGATTCTTATAGATGAGGCGCGCACTCCGCTTATTATCTCAGGACCAGCAAATCGCAAGCTAGATAACTACAAGCTAGCAAACAGTGTTGCGCTTACACTGACTAAAGATAAACATTTTAGTATCGATGAAAAGAATCGCGTGATTCTTTTAACTGAAGAGGGGATCGCAGAAGCGGAAAAGGGCTTTGATGTGGACAATCTATACAGTATAGAAAATGCCATACTCTCGCACCACCTAGATCAAGCCTTGAAAGCAAACTACCTATTCATGCTTGACAAAGACTATGTAGTAAACAATGGAGAAGTCGTAATTGTCGACGAATTCACAGGACGACTAAGTGAGGGGCGGCGTTTTAGCGAGGGATTACATCAGGCACTAGAGGCAAAAGAGGGCGTGGAGATAAAAGAAGAATCGCAAACACTAGCAGATATTACATTCCAAAACTACTTCCGCCTCTATGATAAACTCGCTGGAATGACAGGTACAGCACAGACAGAAGCAAGTGAATTTTTACAAATCTATAACCTAGAGGTTATTTCGATTCCTACGAATGTCCCGGTTATGCGCCAAGACCTAAATGATCTCATCTACAAGACCGAGCGAGAAAAGTTTGAGGCAGTGATTAAAAAAATTAAAGAGCTAAACCAAAAAGGACAGCCGGTGCTAGTAGGCACAGCATCCATAGAGCGCAGCGAACTGCTACACTCGCTATTGCAGAAAGAAAGGATTCCTCATACTGTACTCAATGCAAAGCAACACGCAAAAGAGGCGGAAATAATAAAAGATGCTGGTAAAAAAGGGGCGGTAACTATCGCGACAAATATGGCTGGGCGTGGCGTGGATATTAAGATCAGCGATGAAATTCGCGAACTTGGCGGACTCTACATTATTGGTACAGAACGACATGAAAGTAGAAGAATCGACAATCAACTCCGTGGACGTAGCGGACGGCAGGGCGACCCAGGCGTTAGCCAGTTTTATCTAAGCCTCGAAGATTCCCTGCTTAGAATCTTTGGTAGCGATAAAATCAAAAATATTATGGACAAGCTAGGTCTAGCCGAGGGCGAACATATAGAATCTGGGCTAGTAACACGCTCAGTGGAAAATGCACAGAAAAAAGTAGAGAGCATGCACTTTGAGGCACGAAAACATCTGCTCGAATATGATGATGTGGCAAACGAACAACGAAAGGCGGTCTATAAATTCCGAAATGAGCTCCTAGATAAAGAACACGATATTGCGCGTATCATCAACGAGAATCGACACGATTCTCTATTAAATCTGCTTTCTAAGGCAGATATTTTAGATGGTGTAGACAAGAGTGATTTTGACCTAAGTAAACTCGTTGCGCTGTTTACAGAAGAATACAATACGCCTTTGGAGGCTAATCTTCTAGCAGATAAAGAGTATGGTGCGCTCGTTGAAACATTAGAAACACATCTAAAATCACACTATGATGCGAAAATGTCTGTGGTCGATTCTGCTCAGCAGCACGAAATAGAACGGCTAATTTACCTTCAGGTATTAGATAGCGCATGGCGCGAGCATCTGTATTTAATGGACAATCTAAAAACAGGAATCGGCCTGCGTGGATATAACCAAAAAGACCCGCTTGTTGAGTACAAAAAAGAGAGCTACAACCTCTTCATGGAGCTAATAGAAAATATCAGATTTGAGGCGATTAAGGCACTCCATAGCATTCAGCTACGTAGCAAAGAAGAGCATGAAGCGCGCGAAAGAGCACAAGCTGAAGCTATGCGCAAGCTCCTGAGTGAGATGGAATCAAGCAATGAGAATCTGCACTACAACCACAGTGAGCAACTTCCTGATATAAAAGTCTCACGCAATGACCCATGCCCATGCGGTAGCGGTAAAAAGTATAAAAATTGCTGCGGACAGAGCGGCCCAAAAAAAGGGCTGCTAGCACGCTCATGAGAGATAGTATCGTCCCATATCTAACTAGGTGTTATCTACGCTTTGATCGCACACAGCCATTCATCTCTATCACCGCTTTGCTAGCTTTTTTTGGCGTGGCAATAGGCGTGATGGTGCTACTTGTAGCCATGGCTATTATGAATGGTTTTAGCAAGGAGCTAGAGCGTAAGCTTTTTACCATGAACTATCCACTAACCATCTATCCAAAAATCCAAGATAGTATCTCAGAATCGCTACTTATCGAGCTTGAAGAGCGATTTCCACATCTTATTTTTAGCCCATTTTTACGCACACAAGGCATCTCGAAAGTCAGAGATCAACTTGAGGGTGCAATTATCTTTGGTGTTGATTTTGAACGTGAGAAGCGCGTAAATAGCGTAGTTGCCGAGGCACTAGGCAAGGAATCAGCCATGGATAAATTTGACATCATCATCGGCAAAGAGCTTAAAAATGAGTTTCTTTTGGAGCGAGATTCCAAGCTCATGCTAATTTTTACACAACTTGAGCCAACTGGACTTAGCCTATCACCCACAATGAAGCGCTTTAACGTACGTGGATTCTTTCACTCTGGGCTGAGCGCGTATGACAAGGGCTATATTTTTGCGCCACTAAGCGCGATTAGCACGATAAAAAAGCAGGAGCCTGGAGTGTATGATGGCATACATGTCTATACAAAAGAGCCCATGAGTGAGATAGAAAATATAAGAGACACTCTGCCATTGGGAGCAGGAATTATAGGCTGGTGGCAGCAAAATGGTAACTTTTTTGCTGCGCTCGCACTTGAGAAGCGTGCTTTATTTATTGTACTAATGCTAATCATCCTAATCGCATCGCTAAATATTATTAGCTCACTCCTCATGACTGTGATGAATCGTCGTCGTGAAATCGCACTACTACTAAGCCTCGGTGCAAGCCAACGCGAAATCAAGCAAATATTTTTCCGCCTTGGCAATACAATTGGGCTAAGCGGTATCATTCTTGGGGTGCTACTAGCTTGGCTTGCACTTTGGATTCTTGGTACGTTCCCCATCATCTCACTACCTGCTGATGTATACGGCGATTCAAAGTTGCCACTTGATTTGAGTCTATTTGATTTTGTCGCTACACTGCTTGGTAGCATAGTAGTCGTACTGCTCTCATCATACTATCCAGCACACCAAGCGACAAAAATAGATCCGCTAAACGTACTTAGAAATGAGTAGAAAAATGCGAGGATTCTTATGGCTAATAGCAGGATAAATAGCACAACCACCGCCCTGGATAACTAGCACATCATACTAGTGCTAAATATATGCAAGCACAAGAATTCACAAAGCAAAAGCAATAAAATATATAAATAGATACATAAAATAGAGAAAAAGTATAAAGCAACCCATACAAAAATTTATACTTAAAGTGGTAACCGCCCCATTTGCTTGCATAAAAAGCAGTTCATCGTTATTTATAAAATATTTGGCATATACGCTTAGTTATGCATTCTATTTATTACATTATCTAGCATGATATGCACTCTTTATATTTTTATCGGTTATCTGGACTATATGTGATCTTGCGTAGATCTTTCTATTTTGATTTGCTTAGATTCTCTTAGAGTGTGCGCCAAAAGAGGGCCAGGAGAGATGCCTAGCCCAATGAAACTAGCCAACATTTAAAGAGGTGCACTCTTTAGAATTTGTATTGTAGCCTATGTAGATTCTAGTCGCAGCGTACTTCATATTCTCAATTTTTGTCATCGTATCTGTCGTAACTATATTGTTTGATGTATCTTTATCGCTAAAACTATTGCCATTAAGCTTCGCCCTATCATCCCATCTGTCATCACCCTCGCTTGTCAACATCTCGCGATAATCAACCCTCGACACACCGCCATACACTCTATGATCACTGGAGAATCTATATCCAAGTTTCACTCCGCCCTCCAGCACACCGTCATTAGGCTTTGCAGACTCTACTTCATCGCTAATCTGAGTAAATTTGTACTTACTTTTCACAGATTCCACTTCAGCACCAATGAAAATCCAATATCCCCAGCCAGTAGTGCACTTCTAAGTACAAACTTAATATCGCCTCCAAAGTTTTTGTTACTCAAGTTATAAGGCTCTTACGATATATATACTTAAACTTAAACGCACCAAAACTATTTGAAAAAATAATGCAAAGAATCTGAATCCAAGCAGGAAAGAATCGCCTTTGTTAAACAAGCGCAAAAGCGAGATTTATATTTTTAATTCATAATGCGAATAAAATTAATGAAAGACTTGCAGAAAGAAGGAGGATGACTGGCGAAGGGAATCCCTTACGCCTTATTAGCCTTAATGTACTCTTGAATCATCGCATAAGCCTCATCTTTTAGCATGAGCTTCTGTTTTTTGAGTGTCTCAAGCGTAAATTGATCTGCATGCTCACGCCCCTCTTCAATGTTTAAAATTTGCTGATCTAGCTCATTATGCTTATCAAAAATTTTTGCAAAGTGAGCATCTTCAGCCTTTAGCTTGCTAATTTCCTCTCGATACTCGTGTAGCATGATTCACCTCCAGGATATAGTTGTAAGTAGTTCATTATATGATAAATAATCTTATATTGACATTGTATCTATAGCGCACAGAGCCTATCTGGATGAACTATTTTTATTTTAATTTTGACTTACTTGAATATGGCACCTTACCAGATGGGACAAGTTGCGCCGCATCATCTAGATGTATATCTTGGTCATCAAAAAATATATGAGGTCTAAATGCCTTTAGCACTTTGTCCTTACTCACGCCACCAAGGAAAAATGCCTCATCGACATACACACCCCAATTTCTAAGCGTCTTTATAACCCGTATATCAGCTGGACTATTTCTGGCGGTTATGAGCGCGATTCTTATAGGGGAGAGCTCTACCCCTGTTGAGATTTTCTTTTGCAAAGCAGAGAGTTTTTTAAGAAATGATGCATACGGCCCCTCGTTTAATGGGATATCTTGTTTTTCATCTTCGTTGGCATGAAAGACTTCGATTCCTTGAGTTTTGTACAACCACTCGCTGCTCTCATCAAACAACACAGCGTCACCGTCAAAAGCAATCCGCACCTGTTGCCCTACCACATCACCACCGCATTTTGGCGGCTCCTTGACTATTGCCACAGCACAGATCTTGCTATCTATGACTTTTTGCGCATCGTCATGGTCTGTTGTCAAAAACAGATCAACATCAAACGCCTCTAAATAATCAACAACACTCTCACCAGCAGTAAAAGCTGATCGCGATATTTGCAACCCTTTTTTTCTGATTGCGTTAAGAATTCTTATGCCCGTCTCAGGGCTATTCCTAGACATTACGACGACTTCTACCAAAGGATTCTTGTTGTCGTTTTGATATTTATTTAGACTTAGAAGTGCCTTGACTAGCGGATAGCCAGTGCCTTCTGCTAGCTCGTCATTCTCCTTTTCCAGCATATGCTTGCGATAGTTTTCCATCGCCTCGCATGGATTGTTTTCGTACTCTTTCCTGAAAATAGAATCAACCTCTCTAAGATCAAAAAGAGCGGTGGAAGAGATGCCGATTACTAGCGTATTTGAAAGCTTTATAGGCATAACCCACCTTGCTTGCTAGTCCCCAAAAAAAATACACGGGACATCATGTCCTGTAATCAGCATTTATTTTTACATACTCATGACCAAGATCGCAGCCATATGCGACAAATCTCCCATCGCCCAATCCCAAATCACACGTAATCTTGAAACTCTCTAGTCGCATAACTCCAGCGGCACACTCTTCGATTTGCTTGTCAAATAAAATCACACCCTTATCATACACAAGCACATCTCCAAATGAAATTCTAAGCAATCTCTCATCACACGCAATTCCGCTCGAGCCGATTGTCGATGCGATTCTTCCCCAGTTTGGATCTTCGCCAAATATAGCAGTCTTTACAAGTAGCGAGGTGGCAAGTGCCTTTGCTGCCCTTATAGCATCACTCTCAGTCTCTGCGCCACACACTTCAAATGCTACTAGCTTATTCGCCCCCTCACCATCGCGCGCGATATCCGTAGCTAGCTTATGCATCACACGCTCAAGCGCGATAAAAAATGCCTCCTCATCATATACGCCACTTGCTTTGTTACTAAAAAGCATAACAGTATCATTCGTCGATGTATCGCCATCAACGCTAATAGCATTAAATGTCGTGTGAGCCGCTTTTTGCAATAGTGGCTTCATACGAGATTCTGGTACTGCAGCATCAGTAGTAATAAAACATAGCATAGTAGCCATAGCAGGATCTATCATTCCAGCACCTTTTGCCATCGCACCAATATTAAATCCTTTGCCATTTGGTAGCTCTACGCGAAATGCGACCTCTTTTGAATATGCATCAGTCGTCATTATCGCTTCTGCTGCGCGCGCACCCTCTCTTTTCCCTAGCACAATAGAATCGAGCGAGGAAGCTATTTTGTCCTTTGGTAATCGCACACCAATAACACCAGTAGAACTCATCATTGGATTTACAAGTGTCGAAAATCGCGCTTTTAGCCGCTCCATAAGCCACTCTATATCTTTGATTCCCTCATCGCCGGTCATTGCGTTTGCATTTTTTGAGTTTATAAGAACGAAGTTGCTATCAAAACACTCACCAAAACCCTGAAAATAGCGCACTGGTGCAGCAGCAAAGCGATTTGTCGTGAAGATTCCTGCGACCTTAGCAGGTAGTAACGAGTGTATAAATGCAACATCAAGCTTGCCATCTTTTTTTAACCCAGCATAGAATCCATCTGCGCAAAAGCCTTCAGGCGCACAAACTCCACCATTAATAGAAAAAATATCAAACATATTTTAGCTCCTCTGGTTTTTCTCGTTTTACAATCAATTTTTTTGTAGATCTAATCCCGCTTGAAGTGCCAATCATAAGAAGCTTGCACTCACTAGTGATGAGTGTGTCGCCTGTTGGCATCGTGATAAACTTGCCATCTTTTTGCGTTATCCCCACTACAGAGACACGCGTAACCTCACGGAAATGTGCCTCTTTTAGCTTTTTGAGCACAAGCCAGCTACTCTTTGGAACAATAACCTCTTCAAGATCGAGTGGCGTATCCTTTTTATAGACAAACTGCTCAAGCAAATTCTCCATATCTGGGCGAGTCGCCATAGCACTCACTCGTTGCGCCATCAGACGAGTAGCGGATACGACAGTATCTGAGCCAAGTTTTTTTAGTTTTTCGACATCTTCGGCATTTTCCGCACTACTTATAATATGAAAAGGTCGCCTACCAAGCTCTTTTTCAAACAGACGTACAGAGGCTATTTGAGCGATATTATCCGCGATATGTTTAGAAAATGTGATTACACATTTTGCGCTACTTAAATGACTTTTTAGCATTGCCACTTCCGTATGCGGGTCTTCATTAATATAGTATGGATAGCGATGGCGCTGTGCGAAGTCCTCAAAATCGGGCGAAGGGTCAATGACAACAAATGGTATGTGAGCCTGTCGAAACTGTTCGGCTAGCTGAATTGTATATTCGTTGTGATAGCAGATTACGAAGTGATTCTTTAATCGCGCGACACGATAGATCATTCTGCGCTCCTTGATAATGGCAATGAGCTTGCCACGATTTAAAACATCAATAATGCTAACAACTGAAAATGTCAGCACCGCCGAACCAGCAAGCATAAGCATAGAGGTGAAAATCATTGTGATTCCGTTGAATTCACTCTCTTTTAGCGCACCAAATCCAGTAGTAGTAAATGTATATGAAGTCTGAAAAAAGGCCTCCATCAGCGTATAGTCTTCTAGTACAACATATCCAAGCGTACCAACTATAATACCAAGCTGAATGAGGATAAGTGGGAATCTAAAAGGCTTCAGCTGCTCATACAGCTCGCCCGAGAGGTCAATATCTGGCTTGGAGGACTTCTCCCAGTGGAGAAACTTCCCCAGCTTACTTAGGAGCTTCATAAGACCCTAACACGAGGGCTTATGAGTGCTTTTTCATAGTTCTAAGAGTTGATGCTGCCACTTTGATTCTTACTGTCGTACCATCGTCTAGTTTTACTCTAACCGTACGTAGATTTGGAAGTGATCGTTTCTTTGTTTTGTTGTTTGCATGGCTTACGTTGTTACCTACCATAGGACCTTTACCTGTAAAAAAACATCTCTTTGCCATCTTAAACTGCCTTTTAAAAATTTTTGGACGGGATTGTATCTAGTTTCTGCACAAAGCTATCTTAAGCTTTGGCTAGCCGTTCGTTAATATCTAACACTATAGAGAATCCATGATTCAATGCCGTAGCTATCGATCCACCTGATCTAAACAAAATATCCCCTGCTATATAAACCCCAGGGATCGAGCTCTCGTGAGACTCATCAGTCAACGGCACACCATATTCATCGATTTGAATTCCACATTTTTTCAGGAAATCAACAGGAGCCATACCACCGATGGCATAAACTACACGATCAAATACCTCAGTGCTACCATCTGCAAACTCTACACCAGGCAATCCACTGCTATCTACGAGCCTAACGATATCCACACCAAGCTTCAGCCTAAGCGCACCACGCTCAACATACTCATTCAAAATTTCCATATTCGACTCATTTACACGCGTAAATACATCTTTACGATAATTAAGTGTAGTCTCACCCAAGTCAGCTAGAAAATAGGCATATTCCACAGCTGAATTCCCACCACCGACAACAAGAATCCGCTCTCTCTCTTTGCAGTTATTAACATTAAAGTTGATACGCTCCTTAATAGAACTTGGAATCTCATAAGATGGCTTATTTGGCTGCCCCATCTTGCCTATGGATATTATGACATAACGAGCCAAAATCTCCTCACCAACAGTAGTAGTAATCAAAAATAGACCATCATCGCGCTTTTTTACAGATTCTGCTTCGGTGCTAAATCGCTCATCAATGTTATTCCCCTCAAGAATCCTGTCAAAAAGCTCCAACGTGCTCTCTTTTGTCCCATCAACAAAGTAAATATTGCCATTTAGCTCGACTTTTTGACCCTTGTAGTCTTTATCTACACGCTTGTTATCCTTGTAAAATTTACGAATTGTCATGGAGTGCTCAACTCCCTTTTCAATCAATACAATATCTTTAATACCAAGAATCACAGCCTCAACAGCAGATGCCACACCGCCAGGTCCGCCACCAATAATCGCTATATTGTAAATCTTTTCCAAGCACGCCCTCCATTAATCTTTTTTAATTTCTCGTCGCTTCTCTTCCATTGTCGCTGCCTCTCGTAGCTCCTCTTCGCCATCAAAAAGTACACCTTGGGTCATCTTTTTTTCATCATCAAATTGTCCGCTTCTAAGCCCCCACAAAAACGCGATTAGACCAAGGAATCCAATAAAAATAGAGACGCCAAGCATAACGCCGACCATACCACTATTCATTTTAGACTCTCAGTACAAGATAGAAAAAATTGTAACTTTTCTACACATAATCCCATAGCTGTACTCTCAAAACCATGCATCTCTAAAATATATGGTTTACAAAAGCCCTCAACCATGCAAGCTCCAGCTTTTCCAATCCACATTCCAGAGTTCAAATAAGATTCTAACTCATCATTAACAAAATTTGCAAATTTGTAACAAGTAGTAGATAAATCTATAATCTTCATATAAGAAACTTCAGCAATCATACAGGTAATAATAGAAATCTCTGAGCCACTCTGAAGCCTCAAAAGCTCACGGGCATCATCTATATTGCGTGCCTTTCGTAGCGTGCGACCACCACAAGAGATGACCGTATCTGCCACGACCAGTGGCATCTCCAAACCATATAGTTTCTTGGCACTCTCATACTTTCCAAGAGTCGCCCTGTATACAAAATCACGCGGAGAGCAAGAAATGATTCCTTCCTCATCAAATCCACTCTCGCACTGAATAAACCCGATCCCGCTTGCACTTAAAAGCTCAGCTCGAGTACGTGAACTAGAGCAGAGGCGTATCATTATTTGCGCAATGCCTCTAGCGCATAGATTCTCGCATGTTTTAGGAGTTCATCTATTTTGCTGCTATCTTTACCACCAGCCTGCGCAAAATCATCTCGCCCACCGCCACCACCGCCAACAATAGGCGCAACCTCCTTAATCCATGCGCCAGCCTTTAGATTTGCACCCTTGATTCCAGCGGCTATCATCACCTTTTCATCACGCTCCTGCACAAGCAATACAGCGACATTGTCATAGCGATTTTTTATCTCATCAACACTATTTTTTATATCTCCTATACCGATTCTCTCTACTATTAATCGCACGGAGTCAACCATCTCGCCATCGCTAATTGCACTACTCTTTGCGCTCTCTAGCGCACTTAGTTCACTCTTTAGCTCTTTTAATTGCTCCTTTAACTTTGAGATTCCACTCATTAAATCTTTCGCTTTTAGCAATTCTTTTGCAGTGGCAATTTCACTAAGCGCACCCTTGCCATATCTATACGCAGCATCGCCACATACAGCTTCGATTCTTCTCACGCCAGCACTAACCCCACTCTCTTTTGTAATATAGAAACTTCCAATCTGTGCACTATTTTCGACATGCGTACCGCCACAAAGCTCAATACTAAAATCGCCAAAATCCACCACGCGCACCACATCACCATACTTTTCGCCAAAAAGTGCCATTGCACCACTTTTTTTTGCCTCATCTATTGGCATTTCGCGCACACGCCCTGAGACAGATAGTGATATTAGACGATTTACCTCATCTTCTATTCTCTCTAGCTCATCACCACTTAGTGCTTTAGAGTGCGAGAAGTCAAAGCGCAATCTATTTGGCTCGACTAAGCTCCCAGCTTGTGCAACATGATCCCCGAGTATCTTGCGCAATGTAGCGTGCAAAAGGTGCGTGGCCGAGTGATGCTTTTTTGTCTCATTGCGCACACTAGAGACAAGCACATGCACATTATCCCCGACTTTTATATCCCTACGCACCTCTATTTGCGAGATATTAAGTCCAAAATATTTACGCGTACCAAGCACGACTGCAATAAGCTTCCCGTTCTCAAAAATCTCACCACTATCGCCACACTGTCCACCGCTTTCAGCATAAAGTGGCGATTCTTTGAGCATGACATATCCAACTTCACCATTTTTAAGAGAATCGACACGCTTATAATTGCCATTTAGCAACGCAACAATAGAAGAATCGTGAGAATCACACCCATACCCGACAAAAGAGTTAACACCAAACTCTTCCAAAAGCGCGCTAAAATCACCCTCTTTTAGCTCATCTCCGCTACCCTTCCATGCTGCTTTTGCGCGCTCTTTCTGCTCTTTCATACACTCTTCAAACAACACCAAATCAACTGCGATCCCCTTCTCTCTTAGCATATCCTCAGTCAAATCAAGCGGGAATCCAAACGTGTCATAAAGTCTAAATGCCGCCTCTCCACTAAAGATCTCTTTTGTGTTTTCAAGCTCTTTTTTAAAGACCTCCATACCGCCGGCAATAGTCGAAAAGAATCGCTCCTCCTCATCTAAAATCAAGCTCTTAATCCGCTCGCGCTTTTCATTTAGATAAGAGTAGCAACCACCCATTTCATCACAAACTACATCAGCTATTTTGTACAAAAATGGCTCACTTAGCCCAAGCAAATATCCATGTCGCACGGCACGTCGTAGGATTCTTCTTAGGACATAGCCACGCCCCTCTTTGTCAAAATTAACCCCTTGTGCCAGCAGTAGGCTAATTGCCCTAATATGATCAGCGATGACGCGATAGCTAGCACCACTCTCATATACGTATGGCTTAGCAGTTAGTTCGGCGACTTTGTTTATCATAGGCATAAAAAGCGAAGAATCAAAGTTGCTACTCTTGCCCTCTTTAAGCGCGACGACACGCTCTAGCCCCATACCTGTATCTATTGATGGCTTTGGTAGAGGCGTCAACGTCCCATCGCTACTTCGCTCATACTGCATAAAGACGAGATTCCAAATCTCTAAGAATCTATCTCCATCACCACCAAAATAGTCCTCGCTACCATGGAACTTCTCTTCGCCCTGATCGACAAAAATCTCACTGCATGGTCCGCATGGACCTGTATCACCCATTTGCCAGAAGTTATCCTTATCACCCATGCGCTTGATTCTATCGGCACTCACATGCTTTAGCCAAAGATTAAATGCCTCATCATCACTATCGTGCACAGTAACCCAAAGCACATCTTTGGAAAATCCAAGCACATCAGTAACAAACTCCCATGCATGATCAATCGCCTGCTCTTTAAAGTAATCGCCGAAAGAGAAGTTACCAAGCATCTCAAATAACGTATGATGGCGACTTGTATAACCTACGTTCTCTAGGTCATTGTGCTTGCCACCCGCTCTTATACAGAGCTGACAACTAGTTGCACGTCGATTCTTTGGGGCTGGGATTTTACCAGTGAATATATCCTTAAACTGCACCATACCAGCATTTGTAAAAAGCAAAGTTGGGTCATCTGGCACAAGTGGCATACTCTCATACACAGTGTGCCCTTTGGAGCTAAAATAGTCGAGGAAAAGCTTACGAACATCCATCGAGACAACCTTTAAAATAACGTTAAAAATAGGCGGATTCTATCTCAACGGTCGTTAGCTCAATATAAAATCAACAATCTGTGCACTAGCACCCCTTTTTATACTTCTAGCAAGTCTATTGCTACGTTCGTATAGATTTTCATCTAGGATTCTTAGTAGCACATTATCATCTAACTCACCCTCGCGCACTAAAAATCCAAGCTCTCGCTCAATTATAAACCGTGCATTATGATACTGATGGTCGCTTGCAGCATATGGATATGGGACAAAAAGACAAGGCAGGGCATTAGCACATAGCTCCCAAAGCGTGCTAGCTCCAGCGCGCGAAATCGCTAAATCAGCCACGTGCATGCGCTCATGCAGATTCTTATCAAAAGCAAACAAATCCACGCTAATCCCCAAACGCCCATACTCGTACACTAGCTTCTCATACTCGCGCTCACCACACTGATGAGCGATACCTACTCCACGACGGTGTAGCTCTGGCGCAACTTTAAGCGCGAATGAATTTATAGCGCTAGCACCTTGCGACCCACCCAAGAATAGGACATTTTTTATCTCATCCCTTATCCTTGCACTGTCAAAAAAACAGTCGCGCACAGGATAATCAACATAAGAATCCGCCAAGTATGATGAAAAGAATCGCCTACAAAATGGTTTTAAAATACGATTTAACGTGCCGATTCTTGCGTTTTGCTCATGGATATAGAGTGGGATTCCTAGACTCAGGGCGGCAAATGATGCTGGGGCTGCTGAGTAACCACCTACACTAATTACTCGCTCTATGCTGTGCACTTTAAGAATTGCGCGTGCGTGCCTCATGGCACTAAGCTGCTCAAATAGTGATGAAATTAGCGAGAATCCTCGCTTGTTTACCACGCCTTGAGAATCCAAAAAATATCGCGCACTAAATCGCTCCTCGCTCTCAAACCAAGATCTATCCTGCCCACGAGTCGAGCCGATGAAATATGGTGTCGCTCCACGCGCATACAACTCGTGCAAAAGAGCTTTAGCGATAGCTAGATGACCTCCTGTGCCACCACCTGTTATTAGGATATTCATACGCTACCTTTGTAAAAAAATCATGTTATTTTATAAGATTTTACAAAAGCTGTGCGCCAATGGAGTGTTTTCTCTATTTATGCGAGGCTTAGTTTTTTAAAAGGAGATAACAAAGAATTGACATACTCCCCATAGCTAAAGTTATGGGCTTTACGACTTGGCTATAGTAAGCATACGCAATGCATAATACTTGCCTTTATCCAAAAATAATCAGCACTCTTAGTACAATAAAGCTAGTGAAAGAATCCATCAAAATATAAAAGCGAGATTAAATCGCGTAACATTTCTAGAAACTTTGAACTTGCAAATTAGCTTTATAAAAGGAACAAAAGGACTATTAAGGGGTTGTACTTGTAGTGGTTTATACTTAGTTATCATGATTTATTCATCAAGAGCGTTTTTGCCTAGGTACCCTCTCGATCTACATGGTGCTTCTTGATTTTAAGTGAAGATACTTACAATGAATCTCTCACTATTTAGCACGATCTAGCTTCTTCATGCTCTTTGCCAGATAAGCAACAGATATATTATGATATAGCTTTATATAGATGAATTACTTTTTACGATCACATTAAATAAGTGCAACATTACAAAATATCTACATTGCAGGGAATGCCATAGAGCTTAGCTCTGTAAAATTGAAAGATTTGAATATATACACGTTCTTTACAAAACAACAAGATCAGACCGCGCACAAGGCGCAGATCTAGCAAGTGTAGATTAAAGTGCTTTTTTAGCGACTTCTACCACTTTTGCAAAGTTCACAGGCTCATTCATCGCCATATCAGCGAGAATCTTTCTGTCAAGCTCAATATTTGCGAGCTTTAAACCGTGCATAAACCTAGAGTAGCTAATCTCATTAATTCGGCAAGCGGCATTAATTCTAGTAATCCAAAGACTTCGGAAGTCTCTCTTTTTCTGCTTACGGTCACGGAACGCATAGCATAGACTTCGCTCTAGTTGCTCTTTTGCTTTGCGGAAGTGTTTTCTGCGTCCACTATAAAAACCCCTAGCTAATTTTAAGACCTTCTTGTGTCTCTGTCGTCTTACAATACCAGTTTTAACTCTTGGCATCTTATATCCTTTACCTTTTCAATTTTTCTTAAGGTGTAGTCCTAAAGGACTAAACTTTCCCTATAATCTAGGGGACCCAAACTCAAATGGTAGTATTCCACCATCTATGCCATACAAAGTAGCTTCTTAATAGAGTCAAGGTTTGCATCATTTACATACTTTGGCTCATTAAGACCTGCTTTACGCTTTGCGCTTTTCTTGGTGAGGATATGGCTTTTAAAAGCCGGACCGCGCTTAATAAGATTCTTCTTAACTTTAAATCTCTTAGCAGCACCACGATTAGTCTTCATCTTAGGCATGAACGTCTTCTCCTTTCATAAGATTGATTGATTTTTATGAAGCTAAAATATCGCTATTTAGCCTTTTTCGGCTTTGGGATAACCGTCATATTTATATATCGCCCCTCTAGTTTTGGCTCTTTATCCATTACTGCAATATCCTCGATTAGCATCCATACTCGATTTAAAACATCAATGCCACTCTGAGGCTCACTCATCTCGCGCCCTTTTAAAAAGACACGAAAACGTACATGCTTGTCATCTTCTAAAAATTCTTTTGCATGCTTTACTTTATAGTCAATGTCATTTTGTGCAATTTTTACAGATAATTTAATCTCTTTAATTTCAATCTGCTTTTGCTTTTTTTTCGCCTCTTTTTGCTTTTTTTCCTGCTGATAACGAAACTTTCCATAATCCATAACCTTGCAAACAGGTGGATTTGCATCAGGTGCAATCAGCACTAAATCAAGCCCAGCATCCTGCGCGATTTTAAGTGCCTCACCTGATGAAACAACACCATACTGCGCCCCATCATCCCCTAAACATCGCACCTCTGGGAATCTAATCTCCTCATTAAGAAGAATCACTTCATTTTTACTCAAAAGCTAACCTCACTCATTTTCTCCTTACACTGCATGATAAATTCAGTCTCACTAAGTTCATATTGAGACTTAGCTCTTCTATCTCTAAGTGCAACTGTCCTATCGCTTACTTCCCTCTCGCCAAGCACTGCTATCATTGGAATCCTCTGCTTTTCAGAGGTGCGTATCTTTTTATTTAACGTCTCATTTTTATCATAAACCTCAGCGTAAACACCTACATTACGCAACTCTTGGCGCAAATGCTTTGCATAAGCTAACTGCTCATCACCAATTGGAATAATCATAACCGGCGTAGGCGCAATAAAGAATGGAAACTCTCCACCAAAATGTTCAGTTAATATCGCGACGAAACGCTCAAATGAGCCAAGAATCGCACGATGTATCATCACGGGGCGTTGTGCAGTATTGTTCTCATCGGTATATGCAAGATCAAAGCGTTCAGGCAAATTCATATCAATTTGCACAGTACCACACTGCCATTTACGTCCAATAGCATCGGTAATTTTAATATCAATCTTCGGACCGTAAAATGCACCACCACCCTCATCAATTCCGTATTTAAGCCCTTGTGACTCAAGTGCATCTTTTAATGCTTGTGTACCTTGTTCCCAAATTGCATCATCGCCAATAGATTTCTCAGGACGAGTTGAAATCTCCATCTCATAGTTAAAACCAAACGCGCTCATGATTTTATCAACAAAATTAACGATATCAATCACTTCATCGCGAATCTGCTCAGGTCTGCAAAATATATGTGCATCATCTTGAGTAAATTCTCGAACTCGTAAAAGCCCATGAAGCACGCCACTCTTCTCATGTCTATGCACAACGCCATATTCATAGAAGCGAAGCGGAAGCTCACGATAACTCCTCACACCACTACCATAGACCTTGATATGCCCAACACAGTTCATTGGCTTAATCCCATATTCGGCATCATCGATCTTTGTAAAATACATATTCTCTTTATAATTCTGATAGTGTCCGCTAATTTTCCACAGATCACTTCTTAAAATCTCAGGTCCACGCACAGGCTCGTAGTCTCGCCTAATATGTGCATCCGTAAGCATGGCTTCTAATCGACGACGGATTCTTGCTCCGGCTGGCAACCATATCGGCAATCCAGCGCCAACATCATCATCAAATGTAAAAAGCCCAATCTCCATGCCAACTTTTCTATGATCGCGCTTTTTAGCCTCTTCCATCTGGTGCAGATAAGTCTTGAGTGCCTCTTTATCAGCAAAGGCGATGCCATAGATTCTCGTAAGCATCTCCGAGTTCTCATCTCCACCTAAATATGCGCCTGCAATTTTTGTGAGCTTAAATGCACTCAAAAGCTTTGTGCTTGGTAGATGTGGACCGCGACACAGGTCTTCAAACTCGCCCTGGCGATAGATAGAGAGCTTGCTATCAGGGATTCTTGATATCACTGCTTGCTTCAAATCATCTTTGGCAAACTTGGCAATAGCCTCGCTCCTAGGCAATACATATCGTTCTATATCTGCGCCTTTTTTTGCTAGTTCTTTCATCTTATCTTCGATTTTTGCTAGCTCCTCATCACCTATCTTACTATCTACACGGAAGTCATAGTAAAAACCCTCTTGAACGACAGGACCAACAAAAAACTGTGCTTCTGGATAGATTGATTTGATCGCCTGAGCCAACAGGTGAGCACAGGAGTGGCGGATTATATGCAAGGAATCTGGAGAGTTATCAAATGGAATATCCTCACCAACAATTCCTAGCGCCTCAGCACTCTGAATGTCATAGATCTCATTTTGATGTTTGATTCCGATAGATTTCACAGTCTTTTATACCTTCAAAAACATAAAGTTACACTACTCAATATTGATTAATTATTATGATGGCGTTTGGTCTAGGAGATATGGTGGCCACGAGAGGACTCGAACCTCCGACCACTACCATGTCAAGGTAGTGCTCTACCAACTGAGCTACGCGACCAAGATTAAAGAGCGGCATTCTAACCAACATTGTTTTATTTTTTCTTAAAAAATGTCTGCCAAAGCAGGAGTGCAACAGCAAAATCAATCATCACATCAGCAAAATTAAAAATCGCAAACTCAAAACCATAATGCCAATAGACATAATCAACAACTCCACCATGCAAGAATCGATCCAAAACATTTGAAAAGCCCGCCCCAAGCAGTATAGAAAACGCCAGATAATGCTCTCTAAAATAGTTAGCATCACGTGCTAAAAAGATGGCGATTCCGCCAAGGAGACCAAGTTGAAGATATTTTAGCCATTCATCCAAAAATGCAAACATCGAAAATGCCACGCCCTTATTAAGCGCAAATGTGATCGAGATTACCTCAGATTCCCAGCGAAATCCACCAAGAATTACCCACTTAATAAGCTGATCTATCGCAAAAATAGCCACAAGCACACATAGGGCGCGGAGCACCAGCCTAACCTCAACCAAGTGCTGCCTTAAAAAAGGCTACGCACCGTTCCATACAAGAATCCAGTGCGCGTAAATCCTTGCCCTCAAGCAGGATTCTTAACTTGTTTTCCGTCCCTGAATATCTTATTAACTGACGGAACCCAAGCCTCTCAATCTCGCCCAAAAGCTCACTATACCCATCGATACTATCCAGCTCACGCTTGCTTGCAATAGGCAGATTTACGAGCTTTTGAGGATATAGCTCAAATGGATTTAGAGCCTCTGAAGCGCGCTTCCCGCTCTTGAGTACAAATACCATTGTTTGAAGCGCAGATACCAGTCCATCGCCAGTTTTTGCAAAATCGCTAAAAATTACATGACCACTCTGCTCTCCGCCAAAATTTGCCCCTTCCTTCTGAAGTAACTCAAGTACATATTTATCGCCAACACTGGAGCGCACAAGCCTAATTCCAGCGCGATTCAAGAACTCTTCAAGCGCGAGATTACTCATCACAGTCGCGACAGCCACCGATTCTTTTAAAGAATTAGAATCGTGCAGATGCAAGGCTAGTGCGCCAATTAGCTTATCCCCATCTACAACCTCTCCGCGCTCATCAACTACTACAAGCCTATCGGCATCACCATCAAGTGCAAAACCAATATCAGCACGCACGCGTCGCACCTCCTCGGCTAACATAAGTGGCTGAGTTGCGCCACAAGATTCGTTTATGTTATAGCCATTTGGAGAATCGTTAATCACAAAAACCTCCGCGCCAAGCTCGCTAAAGATTGTCGGGGCAACCTTGTATGCTGCACCATTTGCCGTATCCAAGACAACGCGCACGCCATGGAGCGATAGCTCGCGAGGAAAGGAGTTTTTGATGTGCACAATATAACGACCAACAACATCATCGATTCTCTTTGACGCCCCTATCTCTTTTCCGCTTTTTTGGCTCACTTCCAAAAGAAAGTCATCAAAATATATTGCCTCAATCTCGCGCTCAGCACTCTCATCAAGTTTAAAACCAAAGCGATTGAAGAATTTAATTCCGTTATCATCAAATGGATTATGGCTTGCACTTATCATTATTCCAGCATCACAACGCATATCTTCCGTAAGATAGGCGATAGCTGGTGTAGGCATCGGACCAATCTGAATCACATCATACCCAACAGCCGTAAGCCCACTAACAATGGCATTTTCTATCATATATCCGCTTCGGCGCGTATCCTTGCCGACGAGAATCTTGTTGGTCTTGGAGTGTTTCCTGAAGTAGATTCCTGCGGCAAGACCTAACTTCATCGCTGAAAATGCCGTGAGCTTTTCACCCGCGCGCCCCCTAACACCATCTGTGCCAAATAGCCTCATTGTAAGCCCCTATTTATCTATCTTTAATAAAAACATGGGCAAAATCCTGCCTTAAAAATATTTACAAAAGGATTAACACTAACTATGGCTAATCATAAATCAGCTGAAAAACGTATCCGCCAAACAATCAAAAGAACAGAGCGAAATCGCTACTATCGCACAAGAATTAAAAACATTACAAAAGCTATTAAAGAGGCAGTTGCAAGCAATGATGTTGCTAAGGCTGAAGAAGCTCTAAAAGTTGCAAACAAAGACCTACATAAATTTGTTAGCAAAGGAATCCTGCCCAAGAATACAGCTGCACGAAAAGTCAGTAGATTGCACGCATCAGTAAAAAAACTCTCTGCTCAGAATGCTTAAGCGTCTGGGCATTTCCCTCTTAGTTTCTCCGATATGCTAATTTCGAAGCTTGTGCCTTTTATTGAGCGATTTGACGATATTTCCAAGATGCTAGGCTCTATGGAAGTAATATCCGACATTAAGCGTATGACCGAGCTCAATAAGGAACAAAGCTCACTGGAGCCACTCGTTATCAAAGCAAAAGAGTACATGAGAGCATACGATTCCATTCAGGAGAATCGTATGCTTTTTGATGATAAAGAGCTTGGCGAACTAGCAAAAGAAGAAAACAAGCTTCTCGAGGAGGAACTGGAAATTCTAGAGGGCGAAATCAAAATCCTGCTAATCCCAAAAGACCCGAATGATGACAAAAACATCTACCTAGAGATACGCGCTGGCACTGGTGGTGACGAAGCAGGAATCTTTGTCGGTGATCTGTTTAAGGCATATTGTCGCTATGCAGATTCAAAGGGCTGGAGGGTAGAAATCATCAGCTCAAGTGAAAATAGCGTCGGTGGCTACAAAGAGGTTATCGCACTCATAAAAGGTAACGGTGTCTACTCCCGCCTAAAATATGAAGGCGGCACACACCGCGTTCAGCGTGTTCCAGAAACAGAATCACAAGGAAGAATCCATACATCAGCTATCACTGTAGCTATCATGCCGGAAGTCGATGATGTTGAGATAAACATAAATCCAAACGATCTAAAGATAGATGTTTTCCGCTCTGGTGGACATGGTGGGCAGTCAGTCAACACGACGGATTCTGCAGTCAGAATAACCCATATCCCAACCGGTATCACAGTCTCGATGCAAGATGAAAAGTCGCAACATAAAAATAAAGATAAGGCGATGAAAATACTTAAAGCACGTCTTTATGAAGCCGAACTGGAAGCAAAAATGAGTGAAAATACGGCTGCTAGAAAATTGCAAGTTGGTAGCGGGGATCGCAGCGAGCGTATACGCACATATAACTATCCACAAAATCGCCTAACAGACCATCGCGTAGGACTTACCCTTTACAGTCTTGAAGAGGTGATGTTAAGTGGTGGATTTGATGCTGTTATAGACCCTATTATTGCCCATAACCAAGCAGAGCTAATGAAAGAATCTGAAGAATAAATAACACAAGATATAGGCGTAATCCATCTAGTTTTTTTGGATGGAAATTTTCAACAGATAAATTTTGCAACACAAAAATATAAATAGAATTCATGAAAAACAATAGTAAAGTCACAGGGGAATAAGATTGAGCACATTGCAACACGTAGCATACCAGCACAAGCCTCTATGAATTTCATATCAATAGAAACTGCAAGCTAACATAAATATCAAGAAATATAATTCAGTTGACACACAAATGCCTAAAATAGGACGTGAAAGAAAACAATTCATAATGTATGCACAAGCGAACAATAGTACAGTTAGTCTTTGAGATTCCCTCAAGGGAATCTCAATTGAGGATTAGTAGATTAGCTAAGTTTATTTTTCATAACCTCATCAAGCCACACTCTAGCCTTATCTATACTATCAAATGCCTTGCTTTTTGCCACTTGCTGCGTCCCCTCATAGAATCGCACTCGAATTCCATCCTCTACTTCATCAATTTTTATGCGTGTAATCTTATTTAGATTTATAATTACGCGCTCATTTAGCTGGATAAACATAAAAGCTCCTTGTTGAATTTTTCTCTGATTGTACATAAAAAGTATAAAACTATCGCTAGATTCTTCGTGAGAAAGGGCGATTATGCCTCGCCCCTCCCTTGTAGCTCCTCATAGTAGAATCTATGCAATATAGCTAGCTCTTCTT
>JBQNBC010000011.1:0-53140 GCA_052170135.1 Wolinella sp.
GCTTACCATATTTATTTGCTTGTGATTTTTGATTTTTGTCCAAACCCTTATACCGCTACCCTCTCCCTAAAAGAGCCAAAACCACAAAAGGAACAATGTATGAATATCAGACAAATACTCGCACAAAAACATATTTCACTTACCCTTTGGGGTAAGAATCAAGGGTTTGATAAGAAAGATTTAGAATCTCTAAAGTGTCTAGGCTCTGGGCGATACAAGGCTTTGAAGCAAAGTGAAAATTGCAATTAAGAAAATTTGATAAGGACAAACTTGAAAATAGCGATAAATGGCACAAGTGGTTTTGTTGGCTCAAATTTGTGTGAGTTTTTAGCTTCAAAAGGGCATGAAATTTTAAAAATAAAGCGTGAGATTTATGCGGATATTTCAGCTTTGACTGAGATTTTGCAAGAGTGTGATGCTCTAATAAATTTAGCTGGTGCAAACATCTCGCAAAGATGGAGTCAAAGCTATAAAAATGAGCTTTTTAATAGCCGAATTGCAAGTACAAAAAACCTTGTTTTGGCACTTTCAAAGACTTCAAAAAAGCCCAAAATTTTCATCTCAACTTCGGCGGTTGGCATTTATGAGAGCGGTTTAATACACGATGAAAGTTCGCAGAATTTTAATAAAGGATTTTTGGGAAAATTGGCGGTGGCTTGGGAAAATGAAGCGTTAAAGACCAGTGAGCTTGGCGTGAAAACGGCGATTTTTAGGCTTGGCGTAGTGCTTGGCAGAGGGGTTGATGGCAAAACGGGCGGTGCTTTGGCTAAGATGTTGCCGATTTTTAAGCTAGGTCTTGGCGGCGTTTTGGCAGGCGGAAAGCAGAGCTTTTCGTGGGTGCATCTGGACGATTTGCTAAAAGCTTATGAGCTTGTGCTAAATCGTGAAATTTCAGGCATTTTTAACCTTGTTTCGCCAGAATTTGCTACCAATGAAAGCTTCACAAAGGCCCTTGCAAACACACTTAAACGCCCAGCCATTTTTAATGTCCCAAGCTTTGTTTTGCAGCTAAAATTTGGCGAAGGCTCGGCGATATTGCTTGAAGGTGCAGATGTGCGACCTGTAAATTTACTAAAACAAGGCTTTGAGTTTAAATTTGGTGATTTAAACACTGCTTTGAGTGAAATTTTAAGCTGAGATTTTTTAAAGGCTCAACAAAACTTAAGCAGATTTTCTCTTATCAATTTTAGTAGTTTCTGATATAAGTTTTCCTGTGTAGTTTTAGTATCATATTTAAATTCACATTCCTTTAAATGTAATAAGAAATTCTCTTTCCTTATCCCTTTAAATTTAGATAATCTATGTTTAGCATAACCTTTAGAATTCTGTAAAAAGCTATTTAAAAATATATTTTTTACATTTAAAATGATAGTGAAGCAAATTTTATCCTTATCCCGCTCTCATTTTAAATGTAAAATACTCTCATTTTAAATGCGCGCAGATACATAGTTTTGCTGCTTGCTACAGCCTATCGCGAAGCTACTTTAAAACTTTATATTGACTTGTGCTAAGCGCAATTAACATTGGCACTCCATTATGAGCCATGGCACAAAAATCTCATGACCGACATTCTCGCAAGTGCATAACTTATTGTAGTGCGTTCAGTTTCTATTAAAGAGGGCATTAAAACAAGAATCTAAAGCAATCATTCTCCAGCCATCATCGCTTAAAGCGTGAAAAATGGGCTGGCTTATAAAGATTTATCATATATATTGCACCAAAGGCAAGAATCCCACCAATAAGTGTCTCAAATGTAGGAACCTCATCTAAAAATATCCAGCTAAGAACAAGCGCATGCACTGGCACTAATAACCCAAAGCTACTTGCTCTACCAGCACCCACCACAGCTATAGCCTGATAGTAGATTGTCGTCCCAAAAGCTGTTGAAAACACCGCGACAAACAATAGACAAAACCAAAACTCCATGCCTACTGCAAGAATACTAAACGACTCTCCACCAAATAAAACTGGCGAAAAACTAATCGTGCTAAAAAGCGTGGTGTAAAAATTTATTGCAACTGGATGGACATCTCCCCTGAGCTTTTGCGTCAAAAGAGTAAGCACACCCCATGTGAGTGCAGCTGCGACAAAAAACAGATTCCCACCGCCTAAAAGACTCCCATAGTGTGCTAAATTCAACAAAAATAGCCCCGAAAGAAACCCAAGAAGTAGCCCAAAACCCTCACGCATAGAGATTTTACTACCTAAAAAAATATACGAAAGTAAATATGAAAAAACAGGTATAAGTGTCGTTACAAGCACCCCACCAGCCCCAGCAAGCCCATAGCTAAGACCATTAAAAAACAGAAGCGAGTAGATTGAGTTTGCCACCGAAGCGACCAACATAAGCAAAAATGAGCGCAAACTCATAAAAAGAGGAATCCCAAGCAACACGATGATTGGTAAAAATGTAATTAATGCAAAGAAAAATCGCCAAAATGCAACAACTTCAATGCTTGCATGCGAAGTGAGAATCTTTGACGCTGGCCATGATGCACCCCAAAAAAACATACCAATAAAAAGCAAAACAGCAAAAATTTGCTCTCGTCCTAAAGTCATGCGTAACTCTTTTGTACCGATTTCACTGCCTTTACTATTTTAGCCCGTGGCGATAAAATAACAATGCGACAAAAACAAGTGCAAAAAATAGTATTTCGTAGCCGAGCGTGGTCAAATCTTGTGGCATAAGCTATCCTTAATTTTGGACGCGATGATATATCCATGTGGCTTAAACACCGAAAATCCACCATTTGGATTCTTAAAACCAAAGATGCGATTCCCGCTAACTACTTGCAAAAATACCTCTAAAAGCTAAGTATACGATTATGCAAAAACTCAGCAAGCTCTTCTAAAGGCTCACTCCATGAGCCAAGCTCACTTTGAAAAAATAGCCTCACATCCTCATACCAAGCACTCCTCCCGCCTATGCCATACCGCCAATCAGCATACTTTGGTAGCAAAATCGCAAGTGGAATCCCAAGCGCACCACAAAGATGTGCAAATGCCGTATCAACACTAATTGCAAAATCCATACTAGCAAGCTCGCTAGCAACCGCACCAAAATCATCCAAAGTGCTCCCAACCTCATTCACACCAAACTCCGCACAAAGTGCGCTGCTAAGTCCCTCCCTTTGAAACGAAAAAAGTTCCACGTCAAGCCCACTTAAAGCCTCCAAAAATATACGTGGTGGGATTGACTTCTGCACGCTAGTATCTATTTTTGAGTGGCTGGCATAGACAAAAGCGATGCGCATTTTTTGTGACTTTTTCACACGATTCTTGACGTTTTGAATCAACAATGGAGAATCAAAGCGTACATCACTAACCTCAAGCGCAAGCGGTAGCGATGGCAGTGGAATCGCAATATCAAACTCGCAATCTTTTGGAATCGCCTGCACAATTCTTGTATTTTGCGCAGTAGAAAATACCCCTAAAAAAAGCGAAAAAAGCTCGCGCTGTGGAATAAAAATCACCTCTTTTGCTACTTTTTGAAGAATCGGAATAAAACGTGAAAACATCAGCGTATCGCCAAAACCTTGCTCACAAAAAAGCAGAATACGCATGCCTTTTAGCTCACAATCTGAAATATCAGGCGAAAGAATCTCGCCACAAGAATCCAAAACACAAGAAGACTTCCAAATACGTGTATTTCCTTCTAGCAAGCCCTCCTCTATAAGCTCTCTACGCGCCTCGTACAGTCTAAGCCCATGCTTTAGATCATTTTGACGCAAATATAAATAGGCTAGATTAACCTTGTATGCGCTATTTTGACTAATGGAAATGGCACGCAAATATAGATTTTCAGCCAGCTTCAAATCCTGTTTTTGCGCACGAAGAGATAGCGCATTTGCGTAATTAAATAACAATTCATAAGCCACACAAGCATCATCGCATAGCTGTTTGTATAGTGATATTGCCTCATCTAGCCGCCCAAGCGATGTTAGCGTTAGGGCTAGATTTTGAACACTTTGACCGCCAAGAGATATCGCACGTATGTATAGCGAGACTGCCTCGCTAGCACGCGATACAAAAAGCCTCCAAACCTCGCAAGAATCAAGGCTGGATTCTTGCCTTAAGCTCTTTTTGTCCGATAGGAGATTCGCTAGATTATATAGCGCATCAGTGTCATCTGGCACGAGTGAAATCACATCTCGATAGCGTCTTTCACTCTCATAAAAATCCCCAAAATCCTGTAATGAGCGTGCCAGATTGTATAGTAGCATCGGACTATTTGGCTCATCATCTAAAAGTCGCTCTAAAAGCATGATAGATTCTTTTAGATTCCCAGCGCGACGATGCGTTTCGGCTAGATTTACCAACACACTCCTATCGCCACAAAGATCATAACACTGTGTAAAATATTCAGCCGCTCTACCAAAAGCACCAAGCATTAGAGCCGACAATCCGGCTAGATTCCACGCTTGAGCCATCCCTGGCGCAATAGATAAAATCTGCACGCACAGCTCCAAAGATGCATGAAAGTCGCCATCTTCATAACGTACGGTAGCAATATGTAGCGCATCGTGCACTGTCAACTCAGTCGTCATAACACTCCTTTACAAGAAGCATTTTATCAATGACGACTAAAGCATGAATAAAGTGTAGTTGTATCACTGTACACCTCTTCTGCCTACGCCAAACTTAAAGCTAAGAATCGCGCGAGATTCCACGCTTTGAGCATATAAATTGCCTAAATTCTGATAGTTTTTGGTTAAAATTAATCTTAATCAATTTTTAGGAGCGTAACTTTGAGTATGAGCAGATTTTCAAGGATAGGCTTTATCCTCGCAGCAGCTGGAAGTGCGATAGGGCTTGGGAATGTCTGGAAATTCCCATATATGGCGGGCGAGAATGGTGGCGGGGCATTTGTTATCATCTTTTTAATGTCTGTACTGTTTGTCGGTTTAACGATATTTTTAGCAGAAGTGGTAATGGGACGTGAAAGCGAGCATAACCCAGTCTCGACATTTGAGAGCCTCGCACCAAAAAATGGAAAATACTGGAAATATGCCGGCTTTATGATGATAAATGGGATTTTGATTCTTTCATTTTACTCAGTCGTTATTGGTTGGCTTATACATTACATGGTGCAGTCATTTGTAGCACTTCCCACAGGCGTAGAAGAGGCTAGCAAGACATTTGGTACACTCACTTCGACATCTATTTTTACGCAAATATTTTTCCACACACTCATAATAATCTACTGTGGATACACACTCCTAAAAGGCGTCAAGAAGGGAATCGAGCGCATAAATATAATCCTCATGCCTCTGCTTTTTATCATTTTTATCGCGCTACTTTTTTATGCGCTTAGCATGGATAGTTTTGGTCGTGCTGTTGAATTTATGTTTACTCCAAATTGGGATAGCATCACTCCAGAAGTGGTAATGATGTCCGTTGGACAGGCATTTTTTACGCTTTCTCTTGGCGTTGGTACGATCATGACATATGCTGCATCGCTACCAAAGCGTGGCAACTTTGTCACAGCATCACTTTATGTTGGATTCCT
Source organism: Wolinella sp. (assembly GCA_052170135.1). Taxonomy (GTDB): domain Bacteria; phylum Campylobacterota; class Campylobacteria; order Campylobacterales; family Helicobacteraceae; genus Wolinella. Next base: position 5,510 of record JBQNBC010000011.1, read on the forward strand.
AGATACGCTACTTGCGATTATCGCTGGACTTACCATTTTTACTTTTCTATATGAGTATGGTAGCAACCCAGGTGGTGGCCCAGGGCTTGTTTTTATCTCGCTACCGGTGGTATTTTCTGAGATGGGAGCAGCTGGACAGGTAGTCTCATTTTTATTCTTCCTTGCGCTTCTTTTTGCCGGTGTTACGTCGGCTATTTCCATGGCGGAGCCATTTATTGCATACTTTATCGAGAGGCACGACTGGAAGAGACACAAAGCAGTCTATGTCGTGCTAGGTGTCGCTTACATAATGGGAATCCTAGTCGTACTTAGTGGCTCAGAACAACACGGAGAGATAATGAAAATAGCTGGTAAGTCTATTTTTGACTGGCTTGATTTTAGTAGCTCGGCACTTCTTATGCCAATTGCCGGCATGATTACATGCTTTTTTATTGGCTTTGTGCTCGACAAAAATCATGTACATGGAATGTTTAGTGGATATATGTCGCCACTGTTTTTCCAAATATGGCTATTTTGCGTGCGATTTGTCGCACCAATGGCGATTTTTACGATTCTATTCCGCGGACTATTTGCGTAAATACGACCTTAGAATCCAAAGGCTCTTGCCTTTTGATTCTCATCATACAATACATAAAAGAGTTTAAGCCATATTTATATCATGTATCTCCTGCGCACGTGCTATATCAAGTGCTATTTGCTCTCTCAATAGAGTTAGATTCTCAAAATGCAAATTTCCTCTTAACCATTCGACAAACTCAACCCTAACCACATCGCTATCAGGAATCTCATCACCATGCACGCATAAAAGATGTGTCTCTATTGAAAAATTCCCATCACTACTAAGTCGTCGCCCAATAAAGCTAACTGAGTTAAAGTGAACGCCAGAAATTACACTCTTTGTCACATAAACACCATCATGGGGGATCAAAAACTGCTCCACAGAGAGATTTATCGTAGCAAAAAGCTCACGAGCGCCTATCCCCTGCCCTCGTATAATCCTACCCTCGATAAAATAACTACGCCCAAGAAGCCTCATAGCACCAAGAACATCGCCACGCAAAAGCATAGCCCTAATCGCCTCAGAATGCACTGACACGCCACCATAAAACACCTCAGGCACTACCACTACTTCGCCATCAAAAAGCCCTTTAAGATCGTCGATTCCGCATGCTCTATTTTTCCCAAAGCGAAAATCATATCCAACCACAATCTTCTTAAGCCTAGGAAATGCCACTTTTATCGCGCGAACAAACTCATCTCCGCTAAGCTCCTTTATATCTTCAAGAGGTAATGAAAGAATCGGATATGGCGCAAAATCCTTTTTATAAGCATTTGGAGTTAGATTCCCTCTTTCTGCATCAATGACGACTATAACACCGCCATCATCAAGATATGAAAAAAGCTCCTGATGAGCCCTGTGCATCCCATCAAATTTCCCAAGTGCTAACGATGTTACTCGCTCATCGTTTAATGTGTATAAAAATCTCTTCATTCCCCTCTTTCCCCTTTAGTTTTGAAGGCTCGATTCTTACAACTTTAAAGCCGTATACCTCCACTTCAGTGATAAAATCATCTAATCGAGCCGCAACCTTTGCACTATCTTGAACTACACCCTTTGCGCTTCTTTTTACATCTCTGCCTACTTCAAATTGTGGCTTGAAGAGCAAAATTGCCTCATCTCTGCAGAGTCTTGAGATTTCAGGTAGAATTTTTGAGAGAGATATAAAAGAGACATCACATAGCAAAAGCGAAAATCTTAGCTCCATATTTTCTGTGCTTAAAGCAGCGATTGCACAGCTAGAATTGCCAAGGATTTCTAGCGACTCCGCACCAAAATTTGCATGCGATTCTTTGCATGCGCACAATAATTTACGTAGCCGCTCACCGTGTGGTGGAAAATCTCGAATATCAGTCTCCTCAAAGAGAGAAATGCGAGAATCGCATCGAAGATTCTTATGGAGCTGATTTGACCCTACATCTACACATACTACATGCTTTGCACCACATTTTAGGGCAACTTGTGCAAAGCCACCAGTGCTAGAGCCTATATCAAGCACGACGCGATCTTTGAGCAAAATATCCTTATGTGATTCCAAAAATGAATATAACTTCAATCCAGCACGTGAGACAAAATCAAGCCCACTATCGATCTCTATACTAGCCTCCGATACGACATTTGTTGATGATTTTAAAACAACTTTGCCATCGACTTTTACCACACCTTTTAAAATCAAAGATTGTGCGCGAGTGCGACTATCTACAAGATTAAGAGCAACAAGTAGTGCATCAAGCCTCAAGCGAGTCCCTATTTTTTGATATTGCGAAATCCATAATCAAGCACGGTTACACCTAGATTCTTATGCACTAGCTCTAGCTGCAACTGCTCTCTATATCTCACGCTCTGCGAAGGGAATCGAACCAAAAAATAGTCCCCCCAGCGACTTGCAAAAGTGAAATTATGCTTTAGTAGCTCCTCGCGATCGATTCTCTGTATCTCTGCTGGTAGTACACCATTTGAGAGGCGGACAGAATAAAGTGGATTATTTAGCCCACGCTCCTTATACTCTTTAGAATCCTCGCTAACATAAATATCTATAAAAAAATACTCGCCATTCTCGCTAAGAAACTTTTCATTATCAAACTCGTTTAGCCTAGTCGCAACAATGACAGCTTCGGTTTTTAAGCCATTTAAAATCTCGCCTTTTCGCGTAGCTTGTATATATTTTTCCTCGATTCTATCGGGCTTTAGCGCATCATTATAGAGCTGACAACCACCAAAAGCGAGAATCCAAAATCCACCAACAGCACTAAGTATAAAATTTTTCACTAATTCACTCCTCTATATTTTTTGTATCGATGCCACGCCAATTTGGTGATACTCAATTCCCAACTCAGCCATACGCTCTCTTTTGTATTGATTACGCCCATCAAATATTATCGCCCGTGCTAATCGTGCCTTGATCTCATCAAAATCAGGGCTTCTAAACTCCTTCCACTCCGTAACAAGAATCATGGCATCAGCCCCATCTAGCGCATCATACTTACTCTTTGCATAGAAGATTCCTGTGTGATGTTTTAGATAGTGTTTTTGCGCCTCTTCCATAGCCTTCGGGTCATAGACCTGCACGCTGGCACCATGCTCTAATAGCTCAGAAATTAGCACGATGGAGCTAGCTTCACGCATATCATCTGTCTCAGGCTTAAAGCTAAGTCCCCAGATTCCAAATTTTTTACCTTTTAGATTCTCGCCAAATCGTGTGAAAATCTTGCGAGCAAGCACACGCTTTTGATCGCTATTTACCGCCTCTACCGCACTTATTATCTTTGGTGAAATTCCAGCATTAAGTGCGATTTTTTCTAGAGCTTTTACATCTTTAGGAAAGCAGCTACCGCCATATCCGCACCCAGGATAGATAAAGCTATATCCAATTCGACTATCGCTACCAATTCCCTTTCGCACATCATTAACATCAGCTCCGACAATCTCGCAAATATTTGCTATCTCATTCATAAAGCTAATTTTTGTCGCCAGCATTGCATTTGCCGCATATTTTGTCATCTCAGCACTCTCGATTCCCATGCCAATAAATCTATCTCGACTATGTGTAAATGGCGCATACAGCTCACGCATAATCTCCATAGCACGAGGAGAATCGCTCCCCACTACAACACGATCGGGCTTTAAAAAATCCTTAATCGCATCACCCTCTTTTAAGAACTCTGGATTGCTCACGACATCAAACTCAATCTCAACCCCAAGCCTCTTTTGCACGCTCAAAATCTCATTTCGCACTAGTCGCGCTGTCCCCACTGGCACAGTAGATTTATCTACGACGACCAAATATCGTGTCATGCACGCACCAATCTCTCTAGCAACTGCTAACACATATTGCAAATCCGCGCTACCATCCTCGCCCATAGGCGTCCCAACCGCGATAAATGCAAGCTCTGCATCACTTAACGCCTCTTTTAAATTCGTGCTAAACCGAAGAGAATCCTTGCGATGATTCCCGAGCACCATCTCCTCTAAACCAGGCTCATAAATAGGAATTAAACCACGCTTTAGAGCATCTATTTTTTCAATATTAACATCGACGCAAGTCACACGATTTCCCATTTCAGCGAAACACGCTCCACTTACTAAGCCCACATATCCCGTGCCAATAACCGCAATTCTCATCTTTCGCGCCTTTGCCCTAAAAATTGTGAGATTTTAACACACCAAGCGAAATAGCCAAGAATCTTGTGCATAAAATTGGTCTAGATTCTTGAAATACAACCATCGCTTTAAGCGTTAAAAGCTACAATTTCATATCTCCACCAAAGAGGAAACATGTCTATACTGCGCCTTTTTGTGTCGCTTTTTTGCATTACTTTTTTAACCGCGTGCGAGGTTAGATCCATCCCAAAGGCGGGCGATATTCCACCACGCTTTACTACGATTGGCATAACGGGCGAAAAACTCGTGCTAGATGACATGCGTGGCAAAGGTGTTGTTTTGCGCTTTTGGCAAAGTAGCTGCGCATCATGTCTAAAAGAGATGCCACTTCTTGAATCTATCGCACAAAAAAGTGGCGAGAAGATACACATCATCGCTATAAACGTTGGTGAACCACACGCACATGTTGAGCGATTCTTAAATGAGAATCCAGTCGCACTAAGCGTGATTAGTGATGAAGGGAGGAGTATTAGCGATAGCTACGGTATATTGGCCACTCCGGCTACATTTTTTATAAATCCAAGCGGAATCCTCACAGATGTATTGTATGGTGAGAGTGATGCATTAAGTCTTGAAAAGCGTGTTCAAAATATCCTAAACAAAAAGGAAAAATAGTATGAGATTCTTGCTAATTATTCTGCCATTTTTGCTATTTGCAAACCCAGGTCAAGATGTTAAAAACAAGCGTATCTACCCAATGGGCGAGCGGATTTTTTCACAAAATTGCCCAAATCTTGCACTTGAAATTTATAGCGATTCCTCAAAACTAAAAGAGGATATAGACAAAGGTGTGTGTGGGAATCTAAAAGAGCGCGAGAAAGAAGCACTTTTTTACTATATTTACGATATCAAAATAGTCAAAAATAGCGCCAAAAAAGAGAGTGCAAAGATTACTGTCCCCCCGCGCTCAAAATGCCCGGTGTGCGGTATGTTTGTCGATAAGTATCCGCGATGGGCAGCTATGGCAGTAAGTGAAAATGCCAAAGAATACTACTTTGATGGCGTAAAAGATATGGCAAAATTCATACTCAACCGCAGTCTTTACGATAAAGATACCAGTGCACTAAAGTCGCTATTTGTGACTGATTACTACACACAAAACAAGCTAAATGCACGAGAGGCTGTCTATGTCATAAAAAGCGATGTGTACGGACCTATGGGACATGAGCTAATTCCATTTCAAACACGAAGTGACGCGGAGGGATTTATCCGCGATCATGGTGGAGAAATTATCGATAGTTTCGATAAAATCGACACTCAAACCATAAAAATGCTTGAGTAAAAGGATCTGGCTTGATACGGCATCTAATAAACACTCGCGATCTAACTAAAAATGAGATAGTGCAGCTGCTCGATGAGGCGGAGGGCTATCTAGATACGCACATCCGTGAGAATCTAAAAGGCAAGCTAGTCATTACTATATTTTTTGAAAATTCGACACGAACACTAAGTAGCTTTGAAATCGCTGTCAAGCGGCTTGGTGGAGAGGTAGTGAGACTTGATGTGTCAAAAAGCTCAACTTCCAAGGGTGAAACTATCTTTGACACTGCGGCAAACCTAAATGCTATGTCACCGCAAGCAATCATTGTTCGTCACAAGCATGCTGGTGTGCCAAATCTCCTAGCGCGCCACACTAGTTGCTCTATAATAAATGGTGGCGACGGTGCGCATGCCCATCCAACACAAGCCCTCCTGGATCTGCTGACTTTAAAGAGAAATTTATGCGATCTAGAAGGTAAAAAAATCGCCATCATTGGAGATATCCGAAATTCTCGCGTAGCAAATAGCAATATTGAGTTGCTTGGACGCTTTGGTATGGAAGTCATCCTAGTCGCACCACCGCATTTTATGCCAAAAACAAACTTGCGCCAGCACGACCGCGTATGTGATGTTGTAAATGAAGTAGATGCAATCATGAGTCTGCGCACACAAACTGAGCGTCATGACAATCAAATCTATGCGAGTTTAAAAGACTATGCTAGTGATTTTTGCATAACAAAAGAGCTCATGGGAGACAGAAAGATAGTGCTACTACACCCAGGACCGGTACATCGAAACGTAGACATTGACGATGAGATGCTACAAGACCCACGATGTAAGGTGCTAGAACAAGTAACAAATGGCGTGGCAGTGCGTATGGCAGCATTGCGATTCTTGATTGAAAGCTCACAGGAATCTTGTGTAGATTCTCCAATTTAGCACAGGAGCATAGCCTATGATAATGCAAAGACTAATCAACAAAACCATTCCACTGGCACACGACGCGAGCCTACGAGATGCCTTTTTGCGCATCCAGAGCAGTGGCTGTGGCACTGTTGTATTTGTCGATGAGGGCAATAGACCAATTGCAATTATCACTGAACGAGATATCTCTAGATTGCTTTTTAGCGGGCATACATTTGATGAGTCCGCCCTGGAGCTTGCAAACAATAAGGGGTTGATTTTTGCACAAGGTGAGCGCGACCTAGAGCATATATTAGAGTTAATGATAGGGAATAATATTAGACGTGTCATCATATGCGATTCTCTTGGTAGATATATAGGCATAGTCACACAAGATACGATATTTCACGAGCTTGGCGAAGAGATATACAAAACAAAACTACGGGCAAAGCACATAATCGGTGCGAAAAATTTCATCTTCCATATAACCAACAAAGAATCACTCAAAGATGCGCTATCAATCATGGTACAAAACCGCATCGGCACGCTACCGATACTAGATAAAGGTGGAAAAACACAAGGAATCATAACCGAGCAGAGAATCATAAAACTAGCAGAAAGTGGCGTGGATTTAGATAGTAAAGCAAGCGATTTTGCAAGTCATATTCTTCATGTTGTACACGAGGATTCTTACATTAACGACATTATTGATATTTTTGAAAAAGATCCGACATCACTTTGCGTACTGGTAAATAACTCAAACGGTGAGTTACAAGGAATCGTAACAAAGCGCGACCTGCTAAAAAATGCAGAAAATAGCTACAAAACAGCAATGGAGGAGAGCTTCCGTGCTACACGATACGCGCTAAACAACTTCCCACAAAGCGTACTTGAGTGCTACCATCTAGGCACTACGATTCTTATACAATGGGCAAATCGACGTGCCTTTGAGATTTTTGGTGATGATATCTTGGATAAACCGCTAAGCGTAATTCTAGACCCTATGACAAATGCATATATCTTATCGTGTATAGCAAAAGGACTCCATGTAAAGCCCTTCAATATAAAAGTGCATGGCAACTACTATGAGCTAACGGTAGCAAAATCCACGCAACGCATAATTCAATTTGTATTCACAGACGTAACAAAGCACAAGGAGTACGAGGAGACACTACAAAAAGAACAAAAAGTGGTGCAAAACATCTTAGATTTTCAATCATCGATCGTCTTTGTAACGGATGGCGATGAAATAACAAACGTAAATAAAAGTTGCTTAGACTTCTTTGGCTTAAATAATTTAAGAGAGCTAAAGAGTAGATACAAATGCTTAAGTCAAACATTTGTCGCACGAGACGGATTCTTGGCAAGATCGAGTAGCTCATGGCTACAAAAGGCGGTCGAAGCGACAAGCAAAAAGAGTAGCGTGAAGGCTATTTTGCAAAACCCAGCTACAAAAGAGGAGCGGATTTTCATCATCAAAGCTGGTGCATATCCCGATTCTGTTGGTAAATTCATTGTATCACTAACCGATATTACAGAGTTAGAGGAGAGCAAGCAAGAGCTAGAGAAGAAAGTACAAGATCGCACAGCTGACCTATCGCATACCATGCATATACTCCAAGAGGCACAGAAAATAGCACGCCTTGGCTACTGGCAACTACACCTAAATAGCATGGAACTTGAGTATTCTGGGAACATGATACAAGCCATAGGCATAAAAAGTAGTGGCAAAATAGACGTCAAAGACCTGATGGATATCGTCTATCCAAGCGATAGACTAAAGCTAATCCGTGCCTACATAAATGCTACATCAAACAATCAAGATGTGAACTGCATAATTAGATTCCTCGGACTGCATGACAATATCTGTACAACACGCATACATATAAAATCACCATCAAGCTGGTATAACAAAAGAATCCTATTTGGTATCTGTCAAGACATCACCGAGCAGACCGAGCTAGAAAAAGCAGCTTATTACGACAGCTTGACAAGAATCTACAATAGAAATAAGTTCAACGATCTAATTTCGCGTGAAATAGATCTGTTTAAACGCTACAAGCAACCCCTATCCTTGCTTATATTTGACATCGACCACTTCAAGCTAGTAAACGACACATACGGGCATCAAGTCGGGGATATGGTGCTATCTAAGATAGCTGATATCGTGTCACACGAAATACGCAGTACAGATATTTTTGCCCGCTGGGGTGGAGAGGAGTTCGTCATTATCACACCTGAGACATCACTAGATGGCGCACGACTACTAGCAGAAAAGCTTCGTGCAAAAATAGAGAGCTGGGAATTCAAAAATATTGATGGACACATTACGTGTAGCTTTGGCGTGACTAATATATTGTCACACGAAGAGATGGAGACGTCACTAAATAGTGCCGATGAACTACTCTATCAGGCAAAGGATAACGGTCGAAACTGTGTAGTAGCACTCGAGAGATAGAGAAGAACTATAGGCTAATAATCTAAGCGAATTTATCTTTGGTTTGACTTTAGATTCTCTTGCATTGCTAGGTTTGGATTGCTGCATATGAGCTATTTATTCATATCAAATAAAGATGCACGCTATAAAATTAGCAAAATATTTTTATAATCTTTAAAAGAATCTGAAAGGATATTGAAAAATAATTTATCTAATAAATCTATCGAATAGTCAATAAAATATTTAAGACTATTTAACAATGGACGAAATTAAATATGGTGCCGAAGGTCGGACTCGAACCGACACAGGGTTACCCCTACCAGATTTTGAGTCTAGCGCGTCTACCAGTTTCACCACTCCGGCATAAATTCAAAACAAAACAAAAAGTAAAAAGAAGATGGTGCGCTGAGCGAGACTCGAACTCGCACGGGTCGCCCCGCCACCCCCTCAAGATGGTGTGTCTACCAATTCCACCACCAGCGCATAAAATGCACCAGGTTAAAATAACCCGGTGCGTGAAAAAAGATAGATTAGAGAAGTGGGTTTGCGTAAAGAAGAATCAAACCTACAACAAGTGTATAAATAACTTGCGCTTCAATCATCGCGATGGCAATAAACATCGTTGTCATGATTTTACCACCAACACCAGGATTTCTAGCCATACCTGAAATTGTAGCAGCAGCTGTATTTCCCATACCTACCGCACCACCAAGTGCAGCAATACCAAGACCAATACCAGCGGCTAACACAGAATAAGACTTAAGCATCTCATTCGCACTCATATCAGCAGCAAATGCAACTCCAGCAAGCGCAAGAAAAACAAGAATTAACTTTTTCATTCCAAAACTCCTAAAATATTTCTTCAAACGCCACTCGGATTCTTTCCCCTACTAGGTCGTTTCAAGTGGGCGAAATTATACAGTTCTTTAATAAAATTTTCATTAAAGAAGCCCCTAAACACGCGCTAATTCGACCTTATTCTTGTTGATGGATAGAATCTGCACTTCGATTTCATCACCCTCGCTTATCACCTCTTCGATTCTCTGGTCGCGTCTTTGCACAATTTTTGAAATATGCAACAGACCATCGCCACCTTTTGGTAGTTCAACAAACGCACCAAAATCAACGATTTTCTTTACCTTGCCCTTAAAAATCTGTCCACTAGAATACACATCGCCAACTTTTACACGCTGCACACCCTCTTGGTTACTTATTGACAAAATGTGTTCCTTTGCTGCCTCAACTTTTTGACGATTCCCACCTGTCACCTTAACTTCGCCATTATCTCGATTTAGATCTATAGCCACTTCAAATCGCTCGATAATCTCCTTTATCGTCTTGCCAGCCTGCCCGATGATGTCTACGATTCTTCCAGGATTGATAGAAAAAATCTGAAGCGATGGCAAACTATCATCATTTACAACGATTTTAGTTTCTGCATCCTCCATAATTCCCAAAATATGCTCGCGCGCCTCCTTTGCCTGATAAAGTGCGGCACGGAGTATATCCATGCTAAGCCCACCAAGTTTTATATCCATCTGCATAGCAGTGATTCCAGCTCTGCTACCAGCGACTTTAAAATCCATATCCCCATCATGATCTTCAAGACCCATAATGTCTGTAAGAATCGCGTGTCGATCACCTTCGACAACAAGCCCCATAGCCACACCAGCTACAAGCGCAGTCGTTTTTATGCCAGCTGCTTTTAGCGCGAGAGAGCCACCACAAACCGTCGCCATAGATGATGAGCCATTTGATTCTAATATTTCAGAAACAAGACGAATCGTCTGTGCGCCCCAGTTTTCAATCGTCGATTCCAGTGCGCGCTTAGCTAGATTTCCATGCCCAAGCTCACGTCGCCCTGGTGCTCCTACCATACCAGCCTCGCCAACGCTAAACGATGGGAAATTATAGTGAACCATGAAACGCTCTTTGCAGCCCTTTTCAGTCAATAGCTCATAACTCTGAGCATCCATCTCACCGCCAAGTGTAGCGACCACTAGAGCCTGTGTCTCTCCGCGCGTAAATAGTGCTGAAGCATGCGCGCTTGGTAAGATATTCGTCTCAATCAATATTGGTCGCACATCTTTTAGTTTCCTACCATCAGCACGCTTGCCATCATTTAGTATGAGATTCCTAACAATCTCGCGCTTATACTTCCCAAGCGTGTTATACACAGCATCGAATTCCCAGCCAGATTGTGTTGCAACACTTTTTGCAATTACTTTTAGATCACTATTGCGTTCGCTTTTTGCCATTTTCACAACCGCATCTTTTATCGATTCTGCATGGTTATTTTTTAGATATTCATAAATCTCTGGAGAATCTATCTCTGGCTTTAACTCAAGAATCGCACTCTCCTTGCTCACCCCATCAAATGCCACTGCATAACGCGCAGATGCATCTTTTATGCTACTTTTTGCCATCTCTAGGGCTTCTAGCAGATTCTCTTCGCTGATCTCATTTGCTGAGTGGCTTTTTAATATTTCATTTGCGCTTGCGGCTACGATTCCGCATTCACCAACAAAACAAGCAGAATCAATACGCTCACTACCAAGGGCGCGCATCTCTATCATCAATAAATCATCATCAACACCAGATACAAATAAATCCAGTGTCGATTCTCCTAGTTCACTGTTAGTTGGGTTTATGACAAACCCACCATTTACGCGCCCTATTCTTAGACCATGCACAGCCTTTTTTACGGGTATATCTGACACATACAGTGCAGCTGAAGCGGCATTTAGCGCCATGCTTTGCAAGTCAGCTTCACTCTCTGCGCTAAGCACCATTACGGTAATTTGCGTTGGATAGTCATATCCCTTTGGAAACAATGGACGCAAGCTCCTATCTATGATTCTTGAAGTTAGCGTCTCAAAATCCCCAGGCTTTGTTTCGCGCTTAACAAAGCCACTAGGAAATCTCCCAACCGAATAGCTCTTTTCTATATATTGCACAGTAAGTGGGAGAAAGTCCTCTTCTACGCGCTCATCTGCGTTGTAACAGACTGTAGCCAAAAGGACATTTTTGCCACTTTTGTAAAGCACTGAGCCACTTGCTTGCTTGGCCACATGGTTAAATTCGAAACTTTCCACGCGATTTGGCAATACAATCTCTTTAGTCGTCATAATCTACCTTTGTTTTAAATTTTTAAATAAGCTTTCTGAAAGAATCCGCTCCATCACACCCTCATCTACAGGCTCAATCTCATCATAATATGTCTCTACATCGACAAAGTGTTGTGGCTTTAGCACGCAATATATCTCATCGGTAATCTCCTCTAAAAGCATAGCAACATCATAAGGCATCACCGGAGATGCGACAGATACGCTCTTTGCTTGCTGTGTGATACATGCCTTGACGGATGTCGTGATAGTCAGTCCACTATCGATTCCCTCATCGACAAGTAAAATATGCTCACCTTTTAGCGAGCTAATCGTCTCGCCTTTGCGAAATTTGTAGATGTATTTTAGGATCTTCTCCTCATACTGTCGCTGTGCCTCGCCATAAATATAGTCAAGACTAATATCAAATGCATGCGTCAAAGCCTCATGTATCACAATATCATATGTTTCGCTTATCATCGCGATGTCGCATTCTGGATTATGAGGAGAAGGAATCGCCTGCGTAAAAAGAAAATCAAATGGTGCATTTATCACTTGAGCAAGCTTATGCGCAAAGAGAATCCCACCAGAAGAGATCGCTACCACCAGTGGCTTTTCTTTTTGCATTTTCTTAATTGGCATGAGCTCAATAAGCCTAGAGAGAGCGTCATCGCGATTCTTCAGGGTATCTTTTTTACACGAAGCCACTTCACGCATAATCACAACCTACCTCCAAATACCAAAAGCAAGAATTAACCAAAGCAATAATCACAAAATCACACCGATTTTTCGAGCGATGCAAATCTAGCATGACTATTAGACGATTAACGAGCATGCTAATTCTATTTTGCAAAAGAAGCCGCTCCGCTAACCGTGCCTAATAGTTTTTTCATATCATCGTCAACAAAGCGGATTCCTATCCCAATAAAACCATTAACAGAATCTGCATTTAGGAAATTATCCACCCCAAAGTATGTATCAACATGGCGCAAAAATGTATACCTAAGAGAAGCTTTTAGATGTGGATTATCACCGCGAAGGTCGTTACGTCCATCAAAGTCAAACGCCTCAAGTGAAGTCTTTAAGCGATCGTTTAACATAAAATAATCCACGCCCACGCCAGCACTACTCTCGATAATACCACCACGCAAGAGCAGATTCTCATATCGCTTGCCTAGCTGTGCTGAGATGTAGTATTTACCCTTATCTGTGCGTCTAGGCGCGATAAAACGCCCATCGACGTCACGCGAATAGTCATCAGTACTAACAACATCAAACATATAATAGCGCGTAGGATTTGGCTTGTAATAAAATGATGCATAGCCCTTAGAGTATGAATCTCTCATCATATTTTCCACGCGCATACCAACTTCTATCTCGCTTTTATCCACAATTGAAAGATAATCATCCAGCTTGTTAACCACGCGCCCACCATCGGTAAAAAACTTATCCACCGACTTTAGTGCATTATTTAGTGGCTGTTTGTTGTCTGCGATAAGCTCATCAGCCCCTGCGACAGCAGAATCCACACGCTCCATAATATTTGGTAAACGTGCATTTATGGTATCTGCCGTAATACCAAACTTCGTAGAAGTAGTGCCAAACTCTCCACCAGCCACACGCAGAGAATCAGCCATTGCGCTCACACCTTCAATCGCTCTCTTTAGCTCCGCACGATTCTCAGCAAGAATTACTTCAATACTCTCAGTAACTCGGCGCAAATTAGCAAATGTTTGGGTTAAATCACTACGTGATTCCTCATTTAGTACCATTCTGGCCTCTTTTATAAACTCACGAAACTCACTTGCTGCCTCATTTATCGTGTCGCTAGTTTCATCAAAGCTTGCTCGATTCTTCTGCTTTTTTAGTGTGCCATTTACAGCTATGCTCTCACTTGCGCTACCGGGTAAAATCTCAATATATCGCCCTCCAAGCATGCTCTCTTGCGCTATCATAAGACTAGAATCCAATGGTAGTCGCACACCATCATTTAAAAAAATTGTTGCGTACGCGTCATTGCCATCGAGGTAGGTTCTCACCACATGACCACTTTCAACGCCATTAATCTTAACTTTCGCATATGGCTCAAGCCCAGAAGCATTTCCAAGTGTAGCCTCTATCGTGTAGCCACTCTTTTGCATCGCAGCAAAGCGATTAATCTGCGTACTCATCAAAAAAAGCATCACAATCGCACTAAAAACAAATATACCTACCTTTACTTCACTATTCATTGATTCCTCACTGTTCATGCTTGATGCGCGCGCTCATCACTGGGATAAAGCGAAACTCAAACATTACGTATCGATCTTCAGTCGGCTTTGCGCCGGTAGTCGTCAGCACTGGGCGTATCTCATTTACAAAGCGCAGTGTATATGAAAAGCATTTCACATCCTTTGAGATACCAACACTCCACCTCCTAAAATAGTCCTCGGTATAGTCATACCCAGCATCTGCAAAAAGTGTAACCTCCTCAAACTCCTTGCGGAATCCAGCTCTAATAAAATTAGCCTCTAAAAATCTATTTCCACCCTCTTTGCGCCTTAGCTTCCTCTCTCTAAAAAAGTGCCCCAAATAAGCACTGAAATAGTCCTCGGTATACTCTATGTCATGCGAGGTTTCGGCAATTTTCTCCTCTTCATGAGAGTAGATTAAGCTACTAGATAACGACCAATTGTTACTTATGTAGTAGCGAAGCTCATTTTCCAACTCTCCATACTTATAATCGTAGTCATCAAGATAAAAACTCTGCTCTAGCTGATGATATAGGCGCAACCGAGAATCTGTGTAGAAATATTGCGACATTTTAAGAGCAATCTCCTCGCTAGCACCCGGGAGAATCAATACATCCGTAAAGTCTCCATGCCTCTCCTTGGCGCCTGGCGTAATATATGATGCTTCTAAATGTAGCGTATGGAGCATATCGCCATAAAAGCGTGCCAAGTCACTATTTATCGTGGCGATGTAATAGTTACTATAAAATTTGCCATTGTCAATAAAATCATCAAGCGAATGTGCCACACTACGATAATTGACCTTTGTGGCATAAAGATTTGTCCCAAAGCTAAGTGCGAAGTAGTCATTCACAAGAGGAATCGTATATCTAAACGGAATATCTAACTCATGCTGTATCGCCTCATATCCCTCTTTTCTGGTTAGATTCTTTGCTTTGTAGTCAAATGAGTATGTTAGATTCTCCACAAATAGCGGCGAAGTACGCCTATGATAGTGCAATGTAGGTAGCGTCTGAAGCGTGGTATCGTTGTTAGCCTTCGCCAAGTCAATGTAATATTTGGCATAAAATCCAATATAGTCGCGCTCGCCTTTTAGGTAGTAGCTCAGCCTTGAAGTCAGAAGGCGATCGCGTATATCTACGCCATCTTCGCCATTCTTTTGAAGTCGCAAATAGTCAATGTCATTTAGATGCGTAAAGTCTATATATAAACCATCTTCATCGAAGTAATCAAAGTAGTTAGCAAGCAGAGAATGACGATGATATCGCATCTGATAGCCAATGTGTGTACGATTCTTTAAATCATGCTTATCCTTATAAAAATCTGTATTTCTAAACGTACCGCCATTTATCCACAGTACGCTATTTTTATCATCAGCCAGCCTGAATTCACTAAAAACCCCTTTACCACGCATTGTTCTTATCTGCGGAGTTACAGTCATATCCCACGTATCTTCAGGCGCAATAAATATCGGCTGTGTGTATGAAAATCCATCATCATTTGAGTGCGATAGCGAGGGATAGAGTAACCCAGTTTTACGTTTATATCCAGCAGAAAAAGAGAGATAAGGGGTATAAAAAATCGGATAGCGATAGAAGTAAAGCCGAGAATCCCAAAGCTTCATCCACTCATCTGTGGTATCGTAAAAGCCCTCGCTCATCTCGATATGCCATATCGGTTGAGAAGCATTACAAGTGGAAAGGATCGATTCTCCAACGCGATATGTCTCCTCAGAGAATTCCGCCTGAGATGAACTTATCCACATGCCAGTGGAGCTATCCTGAAGATAAAATGGCTCTAAAAATGCATAATCGCCATTAAGCTCGACTTTGACGTTTTGTGATTTTAAATAAAGAGCATTACCCTTAAAGACATTCACATTGCCATTAAGCTCAATCTCGCCACTTTCCATATCATATCGCGCACTATTTGCAGTAATGTAGTAGTCTAAATTAATGAGAGTTACATTGCCCTTGCCAAAGAGCGTTGTATCTTTTGCATCCATGTTATCCGCAAGGAATTCAAAAACCTTATTTTGTGCGCTATCAAATCTCTCTATAGATGCCCTACCCCATGCACACTCAGACATCAATAGCACAGCAGTAAAGATTCCTATCGCAAAAGCTCGAGGCTTGGCGATCTTAGATTTTATACCCAAGGATAACTCCTTAATCAATTGACACCACGACACTTTTAGCCACACTATCATGCATCGCCCGACGGAATTTACCAGCAAATATCGTCAAAAATGGGATATAAAATAGCAACTCACTAGCAACGCGCACAAGAGATCGTAGTGCGGCGTCCTTATAGCTTGGCGTATCTAGCGTATCGACAGAGACAACTCTCATTTTGAAAAATATTTTCCCAATACTTGAGCCATATTTTGCGATAAAAATCCACTGATACAAGAATCTAATAGCAATCAGCTCCAAAAACGCCTCATTAATCGTCATGATCATCGCCTCAATATTAGAGACATTTATCATGAGCTTTTCCCAGATGATTATCGTAACTATAAGTGAGACTAGAATATCATCAATCACATATGCTCCAACACGCTTGCCAAGTGAAGGCACGCGCAACCTCTCACGCTCAAAAATCTCCTCTAATTGCTCTTGCATCACAATGCCTCATGTGCGATATCATCACGATATTGCCGTCCATCAAATTCAACCTGCTCTACCAATAAATAAGCTCGATTCCTCGCCTCTTGTACAGTTTTTCCAGATGCCACACACACGAGTACGCGCCCACCATTTGCCACTAATTCGCCATTTTCTAGCCCAACTCCGGCAAAAGAGATGTGCGATTCTTCGCTTGGCACATAATCACTAGTGAGCTTGATTTTGGCTGGTGCTGAGCTTTTATAAGGATAATCACGCGAGGCATTAACCACACCCATACAGAATCGATCATAAAATTGCACTTTTACAGAATCCATCTCATGCTTCGCGCTAGCAAGCAATAAATCAAGCACTGGTGTCGCAAATAGTGGCATGAGCACCTCGCACTCCGGATCGCCAAACCTGACATTAAACTCAAGCAAAAATGGCTCACCAGCAACGACCATGATACCAGCAAACAGCGCGCCTTCAAACGGATTCCCCTCTGCCTTCATGGCTTCTATCGTGGGTGCTATAATGCGCTCATCAATCTTTTTCAAAAGCTCAGGTGTTGCAAGAGGTGTAGGTGCATATGCGCCCATTCCACCGGTATTTGGACCTCTGTTGCCACTTAGTAGCCGCTTATGATCTTGGCACGCGGGCAAAATCACATATCTATCGCCATCGCTAATCGCAAACACAGATAGCTCAAAGCCGTCCAAAAACTCCTCGATAACGACCTTTTTACCGGCCTCGCCAAAATTAGTACCACTAAGCATATCACGCACAGCTACACTTGCCTCATCATGACTTTGTGCGATTATTACACCCTTGCCAGCACACAAGCCATCGGCCTTTACCACAAGTGGAACATGGAGGCTTTTTATAAACTTTTCAGCCTCATCTAAAGAATCTGTCTCCAAGAATCTAGCTGTAGGAAGTGAATTACGTGCCGCAAACTGCTTCATAAAACCCTTTGAGCCCTCAAGCTGCGCCGCTTTTGCACTAGGTCCAAAGACTTTTAGCTTCCTACTCCTCAACATATCGCTAACCCCATCAACAAGTGGCTGCTCTGGACCAATAACTATCAAATCTATACCATTTTGCACGGCGAAATTCGCCAGATCATCATAAGAAGTACAACTTAGATTCTGCCCGATTTGCGTAGTTGCGCCATTACCAGGATAAAAATAGAGCTCCCCAATACGAGAATCGCGCTTAAGCGCCAATCCAATCGAATACTCTCTTGCCCCACTTCCTATAATGATTACTTTCATGAAAACTCCGATTGTAGTATGCTAGAAGACCCAAGCGGGCGTTACCAAGTTGCGTGGCCCTAAAAAAGCCAACAACTCAGCCAAGAGTGCATCATTAGGCGGCAAACCCTCACCTTTATAAGGCTACAAGCAGGAACACCGAACGCACAGGTACATCTACGATGGCTGACTATACTTAATATTTGTCGGACCCGATTTATTTGGATCACGGCTCCGCTCAGGCACGGGAATTATAATTTATCCTGCTTAAACTATGGTTGCACGGCTATTTTAGGCATAAAGAGAAGATTGGTGCGCCTCAAACCAGGAGATATTAAACTCAGATGCTTAGATTTTATTATAAAACACAATCGAAGTGGTGGAGTGTAGGGGGATCGAACCCCTGACCTCGACGCTGCCAGCGTCGCGCTCTCCCAGCTGAGCTAACACCCCTAAGAATTAAGCTGACATTTTACATTCAGGAAGCTTAAAAATCTAGATTCTCCCACACTTATGCACATAAAAAAATAGTAAAATTACAACCATAATAATTAGTGTAACGATTATGATGTGCAACACCTCTTTGATTTATTCCTCATTCTACCCGATAAAGCAACTAGGTATCGCAAGAATCAGCACCTAGATTCCTGCACCAAAACAAGTAAAAAATACAAAAATAGATAAATTCATCCTTGCTAATCCAGCAGGAAGCAATATGCACTGTCTAGCAATCAGAAATCAGCCTCCAGCTAAAAGTCGAAACATGCCCATGCTTTTTAAAACTCTTACATCCTTATCATGTGTGATTCTTCAAACATAAAGTAGCAACCATATTCAAGGAGAGCTTTGCGTCCAAAAGCGAGCGCGAGATAATAGTTCACAAGCGCACCAGCAATACTGTCCCAGATACCACACAATACAGACAAAAGCAGGTTTGCACTCCCTTGTGCACCAAGTACCTCACCAGAGAAAGGCACAAAGCTACTTTCAAGCAACATCATTAAGAAGATTCCAATATATCTTAGTAGGGCGATACTCTCGACGATAAAATCAATAATTGCTTGCACAAGAGAGCCTTTTTAAGGGAAACATATTACGTTTGCACTATAATCTCAGCCAAAAAAGAGGGGGCGAAATGGCAAAGAAGTGTCCACCGTGCGAGTGCAAAGCCGGACTTCCACTTTGGCTTGGGACATTTGGCGACCTCATGAGCTTACTTCTCACATTCTTCATTCTTCTCTTATCCATGGCTACGTTCGATACGCAAAAAATAGATGCAGCGATAGGCTCGGTGCAAGGTGCACTTGGCGTACTAGAGCGTGGTCAACTCACAGAAGTTATGCCACGATTAAGAATCCAAGCCCTACCAATAAAGCAAAATGTTGACACTCCAGAAGCGATGAATGTCTTTGCTAGCATGATCGCTGAATACAGCGAGATGACTAAAATTTCTGATGGTCCTGCTGTAAAAATGGAGGAGGCTGAAGATGGCTTCATCATCAATGTTCCAAGTGAGCTACTATTTGAGAGCGGTAGCGCAACAATCACGAACAAAGAAGGAATCCTCTTTCTAAAACGCATCGCCTTAGAGATAAACAAGCTCCCGACTGACACACATATCAAAGTCATAGGACACACAGATAACGACAAAATGCGTGGCACTGGCGTTTTTAAAGACAACTGGGAGCTGTCAATCGCACGTGGTGTTAGCGTGGCTAGCATGCTGCTTAGCGAGCGAGTTAATCCAGATAGAATCTCAGCAGGTGGCAATGGCGAGTTTGATCCGATAGCATCAAATGCCAC
This sequence comes from Wolinella sp., assembly GCA_052170135.1. Lineage (GTDB taxonomy): Bacteria > Campylobacterota > Campylobacteria > Campylobacterales > Helicobacteraceae > Wolinella. The sequence continues at coordinate 25,329 of JBQNBC010000011.1, forward strand.
CAATGAAGGCAAGGCAAAGAATCGACGTGTCGATCTGTACTTCTTCTCCACCAAAAAGAGTCAACCAGCCCAGAATACAGAAACGCAAGTGGCAAAGTAGAAAATCTAAACTGATAGGAATCTAAGACAATGCAATCTCTTTTAGATGGAGTGGTTAAGTTTCGCGAGGAGGATTTTAAGGAGCACAAGGAGCTTTTTGAGAGCCTAGGGAGCAAGCAGGAGCCACATACACTCTTCATAGGCTGCGCCGATTCTCGTGTTGTGCCAAATCTAATCACAAACACACTTCCTGGTGAGCTTTTTGTAGTCAGAAATATCGCAAATGTCGTCCCACCATACCGCACAGCACAGGACTATCTAGCTACCACATCAGCTGTGGAATATGCCCTAAATGTACTAAATGTAAAAAATGTCATCATCTGCGGGCATTCAAATTGCGGTGGTTGCTCCGCGCTCTACCTTGAGGATTCGGCACTTAACAAGACCCCGCATGTCAAAAAATGGCTAGAATTACTAGAGCCAGCAAAGCGCAAAGTACTGGCCATTGCACCAGAGACAAATGCTAAACGTGCATGGATGACCGAACAGATAAATATCGAAAAACAACTAGAGAATCTATTCACATATCCGGGCGTAAAGGAGCGTTTTGAACACGGTGAGCTAGGGATTTTTGGCTGGTATTACATTATAGAAACAGGCGAAGTCTTTAGCTATGATTTTAAAAAACATGAATTTGTCATAGTAAAGGAGGAAAAATGATTTTAATAGCTGGACCTTGCGTCATTGAAAGTATTGAGAATCTACGCGCGATAGCTGATGAATTGCGCCCGCTAAGCGAAAATCCAAATATCGATTTTTATTTCAAGTCGAGCTTTGACAAAGCAAATCGCACAAGTCTTGACAGCTACAGAGGACCAGGGCTGGAGCATGGGCTGGAGCTTTTAGCTCGCATAAAAGAGGAGTTTGGGTACAAGATTCTTACTGATATTCACGAGACACATCAAGCAGCACCAGCGTCGCAGGTGGCGGATATTTTGCAGATTCCTGCATTTTTATGTCGCCAGACCGACTTAATAATCGCGGCATGCCAGACAAAGAGCATCGTCAATATCAAAAAAGGGCAATTTATGAATCCAGCAGATATGCGTCACTCGGTGCTAAAGGCAGTCAAAACTCGCAAAGGCAACGAGGCGAGCTATGAAGAATCGAAACGATTAGGAATCTGGCTCACAGAGCGTGGTAGCACATTTGGCTATGGAAATTTAGTCGTTGATATGCGATCGCTTATGATTATGCGTGAGTTTGCGCCCGTGATTTTCGATGCGACACATGCAGTGCAAATGCCGGGCGCGGCCGGTGGTAAGAGTGGCGGAGATTCTCGCTTTGTGGCACCACTTTCGCGTGCAGCGGCAGCCGTGGGGGTTGATGGATTCTTCACCGAGACACATATTTCACCAAAAGATGCACTAAGCGATGGAGCAAATATGATCACGCCCAACGCACTAAAAAGCCTAGTGACACGACTACTTGAAATCAGTAATATAGAATACTAAGGAGCAAAAATGAACACTATACAGGGGAATCTCAACCTAGCTGGCAACGAGCGAGTAGCAATCATTGTCAGCAGATTTAACCACCTTATAACAGATCGCCTAGTCGAAGGTGCACGCGACTGCTTTTTACGCCATGGTGGCAATGATGAGAATCTAGATCTAATTCTCGTTCCAGGTGCATTCGAGCTACCTTTTGCGCTTGAAAAAGTGCTATCACAAGGCGAGTATGACGGCGTCTGCTGTCTTGGTGCGATTATCCGTGGCTCTACACCTCACTTTGATTATGTAAGTGCTGAAGCGACAAAAGGCATCGCAAATGTGACACTAAAGTATGGCTCTGCTGTTACCTTTGGCGTACTTACAACTGATAATATCGAGCAAGCGATCGAACGTGCAGGGACAAAGGCTGGAAACAAGGGCTTTGAGGCGATGAGTGGACTTATTGAGATGATAAATCTATACAGAAGCATCGGAGCATAGACATGGCAACACGCGCTCAAGCTAGAGAAGCGGTCGTCGCCCTGCTCTATGCGTATGATACAGGGAATCAAGACATAAGGAAATTTGCAGTCGACATCCTAGAAGAGAAAAAGATAAAAAATCGACAGCAGGAGTTCGCTCTAGCACTATTTGATGGCGTGATTGAAAATCTAGATGCAATTGATGAGGAGATTAAAAAACATCTAAAAGAGTGGGATTTTGGGCGTATCGGCGATATGGAGCGGGCAATTCTTAGACTTGGCACATATGAGATAGTCCATTCTGGTATGGATAGAGCCGTGGTAATAAATGAGGCTGTAGAGCTATCAAAAATATTTGGCAATGATAACTCGCCTCGCTTTGTCAATGGCGTCCTTGACGCACTTAGACCAGATTTTAAAAAGGGTAAATAATGGAACTGTGCGTCGCACTAGATATGCCAAGTGAAATAGAGAATCTAAACCTACTTGAGAATCTAAAAGGACTTCCGCTTTGGATAAAAGTAGGCTTAAGGAGCTATGTGCGAGATGGGGCACGATTTTTAGAACGCGTACAAGAGATAGATTCTGGCTTTAGGATTTTTCTTGATTTAAAGCTTTATGACATCCCAAATACCATGGGAGATGCGGTCGAGGAAATAGCCAAGCTTGGTGTAGAGATGCTAACACTGCATGCTAGCAGTGGCGCTGAAGCCATGCGCGAGGTAAGCACGCGGCTAGCAAAACTAGAGAAAAGACCGTTGACATTTGCCGTTACTGCACTGACAAGCTTTAACAATGAAGGATTTCGCGAAATTTATAACGCAAGTCTAGAAAGCAAGACGCTAGATATGGCTATGATGGCAGCGCAAAATGGAATTAATGGTGTGGTATGCTCAGTATTTGAGAGCGCACGAATAAAGTCGTATGTAGCGCGCGATTTCCTCACGTTAACACCAGGAATCCGCCCTTTTGGAGAGGCGAGCAACGACCAAAAACGTGTCGCAAATCTAGACGAAGCGCACACAGCTATGAGTGACTATATCGTAGTTGGCAGACCAATCTATAAGTCAGAAAATCCAAGGGCTGTGGTCGAACGAATTTTAGAGGAGATTAGATAGCACCTTAAGGCTACTAATTAGCATTTGAAAAGATATCGACAAAGCTCTAAAGCCAAGCACCTCACCTTTTGGATACTGTGCCAAGACTAATAGTTATCGAACCCAAAACATATTCCATAAACCAGAGTCAGGGCATGCAAATTAGTCGTTGTGAAAGATGTTTTAACACACTTGACGCAATACACAAATAGCACCATAAACATAGAGGATGTCACGATAAAATAGACAATAGGTGCAAAGAATAAACTCTTTGCAAAAATTGACACTTAAATCAATACTTATTTAGCCTCTCACAAGTCAAGAATCGCCAGTCACACTAGCCCATCACTTAACACACTTTTTACTAATCTATAAGTTTCTTGTTTGCATGAGCTAAAAATATAGCAAGACTAACGCACAATCATCATTAGAAAGAAAATGGTTAAAGATAGTGGACAACAGAGGAATTTTTGGTAACTATGTAATTTGATAGATTTATGCAGTCCCATCTATAATGGGTACAAACACACACTCTTCAAGTGGCTCTTCATAGACAACACCACTTCGCTTTGTGTAGCGCGTAATAATCTGCTTATCGATTTTTTGGATAGGGGCGATGAGAATTCCATTTTCGCTTAACTGGGCAAATATGGCTTCTGGAATCCTTGCTATCGATGCTGAAAAAAGTATGCGATCAAATGGTGCATACTGCGACCAGCCACGCTGTCCATCATCTAACTTTGTGCTTATATTTATTATTTGCAGATTCTTAATCCTCGTGCGTGCCTCAATAAGCAACTTATCAATACGCTCAATAGCAAAAACGCGCCTAAAAAGGTAGCTCAAAACGGCTGCTTGATATCCACTCCCACAGCCTATCTCAAGCACAGAATCTGCACCAATTGGCTTAATATACTCACACATTTTTGCTACAGTTAATGGCGAGCTAATCCACTGTTCCTCGCACAAAGGCAATGGATCAAGCGTAAAGGCACGATGAGAGAAGCTATCTGGCACAAAAAATCCCCTATCAACTCTAAGAAGTGCCTGTTCTACCTCGATGCCAATAGGGAATCTAGCACGTATTTCACGTACCATAGCCGCAAGCTTTATGTGATTCAATTACAATCCTACGTTTATATATCGACGCACTTTTTTGATTTCAGTGAGGTCAGCATCCAAGAAAATAATCTCCTTATTATCATCGCTCTGAACAATCCCAAATGGCGAAATTATCGCACTTCCACGCGCCATTGTGTCATTTGCACTATCGCTTGCCACGACAAAAGCTTGATTTGCAATCGCAAGAGCACGCGTAAGCGTCTCAAAGTGCTCTTTACGCTCCCTGCCCCACTGCGCAGGCACGAAAATTAGTTCGCAACCGCGTACACGATTCCAAAGATTGGTAAAGCGCAACTCAAAGCAGTTTATCGCACCACACTTAATGCCATCAATCTCAAAAGGTAGAATCTCCTCCTCTTTACCAGCACTAAAATGAATATGCTCATCACCCAACGGAAAAAGCCGAGTTTTCGCCTGTGTATGCACCATTTCACCCTTGTGAAAAACCTTCAAATTATTGAAAAAATCAAGACGATTCTTCTCAATCATAGTCAAAATTATAGTCCGCTCGCGTGAAAGTGCTAAAAGCTCCTCGGTCGCCTCTTTGGCAAACTCCGCCGCCTCATCCATGCGCTGATAAGCAAAATTTGTCAAGCAAACCTCTGGGGCGAGAATGATAGAATCCTCACGACATTTACTAATTAAATTTTTTAAAGTGGCTAAATTCTCACTAAAATTCTGCTTTGTCTTAAATTGCAACGTATAAAGTCTCTTAGAAATCATCAAAATTAATACTCCCTTTTGCGTAGTTTGTAACATTTCCTTCAAAGAAATTTGTCTTTTGATCATTGAATGAGCTGAACTGGTCTACCCATTTAATTGGATGTTTCGCACCATAAAGAATCGGCATCCCAACGCGCTTTAGCCTGTCGTCTGCAAGGTAACGGATGTATTCATGAATTATCTCTGATGTTAATCCAAGGATTTGCCCCTGGGTGATGTAGTCGCCCCACGCGCATTCTACATCCACGGCTTTTCTAAACATCTCTACAACTTCTTCTTCTAACGACTTTGTAAAAAGTTCTGGTCGCTCTTTTTTAAGGGCATTAATCATATTCTGAAAAAGTAGCAGGTGAGTAACTTCGTCACGCTGTATAAAACGTATCATCTGCGCACTACCGAGCATTTTACCACTGCGTGCGAGCGTGTAGAAATAGCTAAAACCTGAATAGAAGTAGATTCCTTCAAGTATTTGATTAGCAAACATCGCCTTGACCATCGCGGAATCGGTTGGGTTGGCCGCAAGTTCCTCATAGACGTGTGCAATGTGGTCGTTTTTTTCCTTGAGTGCCATATCGGTGCGCCACATCTCATAAATCTCATCCGTATTTGCAGAGATAGACTCGACCATGACTGCATAACTCTGCGAGTGGAGTGCCTCTTCAAATGCTTGTCGCACAAGAATCAAGTTGATTTCCGGGCTTGTGATATAAGGATTTACATTGTCAATTAGGTTATTTGTCTGGAGAGAATCCATAAAAATAAGTTGCGCAAGCGCGCGATCGTAGCCTAGCTTCTCAGCGGGAGTCAGTCCGCCGTTATAGTCGCGCTTATCGGGCGTCATATTTACCTCTTCTGGAAACCACGTATTTGCAAGCATCACTTTCCAGAGATTGTAAGCCCACTGATACTTAATTTTGTTTAGCTCAAAGATGCTAGTGGGATTCCCGCCAAAAATCTTGCGCTCATTCACAGTCTCCGTCGAGTCTGGGTTGTAAATCTTCTTCCGCTCAATCATTATATGCTCCATCCTAAAATGTGGCGATTATAAGCGTGCAATGGTAAAAAACAGATAATATTTTGTGATTTTATTTTATGAATTTCCCAAAAAAAGCAACGATACACACTTGCTCTTTTTGGTATTTAATGAGGATTTCACATGGAGACAGTAAAGCTAAAAATCGACGGCATGCACTGTAGCGCATGCGCAGAGGGCATTATTTCTAATCTCAAAAAGGAGCAAGGAATCCTTGATGTAAGTGTAAATGCGATAACGGGCAAGGGGCGCGTAAAATTTGAAGAATCACACCTATCAAGTGAAAAAATCGCGAGCCTAGTCAGCTCGTATGGATTCCCCGCTAAAGAAGAGAATCTAAGTGCAAACAAAGAAGATGAATTGCGCACGCTTAGGCAAGCATTTTTTATCTCACTGCCACTATTTTTGGTAATTTTTGTATTACATATGTTCATGCCACACAGCGCACTAAACCACTACACACAGGCAATTCTAGCTACAATTGTGCAGTTTGTTGGTGGGGCGATATTCTACCGTGGCGCACTATCTAGCTTAAAGACACATAACGCTGATATGAATCTACTCATTGTTCTTGGCACGAGCAGTGCATATATCTACTCACTCATTGCGCTATTTGGATTCTTTTCTGACTCTTCTATGGGGCTCTATTTTGAAGGCTCAAGTGCTGTTATCACGTTTGTGCTTTTAGGAGAATGGCTAAAGTCAAGGGCAAAAAAACGCTCAAGCGAAAACGTCCGTCTGCTCGCCACACTGTTACCAGAGCATGCAAGGGTATTGCACGATGGTACAGAATACACACTGCCAACCTGCCAAATAAATGCAGGTGAAATCTGCGTAATCAAAGCTGGTGAGAAGATTCCTCTTGATGGTGAGATTATCCTCGGAGAGGCTGAAGTGGACAGCTCGCACATAAGTGGAGAATATCTGCCACAGTATAAAAAATCTGGCGAAAGTGTCATAGGTGGGAGCGTGCTTGTGAATGGATTCCTACATGTTAAAGTCAGTAAAAACGCCAAAGAATCTCTTCTATTTGAAATGGTAGATATGCTAGAAGAGGCGCAAAATCAAAAGCCACCAATTGGTAAGCTAGCAGATAAAATAGCCTCTATTTTCGTCCCTAGTGTCGTTGCTATTTCAATTTTGACGCTGCTTATTTGGTTACTACTTGATGGAGATCACGAGCGCGCATTCCTAGCTAGTGTCGCGGTGCTCATCATCTCGTGTCCTTGTGCACTCGGACTTGCCACGCCTATTTCGCTTGTAAGTGCGATTTCTAGGGCAGCAAAAGAGGGGATCTTAATCAAAAATCCGGACATAATCGAAAAGAGTAGCGATGTCAAATATGTTGTTTTTGATAAAACCGGTACGCTCACAAAAGGCGAACTAGTCGTGGATAAAGTGATATTTGAGGACACAATCCCTACGGGTGTTTTAGAGATGATAAAACTATCAGAATCCAAAAGCTCACACCCAATCTCAAAGGCACTTTTAGCGTGGGCTAGTAGCCAAAGCAAAGAATCTAATGACACCACAGTTGAACTTAGCAGCTTTGAGAATGTCATCGGCGAAGGTATTGTTGCGCGATTTGGCAATGCAGAGTTGGCCGTGGGGAATCTAAAGCTAATGGAGAGGCTTGGAATTCTTGTCAAAAAGCCAAACAATCTTAACGGCTTAAGCGTTGTGTATGCAAGCTTTGCAGGTACGCATATTGCGAGCTTTGGCTTACTTGATAGTCTTAGAGATGAAGCATTGGAGAGTGTAGATTATTTTAAATGCGCAGGCATTACACCTGTGATTTTAAGTGGCGATTCTAATGAGAGTGTTGGCGCACTAGCAAATAGGCTTGGAATCGAAACTTTCTACGCAGAAGTCCTACCAAAAGATAAGCACATCACAATCCAAAATCTCCGCAAAAATGGTGGTGTAATTTTTATCGGCGATGGAGTGAACGATACGCTAGCGCTAGAAGAATCAGATATAGGAATAGCCCTAAGCAGTGGCACAGCAATAGCACAAGAATCAGGTGATGTCTTACTTCTAAATAACGATCTGCGTGGCATTTGTAAAACATACGAGCTTTGCAATTTTGCACTAAAAAATATCAAGCAAAATCTCTTTTTTGCCTATATTTACAACATGATACTCATCCCTGTGGCAGCTGGTGTACTATTCCCATTTTTTGGTGTTTTGCTAAAGCCATCTCTCGCTGGTGCAGCAATGGCATTTAGCTCTGTGAGCGTGGTTGGCAATGCGCTAAAAATCGGACGTATGAAATTTTAACGGAGGCAAGCATGAAGCTAGATTTTGGGCTAGATTTTTCACGCTTTTATGCTGGAATATGGCGTGCTAATGGTCAATATCTACACGGCGTAAAAGAGATAGATAAAGTGAGGCTTGATTCTCTTTTTGGTATTGAGCAGCAAAAGCGACTCTTGATAAAAAATACAGAGCAATTCCTCGCTAATAAGGGTGCGCTAAATGCCCTACTATGGGGTGCTAGAGGCACTGGAAAATCATCGCTAATAAAAGCCCTACTATACACATACGCAAGCATGGGTTTACGCATAGTCGAGCTAGATAACTCCTCGCTAAAAATCGCACCAGAACTTATCGATTCTCTACGTGAACAGCCCTATTTTTTTATCATTTTCTGTGATGATTTATCATTTGAAGCTGGTGATTATTCATATAAGCCGCTAAAAAGTTTGCTAGAAGGCTCAATCGAGAGAATCCCAAAAAATATCATCATCTACGCCACATCAAATCGACGACACCTCATGCCAGAATACCTAAACGACAACATCGGCGTAAGAATCGGCAATGGCGAAATACACATGAGCGATGCAATAGATGAAAAAAGCTCGCTTGCTGATAGATTTGCACTCTCGTTAGGATTTTACCAAGGGAGCTTGCGCGATTACTTTGAGGTGGTCAAAAGCTACATTGGCAGTGAATGCCCAAAAGAGTTAGAGCAACAGGCAATAAATTTTGCCACGCAGCGTGGATCGCGAAGTGCACGTGTGGCGAGACAATTTTATGATTTATATAGAAGTGGATTAATAGAATAGCGCATGTTATTTCAAGGAGCTAAGCGATGATTAAAAAATGTCTATTCCCAGCAGCCGGGTATGGGACGCGATTTCTCCCGGCGACTAAGGCAATGCCAAAAGAGATGCTACCGATCGTAAATAAGCCTCTAATTCAATATGGAGTCGAGGAGGCATTAGAGGCTGGGATCAGCACTATGGCGATCGTAACGGGGAGAGGGAAGCGTGCAATAGAAGATCATTTTGACATTAGCTACGAGCTTGAGCATCAAATAAAAGGAACGGACAAAGAAGAGTATCTAAGCGATATTCGCGAAGTTATGGATCGATGCACCTTTTCATATACACGCCAAACAGAGATGAAAGGTCTAGGACATGCGATTCTTAGTGGTGAAAGCCTGATTGGCAATGAGCCTTTTGCTGTAGTGCTAGCCGACGACCTATGTGATAATACAAGCGGCAGGGGTGTACTGGCACAAATGGTCGAGCTATATGACAAATATCGTTGCTCCATTGTAGCTATCGAAGAGGTAGAACTCAATGAAGTGCATAAATATGGCGTAATAGCTGGAAAAGAGATAGAAGAAGGAATCTATCGCGTAAATAGCATGATAGAGAAACCGTCAAGCTCAGAAGCTCCAAGCAACCTAGCTGTTATTGGTAGGTATATTCTCACGCCTGATATTTTTGATATTTTGCGCGTTACAAAGCCTGGCAAAAAAGGCGAGATACAGATCACAGATGCACTACTAGAACAGTGCAAAAATAGTGGAGTAATCGCGTATAAATTCCGTGGAGAACGGTATGACTGCGGTAGTATAGATGGCTTTGTCAAGGCGACAAATATCTTTTATCAAAAGCTAAATTCACACTAATGTTTGATATTACATACTACATTTTTATATGGTTACTACTATGTATTATGGTCGTGCCAGTTATGCTTGTTAGCGCACTTGTAGTGGTGATAGGAAATCTAGGAGATGCAGAAAAAAAAAGGGTGAAACGCCTAGAGCAGTTTAAAAAGATAGATTTTCTACTTGGGATTCTCAATAACCCATCCTCAAACAAAGAAAATCTCGCAGAGGCGCTCGAGGCATTTAAAAAAAATCATGCAACTTTTGGAAACATTGATATCAATTCTCAAGAGGCAAGGAAGAGAATCGAATTCATCGGAAAAGTAACCTCCACAGAACTATTTGACATCGATAGTGCCTCAAGGTGGCGAGACGAGCTTTGTTCGCGAAATGCTAACTTTAAAAAAGAGATAGAGCAAACAATCAGCGCATCACTAAAAAATCGAGAAAAAGGAAAAAAATAATGGATTTTTTATCAATCACTGGGGGAGTGCGCTTAGAAGGTAGCGTCAAGGTCTCGGGAGCAAAAAATGCCGCACTGCCACTTATTAGCGCAACACTGCTAGCGAAGAATGAGGTAGGGATTTCAAATCTCCCTGATGTTGTAGACATAAAAACATTGCTTTCACTACTTGAAATGTTAGGCTCACGCGTGGAGAGAATCGATTCTCACACGGTCAAAATAGACTGCTCAGATATCAAAAGCACAAAGGCAACCTACGACATCGTAAGAAAAATGCGTGCCTCGATTCTAGTGTTAGGTCCGCTTTTAGCGCGCTTTGGTAAATGTGAGGTATCGCTACCTGGTGGCTGCGCCATTGGCGCACGACCTGTGGATTTGCACCTAAAAGCAATGGAAAAGATGGGTGCAGAAGTCGAGATAAAAGGTGGTTATATCATTGCCACTGCACCAAATGGGCTGAAGGGCGCGACAATTGCCTTTGATAAAATTACTGTAACAGGAACTGAAAATGTAGTCATGGCAGCAGCCCTAGCACACGGTAAAACAAGAATCCTAAACGCAGCAAAAGAGCCTGAAGTGGTGCAGCTGTGCGAGATATTGACACAAGCTGACGTTGAAATAAGCGGGGTTGGTAGCAATGAGCTTGAAATTCTAGGTAGTAGCGGAGAACCGCTAAAGCTCGAACCATTTTGCGTAATACCAGATCGTATCGAGGCTGGGACATACCTCTGCGCTGGTGCGATGATGAACTCATCTGTAAGAGTAGAGGGTGTAATAAACGAGCATATAGCGGCAATCACACAAAAGCTGGAGGAGATTGGATTTGGAATGGAATATGGCACAGATTTTGCACGTCTTTTGCCTGCTAGACAGATGAGAGCTTTTGAGATTATCACGACCGAATACCCGGGATTCCCTACTGATATGCAAGCACAGTTTATGGCACTGGCGACACAATGCGAGGGGGCTAGCATTATCGAGGAGCGACTATTTGAGAATCGCTTCATGCATGTAAGTGAGCTACAACGCCTAGGCGCAGGAATCCATCTACGCGGAAATACAGCTACTGTCAATGGACGCACAAATCTCCTCTCGGCTGATGTGATGGCAACGGATCTTAGAGCCTCTAGCGCACTCGTACTAGCAGCTCTCGCAGCAGAAGGCACAACAAATATCCACAGGATATATCACCTAGATCGTGGATATGAGCGACTAGAAGAGAAGCTAAGCGCACTTGGAGCTAAAATCTCACGCGGTAGTGAGTAAAAACAAGCTTTTATAGCGAACTAGATTTCGCGCATACATGATAATAAGCCTAAAATCTAGCTCCTGCAATACTCTCTTATAATCAAATACTATGCAAAAGCATAGATAGGTAATAACAATCATGCGATTCTTTGCAATCGCTGGTCGGCTCCTGACTACGCATTCTCTCTCGCTAGAAAAGCTACAAAACTAATTGAATTAGGCTTAGTGTCACCATTGACTAGCTAGTTTTAAAAGTGTAAAAACCCACAAGATAATGTGCTTAATATTCATCGCTCTTTTTGATGCACATCGTATATGCACTACAAATACAAAACTTGCTCGCGATAAACTCCACCTCAACTACACAACAAGTCAAGCTATTAGAAAGAATCTAAAAAAAAATCCAAGCCCACACAACAAAATCGCGCTATCAGTCGATTTTAAGCACCGCTAAAAACGCCTCCTGAGGTAGTTCCACACGTCCAATAGCCTTCATGCGCTTTTTGCCCTCTTTTTGCTTTTCAAGTAGCTTTCGCTTTCGAGTAATATCACCGCCATAGCACTTTGCCGTTACATTTTTACCCATTGATTTTACGGTTTCACGTGCAATGATTTTATTCCCCACGCTTGCCTGTATGGCAACCTCAAATAGCTGGCGGGGGACTATCTCTTTCATAGCCTCGACCAACTCCTTGCCACGCTCATACGCCTTATCCTTTGGCACAATTATAGACAGGGCATCTACTATCTCACCAGCCACACGCACATCAAGCTTAACCAAATCGCCCTCTCTATACTCAATAGGCTCATAATCAAAACTTGCATAGCCTTTAGTTCCAGACTTTAGCTTGTCGTAAAAATCCATGACGATTTCATTTGTAGGTATAGCATACACAAGCATTACGCGTGTTTCATTTATATATTCCATTTTTTCTTGGATTCCTCGTCGCTTATTCACCATTGTGATTACATTACCCAAAAATTCACTTGGCACGATAATAGTCGCACGCACATATGGCTCATACATCTTTGCTATTTTCTGCTCTGGCGGTAGTTCACTTGGATTTTGCACGCTCACTTCGCTACCATCAGTTAGCACTAGATTATAGACAACAGTCGGTGCTGTCGCAATTAAGTCGAGGTTAAACTCTCGCTCGAGTCGCTCTTTCACCACCTCCATATGTAGCATCCCTAAGAAACCAACGCGAAAACCAAATCCAAGCGCAACCGATGTCTCTGGCTCATATTGAATAGAGGAATCGTTAAGTTTCAACTTATTTAGCGCATCTCTCAACTCTTCAAATCTATCAGTATCGATAGGGTACAACCCCGCAAATACAAATGGTTTTGCAGGCTGAAATCCATCTATCGCCTCCTTAGTCGGATTCTTTACATCAGTCATCGTGTCGCCCACGGCAATGTCTGTCACATTTTTTAGACCAAGGACGACGATTCCTATCTCACCACTTCTGATTTCGCTCGTCTTTTGTGGCGCCAATGGATGTGGATACATAAGGCTTAACACTTCATGCTTCTTGCCCGTGCTCATAACTAGAATATTTTGTCCAACCTTGATACTGCCATCTACCACGCGCACGAGTGCTAACGCGCCAAGGTAGTTATCAAACCAAGAATCGTAAATCAGTGCCTTTGTTGGTGCATTAGAATCGCCATCTGGAGCCGGGATTCTCCTTACAATCTCATCTAGCAGCTCCTTGATTCCGATTCCTGATTTGGCACTTACATGCAACGACTCTGAGCAATCTAGACCAATTGTGTGCTCTATCTCACCTTTCACTCGCTCAGGATCGGCGGCTGGCAAGTCTATTTTATTTATTACCGGAATGATTTCTAGGCTATTATCAAGCGCAATATAGACGTTTGCTATCGTCTGTGCCTCTACACCCTGACTCGCATCAACGACCAATAGCGCGCCCTCACAGCTTGCCAAACTTCTACTAACCTCATAACTAAAGTCAACGTGTCCTGGCGTGTCGATGAGATTTAGAATATACTCCTCGCTGTTATATATATATTTTAGGCGTACACTCTGGGCTTTTATCGTGATTCCTCGCTCCTTTTCAATATCCATCGTATCCATAAGCTGGGCTTTCATCTCGCGCGCCTCCACTGCTCCACACTCTTGAATGATACGGTCAGCTAGTGTGCTTTTCCCATGGTCGATATGGGCAATAATAGAGAAGTTACGAATATTTTTCATGAAGATTTGACCTTGTATAAAACTTTTGGCGGATTTTAGCTAAAACGCCCATAAATGCGAAAATATCTAAACCATGCGATACACAAATAAAGTAATTCATATTAAAGCAAGCTCTAAATGATGGGTACCAAAAGTATCACCATAAAAACTCGCATAAATTCTTGTCTCTTGTAGAGATATTTACGATTTCATTAGCAGGTGATGATGATACGAATTCATCATTGGATTCTTATTGCTTGTATCTAAAGCCCATATTTTGGCTATTTGCACTATCCTTTTAGCAAATATCAAAATAGGAATCTAGATGCCAAAACCTATATATTTCGTTGGTGCAAAGCCTCAGCCAAATGTTCAAAACATAATCATCTCGGAGATAGTCTATCTTAATGCGAATATTGACTTAAGAGATATTGACACACTTTTATTTACCTCAAAAAATGGTGTAATCGGGCTAGATTCTTCAATTAGTGGCTGGCAGACCATTCCGACATTTGTTATTGGAGAATCAACTGCAAATGAAGTCAAAAAACGTGGCGGAAAAGTAGAATTTATCTCTTTGGATTCCCATGGGAGTGGATTTTTTGCCGAGGTGCGCGATCATCTTTTTGGACGGCACGTCCTCTATCCGCGCGCCAAAGAGATTGTTTCACAAATAGGAAGTAAGCTACAAAATATAAATGTCAATCTACGCGAAGCTATAGTTTATGAAAATCGCCCAATAAGGCTAGATGAATCACAAAAGCCACCAAAAAATTCTATTCTAATCTTTAGCGCGCCATCAGCATATCGATACTTTTTGTATAGCTTTAAATGGGATTGCAGTTTTCAAGCCGTTGCCATAGGACGCACGACCTTAGAAGCATTTGACAAGGATGTAAATGCGCATTTAGCAGAAAATGTGAGCATAGATTCTTGTATCGAGCTAGCAAAAAAACTTTCCAATGAATGAGGGCTAAGAATCTGAACAACTCAAAACCAACTATATTTTTCATCGTGACACAAGAATACAAACTCTAGATTTTCCATGTCATCAAGTTTTAGTGATAATTTCTCACATTTAAAAGAACTCCCACATCTATTTCAACATTTATAACAACACTAAAGATTCTTGTAAAAACAATAAAGAAGAAAAGGAAGTTACAAGATTCCCGCAAACGGAGAATCTTGTAAGTGTGGTTACACTTTTTTGGTTTTGCTAGCGCACGATTTACCGCTACCGCAACCGCAGTTACGATCCTTCGAAAAATGCTGTCTATAAAGCACAAAAATCGCTAAAAGCAGTGAGCCACCGATAATCGCGCCTTCATAAAATTCCATAAAAGTGCCTTAGTTCAGGATCTTATCGCTCTTAATTTCGACTTGATGTCCATCGCCACCGTCAAAAAGAGCGCTATAAGCACCATCTGGTCGTGGAAGTGTCGCTTGATTATCTTTATCAAATTTTGTCTCATGGATGGTTTTGCCATCTTGGATAATCTTCACCTTTACGCCAGCAGCTGATGAGCCATCACTAAAGCCACCCTCGCAAGTAATTGTCTTATCACCATTATCGAAGCAATTCATAAGCGCCGTGTGCGCAAATGCAAACTGTCCTGCCAAAAGCAGTGCTACTGCACCAAACTTAACTGATATTTTCATCTATTCTCCTTTGTTTAATTTGAAATCTCCTAGGGAAAACCCCAAGAATAACTACTGCCGCAATCACCAAGCCATAAAAGCCTAAAAGCGCCCCCATAGCCGATGCGCCAAGCGCATTACCTATTGAATATACGCTTATTGCCACAAGAAGTGCAAGCACCAATGGATAACAAAGTGCAAACAATGTCCAGCCCCAACTTGCTAGCTGTGTCTTAATCACAACCATAGTGGCGATGCAAGGGGGCGTGAGTGCCATAAATAGTATCATAGCCACACCAGCAAGTGCGGTATATCCACCTTGTGTTCGTATACTCTCTTCTGGTCGCTGTCCATCCCCGGTCGATTCTTCAAAAAGTGCGCCAAGCGTCGCGACAAAGCTCTCTCGCGCAGCAAATGAGCTTAAAAATGCAATATTTATCTTCCAGTCAAAACCAGCATATTTTGTAATACCTTCTAATCCTCGACCAGTCATGCCTAAAAATGAGTTTGCTACTTTTTCATCTTTTAACTCTCTAAAGACCGCCTTTCGAGCTGAAACAACCTTTCGCAGCTCCCGCTCGACCTTTGTCGCATCCTTGTCGGTGCGGTCACGAAGAATCTTAAAAAACTCAGGATTCATCGCAGTGTATTCTGCATCTAGCTTCTCTAGTGCTTTTGGATCAGTAATAGCAACTCGCTTCTGCTTGTATGTTTCTGAAAAATCAATCAATGACATAACCTTCTCATGAGAATCGACATACAAAGCGTATGGATTTTCAGCTAACTGATCTTGAAAATGCTCATAAGCCTTTTCTATTTTTGAGCCAATCTCAGCCTGCCGCTCTTTAGAAACGCCGGGAAATTGAATGAGAACAAACAGCACCACAGCCACCGCTAGCACGACTGTAGCCACCTTCTTGATATAAAGCCACACTTTTTGCCATGCATTCATCAAAACACCACGCACAGTCGGCAAGTGATATGGCGGAAGCTCCATAACAAATGGCATTGTCTCTTTTGCCTTAAGAACGCTAAGAGAGAGAATCTTGGCCATAATAAGTGCTATCATGACAGTCAATGTCGAGATAACAAACATCACAACAGCCTTATCTTCAACAAAAAGTACTGAGACGACAAGGACAAAAAATGGCGTCTTCGCAAGGCAATTTAGGAATGGCACAGTAAGAATCGTAGCCCAGCGGGCACGCACATCTCCAATCCCCTTGCTCGCCATAATAGCCGGCACTGCGCAACCACCAACGACTACACCGCCCATAACATACGATAGCGTACTCTGTCCATGTAGTCCATAGCTCCTAAAAAGCCTATCAAGTGCAAACGCCATCCGTGCCATATAGCCAGAATCCTCCAAAATAGCAATGAGCGAGAAGAGAATCATAAAAATAGGCAGATAGTTCAGAAGTGCTAAAGTACTGTTTGCCACCCAGATACCAAAGTCGCGCAAAAGTGGTACTGTCATTAAGCTCTCATTTGGAAGAATCGAAACAAGCTGCTGTTTTAGCCATGCAAGATATGGCCATGTATAGTTTGTCAATTCATACCCACGTACGATAGATAAGTCATATATTGCGTAGATGATCACAAGGAGAATTGGAAGCGCAAGCCACCTATTTAGCACTATTCTATCGACCCTATCACTTAGCGAACCCTTTGCGTAAGGATCTTTTTTAAGCACCTTTGAAAGAATCTTTTCACATACCTCATATCGCGAAATAGCCACCTTAGCACTATCATTTTGAGAGAGTATCTCAGGGTCTAGGAGTGGCTTTGGCGCATCTTGTCCAACACACGAGAGAATCGCATCTAAAATTCTCTGTTTTTCACCGCGCTTACGCGCAGTTATAAGTAGAGGCTTTACACCCGTTTCTCGCTCTAGTGCCTCTAAGTCATACTCAAAGCCCCTGCCCCTTGCTACATCAGCCATGTTTAAAATCAACAAAACGGGGATTCCAAATTCCATAGCTTGTGTCGTTAAGTAGAGACCTTTTAGCGGATTTGATGCATCTATTAGATTTACGATTAGATCAGGTTTTTCATCCTTGATAAAGTCAAGACCGACGCGCTCCTCTGGTGAAAATGCCGTCAAAGAATAGACTCCTGGCAAATCCACTAGCTCAATCTCATGATTCTTAAAACTAAAAAATGTGCTTTTTTTATCGACTGTTACACCTGGATAGTTTGCGATGTGTTGGTTTGCGCCGCTAATAGTGTTAAAAAGTGTTGATTTACCGCAGTTTGGTTGCCCAAGAAGGGCTATTTTCAGCTTTTTTGTAGACATTTAACTCTCCATATGCACATCAATCAAAGCAGCATCTACACGACGTATCCCAACATCGCCACTTGCTACTCTGACCCATATAGGATCAAGCAACGGGGCTTTGCGTATCATCTCAATTTTGCGTCCTGGGAAGAATCCCATATCCAAGAGCTTCGCCTCCAGCGCTCCATCGGCTCTAAGATGTAAAATCCGCGCCTCTTCACCACAAGGTAAGTCTGCGAGCGTCATAACATGTCCTTTGTTGATAAAATCATTTACTCATATAATAACAAAAAAGATTGTTATTATTCAATATTTTTTATAACACCTCTTATCATCAATTCCATCTTACAATAAAGACAGCTCTACTACACCAAATCACTTCGTCTTATAGACAAAAACACCATCAAAGTTCTCTGGCGGATACTCTATATAATGCTGACAACGCGAGATGTAAAGCGTATAAAGCTTATTACCCTCTTGATTATCTAACTTTTCAAAACAATCAATAGCACGCACAAATTCACCAGCTAAATACAAATCACGTGCTTCAGCGAATTTTTCTGGTATTTCGCACCATTCACGCCCCTTAAACCCAAGACACTGGTAGATTCTCACCGCCTTTTCTTTACCTTTGACACGTACGAGATCTATCTCTATGAGTGTATATTTATCGGGATTCTCCAGCAGTTCATAGGTATATTCAGATAGGAGTATCTGTGCACCATAGCCTTTGCACAATCCCTCAATTCTTGAGCCTAGATTGACAGGGTCACCGATACATGTGTAGTCAGAACGTCCAAGAGAGCCCATCTCACCGACTACACATACGCCACTGTTTAGTCCAATTCCTATATGTATTAGCGGTCGATTCTTTTGTGCAAAATCCTCATTAAGAATCGTAAGTGCCTCAATCTGCTCAATCGCGGCACAAAGTGCCTCATCAGCATGCGCCTTCACGCTTTTAGGAGCATTCCAATACGCCATTACTGCATCACCGATAAACTTATCCACAGTTCCATTATGACGCGTGATAATATCCACCATGGGTGTCATATAATCATTTAAAAGCGATATCAACGCCTCAGGAGAATCGAGCTTCTCAGATATAGTCGTGAAATCTCGGACATCACTAAAAAATATCGTAATCTCACGCTCGCTTCCAGCAAGCTCAAAACTAGAGCTACTTATAAGCTCATCCACAACGGCACTTGATACTTTTTTGGCAAATTTAGCTTTAATTAAATCCTTTTGACGCGATTCGTAAAAATAGTTAATAATAACTCCACCAAAAAATAGCAGAGCAAGCCCAAAGAGCGGAATTAGCGTATTTATCACGATTCCTTCATGGAGCATTAAATAGTAGTGCGCACCAAGAAAACTCCCTCCAGCCACCACCATAGTCAGAAAACCAATTAACGCGCTAGGAATCTGAAGTATAAAAAAGCCTAAAATAGGCAAAACAATTATCGTGATCAAATCGATCTCAAGTGCCCAAAATGGCTCACTGATAAAGTCTTGACTAAGTAGATTATCAAGCGCATTTGCATGCACCTCTACGCCCGGAAATACACTCTCAAATGGCGTGCTACGTAGATCTAGTAGCCCAGCAGATGATGTACCAAGAAGAAGAATCTTGCCCTCTATCTGCTCTCTATCAAATCTCCCATCAAAAATATCAAGAGCCGAAATATATGGATAACTGCCCCTGCCCCCAGTATAGTTTAGGCGCATACGCCCAAATCTATCAGTAGGTATCTCAAGCTCCCCAACTTTGATACTCACCACATCACCGCTTACATATCGTACTTCGATACGATTCTCACCTAAGAGTAATCGCACCATTTCAAGCGAAAGTGCAGGATATAGCACTCCATCAAACTCCATAATAAGAGGCACGCTACGAACCACCCCATCGCTATCTGGGATTGTGTTGAAATAGCCACTAGAGTATGAGGAATCCTGCAATAGAGGAGTATTCAAGATCGCACGATATGGCTTTGGCAGTGAGGATTCTCCACTTTTATCACGCTCGATAATTACTGCTTGCGTCCTTGGCGAGCCTTCAGGTGTAATGTCATCATCACTCATAGCAAAGACATATCCGGTGATAGTGGGCGTATTTTTAAGACTATCAGCCAGCTCCTCATCGTAATTTGGAGCACTATCATATGGCATACCAATTGATTTTAACACCCTGTGCGGCGATGAAGAATCCTCCTCGGCAAAAACAACGTCAAGCCCTACAATACCCACTCCCGCCGTGCTTAAGTTGTTTAAGATTCTTGCGATTTTGTCGCGACTCCACGGCCACTGACCTAGCTTTGAGAGACTCTTCTCATCTATATCTATGATTGCGATATGCGGGCTACTAGCCCTTTGTCCACGAAAAAGCAACATGCCATCTTTTATCTTATGCTCTAGCGAATACACAAGCGCAGAATCCGAAATATACAAAACCCCTTGAAGAGCAAGAACCAAAATAAGAAGCAAAAATAATGCTAGACGTTTTGATAGTTTCACAATCGCTCCATTTTGACTATTTCATCAATTTTATTTGCACGTGGCTTAAATTTGTTAAACTCCGTATAATAAAATAATAAGGGGAGCATGAAGATGGTGTCTGGTATTAGTTTCCTCGGAAGCGCTGGTGGCAAAGATGAGAGAAATGGGACATCTTGCATAAAAGTTACCCCAAGCGTGGCCATTGATGCCGGAAGTCTATTAAAGGGTTTCAAAGGTAGCGAGCCAGAACTCGAGCATATCTTTATCACCCATTCGCACCTTGACCATGTATTTGAGATACCATTTTGGATAGATTACTACTACTCAGCAATGCGCAAACCGCTAAACATCTACGCCTCATCAACAACGATAAGAATCCTAAAAGAGAAGCTATTTGATGGCTCATTATGGCCCAGCTTTCATGAAATCACCATATTAAATTCAGGGCTAATGACCATTGCATTTCATGAAATACACCATGGAGAGCGCATATATGTAGACAGCGATCATGGCATATCCATAGAGGCTGTGGATAGCGACCATTGCGATGGATCGCTCGGATACATAATACACAGCAATGATGGCTCTATATACTTTACCTCAGACACATACGACACACCAAGAATCTGGGAAACAATTGATAATCAAGAAGATATAAAACAAGTTGTAATTGATGTGTCATTTCCATCACGCATGGCAAAGCTAGCACAAAGTAGCGCACATATGACCCCAGAGATACTGCTAATGGCACGCCAAAAGCTAAAGCGTCAAGACGTGCTAATACATCTATTCCATTTAAAGCCAAACTATCGCGATGAGACAATCCAAGAAATAAAATCGATGGGACTTCTGCGCCCAAAGGAGCGGATTTTAGACGATATGGCATTTTTGCCATTTGATACCTCAAAGCTACTTGATGGCGTAAGTCAAGAGCCAAGCAAAGAGCAAATTCTTGAGATTATCTTTGGTCATGTCGGAAAGATAGCAAAAGAGAGGAATCTAGAGCATCTACTGCTACTAATGGCAGACATGGCACGGCAAATCGTACTAGCTGATAGATGCACAATATGGATGATAGACGAGGAGAATGGCGAACTATGGTCTAAAGTCGCGCACGGAATCGCAACCATTAGGATACCAAGCAATAAAGGAATCGCCGGACACGTAGCACAAAGTGGTGAGGTGCTAATAATAAATGACCCATACAACGATGAACGATTTAATCCAGAAATAGATAGAAAGACAGGATATCGGACGCACTCCATTATTGCGCTACCTATTTTCAATAGTGAAGGCAAAATCATAGGCGTGTATCAAGTGATAAACAAGATTAGCCTCACGCAATCCTTTAGTCAAGAAGATGCACGCTATCTCACGCTAGCTGCGACATATACAGGAAGCGCACTAGAGACAGCTATGCTATATACAGAGATAGAGGAGACACAAAAGGAGATCATCTACACCATGGCAGAGATAGGCGAAACGCGTAGCCAAGAGACTGGCTATCACGTCAAGCGTGTAGCTGAGTACTCGCAAATACTCGCACTTGGTATGGGACTAAGCCAAACAGAATCCGAGCTAGTAAAAATAGCCGCACCAATGCATGATATAGGTAAAATCGCAATTCCAGATATGATACTTAATAAACCTGGCAGGCTAACTCCAGAAGAGTTTGAGATAATGAAAACTCATGCAAGACTTGGATATGAGACACTAAAACACTCACAAAGAAGAATCCTAAAAGCTGCCGCTACCATTGCATACGAACACCACGAAAAATGGAATGGTAGCGGATATCCACAAGGCAAGGCTGGAGAAGATATCCACATCTATGGGCGAATAGTTGCACTTGCTGATGTTTTTGATGCACTTGGAAGCGACAGATGCTACAAAAAGGCATGGAAACTAGATGATATTTGTGAGCTTTTCAGAAATGAACGCGGAGAGCACTTCGACCCAAAGGTAGTGGATGCATTTTTTGAAAACTTACCAAAAATACTGGAAGTGCGAGATAAATATAGAGATGTATAGAGAGGCGTGATTTTACTGAATACTTGATGGCGATTTAGTAAGCCTGGCTTTAAAGTGCAAGGAATCTAGTTTCTATTGGTATCCTTTAGTACATATATAAAAATATGTAAGTTGTATTTTAGATTCTTATAGAACTCTGCAACATAGTTTTACACTGGTGTACCCCCACCGTACATAAAATGATAAAAATTTATGCTTAAAATAAGAATCGCGCTATTGCTTGCATAAAAATCAGCTACACAAGCATTCATAAAATATTTAATACATATCTTTGATCATACGTTTAGTTTATCGCATTTGCTATCTTACACACAGCATAAGCACTAAATCACCGCTACTTCGGTGATTTCTAGTCTTTTAACGTATCACTAAATACTTTTGAAAATCCATGCGTTAGCGAACGCAAATAAGCTTGATTAATTAGTGCCATATTCCCTTCTCCTTTAGATTCCAAGTTGTGTGGCGATATTTTTAAATTCGGCACTCTCTTCAATGTTGCTAGCGTTGCTATTTTGTTCATACGCTAGTGGTTTTCTTAAATGCTCCATGTCACTTTTGGAAACCTCAAGAAATGCCTCGAGCTGCTTATCATCATCTAGCGAAAGTGCAAAATCTCGTTTGTTTGCCATTAGCTCGCCACTTTTAATTGCGCTCTCAACCTTTTGGATTCGCAGACTCTTTTGCATACTCTTAATATTTTGCTCTAGCTGCTCAATCTTGGCATTTGCCTCAAGTAGCTTAGTCTCTGCACTCTTTTCAGTTTTTTCTTGCACTTCCATACGATTCTCCTTTTGTCTGTTTTGATTTTCTTTGGAATTTAGAGCGTTAGTTAGCAGATTTGGTCTATTTACCAAGCCTATTGAGTCCAATCCCACCACGCTCCTGTTTTCGGCAAGTGTAAAAACTGGGGATAGATAGCGATAGCTTTTATTCTCAATGAGTGCCTTTCCATCGCTATTTAGTGTAAGCTCGGCATATATCCCATCTTCTCGCACCTCAAAGCCCTTGTGCGAAAACCACCCAATAGCCTTGCCATAACTGTGGTTCTCATCTAGAGGTATATCTAGTGAGTTTTTATGGATTGAGGCGACTAGCGAGGCGGCGTCTATTTTGTAGCTACGCCCATCAAAGCCCGCAACATCACCATGCGGTGAAACTTTTATTTTCTTTGAGCCTATAAGAGAGGAGTTAATCTCACATAGCTCTTTTAATCTGCAGCTATCCAAAGCCTTCCTTTGTCTGTTTTTTTGAGGGGTATTGTAGAGGGCGATATGAAGCTAAAATCGTGAACTCCTCAAAAATCTATGTCTAAAAATTGCCTTAAAGTCCGCTTTTAAAACGGCAAGGGGCGAGTTTGAGCAAAAGAGAAGACATAAAAGAGCTATACACTAGTGGAAAGTCCATAGAAGAGATTTGCGCATGCTGTGCGATTAGTCGTGCAACTTTCTACTATCACAAAAAGAGCGACCAAAGAAACGGTATTAATTGGGAGCTTTTAAGACTTCAAAACAATAGAAGCAGTGAAAACATAGAGGAGAAAGAGGCACGATTCCTAAATCTATTGATTGAGAGCTTTGATAGATTTATAGAGGCAAATGAAGAGCTAGACCAAAAAACCATTGAGGCGTTGCATAAATACGCCACTACATACTGGAGGCTAAAAGCTCCAAAAGAGCTAGATGCAAAAAGTCTATCTATAAAGGCAGTGCAAGAGATGCTAAAAAAGATAGGCGAGCTAGCACTAAAAGAGGACAATAAAGAGGTGGTGAATTTCCTTGCTAAACACGCAGACTATTTAATAGCCGAAATTTTAAAAAATAGGGGCTAGTGTGAGCGCATATATAGCTTTAAACTATTTAAACGTTTTTAAACGTTTTTAAACGAATTTAAACGGTATTTAAACGGTATTACAAAAATGAATCCAGAGCTAAAAAACAGCATAGAGGAGCTACGCCATCTTTTAAAATCACTTCCTGCACAAAGCGACAAAGGTCGCGATGAGAGAATCCGTCGTGCAAAAAGCGACTTTCGTTTCTTTGTATCTACCTATCTTCCGCATCATATAGGATTTTGCGAAAAAGAGACATCAATATTTCGCCACTTTGTCTATAAAGAGTTGAGCGAAATTTGCAACACAAATCGAAAAATTGAGATTAAAGCCTATAGAGGGAGTGCTAAAACAACACTTATTACAAGGGCATTTTTATTGTGGGAACTCTTGTGCGGAGAGAAGTGCTACGCGCTTATCATCTCCTCTACAATCGATATAGCCAAGGAGAGCATAGCAACAATCGCACTTGAATTGGAAGAAAATAGCAATTTAATTGCCGACTTTAATATTGCCAATGGGAGTGTGTGGAGTAGTGAAGAGCTTATATTTTCTGTCGATTCTCAATATTGCAAAATAAAGGCATTTGGTGCGCAAAAAAGAATCAGGGGGACAAACTTCCTCTCACGCCGACCAGATTTGATTGTATGTGATGATATTGAGAATGATGAAAATGTGGAGTCAAAGACACAACGAGACAAATTAGAGCGCTGGTTTAAGCGCGCGATTTTAAAGCTTCCTGCAAGGAATGACACAAAATATAACATTATCGTTGTGGGGACAATGCTCCATCACGATTCCCTTTTGGCTAGGCTTGGTGCGCGTGGAGATTTCTTTACAAAAAACTTTCCACTTGTTGTGGAGTTTCCCGAGCGGCTTGATGAGATAACAAAGGAGAACCTAAGTAAAACACTACTCAAGGGAATTAAACTAGATGATAGTGCGCTTGATTCCATGGATGTTATGCGTGATTTCTTGGAGGATAAAGAGAGTTTCTACTCAGAATTTCAGAATCAGCCCATAAGTGAAGATGGTCTTGTATTTGGTGAATATAAGACCTTTTCACACTGGGTGGCTTGTGATGCATACTACATTGGCATCGACCCTGCACTAGGGAAAAAGAAGGGGGATTTTTTCGCGCTTACACTTCTTGGATACCTCCAAAAAGAGCAGAGATTCTTAGCCCAAAGCTTTGGCTATAAAATCGCCCCGACAAAAATGATAGAGATTATCCTTGACCTCTATGCGCGTGTCGCAAGCTATGAGAAGCCTTTAAAGATAGCTATCGAGACAATCGCCTTTCAAGAGTTTTTTAAAGACGCTTTAAAAGAGAGGGCAAAAAATCGCGGGATTGTTCTTTCTGTTGTGGAGTTAAAAAATAGTGTAGCCAAAGAGCTTCGCATAGATTCTCTTGCACCATTTATAGCAGATGGGACGATTAGCATTTTTAGCGAATCGCACCTACTCATTGAGGAGCTATGCACCTACCCAAAAGCAGCACATGATGATTTGCTGGATTCTTTAGAGATGGCTTTTAGGATTGCTTCACGCAAGGGGACTTTAGACTATCAGGCACTAGAGCGCGTATCAAAGAGATTTAACATAAAACAAAGGAATCCACTTGAGTAAAAAAGAGTTGCAAAACAGAGTGCCAATAGACAACAATCAGCTACTTGACGTCCCCAAAATAGATATAAAAAAGATACTTGCCGCACAAAGAGGGGAGAATCATGACGAACTTATAGCTCTATATCACATCTTTTTACAGCGAGACTTGCACCTCTCTAGTGAGATGCTAAAGCGTCGCATACAGCTCCTATCTGTCCCATTTTTCATAGAGTGTGAAGATAGTGAAATTAGAGAGTTTTTAGAGTGCTACCTCAAAGAGATAAGCTTTGTAAATCTGATTTTTGACCTCTCTAGCGCGATTCCTTATGGCTTTTCATGCGTTGATATGGTCTACTCACCGCTAGAGCTTGGCGGTAAGCACTTCTATGCGCCACTAAGTTTTGAGGTTATCCATCCTAGATTTTTCCGCTGGAATGAGACTTTTAGGCGGTTTGAGATTTCACAAGACTCTAATGTAAGGCTCAATCCAAAAGAGATGGGTGAAAAGCTCCTATTCCACGAACACAGAAGTGATAGTGGCGACATGGGCGATTACGCGCTTATGAATCGTCTGCTTTTCACCTGCGCGCTAAAGCATGCTGCTATCTCTGCAAATATGCAATATTTTGAGAATCTCGGTGTGCCACCAATTATCGTCCAATACGATAGCGATGATGAAGAGATGCTAAGAAGAATCTTGCAGCAGATGCAAAATCTAAGGGGCAACTCTGCTGGAGTTTTTCCAAAAGATGCATTAATTCAGCTCCTAGAAGGAAAAGCTGGAAATGCAGATTTTCTAGCTTTCATTGAGTATTGCGATACAACCATATCGCGCTATATTCTAGGCAATACGCTAAGCGGAGCCAAGGAGGGTGGTAGCTATGCTTTAGGGAGAGTGCACGATGGGCGGAGGAAGGATTTTTTGACATTTGATTGTCGCTTAATAGAAAACAGCATACAAAATCTCCTAAAAAGAGTGGTGAAGCTAAACTTTTCGCGCACCGTCCCTTTTGCTTTTAAATTTGATAATAGCGATGAAGCAGATGAGAAACTGCTATCTGAAATATATAAGAATCTAAGCGATTCGGGATTTGAGATACCAATAGAGCATATTGAAAAGATATTTTCTATTCAAGGAATCAAAAAAGCACCAGAAAACAAGCTCTCACACATGGAAAAAAATAGCAGAGAAAAGCGCCTGCCACTCTCAAGGCTTGATAGAGGAATCGCACATGAGATAAACAGGGCAAGATTTGATGCTAAAGCCATTGTCGATTCTATTTTGAAAAATGCCGAGAGCTTCGAGGATGCTTATGATGCTATTTTAGAGTTTGATGGCGAAGAGTTTGTAAAACTAGAGGAGGCTTTAAGCCACGCACTGGCAAATAGCGCACTTTATGGAGCGATATGATGTTCTCCTTTTCGCTTCCACCACTAGAGAATATGGCATATCTGCTTGCCAAAAAACCTGAACTACACTTCAATTATGATGAGATAATGCACGAGGCGCATCATAGGGCTTTTACCGTAGCAAAAATTACACGCCTTGACCTCTTAGGGGATATTCAAACAAGCCTACTTCTAGCCCAAAAAGAGGGAAAAAGCTTTGAGCATTGGAAGAAGGAGCTAAAGCCCAAATTGCAAAAAAAGGGCTGGTGGGGCGAGCGCGACATCACAAACCCAAAGAGTGGCGAGGTAAGGCGCGTAAATATCAACTCTAGGCGACTTCAGACAATCTATGACACAAACATGCGTGTATCATACGCACAAGGAAGGGCGCGCGCGCAATATGCACTAGAGGGCGAAATATATCTGCGCTATGTGGCGATTCTTGACTCAAGGACGAGAGAGAGCCACCGCAGACTTCATGGGACTATTTTGCCAAGAGAGCATGATTTTTGGAAGAAAAACTATCCACCAAATGGGTGGCGTTGCCGATGCAGGGTCGATGCCTACACTAAAGATGAATGCAAGAAGAGAGGCTGGCATATAGCAGAAAATGCACAACACATAGCAGAGGCAGACTGGAGCTATGATACAAGAGGGCTAGATGAAGACAGGGAGTTAGAGAGAATCTATCTACAAAAAGCAAAGAGAATCGCCTCTTTAAAAGCCCCTTCAAA
>JBQNBC010000012.1:0-46776 GCA_052170135.1 Wolinella sp.
TCACGCCTGTTATATGAGGACTTTAAAATTTACAGACTTGAATGTTTTGCATTCCAAACAGAGGAGAATCCACCCAAAGAAGGGAGAATTTCTCCCCTCTTTGGAGGGCAAAATAGTATAATGGTGAGTAAATGTGTCAAACAGCCATTTATAGGCTATCTGACGCATTAAGTTATTTTAGTTTGTGGTAAAATTTACGCGCCCCAAATGGGGAAAGGACAAATCTTACGATTCATCCTTTTTGCTTAGTTAAGCACGTATAAACTTAAGCTTAAACTTGAACTTAAGTTTAAAGCACTTTATGCTAAACTTCACGAGTTTTACCATCGTGGTTACCTCCTTTCGGGGACATTTACGAGTAGTCCCCATCAGAAGCGTAGCTAACCCACTAAGGGCTTTACGCCCCTTGTGGGAACTACTGTTTAAATACCTTTAGAAAGGTATTTCATCCTCGATTGTCTCATAGACGACTTCGAACTCTTTGATCTCTTCACTGGCATTTAAGTTATTTTCATCACTACTTGGAGCAACTTCAATGGCAAATTGACCAAACACTTCTAATTTCACGCTATCAACTTCAAATTTTAAAATCAGATCATCTTTGTTTTTAGGTAGCGAGTTCTCATTTTTCATGCTCACAGATCTGCTTTGCAATATCAAACATGAATTTAGCTGTTTCTTTCACATTTGCCTGCACAAAGGTGATGGTTTTATCAAAACTCTCAAATGGGCCTACGCTTTCTAAAGTATCATAATATTCGGCTCTATCCTCTTTTTGATAATTGCCATAGGATAACTAGCTTTCAACAATTCGGTATTTAGTAAAATCCTTGCTGTTATACCAGTGCCATCAATGAAAGGATGCATTTTTACAAATTTTGCATGCAGCAATGCACTCCTAACTACAGGATTTAATTTCTCATCTATAGCTTCATTGTGCCGCAGTATCAAATTTTCCATATCTTTTTGAATCAAAATGGTGGCTGTTTTAGGTGCTACACCGGTTATAGTTACTGGCACACGCCTATAAATTCCAGCACTATCTGAATTTTCTGTTCCCTTTGCAGCGATTCTATTTTTAATTAAAGCCTTAGTTTAAGATATTGTTAAAGAGTTGCCTTTTATCACATTGCTTTCTTGAATGTATCTAGGCATCAAATTTTCTCTATGGAAGTCACTTCGCATACTCCTAGCACTTGTTCTGGCTAGCTTATGTTTTCGGAGTTAGCGAGAAGCTAGTAGAATGAGCAAGAAAGACTCAAGGTATTTTGTGAATCTCTCAAGCCAATAGGCAATCACCGCCCTTAGATATATATCTATGCAGAGTTGGTTATATTGAGCGATGAAGATAAAAATAACTGTGCACTATTTTCTTACGGCCTTAAACGATGCAATGAGCTTTTCAAAGCCATACTTGCTTGAGTGTTCGACGGATTTGAAAGTATCCACGCCACCAGCTTGATTCTCTGAGCTGAATATATCCACAGCTTTTTGCAATCCATCATGTACGTTTTTGTGTTCTCTTGCTACGTCGCTTACTATTTGTGGGTCTAGCACCTGCTTTGCTATGGCAAACCACTTTCCAAAGCGACATTCATCATCTTTTGATATTATGATTTTCTTATTCGCCAAAGCCGCATTGTAGGCACTTAGCTTCATTAAGATGTGATCTATTTTGCCGTTGCTTACTGAGATCTCGTTTGTTACATTTTCGCACTTATTTGTGATGCTATTTGCATTGTCTAGCATATTTGTGATCTCATTTGAAAACGCACCTAGCACATCAAGTGATGTGTGCGATTCCTGGCGGAATGCCTCGCTTGCATCAGACATTGAGCTTGTGTTTTGTTTTAGCATACTGATGTTTGTCTCTATTTCGAGTGTCGCTTTTTGTGTGCGCTCTGCTAGTTTTCGTACTTCATCGGCGACAACAGCAAACCCACGCCCATGCTCACCTGCTCGTGCTGCCTCAATGGCTGCATTTAGTGCAAGGAGATTTGTTTGATCTGAGATATCTTTAATTAGATTTATTATGTCGCCAATTGTTGAAACACTTGAACTTAGATTTCCTACATCGTGTGCAAAGTTTTGTGTTAATTCCTCTATTTTTTGCATAGAGTTTTGTATGTCTTGTATCTGCTGATTTATTGTCCGTCCGCTGGTTCTGGAGATATCATTTAGTGCGTTGATTTTGTTTAGTGTTTCTAGGCTCTCTTCGATTGTGTTTTGGAGGAAGTTTATACCATCTTCATAGCTATCCAAAAGCACTGCCAAAAGCTCATCGCGCACTCCTCGTGCCTCACATGCGACTAGTTTGTCGCCGGTTTCGTTGTGGGCTATTTTAGATTCTTCTAGCTCTTTCTCTTTTTGTTCTAGTTTTAGTGCTAGTTCTCTATTAAGCCTCTCTAGCTCGGCAATCCTCTTGCTTGATCCGAACATGTTTTATCCTTTTGTCGTTAATTATCGAAATTTTAGCCAATTCACTAGATTATTGAGATGTATTTATTAGATTCTGCGCGTTCTTTTTGGATAAAATCCACCATCTTAAGATTTTGGAGCACTATATGAAAGAGTCACAATATATCTGGATGGATGGGAAGCTAATCCCATGGGGTGAAGCAAAAATTCACGTCCTTTCACATACATTGCATTACGGAAATAGCGTATTTGAGGGTACGCGAGCTTACAAGACAGACAAAGGTTTAGCGATTTTTCGTCTACAAGACCATACAAAGCGGTTATTAAATTCAGCAAAAATTGTAGCAATCGATTCTCCGTACACGCAAGCAGAGCTTGAAAAAGCACAAATTGAGCTACTTAAAAATAATACGTTTGACGGAAATGTCTATATTCGTCCGATTATATTTCTCGGCTATGGCGTAATGGGCGTCTATCATAGAAAAGCCCCAGTGAATGTCGCTATCGCCGCGTGGGAGTGGGGCGCATATCTAGGCGATGATGGACTAGTACAGGGGATCCGCGTCAAAACCTCATCTTTTGTTCGAAACTCCATAAAATCAAGCTTTGGCAAGGCAAAGGCTAGTGCAAACTACCTAAACTCGCAGATGGCTAAAGATGAGGCTATTTCATGCGGATTTGAGGAAGCACTACTTGTAGATGATAATGGCTTTATCGCTGAAGGTAGTGGCGAGTGCTTTTTCATCGTTCGAGATGGTGTTATCATCACGCCTCCGCATGACAACTCATTAGAATCGATAACCCAAGCGACTGTTATCGAGCTAGCTAGAAGTATGGGCTACACTGTACTAGAGCGTAGGATTACTCGCGATGAGGTATATATTGCTGATGAGGCATTTTTTACAGGAACAGCGGCTGAAGTTACTCCAGTGCGCGAGTTAGATTTCCGCACTATTGGTGCAGGCAAGCGAGGGGAAATCACACAAAAGTTGCAAAGTGCCTACTTTGATGTCGTATATGGTAGGAATCCAGACTTTAACAAATATCTAACCTATATTAACTAAGGAAAAACATGCCAATTGATTTGAACGAGCATCTAAGAAACAAGAATCGTGGCTTTGGTCAAGGTGATAAGCGCGAGGATTCTCCAAATGAGGAGCAACCACGACAAAACCGCGGCAATGATGGCGGTGGTGGGTTTCAGCCACCTGAGATTTTTAAAAACATGGGTAAAAAGGCGGGTATTTTTTATGCGCTCATTATCGCTGCGATACTCATTGCGTTTACAAAGCCTTTTACGATCATAAACTCAGGCGAGGTTGGGATTAAGGTTACCGCTGGTAAGTTTGATAACATTCCTCTCCAGCCGGGCTTGCACTTCTTTGTCCCGGTTTTGCAAAAAATTATCATAGTGGATACAAAAGTGCGGATTATTAACTTTTCTAGCACAGAGGATATGGGAATCCGCGGGCGTAATGAAGGAATCCTATCCAATGAGGCGATTTCTGTACTTGATTCTCGTGGCTTGCCGGTCTCTATTGAAATCACCGTCCAATACAAGTTAAATCCACTAGGTGCGCCACAGACGATAGCTACATGGGGTCTCACTTGGGAGCAAAAGATTATAAATCCAGTCGTGCGCGATGTGGTACGAAATGTTGTGGGGCGATTCCCTGCTGAGGAGCTACCAACTAGACGAAATGAGATTGCCGACCTAATCGATCAGCTAATCCGTGAAAATGTCGAAAAACTGGACAATATGCCAGTGCAGCTAAGCTCAATCCAGCTGCGTGAAATAGTCCTGCCACCTAAAATCAAAGAGCAGATAGAGCGTGTCCAGGTGGCGCGCCAAGAGGCAGAGCGTGTGAGATATGAGGTGGAGCGTGCTCGTCAAGAGGCAGAGAAGCAGGTCGCTCTCGCCAAGGGTGAGGCTGATGCGAAGAGAATCAATGCACAAGGTATAGCCGATGCGACAGTCATCGAGGCCGAAGCACAATCCAAAGGGAATAAGCTTGTTGCTGAAAGCTTGAGTCCTAGGCTGCTTGAGTTACGTCAAATCGAGGTGCAGGGTAGGTTCAACGATGCACTAAGAGAGAATCAAGACGCAAAGATATTCCTAACGCCTGGTGGCTCTACGCCAAATTTATGGCTAGACACCAAAGAGCGCCAAAAAGCTGCGGCAAAGGCTGAGTAGATGAGCGTGGGGCTTGATTCTATTAATTGGGCAAAACACGAGCTGCTACCAGCCATCGCTCAGGATATTGAGAGTGGCGAAGTCCTTATGCTAGCCTACATGAATCAAGAGGCACTTTCTCTTACGCGTCAAACTAGAATCGCCCATTACTTCTCCCGTTCAAAGGGGAGAATCTGGCAAAAGGGTGAGAGTAGCGGACATACTCAAGAGGTTCGTGAGATATTTTTAGACTGCGACAATGATACGATTCTTCTTAAAGTAAAACAGTGTGGCGTCGCATGCCATACAGGGAATCGCAGTTGTTTTTTTACTCGTGTGGAGTTTTGTGATTCTTATAGTTTGGATAAAACTAGTGAGAAGTCAAAGCATGATGTGAGCGCGATATATGGCGTAGTTGATACTCTCTACCACGAGATATTGGAGCGTAAGCACGCCTCAAGGGAAGAATCTTATACCGCAAAGCTCTTTAGTAAGGGTGAAAATACAATTGGTAAAAAAATTGTTGAAGAGGCGGCTGAGCTGAGCTTTGCCATAAAGGACAACGACAAGCACGAGATAATATACGAGGCCGCCGACTTACTCTATCATGCGCTCGTTGGATTGGCTTATAGTGATATTAATCCAGACATGGTACGTCAAGAGCTTGTGCGTAGACGTGGTGTCAGCGGAATAGTAGAGAAAAATTCACGCAAAGATAGCTAGTCAAGTATCAATTGGTGTGAAGGGCTAGATTCTTTTTGCTTGAGTGGTTTTAGCTTGAGCATGACTTAGTAATTCTTGTTGGCTCGACAAGAATTGCTAAGTGCAGAGCTTTAGATTTTAAGGAGGTATGCATGGATGTGATAAATGAATACATTGCACTTTTTATTCCATATATCATGCGCCTCACGCCTGTTGAAATAGGGCTTATTGCTTTTGTTTTTATTCTTTTTATCTTGCTGTTTGCTCTTGGTGTCATGCTCCGCGAGCACTCGTTGTTAGCGTCATTTTCGATTCTTACATCTTTTATCCTGCTCGCTGTTACACCATTTTTAATAGAGCTTGCTATCACGCGTATCGTCTATCCTACGCAACTTAATATTGGTTTTAATCAGAGATTAGAATTTACACCTCAGGTATTTTTAGTCGAAGGAGAGATTGTAAATCGGAGTAAATATCGCTTAAAAGAGTGCATTATTACCATTGAGCTATCCCCTACTACCAAAAAACCACTAGATAAGCTTCGCTACCGCTTAAAGCCATTGATTGTAAAAAAAGAAACTATCAGTCAGATGCTTGAGCCACAAAAAGGCATTAGCTTTCAGTATACAATCGATGGAATTGAGCATGTTGGAGAGTTGCAATCGCATGTGAATGCAGTCTGTTTCTAGCTATCATATTTTTATTTTATGAATTCTTGTAGATAAAAACCCTGCTTCTAGCCTAAAAATAGCTAATTTATCCAACTATTTTGAATATGTGATTCTTGCTAAAGTCACACTTGCTAGAATTATATTTGCTTATAAAAAGTGTTGAGAAAAATCTCAAGGAGGCTTCTTATGAAAAAGCGAATAATTTCTGCATTTCTATGGAGCACGTTAATTGCTGCTAATTGCGTGTATGCTGGATCAGCATTATCGTTAAAATCTGTTCGTATAAAGGCGATCATATCTGCACAAGGGGAAGAGGTATATAGTAGCTCTGTGCCTATGAGCACTTCTATAGATCATAGTGGCAATATCCTAGTAGTTACCGAGACGGTTGGGTATGGCGGAGCATATGATTTTGCACAATTTAATGGAAGCGTGATAAAGCCCGAGCACGTTGAGAATATTGTTACAAATTACACAGTTACGGGCTTTCGTCATTATTGGACAATAAAAGGTGTTACTGGAGTGGACACTGCAGGGCGATTTGAAGTCATAGTGCGTCCTATTGGAAGCGGTAGCGACAAGACTGCGTGGATTTTCATCAAATAAGGAGGGGAGGTATTCCAGAGTTAATTACGCAAAGCCTAGGCCATGCAAAGACCTTGGCTGAGAAAAAGTATGACCCAAACAAGATAAGTCCTAACGAGCAGAGTTTCAATGAGGCGATGAAGCAGATGAATGGCTACTCAAATGAGGTTGAGCGGCGTGCTAAAAGAGCTGGCAGAAGACCCAGAAAAGGACAAAATGGAGCGCAAACAATGGACGATTCTCGTGCTTGATAAGCTCTCAAAACTAGAAAATATCCCATCGCGCGAAGTGGTGGTGGATATCGTTAGAAAGGCTGGTGGGGATTATTTTGAATTTTTTGGCGCGGACTATCACTTTGCGCCGACGATGAGCCTTGAGTACAGATATGAGTTAAATGTGATGCATTTTGAAAACGGCTCAAATGAGGTTCGAAGTGCGATACCAAGAGAATATGCGAACTATATCAAAGATCGTGAGCACGCTAAGCGCGAGATATACGCGCCGATGAATGCTGCCTTTGAGCTCTCATCAATCAAAGTCCAAAAAGCTCTAAATAATGTCAAAATCAACAAGCCCGAGGATATGCTACAATGGAATTGCTACAAAGTGGTGCTTGGCAAGATAGGGGATTCTTAGCACGCTAGCAGGATAGAGGAGGCACGCCTGATGCGAGTAATTCTTTGCTCGTCTTATTTTTATATGATTTGTGCAATAGCAAAGAATCTAAAACTTGTGAAAACATTTACAGGTTAAGAGCCAAATTATAACTAGCTCCGCTCTAAAGTCTCACAGTAACTGAGCCTAGGTAAAAGTCATTAACGATTGCCAAGCTCGTCCGCCAATGATACAACTCCGGATAACTTAAGACTAGAAAAATCCATCGATTCTTCTAGCTATTTGCAAATCTCTCTAGCCACTCTTTAATCGTGCGCAAAAGTCCATCCAGGTCTAGACCAAGCCTCTGTTCGACCATATCTGCGCTACCATGCTCGATAAACTCATCGTCAAATTCGAGTGATATGATTCTTACATTGGCTCCTGTCTCGGCACTCCATTCTAAAAGCGCACTAGATACGCCACCTATTTTTGAATTATCGCTAAATACAAACCAGTACTTATACCTCTGTGATAGTTCAGATAGTAGCTCGTTATCAAGCGGTTTTACAAAACGGAGGTCGACCAATCCTGCCTCACAGCCGCTGTGTGATAGACGCTTTTGTACTTCATATGCGCGTCCTACGCCATTACCAAAGCCAAGGAGCAATATCTCATCGCTCCCTTCGATTAGTACCTCTCCTTTTCCATAGGCAAAAGGAGAATCGCTAAAATCACCATCTTTAAGCACAAAGCTCTTTCGTGGGTATCTAAAAGCCAGTGCATCGCTATCAAAATCAGCAGCAAATTTCACAGCCTGTTTTAGCGTGGCGTTATCTCGAGGCGCAAATATGGTCATGTGGGGAATCGTACGTAAGAATCCAACATCAAATGCGCCCTGATGTGTCTCGCCATCCTCACCGACAATGCCACCACGATCAATGGCAAATCGTACAGGTAGACGCATAATGCTAACATCATGTATTAGCTGGTCGTATGCACGCTGTAAAAATGTCGAGTATATCGCGACAAATGGCTTAAAGCCCTCTTTTGCAAGGCTGGCCATAGATGTTACTGCATGCTGTTCGGCGATAGCCACATCCCAAAATCTCTCGGGAAACTCATCGATAAGCGCGCCAAGTCCAGTTCCACTAGGCATTGCAGCTGTTACACCGACTATTTTTTCATCGATTCTTGCTAGCTCAAGAAGTGTCTTTGAGAAGATATCAGTCGGAGTATTTGTGGAGGATTTTTTTAGCGATTCTCCACTGTTTATATCAAATGGTCCAACGCCATGCCAATGCTCAAGATGCCCCTCTGCTATTTTATAGCCCTTTCCTTTTAGCGTCTGGGCATGGATGATGACTGGACGATTCATCTGTTTTGCAATGCGCAAAGTCTCGATTATCTCCTTGAGGTTGTGCCCATCTATCGGTCC
This sequence comes from Wolinella sp., assembly GCA_052170135.1. Lineage (GTDB taxonomy): Bacteria > Campylobacterota > Campylobacteria > Campylobacterales > Helicobacteraceae > Wolinella. Next base: position 8,582 of record JBQNBC010000012.1, read on the forward strand.
TATATACTCAAGCCCAAGCTCCTCAAATAGAATTCCAGGCGTTATTAGCTTTAGTGATTCTTCAAAGCGTTTTGCCATATAGCTAGCAGAATCGGGTAGATGAAAGAGGAGTTTTTCGACCTTGCCTTTGATCGACTGGAAAAACTGCCCTGCAATCGCTTGTGATAGATACTTGCTAATTGCTCCAATAGGCTCGGCGATACTCATTTCATTATCGTTTAGGATTATTATCATTGGATATTTTCTGTCACCAAGCTCATTTAGAGCCTCATAGCTTAGTCCGGCACTCATAGCACCATCACCGATTAGCACTACTGGGATTCGATTCTTTTCTCCGGTTAGTCTTATAGCCTTTGCTGCACCAACGCCAAGGGAAATTGATGTCGAGCTGTGTCCTGCGACGAAGTAGTCGTGCTCACTCTCACTTGGCTTTGTAAAGCCACTAATCCCATTAATCTGCCGTAAGCTCTCAAAGGAATCCCACCGATCGGTCAATAGCTTATGTGCGTATGCTTGATGGCTTACATCAAATATAAAAGGATCGCGTGCGGAGTTGAATACAGCATGCATGCCAACGATTAACTCCACTGCACCAAGCGTCGAGCTTAGATGTCCGCCGTTGTGTGATACGACCTCTAGGATTCTCCCTCTAATTGCTTTGCTTAGCTCCTCGAGCTCACGCAGTGATTTCCCCTCTAGCTTCATTGCTCTCTCCGTTCGAGGTTTTCTAAAATAGAGCGCTTCATCGCCTGGAATCGTGAAAGAATCGTACCATCAAGATTTCCACTATCACTAAGAATCACCACGCCCCCACGTGCTATTGCCTTGTCTGCTTCGATCTTGATTCTCTCTTCGCCTTCAAAGCTCTTGATCACGGTCGCATAGTCTTGTGGATTTAGCTTTAGAAGAATCTTTGTCGCATCTTTTAGAGATTCTAGTAGATTCTTGGCGAGTGCATTCGCCACCTCCGCGCTATTTTGTTCGACCTCTTTTGCGATAACCTCTTTTGCGATATCAACGGCGATTGCGCTTAATTCACGCTCAATACTCTCTATCTGGCGCTCCATGCCACTAGCTGTCTTCTCTAGCATCTCAATAGAGGCGATTAGAGCGTGCTTTTGCTCCTCAACCTCTTCTTGCAGAGCCATTTTCATCTGTTCCTGCCCCTCTCTAATCCCTAGCTGTCGCGCCTCTTCGCGTGCTTCTTTGACGAGGGAATCCATCTCTTTTTGTTGACGTTCAAGATATGAGTGTACCCCAAGGAGAGAATCGGCCAACCCATCACTTTTTTGCAAAAGCTTTTCGATTAGCTCAATGTCAATCGTGCTGGTAGGTTGCGGTGGCGGCGCAGGAATCTCTACGCTTTCTACTGTTGGCTGGAGCGACGTTGTTGACTCATAGAATTCTTTGTCCTCTTCCTTGAGAGAAGAATCGAGCACCTTGAATTCATACCGTTTGATGTTGTGTCGACTTTGTCCATCTGTCGAGATGACGTTTTGTTTATCGTTATTCAATCATATCCTCTTGTTCGCCGATTTGGATCACTCCCTGTTCTGCGAGAGACTGTACTGTTTCGACGATTTTTCTTTGTGCAGATTCCACATCCTTGACCTTGACGGCACCAAGGAATTGCATCTCCTCCATAAAAGCTTCTCCAGCACGTTGCGACATATTTGAGACGAATTTCTGCTTAAGCTCTTCTGGCGCTGACTTGAGTGCCATTGTGAGTTCTTTTTTGTCTGCCATTTTGAGAATCTCGCGAATTGCGTTATTGTCAAGCTTCTCTATATCCTCAAACGTAAACATCATCTCTTTGATAGCATTTGCCAGTTGCTCGTCAATTTGCTCAATATATGCAATCGTTGCTTTTGCTGCTTTTTGTCCGAGGCGGTTAAATACCTCTGCTACTGCTCGTGGGCCGCCAACCTCGACTTTGTAGCTTGTGAGTGATTCTAGTTTATTTTCTAGTACAGTTGAGACACGCTTGACTACGTTTGGTGATATATCACCTAGGTTTGCCATACGAATAGCAATCTCAGCACGTAAGTCGTCGGTGAAGTAGCTAAGCGTCTCTGCTGCGCTGCTTGGATCCATGTGTGCAAGTATTAGTGCGATGGTCTGTGGGTGCTCATTGATGATAAAGTCAGCGAGCTGCTGCGGTCGCACTCGTGCAAGATATGAGAAGTTTTGCGCACTTTGCATGGATTTTGCAAGCTTATCTAAAACCTTTTTTGCCTCGTCTGGACCAAGTACGCGATAGAGAATCTCTTTTGCATACTCTAAACCACCAGAGCTAATATATTGATTTGATTGGAAAATAGCATAAAACTCTTCGAGTACTGCTGTGGCAATGGACTTATCCACGCCACCACTTTGTGCGATGTACTTTGATACTTCCGTAATAGAATCTAGCTCTAAATGCGAAAAGACCTCGCCAGTAATCTCATCTCCGAGCTGAATAAGCAAAATGGCAATCTTCTCTGCCATGCTCATTTCGTCATATTGCGCCTGCTGTCGTGGTCCTAGATTCATAGTGTTATCCTATTTTTTGGCTTTCGCATCGGCTAAGAGCTTTGCAGCGACATCATCAAGTCCTAGCTCATCGCGGATAAGCGTCTGGAATATCGCTGCTATTTCCTCTGGTTTCTCTGTGGCAATTTCACGCATTTTATCTAGTAAAACATCATATTTAATCTCATCCTCGCTCACTCCACCACCAAGTCCTAGCTGATCCTCTACTCGCCGTTTCATCTCATTAAACTTAGTAAGTGCATCTTCATCATCATCTTCGAGTTTGATGAGGGACTCTATCTCTTCGTCTTCGTCCTCGTGTACTTCTAGCATACGTTCAGCAAATGGCGCGATGATTTTCTTATAGAAGATGAAGAGAATCAGACCAACAATGAGATACTTTAGCATAGGCATAAATGGACCTGCAAACTTTTCTAGCCCTTGAATAAACTGCTCTGCTGTACTTTTTGGTATATAGCCAGCACTTTTTGCATCAAATTCAAAGTTGCTAACTGTTACCTCGTCTCCTCGTGAGCTGTTAAAGCCCATTGCTTGACGTACTAGACCGTTTATTTTTTCCATTTCTTCATCGCTAAGCGCAATGTATTCGAGAATCTCTCCGCCTTGCTCATTTGTAGTAGTGCGATATTTTCCATCTACTACGACAGCCGCTGAAAGTCGCTTAATGGTAGCAAACTCACCTTTAATGCTTGAGACTGTTTTGCTTACCTCAAAGTTTGTCGTAGTCTGCGATTTTTCATGTTTGTCGCGTGTTTCTGCATCATCTAGCCCTTGAACTGGACCTATGTTGCTGACGGCTCCTGGGACACCACCTATCTCTTTTGGTTTAAAGCCTTCTCGCTTCTCCTCGAGTGTTTGTTCGCTTCGTACGACGTTATTTGGGTCAAATAGCTCCTGCGTACTCTCTTTTTGACTGAAGTCAAATTCAGCCGTTACCTTTGCTACGACCCTATCAGCTCCACCAATTACAGGGGCTAGTATATTTATGATTTTTTCTTCTAGTGAACGCTCAAAACTTTGTCGATAGCGTGCTTGGATTGTTGCCATCTCTTTTGAGGTTGTCAGCTCATCACCCTCGCCAAGTGGTTCGCCATTTTCGTTCACGATTCTTACATTTTCAGCCTCTAGGCGAGTGATAGCTGCGGAGACTAGATTTTTGATTCCTAATACTTGCGCTGGAGTGAGTGACATGCTAGGGCGCATTCGCAACACAACAGATGCTGTCGGCGGTGTCTCTTTGCTTACAAATACAGAATCTTTAGGAATCGCAATGTGCACTGATGCCTTTTCGATGGGTGTTAAGCTCTCTATAGTCCTTCCTAGTTCACCCTCGGTAGCGCGGATAAACTTTACACGCTGATCGAAGTCTGTAGCACCAAATTCTTGCTTGTCAAAGATTTCAAAGCCGACTTTGCTACTCTTTGGAATACCGCTGCTTGCGAGCTTTAGCCTCTCCTCATAGACCTTATCCTCTGGAATGAGAATCGTATCCTCTTTTGGAAGCTTGTAAGGGATTTGCGCCTGCGTTAGATGCTGCACTATTAGCGCGCCATCTTGTGAGCTAACTCCTTCAAACAGCACCGCATATCCATCCAGGCTTTTGCCCTTGCCGCCATTGTAGAGTATCAGGAATGCGATAAATGCAACTACGCCAACTACCGCACCTAAAATGACGAGCTTTTGCTTGATGTTTAGCCTTGTATAAAGGTTTTGTATCTGATTAAAAAGCGTCCTAAAGTCCACTAAAATCTCCCAAATTTGCTCTTAAATTCCTCATTTTTGCTTATCCAAAAATTCTTTAACAAGTGTGAGCGCACGACTGTTTTGTGTCTCTGTGCCAATTGTAATTCTTATCGCATTTAGTCCGTAAGATTTTAGATTCCTAATAATTAGCCCGCGACGCAAAAGCCACTCTGAAAGCTCAGAAGAATCTGCGTATTCACCAAGAAGGATTGTGATGAAATTTGTAAATGACGGGATAAATTCAAGTCCAAAATCACGGGCAAATGCCTCATATCGTGCCATCTCTTTAAAATTATCCTTGATGCTAGACTTGACGAACTCCAACTCATTAAGCGCAGCAATTGCACCAGCAAGCGAAGGAGTTGTGATATTAAAAGGTGCACGCACTTTGTGAAGAGTCCTGATTATGTTTGCTTCTGCGATCCCATAACCTACGCGCATACCGCCTAGTCCATAAGCTTTAGAAAACGTTCCGAGATAGATTGTGTTTGGGAATCGCGCGATCAAATCGCTCGCATCTATCGCCTTTTTGCTGTCTTTAAATGCCGCATACTCCTGATACGCGCCATCTACCATAACTAGAGTATTGCTATCAATTTTTTCTAAGAATCGATATACATCGCTTGTATCTAGAGATTCTCCTAGTGGATTGTTTGGCAAGCAGAGGAAGATTACGCTTGGATTCTCGCGCTTATAAATCTCCAAAAACTCATTTAAATCGTGTTTTTGGCTCTTTGTGCGGATGATCTTTGCACCTGTTTGTCTCGCGTAAATCTCGTACATCGCAAATGTGATCCCAGCCATTAGCACGCTAGATTCCTTGTTGCATTTTGCATGCACTGCCATTTCGATGACCTGGTCGCTACCTTGTCCGATGATTATGTTTTCACTTTTGATGCCAAAGCGCGTTGCCAAGCCTTCTTTGAGCTCAAACATAGAATCATCAGGATATCGATATGCGTTGTGTGCGCACGCCTTTATCGCTTCTACTACGTTTGGTGGCGTACCGAATGGATTCTCGTTTGAAGCGAGTTTGATGACATCATCTGGGTTTATTCCATATTCGCGCACGACAAGCTCAATGGGCTTGCCTGCTTCATATACTTTTAGGGAATCTAGCGTGGAGCTGAACTGCATAAAAAGCCTTAACTTTCATATAAACAAATTGACAATTTCGGTGCATTTTAGCTAATTTTTTCTAAGGTTAGAGTATTTCAGATTCTTATGTTTAGCCGATTTTATCGCCAGTTCCTTGACTTTGTGGCACATTGCAACACAAAGGGTAGATTTTTTAAAAATATGCACGCTAGAACTAGTGAAGAATCCTAGAGTAAATCACGATATTTTTCATACTCAATTCCATATATTTCGCTTATATTTTTGTTTGAAATCATCTCATCTCCATTACCAAAGCCAAGAATCCTGCCATTTTTTAGAAAAAGCACGCGTGTAGATACAAATTTTGCATGTCTTGGATGGTGTGTTGTGTGTACAAATGTGTAGCCGTCATCTCTAAGGGAGCGAATCATCTCCAAAAGTTTAATTTGATTCCCAAAATCAAGCCCATTTGTAGGCTCATCCATGAATATAGTTTTTGCTCCTTGTACTAGCGCACGTGCAATATAGGCGAGTTGTCGTTCGCCACCACTTATTTTTGTGTATGGCTTATCACTTAGATGTATGATTCCCATTTTTTCTAGCGATTCTTTGGCTAGATTCTTATCTTGCGTGGAAAAGCTTGAAAATAGCGGTGTGCGATGCAATGCGCCCATTAGCACGATATCTAAAACTGTGTAGTCGTAGCTGTAATTGTGTATTTGTGGGATGTATGAAACTAGACTTGCTAGTTCGCGTTTTGTATATTTGTGTATGCTTTTATTAGCGATTGTCACATCACCTTTTGGTTTTAAAAGTCCTAATATAACTTTTAAAAGAGTCGTCTTTCCGCTTCCGTTTGCTCCAAGAATCGCCAGTACCTCACCGCTTTTGATGCAAAAGCTGATATCTTCTAATACTGTGCGATCTTTATATTTGAAATATAAATTTTTCACTTCAAGTAACATTAGAAACTCTTGTTGGCACGACGTAAAATTAGCACAAACACAGGAATACCAAATAGCGAAGTTACAATACCTATAGGAATCTCAAAAGTAAAAACAAGACGCGAGAAGCTATCGCAAAAGAGCAAAAATATACCTCCAATAATTGCTGATGCTACCAGTACTTTATGGTTATCCGCACTATATATAAAACGTGCCATGTGCGGTATGATAAGTCCAATCCAGCCGATAACCCCAGCTATCGTTACGCTCAGTGTGCTTGTAAAAGTTGCCAGCAAAATCATCAAAATTTTCACTCTAGATGTATCGATTCCTAGGCTTTTCGCCTCTTCTTCTCCTAGGCTTAGTGCGTTTAAGTATTTTCCGCTACACGCCAAAGCTACTATCCCAAAAAGCATCGGAAACGCAGAGAGCACAAGAAAATCTTTTGAGACAAAACTAAGACTTCCCATCAAAAAATATGTGATACTGGGAAGTGTATCTGTTGGATCGGCGGCATATTTAAGAATCGAGAGTAACGAAGTAAACAGAGAGCTACTAATTACACCGCCAAGCACGAGCATGATAATACCTCCAGAGCGTGAATATAGCACAGAGATTAAGAGCGCAAGCAGAGCTGCTAGGAATCCAAAAATAAAAGTGCTCAACCAAATAGCCACCTCGCCAACGCGAAGAAACATGCCCAATGCTGCACCAAATGCTGCACCATTTAGCACTCCAAGGATAGAAGGCGAAACAAGCGGATTGACAAACATAGCCTGGTATGTCGCGCCTGAAATTGCCAACGATGCACCAATAAGCAGGCATGCCATGATCCTCGGGAAGCGAATCTCGCCAATTAGTGTATGAATTACTTGAAAATCACTTAGATTTTCGCCGGTAAGAATCGCTAAAAAATAGCGCAAATATTCATCAGCACCGAAGGTGTATTTGCCCAAAAGCAGTGAACTAAATACAGAAGCAAGCAAAAGAACCATTAAAACAAGAATCGAGCGTTTACTCATATGGTGTCACCTAAAATCTTGACAATCTCATCTTCGCTTAGCTCAAGCTCCAAAAATAGGCGATAAAACTCGCGTGTTTCGGTCTTTATATCGACTTTAGCAAGCTCTTTATGCAGTATGTTTGCAAGCCATTTAATCCCTAAGAAGCGCATGAAAGATGGCGGTCTATCAAACCAACTAAAAGGAGCGCGCGGAATGTAGTAGGCGCGATGATTCTTTACTGCTTTTAGGAGTGACCATTTTGGATCTGAATATATCTTTTTATAAAAATCTTGATCGTAAATCAAAATTACATCTGGATTATAGGCTAAGACCTGTTCAAAGCTCACTTTTACGCGTCCATAGCCTGAGGCTATATCTTTGCATTTGTGTGCTTCGATTCCTCCAGAGAGTGAGATTATCGCGCTATGTGGCGAGCCTTCGCACTCTGTTGAGAGTCCATCGCTCTCTTGTGCATAGTAGACGCTTGGTTTTTTTATTCCTGTGCGCTCTATGGATTCTTGGAGTTTTTGGCTGAATGCAAGCGATTCTCTTGCATGGTCTATAAGTTTGTTTGCGCGCTTCTCTTTTTTTATAACACGCCCTAAAATTTCAAGCGAAATAATGTAATCCTCTAGAGTGGTACTTTTTAAATAGAGCATTGGTTTTTTAATAGAACCAAAAATATTGACCATATTTTTTATATTTTTAGATGAAGCACTTAAAAGAATAAGCTCTGGGTCCAAGGACAATAGCATCTCTATGTTTGGGATCTTGCCCTGTCCAAAGAATCCACCAACGACTGGGAGCTCCAAAACATCTTTTTTTAAGTATGGCTTTTCGTGTTGATTCCACTCAAAATTTGAACCGATAATACGCGAGGAATCAAGTGCATACAGGAGGTATAGAAGGGTTGGATTGCTTGCATATATTTTAGAGGGTGGACTTTTTAGTAGCTCAAAATTGAGGCTATTTTTGGTGATAAATTTTGAAAATTCAACATCATCTAATGCGAAAATATAATTCACATAGAGGCATAAAATAAGAAGGAGTTTTTTCATAAATTTTATTCCATATTAATCGCAAGGAATCGATTCTTAAGAATAATTCCTGCGAGTGTTGTCTCAGAACTTATAGCGAAGATTTCCAAAGAATACACGCCCCTCTTCTGGATATCCTTCGCGATATTCGTAGTTGCGATCAAAGATATTGCGGATTCCTGTCTCTAGTCTTAGTGAGTTTGCAGGCGCAAAGCTAACTTTTGCATGTGTTACTCCAAATCCTCCAAGCTTTGTCATTAGGCTTGAGTTTGCAGAATTGAAGCTAGACTGCAACTCTTGTGCGATATTAAAGCTCAGTCTAGAAGATGCGCGATATGTTGCTTGTAGGTATCCTTTGTGTTTTGGCAAGTCTTCTACGATAATATTTTGTCCGTTATCTTTTATTTTGGCGTGAATATATGCGTAGTTTGCATTAAGCTCAAAGTCGCCCACGGCATATATAGCACTGAGCTCGATTCCGCTATATGTTGCTTTGTTCATATTGCGTGCCTGCTGGATCTCATGCTTGTTAGAGCCAGAGCCGTAAAAAAGACCAGTTCCGACGTTATTAATCGTATCTTTTACGCGTGAGTAAAATAGTGAACTATCAACCCTGAGAGAATCGGTAAAAGTTTTTGCATAGCCTATTTCAAAATGCTCCGCAATTTCTGGATTTAGGAATGGATTTGGGATATTTCGCTGGAAACGCGTAGAATAGCGATCTTTCATGCTTGGAAAGTAGCTTTTTTTCGCATAGCTTATGCGTCCTTCACTGCTATTATCGAATTGATGATTGAGTGCGAGTTGGTAGTTAAACGCATCTCTTTTATTTACATCAAAATCGACCATTTTGTAGATATTTTTGCCACCACTTTTACCTACAACAGCATAATCTTGCGCCTTGAGTGCCTCTCGCGCATCGTAGCTTGCGCCTAAAACTAGAGTGCTATTTTCGTTAAGTCTTATCGTGTCTTCTAACCCTATGCTGTGACTTTTGTCTTCTGAAGTTTGGCGTGGTTCGCCATCGTCACGCTCGTTATGGCGGTCAAATTTATAACCAAAGGCGACCTTTAGTGCATGATTTTTTAAATCAGTCCCAAGCTCAACCCCAAGACCATAGCTTAAGTCATCGTAGTAGCTTATCGGATTGCTGTTTGCAAGTTTTGTGCGATATTTGTCTTTATAGCTTCTTAGGGAGTTTTCGTATGCATCTCGAAAAGCTTTTGTTTTTAGATAGAAATCATGAAAACGCGTGTAAGAGAGCCAGTAGAGCGATTCTCTATCCCAGTTTGGCCAATCCCAGTAGCGAGTAGCATTTCTAAATTGCGCACTTGTGTATCGTCCAGCATAGTTTGGAACTTCCTTGCGTCCATCGGCGCGAGTATAGGCAATTGTGTATTCATCGCTTGCATTTGGAGTGAAGCCGACTTTTGCGCTTACTTTGCTATCTCTTTGTAGTGAAGATTCTCTTCGCCCACCATCTTCATTATTTGCAAGCGCACCCTCCTTGAAGTCTTTTGATAGTTGTTCTCCTTTGTCCTCAAAGAAGCTACCGCCAATTTGTGTATAAAATTTCTCTTGGCGCGTGCCTAAATTTAGTTCTAGATTATTTCCTAAAGTATCACTGCTACGTCCAGTCTCAAAGCCATAGCCAATATTTCCTTCAAATTCGCGCGATGGTTTTCGTGAGATAAGGTTTATCGCGCCACCCATTGTATTCATGCCATATAGCACGGAGCTCGCACCTTTTGAAACTTCGATTCTTGAGAGATCAAAAGTTGTGAAGCGATTAAAGTCTGTATTGCCATCATAAGGTACGTATACAGGAATCCCATCTATAAAAAGTGGCACATGGCGCGCATCAAATCCACGAACTGTGAAGTTCTTTTCCCCTCTTGCGCCCTTCTTGTCAACATACAGACCGGCGGTGGAGGTTGCTATTTCTGATAGTCGTTTTATTTCGCGCGCTTCTAGCTCGTCTTTGTCGATTGTAACGACACTTCCATCGCTAGCCTTGCCTTGTTGGCTGCTTGCGTTAACCTCTATCTTTCCTAGTTCAAAAACTTCAGCCTGTAATGCCAAGGCTACAATACAGGATATTGCAGTTGTTTTGCCGACCATTTTTGCATTCCTTTTGGTATCATATTATCAATATATATTTAAAAGTATAACGAAATATATCTATAGATTTTTTTTAAAAAAATTAAATATGTAAAATTTCCAAAAATCTCGCTTGAAAATCTACTTTTATCAATAAATATTTGGTAAAAATTTTGAATTTACACAGAGATGGTTGAGTTTTTATCTTCGTATTTTTATCCCCATTTATAGTTGGATCATTTCCTGTTTTGTCTCTGTTTTATACTTCTTTGGAGAGTTTAATTTTGCGGTAGAAATAAGAATCTAGCCAAGTTCATGACTAGATTCTTGTGTATTTAGGCTAGAAAAAGAATAGCTCAGCTGGATAGATACTACCTATTTTGCGTAGTTCAAGTAGTGCTCGAACTTTCAAAAAGTCATCTTTTGCGCAGGTGGCTAATCGCTCATTTGCACGCTCAATCATTTCAAGCTCGATTAACACGTATAAATATGCTTCCTCAGCGATATCGCTTGAGTCGGCTAGCATTTCAAATAGCTTAAGCCAAGAATCTGGCTCTAGGATTCCTTTGAGAGTGCGCGCAAGATCTAGATAGTCTTTTGCCATAAAGCCAGCCTCAGAGGTAAAATTTACAATCTCTTCGTGTGTCAGGGATATTTTTTTATCCTTGTATGAATCTATCAGTGTATTTACGATTTCTCTATCAATAGGGATGCTTTTTTGGTATTTTCGCACCTCTTTTTCTTCGCCATTTTTTATCAGTTCGCATATCGCTTCATGACGTAAAAGCTCTGGTGTATCCTGTTTTTTGACTATTTCAAGGGCTGATTTTGGGTCGTTTTTTAGGCGATTTAGTTGGTTTTTGATATTAAGTGCGGAATTTTGCTCAACATGGAATCTCCTGAGCTCTACTACCTCTCCACTTTTAATTTTCGCGCTAGCCTCTATGAGTGCATCAATCTCGCTTTCATTACTTAGGGTGGATTGCGTGTTTGGTGTGAGATTAAAACGGCGCAAAATACCAGAGAGATGTCTAAAGCGTGTGGTTTTAAATACGGCTTTGAACTCGCGCCCTATACCTTGAAAGAGAATCTGCTGCAAGAATAGCTCATAGTCTTTTTTGTCGTGATATTCACTCAGCATGCATGAGAATTTACCAAGCGTCATTAGCGCGAGGCTAAGGAGGAAAAATATAGCCAGCGGGATAAGAATCCATATGGCAACCAAAAGTGTGACTTGTGTCGTGCTAAATGGTGGATTAAATGTATAGGAATCGGCATTAAAGCTATATACATATAGCCCTGTAGCAATACTAAAAAGTAGCCAAAAAATTGTAAACCGCTTTGCTTTCATTTTACCCTCCTTAGTTTGGTCGTTTTTCTATTATCTCACGGCAGGTTATGCAATATTTTGCGTGAGGCTTGACTTTTAGCCGTTGAATGCTAATCGATTCTTCGCACATATCGCAAATGCCATAAGTGCCACTTCTAATCTTTCTGAGTGCGATGTTTATGTCTTCTAGCTCATGCCTTTGGCGAAGAGATATAGATGAGCCGACCAAGCTCTCCGCACTCGCACTCGCATAATCTAGCTCATCGCTTAGCTTTTGTTCGCCGAGCATAGCTAGTTCCTTATCGCTCTCTGTGATATCCCTTAAGATCTGCTGTTGTCGCGTCAAAAGGAGCGTTTCAAAAAATTTATATTCGCTCTCTCGCATAGATTCTCCTATGTTTTACTTATGGTAAGGGTGGTTATTTATGATGCTTAGTGCGCGATAAATCTGCTCAGCAAGCACTGCTTTTGCAATTTTATGCCCCATTGTTAAGGGGCTTAGGGATATGCACTGATGACAGCCCAGAAGGAATCGCTCCTCAAAGCCATACGCCCCACCGATAAAGAAATTTATCTCACTCCTTGAATTAAAAATATCAGCAAATTGATAAGAATCTAAAAGTTTGCCTTCTGGCGTGAGGGCGATATTGTGCCCGTTGGCAATATACTTCTCAAGTGCCATACTGTATTCGCGTTTAGATTCTCCACTATTTGTCGACTTTTGCGCATTTGCGATACTTTTATTAAACACATCTACCATCTCTAGCTCCACGCCAAAGCTTCTAGATAGTTTTGTAAAATGAGCGCAAATATCCGTATAAGAATCACGCTCAACCTTAGATATGGTGTATATACGGATTTTCATCGTGTGGATTTAAGAATCGTAAGATATCGCCGAGTGTTTTTTTCATGTCTTTACGATGAACTATCATGTCTATTAGCCCATGATCTAGCAAAAATTCCGCAGTTTGAAAGCCTTCTGGTAGGTCAGCTCCGATAGTTTGCTTGATGACGCGCGCACCAGCAAAGCCTATCATAGCACCCGGCTCGGCGATGATAATGTCGCCCAAAAATGCAAATGATGCGCTAACGCCACCCATTGTTGGATCGGTCAGCACGGATACAAATGGTAGCCTTGCCTCAGATAGTTTTGCTAGTGCTGCACTCGTTTTTGCCATTTGCATTAGCGAGTAAGTACTCTCTTGCATTCGCGCCCCGCCGCTAGTGCTTAGGATTACAAGTCCTTGGCGTCGCCCAATTGCACGATTTACAGCGCGCACTATCTTTTCGCCCTCTACTGAGCCTAGGCTACCACCCATAAATGCAAAGTTGAAAATTACTATCTGTACACCTACGCCATCGATTCTGCATTCGCCGCTTAGCACTGAGCTGGCGCGACCAGTCTTGCTTTTGCCTTCCTCGATTCTCTTTTTATAGCTTTTCTTATCGACAAACGTTAGCGGATCGGTTGGCTCTAGTGATATATCATGCTCGACTAGTGTCCCATCATCGCAGAGACTTTTGACTCGTTCATCTAGTGAGATTCTCATATGGAAGTTGCACTTTGGACAGACGTGGTGCTGTGATAAAACCTCTTTGTAATACATTAGTGCGCTGCATCCAGGGCATTTTACCCAGTGGCTAGGGGAGTCTCCCTCTTTGGCGCGCTCCCTGGTAAAGGTTTTGAAAAAGTCGGTAAATCCCATACTCTATCCTTTTGTGGTGATAAGCTTTAAGATATTGTTGAAAATCGTCTCATCGTGGCTAATTAACAACCGTTTTTCATCTTTGTGGATAAAAAGGTCAGAGGCTATGTGTAGCCCAGCCTTTATATCATGATCGCGCAATTTACCAGCGATTAGGACGAAATTTACACTATGCGCGTATGAGAGCGAAAGCGCGATTGCGCCTAGCGAGCGAAATTTTAGCTTTTTTGAATGCAGCGATTCAGCTAACCTTGAATCGCGATATGCGCCCTCAAAGATTCCTAGCTTGTTTGACTTCTGTATGAGTGAAAGTGGAGAAAAGCTTGAAAGCTCAGAATCCATATTTCCTCTTAGTGCACACGAGGAATCGCGAATAAAAACATCCTTGGAGCAGAAGTTTGCCACAATTGCACTTTTCACACTTCCATGTTTATTGCAAAGCGCGATAGACGCGCCATAGTACGGGATTTGTGAGGAGAAGTTATCACTGCCATCAAGCGGATCAAGATAGATGATATCCTCTCCTTTTCCTTGCATGATTCCACTCTCTTCTGAGTGTATCGTGCCAAATTCACGTAAATGCTTGTGAAAAATCTCCTCGCATGCCATATCAGCGCGCAAGCTCACATCTCCACTAGCGTTTTTATCTAGCCTCTCATATAGCTCAATACCCTTTGACGTGAGTACAATTGTGCTTTCGCGTAGCGCTTCAAGAGTGCTTAGAATAAAGGCAGACACATGACCCCTTTAGCCATCTTTACGTGCTAAAGACGTAAAATGTGGCAAAAAATTTGCGGTGATTATAGGCGAAAACTAGTTAATTCATGTTTATGAAGATAGTTCGATAGGAGTAGCTTGCAAGGGTTTGTTGTTGATATCAGGGCGGTACGCGAAGAGGATTTATGGGTTAGTGTTTTAACACCGCGCAAACTAGCGAGGCTATACCGTTTCTATGGCGCGCGTCACAGTGTGATACAAATCGGGCATAAGATAGATTTCGAAGAGGATAATGATGGTGTGATTCCAAGGCTTAGGCATGTCATGCATCTGGGTTATACATGGGAGCAGGAGAATCCAAGGCGCTATGCTTGGCAGCAATATTTGCGCCTTTTGTATGTGCATCTGCGTGATGTTGGAGAGCTTGAGGAGTTTTATTGCGTGCATTTAGATGAACTCGCGCGAAAGATAGTTAGACAAGACCCTAGACGCGCAGTTTTAGAGGCGTATGCTTCTATGCTATTGCATGAGGGGCGTACGCATGCTTTGTCGCATTGCTCACTTTGCGAGGGAGAACTCTCTAGTGAGGTTGTCGTTGGGCGTGGATTTATTGGTGCGCATCCAGAGTGTGCCTCAGGAGAGAGTCTTTCACTTATCAAGGTCGAGTGGTTTTTGAATGAGCAAAATAGCACACATCTAGATGAGCGTGAGTTAGACGAGTTATGGAGTGTGCTTTTGCGTGGATTGTGAAATGTAAAGAATTGAGGGTTTAGAGCTTGGGTGAGCGCAACGTAACATCTTGGTGTGGATTCTTGCCAGAGGGGCTTTAGATGGGCTGATTTTTGCTTTGTGATTGGTTCGTGCGAGAAGTTAGCCGCTACAGCAAGTTCAAATGTAAAAGCTTAAGAATCGCAGTGAATTCTTAAGCTTAAAACTATGAAGCACACTTGAGAACTAGGTGTCTATTTTTCCAAATATGGTAGTAGATAACCATACCCTTGCGCTTCCATCTCTTCTTTTGGGATAAATTTTAGTGCCGCGCCATTGATACAATATCTCATACCACCACTTTCGCGTGGACCATCGTCAAATACATGCCCAAGATGCGAATCGGAAAGTCCAGCGCGTACTTCGATTCTTTGCATACCATGGCTGCTGTCGTTCTTCTCGCGCAAAAGAGAGGAATCTATCGGACGTGTGAAGCTAGGCCAGCCTGAGCCACTCTCGAATTTGTCCTTTGAGGCGAAAAGTGGCTGGTTGTTTGTGATGTCGACGTAGATTCCAGCGCGTTTTTCTCTGTTTAGCTCACTTGTGAATGGTCGTTCGGTAGCGGAGTTTTTCACCACCTCATAGGAGAGTGAGCTTAGATTCTTTTTTAGCGTGGAAGAATCTTGATTCTTGTAGTTATGGAGTTGCTCCATTTTTCGTTTTTTATCACTGAGAATCGCCCCTTTTTCAGGTAGGCTTTCAAAGGTAACATGACAATAACCGTTTGGATTTTTTTCTAGGTAGTTTTGGTGGTATTCTTCAGCTTTTGTGATATTTTCTAGTGGCTTAACCTCCACGGCTATTGTGTGTTCTAGCTCCTTTTGCTTCTCTTTGATAAAGTCGAGAATCTCGCTTTTATCACGCTCATCTATGTAGTAGATTCCGCTTCTGTATTGAGAGCCTATGTCATTGCCCTGGCGGTTGATGCTTGTGGGGTCTATGGTGTAGAAAAAATATTTTAAGAGATGTGGCAAGTCAATAACATACTCATCGTATTTTACATATACCGCTTCAGCCGCGCGAGTGTTGCCTGTGCTGACTTGTTCGTATGTTGGGTTTTTGATCGTGGAGTTTGCATATCCTGTGTATGTGTGCAGCACGCCTGGGAGTTGCTTTAAGTATGCTTCAGTGCCCCAAAAACAACCACCAGCTAGCACAACCTCTTTTTCACTCATCTCTGCTCCTTTGAGAATTGACACTGTGGCAAGTGCCAAAAAAAGTAGTCTTTTCAAACCTTACTCCTTTGTATAAGATTTAGATAGGTGGCGTGGACTATGTTTAAGAATCCAGCCAGTGCCATGAGTGACTATTGCTTTAGCCCTAATAGCGTATCTAGCATTTTGTCAAGAGTTGAGACCACTTTTGCATTTGCTGTGTAGCCTCCTTGAAACCTGATAAGATCAGTAAGCTCTTCGTCTGTGCTCACCTCAGAAATCGCGATATGTTCTTGTTTTACTGAGGTTAAGACGGATTTTTTTATCTCTTGGTTGCTCTTTGCTTCAGCGGTATGTGTTGCGACCTTAGTGCTTATTAGTTTGAAATAGTCATGTATCGTCTCGTTATGTCTATCGCCTTGATGGTCAAAAAATGCTACTTTGTCATATTGCAACTGTTGCATTTTGTTTGCCACGACTATATTGCCCTCGACTGCTTCGCGAAATCCACGTATAAGTGTAGGATCTGTGCGGTAACGCGCATCGAGATTAAAAGTAAGTGCGTTATCGCCTTCTAAGAATCGATTTATTCCAAGCGCGCCAGCGAAGTTTGTTCCCTTGTCTTGGTACGAGAGGTGAATCCCAGCGCTTGGATTTGTTGATTCTATGCTAAAAGTCTGTGTGATCGCGTTATACGTGGCACGGAAATTGTCATCAAAATCGTTGATAGCGTTTCGGTCATTGTTGTCATCTGTGTTTGAGTTTAGCTGGTTTACGATGTCATGCATAGTCGTAAAGGGTGTAATCTTAACACTTTTTCGTCCTAGCTCGTTTCCTTTGCTATCGTACATGACGATATCAAAGCTACCTTCAGTAATGTTGTAATCACTGCTCATGATGCTGTGATCACCCCTTAGGTTTAGTTTGTCGCTAATTAGGTTTTGTTGTGCGCTTTCGGCGTAGATATTGTTCGTCGCCTCGATCATCCCCTTGGCAAAAGAATCGAGATCGTTTATATACTGCTGGAGCTTTCCGATTCTTCCATTGCAGTGTTTATCGCTTGGATTCCCAAGGCAAGAATCAAGCAGAGCGCCTATCTTGCCTTCATAGATATCGCGTGTGATATCTACGCTCTTAAAATCTTGTCCACGATGCGAGATGGTGTAGAGCTGCTGTGGATTTGTTGAATTATCTATTACGAGTGGGTGAAATGTTGTCCCCTCCACGATGCTATATCCGCCAGCTACGGTGTAGTTGTATGTATCGCTAAAATCAGCAATGTCAAGACTTACTTTTCCATAGCCAGTGACCCCGCCTTTGAACGATGTGCCACCGATTAGTTTTGAGATTGCAAACTCAAGCTCATCTCGTTTGTCGCGTAGGTCATTTGCCTTTTCGTTTGTATGCATAGACTCATAAAGGCGAATTTGTTTATTAATTTCGGCAATTTGTTTGCCCATTTTATTGACTTCATCAACTGCGACCTTTAGCTCCTCATTTGTCGTTTTTTGTAGCTGGACTAGCCTCGCGCGCGTCTCTTTTATGTTTTGCGCTAGTGTTTGTGTGTTTTGCGCAAGGACGAGTTTTTGCGCTGGGTCACCAGATTTTTTTGCTATCGCTGTCCAAGAATCGAAATAGGTCTGGAGCGTTTTATACAGTCCTATGCCGTCCATGTCTGGGAAGTATGCTGATGCCTCTTTTAGTGTTGTAAATTGGCTTGAGGCGAACTGCTCTTCGGTGCTTGCCTTTTTGTAGCGTGTGTAGATGTATTCATCATGAAGTCTGACTACAGCTGAAGTCTCGACGCCTTGACCTAGACTATATTTTGATAGGCGTAGGGCTTCGCGTGCGGTAGGATCGACACGCTGACGTGAGTAGAATTCATTGTTTGCATTTGCGATATTGTGACCGACTGTATTCACCATTACTTGGTGAGTGTTTAATCCTGTGTATGCAGTGTTTAGAGAGGCGAAAATACTTGCCATAAGACCCCCTCTGATTAAACTTCTATTGTTAATAATGACGAAGCTACGAGTTTTTTACCACTGTAATCGTGCGGCTGCGATGGCAGGAAACGCTCCAGTAGAGAGTTGTAAAACTCAGAAACAGCTAGCACTATGCGCGCATAGCGGCGATTTTGCTCTTTTAGATTCTCTAGTGCTGCGCGTAGTTCTCCTAAAAGCTCGCTTGCTCGCTCGTCAAGTAGCTCTGGAAGTGGGGTTTGTGGATAGATTTGCGTGAGCTTTAGAATCTCACTATCAATCAAGTTCTTTTTGTTCTCAAAAGAGTTTATTAGATCGTCTTTTGTCTTGGTGCGCGAGAAAATATCATCGTGTTTTGCCTCTTGGATATCCTCGATATCTTGTGCTGTAATGGCTAGGAGTGCATGTAAATCGTCAATAGCACTCCCTAAATACTTGTGTAGCATGGTAGCTCCTCATGATTAGGCTACCCACGATTAAGCAAATTTAGTGCCATTTTTTCAGAGGTTGCAGAGAGATTGATTTTATACTCTCCCTTTTGGAGGCTTTCTTTTATAGATTGTGCCCGTGATGATGAAGCTGAGGATTCTGTTTTTGTCTCGGAATCTCTATTTTGTATGGTCTTGTTTGCCAGTGGCATCATGCCTGTTTTTACGGGATTTATCATTATTGCGCTCCCCTTTCTTCTTTGTGTTGATAATGTTAGACCTATTATCTGTTGACTATATCGTCAAAGTGTATAAAAGGTTTAATATAAATTCTCATCTTGTCAATTACTTGAAAACTATAGCAAGTGCAAAAGTCAAAAAAATAGCCAAAATATGGCACGCTTTTTTTAGATTCTTACTTGTTCGCTTTAGGGTTTATTGCGACTTGTATTTGCGCTTTGGGTTGAGAATCTAAACTAAGTATAGATTCTTGCTCGTAACAATCTAAGTGCAACAGCCCTACCAGATGTAGAATGTGTGTGCTTTTTTTATTTCAGTATATGCGATGGAGTTTAATTCTCCCTCGATGCTTATGCACCCATCATCTGCTGATATGAGCTTGCCCTCGACTTCACGCTTGTCATTTAGTTTTATCCGTACTAGTTCGCCAATAGCGTGGCGAAAGTGACTTGGCTTTTTAAGAGCACGTTCGATTCCTGGTGAGCTTACTTCAAAAAAGTACTCACTACCAAGTGGCTCGTCTACATCAAGTAGTGGAGAGACCATTTCACTGACTGCCGCACAGTCATCTAGATTCACGCCACCGTCTTTTGTGATATATAAACGAAGAATCTGCCTATCATTTTCTCGCACTAGCACGAGATCGTATAAGTTACAGCCAAATGAGGCGACAAGCTTTTCTATCTTTTCATTAAGCATAGAATCGATCATTTAGCACGCTCCTTTTCTAGTTTCTTAAAAATATCATCTAGGCGATTCGTATTTTCGATTGTGTCGTCAAAAATAAATGTAAATTTTGGACATCTAAACCAGCTCGTAGCCTGTAAGCAGTGCGCTCGTATCGTGCCTTCAGCAAGTCGTAACTGTCGCAATATCTCACCACGCTCCTTTTGTGTGGCAAATGGTGCATCTAGATACACATCAGCATGTTGCTTGCCTTTTGAGCATCGCACATCTACTACGCCAAGAGAATTTAGGCGAGAATCGTTTAGTGATGCCAGAGCTTCAGGGATGATCTCTCGCAGAAGTGATTGTGTGCGCTCAATTTTAAAGCTATCGCCTTGCATTAGATTTTCCGTGCTCGCTCGATCTCTTTATAGGTCTCAAATACATCGCCGACTTGAATATCGTTAAAGCCCTCTAGCATAATTCCACATTCATAACCTTTTGCGACTTCACGCGCATCATCCTTAAAACGTTTTAGTGAGGCTATATTGCCAGTAAAGACAACCACGCCATTTCGAATTAGGCGCGCTTTGATTCCTCGTTGTATCGAGCCATCTGTGACATAACAACCAGCGATAGTACCGACTTTTGCAATGCTAAATGTATCGCGCACTTCAGCTTGCCCGGTGTTCTCCTCCTCAAGAATCGGAGACATCATGCCACTTAGCAGAGCTTTGATATCATCGAGTAGTGCGTATATTATTGAATACGTTTTAATCTCTACGCCCAGCTCTTTTGCCTTATTTTTTACGCTCCCTGTTGGGCGGACGTTAAAGCCAAGTATTATACTGTTGTCGCTAGCCCCGGTAAGAATCACATCGCTCTCTGTGATGCCGCCCACGCCTGAGTGGATAATGTTTATCTTTACCTCTTCATTACGTAGCTTCTCTAGGCTGCCACGTATAGCTTCTAGACTACCTTGTGTATCTGCTTTTATGATTACTGGTAGGCTCTTCAGCTGCCCCTCAGCAACCATTGCACTAAGTTCATCAAATGAGACTTTTGTAGAGCGACTAAGCTCTTTTTGTCGTAGGTATGAGATGCGCTTCTCTGCGTATTCTCGTGCAATAGAATCGCTTTCGACTGACACTAGCACAGCCCCAGCCATAGGTGCCTCGCTAAGTCCGGTAACTACAGCTACTTCAGATGGTCCTATGCTTTGGATTCCTTTTCCGCAGTCATCACTTAGCGCACGTACACGACCATGAGCTGTATCTGCAACTATGCTATCGCCAATGCGAAGTGTCCCATTTTGCACAATAACGGTTGCTACTGGTCCTTTTCCTTTTTCAAGACTGCTTTCGATGACCACTGCTCGTGCTGGTTTGTTAGGATTTGCCTTTAGCTCTAGTAGCTCTGATTGAACGAGAATCGTCTCTAAAAGATGATCGATTCCTTCGCCGGTGCGTGCTGAAATATGGACAAACTCATACTCACCACCCCATTCAAGCGGTGAATAGCCTAGATCGGACGCTTCCGCTTTGACTTTGTCTAAATTTGCATCTGGTTTGTCGATTTTGTTGAGCGCTATTATTATTGGTACATTCGCTGCTTTGGCATGATTTAGTGCCTCTATTGTTTGTTGCTTTACGCCATCATCGGCTGCGATTACGATAATGACGATATCAGTGATACCAGCACCCCTTGCTCTCATCTCGGTAAATGCCTCGTGTCCAGGAGTATCAATGAATGATATTTTTTTACCGTTTTTCTCTACTGTGTATGCGCCTATGTGCTGAGTTATGCCACCTGCCTCACCAGCAGCTACGCGCGTATCTCGTATTCTATCAAGTAGCGAGGTCTTGCCGTGGTCTACGTGCCCCATGATTGTGACGACAGGTGGTCGTTCTTCTAATCCATCTTTGCTATCCTCTCCTTCCTCGCTTGTATACTCGAGTGCTTCTGAGGTATTGCTGATAACGATGTCTAGTCCCAACTCTTCTGCAAGAATCTCAATGGAATCGCGATCGAGAAAATCATTTTTAGTAATCATAAGCCCCAGATTAAATAGCACCTTTATTACTTCGCCAATACTCTTATTTGTTCTATCTGCAAATTCATACGCACGTATCTCTTCTGGAATCTCAATCGTCCCGCTGATAGATTCTTGCTTCGTGTCTATCTTTGGTTTTGATTTCTTGCGTTTTGCTCGACGGATTCCTTGTTCTAAGAATGGTGTCTTTTTGTGTACTTGTATGCGATCTGTATCTACTTTTTTGGCGACCTCTTCCTCGTGGCTTAAACTGTCTTCGCGAATGGTCAGGTCAAAGAGCATGACCTCGTCTTGCTCATCGTCAAAATCCCCTATTGTATCTAGGTTTCTGTCACCAAGCAGATCGATTTTCTGCTCATTTTTCTTATGAGAAGCGACTGGATGCGACTTCTTTTTATCTTTCTTTTTCTTGTGAGGCTGTTCGCTGTCATTTTTATCCCCTAATAGGCTTTGCAATGTGCGTATGGCCTGGGAAGCGCTATTGCTCTCATCTTTGCTTGACTCGTTCTTTGGTACGATATCGTCGCTACGTTTTTTAACAATTCTAAGCCCTACGCGCTTTTGTACTGTTGCCTGTGCTAGGCTCTCTTTTTTATCATCTTCGTCGACTTCATTAGGGGGCAACTCGACAGCTTGCTCCTCTAGCTTTGTTTCTGCGAACACATTCGCAACTGGTTCTTTTGGATTTTTATCATTGTTTACGTTGTCATTTGGATTCTCAACTGCAACTTCAGATTTTTTCATAGGTTTTGGCGCGCTATCTTTGTTGCTTTTCTTATCTTTTGGCGAAGTCTTTTTGGCAGTTGCTTTTACAGATTCTTCCTCGTTGCTCTCTTTACTTTTCTTCTCTTTTTTGACTACCGGAGTCTCTTTGTTAGTTGCTTCAAGTCGCTTGCTTCTGCCTGTTAGGATGTATTCGGCTAGCTCTGCTGCCTCTTCTTCTGATACTGCGCTTGAAGCGGTTTTTATGTCAATGCCTAAATCTTTAGCCTTGTCTAGGACATCTTTACTCTTGATTCCGAGCTCTTTTGCGATTTCACTGGCGCGAACTTTTGACATTATTGACAATCTCCTTTAGGCTGTTGCAAATGATTTCTCTGTTTTTTTTGTCGATTCTTCCAACTCTGCATATAGAATCTATGACCTTTATGTGATTAACACAATCTCCACAGAGGTAGAAACTTCTTCCGTTTCCAGTGTGGGAGATGAGGCTGGCGTGGTGGCACTGTAGTCGT
Source organism: Wolinella sp. (assembly GCA_052170135.1). Classification (GTDB taxonomy): domain Bacteria; phylum Campylobacterota; class Campylobacteria; order Campylobacterales; family Helicobacteraceae; genus Wolinella. The sequence continues at coordinate 31,319 of JBQNBC010000012.1, forward strand.
AGCAGCTCTTGCTGATTGAACCTGCCTTTGCAATGGATACACATTCTGATGGGGTGCGACATGCGCGAGATTTTAGCAGATGCGAGCTTAAATCAATCATCGCGTGCTACACCTATATTGTCAAAATCAAGCTCTAGTACACGGAATTTTTGAAAGCGATTTTGTAACTTTTCAGCCAATCGCTTAGAATCTTCTCTTGGGCATAGGCTAAAAAACGATGAGCCACTTCCTGAGAGTGTGCTCATGAGCGCACCTTCGCTTAGTGCCGTGCGCTGGACGTCGAAAAGTAGCGGAAACTGTCTCATTCGCACCTCTTGGTGAAATCTATCCTTGCTTGCCTCGCGTAGTAATTCCCATCTCTGTTCGCAAAATGCTGCACTTAGCAATGAGCTGTGGCTTACATTAAATACAGAATCGCGCATACTAAACTTTTTCGGTAGTGTTTGGCGTGAGTGTGCCGTTGACGTGGGACGATTTGGTATCACTACTACTGCTTTTATGGAGTTAGGCAGTGGTTTTTTTATAAATATTACAGATTCTCCATTTGTCGTTGCGACTGTAAAGCCTCCAACGCATGCTGGGGTGATGTTATCAGGATGGCTTTCGTAGGTGAGTGCTAGCTTTAGTATTTCGCTTTGGTTTGGCTCTTTTTTAGCAACCATATAAGCCGCGCTAATCGCCCCTATAATGACTGCTGAACTACTACCAAGTCCACGCGAAATTGGAATTTGATTATGAAATTGAAATCTAAATGTTCCTCGCTCTGCTCCAAGCCTGTCAAGCGTATCGTTAAAAATCCGCACAAAAATATTATCCACTCGAAGTTTTGTATTCTTTGATCCTTCGCCCTTTATCTGAATACTTGTAAGACTAGAAGGCTTAATTGTGAAGTAATTTTTAAGTCCAAGTGCGAGTCCAAGTGTATCAAAGCCAGGACCTAGATTTGCGCTTGTTGCTGGGACACTAATAGTCAAAAAAACTCCTTAATAACGCGTTCTAACAATGTATTATACTTAAAGCGGTGGCAAAATATAGAGCGGTTCAATCTCGTTGGAAAATAGTGAAGAATCTAGGTTTTGCGGTAGCGAAAACTCCGCGATTCTTTGCTTTGATTCTTTGTTATTTGTGGCTTGATTTTGGTTCTTGATCGATGCAGTCTCAATGTCAAGAATCACATCCTGATTTTCTTCATTTAGCTTTTTAAGAGTAATTTCTCCGGCGTGATTTATGAAGTAGAAGTCGCCATAAGCTCTTATTGGTTTGTTGGCATTCATTACAAAACTAGGCGCACCAAATAACGGAATTTCTCTTGCGATGCTTATTGTTTTCAGAAAAATGTAGCTTAGCTTTATTGCAGTAAAGCTTCCTGGACCTCGTAGGTAGTATAGTTCGCAAGGCTCGTAGTCTCTGAAAACCTCGGCAAAAATAGCAGGCAGCGCATCTCCTACTTTGCCGTGTTTTTCGTATGATTTAGTGAGTATGCCATCCTTGTAGATTCCAGCTTTAATAGGAGAATCTACAGAAAGTAATAATAGGCTAACTTTCGATAGCATAGACACTCTCTAGCTCTAGCTCCTCGTGCTCGTTTCCAAGCGAGACGATCTCATATGCTCCTTCATCGCTTAGGAGCTCTTTTGTAAGGAGGTGGTTTAGCTTGTGGCTACCAGCGTATGATACATATGTGCCAATAAGAGGAATCCCAAGTAGTGCCATATCGCCTATGGCATCAAGAATCTTATGTCTTACAAACTCCTCCTTGTAGCGTAAGCCCTCTTTGTTGAGAATCCCAGTCTCGTCTAACACTATTGCATTTGCGAGTGAGCCACCAAGGGCAAGTCCTTTTGAGCGCAGGTACTGTACCTCATGGACAAAGCCGAATGTCCGTGCTCGTGCAATCTCATCTTTGTAGGCCTTTGTAGAGAAGTTAAACTTGTAGGATTGCTCGCGAATGGCTGGGTGGTCGAAGCTGATTTTAAAATCAAAGACACTGCCATCGCTAGGCAGGAGTCGCACGAATTTTTCGCCATCATTTACTTCTATTGGATTTTTTATTTTTATTGCACGTTTTGGCGTATTTTGGCTTTTGATTCCTGCTTCATCAAGCAATATGCAAAAGCTTATGCTGCTGCCGTCCATGATGGGAATCTCTTCGTTGTTTACCGAGATTCTTAAGTTATCTATGCCATAAGCGTATATGGCTGAGAGTAGGTGCTCAATCGTAGAGACGCGCGCGCCCTCTCGTCCGATGACGGTCGCCATTGTGGTGTCAATGACGTTTTCTGGTGCTAGTGGAATAGATATGCCCATATCACTGCGAAAGAATACTATTCCGCTGTTTTCTGGGAGTGGCTCTAGTCGGAGTGTTACTGGCACGCCCTTGTGTAATCCTATGCCTACTATTTCTACTGCTTTGCTGATACTTTTTTGTTTCATTCTAGCTCCTTGATTTGCACGATTCCATTGTGTAGGTGTATATGTTTTAGTGTGCCATCAAATTTTGAATTATCAAGAATCTCTCCACCAAATAGCACACTTCCTTGAGCTATTTTGCTAAGAATCATATACTCACCATCGCATTCAACAACGCCATTAATTTCCCCAAAAATAGTTACATTTCCACTAGCTCGCACGATAGCGCCGCTATTTATACGACCAAAAAGTGTAATATCTCCATCGCTGACAATCTCTTCACCGCTTCGAATTGTGCGTTGCAAAACTAGTGTAGCGGGCGAATTTTGTGTCTTTTGCTCCTGTTTAGTTTGTGTATTTGGAGCCAATGACTGTGATTCTAGCTCTTGTATAGATGGATTCTTTGCTTCATAGCTATATTTTTCAATGGAAAGAATCGTGCTGCTGTCGGCAAAGTTAAGCTCATTGGCATGTAAAAGCTCTCGCATTTCACTGTTTAGCTTGTCTTTAAAAATCAAAAGATAACGACGAAGAAGAATTGCATTTTTTTCAATATATACGCGTAGTTCCTCTTGTGATGTTGGTTCAAAATCAAAAATACGAATAGTCTTTTGCCTTGCTTTTACCATTTTATTTCCCTTGGATATCTATGAGGTTTCGGGCACTTTTTATGACGTCTGTGATGCTTTCTTTGATCCACTTTGCATCCATCCACTCTACGCAGCTTACCTCGCGTCCTTGTATTATTATCCCAAAGTGTAGATGATCGCCAAGCGCAAGCCCTGTCGCACCAGTTTTGCCTATAATAGTGCCAGCTGGTATTACATTGCCTTTTTGGACATGTATTTCCGCCATATGCGAATAGAGCGTCATAAGCCCCATGCCATGATCTATTATGACGCTGTTGCCATAGATTCCTAAGAATCCAACAAACATAATTTCGCCTGCGTTGCTTGAGACTATCGGGGCGTTTTGTGTACTAGCTAAATCTAGCCCCATGTGGTAGCTTTCGCTCACGATTGCACCACCATATTCAAAGAATCGATGGTCGCCAAAGCTTGCAACGGCCGCACCATTCCTTAGCGGATAGAATGGTAACGGCGAGAATTCATGTGCTTGGAATCGCAGATTCTCTGTTAGCCCCACTTGTGCTATCACATCTTCGTTTGCTCCGCGAATCTCTTCATTAATGTATTTGAAAATATCAACCTTATTTACAAAGGATGTAAGCGGTCGTTCGTTTATCTCCTCGACTAGTGCGGATATTTTGCCGTCTATGAAGCTATCTTTTAGCTGAAGTTTTGATTCTCGGTAGTTTTTTTGGACTTTAAAGAAATTGACGCTTGCTACCGCGGTATTTCCAGCCATGTCGCTTGCGCTGATTTTTGCATTAAAGTCCTTGTTCATGAGCGACCAAGTTATCAAAGACGCGTAGTAGCCATCTTTGTAAAATGGACGTGCGGTGAAAGTCTCAAATCCATTGCTAATTTCGATATTTGCTAAAAACTCATCTTCGACCTTAAAAATCACAAGTGCTGCGCCACCTTTTGTGATTTTATATGAGTGTGAAACTATTTGTAGTGATGGGCGTTTTGTATCGATTATGGCGGTTATTTTCTTATTTGAGCTATTTCCTGAGAATAGATTCCAGTTGCTTGTATCTGTCACTTCTATTTCGAATTCAAGTAGTTTTTCCCCTTTGAAGATAGCATTTTTAGGTGGCGTTAGCTCAAATGAGACTGAAGCTGGCTTTTTGTCAAGAGTTAGATTCTCTAGTAGTGTGCGCTCGCCATCTCTTAGCATATAGACGCGGTAGTTGTGTATACCAACATCATCGCTGATTGTGATTTTTAGTGGATCTTTTAAGTTCCAAAACATTTTCCCATCACCCTCAATCACAGGCGCATTACGCTCAAATGCGCTTGAGTTTAGGAGCAGGATTCCTCCGCCAAGAATCGTCAAAATTACGATTAGAAAAATTATAAATCCATTCGAACGTCTATTCATGAAGTCTCTCTTTGCATTGATTTATCGCCTCGATAAGCGTTGTTTCTAGTTTGTCATGAGGTGAATTATAACCTGCTGCATATCTGTGCCCACCACCACCAAGCCTCTCAGCAATGCTTCTGCACTCATATGGAGCAAGAGAGCGCAGTGAAACGCGAAATTTATTTTGTGCTATTTCGTAGGCAAAAATCCCCATTTTTACCGTGGCAAGTTTTATTGTATAGTCCGCAAAGCCCTCTAGCATATCGCATCCACCACCAAAACGCTCAAAATCCTCCGCGAGAATGTAACTTGTAGCTATCTCTGCATCCGCATGAAGTGTGATTCTTGACAGGAGCTGATTTAGTAGACGCATCTTTGCTAGCGGCATATTTTTTGTTATTCGATCGCTAATTTTTTGGCTTGAGATTCCAGCTTCTAATAGTTCGGCACAGATTCTAAATAGTCCAGAATCGACTCTGTCTGTGGAGAAGCCAGCCGAATCGCTAAGAATCGCACCATAGATTGCCTCCGCTTCGCTTTTATTTAGCTTGCCTTGCTTGCGCAAGAAGCTATACATCACAGCTCCGCTTGCGACAAGCGAAGAATCGACGATATTACAATCACCAAAGAGTGTATTGCTTGCATGATGGTCTATATTTAAAATCCACGCATTCTCTATATTTTTTGGCGTAATGCCGACACGCTCTATATTTGCGCAATCTACAAATACGCAAACATCACTATTTTCAACTTCTTTATCTTTAAATTGGCGAATCTCTGGCAAGAAGCTAAACTCAAGCGGTAAACGTGCGGAATCTACGTTGAAAAGATAGGCTTTTTTACCAAGTCGCTTTAGCCGTATATAGAGTGCGAGTGCGCTCAAAAGCGTGTCGCCATCTGGCTTTGTGTGTGTGAATATAGAAATTTTTGAGGCGTTTAGCAGTCTCTCCCAACTCTCTTTGCAGTCCAAAGTCACATTCCTTAAAAATTTACAAATTCTAACATATAAGCCTATTTTACGTGTTTAGGAGTGTTTTTTATTTATGCGATAAACATATGCTAGCACTTCGGCGACCGCCTGAAATAGCGTGCCAGGAATCTCCTTGTCCACATCTACACTTTTATACAGCTCGCGTGCTAGTGGACGATTCTCCACGATTTCGATTCCGTGTTCGCGCGCCACATCTCTAATGCGAAATGCCATATGATCTACGCCTTTGGCTATCACGCGTGGGGCACGCTCTTTTTGCGTATCATATCGCAATGCAACGGCATAGTGTGTAGGGTTTGTGATGACAACATCAGCGCTGGGAAGTTGTTGCATCATACGCTTCATTGCTGCTTGCATCATTAGGCTACGGATTTTGCGCTTGATCTCTGGATTTCCCTCCATCTGCTTGAATTCATCTTTAACTTCTTGTTTTGTCATTCTTAGGCTTTTGAAATATTGATAACGTTTGATTCCTAGGTCTATCCCAGCCATTACGAGGAAGAAAAATAGAAGAATCGCGACCAAAATTACGGCCTTATCTCTTAGCCACATCATCTGTTCAAAAAGTGGGAAAAGCGCCACAGTTGTTAGCTCACCAATAAATGACAAAAATACCCAAAAACCTATACTAAATGCAGCGAGCACTTTTATGGTCATTAGCGCGCCATCTAGTAGCTTTTTGAGTGAAAATAGATTTTTAAAGCCAGAGACGGGATTTAGTTTTGAGAATTTTGGTTCAATCGCTTTTGTGCTAAGTAGGAAGCCAAACTGGCTCACATTGCTGATTACAGCGACAATAACTAGTGCTAAAAAGACAGGCGCAACCAAAAGGAAGTATTCAAATGTTAGCTTGATTGCTAGTGAGATTACATCATTTCGCCCTAGCTCATGCCCAAAAAATGGCATCACGTGCGTAAAAACTTTGCCGCTCCCCTCGGTCCAGTAGCGAAAAAGCGCATATATAAGCACAAGTCCTGTTAAAAGTCCGAAGAATCCAACCACTTCTGGACTCTTTGGGACGTTGCCCTCTTCGCGAGCCTTCTCTATCTTTTTCCCACTGGGCTCTTCGGTTTTTTCCTCTTCGTCAGCCATAGATTCCGCCGTTTTTGGCTAGGATTTTAACCAAAAAAGGAGAGCGTATGAAAAAGCTATTTTTTACATTAGGAATCTTGCTAGCAATGGGAATTCAAGTATTTGCAGCCACCATGGATGATGCACTTTTGCGCGCAAAGAGTGAAAATAAGCCACTGGTAGTCATGGTGACAACTTCTGGTTGTGTTTATTGTATTCGTGAAAAGAAGCAGGTTTTGCCACATGCAAAAGTACAAGAGGCGTTAGTTGGTAAGATTTTTATCGAGGTGGATAGTAGCAAAGAATCCTTGCCAAAATCGATAGAGACGCGATTTGCACCGAGTTTTTTCTATCTTAGCGAAAGCGGCGAGGTGCTAGGAGAGCGGTATGGATTTCAAGATGTGGATCAACTAGCTAGCTTTTTGAAGAATCCATAACAAGCAGAGCTTCGTATTCCTCTTTTGTGTTTAAGTTTGTGAAATTTCTTTCGCTATCAAACTCTACAAGAGTGTGAGGAGTGGAGCTTAGCATGGCTTGCAGACGGTAGCTTTGCTTTTTTATGGATTCTTCTAAAGAGGGCATGATTTGCGCGCTGTATATTCCTATTAAACAGTGCATTTTTAGCGGTGTTTTGGCTATGGTCGCAAAGGAATTAGCCGTGTGAGAATCGACGATTTTGCATATGGATTCTTTGCTTACAAGTGGCGCATCTACAGTGATAAAAAATATCTCTTCGCATTTAAGCATGAAAAATGCCGACCAAATTCCTAACATTGGCGAGAAAATCTCAGAATTATCGGTGATGAAGTCTGCATCAAAGTCAAAGATTAAAGGATTCTTGCATGAGATATAGACATATTCAAAAATTTCACACATTCTAGCATGCTGAAAATGTGCTAGAGAGGAGTATCCGCCAAAGGGCAGTAGGGCTTTGTTACTCCCCATTCGCGAGCTTTTTCCGCCACTTAAAATCACACATGGAAGCTTTAATTTCGCACCATTGTTCATAAAATCCTCCTATGGAAAGGCGGGTCGATTATAGCTATTTTTTGGGTATGATTGAGCCAAAAAGCTCACGATCAGGAAAAATAATGTTAGTTGATAGGTTTGGACGTACGATTGACTATATCAGAATATCCGTCACTGATAGATGCAATTTCCGTTGTCAGTATTGCATGCCAGATACTCCTGAAGACTTTTTTGATGACAAGGATGACGTGCCTTTGGAGCAGCTTTTAGAGCTTATGAGGGTTGCTATTGATGAGGGTGTAAAAAAGATAAGAATCACTGGTGGCGAACCTCTTATACGTCATGATTTGGACATGTTTATCGCAGGTATTAGCGAGTATGGCGAGCATGTTGATATCGCGTTAACTACAAATGGCTTTTATCTCAAAAACTACGCAAAGCGGCTAAAAGATGCAGGACTTAGACGTATTAACGTCTCGCTCGATTCTTTGCGTCCTGAGGTGGTGCAGCTGATCTCTAAAAAAAATGTCCTACCGCAAATCCTAGAGGGAATCGATATCGCTCTTGACGTAGGACTGGGCGTGAAGCTAAATATGGTACCCATAAAAGGTGTAAATGATTGTGAGATTCCTGATTTGATAAATTTCGCGCGTTCCAAGAGAATCTTGATTCGATTTATTGAATTTATGGAAAATAGCCATGCAAAAGCTGGTGCTGTTGGGCTTAGACAGGCCGAGATCCTTGAGCTTATTGGTAGGTATTTTGTATTTCGAAAGATTGAAAAAGAGATGTTTGGTCCAGCGACGCTTTATGAGATTGAGAGCGGTGGTGCATTTGGCATTATCGCACCACATAATGATGATTTTTGCGAGAGTTGTAATCGCGTAAGAATCAGCAGTGATGGGAAAATTATTCCTTGTCTCTATTTTGAAGATGCTGTTGATGCGAGGGTGGCGATGGCGAGCGGTGATAGGGAGCTGATGAAAAAAGCACTACTTCAAGCAGTGGTGAATAAGCCTGAAAAAAATGAGTGGCGCGAGGAGGGCAATCAAACTTCTAATAGGGCATTTTACAAGACTGGTGGGTAGAAATCTCAATTTGCTTTAGGGCAAAAGAGGCTAAGATTCCCACTACTTAAAGATGAAATTAAAAGTTAGGAAAAAGCGATGTTTGAAACCGTCATTGGGCTTGAAGTCCATGTCCAGCTAAATACTAAAACCAAAATCTTCTGCTCTTGTCCCACTAGCTTTGGCGATGAGCCAAATAAGAATGTCTGCCCAGTCTGTCTTGGACTCCCAGGCGCACTTCCAGTGTTAAATGTCGAAGCCGTGAAAAAAGCCGTGAGCTTTGGCAAGGCTGTAAATGCGACTGTTAATCAAAATTCTATTTTTGCTCGTAAAAATTACTTTTATCCAGATTTGCCAAAAGCGTATCAAATTTCCCAGTTTGAGATTCCTATCGTCGGTAAAGGTCATTTGGAAATCGATGTAAATGGTGAAAAAAAAGTGGTAGGAATCACGCGTGCACACCTTGAGGAGGATGCGGGGAAAAATATCCACGAGGGCGAAATATCTAAAGTCGATCTAAATCGCGCCTGCACTCCACTGCTAGAAATCGTGAGTGAGCCTGATATGCGGAGTGGTGATGAGGCAATTGCCTATCTTAAAAAGCTCCATTCAATAGTACGATTCTTGGAGATTAGCGATGCAAACATGCAAGAAGGTTCTTTTCGTTGTGATGCGAATGTGTCTATCCGTCCAAAGGGCGATCCAAAGCTCTATACGCGTGTAGAAATTAAGAATCTAAATAGTTTCCGATTTATCCAAAAGGCAATCGAGTATGAGGTCGAACGACAAGTAGAGGCGTGGCAGAGTGGCGCGTATGAGCGCGAAGTAGTGCAGGAGACGCGGCTTTTTGATACAGATAAGGGTGTAACTAGATCGATGCGTGGCAAAGAGGAGAGCGCGGATTATCGCTATTTCCCAGATCCAGATCTTCTCCCAGTATATATCAATGATAATCTAATGCGTGAGGCTAGTACGATCCCAGAGATGCCAGATGAGAAGCGCGCGCGATATGTGAGTGAATTTGGACTGAAAGAATACGATGCCGAGGTATTGACTTCAAGCCTTGAGATGGCACGTTTCTTTGAGACGATGATAGAGCTTGGCGCGTCTCCTAAAGGGGCAGTGACATGGTTGAGTGTGGAGCTTTTGGGACGATTAAAGGGCGAAAGTGGTGTGCAAAATAGTCCAGTATCAGCGGTGACACTTGCGCAGCTAGTAAAGAGAATCGAGGATGGGACTATTAGCGGTAAGAGTGCTAAGGAGGTGCTTGATGCGCTTCTTGGTGAAGGTGGTGATGTCGATTCTACGATTGAGCGGCTTGGGCTTAAGCAAGTGAGCGATGATGGTGCGATTCTTGCTGTGATTGATGAGGTGCTAGCGAAAAATGGTGACAAGGTAGCTGAGTATAGAAGTGGCAAAGATAAGCTATTTGGATTCTTTGTCGGGCAAGTGATGAAGAGCGCAAAAGGAGTCAACCCAGCCAAGGTTAATGAACTTCTAAAAATTCGTCTAGGCTAAAATATATGGATGTAGCCATTATCGGTGGAGGTGCTTGGGGGAGTGCGCTCTATCATGCGTTGAAGCTGAAAAACTCCGTAGCAATTGTGTCTAGAAGTCATCGTGAAGGTGTAGAACAATGTACATTGCAAGAGGCGTTTAGTGCGAGTTTCATTGTTGTGGCGATATCTTCTAGTAGTTTGCGTGAGTATTTGAGTGCTACACGCTTCCCGCTTGATACAAAGATTCTTTTTGCTTGCAAGGGGATAGAGGAGGGGAGTGGTGCACTTGTTAGCGAGATAGCAGAGGAGTTTTTACCAAGAGAGAATCTAGCTTATCTTGCTGGTCCATCTTTTGCTAAAGAGGTGCGTGAGCACATGCCTTGTGCGCTTGTCATTCACTCTTATAATGTAGCTCTTTCGCATAGCTTTGGATTATTATTCCCACCACATATAAGAATCTATCACAGCGATGATGTGATAGGTGGTGAGGTGAGTGGCGCATATAAAAATGTCATAGCAATAGCAGGTGGAATCTGCGATGGGCTTGGATTAGGACAGAATGCTAAGGCGTCATTGGTTGCGCGTGGATTAGTGGAGATGGCGCGTTTTGGTGAGCATTTTGGTGCGAAGATGGAGACATTTTTGGGTCTTTCTGGTGCTGGTGATCTGTTTTTGACATCAGGTTCCACACTCTCAAGAAATTATCGTGTTGGACTTGGGCTTGCAAGCGGTAAGAATATGGCACAGATTTTAGATGAGCTAGGTGAAGTAGCAGAGGGGATTAAGACCTCAAAGGCCATCACTCAGATAGCAAAGCGAGACAAAATCCACACCCCTATAGCCTATGAGGTAGATGCGATAGTAAATGGAAAAAAAGCGCAAGATTCTCTGCGTGATTTGCTTTCGAGTGGGCGGTAGGGTTTGGCTCACGGTCTGTTTTTGAGCGCGGGCATATTTTAAAAGATGGTTTTGTGTAACTTTTGTTGACTGGACTTTTAAAAGCCATGCGAAAGGCTTTTTAGTCATATAGAGCTTGGATACAGATAAGAATCCATGGCAAAATCTCCAAGTATTACACAAGATCAGAGGATAGATTCTTGTCATTGAGCAGGAATCGAAGTTAGATTCCTGCATTTTTATTTTGGATTCTTTTAGATCGCTCGCTCGAGAATAGAGTTTAGTAGCTTTGTAAAATGTGCGGAGTCTTTCAATGCTCCGCCTTCGAGTAGCTTTGACTGCTCTAAAAGTATATAGGCGTAATCTTTTAAAACCGCCTCATCGTTGGATTCGCGGAGCTTTTTTAGGAGCGTGTGATTTGGGTTTAGCTCTAGCGTTGGCTTTGGCTCTGGCATATTCACTCCGCCCCCCATTTGTTTTAGCATTCTCATCATTGCTGCGTTTGGCTCATCGTCGTCTGTAACTATGCACGCTGGTGAGCTGACTAGGCGTTTACTTAGGCGCACATCTTTGACCATATCACCAAGCGATTCTTTAAATACAGAAATAAGCGCACTGAATGTCGCTTCGTCATCAGCATCAACTGTAGAATCTTCAAAATCTTTGTCGGCTTCAGCACTGTTTATCGCGCGTAGAGGAAGTTCGCCATACTTTTCTATCATTGGCATTACAAGTGCGTCTACCTCATCATCAAATAGCATTACCTCAATGCCTCGTGCTTCGAATTTCTCAAGTAGTGGAGAGTTTTTTATAAGCGCGGAATCCTCACCCATGAGGTAGTAAATAGCCTTTTGCCCATCGATCATACGCTCCTTATATGCGCTAAATGAGCACTTCTCATCGCTCTTTGTCGAGTGGAATCGCATTAATTCGAGCAACTTGTCGCGATTCTCAAAGTCGCCATAAAGCCCCTCTTTTAGTGCGCGACCAAACTCAGCAAAGAATACTTTATATTTCTCTTCATCTTTTGAGAGTGTTTCTATCTCTTGGAGAATCTTCTTTGTTGATGCAGACTTGATATTTGCGAGAATCTTGTTTTGTTGAAGGATTTCGCGACTGACATTTAGCGGTAAATCTTCGCTGTCTATGATGCCTCGTACAAAGCGTAGGTAGCTAGGCAAAAGTTCCTTGTCGTTATCGGTGATAAATACGCGTTTGACATAGAGCTTTACACCAGAATCGTAATTTACGCGATAGAGGTCAAATTGGGCTTTTGAAGGGATATAGAATAGTGTGGTGTACTCTAAGTTGCCTTCGACTTTTGTATGCACCCATGCTAAGGGATCACTAGAATCATGGCTAAGACTCTTGTAGAATTCGCGATAATCCTCGTCTTTTAGCTCACTTTTTGAGGTGCGCCACAGTGCTGAGGCACGATTTAGTTGCTCCTCTTTTTGCACTTCAGTAGTTGCATCGCCATCTCCTTCGCGCTTTGTATAGTGGATGAAGATAGGAAATGGGATGTGGTCTGAGTATTTTTTCACTATATCTTCTATTTTCCATCGGCTTGCATAACCCTTGTCTTCATCGTTTAAAAATAGCTTTATCTCTGTACCATGGCTATCTTTAGTGCATTCGCTTAGTTCATAGTCGCCCTTGCCCTCGCTAATCCATGCATAACCCTTGTCTTCACCAGCTTTGCGGCTTGTGACAATAACTCTATCTGCGACCATGAATGCCGAATAAAAACCAACGCCAAATTGTCCTATAAGCTGAGAATCGCGCTTCTTATCACCACTTAGCTGTGATACAAAACCCTTTGTGCCACTCTTTGCGATTGTTCCTAGGTGCTCGATTAGTTCATTTTCGTTCATGCCAATGCCATTATCACTAATGGAAAGAATCTTGCGCTCCTCATCAAATGAGATATCGATTCTCGGCTTGAAGCTGATATTTTTTAGATTTTCATCTGTTAGCGTGAGGTATTGCAGTTTTTCGAGTGCATCAGATGCGTTTGAGACCAGCTCGCGCAAGAAAATCTCTTTGTTTGAGTAGAGCGAGTGGATCATTAGGTCAAGTAGTTGATTTACTTCGGTCTGAAAAGTGTGCTTTGCCATATTTTCTCCTTGATTTTTTTTGGCAATTATAGCTAAAGATTGACAAAAGATATCAAAGTTGATAGCAATACTATAAAGAAAAATGATTGCATATAGCTTATATTTTGGTGGATTCTTTGCTAGTGATTCTCAAAAGTAATATTTTTTGATGTGGCGATCCTGTTGTTTATAGACATTAGATTCTTATTTGTATTTAGATTTTAGCTTAAGTTTTATTGTAAACTTAAGGGTAAAATCGTTTGTTTTATTGGTATTTTACTAGCTTTTATTTGACTTATTAGCTTTTGTTTTATAGAGCGGTGTCACGTAAAAAGAGTGTTTATTGTAAGCTACAAAAGCCTATAAATAGGAGAATTTTGCACTAAATACGGCAAAATCGCAGTGTTATATTTGCTAAAAATACCTAATTGATTTAAAAAAACTTTACATATTTTAAGTTATAAATAAAAATTAATGCGCTAATCTAGCTTAGTTTAAAAAATTAATTGAGGAGGTAAAGATGTCAGCACAAGAGATGGAGCTAAAGCATGCTCTAGCAGAGATGGATAAGGAACTGAAAAAGGCTGGAATCAGTAGGCGTGATGCGCTAAAGATTTTCGGACTTGGTGGTGCTGCTCTGACACTCCCGGTAGCTAGCACGCAAGCAAAAGCATCGAGTAGTGCAAAGGGAAGAATCGTAATCATCGGAGCTGGTCTGGGTGGTATAACTGTTGCTGCGCGGCTTAGTAATGCTCTTAAGAATCCAGATATTACAATCATTGATGGTGGCGATAAAATCGACTACCAACCTGGATATACGCTCGTGGCATCTGGCGTGTATGATGGCGATGATGTGGTTTATGATCGTGCAGGATTGATACCAAGTGGCGTGAAGTGGATAAAGGAATATGTTAGCGAGATTGATGCTGATGGCAACTCGGTAACTACATCTAGCGGGACGAAGATCCCTTACGATTTCCTAGTTGTAGCTACGGGGCTTGTCACAGATTACTCAATGATCAAGGGATTGGATAAAGATATGGTCGGCTCAAATGGAATCGCCTCAATCTATACGCTCCCAACAGCACGCAAGGCATTCCCTCAAATTAAGGAATTCGTAAACAAAGGGGGTGTTGGGCTATTTAGCGACCCAGCTACTCCTATTAAGTGTGGTGGTGCGCCTAAGAAGATCCAGTTTCTTATAGATGATTATGCACGCAAAGAGGGCAAGCGAGATAAGATTAGGACAATATTCCTGCCTAATGGTGGTTCTATGTTTGGCGTAAAAGAGTATGCGACCTTAATTGAGAATCTCTACAAAGAAAAGGGTATGGAATATAAGCTAAAACACAATTTGGTTTCAATAGATGCGCAGGCAAAAAAGGCGACATTCCTCCACTCGTATACAGAAAAAGGCAAGTTTGATGAGATTCTTGGCGAGCACGAGATGATAAATAAGAGCGAAGAGGTGGTGTTAGATTATGATTTTATTCATGTCACGCCTCCTATGCGTGCGCCAACAATGGTTAAGGATTCTGTATTGTCATGGAAAAAGGGGAGTGCAGCGGCTGGTGGCTGGCTGGAGCTGACAAAAGAGACATTGCAGCATCCTGTATATAAAAATGTTTTTGGTATCGGTGATGTTGCTGGCATACCAATGGGAAAAACTGGCGGAAGCGTTAGAAAGCAGGCACCGATTCTTGTAGAGAATCTAATTAGTGTCATGGAGGGCAAAGAGCCAAGTGCTAAATATGGTGGATACACTGTATGTCCACTTATAGTTGATTTTGGTCGCGTGGCTATGCTTGAATTTGACTGGAGTGCGACACCAACGCCTTCGCTTCCATTTGACCCACTTCAACCACGATGGATATATTGGGTTATGAAAGTTTACATGCTAAAGCCTATGACAATGATTGCTATGCTAAAAGGCTACGCATAATTTATTATCGGCGGGGGAGTATATGAGAGGCGTTGTAAAGATAGTGTTAAAGGAGCTTGTGATTTTTGGCGTATTGCTTGTTGTGCTGGCGTTTATTATGCACGGCACGGCTATCACAAGTAGAATAGCACTTGCGCTTGACGCGCCATCATTTTTTATACATCCGTTTTTGTGGACAACTCCATTTTACATTGTTATCACACTATTTAGGCTTGGTATGGCATTTTTCCTCAAGAAGATACGACAAATCGAGGCACGCAAAATATCATAGCTAGATTTTTTGCGTGGTCTTACTTTTTAGACATGGATTCTCTGTTTCACTCTTGCTGCTTTGCAATTATTTTAAATGCTGACTTTATTAAAAACGTTAAGCCATCGCGATAAATAAAGAGCGATATATGCACTGATAAATACTAGGTGCGATTGGATTCTGCACCTAGTATTTGCCTATTTGAATTTACGTATGTTTGTCTTGGATACATATTCTCCCCACTTCATAGGGCATACATCTCATACATACGTGGCAAT
>JBQNBC010000013.1:0-46595 GCA_052170135.1 Wolinella sp.
ATGTTTAGCAAGACGAACGAAGAGGCGTTTGAAAGCAGTATAGAAAAATATCTCCTAGAAAAGCACGGATATATCAAAGGGTATAGCAAGGATTTTAACAAAGAGTATGCCGTAGATGAGACTAGGCTCTTTGATTTTTTAGAAATTTCGCAAAAAGATGAGCTTAATAAGCTAAAAAGAGATAGCGATTATAAACAAAAGATACTCTATCAGCTAAGCAAGATGATAAGCAAATACGGCGTGCTTAAAATTTTAAAAAAGGGCCTTAGCGTAGCGGATGCAAACTTTACGCTCTTTTACTCTGCGCCTTTAATTTCAAGTAGTGAGGAAACTAAAAAGAAATTCAGCCAAAATCAATTTAGCGTAACAAGGCAACTAGCCTATTCAAAGCAAAATCCAAGCCTTGAAATAGATATGGCGATCTTTATAAACGGGATTCCCATAATCACCATAGAGCTTAAAAATAGCGCAATGAGCGGATATGGGCAGAGTGCTAAATATCACGGCATAAATCAATATAAAAGAGATAGAGACCCAAGAGATACGCTTTTAAATTTTGCTAGATGTTTAGTGCATTTTACATTTGATACTGATGAAGCATATATGACTACAAGGCTAGATAAAGACAAGACTTTCTTTTTGCCTTTTAATAAAGGTAATAAAAACTCAGCAGGCAACCCGCCAAATCCAAACGGATATAAAACCGCATATATTTGGGAGGAAATTTTCTCTAAAGCCTCTTTGGCGAATATCTTGCAACATTTTGTTAGGCTCGATGGAAAAGATACTGATAAGCTAGAGAGCAGAAATTTATTTTTCCCGAGATACCATCAGCTAGACGTAGTAAGAAAAATAATAGACGATGTAAGCAACAACGGCATCGGCAAAACATATCTCATACAGCACAGCGCAGGAAGCGGAAAGTCAAATTCTATAACTTGGTGTGCGTATGGGCTAATAGAAGTTTATCCCGCAAAAGAAGGGATAAGCGATAAAGGCATGGAATATCCGCTCTTTGATAGCGTAGTAGTGGTAACGGATAGGAAGATATTAGATAAACAGCTAAGAGAAAACATAGCTAGTTTTAGCGAGGTAAAAAATATCGTCGCTCCGGCTTTTAGCTCGGCTGAGCTAAAGTCAAATTTAGAGAGCGGTAAAAAAATAATCATTTCAACCATTCAAAAATTTCCTTTTATCGCAGATGGCATAAGCGATCTTAGCGATAAAAAATTTGCCATCATAATCGACGAGGCTCACTCGTCTCAAGGCGGAACGGCGCATAACAAGATGAATGAGGCGATGGGTAAAAAAGAATCAAGCGACGAAATAGACATCCAAGAAATGGTGCTTGAAGTAATGCAAAGCAGAAAGATGAAGGGTAATGCTTCGTATTTTGCTTTTACAGCTACACCCAAAAACTCAACGCTTGAAAAATTTGGAACAAGGCAAGATGACGGCAGTTTTGCTCCATTTCATCTATATTCGATGAAACAAGCGATTGAAGAGGGCTTTATACTAGATGTTTTATCAAATTACACGACGTATAAAAGCTACTATGAGATAGTAAAATCAATAGAGGATAATCCATACTTCAAGACCGATAAAGCACAAAAAAGACTTCGGAATTTTGTCGAAAAAGAGCCTTCTACCATAGCCACAAAGGCAGATATAATTTTAGATCACTTTATAAACGATATAGTAAAGACAAATAGACTAAAAGGCAAAGCCAAAGGCATGGTGGTAACGGCTGATATACAAGCGGCTATTCTTTATCACAGAGCTATCACAAATAAGCTTCATGTCCTCGGGGATCCGTTTAAGATTCTCATCGCATTTTCTGGCGAAAAGGAGCTCAATGGAATAAAATATACAGAAGATAGCATCAATGATTTTGCTTCAAAAGACATAGCTGACAAATTTGACAGCGATAAATATAGATTACTAGTCGTGGCGAATAAATTTTTAACCGGATTTGACCAACCAAAACTTTGTGCAATGTATGTGGATAAAAAGCTAGATGGCGTCCTTGCCGTGCAAGCTCTCTCTCGCCTAAATCGCGCCACACCAAAATACTCTAAGAAAACAGAAGATCTGTTTGTGCTTGATTTTTTCAACAAGATTGAGGATATAAAGAAATCTTTTGACCCATTTTACACATCCACATCGTTAAAAGAAGAGACGGATGTGAATGTTTTACACGAACTAAGAGCAGTGCTTGGTGATAGTGGAATTTACGAACAAAGCGAGGTGGATGAATTTTTTAAAAGCTATTTCAAAGATGAAGAAACGGGAAAATTATCAGCCATGATAGACGTGGTGGCGGATAGATTCAACAATGAACTTTGTTTTGAAGATGACGATAAGGCCGACTACAAGATAAAGGCAAAGCAATTTGTAAAAATTTATGCACAAATAGCATCAATAATACCTTATGAAATAGTAGAGTGGGAAAAGCTGTTTTGGTTTTTAAAATTTCTAATACCAAAAATGGTCGTAAAAAATAAAGATAAAGATAGAGTTGACGAGCTTTTAAATGCGGTCGATCTATCTACTTATGGACTAGAAAGAGTAAAACTTAGCGCAAAAATAGAGCTAGATGATAGCAACGCAGAACTATCACCACAAAATCCAAATCCAAGAGGCGCTCACACCGATGATGATAAAAAAGATCCACTAGATGAGATAATAAGAAATTTTAACGAGAAGTGGTTTAAGGGTTGGGATGCTACGCCAGATGAGCAAAGAGCTAAATTTCTACACATTATAGATAAAGTCAAAGCTCATAAAGAATTTAGCGAAAAGTATGAGAAAAACCACGATGAAATCAATAAAAAAATCGCTATTAAAAAGATAATAGATGATGTAATAAGTAAAGAAAGAAAAAAGGAGCTTGAGCTTTATAAACTTTTTGCAACAAATGAAGCTTTTAAATTAGGACTTATGGAAAATATAGAAAGAGCTTTAATGGCTAGAATTTAAAATATAAACAATTTAATGGTAGCTTTGATGGATTTTTGTTTTATTTTATATCCTCTCCATATTCTTTAAGAATCAACAGATGTATAACAGCAAAATGTTACAAACAAAGATTTTATTCCACACCAAAAGATGGCGACTTAGATTCTTTGCGCCCTCAAATCTAAGTCTATTCCAAAACTAATTTGCTATAAATCCACCGCCAAGAGCTTTATATATCGTTACAACTGCGCTTGCACTCTCTAATTTTGCACCACTAAGTGCCAAGCGAGAAGCTAGATGTTGACGCTTTGCATCAAGAAGCTCCAAGTGGCTCACATAGCCATTTTCAAATCGTTTTTCAGCGATTTCTAGCACGCGATTCTGTGCTTTGAGTTGCGCATTTAACGCATCTAGTCTCTTTATCGCACTCTCTCTTTTTACAAGAGAATCTCGCACTTCGCTAAAAGCACGTGCCACGGTTGCTTCATAAGATATCTTCGCCGCCTCTTTTTGAGCCTCTGCGCTCTCTACTTGCGCGCTTATACGCCCAAAGTCAAGAATCGGAGTGGCTAAATTCCCACCGATACTCCAAAATTCACCACTAGAGCGCATAAGTTTATTAAGCTCCATACTCTGAAATCCAAGCGCGCCACTTAGTGATATTTTAGGGAAATACGAAGCTCTAGCCACTCCAATGGAGAAGTTCGCAGCCCTAAGCCGCTCTTCTGCTGATTTTATATCAGAGCGATGATTTAATAACTCAGAAGGTAGCCCAGCCGGCACTACTGGCATCTCGCCAAGCACGCTTGCACTCTCTATCTCTTTTTCAAAAATCTCCTTTGGCGTGCGCCCAAGCAAAAGCGAAAGAGCACTCTCTAGCTCAGAGACTTGTCGCTCATAGCTATATAGACTAGCTCGCGCACTCTCCATCTCTGCTCTAGACTGCTCCATAACAATCTCACTAACCGTGCCGGCTCGATACTGTATAGAGCGATAATCATATGTCGCACTATAAGCATCTAGTGTCTCCTTTAAGATTCCTATCTGCTCACGGAGTGTGATTAGGTTAAAGTACCCATCAGCTACGCTGGATACTATAGATAGCTGTATCGTTGCCCTATTTGCCTCGCTAGCCAAGAGCTGTGATTGCGCCGCGCTTTTTGCATCGCGCAACCTTCCAAAAAGATCCAATTCATAACTAAGAATTCCACTTAGAGAGAAGCTGTTCTGAATTGAGCCGCCACCCACAGGATAACTCTCTTTACTACTCTTACGACGAGCAGCACTTGATTCTGCACTCAACGACGGATAGAGTTCAGATTCTGCACTGCTTAGGCTTGCACGCGCGAGCGCTACATTTACTGCAGCTTGGCGGAGGTCATGATTCTTTTCTAGTGCCTCACGGATTAGCCCACTAAGAATCGGATCGTCAAATCCTTCCCACCACTCTAGGCTTATATTCATTTGAGATTTAGATTCTTTGCCATACTGCGATGGGAGCTCACTTTCTGGGATTTCTAGCTTTGGTGTCATAGAGCAGCCCGCCACAAGGAGTGCGGACGCAAGAACAATAGCTACGTTAGGCTTCATGAGAGACTCCTTTTTTATTCCTAAAGCGTTCATTTAGCTTCTCAAGTAAAACATAAAACAGTGGCACAAAAAATATCGCTATCGTCGTTGCGGCAATCATTCCACCTATCACGCCTGTGCCGATAGCATGGCGACTAGCTGCACCAGCACCACTGCTAATAGCAAGCGGGAATACGCCAATAGTAAACGCAAGTGAAGTCATTATAATCGGACGGAATCGCAACCTCGCAGCCTCGAGACTTGCCTCAATGATACCCAACCCCTCATTGCGCTTTTGCATCGCAAATTCAACGATAAGAATCGCATTTTTTGCCGAAAGTCCGATAAGCATGACTAGACCAATTTGAAAATATACGTCATTACTCAAATCCCTAAGCCACGTCGCCAAAGCCGCACCAAAAACTGCAAAAGGCACAGCAGTAATAACTGCAAGTGGCATCAACCACCTCTCATACTGCGCCGCAAGAATCAAAAATACAAATACAAGCGCAAAAGCAAAAGCTTGGATTCCTGTACCGCTTGTAGATTTTTCCTGATACGACGTACCAGACCACGCTAGAGTATAGCCATCTGGCAACACCTCTTTTGATACCTCCTCAATAGCGCGCAAAGCATCGCCTGAAGTGTAGCCAGGCTTTGGCTCACCAGTGATATTTGCCGCTGGGAAGAGATTAAAACGATTCACCACGCTCGCACCCATTGTGCGCTCAAACGTTAGAAGTGAGCTAAGAGGCACCATCTCTCCACTACCTGATCGCAAAAATAGATCCGCAAACTGCTCAGGATTGTTTCGATACGAGCCATCAGCCTGGATATTAACCTGATATGTACGTCCATAAAGATTGAAGTCATTGACATACGCTGAGCCAAAAGATGCTTGCATCGCTGAGAATACCTCAGATATTCCTATGCCTAATGACTTTGCCTTTTCTCTATCAAGCGTAACAGCATATTGCGGTACGCGCATATCAAGAGTTGTTCGCACAGACATAAGCTCTGGTCGCTCATTTGCCTTGGCAACTATCTGCTGAACATAGTTATTCAACTCTGCATAACCACTACCTGAACGATTCTGTACATACATTTCAAAACCACCAGTAATACTAAGCCCCAAAATGGGCGGAGGGTTTACCACAAGGGTGAATGCCTCTTTATTTGGGAAAAATGCCCCCATGTATTGCCCGGCTATAGCCTGTGAATGTTGATTTGGCATAGTGCGCTTATCCCAGTCCGCGAGATCAACAAACGCAACGCCCGCATCTGGTTTTAGAGCAAAAGAGGCAAGGTCAAGCCCGGCAAATCCAATGACATGATTTATGTTTGGATTCTCAAGCATTGTCGATGAGATTCCATTCATTACATCAGTCGTGCGATGGAGCGCTGATGCTGGTGGTAGATATGTCATGACAAATAAAACGCCTTTATCCTCAGATGGGACGAGCGAGCCTGGCATACGATTAAATAAGTCATACGCAATATACACAATTCCCACTACTAGCATTAGCGCAATCATTACATGCTTTAAAACTAAGCGCACACCCCTGGTAAAAAGCTGAGTTGAGAAGTCAAAGAAGTCATTAAACTTCTTCACAAACCAAAACGGCTTGCTCGTATGCTCTTTCAAAAACACTGTGCAAAGCGCAGGTGTGAGTGTGAGTGCGACAAATCCAGAAATCGTAACCGACACGACAATTGTCATTGCAAACTGCTGATACATTTGTCCAGTAAAGCCACCCATAAATGAAACTGGGATAAAAACTGCCGCAAGCACAAGCACAATAGAAATGACGGGTGCTGTAACCTCGTTCATCGCCTTAATAGTGGCCTCCTTGATGGACAAGCCCTCTGTGCGGTGAATTCTCTCTACGTTTTCAATAACAATAATAGCATCATCAACGACGATTCCTATCGCAAGAATTAGACCAAATAGTGTTAAAAGATTTATCGAGAATCCAAACGCATACATGCCCGCAAATGTCCCGATAATAGAGA
This sequence comes from Wolinella sp., assembly GCA_052170135.1. Lineage (GTDB taxonomy): Bacteria > Campylobacterota > Campylobacteria > Campylobacterales > Helicobacteraceae > Wolinella. The sequence continues at coordinate 6,541 of JBQNBC010000013.1, forward strand.
CTGGCACAGCTAGCATTGGAATGATGGTAGTTCGAATATTTTGCAAAAACATATAGACAATAAGCGAAACAAGAATCATCGCCTCAATAAATGTCTTCACAACCTCTTTGATTGAGTACTTAACAAACTTCGTAGTGTCATATGGAATAACATAGTGTATCCCATCTGGGAAATCATGAGATAGTCTCTCCATCTCAGCACTAATAAGCCCGGCTGTCTCAAGTGCATTTGCACCAGGCTGAAGAAATATACCTATCGGAACAGATGGTTTACCATCTAGCGTCGCATTAAAGTTATAAGTCTTTGAGCCAAGTTCGATATTAGCGACATCTCTTAGGCGCAGTGTAGCACCGTTTCGATCGGCTTTTAAGATAATATCGCCAAACTCCTCAGGGCTTGATAGACGCCCTTTTGTCTTAACCGTGTAAGTAAACATCGGTTTTGAGGCAATTGGCTCTTGCCCTAGCTGACCAGCGGCAAATTGATTGTTTTGCTCTTGTATCGCATTTTTTATATCATCTGGAGTAAGTGAATGTCTAGCTAGTAAATCTGGCTTAATCCAAACGCGAATCGAGTAGTCCTTCGCACCAAACATCACAACATCGCCAACACCCTTAATTCTCTTTAGGTTGTCTACGATATTTATTAGTGAGTAATTTGAGATATAAAGCGCATCATACGTGCCATTTGGGGAATTTAGGTTGATTACTTCCAAAATACTTGATGAACGTTTTCGCACACTCACCCCAAGTCGTTGTACAGTCTCAGGCAGCGAGCTTAGCACTGGCTGGATTCTATTATTTACATCGACGACTGCATCATCTGGGTCTGTGCCTATTTCAAAATTGACCGTGATACTAAGTTCACCCGAGCCAGTACCAGCAGATGAGATATAGAGCATATTGTCTACACCATTTATCGCCTGTTCCAATGGAGCAATAACCGCCTGAGCCATAGTCTCCGCATCAGCTCCTGGATACATTGTGGATATCTGCACTTGCGTAGGGACGACCTGTGGATACTCCTCCACTGGCAATATTTTTATAGAGACGAGTCCAGAAAGCACGATAATAATAGATATCACCGATGCAAAAATGGGTCGCTCAATGAAGAATTTAGAAAACATCAATCTCTCCTGTTAGCTTGCACACTTGCACCCGGGCGGATTTTCATAAGATTATTTACGATTAGCAACTCTCCATTTTCTAGTGCACCACTTACGATTAGCTCTTTTGCCCCACTCTGCTCAATGACAATTGGCTTTATAGCAACCTTGCCATCTTTAATCACATAAACAAATGTTCCATTACCACTCTGCATGATAGCCTCTGAAGGAATCTTGATACTATCATTTCGCACTAATCCATCAATTCTTATCCTTACGAACTGCCCAGGCATAAGCAAAGAATCGGCGTTGGCAAATGTCGCTCTAGCCTTTACGCTACCAGTAGCCACATCAATAGTGCTATCAGCGAAATCAATCTTACCTATCTCGCTATAACTCTCGCCGTCTTTTGAGATAATTCTTGCCTCTAGGACTCCATTGCCCAGCTCTTTCCATACCCCGTTCTTAAGTGCAAAATTTTGTTTTAAACGCTCCAAATCAGGAATTGCAAACTCAACATAAATCGGATCAAGCTGCGTAATGGTAGTCATTAGAGTGTCTACGCCATTTGCGTTCACATATGCGCCGACATCTTTTTGTTTTAGCCCAGCCACTCCACTACTCGGTGCTGTTATCGCCGTATAGCCTAGATCAATTTTGGCATTTTCTAAATTTGCCTTTGCCGACTGTAAGCTAGCGCGCGCCATCTCATAAGCCGCTAGTGCATCATCACGCTCTTTCTCGCTTACTGCCTTTTCGCTAAAAAGCTTTTTTATGCGATTCCACTCGCGCTCGCTCTGCTTAAATGTAGCCTCCTGAACACCAAGCTGAGCTTTCGCAGTATTTACACTAGCCTGAAACTTCGCAGGATCTATGCTAAAAAGTAGCGTGCCCTCTTTGACAAATGTGCCCTCAGTATAATGCTTTTTAAGAATCGTCCCGCTGACCTTCGCACGCACTTCTACGTGCTGAACACTAACCACACGCGCTGGATATTCAAGAGATATAGGATACTCGCCCCTTTGCACGCTTATTACATCGACTTGCGCTGGTGGCATCGCACCACCTTTTGGCGTACCTTTTGAGTCCTCACCCGAGCCACACCCGACAAAAAATATCAAGCTAACAGCTAGAAATGCATTTCTAAATATCATAATTATTTATCTCCCAAAATGTAATGAAGGCTACACTTAAAACCCGCGGATTATATTTCATACGAACTTAAAAAATACAAGGGCTTTTGAACTAAATAGCCCACACATCTTTCAATAAATTTGTAAATAAGATGACAAGCAACAATCCAAAATCACTCTTTTATAAAAAAATAAAAAATGCCTCTTTTTGCTCCCTATCCTCTTTTGTAACTGATGTTAGCTTTGCAAGCGCTCTATGCCGTGAGCTCTTTTTTCCATCACAAAATCAACTAATAAAATAGAGCTTTTCGTTACGATTCCCATTAGCATCAAAATTCCTATGGCAAAAGATAGATCAAGTGCTACTCCGCAAGCAAGTAGTCCAGCTAGCAAAGGTGTGGCAAGGCGAAAAACTAATAGTGAGCAAGCTCAACAACAGAAACTGTAACTCCGAGCCGGCTAAATACTGCTCAACGATATCTGAAATAAAGCTAATTAGCACAAATACTGCTACAATCGTAAGGCTTATTGCAATTACTCAAAGCCTATGACATCGCTTGCATCAAGGGCTACTTTATATGGCATTTTGCCTTATATTAGGTATCGCTCAATATTTTCTATCTCGACAATAGCATCATCAACTAAGATTCCCGCAACCAGCGTAAGAGAAAACAAGCTAAATACTATTTAGCGCATAGCCAAGAAGCCTCATTATGGTAAAGGCTGGTAGAATCGAAAGCGGAAGCGATATAGCAACAACCAATGTAGCTCGCCAACTTCTAAGAAATAAAAATACCACAAGCACCGTTAAAAATGCTCCTCTAAGCAGGGTGCTTATTGCTACTGTGTAGTTTTCTTTTGTATTATCAACTAGGCTATAAATTTCAGTTATTTTTATATCTTTATATTGCTTGCTTAGGTTTTTTAGCACATTTTCTGCGCCATTTGCAACGACTGTATCGCTTGAGCCTCTAGATCTAGATACATTAAAGGCTAAAACTTCTTGCCCATTTAATCTAGCTTTACTTCTAATCTCTGCGTGAGAATCAATAACGTCTGCGATTTGTGATAGCTTAACACTTCTGTTGCTACAAACGGCTATACTAAGCTCTTTTAGTGCTTCTAAATTTTTACTACTTGCTAGCACTCTGATTGATTGCTCTTGATCGTTTAAAATCGCTCTACCGCCAGCTATATTTGCATTTGTTTGAGCTATTGTATTATGAATTTACATAGCAGTTAACCCATAAGAATTTAGCTTAATTGGATCAGGCAAAACTATGACTCCTCTCTTTTCTCCGCCTAGCCTTTTTACTTACTGAACACCTGAAACCACCAAAAGCGATCGGATTATTTAATTGCCTATAAAATACGACAGATAAACTTGATTTAAATTTGGTGAATTCACAACATAGTAAAGTATTGCTCCGCCTTCAGTGCCTAGGCGGTCTATTATGGGACTTATCGATACCTTGTGGGCAAGGTCGCTTCTTATCTGTGAAATAGCGTTTCTAACGTCATTTACAGCTCCATCGGTGTCTTTTTCAAGGACAAATTCTACTGTTATTACAGATTGACCTTCGCTGATTGTTTAGGTGATGTACCTAACTTGCACCACGCCAGCTACAGCATCTTCTATGTGCTTGCTTGGAAAACTACGATATCATCGCTATTTATACCATGATTATTTTTGTCTAGGAACTAACTCTTATTTTGCCATCTAATTCAAACGATATTGCAGATAGTGGTAGTGCAAAATCACAGTACGAGATGGTAAATTTATAACCGCACTTGCGCATGAACCAATGGCTGGGGCTTTATCACCGTCTATCTTGATACGCACTTTTCCTAGACCTGTGGTGCTATCGAGCTCTGGATAAATAAGTCTAATTTCGCCATTAAGTAAAATTTGTGAATTTGGAATTTTTATTTCGGTCTTAATAACTGGTTTTAAAAGAATAATCTCACTTGCGTCAGCATCTACTTCAAGCCTCAGCAACACTATTTTTGAGATATTTAAAAGGACCTCTAGACCAACTGTGTCCAGCTCGCGGGCATAGTTGGCTAACCCCCATTCGCTCTGCTAACTCTTTTTGCGTTATGCCTAGCTCCTCACAAGCTTTTTTTACTATGTTTTCATCGCTCATTTGGATTCCTTTTGACAATTATGAAACTTTAAATAGGGTATTTGTTTTATATGTTGTGCTTTTTGTCTTTCATGATTTTTTTTAAATACCACATAGCATATATAAGCGTCGCGGTAGAAATAGCTAAAACTACTGTCTGTGTGTCCATTGTTTCTGCTCCTTTTAACAATTATAAGTTAAAGATCGTATAAATGTTGCTATTTCAAACAACTACGGCGAAATTATATACTAATGTAAAACGTTTGTCAAGTCTTTTTATTTCTTATTCAAACGTTTTTGCACTTTTAATGCTGTGTATCGCAACGTTACTCCCGTGTCGCCCTTGCAACCAAGGTCTTGAATATCCCCCAGTTTTCAAGCTCTGCGCGCAACTCCTCAATCTCTCTTATCATTTCAATAGCTCGCGCCACTTGTGTTGTGATTTTGTTGGTGGATAGCGCGCTTCTTAGTGTTGACTCGCTAATGCCTATCTTCCCTGCTAGCTCACCATACGTCCAGCCCCGCTCTTTGCAAAAGGCTTTTATCTCTTCTGCTTCCATTCGGACTCCTTTTGGACTTGATTGTTTCTATTATGTGAGATTGATTAAGCCCATTAGTGTGGGATATATGAAATACAAAACCCCCTAGGGGGGATTTAGACTATCGCTGTGGCTTATATTTATAGTGCGCATAAACTGCGGCTATAGCCGAGAACACTACCATTACTGCCCCAAAAACAAGAAGTCCATTCATCTATTACTCCTTTTTGCCCGTAGCTCAGCGTAGCCAGCTAGCAACATTGCCGCTATTCCTTCGGCTATCGCTCCGTATGCTCTAGCGTCCCCCTCTGCGAACTGCAAGGCAAACGCGCCATTTACGAAAATCCCTAGACCGATATTCCTGAGTGTAGAAAATATCAATTCAAGCATTTCTAACTCCTCTTAATTCTAGCACTTTTGACAATTTAGTTTTCAAATAACACATCTAAATACTTTTAAGATGTATGCCGTAATTATACACATATAATTTATATTTGTCAATAAATAAAGCAAATAATATTTACAAGATTGCCAACGTCTATAAAAATTATTTGCACTTGCCATCTGACAACATTGTTGTGAATGCGCCTTTTAAAGCCTCGTAATTTTTAAGCTCTTTTTTTAGCTCCGCGTTCTCAAGCACAAGCAAAATCGCCGCCTCTGTCTGCGTGCTGATTTTGCCACTCGCGCTAATTGTTCGCAAGCTGTCCGCGCCCATTCCTATTCGCTCTGCTAGTTCCTTTTGCGTGATACCTAGCTCACGGCATGCGCGCTTAACTATGTTTTCATCGCTCATTTGGTTTCCTTTAGTTTTCCAAGCTCTTTTTCAAGCTTAGAAATTACTAGTGTATGGTAAATTGATATAACTAGTAAAACAATCAATGTCACGCTATCTAACCACTCCATGTTTGCTCCTTGTGGTAAAATCATGGCGCATAGTTTGGCAAAATAGGCGGGGCTACCCCCACCAAAGTTTAAGAATTTGGCTTATCGTTAGTATGATTTGGACTATCAGGGCGATAAGCTCAAGCTTTTTCTTTAGCCTCACTGTGCGCCTCCTTTTGGATTTCAAAAGATATTTTATATCCTTTGATGGCGCAATTATAGCTATTTATTATCTTAATGTCAAGTATTTTAAAATGTTTTATATCTCTTTTGTTAAAAAAATAGGATATTTTCTACCCTTTTAACATTCCTTTTAACATCTCTTTAAAGGCTTCAAATTCCCTATTTTTTGCCCTTAGACTTATGTTTTCTTGGTATAGCTCCAGCGCATGGCGCATTGGCTCACTAAGCTCATTTTTTGCGATTGCCGCTTTAACTGCTGCCTCGCTATACCCTATCGCCTCGCCTAGCTCCCTATACGTTAGCCCTAGCTCTTTACACGTCTTTTTGATTAGATTCTCATCGCTCATGTCTTTATCCTTAAGCACTCGATAAAACCTCGTTTTGAGGCTTTAAGCAATGCTTAGTGCTAGGAGCTTCGGCTCGCTCCAACCTGTTTATTGCGCCCTATCTCATATCGCGGGGTCGCTTTCGATTCCGCTTGTGCGGGTAACCGTGCGAGTCTGGCTATCTAATCATTCACTTGATATCCATATTGCCTTATTTTGCCAAAAAAGTGAATCGCGTAGGCATAGTACTTATTTCATGAAGGCATATTAAAACAAGAGCTATCAAAGGGGGGGGGGAATCTAAAGATAAAGGCGCACCTTGTTTTAGGTGCGCAAGGCTACATGCACTCTTTTGCCTTGATACCAAGTAGTCCAAGCCCCTCACGGATCGAAAGAGCAACCATACAGCAAACTTTTAACATTGCTGCTTCGTGCTGACTCTCTATTATTTTGCATTCGTTATAAAATTTATGAAATTCACCAGATAATACACGAAGATAATCTGTGATCTTTTGCAAAGCGCGATGCTCAAAAGAATCCTCTAAAACCTGTGGTAGCTGTAGTGCTAAAAACAACAAGTCAAACGCAGAGTTGGGAATACCATCAAGTGATGCGGAGTAGATTTGCTCAAGGCTCTGGCTAGTTTTACCAAGAAGCGTATTTATGCGTGCATGTGCGTAGTTTATGTAAAAAATGGGATTTGAAGAATCCTCCCGCGCAAGCTCATCGACATCAAACTCAAGATGAGTATCTGGCTTTTTGCTTAAAAATATAAAACGAAGCGCATCTGCTCCTATGTCTTCGACCACATCGCGCATAAGAATGAAATTACCAGCTCGCTTACTCATTTTGTATGGTTGGCCACCCCTTAATAGCGCAACCATTTGCGAAAGCACTATTTCAAGACGCGAAGAATCGTATCCCAAAAACTCCAACGATGCCTTGACGCGCGCAATATAGCCATGGTGATCTGCACCCCAAATATTAATATAGTGATCGTATTGACGCTCAAATTTATCCAAATGATAGATGATATCGCCTGCCAAATATGTCGGCTCACCGCTTTCACGCACTATTACGCGATCTTTTTCATCACCTTTTTCAGATGAACGTAGCCAAATCTTGCCACCATCATCATAACAACCACCATTTTTCCTCAGATTCTCAAGCGTCAAATCCCACTTAGAATAGAGCGACTTTTCGCTTGTGTATATCTCTATATTAATCCCACATGCAGCTAGATTCTCACGTATTTCAGCAAGCATTAATTCCTTGCCAAACTCTGCAAGCTGATCAATACTATCATCGCTTTCAAATACCTGTGCGCCAAACCTTTCAAGCGCAAGCCGTGCAATATCGACGATATACTCACCACGATAATATTGCTCTGGATATTCCACTGCTAGTCCAAGCAGAAAATCGCGCCCAGCAAGGTATACAGATAAACCGAGCATCTGTATTTGCGAGCCGGCATCATTAACGTAGTACTCCGTAGTAATCTCATAGCCAATATGTCTACCAACACGGGCAAGTGCATCACCAAGCACTGCTCCTCGTGCATGTCCTATATGCAACGGACCAGTTGGATTTGCACTGACATATTCAAGCAGGATTCTCTCCTTGCCACTACCTTTGCCGAAATCCTTTGGTCTAGAGAGTGCTTTTGAGCTTTGAGAATCCAAAAATTCTCTTTTTAGCTTTATATTTATGTATCCACCCGCGGTCTCAACGCACTCAAAAATATTAATGTTAATAAGCTTTTCTGCCAGTTCCTGCGCGATTATAGCTGGATTTTTGCGTTGCTCTTTAGCTAGAGAAAAAGCAGCTGGAGTAGCATAATGACCGTGATTTTTATCCTTTGGCTTCTCTAAAACAACAGAAAAGCCAAAGGCCGATTCGATGAGTGTTCTAACTACGTGATGCAAAGACAATTCCTATGCTTGTTTACTAGTTTCCTGAGTGCCAGCAGAAGTATGCTCGCTCTTTGGGGCATCCTCTATTTTCTCACTCTTTGCCGAATGAGCAGTCGCCTGAACACTCTCCTCTTCGTCCTCTTTCATTGCTTTTTTAAAATTCTTAATCCCGGAGCCAAGCCCCTTTGCAAGATCAGGAATCTTCTTCGCGCCAAATAGCAATACAACAATCGCCAAAATTACCAATAACTCAGGCATACTAGGCATACCCATGAAAACTCCTAAATATAAATTTTACGAAATTATATCCCTACTCTCTTATTTTTCACCTATGCACGCCAACAAGCTATAAACTCATCCACAGGATACAAAATCGACTTTGATTGTGCCGCGCACGCGATAGAAAGCAGTTTGCGCTCAGATTCTTCAAGGTCTTCATTGATTATTAGATAGTCAAACTCTCGAATGTGTTTCATCTCATTATGCGCATGTATGACGCGCCTTTGTATTGTATCGGCATCATCGGTGCCACGTGCATTTAAACGATCTTTTAAAATCTGCTGTGTAGGCGTAGTTATAAAAACAGATGTTGTTATACTCGGATAGCACGCCTTGATATTGCCATGCCCCTGTATATCGATATCAAAAATAACGAGCTTCCCTGCAGCAATGGCATTCTCTACGTTCTCTTTTGATGTACCGTAGTAGTTACCATGCACCTCTGCCCACTCTAGAAAAAAATTACTCTCGATTCCACACAAAAACTCACGCTCAGACACAAAGTGATAATGCACGCCATCTACTTCGCCTTCTCTCATTGCACGCGTTGTAGTCGAGACAGAGAAGTATACGTTTGAAAAGTTTCTAAAGAGTGCCTTGCACAATGAGCTTTTGCCAGAGCCACTTGGACCAGAAAGGACGAGTATCGCCCCATTTTTACGCTCCATTATTTTTTATTTGGAAAAGAGATAGAGATTGTCAGCTGCATACCATCTAATAGCTCCTTGAGGGCTGGGATCGATAACCCTTGTATCCCCTTAAATGCCTCTTGTGGAGCAATTGAGGCATTGTTTGTCGCTGGAGTAGCAACAGGAGCTGGTGCAACTGGCATCTCACTTGCCATATCAGCAATATTCTCATGCACACCACTTTCGTCCGCAAAAATCTCATCGTCAGATTTCTCGAATTTTTCAGCTCCAATATCTTCAATGTCGAAATCCTCTTCGCTACTCGCCATCTCCTCGCCCAAAGCCTCACTTAATGCCTCTTCTGTTAAAGATGCAAGATCGCCACTTTCAATCTTAATATCATCCATATCTAAATCCTCCACAGCAGTTGATAGTTCATCATCTTTAAGCAAATCCTTAACTGCCTCAACATCCTGAATATCAAGAATACCACCCTCTTCGACCATATCGCTAGCCTCCTCTGACATATCAAAATCTAAATCATCATTCTGCCGATCTAGCATGACACCACCATTTCCGCTAACTGGCGCATCATCTAGCTCTAAGTCTCCAAAATCCATAGTTTCTGGCAGGCTATCACTTTGTGCTACAGTCTCTTCGTCGCTACCTTCAAGTTTATTTTCAAAAGAAGAATCCAAAGATATATCCTCTGGTATATCCACATCCTGAGTTAGCGCATCTTCTTCGCTAGGCTTGTTATCTCCCAGCTCCTTGTTGCCTGTCTTAGGCTCATCAACTCCAGCAGGAATCTCGAGCTCCATATCGATATTATTACCAATGCTGGCGTTAGATTTTTTTGTTTCTTCTCCTAAGTCAATATCCAAATCCGCCATATCATCAAGAGAAGAATCCACCTCCAGGGTAGCATTGTCAAGCTCTGCGCTTTCTGTATTCTCAATCGGAGAATTAAAATCTAAATCCAAATCACAAAACGCTGGCATCTCTTCCATCTCTTCGCCTAGGTCAGACGCACCAGCACTCCATGCTTCGTTTGCCGCTAGCTCACTCTCAAGATCAAAATCCACACCATCACCCAAATCGCTATCCATATCTACATCAATATCTGCATTACCAGAATCCACGTCAACATCTGCGACCACAGGAGAATCGTCGCTAATATCCAATAAAGACTCCTCTGGCTCATTACGACAATTCGACTCCGCGACCTGTGATACACCACCTATTTTTTTTACTTCACTCTTCAGCAGATCGACCATATCCGTGGGCAAAAATGGCTTCTGCACAAAAAGCGAAAAGCCCGCCACTCGCTCAGAATCTTTACCATGGATTAATCCAAGCTTCGCATTATCAATCTGTGCAGAAAGAGAATCGAGCGCACCATCCTCAAGGCTCTCATCATCAATAAAGACAAACTCATAATCAAACGAGCTAACATCATCAAGCGACTCGACCTCGTCAATATCAATCCCAGCTTTATCAGCACTAAGCTTTACAAGTTTTTTAACAATTGGATTCTTGTTGATAAGAAGTAGCTTCATAGATTATCCTTACATCGCCGAGCTCTAAAACAAGGAAAAATGCGCATAAAAGGGTAAGATTATAACAAGTAATATCTAATTTTACAAGGAAAATAAAATGCCAACCGTTCTTTGTCAGCTCCTTTTTGTCGCACTTTTTAGCCTATCTTTGAATGCAAAAGAAGAATTTTATCTCATGCCTGAAGAGCAGAAAAAAGCCCTGGATTCTCTAATTGCTTTTATAGACAACACGCAACAGAGCCTAGAAATTGCAATTTATAGCTTTACAAATAGAGAAATATCAAAAGCGATCAGAAAAGCAGCCGAGCGTGGTGTGAATGTCCACCTAATCTACGACGAAAGCTCAAGCAGAAATATAGATACTTCAACCATAGGCTATCTCGCAAAATACCGCGATATCGAGGTCTGCACAATGACTGGCGAACGCTCCAAAAATAGCAAATATAATGGGCTAATGCACATGAAAATGGCGATTAGCGATAACAAGAATCTAATAATAGGCTCAGCAAACTGGTCAAAGAGCGCATTTGAAAGTAATTACGAAACACTCCTAATCACAGAGAATCAAGAATGGGTCATAAAAGCTAGCAACTATTTTAAAAAGATGAAATCTCGCTGCAAGCCCTACTAAAAAAAGAGAAGTCGCAATGCCTCAAGCACAAGCGAAAATTCACGCTTAAAATGTAGAAGAATCGCAGGCAAAATTACTATTAATACAGTTATTGCAAGTGCGATTTTAACTGGGAATCCAATGACAAGAAGGTTAAACTGCGGATGAGCCTTGCCTATCATTCCAAAGATAATATCTGAAAGCAATATAAGTGCAACTATCGGAAATGCCATCGTAAAGCCAATAAGAAATAGATTCGCAAAAGCTTTAAGTGTGTATTCTAAAATATTTGGTGCAAGCCCAAAACTCCCAAGCGGAACATGACGAAGCGACTCCGCTATGAATAAAAAAAATGGATGATGCAGATCTAATGCCAACACAACCAAAAGCGCAACGAGTGTGATTAGCTGCCCTATTATCGGCTTTTGCGCGCCAGTGACTGGATCAAATGCACTCGCCATCGTAAGCCCCATAGCAAATGACGTAACCTCACCACCAAATGAAATCATGCCAAATACAATTTGCAACATAACAGAAGCAAGGAATCCAAGCATTATCTCACTCAAGCCTGCAACGATAAACGCCATGATTTCAGTAGGTACTTCATAAGATGGCACAAGTGGAAAAAAGAGGATTGTCATAAAAAGTATGAGTGCACCCCGAACACTCATGGATATGAGCTGATTTTCAAAAAATGGAAAAAAAAACATCACGCCACTAAAGCGCAGAAGCAAAAGCAGAAATCCTACAACATTTCCCTCAGTCAGGTATGCTAAAAACTCCATGGTGCTAGCGTACGATTCTCCAAGTGATAAGTGCGCGTACAACGTCGAGCTAACGATATATCATGTGTAGCAAAAATAAGCAATGCACCCTCGCGCTCTACATAGTCAAAAATTGCATCCATAACACTTGAGGCTGTTAAAGAATCCAAATTTCCAGTAGGCTCATCAGCAAATATTATTTTAGGTTTTTTAGTCAATACACGCGCAATAGACAATCGCTGCTGCTGTCCTCCAGATAGCTCACCGACATTTTGATGCACGATATGAGCGATACCAAATGACTCTAGAAGTGCAAAATCTATCTCTCTACCAGACAAAAGTGCGGCTATATTTATATTTTCAATTCCACTGAAGCCTCGAAATAGGTAATGAGATTGAAAGATTACACCTATCTGCTCACGACGTATACGCAAAAGATCTGACATAGAGAGATCATATATTGAGCTACCAAAGAGGTAAACACTGCCACTGTTCGGCTTTAAAAGAGTAGAGAGGACGTGAAGCAGAGTGGATTTACCACTCCCGCTTACACCTATGATTGCGATAGATTCTCCGTTGTCAGCTTCAAGAGAAACATCACTAAATAGCTCACACTCAAAAGCATGAGCTACGCCCACTGCGGAGAGAAGCGACATTAGCCTAGCTGTGCTGCAACTTCTTCAGCGAAGTTGGAAGCTTTTTTCTCGATTCCTTCACCAAGTTCAAATCGAACGTAGTCAACTACGAAAATCTCATCATTTAGCTCTTTCCCTTTTGCTTCAAGTACTTGTGCAATAGTCTTTTTATCATCCATTACATAAAACTGCCCAAGTAGCGTCATACGCTGATCAATGAGTGTGCTATCAGCAACAAATCGCTCGAGTTGACCTGGGATAATCTTATCCCAAATAGCTTCTGGCTTACCTTGTGCCTTAAGCTCATCACGAAGCTTCTGCTCTTGTGCTTTAAGGACGGCGTCTGTTAACTCACTTCTGCTGATATATTCAGGAATCTTGTGTAATGGCTTACCAAGTCGCTTAAGCTCCTCATTTTCTTTCTCAAGCTCTGCAACAAGTGCAATCTTTTCTTTAGTAATAAAATCAACATCCAGTTCTGTATAACTAAGCACCTGTGGCTTCATTGCAGCTGCATGCATACATAAATTTCTAGCTAACTCAACACACGCAGCCCTTGAGCTCTCTTTGCCAAATTTCATACCTATAAGTACACCAACACGACCATTTGAATGAACATAACCATTCACTATTGCATTGCCACTAGTTTGAAGTGTTACAATTCTGCGCACAACGATATTTTCGCCAATTTTTGCAATGTTTTGCTGCAAATATTCACTAAACTCAGCACCATCAATAGAAACAGTACTTAGACCTTCTGTGCTTGCAATAGCATTATCATGTACTATTTTGGTGGTCTTAGAGACAAGCTCTTTAAACTGCTCATTCTTAGCAACAAAGTCTGTCTCGGAATTAATCTCTACCATTGAAGCTTTTGAAAAATCAGCAGCTATTTCAACACTTACGATACCTTCGCTAGCAACTCTATCGGCTTTCTTAGCCGCCTTGCTCAGACCTTTTTCGCGTAGATATTCTACGGCCTTTTCAAGGTCACCATCAACCTCAACCAAAGCTTTCTTGCAGTCCATCATACCCGCATCAGTCATCTCGCGGAGTTGCTTTACAAGTTGCGCACTAATCTCTGCCATGGGCTACTCCTTGCTCTCAAAGCTCTCATCAGCTTCGCTCATGGCCTCAGCTACAACTTCCTCTTTTTCAGCATCTGTCGCTGGAGCTACCTCTTCAATAACTTCGCCATTTCCACCAGATAGGGCACGTCCCTCGGTGATAGCTTCCGCCATCTCTTTGCAGAATAGCTGAATTGATCTGATTGCATCATCATTTCCAGGGATGGGGAAATCAACCATATCAGGATCACAATTCGTATCAAGTGGAGCCACAACCGGGATTCCTAGCCTTCTGGCTTCAGCAACAGCGATCTTCTCTTTTGCTGCATCAACTACAAAAAGCATATCTGGAGATTTTTTCATATGGCGCACACCGCCTAGATACTTCTCAAGCTTCTCTTTTTTACGAGTTAGCATTAGCTTCTCTTTTTTTGTTAGTAGGTCAATTTGCCCACTTGTCTCCATTTCTTCGATAATCTCTAGTTTTCTAATAGATTTTTTAATTGTTGAAAAATTTGTAAGCATACCGCCTAGCCATCGATAATTTACGTATGGTGCATTTACTGTATCGGCATACTGCTTTACCGTTTCGCTTGCTTGCTTTTTTGTACCAACAAACATCACTGTCTTGCCCTCAGCTGCAGCATCACGAACTATATTATACGTATATCGGAAGTATCTCAGTGTTTTTTGCAGGTCAATAATATGAATATTTTTTCTAACACCAAAGATATATTTCTTCATCTTTGGATTCCAGCGTCTTGTCTGATGTCCGAAGTGCACTCCGCACTCAAGTAAGTCTTTCATGGTTACCATGAGTTTCTCCTTAATTTATTTTGGGTTTTGCCTCCACGCCCCTTAAGCGGAATCCCGCAACCCTTGTAAGGATTGGCGTGTGTGAGCTACTCTTTTTCCTGTTTTTTTAGAAAAAGAGCGCGATTTTACAAAAGCATCAATTAATTTTGGCTTTCTCGCAAATTCTTAAGCACAGACAACACTTCGCTTGCATGTCCTTTAACCTTTACATTGCGCCATTCGTGTACGATTTGTCCCTTTGGATTTATGATAAACGTAGAACGTATCACGCCCTCATACTCCTTGCCATAAAGTTTTTTTACTCCAAATGCCCCAAAAGCACGCGCCACAACCTTATCAGGATCGCTTAAAAGCGTAATCTTCAACCCTTTTTTCTCGATGAAATTTCTATGCGACTTTGTAGAATCTGGACTAACACCAAGAACCATCGCACTGCAATCTTCAAAATTTGGCATAGCCTCACTAAAGTCGCAAGCCTCAGTCGTGCAACCAGGCGTGGAATCTTTAGGATAAAAATAGATAACCACCCATGCGCCTTGCAGATCGCGCGAACAAATCTCAACATCATCGTGGTTTTTTAGACAAAAGCTCGGTGCTTGCATGAAAAATCCTTTTTTTAATTTTACAGAACAGGAATCTAGCAAGGCTTGGTTTAAGATTTTTTAAGAATCTAAGCCTTGCAATCAGGTTTCGTTCGCAAGACTTGGGACGCGCTAATATTAAGCGAGTTTAAAAAATAGGTGGCTATAATTCCGATCGTCGCATGTGTCGGAGTGTAGCGCAGCCTGGATTAGCGCACACCCTTGGGGTGGGTGAGGTCGCAGGTTCAAATCCTGTCACTCCGACCACCTATCCAGATACATCAGCATAATAATTTATCGTCTTCTAAACATCGAACTACAAAACACAAAGAAATCGACCACATCGACTTTTAATAACTACAACACACAGCCTAAGCACAGCTTGATACCAAAGTAAGAATCTAAAAACAAAATCTACTCGATTCTAGGTACGCGAGCACGCACCTCAAGCTGCGAAATATCGACAAACTCGCCTCGCTCATACGATTCTATTCCCACGCGCCCTATCATAGCGGCATTGTCTGAGCAGTAGGAAAGCGGGGCTAAAAGCAGCCTACGACCAAACTCGCTGGCAATAGTGGCAAACTCTGCTCTAAGCGCGAGATTTGCGCTTGCACCACCAATGATTGCGAGTGCGCGTTTTTCATTCAATTCCCTGTTGTCTTGTGGAAACATCTGCATATCCTCTAATCTTTGTGATTCTTTTCGCAAAGGAAGAATCATAGATTCTTCGTTATTCTTATCACAAAATTCCCCATTTTTTCGTGCTTTTTTAAAGGAAGAAGAATCCCCACACAAGAATCTACGTGTCTTTTGCGCTAAATGAGCAATTGCCACGCGCTGAAAAGAGGCACAAATATCACACTTATCCTGCTCGCTTGGCGTTTCTCCTAGTTCAGCAATTGCAAGACGCACAGCATTTTTTAGCCCCGAGAAGCTAAAAGCAATGTCGTGCTTGCCATGGAGAGGAATCGTAAAATTAAACCGTGAGAAATCACCGCTTTGAGCCATTTTCTCCACAATAGGACCGCCGGGATAGCCTAGATTTAGCATTTTGGCAACCTTGTCAAAACTCTCGCCAAAACTATCATCAATACTCGAACCAACAATCTCAATATCGTGAAAATCACCCGCGCTAAGAAGCATCGTATGTCCACCAGAGACAAGAAGCGCATCAAGCGGAAGTATTGATTCTTGCTCAAGAAATAGCGAATAAAGATGACCTTTTAGATGATTCGTAGCTATTAGCGGAAGTTTTAGAGAAAGCGAAAGTGCCTTGGCCATTGCCACACCCTCAAGAAGAGTAACGCTCAGCCCTGGCTCATTTGTTACGGCAATTGCCTTTATATGTGGTAAATAGTCACGGCAAGCGCAAAGGATCTGTGGCAATGCAATAGCATGCAATCGGCTAGCAAGCTCAGGGACTACGCCACCATGCTCGCTATGCGCAGAATCTTGAGAAATTTTGCGATGAAAAAGTATCCTACGCGTGGATATTTCCGTCACCGCGATAGAACTATCATCGCAACTGCTCTCAATACTTAAAATCAACCCAGATTCCTCGCTATGCCTGTGCACTTAGGACGTTTCCGCCTCTCTCTGCAATAGCTTTATCGATTTTTTCTAATGCTATTTTGAATGTCTCTTGGCTGATCTCTGGCAACTTCCCGCCCCACATTCTCTCGGCCTCTTTGTAGCCTCGCTCGATTCCTTCACGCCCCTTTTTAAGAAGATCCATATTTCCACCTGAACCATTGATGACAAAATCAGAAAGCCGCTCAGAAGTCTTGGCAATACCAAAGAATCCATCATCTGCGATTAGTGCTTTTGCCTCATCTTGATTTAGCTGTGAGAGTGGCTTGCCCGTGTAGCCTATAGCTCCATAGTCAATAGAGTTTAGGATTCCGCTTAGCTTTTCTGGGCTATTTAATGCGCTTTGTGCGTTTAGATTCCCTTCAGAGATTGAGCTGATGTTTAGCTGGAATTGCATTGTGTATTCCATCATTACACTGCTACTACTCATCTTACGCGCTTCTTCTTGGATTTTCTTCTTGCCCTCATCTGTATATGGGTTTGATGAAGTTATGGTTGATGACGTAGATTGCGTTGCTGAAAAGCTAAATGAAGCTTGGACTTCCATATTGTTTGCTCCCTTATCTTTTGGTTTTTCACTATAATATCGGCAATTTTATAAAAAGGAATAGCAATGAGGCGAATGCCTGCGGAATGGGAAATACAGAGTGCCATTATGATGGCAATGCCACATGAGGAGAGCGACTGGTATCCATATCTAGGCGAGGCACGCGCGACTTTCAGAGAGATTATCGAGCAGATTACAAGGTATGAGAGGTGTATTTTGCTAGTCGATCACTGGGATAATTACAAACAAGACTTCAAGGGCAATCAAAACATTATCCCTGTAGAGATTTTTACAAACGATACTTGGGCGCGGGACTTTGGACCTTTGTGCGTAGAGGATGATGGTCAGCGCAAATTGCTTGACTTTGGCTTTAATGCATGGGGACTGAAGTTTCCTTCATCGCTTGACAATCAAATAAATCGCATACTAAAACGCAGAGGAATCTTCCTAGCACCACTAGAGACAAAAAGTCTAATACTAGAGGGTGGTAGCGTAGAGAGTAATGGCGATGGGATTCTCCTTACAAATACTCAATGTCTGCTTGAGTGCAATAGAAATCCAGCCTATTCACAGAGCGAGATTGAGGATATTCTCAAATCAGAGCTAGGAATCAAAAAAGTGCTATGGTGCAATCACGGCTACCTAGCAGGTGATGACACAGATTCTCATATAGATACGCTTGCGAGGTTTGTCGGACACAATAAAATCGCATATCTACGTTGCGAAGATGAGCGCGATGATCACTACCGAGAGTTACGCCTCATGGAGGAAGAGCTACAAGAGATGAGGAATCTCGATGGCGAGCCATTTGAGCTATTTCCGTTACCTTTTGCCGAGCCAATCTACTACGATGGTGAGAGGCTACCTGCAAGCTATGCCAACTTCTTATTTATCAATGGTGCGATTTTGATGCCGACTTATGGAGTTTTAGAGAAAGATTCTCGCGCGATAGAAATCATGCGCCAAGCATGCCCAAGCCACGAGATAATCCCGATCGACTGTCGTGTACTAATCCGTCAACATGGCAGCCTGCACTGTGTTACTATGCAACTATTTCATGGCGTAGCATGAGCTGTCACTTTTTAGAGCGTGTATGAATAAGGAGATATACGACAAGCTAATAATCACGCTTGAGAATCGCTTTGGAGAAGCAGAGGCTTTCGTCGCACTTGATACGCCAATGCTACAAAGAATCCTGCTCGAGATGTTTGGAGAATCAGGCTATGGCGCGTACAAGGAAGAGGTAAGACGCGCGCTAACATTTTTCTTTACCCAGCGCGGACTAAAAAGCTATATATTTTTCAAAAATTCTCACGAACTGGCACTAAAAACACGCATATTTGACTTTGAGTCATGCATCTATACACAATTAGTACTAAAACAACTAGGAGATATTTCATCATACACAACGCCAGTAAAAAATAAACACGGAGTATTTATACTGCAAGAAAAAGTGAGTAATTTCATACATCAAACACTCGCTTTTATAGACGATGAAGAGGATAAAAAAGGTCTAACCCGAGCAATAATCAAGCTATCACTCGCACTAGATAAGAGAGATGCTATCTTTCTCATAAGCAATCAAATCATCATTAAAAAATTCCAAGCACAAAGCACAAATAAAGAACGCAGAATGTTTGATGGAATCTCGGATGAAACACTACTTGCCATGGAACAGCGTGCGCTTGATTGCGGACTCAAGGCAAAGCTAATTGCGCTTGCAAAGCAACTTTCGCTAGGCGAGCTAAGCTTTAGCCACTACGACAATATCTACTTTGCGAAAAATTTCATTCAAATTTTTCAGGATAAATTCCTCCTTTTAATCCCGAAAGAGAGCATTCCCCAAGACCCGCTTACGCAGCAGGCCTACGCAAACTTCCTCCTAAGGCGCCACTTTGACACGCTTATGCTCTACCTAGCACAGTCCCTCCTTGAGCTACTTGTGCAAAAGGACAGAAAGGCAGAAATGTTTGTTAGATTCTACAATGGCGATGTAACCTTTTCACCAGAAGGCAAACGCTTTAAAAAACCAGACATAATCGATGCAGACGGGAATCGCTGGAATAGCGCAACTATATTTCATGTGGTCGCACAGCGCCGAGCCGGACTTGAAAAGATAGAGAGCAACGATACAGGAATCGCAAAGACAAAAGAAGCACTTGATAATATCCAAAGAGGAATAGATGAACAAATGCTATTCATCGCGCAAAAACAGCGTGAAACAATCGAGATAGAAGCCGAGCTACGCGAAATAATAAGTATTTCACAGCAGGCTAAAGAGCAGATATTTTCACTAAAGCGTACACAGCAAGGACAGAAGAATCCACAAGAATTACAAGAGCAAATAAATACACTCTCAATCCAAATAAAACGCCTCGATAAAGAAGACGAGAGAATCGGACTTGAAAAAAAGCGACTAGAAGGCGAAGCAGAGCGCGCCAAAATCAAAATAATCTCATACGAAAAAGATCGCATAGCATTTGAGAAAAAGCTAGAACGCAATCTAGCACAAAAAGACACACTATTAGAGAAGCAAGCCCCGCTAGATGCACGCTATCACGTAGCAGCACTTGCACTTGCCAAGGCAATGTCAAACTTTAGAGGATATTAAAGTGCCAAAAACCGTAAAAGATGCGCGATTCTTGTGAAAGAATCTAAATTCTCTACGCTTTAGAAGCCAACTCTAATGGCGTAAGTTCTTAACTTTTAGCTTTATAGGTGAGCTATGAGCAAGAATCCGCAGAGGCTTTTGGTTTTAAAACTTCTACAAAAGGAGCAAAATGTCCTATACAACAAGAATCTACTACGAAGACACTGACTGTGGTGGTATCGTCTATCACGCAAACTATCTAAAATTTGCCGAGCGTGCACGTAGCGAGCTATTTTTTGCACGGCAGATATCACCTGAGATGAGTGGATATAGCTTTGTCGTGCGGGAACTAAATATAAAATATGCCTCAAGTGCACGCTTGGGAGACAAAATCTGGGCGAATGCAGAGCTAAAAATGATGAAAAATGCATCATTAAAACTATATCAAGAGATAAGAATTAATGACAAGGATGGTCGAATTTGTGCGATTCTTGACGTAGAGGTCGCCTGTATTAAAGACGGTAAAGTGGCTAAAATACCTGACTTTTTTCGAGAAATTTTCTAAATTTGGAGACTAAAATGAACTTTTGTGAGCGTAGACCAGAGATTTCCTACCCATGCGAATGGGGCTATCGTATCATCGGTGAGAGCGAAGAGGATATCAGGGATGCTGTTTTTGAAATCATCAACAAAGAGCATAGATTTTCAAGGTCAAACAAAAGTCGCACCGGTAAATACGTGAGCTTCAATATTGAACTAGAAGTAGAAAGCGAGGCGGAACGAGATGCTATTTTCAGGGCTTTTAAAGTGCATAAAGCTATAAAAATGGTGATATAGCCAACACAGATTACACAACCAAGAATCGAGCTTTACAGATTCCTTGCGTGCATGTACCAGATGGCTTATGATAGCCATTTTTTGATAGACTTAACTCAATTTTATTCTCAAGGGATACTCATGATTTTGGCTGTAAACCTCAAGATGAATCACACGCGAAAAAGCACGCGAAACTACGTAGAACAACTCGCAACCTTTCTAGAATCGAATGGTTGCGAACATGATATTTACTTATTTCCAAATGCTAGCTCGCTTGATATTTATAACAATTTAGCCACGATATACATTGGGGCGCAAAACGCTTATCCAGCAGCAAAAGGGGCATTTACGGGTGAAATAGGAAGCGAACAGCTAGAGGAGCTTGAGGTACATACCATACTCATAGGACATAGCGAAAGGCGAGGAATCCTGCATGAATCACAAAATTTTTGCGCGGAGAAATTCCACTACTATGAAGCACTTGGATTCCGTATTTTTTATTGCATTGGCGAGAGTATAGATGTGCGCAAGCAAGGACTTGGCGCAGTAATAAAGAATCTAAACGCACAACTAGAGGGGATAGATTTAGGCTACTCAAAGCTAGTTGTGGCATATGAGCCTATTTGGGCTATTGGCACAGGTATGAGCGCAAGTCTAGAGGATATAAAAGAGACTCACACAGCGCTAAAAGAGCGACTAAACTGTCCACTACTTTACGGCGGTAGTGTAAATATGGCAAATATCGCTGAGATTCTCGCGCTTGAATGTGTAGATGGTGCACTAATTGGTAGCGCAGCACTTGATGTGCGCGACTTTTGCGAAATGATTAAAAAGTCTAAATCTTAAAAAATAAAAGGAGTTTTTATGGTCATGAAAGGCAAAAAAGGAATTATCGTCGGTGTGGCGAATAACAAATCAATAGCGTATGGAATCGCCAAAGCATGCCAAGAGCAAGGCGCAGAGATCGCGCTTACATTTATGAACGAGCAACTAGAAAAGCGTGTACGCCCCATCGCAGAAGAGCTAGGAAGTAGCCATGTTTATGAGCTTGATGTTAGCAAGCCAGAACATTTTAGTGCACTCAAAGAATCGCTAGAACGCGACTTTGGCAAAATCGACTTTGTCGTCCACTCAGTTGCATTCGCGCCAAAAGAGGCGTTAGATGGCGATTTTATCGATACGCCAAAAAGCGCGTTTAACGTCGCTATGGAGATTTCTGTATTTTCACTCATAGAGCTTACACAAGCTCTATTACCGATTCTTAGCGACAAGGCATCAATTCTTACTCTTAGCTACCTTGGCAGTGTAAGGCATGTCGCTCACTACAATGTCATGGGCGTAGCAAAAGCCGCACTGGAATCAAGCGTGCGCTATCTTGCCTTTGACCTTGGAAAACGAGGAATCCGTGTAAATGCCATTTCTGCTGGACCAATAAGGACACTAGCGGCAAGTGGTATTGGTGATTTTCGCTTTATACTAAAATGGAATGAAGCGAACTCACCGCTACAAAAAAATGTAACAATCGAGGAAGTTGGCAACTCAGCAATGTATCTACTCTCTGACCTATCAAGTGGCGTGAGTGGCGAAATACACTACGTCGATGCAGGCTACAACATCATGGGAATGTGCGCGGTCGAGGAGACAGAGGGCAAAGCCACGATGGTGTGGGATAGAATAAAGACGCAAAATTAATATTTTGCCCTAATG
The DNA here is from genome assembly GCA_052170135.1 of Wolinella sp. Taxonomy (GTDB): domain Bacteria; phylum Campylobacterota; class Campylobacteria; order Campylobacterales; family Helicobacteraceae; genus Wolinella. The sequence goes on from JBQNBC010000013.1 coordinate 28,944, forward strand.
CGGGAATTAATGATTCTCGCACTTATATTCTTGCCCTCGTAGTAAGAATCTGAACTTCTACTAGTCAAACTCGCTAAGCCCACTCTTACGCCCAGTAAAAACCTAACTGCAAATAAGAAACCCTCTACCCCCTGCGCCTATAAAGCGCAATAATCACGCCTAAAAATATGAGAATGCAACCAAAAAACTGTGTACCATTTAGTCGCTCACCCAAAAGTAAATACCCAATAATCAGTGAAAAAATCGGAATCAGATTGACAAAACCAGCTGCTACGCTCGCTTCAATTTTTGAGAGCGCATATGTGTAGAGCCCATAGCCACCAAAGCTCACAATCACTCCAAGATATACTATCGCCAAGCCTGCGCCAAAATGCCATTCAGAACGTCCTAGTGGTTCGCTAAGTGGTATAGCAAACGCAATAAATGCAAAAAATATCGCGCCACAAAGCGACTGAAGGCCGGTGAGGAAAAATGCGTTATATCGCGCACCGAGCCTGCGGACAATAACGGTAAAAAATCCAGCGCAAAGCATCGCAATAAATTCAAGAAGATTCCCAAGGAGTGGGTTTGGTGCGTTTGGCTCGCTACTACCAGATACGCTAAGCCATATCGCACCACACATAGCGACAAAGAATCCAACCACCATTTGACCATGTAGTCGCTCATTTAAAAGCCATGCGGCAAGCAACGCGACAAGCAATGGAAGCATAGATGAAATCATGCCAGCTTGCGATGCAGTCGTATTTTCTAGTGCTTTTGATTCAAAAACAAAGTAGAGGCATGGCTCAAAAAGTGCCATAACAAGGAGTGCTGGAATATCTTTTGCACGGAAGGCGCGCAAATTCATCCTTTTAACAAAAAGGGCAAACACAAGTGTAGCAACTAAAAGTCGCCAAAAAATAACCCATGAAGAATCGTAGCTAATAAAGGCGTATTTAAGCGCAATAAATGAGCTACCCCAAATCATCATCGCACCCAAAAGCGCAATAAATGGTGAAAGTGCAATATTTTTCATGCCAATCCTTATCAAGGCAAAACCCATAAAAAATCGGGCGCGATTATAGCAAATTGCACTATTTGACGATTCTTGAGATCCCTGGTTTTTGTCGCTAACGTGAAGATTGAGAGATTCCGATTGGCTTTATAGCCTCACTCTTTTATTTCGATTCTTTTAGCAAAATAAGAATCCTGGGTGGCGATTCTTAATGCTATTTAAGAAGATGTTTTCAAGCAGATAAATCCCTTTTGTCCCATGCTGATGAACTATCAGCATGGGACTGACAATACGTAAAAATACTACTCGTCTAACTCTCTATAGCGCGCATAACTAGCATAACCACAGCTACCACAACAAAGCGTCTTATCCTTTGAGTGTTTAAATTCACCAAAAGAAATCTGGGCTTTTTTGAGTAGTTTTCTCACGCTTTCATGTATCTCATGATAACCAAGAGGCGTATAAGAATCATGCAGCGAAAATGGCGATAGTTCGCTTTAGCGTATATTTACTAGGTAGATGTAGCTCATAGAACGTCTCATGCAACTGACTAATATTTAGCAGTGGCAACTCTTTTTTAAATATCGAATAACACGTAAACAGGTGGTCTGGGAAAGCTTGAAAGCGAGCCTCTTTAGCTCATCGCTGCTTCTTTGCATATCGCGCATAATTTTGTGAAAGAACTTCACGCTTATACCATCGAAAAAGCACGCTCTACACTCAATGTAATCAACTTTTGGTAAAGCATCAATTTTTACTTTGTCAGAATCACTCTTAACCAACTGTGTACGCAACCTCTAATCGCACCATTTATATGCTCCTCTTTAAAACTCTAAGCTACTTAAATATCAGCAATTGAGAGAAGCTTGCAATCGAGTATCATACGCGCAAGCTCAGCTGTCTCTCAGCTATCTCAATGTATTGATATGACCCATCGCCTACAAACAATAAAAACTGGTATCACAAACAAGAGGCATAGATTCTTTATATAAGTCCTCCTATTAGTTTTGATTTAGCTTTATATAAAAGCCTAAGAACAGCTTTTAAAGCAATGTTCGCACTAGTAGAATATAACTTGAATATAGCCAAAACTTATAAATGTTTTTGGCTTTACAAAAGATAAATATTTTAAAGATACAATATCGACAGATAACTAATTTACACTATTTTTCATAGCTTAAGGAGTGGTTAGTGGATGTGACAAATTACCATTTTCGTTTAAAAGATAGCATTATAGGATTTCAGTTTCTATTTGTCGCGTTTGGTGCGCTGGTGCTTGTGCCACTCCTAACAGGGCTAGATCCAAATGTCGCGCTATTTACCGCTGGAGTTGGGACACTACTTTTTCAACTCATAAATCGCGAGCGCATCCCACCTATATTTCTCGCCTCATCATTTGCATTTATAGCACCGATTCTTGCTGGGATACAGGAGTGGGGTGTCGCAGCCACAATGGGTGGTCTCATAGCCTCTGGATTCCTCTATGTTATCTTGAGCATAATAGTTAGGCTTCGAGGTGATAGTTTTATACATCGATTCCTACCGCCTGTCGTCGTTGGGCCTGTTATCATGACAATAGGGCTAATACTCTCTCCAGTAGCAGTGAATATGGCCATGGGGAAAAGTAGCGATGGCACGATGGTGCTAATGCCAGAAAATCAAGCTCTAATCCTCTCTATGATATCGCTTGCGGCTGCTGTGAGCGTAGCACTTTTAGGGCGTGGATTCCTACGGCTTTTGCCAATACTTATTGGCATTAGCATCGGATACACTACGGCACTTGTACTTGGATTGGTCGATTTTGAGCCAGTGAGACGCGCGGCATGGTTTGCGATTCCTGCATTTAGCACACCTAAATTTGAGTTTGAGGCAATTATTTTTCTATTTCCAATAGCCATTGCGCCTGCCATTGAGCATATAGGTGATATGCTAGCTATTAGCAATGTAACCGGGCGCAACTACCTAGAAAAGCCGGGACTTAAAAACACGCTACTTGGCGATGGTCTAGCTACATCAGTAGCTGCATTCTTTGGAGGACCACCAAATACGACATACTCAGAAGTTACAGGCGCAGTCACGCTCACCAAAGCCTACAATCCAGCAATAATGACATGGGCAGCCATCTTTGCAATTATCGTGGCTTTTATTGGCAAAATAGGTGGATTCTTACAGACCATTCCAACGCCAGTTATGGGTGGAATCATGCTGATTCTCTTTGGGATTATTACGTCAGTTGGAGTTGGGACGCTTATTAAAGCACGCGTCGATTTTGGCAATTCACGAAATATGATAATAGTTTCGCTGATTCTCATATTTGCAATTGGCGGAATGACATTTAAAATAGGTGGTGTCGGCTTTAGCGGAATCGGACTTGGTGCGATAGTTGGAATATTATTAAACGCCATCCTGCCAAAAGGATATCGCGATATCAATTTATGAGAATCTAGCAATACCATATTCTCGCTTGTGCTGTGGATTCTTGTTTTTGCAGTCTTAAATTAAATTATTAAGCTCAAGAATATAAGTGCGCGCGAGGGCGTAAAATCATCTGGAGGAATAATGGCGAAAAGTGCCCTAAGTAAGCGAGCTATAGCTAGGCGCGAGAAATTTCTAGAAATTGCTAGCGAGATTTTTTTAGAGCATGGATTTGAGCGCGCAAGCGTGAATGAGATCGTAAAGCGTGCAGGTGGATCGCTATGTACGCTTTATAAATTATTTGGCAACAAAGATGCGCTATTTGAGGCGGTGCTAGAGCAAAAGATAGGTGAAATGCTCGAAGAGTTAACGCGAGAGACGATAGACTGGGATAATATCGATGAGGCATTAACTAACTTTGGTATACGTTTTTTTGACATTCTCTCTAGTCGTGACTTTATCGCACTCTCTAAGATTCTCATCTCTGAGGGCAATAGAAATAACGGAAAAATCGGAAATATGTTCTATCAACATGGACAAAGACGCACAGAGAGTATAGTCTGCGACTATCTAATGCGCTGTAAAGACGCCGGCAAAATAGATATAGACGACGTGCCACTAGCAGCGTCTAGATTTCTATTCTTAGTTATCGAGCCATTCTATTTCAAGTCAGTAACAACAAACGAAAAAATAGAACTAGATACGAATGAGCGAGCGCGTATCGTAAGAAATGCCGTAAATATTTTCTTATACGGGATAGCGACACTAAGCCAAAGAAGCAATAAAGAATTCTAGCGCCGTCGTGTGCCACTGCGAAATCCAATACGGCTCTAGCCTACGTCGCGTGGGTGCGCTACGAGAATAGTCATCAAGAGAATCGCTTGATGATTCCGTGAGGAATCGTGAAAATATGAGCCGTGGGAAAATCACCCCAGTCAAAGCCACTATAAAATGACGCTAGCTCTGCACGATTCTTCATTCACTCCTAAATCTAAGCAAAATCACACAAGAATCACCGCAAAGAATTGCAAGTCCTGAGATTATTCACGCAAAAATCCACAACAAACCATTCTCGCCACAATGTGCTATCCTCCCTAGCCCGCTCTATTCATTACACTATTTAAAAAAATCTAGCACTCTATTTTCATAACCCGACATAAGAGCTATTTAATGGGGGATAAAATACCACTCTGTACGCCAAAAACGTGTAAGCGAAGCTTGCGCGCAACACCTATACTTTTAGTAGCTACATAAGAGTAGCTCCATGACCGCGATTTAGAATTTTTGAGAGAGGCGAGCGATAGGAACTAGGGCCACTTGTAAAGATTATCACTGATACAAGGATGGAGACCCTCAAGTCAAAAGATGTCTACAAGGAAAACAATCTAAAACATAGCGCGTATACAGATTAGATACATGAACTTGGCGGGCTAGCGGGAATGCAATCTTTAATCTAATCCGAGGAAATAGCGTGCTATATCGTGAGATTCTCTTTGACGTATGAAAAAGATGGGTGTAAATAATCTCAAATACTACAAGGGTGCGCCTCACGCCTATCGATAACTTGGAGCTACTACTACCATAGAAGGCTCTAAGAGCAAAACTAGAATCGATGAGTAGCGAGCAGAGAGCCTAATTCCTAGAGGGTATCGGCACAAAAGCAGTCACAGTAGTAGCTATACGATGATCGCTAGTCCGGCATACAGAGTCATCACTCCAGCGGTCTATTAAATCGCCTTACTAAGGCTAAAGAAAAAGTATGAGCGCGAGCAAATCGCAAATAAGCCAGGAGAAGAATCTCAAGAGAATCAAGAAGATAAAAAAGACTAAAACCACGCGAAAGCTATGTGTTTTGCAAAAGTCTAGCGCGCCATGCCAAAATACTTTGGACTTACCAAAGCACGGGCGCACTAAAGTGGTACAAAAACTGCGCTTCTGCCTTGGATTCCTAACTTAAGCGCACTGCGAGAATCGACTCACAAATCCTGTGTGTTGCAAAAGAATCAAAGCAGAAGAATCGCGCCACCACCCCCTCGCACAAGAATCCAACCCTCGTATCAAGCACGCGCCAAAGCCACAAACTCAAAAAACGCACGATTCTCTGCCGATCATCCATGCTTACTAAGCCTACGCAAGAATCTAGGCAAACCCAGCTATCACAAAAAATCCACAGGAGAACCCAGCCTCAAGATCCCCGATAAGCCTATTGTCAGCTTAGATTCTTCGCTAGTTACCAATCAGGGTGATATCAATTTCGCGTGGCTCGCCAAAAAAGTCCTCAACTCCCGCACGCTCATACTCCTTGATAATCCCCATTCTATGGAGTTTTTCGAGTGATAAATAGCGCAAGTAAACCTCTAAAGCCTCGGCAATCTCCTTATGCTCCAGGGCGCGTTTGCCTGTATTTAGCGCAAGGTCTGTTATCGCCTGTATTAGCTTTGGGATTTCTACTTTTGGATTCTCCTTTACCTGCTCCGCCTCGCCTAATAGCGAGGAGAGCTGCTCATCTGAAAGATTTTGCGGGAGATACAAAGAGGTCGCCATTATGCATGACTTGAAATTGTGATTTTTATCATCTTGTCGCCCTGCTTAATTTTTGCAAGCACAGCTAGGCTATCACTATCGCTCGGGTCAATTTGCCCAAAAACAGTGTGTTCGCCATCAAGATGTGGCTGTGGTGCAAATGTAATAAAAAACTGACTGCCGCCCGTATCACGCCCAGCGTGTGCCATGCTTAGCGTGCCTTTTAGATGTTTATGTGGATTATTCGCCACCTCACACTTTATCGCATAGCCAGGACCACCAGTGCCAGTCCCCTCTGGACATCCGCCCTGTGCTACAAAGCCAGGAATCACACGATGAAACTTCAATCCATCGTAAAATCCACTCTCAGCCAACTCAGCGAAATTTGCCACTGTTTGCGGTGCTTCTTCTGGAAAGAGCGTGATGTTCAACTCACCATGATCTGTATAGATGGTAGCGTAACGTAGATTTGCAAGCTCTTCTGCGGATTTCTTAAACTCTTTGATCTCTTTTTTAAAAAACATCTTTCTAATCCTTTTTAGCATAAAATTTATGTCAATATTCTATTAGAGTCGTGCTGAAAAAAGGGAGAAAATGCGCTTTTTTCTTATCATTGTGTTTTTTGTTCTAAGCGTGCTAGCAGATAGCCAAAACATTACAAAAGAATCTCGTGCAAACATCGATTCTCCGCTTGTAAAGATTGTGCGCCTAAGCTCAAAAATCAATGAAAATGGCACACAAAAAAGCTATGGGATCTGGCTTAAAGGTGGCTTTATACTTGCATCTAGCAAAGCAGTATATCGTGAAACCCCTCTGCTATTTGCCAATAATATAGGGGTTGAAACTATTGAAATCCCTGGTAATGTCTTTATTAGATTTGGCAAAGCAAGCGTAATAGGTGTAGATGCTGATCGCGCACTCGCCTTGCTTGCGATGGATTCTTTTAGTGATAGGTATGGGAATTTACTGACACAAAAAAACACATCGCACATATCGACACTACAACGCGGAATCGATATGCAAAGCCAAGAATATAACCCATCTCAAGGCTATCTGCGTGCGTCTGAAGGGGAAATGGGGGATTTTACCCTAGAAGAGAGTCTGCCAAGAGATGAGCCTCTAGGTAGTAGCTGGTGGGATACAAGCGGGAATCTAATGGCTTTTACCACAGAGAAAAATGGTGAGCTTGCCAGGATTGACATAAACGTAGTGCGCGACTTTTTATGTGAAATAAAAGAAAATAAAATCATGTTAAGAAACATCGATGAATTACTTGAAAATATCAACTGTAACAATAAAGATAGCGACAAAACATCCCCTAAAGTGGCAAATTTCAAGTAATTTTAGGCAAAATCTCAGGTAAATTTTAGGAGGCTAGATGAGTGATTTACTAACCAATAGCGAAGATATCAAAGAAGTTAACATTGAAGATTCTGTAAAGGATAGCTACCTAGACTACTCAATGAGCGTCATTGTAGGGCGTGCACTGCCTGATGCGAGAGATGGACTAAAACCCGTTCATAGGCGGATTCTCTATGCAATGCACGAGCTAGGCGTAACGTCACGCGCTGCTTATAAAAAGAGTGCGAGAATCGTCGGGGACGTCATAGGTAAATACCACCCACATGGCGATACAGCAGTTTATGATGCACTTGTGCGCATGGCACAGGACTTCTCCATGCGCCTTGAGCTCGTCGATGGACAGGGTAACTTTGGATCAATTGATGGCGACAACGCTGCTGCTATGCGATACACAGAAGCACGAATGACTCAAGCTAGCGAGGAGATTCTGCGCGATATCGAGAAGGATACAGTTGATTTCGTATCAAACTATGACGATACGCTAAAAGAGCCAGATGTGCTCCCTAGTCGGATACCAAATCTCCTAGTAAATGGCTCAAATGGAATCGCGGTAGGGATGGCGACTAATATCCCGCCACACAGAATCGATGAAGTAGTTGATGCGCTAATCCACCTAATAGACAATCCGGCTGCGGAGCTTGAAGATTTAATGAGCTTCATAGAAGGTCCGGATTTTCCAACAGGGGGGATAATTTACGGCAAGCAGGGAATCCTTGAGGCATACCGCACAGGACGCGGAAGAATCAAGGTGCGCGCCAAAACCCACATTGAAAAAAATAAAACAAAAGACATTATCGTCATTGATGAAGTGCCATACCAAACGAATAAAGCGCGCCTAGTCGAGCAGATTGCCGAGCTTGCAAAAGAAAAAGTCATCGATGGGATCTCAGAAGTACGTGACGAGTCCGACAGAGAAGGAATCCGCGTTGTTATCGAGCTCAAAAAGGACGCGATGAGTGAAATCGTGCTAAACCACCTCTTTAAATCAACGGCAATGGAGATAACATTCGGGATTATCCTGCTTGCGATCCACAATAAAGAGCCAAAGATTTTCACACTTTTAGAGCTTTTAAACCTCTTCTTAAATCATCGAAAAACAGTTGTAATCCGCCGAACTATTTTTGAACTAGAGAAGGCAAAGGCGCGCGCGCATATCCTAGAAGGACTAAGAATCGCACTCGACCACATCGATGAAATTGTCGCACTAATTCGAGCTTCAAGCGATGCAAAAGAGGCAAAAGATGCCCTGGTGGCGCGCTTTGGTTTAAGTGAGATTCAAGCACAGGCGATTCTTGATATGCGCTTGCAGCGATTAACAGGACTAGAGCGCGAAAAAATAGAAAACGAATACAGAGAACTTTTAGCTGAAATAGAACGATTAATGGGAATCTTACGCAGTGAAGAGCAGCTAAATGAGATAATCAAAGTTGAGCTACTCGAGGCAAAAGATCGATTCTCTACAAAACGAAAAACAAGCCTTGAAGAAGATTACGAAAGTATTGATATTGAGGATTTAATCCCAAATGAGCCTACAGTAGTAACAATGAGCCATCGCGGCTACGTAAAACGCGTACCTTTGCGTGCTTATGAAAAGCAAAATCGTGGTGGCAAAGGCAAAATATCTGGCAATACGCATGATGATGACTTTATCGAGAGTTTCTTTGTCTCAAACACACACGATACGATCCTGTTTATCACCGACAAAGGGCAACTCTACTGGCTGAAAGTCTACAAGATTCCCGAGGCGGGACGCACAGCAATTGGCAAAGCAGTCGTCAACCTAATTCAAATTGCGCCTGATGAAAAGATTATGGCGACAATTACAACGCAGGATTTTAACGATGATAAGTCGCTGATGTTCTTCACTAAAAACGGAATCGTAAAGCGAAGCAACCTGAGTGAATTCAAAAATATAAGAAGCGTGGGAATCCGAGCCATAAACCTAGATGATACGGACGAGCTGGTCACGGCGAAAATCATCGATTCTAGAGTGAAAGAGATTTTTGTCGCCACATACAAAGGTATGTGTATTCGATTCCCAGTCGAAGATACGCGTGAAATAGGACGCGTGGCGCGTGGTGTAACAGGAATCCGCTTCAAAGAGAGCGAAGACTATGTAGTCGGTGCAACAACAATAAAAGACGAAAATGAAGAGTTGCTAACAGTCAGCGAAAAGGGGATCGGCAAGCGCACTGAGGCAGAAGAGTATCGCCTGCAAAGCCGTGGTGGCAAGGGCGTAATAGCAATGAAGCTCACACCAAAAACAGGTAGCCTCGTAGGCGTGGTAAATGTCGATGAGAGCATGGACTTGATGCTTTTAACCAGTACAGGCAAAATGATCCGCGTCGATATGCAGACTATTCGCAAGGCTGGTCGTAATACAAGTGGCGTAATTATCGTTAATGTTAGCGATGACAAGGTCGTATCAATCGCTAGGTGCCCAAAAGAAGAGGTGAGTGAAGAAGAGGATGGGCTAGACATATCAGAATAAGCCACTAAAATTATAAACGTGGCGCAACTCTATGGGGTTTGGCTAGCCTTTATAATCGTGCAAAGAATCGAAAATAAGCTAGATTTTTAAACAGAAATATCTTATAAAGAGGCTTGGTGAGATTTATATCTTTTTGTGCACTTATGCTTGCTACACCTCTAATTGGGGCGGAGAGCTACATACTCTCCTACCGCATAGCCGTGCGTGATGGCATCGTGATAAACCAAAGATACAACGTTGCAAAAGCAATGGTTAACACAGGGAAATACACGCTAAAAGGTGAATGCCAGCTAACAATAGAAAAGGAGCACAGAAGTGCATTTAGATTCTTAAAGGAATCGCCAGAAGATATATTGACATGCCTCTTTAGGCATGATGTTGGACTTAGAGATGATACAAGCACCAATAACCATCGCTCCAAATCCACAACAACGCTCCAAATCGCGCCCACGCACGTTATTGTTGAGTTTAAAGACAGATTAACTATAATGAAAATAATCCAGCCAAAATAGAGAGCCAAAAGCTATGAAAATTGCGATTGTAGAAGATGATATAAACATGCGAAAATCCATGGAAATTGCCCTTGGCGAATATCCAGAGTTTGAGATAGTTTCATTTAAAAGCGCGAAAGATGCAATAAAAAAACTTGACGATACTATTGATTTAATCGTAACTGATATAAATATGCCAGGCATGGATGGAATCGAGTTTCTTGAAAGGCTAGATGGGCGATACGAAGCGATAATAATCACTGGGAATGCCACGCTAAACAAGGCGATAGAATCTATTCGCCTTGGCGTTAAAGATTTCCTAACAAAGCCATTTGAGATTGAAACACTTGTAAAGGCAATTGAACGCAGTCAAAAAGCACAAGCCATGGAGCGCAGTCAAAAAAACAGGAGCGATAAGGCGCACAAACACAAAAAGGAGGAAACAGGATTTATTGCCACATCAAATGCTCTCTCAAGTGCACTAAAAATAGTCGAGCGCGCAGCAAATACTGATGCTTCGATTCTTTTGCTTGGCGAAAGTGGAGTTGGGAAAGAAGTATTTGCCTCGCATATCCATAAGCTATCTCAAAGAAAATCTGCACCATTTATCGCAATAAATATGGCTGCAATTCCTGATAATCTCCTAGAATCTGAGCTTTTTGGCTATGAAAAAGGGGCATTTACAGATGCCACCGAAGAACGCGCGGGCAAAATTGAATCGGCAAATGGTGGAACGCTCTTTTTAGACGAGATAGGTGAAATGCCAATGAACCTACAGGCAAAGATTCTTCGCGTTTTGCAAGAAAAGGAGGTAGTGCGCCTGGGGAGTAGCAAGCCCATAAAGGTTGAATTTCGTGTGGTTGCCGCAACAAATGCAAATATAGAAGCGAAGATTTTAGCAGGTGAGTTTAGGGAGGATTTATATTTTAGGCTACAGACGATTCCAGTGAGAATCCCACCTCTTAGAGAGCGAAAAGAGGAGATAGTGCCCCTGTGCATGTGGCGGCTAGAAAGAGTATGCGAGCAGTATGGACTACCGATAAAGTCCATAAGCAAAGAGGCAGAGCAGGAGCTACTAGAATACAGCTGGCCTGGCAATATACGTGAGCTACTTTCAGTCATAGAGCGCGCGGCTATTTTGAGTGATGGCGATGAGATTTTGAGCGATGACCTTTTTTTGAGCAGTCGGGAAAGCAGAGGCAATCGTGTCAAGAATCTAGAAAAAAATCTACTCATCGAAACACTAGGAATATCACAAAGCCTTAATGAAGCAGCCATAACGCTAGGAATCACTGAAGAGATGTTAAAAAATAAAATGGCAAAATATGCCATTTTATCACCATTTTAAACCAAGGAAAGATAATTATGAAGCTATACAACATAGCCGTCGTAGGTGCTACTGGAGCAGTCGGTGAGGAAATCTTTAAGATTCTTGAAGAGCGAAATTTCCCAGTAGGCGAGATACTACCGCTTGCAAGTGCTAGAAGCACTGGAAGTGATGTGGAGTTCAAAGGTAAGAATCACAAAGTTGTCGAGCTAACTGAAGATATATTTAAAAAACACAAAATCGATATAGCATTTTTCAGCGCAGGGGGTAGTGTTAGTGCGAAGTTCGCTCCATTGGCAGCACAAAGTGGCGCAGTTGTCATCGACAATACAAGCCATTTTAGAATGGAGAAAGATGTCCCACTAGTAGTACCAGAGGTAAACCCAGAAGATATTTCCCTATGGAAAAAAACAGGAATCATAGCAAACCCAAACTGCTCAACAATACAAATGGTACAGGTGCTTAAACCACTTCATGACGCATTCACTATCGAGCGTGTCGATGTCAGCACCTACCAAGCAACAAGTGGGGCGGGGAAAAAGGGCATGGAGGAGCTAGTATATCAAATGCAAAAATTCTTTGACTTTAGTCTCTCTGAGTGCGAGCCAGAGGTCTTTGCCCATCAAATCGCACTAAACCTAATCCCGCATATTGACGTCTTCCAAGACAACGACTACACAAAAGAAGAGATGAAAATGATCAAAGAGACAAACAAGATCATGCACTCAGACTTCGCCCTCAGTGCGACATGTGTGCGTGTACCTGTATTGCGTAGCCACAGCGAGAGCATTACAATTCGCTTTAAGAATCCAGTCGATTCTACTCGTGCGCGCGAGATTCTCTCTGCTGCGCCAAGCATTGTTGTCATCGATGAGCCCAAAAATAAAAAATATCCAATGCCACTAATAGCCACAGATACAGATGAGACATACGTAGGTAGGATCAGAAAAGACATATACGATGAGCGAATTCTCCATCTTTGGTGTGTAGCAGATCAAATACGCGTTGGTGCGGCAACAAATGCTGTGAGAATTGCACAAAAGTGGATTGAGATGGAGAAAAATAGTCAATGAAGAATCTTTTTGAGCAGTTGCTTTGGAACAGTCGACTATTTGTGATTTTTGCCGTTGTGCTTTCGCTGCTTGGGGCGATTGCACTATTTTTTGTCGCAAGTGCAGATATTTTCAAAGCAGCCCTTAAGACTGTCAGCTACTATAGAGGATTGCTACCAGCAGATGCTGATATACACGAGATTCTTTTAAGCAATATTATTATGGCGGTTGATTTGTATCTCATTGCAGTCGTGCTTTTGATTTTTGCTTTTGGACTATATGAGCTTTTCATCGCCAAAATTGAGTTTGTAGAGGAGCAGGTCAGCTCGAAAATACTAGAAATACACACACTTGATCAGCTAAAAGACAAGCTAGCTAAAGTGATTGTGATGGTGCTAATTGTGAGCTTTTTCAACCGCGTACTACACATGGAGATGACAAATCCGCTTGATATGCTCTATTTTGCCATCAGTATTTTTGCACTTGCGCTAGCACTATACTTCTTGCATAAAGATGGAGGCAAGCACTAAATGAAAAGAATATTTCAACTCTTTTTACTAGCCATATTGCCGCTTATAGCTAGCGAACAGCATGCAGGCGTAGAGCACCTAGGGATATGCGTGCAATCACTCGAAAGAAGTGAATTTATCCGCTATCTAAGAGTAAATAATTCTAACATGCACGAAAACAAAGAAGATAAAATTGCACAGTGCGTGCGCTACTACAAGCATATTTTCGAGATTCTCAAAGAATCAGACAAAGTAACTTTTGGTGTCAACTTTCTTGTCAAGGGTGCAGATTTTCCTGATAAGCTCAAATGGGAAACTGAAGAATCGTTTCGTCTTAGCTTAAAAAGCGCGCTCAAAGAGCTTGGTATAAGCGCAAATGTAGCACAAGCACACGCACTTGAGAAGCATGATTTTGACCTAACAATACTACTAGAAAAAGAAGGTAGCTATCTATATGGACAGATGAAATTTAATTTTTCTGGCTTCCTAGATAGTTCGCTTAATCCATACTCAAACGCACTCCTGCTTGCAACACCAGTACAAAACATAGAGAAAATAAAACCTCACATAAGCTTTAATCTCAGACAGTTTGTTGCTATTTTTAGTGATATTAACTCAATAAAACTAGCCGAGCAAGGCGAAAAGTGATGACTTTTTATAATGTTGTTATATCGCCTCTTTTGGGCATACCGCTATTGCTTTTAGACAAAAATACAGCACCAAAATGTGTGCACAATTTTTTAAAATTACCTATCGATTCTTGTCGAGCACACAATAAAATAATTTAATTAAGGAGAATCTATGATTTTCATTGACGCATGCCAACGCAAACACACCCCATACACACCAACTTGGCTCATGCGCCAGGCAGGACGCTATCTCACAGAATACATGAATACACGCGCACAGGCTGGGAGCTTCCTTGATTTGTGCAAAAACCCAGAACTAGCGTGTGAAGTTACACTCCAACCCGTGGATATCTTGGACGTTGATGCGGCGATTCTCTTTAGTGATATTCTAGTTGTGCCAATGGAGATGGGCTTAGAGCTTGGATTTTTTACGGGTGAAGGCCCGAAATTTTCCAGCACAATTCGTAGCGAAACGGACTTGTCGCGACTAAAAGATGGGGCAGACTCTCGCCTTGGCTATGTCTATGATGCAGTCTCTCTAATTAGAGGAAAGCTAGATAAAAATAAAGCCCTTATTGGCTTTTGTGGCTCACCATGGACACTAGCGACCTATATGATAGAGGGCGAAGGGAGCAAAACATACGCTCATAGTAAGAAAATGCTCTACTCAAATCCAAAGTTGTTACATGCGATTTTACGAGAGGTAACCGAAGCACTCAAAGGCTATTTGACGCGACAAATAGAAGCTGGTGCGAATGCCGTGATGATTTTTGATTCTTGGGCGGCAGCACTAGAAGAATCGGTCTATTTTGAATTCAGCTGGGAATACATGAAGGAGATTTCAGCCTATATCAAAGCACGTTTCCCGTACATTCCAGTAATGCTATTTCCAAAAGGAATCGCTGGATTCCTCGATAAAATAGATGGTGATTTTGATGTATTTGGCGTAGATTGGAGCACGCCAATGAGACTTGCAAAGGAAAAACTAGGCTCAAGATACATCCTTCAGGGAAATCTGGAACCAGCGCGCCTATACGATATAGATAAAATGGAAGCTGGAATTGATGAAATCATAGAAATCATGGGGAAAAATGGTGGTCATATTTTCAATCTAGGACATGGCATGATGCCAGACTTACCACGTGAAAATGCGATAAAGCTCGTACAAATGGTACGTCAAAAAAGTGCACGTTAGAGAATCGATTGGGTGGTTGTGTAAAATTCTAAATAGCACACGAGACGCAAGCTTTAGAGCTACACAAAAGCTTGCGAATATGATTAAAAGGCCATCATTAAATGAGACACATTTTTGGACCAGTGCGCTCTAGACGCTTTGGACTTTCGCTAGGTATCGACCTCTCACCCAGAATAAAACAGTGCAACTTCGACTGCTTATACTGCGAACTAGAGGGAAAAAAGGCGATAGGCGCAATGAGTGAAATTGCCGATACCAACACGATCCTAAATGAGCTAAAATCAACACTACCCCTACACAAGAATCTAGACGTAATAACAGTCACAGCAAATGGGGAACCGACGCTATATCCGTACTTACATGAACTTATAACGGGGATTAATTCGCTAAAAACTGGTATAAAAACGCTAATACTAAGCAATGGTTCGCGCTTTGGAGAATCGAACGTGCAGGAGGCGTTGTGCCAGTTTGATATTGTAAAATTTTCACTAGATGCGGTAAGTGAACGTGCCTTTAGGCGTGTGGATAGAGCAGATAAAGCCATAAGAATCGATAAGCTGATTGCCGGGATAAAAAACTTTGCCATCAAATACAATGGCATGCTTGTAGCCGAGATACTCTTTGTAAAAGGGGTCAACGATAATGAAGCAGAGGCAAGCGCGATAGCCAAGGTGCTACGAGAAATCGCACCAGCGCGCGTGGATATAAGCACCATTGACCGCCCACCAGCATACAAGGTAGACGGAATCTCGCCAGCCAAAATTACAGAGCTAGCGCAATTCTTCAATGGCTTGCAACTATTTATCGCAAGACGAGATAGAGACGAAGTTACAGCGCAGAGTTTTAATGAAAATGGACTAATCGAAATGATAAAAAAGCGTCCACTAAGCGATGATGATGTCGAACTACTACTAGATGAAAAATCTAGGAAAATTCTAAATACGATGATAGAACAAAAAGTACTCGAGAGAATCCTAGTTGGTAACGTCGGCTTCTTCAGGCAAAAGCGTGAAAATTAGGATACAGGCGGAGCTACTTTGAATTTGCCCCCAACGCACAATATGAAATGCAATCAAACATCGCACAAAACCCTTGACATAATCACAGAAAAAAACTATAATCCCGACTTCTTTCATAGCTACATATTCCGGATTAGCTCAGCGGTAGAGTAGGCGGCTGTTAACCGCTTGGTCGCAGGTTCGAATCCTGCATCCGGAGCCATTTACTTATAAAAATCCCTTTGAAACCCTAATTTTATATATCTCTTAAGAGCTTTAAGCTTTCTTGTTTTTATTAAATTTGTTCCAGAAATTTTTTAATATTCTAGCTTTTTGTTATGCGTTCCAAATCAATCTAAGTACCATATTTTTATTTTTAAAAATATGAAAATAATTTTTTACTCTCAATCACTATAGAATACCCTAAGGAACCATAGGGTATTAATTTTTTTAAAAAACTATCCAAAAACCGCTCAAAAATGCAAAAGTAAATGAAAAGTTGCTGTAATTAGTTATGTAAGAACTAAGCAGAAGGAGAAAAATAATATGCTTAATGAATTATATAACGATGTAAAGTACAAAGCACTTCTCGAGCATATAGCCAATCAACACAAAGGATAAGTGGTGCTAAATAGGCAGCAAATGGCAAAACTTCTTAGTATAGGCGTATCTACTCTCGATCTTTGCATATCGCAGGATAGAGATATTCCTCGCTACATTAAAATTGGTAATGCGAAAAACTCTCTTTGCGTTAGGAGCGAATTTTTGACCTCAAAGAAGGCTATCGTACGATACGAGCACAATGCTAGAGAGGATAAACACGCCTCTAAGATTGGATATCTTAGGGGTAATAGTCACAATAATAAATACATAGTGCTTAGCGAATATAATGATAACGGTAATATGCGAGAGATACCTAGTAGCGACAAGGAATTTAACAATAAAAAATATATAAAAAACTCTTGCTGGAATATCACGAAAAGATGAAGGCCGACTACGAAGCTCAATCAAAAACATATAAAAATGGTAGGGTAGCAAAGAATCGTTGACGAGAAAACATGGTAGGATTTTCAGAGGTAGTTATTAGCTTTGGTACTCAAAGACCAAAAAAGCCTAAAGAAGGGTTGAATCAAGCTGAAGTAAATATCGTTAACACCCAAGTTTCGCTTGATAGTATCCTTATATTTACGAGATCGTACTGTGCAAAATACGGCGAAAGTGTTTATTGATTAACGAACATAACGACGAAAAGACCAAACATTATCAGCTTATTTTTACGAATTACCAATTTGTAAATCACAAAAACCTTAGATTTGACGGCAAGGGCGAAACACTAAAATTCGGTAGAAGCATGCAAGAAATGGGCGGTATAGCATTTGACGGCATCGCTCTAAGAGGCGAAATAGGCAGCAAGGCAAGACATAAAAATTTAAAACAAATGCACCTAGACGAAAAAGAGTTTAACGACAAGCAAGAGCTAAAAAAGAAAATAAAGCAACTCGTAGTTAAGGAAGTGAAGAAATATACAAAAAAAAGGAAAAACCTATGTTCGGTAAAGAATATTTTAGAATAGAAGCCGATGACAACAAAGCTTTCGTAGAAGATCTTGTAAATTTGGTTTTAGATCAAATGAAAGACAATATAAACATAGTTACTGATAGCGAAT
>JBQNBC010000014.1:0-32452 GCA_052170135.1 Wolinella sp.
AGTGCACTTGGATGGGCGTATATATCACTGCCGATTATTAGAGTTGGGGAGAGAGCACTTTTAAAACATTTCGCCGGCTCCTCTAACTCATCCTCTGACAGGCTAGACTCTGAACTGATATATCCCAAATCAAGCCCATCCAAATATCGCCCTAGTTCATCGCTAGGATTCTCACAAAACATCGCGCACATCGTAGCTGCCACGCCCTCTTCTGCTCCCACTTCATAACGTAGCATATAGTCTGCTTCTACGCGCTCTTCAGCTATAGGATGCAAAATGCAAAGAATCGCTCCCGTCGCTCTTTTTGCACGCATAATAGCACTTGAAAGCAAAGGCATTTCATCATAAAATCGCCCCCCAAATGAAATCACAAAATCGCTCTGCTCTACAAGCTTAACACTCGCGCCACCTTTGCCTCCAGATGTCGCATGTATTACATTTGCAAATCGCGCAAACGCCATCGCTTCATGATTTATCAGCTTATATCCACGCGATTCTTTTAATCGCTGCAAAATAAGTGCCTCTTCGTTTGTGATATAGCTATTAAAACTGATGCTCTCTGCCTTTTTAAATGCCTCAAGTGCTGCTAAAAATCGCGCCTTATCCTTTTTCATACTACTCCTATCTCCAACACTAAATCGCCCCATGCCACACAATGCGCCAAACTCCCTGTCCGAGCTTATGCGGTATATTTTTCCACGCTTGACCTCATAAACGAGATAGCACGCCAGCGCACACTTTGTGCAACTTGACGATATTTTTTGTAACTCCCAAGCATTTGAAGTATAGTGAAAAGCCCTTGAAGAAAGCGCGCCAACAGGGCAAACTGCTACACACTCGCCACATTCACTACACACAGATTTTTCATTTACTACGATTCTTGAGCTAAATCCACCGGCACTAACTCGCAAAAATGAGTTCCCAATAACCTCATTGCAAGTCCGCACACACCGCTCACACATGATGCAAAGCGACTCATCATAGAGTAGATTTCCCCATGATTCTCGTACACGATTCTTCTCCTTGGTGGCATATTTTTGGCTACTAATGCCAAATTCAAGCGTGCGATTTTGTAGCTCACATTCACCACTTTTATCGCATACGCCACATTCAAGCGGATGATTTAGCATGTAAAACTGCATAATCTGCGTTCGTCTAGATTCTAGTGCGCTTGTTTTTGTGCGTATATCCATACCCTCGCGCACTGGGGTTTGACAAGAGAGAATATAGCCATTCGTACTAGATTCCTCTACTAGACATAGCCGACATGAGGCTATTGGCGCGACCTTTGGCAGATAGCAAAGCGTAGGGATATAGACACCAGCACGTCGCGCAACAGAGAGAATAGTCTCATTTTTATGCGCCAAAAGCGATACTCCATCTATCTTTAACCGCACCATAGACAGCTCCTCACACCGCAGCTAGCGCGATATAGTAGCAGCGCATACAGCGTTCAGATTCTGCAAATGCCTGCTTAAGTTCTAACCCATGATTTACCTCCCTAAAATCCATCACGCGCACGCCAGCTTCCTCTTTTTTACTCTCTTCACGTTCCAAACCGCCAAACCAGCCAAAAAGAGGCGCACTCGCATCATATACCCCTTGTGCACGAAGTAAATCCTCCATCTGTTCGCTAGCTGTAAGGCTAATCTCTCCACTCTCAAGAAATCTCCCAACAACGCTAGATACACGATGCCCGGCACCTACGGCATTAACGATAGTTAACGGTCCTTTCTCGCAGTCGCCAACAGCAAATATTCCCCGCACATTTGTAGCGTAATCTTTACCATTTGTTTTAAAGCTCCCACGCGCGCTTAGGGCTAGATTCCAATCGCGTGGCACTAGCGAAGAATCGACCTCTTGCGATACGGCTGGTATCAATATATCACACGGGATTTCATGTGGAGCTTGCCCTGTTTTGCGCAATTCCGGCTTGCCCTCGCCGGTGTAGACCATCTCAAGCTTCTCTACAAGTAACGAGATAATCCTCCCCTCGCGTGAGAGAATCTCTCCCACAACACTTTGAAAAACAAACCCAACCCCCTCTTCGCACGCTTCGCGATACTCCTCGCTCGATGTATTTGAAATGAGAGTCGCCTCATCACGCCGATAGAGCATTACCACACTCTTTGCACCAAGTCTAATCGCGCACCGCACCACATCCATAGAGGTAAAGCCACCACCCACACAGACGACATTTTTACCCCGCAAATCCGGTAGCTCACCAATTTTAAATTTACTAGCTAGATTTACCCTATCAAGCCAAGGAATCGCAGGCTCATAACCACTTAGATTCTTGTCCTCTCCCTTTACACCGAGTCGCTTTGATATACGCGCACCATTTGCCAGAATCACAGCGTTATACTCACCATGCAGTCTCTCTAGCTCTGCACAATCCACTTTGTGATTTGTAAAGAATCTAACCCCAAGCGAGCGTATCATTTCAATATCGTGGCTATATTTTGAAAATGGCATGCGATATTCTGGTACACCTACGCTAACCTCACCACCAAGCACAGGTAAAGCCTCAAAAACATCACTCAAAATACCATCAAGCGCGAGATAATATGCAGCAGCTAGCCCTGCTGGACCAGCGCCCACTATGGCCACTTTTGCACCATTTTTTATTGGCTTTGGCATGTATGGATGAAGATAGCCAGCACACTCACTATCAGCGCCGATTCTCTTAAGCTCCATAATAGAAATCGCACTATCCAAATCAGAACGTCTACACGAATTCTCACACGGATGCGGGCATACACGCCCGCAAACATGCGCTAGTGGCATACTCTTTCTTGTAGCCATCAAAGAATCACCAAGCAACCTATCGCGTACACCCTCAATATAAGCTGGAATATCCACATGCGCAGGGCATGCATCAATACATGGAGCTGTAATCTTAGCAATATAGCGCACTGGACTTTGACTATTTTTTGAGGGTTTGTGGATTTTTCCGTCAGTATCACATTCCAAATAGCATGGATTTGAACTATGGCAACCTAGATTCTTAGAATCAAGAACCGCGCCACTATCACACTCAAAAACTTTTACATTTTTTAAATCATCAGGCTTCTCACGATGCATGCCTAGCCCTATTTTTGCTAAGAATTGCTCCTCAAAAGAATCGAGCAAATCCAAAATAGGCAGTGGCGTAGTTTTGCCTATTTCGCATTTACTAGTCTCACGCATAAGCTCACACACCTCGCGTAACCTCTCTAAATCCTCTCGCACACCAGTGCCAACATCTATTTTATGCAATAGGTCATAGAGCACCTTCCCTCCAAATCTCCCAGGCGCACAACGTCCGCACGCCTCAGCATAGCACTGATACTGGCGTGCATACTCCTTGGCTAGTTGTACAACATCAAGCCCCTCATCGCGTATCATCACGCCAGCCCAGCCGATAAAAGCCCTAAGTGCACGACCATCAATCTCGCCACTTAAAAAGTGCTGACTACCCCGCCATGAAGAGAAGAAAATCTCACTCATCGTACCGCGCGCCTCACCACAATAGTCCAATCTACTTCATTAAATCTAATAGAATTTAGTAGTTCATCACCACGAGAATCGATAAGCAAAGCACTGCGTTCAATAGGCGTGAAATCACCAATCTCAAAGATAAAAATCGCCACTTCGCCATCGCGTAAATCACTATCGAGAATCTCCCCCATACGCGTCTCAAAAGAATCGCCCAAATGACGCAAATCAAATCGTTTCATTATCGATTCCTACCTATCAATTTCACCAAAGACGATATTTAAATTACCAATGATCGTAACAACATCAGCAAGATACAGTCCTGGAAGCAGATCCTGCAAAATACCCGTATGATAGAAGCTTGGTGCGCGTATTTTCAGCCGATAAGGGTATGGCTCACCCTCAGATCGGATAAAGAATCCAAGCTCACCTTTTGGCGATTCTGTCGCTGAGTAGACTTCGCCAACTGGCGGGCGCATACCTTGTGTCACAAGCACAAAGTGTTGCATCAATGAATAATTTTGGGTCATGATCTGCTCTTTTGGTGCAGAAACAAACTGTGGTGCATGCGCCATAATATCGCCATCTGTCTTTGGATACATATCAATTAGTTGATAGAGAATCCGCGCACTCTGCCTCATCTCCTCCATATACAGCGTATAGCGACCATAGCTATCGCCACTGTGGCTAACAGGAATATCAAACTCTACCTCATCATACAGCTCATAAGGCATCTCTTTACGTAAGTCCCAGCAAATTCCACTTCCACGCAATGTCACACCACTACATCCCCAGCTTTTCGCCATCTCAGGCGTTATAATCCCTACATTCTCTAGGCGCATACGCCAAATACGATTCTCGCTCAAAAGCCCCTCAAGCAATGCAATATTTTCCGGGAGCCTATCTAAGAATCTTCGCAAAACAGAGAGCCAACCCTCTGGTAAATCAAGCGGAACACCACCGATTCTTATACTTGAGTGTGTTAGGCGCGCACCGCAGTAGTCTTCCATTAAATCCATAGCAAATTCGCGCTCTCTAAAGCAATACAAAAATACGCTCATCGCTCCCACATCAAGCGCGTGAGTTGCAAGCCAAAACAGGTGTGAGATGATACGATTTAGCTCTAAGAGCATCATTCTGATCACCTTTGCACGACGTGGCACATCGATTCCTATCAGCCTCTCTACAGCTAGTGCGAAAGCGTGATTATTTGAGCTAGCAGCGATATAGTCCATACGGTCGGTCGTAGGGATAAACTCATTGTAAATCATGTTTTCACCCATCTTTTCCATACCACGATGCAGATAGCCCACATCAGGTACGGCACGCGTCACCTTCTCTCCATCTAGCTCAAGGATTAGCCGTAGCTGCCCATGTGCTGATGGATGCTGAGGGCCGAAGTTGATAATCATCTTATTATCATGCCTCTCAAAGACTAGATTCTCATAATATGGCTCAAGGCGATTTGGGATCTGCATACTCATTACTTCCTCTCCTTAAGCTCTTTGGAAGAATCGGGGGTCATCTTCTCAATGACTATCACACCACCATCTTCCTGATAGCGTATTGGTGTGGTCTTATCGCTTGGCTCTTCGCCATATGCCACCTCATGTCCAAGACGCGCAAAACGTGTAGTATCGTAGCGGTCAATATGAGCTGGATCGCGATTCTCCGCGCCTATCACGTCGCGATACTCACGCCCAAAAATCTTATCAATCTCATACCATTGTGCCGCCTCATCACCTTGTAGAGGATAGCTTTTACGCAATGGATAGCCACTCCAGTCATCAGGCATCAAAATCCGCTTTAAATATGGATGATTTAAAAGGTGAATACCAAACATGTCATACATTTCGCGCTCACTCCAGTTCGCCGAACTGTATATATGACTTACAGACTCTATGCTAGCACCAAGCGATAAAAATGTCTTTATCCTCGCTCTGGTGCGATTCTTCATTGAAAGGAGCTGATAAAAGATCTCAAATCCACTGCGATGTTCTATGTAATCAATAGCACTCATCTCACTTAAAACATCATAGCCAAAAGACTTCATCGCCTCTAGAGCACGGAGATTCTCGCTTGAGTGTATATAAACAACTAAATCGCCACGCATAACATAAGAATCAAGAACCTGAACACTCTTTTTTAGATTCTCCACCTCTTCTTCAAAAATAGGAAACAAAGCTAAATCATCATGCGCAATTTGTGGCTTTTGAAAGAATCTATCCGTGTAATATGCGCGCTTTTGCGCGTTTTGTGTTGGCTTAAAATCTCTCATTACACAAGCCTTTTGGGTGGAAGTTTTCGCGAGGACTTCTCACGACGTATCTTTTGCTGTAGCACCATCACGGCATATTGCAATGTCTCAGGACGAGGGGCGCAGCCAGGCAAATAGATATCCACTGGCACTATCCTATCGCACCCCTGCACTGTGGCATAAGTGTTAAACATACCACCAGTATTAGCACAACTACCCATTGAGATGACCCACTTTGGCTCACTCATCTGGTCGTACAAACGGTGCACAAATTCTGCATGCTTTTTAGTAAGCGTGCCAGCGATAATCATCACATCAGCTTGCCTAGGACTCGCACGAAAAATAGTCCCAAAACGATCAAAATCATACCGTCCAGCGCCACTTGCCATCATCTCAATTGCACAACAGGCAAGCCCATAAGTAAGCGCCCATAGCGAATTACTCCGACCCCAGTTCACGAGATTATCCACTGTCGTGAGCGCGACTGGCAGTCCGCCACTTTTTAGGTAGTTTATTTCATGCTGTGCCACTCAAGTGCTCCTTTTTTCCACGCATATATAAAACCAACTGAAAGCAAAAAAACAAAGAGAATCATCTCGATAAACCCAAACACCCCAAGCAACTTAAAATCCACTGCCCATGGGAACATAAAGAGAATCTCGACATCAAAAAGGATAAACAAAAGCGCGATAAGATAAAACTGAGTCGAGATTCTATTTGGTTGCTTATTTGGCATAACGCCACACTCATAAGGAGCTAGCTTTAGCTTTTGAGTATCTTTTCTAGCCAGGATTCCTCCGATTAGTCTCGAAATGTTTGTCGTCATAAAAAATGCAACAAACGTAAAAACAAAAATAAAAAATACCCCAAAATATGGGTGAGCGAAGTCCATATGACTCATTTTCGCGCGCCTCACTTAAAGTAAAAATTTAGCTGTGAAATAGTGAATTATCCTCAACAAACCTAAAATAGCTATAAAAGAAGCTAGGTGGAGCGCGCAAAATAGGCACATTGATAGAGTGCATGATAACTTTTATCTTTTTATATTATTTACTACCTAAGGCTCAAAAGCACACATTTTTGGGCTTTTGTAAAGATATCAAGGAAACCATCGTGGTTTTATTAATGTTTTTTATATCTTAAAGTATATGTGTAGATTTGAAACGTAATTATTTTTAACAACCATCACCAAAAAAATGGCACAAGACGAGAGTCTTGATACCATGAATACAAAGACACTGATCGCCTTCCGAGTCTACTTTCTTTCAAGCACTTCAAACGAAGGAAGAATCTTGCCCTCAAGCAACTCAAGACTCGCGCCACCACCAGTAGAGGTAAAGCTCATGTTGTCTTTCTCGCCAGCCTTATCAATCGCATCTGCAGTATCACCGCCACCAATCACGCTATACGCGTACGTGTCAGCCAAAACGTGTGCCATCTGAAAAGTCCCACGCGAGAAATTTTGCACCTCATAGACACCCATGGGACCATTCCAAATAATAGTTTCGCTATCGCGAATTACCTCGCTAAAAAGCTTAACAGTCGCAGGTCCAATATCAGCAGCAAGGAAATTATCAGGCACATCCTGCGCTGGAGAGATTTTTATCTCGCGTGGATTCTTTACATCATCGGTGCAAACAACATCCACTGGTAGGTATATTTTTACGCCTTTCTCTTTCGCAAGCATAAGAATTTTCGTTGCCTCATTAAGAAAATTATCCTCAACGAGCGAACGCTGCATGTTGTATCCAAGCGATTTTAAGAATGTATTACTCATCGCACCACCGATGATTATCTTATCCACAACATCCAAAATATGACTAAGCAGAGTGATTTTAGATGATACTTTCGAACCTCCAACTATAAGTAATACCGGCTTTAGCGGACTTGCCAAAGCCTTAGCAAAGGAATCTATCTCCTTTTTCAGAAGCAATCCAGCCACTTTTACAGGAGCGAACTGTGCTACGCCATATGTAGAAGCATGCTTGCGATGAGATGTTCCAAACGCATCATTAACATAAACATCACAAAGTGCAGATAGATTCCTTGATAGCGTCTCGTCATTCTTCTCTTCGCCATCATAGAACCGAATATTCTCAAGCAAGATGACACTATTTGGCGGTAAAAGTGCGCTCGTAGAAGCTATGCCATCGATACTTTCAGCAAATGCTACACTGCGGTTTAGCAATCGTTCAAGTCGCTTTACAATGTGCTTCAATGAAAACTCTGAGCTCTTCCCCTTTGGTCGCCCAAGATGGCTGACAAGAATCACGCTCTTTGCACCATTATCGATACAGTAATTAATTGTAGGAATCGCCTCTCTAATTCTTGTATCGTCAGAAATATTAAAATCACTATCCATAGGTACGTTAAAATCGACACGGATTAGGATGCGCTTATCCTTAACATCGATATCTCGGATACTTTTTGTCTCTTGCATAAGTTGGATACCAGCCACCATGATTCGCCTCCTAAAAAATGATTAAATAGCGTGCATTTTACAAAAAAGAGGTTGCAGATTGCAACGTCTTAAAGAACTGAATCTTATGCGAACGACAAAACTGATTCGCTTCCTCTACCATATCCCCACCAAGAAGAATCGGCAATACTGGATGCTTCCATTCGCGCTCTTTTAAGAGCTTTACAGTAGATAGCGCATCAGTCATAAACTGTGGTGTGATAAGCATATATATCAAATCAACATCACTAAACTCATCTACAATCTCAAGTGCCTTCAAATATCGATCAGGCAACGCATCGCCAATTATATCTATTGGATTATTGCGCGACCAATGTGGTGGCATTTTCGTATCAAGCATTGCAATCTCTTTGTTGCTTAGCTCATAAAGCTCCTTACCCTGCTCAATGAGATAGTCGGTAAGAATAGTCGCTGGACCACCTGCATTTGTGATGATTGCGATTTTCTGCACTTTATAAGTTGGGTCAAACAGCAACGCCTCTATATTGTCCTCCATCTTTACCCCAACGCTTTCTAGCAATCCTTTAAACATTTCATAATTTCCACTCAAATTCCCAGTATGCGAGAATGCAGCTTTCTTGGATTCTTCGCTCTTGCCAGTTTTAAAAACATATATTTTCTTTGGTGATCTTCTTATGCTCCGCAAGAATCGCTTGCCATTTTTAATGCCTTCTGCATAGATAGAAATGGCCTCACATCGCGGAGAATCAACAAGCATATCAACCATTTCAGCGAAGTTCAAATCGACCATGTTCCCAGCACTGATAAGATGAGAAAAGCCAACATTCCCACTGTATGCCTTATCCATTAAAGAGGCTAATACTGCGCCTGATTGTGAAATTAGTGCCAAATTCCCCACATGGACATTTGAGCTACCAAAGGTCAGATTAAGCCCGCCATCAGCATTAAAATAGCCGAGACAATTTGGCCCTATGACGTTAAAATTATATTCACGCGCAAGCTCGGCAATACGATTCTCATCGGCTTCATTCCCGCTTTCTTTAAAGCCAGCCGTGATCACGATTAGATTCTTCAAGCCCTTTTTTACAAGCTGCATAATGCTAGGAATTACACTTGAAGTTGGAATCACAAGCACTGCCATATCAACCTGACCAGGAATCTCATCTATACTCTGATAGAGCTTTCGTCCAAAAAGCTCACCACCACGTGGATTTACATAAAATAGCTCACCATTAAAACTCTTGGCGTTTTTAGCCACCGCATAGCCCACTTTGCTAGGGTCAGTAGATGCGCCAATGATTGCCACCGTGCGATTATCAAGAAATTTTGGGCGATTCTCACGCATTTCACGCGCTTGCTTTGGTGTCTCTCGCATCTTCACGCGCCCATCGACAGCTACTAGCCCACGTTTTGTGAGTTTTATTGGATTTAGATCCAGCTCGACAATCTCAGGATTCTCTGCAAGAAGTTTTTGTACTTTTTGGACGATTTCTACTGCGTCATTCATCGTAAAGCTACCGCCACGATATCCTTCAAAAAGCCTACTAAACTTTGTCTTTTTCACGGCGCGCACTATCTCGTCTGCGCACGCCTCACTATCGATATAGGTGATATCCTTGTAGAGCTCAAGATAGATGCCACCCTTACCAAAGAGAATCACGTGATCAAAAATATCATCATCGACTGCACCTATATAAAGCTCCTCGCCATCAACCATCTCACTGACCAAGAATCCATCTCCGCTATCTAGTGCAATTCCATGATTAGATAGATTTTGCTTCATCTTTTCGCGCGCCTCAAGGAGCTCAGAATCGGAGTGAATTCCAACTATTACGCCACCAACATCACTTTTATGGACGACCTTTGGCGATTCTATTTTTAGCACGACGGGGTAAAAATCAACACTCATATCGCCAACTAGCCCAAATCGTGCACACCTTGGTGTCGCTATCCCATACTCTCCAAGCCAAGCATAAAGTTCACTCTCTCTCATTTTCCATCCTTTCAAGTTTGTTAAATCATTCTCGCTGCAAGCTCTAGAATCTCTTGAGGTAGAGCGCGCTTATCATCACCAACCTCGCTAAGTGGCAAGAATCTAACGTGATTTCCACATTCTGCTACAACGCCACTACGACCGCCTTGAATAGAATCAAGCGCGCACTGCATAAAGCTAAAACCCATGAGACGATCGCGCAAGATAGGCGCACCACCACGCTGTAAATGTCCAAGAGTAGTCATTCTCGCTTCGATTCCTATATCATTTTCCAACCACTCTAGCACCTCATGAGAACGCGCAGCCCCTTCAGAAACAATAGCTAAAATATAACCCCTGCCATTTTTTAGCTCATCTCTAAGCCGTACACTTTTTGCCTCAAGCAAGCTAGGAATCTCGGGTACGATACACACTTCAGCACCCGAGCTGACGGCACTCAAAAGTGCCAAATATCCGCAATCTCGCCCCATAACCTCTACAACAAAAGCTCGCCTAAATGAACTAGCTGTATCTCGAAGACGATCAATGCTCTCTAAAATGACATTTAATGCAGAATCGACACCAAGCGAATAGTCGCTATATGAAACATTATTATCTATTGTCGCTGGGATTCCCACGACTTGAAGCTCATGCTCGCTAGAAAACTGCCTAAGTGCACGAAGCGAGCCATCACCACCAAGCAAAACAAGAGATGAGATTCCAAGCTTTGAGAGATTTCGATAGGCAATATCGCGAAAGTAAGAATCTAAAAATCGCTTTGAGCGCGAAGAACGAAGAATAGTCCCGCCACGATGAAGAATCCCTGACGCATCACTACTAAGAGCCTTTTGAATGTGATTTTCAATAAGTCCTTCAAGCCCATCATAAATAAAGTATGGCTCATAACCAAGTTCATTTGAATACTCAACAAATCTCTTTATGGCCGGATTCATCCCAGCGCAATCACCACCAGAACAGAGAAGCGCAACTCTCACTCGTGAGCCTTTTTGCTCTCTTTTAGCGTGGTGACTTCCAGCCCATTCAATCGCCTTGCACCCTCTTTGAGTGCAAATTTTTCCCTCAATCGTCGCTTGCCAAACTCCACACCAGGCTGATTGTAAGTGTTTATCTTTAAAAGCACACCAACACATGAAGTCAACAACTCATAGTAGTATATCAGTGCGCCAACATTGTGAGAATCAAGCCTATCAATCAGTATCAAATCACTAGGCACGCTCCCCTCGCGCACAGTTTCCATGGTCGATTCCCTCTGTAAATCTAGTAGCTCTTTAAAACTCGCGCCATTAACAAATTCGGTCGCCTCGAGAAATTTCATCTTTAAATCAGGAATCACAGGAGAATCCTCCATGCTGTCACGGATTCCCAAAAATGTAACACTCTTATCACAAGGACCTTGCGCAATAAGCTGTAAAAATGAGTGCTGATCGATACTACCGATAAGCGCAACTGGCGTCATACCTGTGCGCTCACCATTGATATTTTTTTTACCTAACGATTCTCCCCATAGTTGGATATACCATGCGTTAAACTCACGAAATGCACTAGCATACGAAAAAAGTACATTAGTCGTGAAATGCTCTCTATTTTTTGTGTAAAACAGAGCTTTGTTTAAAATATGCGGAGCTTGCTTGTTAAAAAATGGCTCACCAATACTGCGCGCACCTTTTAGAATTTTCTTTACATCATAGCCAAGTAGCGCAAGCGGAACAATACCAACAGCACTAAGCACAGAAAAGCGCCCACCAACACGAGAATCGATGGTAATGCAATATACTTGCTCGCTTCTAGCCCACTGCTCCAAAAGAGAATCGCTATCTGTTATAACAAGAAGATGTTCACGATTCTCAGGCTCCAGCAGATTGTATCGAGCAAGGACATACTTTAGGAGCGATGACGTCTCAATTGTAGTGCCAGACTTGCTTATCGCAATAAAAAGAGAATCATCCCTCCGTACACTCTCTAGACTCTGCATAATTGCTATTGGATCAGTGTGTTCCAAAAAGTGCAACTCTATATCTTTACGCTCTTTTAAGTGGCAAAGCAGAGAATCGACAGCTTTTAGCCCAAGGCTACTGCCACCTATCCCTACAATGACAATGCTCCTAATCTTGCTTAAAAAGCCCTCTCGATTCTTGATAAATTCCCTAGCATCATCAACTGCACGCGTCTCAAATGGCAGATCATAATACGCACTAACGCCACTAGCACGTTCACGCTTCACAAGCTCCAAAAGTCCACTGAGCTCAAATTCATCAAATTTAGTCTCAAAAAAATGTTGAAATTCAACCATTTGCTACACTCTTATTTTAGTGTCTCCCAGCCCAAAGTGCCATATCTACTAGGCGATGAGTATACCCCATCTCATTATCATACCAAGCAAGCACCTTAGCACTCTTTTCGCCAACAACAACTGTGCAATCAGGTACAAAAATTGCACTATAAGGCGAACCTATAAAATCACTTGAAACACGCTTATTATCATCGACTAATACAAGCCCATTAAATGTGCTATTTTGAGCTACTCTCATTGCTTCATTTATCGATTCTTTACTGACGCTTTTTGCAAAATTTACACTCAAATCAACAAGCGAAACATCTGGCGTAGGGACACGTACAGCAAATCCATTTAGCTTGCCATTCAACTCTGGCATAACAAGCCCAATAGCCTTTGCTGCGCCAGTTGAAGTCGGTATCATATTTATAGCAGCAGCCCTAGCACGGCGCAAATCTTTATGTTTTACATCTAGGATATTTTGATCGTTTGTATAGCTGTGAATGGTCGTCATAAGACCACTCTCAATGCCGAAATTTTCATGCAAAATTTTAGCAAGTGGTGCAAGACAATTTGTAGTACAGCTAGCATTTGAAATCACCGATTCCCCGTTATATTGCATATGATTTACCCCATAGACAAAGGTCGGCGCATCATCAGCAGGAGCTGAGATTACCACCTTCTTTATCCCACTGCGCAAGTGCACAGAGGACTTTTCTAACGAGTTGAATACACCCGTACACTCAATAACAACCTCTGCCCCACTCTCGCCAAATGATATTTTTTTAGGATCGCGGTCATTGTAGATTCTTACGCTCTTGTTATTTCCGATACGCAACGTCTGCTCATCGAGCTTCTCTGCATCATATCCACGATGCACAGAATCGTATTTTAAGAGATGCAAAAGTGTGTCAATGGATGCTGTAGTATTTAGTGCGACTAGCTCTATATCATCTCGCTCGCCTATCACTCTACACGCGCATAGCCCTATTCTTCCAGTCCCATTGATTGCCACTTTTAGTGCCATTGCACAGCTCCTAGCTTAAAGTTAAATTTGGCGAAAATCCTACAATATCTAGCCTTAATAACACGTGGCAAGCACATGAAAAAAGTACAAGTCAAACAACCCATATACATTCACCATCTATTCACATGGATTCTTAAACCATATAGAATAAAACTTGCCACTTATTTCCATATGCTTTTGATTCTTGTAAATATAAGAATCTCACGCTAAATAGAGGCGTTTATCACCCTTTGCTATAACTTCTCCAACTATCGCTGCACTCTCAATTCCTCCTGATTTGAGCTTATCAAGCAACCTTGGCGCATACTCTCTTGGAAGGGAAAAAAGAAGCCCCCCGGAAGTCTGCGCGTCATAAAAAATCATAGCCTCATCGACTGTAACCGTGCATTCAACATGAGTTAGCGACTCGAGATACTTTTTATTTGCATAGCTTCCACCAGGGATTATTCCCATTTTTGCAAGCTCTAAGGCCTCACTAAAATATGGCGTCTCGCTGGCAAAAATACGAATGGAGTTTTCACCACACATCTCAAGGGCATGACCAAGTAAGCCAAAACCTGTAACATCTGTACATGCGTGTATCTCAAACTCGCTAGCAATGAGCGCAGCGTAGAGATTTAGATCAGCCATCACACTCCCAGCTTCGCGCTCCGAGCTTTCACTTGCCATGGATGCCTTTATTGCGGTCGTAAGTATCCCCATGCCAAGAGGCTTTGTAAGTATCAGCGCATCACCATCGCGAGTTGTATTATTACGCCAAATTCTCTGCGGATTGACGATTCCAGTTACGCTTAACCCATACTTTTGCTCGCCATCATCAATGGTATGCCCGCCTATTAGCGTGCCGCCACACTCGAGAATCTTTGACAATCCACCCTGTAAAACCTCAATAATCATCTCTTCACTCAGATGACACCGATCCCACATTAGCAAGTTTAGTGCAGTCTTTACACTGCCTCCCATTGCAAATACATCACTAAGAGAGTTTGCCGCAGCAATTTGACCGTATAAATACGGATCATTCACCACGGGCGTAATAAAATCCGCCGTCTGGACAAGCGCAAGCTCTTGAGATAGTTGATAAACACCAGCATCATCACTACCATCAAAACCAACTAGAAGCGCGTCGTTACGTGACTGAATGAGTTTATTGGATAGTTGTAACAGGTCACCCGGACCTACTTTCCCAGCTCAGCCAGCTACTTTGACAAATTCAGTGATTCTGACTTTATCCATTCGCCACCTCCTTTTTGTGTAAATTTTAAAATAAAAAATAGCTAAAGCTGAAATTAAATAAACAATACCTGAGTGTTAGACGAGCATACCATAAAAGGAAAAACTAAAAAACCATAGCGACAGCACAGACATAAAATGATAGATTTCAAAGAAGAGTAGATAAAGAAAGCAAGATACAAAGGAGTATAAAATGGAGATGAGCCTAAACGACCATCTCACATAGAAAAGAGCTTACTTTCTAAGCTCTTTAATTCTCGCGGATTTACCGCTTCTGTTCCGCAAGTAATAAAGTTTGGCACGTCGTACGCGACCAACACGAAGCAATGTAATACTCTCAAGGCTATCGCTATAAATAGGAAAGATTCTCTCTACTCCAACATTGTTTGCACCGATTTTACGAATAGTAAAAGTCCTGCCAGTACCAGTACCACGCACAGAGATACAAATCCCCTCAAAGTTTTGAACACGAGTTTTGTCTCCCTCTCGGATCTTAACGCCTACGCGAAGTGTATCACCAGCTTTAAATTGTGGAACATTCTTGTCAGCTATTTGCGCTTTCTCAAAGCTCTCGATGTATCGATTTCTCATTTTTTACCCTTATTACATTCTTGAATTTTATACTTTTCATAGAGGTCAGGTCGATAATATTTGGTTTTTGCCAAGGATAGTCCTCTTTTTAGGGCGAAGATTCTAGCGTGATTACCCTTTGAATACTCTGAAGGCGCGCTTATACCACCACATATATCACGAGCACGAGTAAACACCGGTGCCTCCAATAGCGAATCCTCAAAGCTCTCACCAAAGAGCGATTCTTCATTTCCAAGCACATTAGGAATCTGCCTCGCAATTGCATCACAAAGCACAAGCGCAGCCACCTCTCCACCGGTTAAAATATAATCTCCAATGGAAAAAAGCTCATCAGCACGCACCTCTACCGCCCGCTCATCGATACCCTCGTACCTCCCACAGACAAACACAATATGTACCTCCTTATGCGCTAACCTGCTTGCGTCATTACGAGAAAATCGCTTCGCAGCTGGCAATAAAAACACGGTATGCGACTGCGGAGAGCACACAAAATCAAGTGCGTGAACAACAACCCTAGGCTCAATCACAAGCCCAGCACCACCGCCAACTTGATAATCATCAACCTTTTTAAATCTATCTTCACTAAAATCGCGCAGATTGACAATCTCGATCTCAATCAATCCATCACTTATTGCACGCTTAAGAATCGAGTCTTCAAAATAACCAGATATAAGTCGTGGAAACAGTGTCAAAAAGGTGAATTTCACTCTAGCTCGCCTCTAGGATTCCGCGTGCACCCACGCACTCTATTTGTCGCGCCACAATATTTGTGCTAATCACATATTGCGGGATATACGGTATTAAAAATCGCTTCACACCAAGTCGCTTTGCAAGCACAGGCTCAGTTAAGATAATCAAATAATCAACCAAAGCTATACGCTCTACCCCGTCAACCTTACCCAGATTCTCTCCTGCCTCGACAACATCACAACCAACAATTTCAAACCAAAAATACTCACCATGATCTAGGACACAATCACGTATTGTAGATTCTTGAGTGGTATATAGCATGTGATTTGTCAATTTTTGAGCATCGTCTCTTGTGATAATCTCATCAAATCTCGCCTGATTCGAATGCGGATTAAAACTACTTAATGTGAGATTCCCACCGTCCCAAAATAGCTGAGAATCGCGTCCTAGTAGCTCAGGAAAATCTGTAAGTATATGAAGTTTTACCTCACCCTTAAGCCCCACAGCTCGCCCAAAGCGAGCTACCTCAATCCTCTGCAAATCAGTCTATGGCTTCAACGCTAATTTTATAGCTTGAGCCATCCTTTGCTTTACAACCAGAAATCAACGTCTTAAGCGCGCCAATCATACGACCATCCCTGCCAATAAGCCGTCCAGTATCCCTACTAGAGGCAAAAATAACAATCTGAAACAAACCATCATCTAGCTCTTTTCGCGCCACACTAATACTGGTCGGATCAAGAGCAATCTTCTTGGCATACTCCTCAACGAAGGTCTCTACCAAATCTTGATCCTTGAAAGTTTACTTGGCTGACGTAAGCGCTGCGACACGATCGCTCATCTTTGCGCCTACGCTCACCCAGTACTTAAGTCTATCGGCATCAAACTTCACAACTGGCTTCTCAGCAAGTGGATTATAGTAGCCAATAGCCTCTACCCAGCCACCATCTCGTCGCTTACGAGAATCTGTTACAACCATTCTATAAAAAGGTTTTTTCTTGCGTCCAAGTCGTGTCAATCGTATAACTGTTGCCATAATTATTTCTCCTGCTTTTTTAATAAATAATTTTTTCGATTTAATTGCTTAAATCTTAGCCTAAAGCACCCAGATGCCCTAGGCTAGGATCTATACCTAGCCTAAACGCCCTATTTTGGATTGATTCATCATACTCATCAAATCCTGCATTCCGCGCTTACCAGAAAACTTTTTGGCCATTTTTGCCGCACCATCAAACTGCTTAATAACGCGGTTAACATCAGAGACTTCCATGCCTGCACCAAGTGCGATTCTCTTACGCCTGCTGCCATTTAACAGAGATGGATTCTCTCGCTCTTTTGGTGTCATCGAAGATACCATTGCACGTATCTGCTTTATCTCACGTGAATTATCCAAATCCACATCCTTTAGTGCACTTGCCATACTGCCCATTCCAGGAATCATAGATAAAATAGACTGCATAGAGCCAAGTTTTTTCATATTATCCATTTGTGCAAGGAAATCATTGAAATTAAACTCGCCCTTTTTTAGCTTTTTAGTGATAGTTTTTGCCTCTTTTTCACTGATAACTGATGCGGTTTTTTCCGCTAGAGATTCTATATCCCCAGCACCCATAAGGCGATTTACGATTCTTTCAGGCAAAAACACTTCAAGATCCGGGATCTTCTCGCCACTACCAATAAATCTAAGCGGGATCCCGATCTGATGGGCAATAGATAGAGCCACACCACCTTTGCTATCTCCGTCAAATTTACTCAAAATAATGCCACTAAGCGAAATCTCTTGATGAAATCGCTCAGCACTCTTAACGCCGTCTTGACCGCTCAAGCTATCTGCGACATAGAAGACCTCATGCGGGCCTATCACCTCTTTAATACCTTTTAGCTCGTGCATCAATGCCTCATCAATAGCTAGTCGCCCAGCGGTATCAACAAGCAAAACATCATAGAGTCCATCATTTGCACGTTTTAGGGCATTTTTGGCAATCGAGATAGGATTCTCGCCCTCATCTCCATAATATAAATCGACATCTATTTGATTTGACAACTGGCGTAGTTGCTCCACAGCAGCAAGCCTCTGAAGATCGCAAGCAGCCATAATGACTTTCTTGCCACGTGTCTTTAAAAATGATGCTAGCTTTGCCGTTGTCGTGGTCTTACCACTACCTTGTAGGCCGACCATAAGAACTACTGTTGGAGGATTTGGAGCAAATACAAATCCTTGAGCACCGCTGGTTTTAAGAATCTCTAAAAGCCCCTTTTGTAACGCTGCTAAAAAACTCTCTCTGCCAATCCCATTTGCGCGTGTATCGTTTTCTACAACCCTTAACAGATCCTTAACAGCTTTATAGTGCACATCTGCCTTCAGTAGGGCTTTTTTAAGCTCGTCAATAGCTTTTTTAAGGGATTTTTCGTCATCGTGGAAGCGGATCTTATTGATCGCTCCACGAAAAGAATCTGTCAACGCATCAAACAAATGGCACTCCTCAACAGAAGAAAAATTAAGCTAGGCTCGTAAAATCGGTAATTCTAGCTGAAACGCACTTTAAAACTCAATAAATCATATAAAAGCCACAGATAAAATGCTAAAAAATCTCAATAACACAGGCTTTTAGAGAGTTGTTTATCTTTTAAGTACAAAGGCTTCTCGAATTTAATTTCAATATAATAATTTTTATCATTGACAATATTTTTCTTTTTTGCTAGTCTTGTGGTGTTTTATACATTTTGAGTATACATCTGCCATAAGATTTAAAAATATAAAATTAAATAATACTTTAAGGAATCCTATGCGACTAGAAGAGTTGCTAAAAAACAACCATTTAAAAGTAACGCCTCAACGAATGGCTATTCTTCGCGAAATAGAAAAGGCTGGGCATATAAACATCGAAGAGATATACGACCAAATACGACCCATATATCCATCAATGTCACTCGCCACAATATATAAAAATCTAACTTCAATGCAAGAGGCAAATATAGTACGCGAGTTAAAACTCCCGCATCAAAAGCAAAAATACGAGCTCTGCTGCCATCCGCACGTACATCTAGTATGTGAAAAGTGTGGAAAACTCGAGGATCTAGATATCTCATATGCACCACTAATGAAAAAGTGTGAAGAGGTCAGTCACTATCAGCTACATGATGCATCACTGGCAATGATAGGAATCTGCCCTGAGTGCCAAACCACAAGCAACTAAAACACTTTCGATTCTCGACATTCCGCTGGGTATATTCCCCAGTGGAATGTAGTATATAATTACCAAGAGCTTAACAAAAACTTTTACAAATTAGCATATTGCTTTAGTTATTATGTGCATTAGCATAAAAGTTGAAGAGTTTAGAAGTAAGTGGTGCGCTCGGAGGAATTCGAATCCCCGACCTACAGGACCGCAACCTGTTGCTCTATCCAGCTGAGCTACGAACGCATGAATTAAAAGAGGTGAGATTATATCAAACAAACCTTTGATTTAGCCTAAACGCTACACACCGCGATAAAATTTTACAACTTTATCAAAAGGTCTCCCAAGCAATCAAACAAAATGCACCCCAGAGATAAAAATCAACAAAAATAGATCCTATATCAAAATGCGAACTTTTCATGCAAAGTAATTTTGCGGTCGATTCTTATCTCAAGCCAATGAGAATCATCACTGAATGCATGCAGAATCGACTCTCAAAAATCCTCTGCAGGTCACTTTATTTACAAAACTCATGCATACAAAATATAGCCCATCGAAACCTTAGCGCTTATAAGAATCTAGCACTACAAAATCTCGACGCTTGGTCTACCAATATAAAATCCCTGTGCAAACTCAACACCGCCCTCGCTAACCCCCTCCAAAAGCTCACGACTAGACACAAACTCTGCCACACACTTTATACCAAGCTCCTGTGCAAGTCGCACTATAGAGCAAAGCAACGCATGCGAACGGACATTCTCGAGAATGTTTTTTACAATTGAGCCATCTATTTTTAAAAAGTCAATTTCAAGCTCCAAAATATGCATGAAATTTGAATATCCACTGCCAAAGTCATCGATTGCTATTTTACAGCCTAATTTGCGTATCTCAGCGATGAAATCACGCACTTTGGCATAGTTGCCCATGCCCTCTGATTCTGTTATTTCAAATATAATTTTTTCGCCACAACCACTCTGCTTTATTTCATCAAAGATATATGCGAGCGTAGATGGATTCTCAAGATCATCTATGCTTAGATTTATCGATATCTCTACATTGTGCTTTTTTGCCTGCTTAATACCCTCATGTACCATGATTTTAGTGATGTGGTGGTATTGCTTTGTCTTTTTTGCTATCTCAAGAAAGTGATATGGGCTTATCTCGTTGCCATCTTCATCTATCATACGCACAAGAGCTTCATACTTCTCGGAGACTCCCGTCTTAATATTAAGAATCGGTTGAAAAAATGGAACGATTCTCTGCTCACTGATAGCTTTAAAGAGACGATTTGCCCAGATTATATTGCTCTTATATGCGCTCTCAAGATCAAAGTGTCGCTCATAAACCACTACGCCACGCCTACGCTCTTTTGCATGTTTTAACGCCAAGGATGCTTTACTAAGAGAATCGCGCCCCTCATGCACCGCAATCCCCATGCGTGCCGTCAGATAGACGACCTGCCCCTGATTAATAAAAGGCTCTACATTTATGCTCTCCATAGCGCGTTTGAACACCTGCTCATGATTTACATCTGGCTCAATAAGCAAAATAGCAAACTCATCGCCATCTAGCCTATATGGCGTATATGCTCGCTCTGGAAGTGCTTGCACTATTCTCTTTGCCACGAGTTTTAAAATCTGATCACCAAACTCTATTCCATACACATCATTAACATTGCTAAAACCATCTATATTTATTAGACAAAGTGCAAGTGGCTCGAACAATTCTATATCTTCGATTAGCTTTACTCGATTAACTAGGCCTGTTAGCATATCTGTACTTTGACGTTTGATGATGGCATTTTTTTGAACTAATTCAGTCAAATCATGTCGCACAGCAATATACTCCTTGATGCGTCCATTAAGCCCAACTATCGGCAATATGATAGAATCGACAATGTAAGTAGAGCCATCTTTTGCACGATTCTTAACCACGCCACGCCAAATCTTTTTTGATGAAATCGTCCGCCACATCTCTTCAAATACTTTTGCATCCATCTCTGGGTGTCGGATTATGCTGTGCTTTTGCCCCAATAGCTCATCGCTTGAGTAGCCTGAAATCTTGCAAAACAGATCATTGGCGTATGTAATAACCCCTTTTGAGTTTGTGATGGAGATGATACTAGAGGCATCTATCGCGCGCTTGTATTCCTCCATGATACGTCTCTCGTGCGCACTCTCTTGCTCGTGTACGATATTTGCTTTGACGCTACGCACTGCTTCTAACAACTGAGAATCCTCAAAAGATATCTTCAAACAACGATCAATACCAAACTCGATAACGCTAGCCAACTTTGAAGAATCGCTCGTATCACTAAGCAGGATTATGCGCGCATGTGGAAATGCACGTCGCACCCCCCTAACGTGATCAACACCTATGATAAAAATATCTGGGACGCTAACCTCACAGGCTTTGGCAATCCCAATACCATCGCACCCTCTAGCACCAGCAAAGTGTTGCAAAAGGAGATGCACTATTGCATTTCTCTCTTGCTCGCAATCCCACACTACAAGAATAGAAGCCATCATCTCCATAAAAATCATCTCCTTAATATTTGGCAAAAGTGGCGATTATCTCATATTTTGATAATTGTTGGATAACAATGAGAAGAATCTAAATGTTATGTTTAGCTGAAAAAAACAAATATTTTACAAATTTACTCCGACAACTAGACAAAAATAGCGTGATAACCACTTGCAAAGATGATTTTATATGTTAAAATCACCACGTTTCTGAGATTTAACTTTTTGGAGAATTGCATGAATAAAGCTGAGTTTGTTGACCTAGTAAAAGAGGTTGGTGGTTTTGAAACCAAAAAAGATGCCGAGAAAGCAGTAAGCGCATTTACAGCCGCTATCGAAAAGGCTCTTACAAGCAAGCAGAGCGTTGAGCTTGTTGGCTTTGGTAAATTTGAAGCGGTTGAACAAAAAGGCAAAGAAGGAAAGGTGCCTGGTAGCGACAAAAAGTATAAGACAAAAGATAAATTCGTGCCTAAATTCAAGCCTGGCAAAGGTCTAAAAGATCTAGTAGCCAAGGCTAAGAAGTAACCTCTGCCAAATTATCCTCGTGCGCCATATGGCGCGCAGGAATCCACTCAATTTTTTAGTCCTCGTAGCTCAGCAGGATAGAGCATTCGATTCCTAATCGAAAGGCCGTGGGTTCGAATCCCGCCGTGGACACCACTGTAGCCACAAAATTATATCAAATACATGAATCGATATTAATAATAATCAATTTAAACAGCCCTAAAAGTCTATACATCATCGCTTATCACAGATGCTCACAGCTCTGGATTCCCACAAAGAATCTAAAAACAGCCTGAAACCATTACAAAGCTATCACACTACAGCAGCAAAGAATCTCAACTATATATCTGCAGTTTCTGTTGTTTTATCACAATCATCGCCAACGCCACTACTAAGAGCCTCACAAAGTCGCATGCCATATAGCAAAATCGCCCACGATAGATATACCCATAGCAAGAAAAATAACAAAATACTAAATGAACCATATAACGTCATATAGGCTTTATTATGAAATGTATAGAATATAAAAAGCCACTTTGACAAAAGCCACGCACCAGCTGTAATGAGAGATGAGAATAGCGAAGCAAGTATGGAGATCGGTTTATTTGCTGAAATTTCAAAAAGTGCAAAAAGTATACCCCACACTAAAAGTGGTGGTAAAAGCTCGGTAATTACGAAGTTTGACTGATGATAGCCACTCTCTTGTAAAAAAATTTGTGCCTTTGTACTGAGAAAAATAGATAGAGAAAGCCCGATAGGCAACAACGTCATCAATGTCCAATAAACAGTTATGCTACTCCAAAAATCACGTGGCTTTGAGTTAAACATTTTAGCAACTATATATTGATAATTTCTAAAAAATAGAAGCGATGCTACAAGCACATAGGCAAGCCCCATATTGCCAAGCTTCGAGGAATTTTCCATAAATTTATCAAGATATTCTGCCGCAACATCACCATTAGTCGGTAACAGATTCCCAAGTATAAAAGCACGAAATTCGCTTATCTGCTCCTGGAAATTTGGCAAGTTCGCAATCAATGAAAAAACAATCAGCAAAAGTGGAATCAATGCGAAAATAGTGTAAAAACTAAGACTAGCCGCATAGTAACTAAGCTCTGAATCAAAAAAATCAATAAACCGCCTAATGCGCGAAAATTTACGTACTATCTGCTCTCCAAACACCTGTACAGCCTCCTTGTGCCACAACAATACATAAGCATACGCAAGAATCTAGCTAGATTCTATCTGAGATTCTCAAAACTTACATACATGCTTTGATAAGAATTCAAATGCACTTTAAGTGCAAGATTCTTGTTAAGTCGTTAGGATTACACATAAAATGCGTCAAAAAGGTAGATAATGAAGTATTTTAGTGGTTTTGGCTTTAGTGGTGAGGAGCAACTTTTTTTACGATTCCTTGAGGCTGGCGAGTATGATATTGCTGGCTTTAGCTATGGCGCGCAATTAGCGATAAAAGAGGCTTTAAAAGATAGTCGAGTCCAACGACTAACACTCCTATCGCCCGCCTTTTTTCAAGATACAAGCAATGCGTTTAAAAAGGCTCAACTAGCGATGTTTAAAAAGAATACATCGGGGTACAATGATGGCTTTTTAAAACTATGCGAAGGTTTTACAGAGCGTGATGATGAGCACGAGATAGCACGAGTACTAATGCGTCCATCAAGCGAGATACGAGTGGAGAATCTAAAAATAAATAGCAAAAAATCCAAAGTCGCACCAAATGGTGATTTTCAAATAATTGAAGAATTACGTGCTAAAAAGACAGCAGTCAAATCCAAGGAGATGCAAGAGGGGAAATATTTTGACACAGAGCCAAAGAATCCATCTAGCACAAAATATATCATGGATGAAATGGGCGAAGTACATACAATACGCGACTATTTTG
The DNA here is from genome assembly GCA_052170135.1 of Wolinella sp. Lineage (GTDB taxonomy): Bacteria > Campylobacterota > Campylobacteria > Campylobacterales > Helicobacteraceae > Wolinella. Next base: position 24,092 of record JBQNBC010000014.1, read on the forward strand.
TCGGTGGAAGCTTGTTTCAGCTTGAAAGCTTGCTCTTTTACACGTGGGCTGAGGCTGATTTTTTGGAGCTTACTAGGCGTGGTATCGAAATAGAGATATTTTTAGGCGGGCAAGATAGCGTAATGGATTCCGCGCAGGCGTTGCGATTCTTTCGCGCATTACCTGTGCGGATATTTTGGATAAAAAATGGAAATCACTTCCTCTTTAGTGCCTCAGAAATCATCTGATCAATAATATCAAATAGTATTTTGCTACTATCCTCTGCCAACTTGAAATTATTCACCAGCTCATCTGAACGGATTATGCAGTTGCCTTTTGTGAGACAATCAACAGATTTAAGAACTGCATCATGTACAGCTCTATGTGGCTCTTCTAGTAGCTTGTAGCTATTTGTATGGCTAAAGAACTGCTTGCCCTCGCCTGTCTCATACCACTTACCAAGCCGGCATCCATGGTGATCTGTAAATTTTGCATCCGGATTCATTGTAAATAGCGCAGAATACGCATTTGCCTTAAAGACCAAGTGATCTAGTTTTGCCAAGTTGCCAAATAGTTCGTATGCGATCATTTGATTCTCTACTTGGATATCCTGTGCATTATTTATCAAGCGTCCAAGAACCTCCCTGAAGCCATCTAGCTTTTCGGATGAGTTAGTAGCTTCGCGTTCCATCTCATCATTATTTCGTAGCATATCAGCTGAGTTTTGCTTTAGCACATTTATATTTGCCTCTACCTCACCAGTCGCTTTTTGCGTGCGTTCAGCTAGCTTTCGCACCTCATCAGCAACGACAGCAAAGCCACGCCCGTGCTCACCAGCTCTGGCTGCTTCGATTGCAGCATTTAGCGCGAGGAGATTTGTCTGATCTGAAATATCCTTAATAAGTCCCATAACGCTCATAATCTCATCAATATTCCTTGACAAACTCTCGGCATTTCCTTTGGATTCTCCTACCATGTGAGTGATTTGAGTTAGTGCACCTATTATGCCCTCGGTGCTTTCTTGTACCTCAGCGACTACTTTCTCGTTTGCTGAGTTTAGCTCATTGACAGACTTAATATTTTCAATATTTGCCGTTAGACTCTTTTGAATATTTTGGGCATTATGTATAACTCCATGCGTCATATGCTCTGTTAGCCCCACTGTCAGCTGACTCTCAGCTAGATTTCTTTTAACCTCACGATGTAATTCTTGCGCCTTGCTAGCCTCATCTTTTGCTATTTGAGCGATCTTTTCGGCTTTTGCTATGAATTGATTAAACCCTTGTGCCATCTTGCCAATCTCATCATTAGAATCCTCTGGCAAGCGAGTAGATAGATTTGCACCATCGCTAGATAGATTCTGCACAAGTAGCTCAAACTTACGCACTGGAGATGTTATCAATACGCGCAAACTGACAATTGACAACAAAATAAGCACGGCAAGGGTCGCGCCCACCATTAGCATTTGAGAAATAAGTGCCTGCTTCGCGCTATTTATCAAGCGTTCAACTACACTATTTTTAGCTCCAACATATGCGTGAGCGACCACTTTGCCAGAGAAGTCCTTGACAGGAATCGACACGATAAAGTAGTTCTTACTAGCTGTCGCCATATTCTCTTGTGGTATATTGCTAGATAGCTCACTCAAAAATTCCTGATTTACTACCTCTGGTGATAGAGCTAGATGCTGGGTGCCAAACTTAGGTGCTTCAGCAAGTCCTTTTGCTATGCTTGAGACCATATTAGATTCCACGCCAAGAATCACCTCAAGCCCATCATTATCACGAAACTCGCTCACAAGATCGTTAAAAGACGATATAAACTCAACCGAACCAACATACCTATCACCATCTTTGATAGGAGCTAGACCACGCACAACAAGTCCAGCTACGCCAAGCTCTATAGCTGGGAATGGCTTTTGTGTCTTTTTTACCTCAACAATACTAGGGCGAAAACTACTCAAATCATCGCCATGCTTATTACTCCAATGGCGAATAAAGCTCTTTAAATCAGCTGTGTGTACATGGATTTGTACCTTTTTTAATTCTGTATGTACAGCAAAATCTTTAGCGATACTATTTAGCGGTGCAACTAACAGCTCACGATTGTTGCTATTTAATGCATCAATAATTAGATTTTGATGCGAAATATTTATTGCATTTGTTAAAGATATATCTAGTCTTTTGTCAAGTGCCTTTTGAAACTTCTCGCGCATTACTGCGCCCTCAGCCTCATATGACTGTGTTTTGATATTTTCAAGCGTCCATTTATAATGGATAAAAATTACAATAAATCCAGCGAGAATCGCAAGAATAATCGGCGCCCCAACCTTTCCACTTAATGATAAATTCTTAAACATACCAACTCCCATATATAAAATTAACTTGAAACAATAACCAAAATTACACAATCTTCACTATCACTTGAAGAATTTCCCAAAACTTTTCAAAACTTCTTAAGTCCATTGCTTCTTTAAGCGAATGCGGATTTTTTATCGTTGGACCAATAGATATAAACTCACTGCGTGGAATTTTCTCACAAAGCACAGCGCATTCAAGCCCAGCATGTATTGATTTTATACGATAATCGCCAAGTTCACGCGCGTAGATCTCAGCGATTTTTGGCAGATATTTACTCTCTTTGACGCGTTCCCAAGGCGGATAAAAGTCACACACATCGCACTCAATCGCTCCAAAACTTCTTGCAATAAGTTCCACTTGATCTAGGTTGCGCTCCAATAAAATAAGCTCATTTGCACGCCCCATCACCGTAAGCACAAAGAAATCAGAATCCATCTTAAGCAGTGATATATTTAACGAGCAAAGCACGCTCTCGCTCTCCTTGTCATAGACATATACTCCGCTATGCAGGGATTTTAATAGCGAAAGAATCGCACTTTTATCAACTCTTTTATTTCCCGCTTCGATTCTCTCGCACTCCACCCAATCAGGCAGATGCGCTAGCGGAGTATCCGAAACCACAATCGCACTCGCACCAACAGGTATAGAGTTGCTCTTCTCGCCACCTTCAAAGCTCACAAGCTCCACATCAAGCTCATCAAGCAAGTGGGCTAGCTCAACGATTGCATTTTTACGATTCTCAATAATATCCACACCGCTATGACCGCCAAGGAATCCACGTGTCCTAAGGCTATAGCCATATTTTGAGAAGTCTGGCTTCTTCGCCATTAGTGGCACTTTTATGGACATATCATAGCCACCAGCACAGCTCACTATTATCTCATCTAGTCGCTCACTATCTAGATTTAGAATAAGTGGTGCAGACGGCATAAGAGTGAGTGCTTTTGCGCCGAGCATACCTATCTCTTCATCGTTTGTAAAAAGCACTTCAATATTCGTTTCTTGCTTTAGCGTTAGTAGCGCACACGCAAGCGCTGCACCGTTATCGGCACCAAGCGAAGAATCACGTGCGCTAATATAACCATCGCGCTCTATACACTCTATCTCTCCACCATCACTTGCGCGCCCAACGCATACCATATCATAATGCGCCTGCAAACATATTCTTGCATCTCCGCCCTTGATACAAAGGAGATTCCCACCACTATCCTCGATTACATCCGCGCCAAATCCTCTAGCTGTCTTTGCCAAAAACTCGCGCATAAGAGCGGTATCGCCACTACCATGCGGAATTTTAGTCAATGCTTTAAAAAGATTAAGTGGCGAGCTAAACAAAATATCCTCCTTGCATAATTTATATTTTATCTACCAAATCTAACAATCCTGCGATAAATCAAATTATAAAGCGTGATAAATAACGCAATTATCACGATTAGATACATCGCACTATTCATGAAAAATAACGGCACAAAAACAAACGGGGCATTAAACGCCAATAAAAAAAGTGCAGTTTTTGGATTGCTTTTAATTTTGCGCTTAAAAAGCAGAGAATGCAAGTGTAGAGAATCTGGCGCAAATGGAGAGCGTACACGCAAAATCTTGCGCCTATAAATCGAAAAAACAACCTCATAAACTGGATAAATCATGACACAAAGCGCAAACCATGCAGATATCTCCTCGTGTCGTTCAGCTAGCAAAATCGCTATTTGCACTATTGAAAACCCAAGAAAATATGCTCCACCATCACCCAAAAAAATCCGCCCTTTTGGAAAATTTAGCACAAAGAATCCAAGCGTAGCAGCACATACAAAGAGCGCCAAAACAGATAGCTCAACATCTCCCACACTAATAGATGCATACGCCAAAGAGCACAACACCATAATCGCGATTCCTGAAGCTAGACCATTGCAACCATCGATTATATTGATTGAATTTGTCGCACCAATTACTGCAAATAGTGTAAAAATCACACCAAAAATATATGGCAATACAAATGGTAAGCCGACATCAAGTATCACACAATCAAGCAACACAACACCAACCAAAGCGGCGACAAGCTGAATAAACAGACGCTGACGCGCACTCAAAGCACTACGGAAATCCTCTAAAATCCCACTCAAAAATGCAACGATACCAGCCAGGATAAATGCGCAGCCAATAGGCACTAGAAAAACCACAACCAGTGAAGTAGTAAAAATCCCCAAGCCGCCTGCGCGCAAAACATCAGTATCATGCAGGCGTTGAGGCTTCGCAGAATCGTTGGGATCACGAAAGAATCGAGTCTTAGAAAGTAGCCTTATCACAAATAACTGAATTAAAAATCCAAAGATTGCAACCGCACCAAACAGTGCTACACCAACCACCTCTAAGCCCCCATATACACGCCAAATTTCTGACGATTTTATCACAAAAATTAATCAGCAATAACTGCCAAAAGATAAAAACAAACCAGAAAAACCACCTAAACGCCACAAGTGCTGAGCAAAGAATCTAGCCACTATCTAAGCTCCTCAATCTCACCAATCGTCCTATTCAAACTATCAGAAAGAGCACGGAGCTTCTCAAATCTCTCGCGCGCACCAACTGTAAAATCACGTGGAATTGCAAGCCCATTTAACGCCTCGGGAGAGAGCGTATTTGCCTCATAGAGAATAGATAACTGTTTCTGTCCAGCATGCGAAAATAGGTGTAAATACAAAGCTTGCGCATTCAATTTATCATTAAGACGAATAATCACAATCCCCGTATTTGCTACAGCTATGTTTTCGCGATAACTCTCACCAAGAATCGTAACCTTTGAGGAATTACCACGCAACGGAAGCAAAATATCATACGGTCTTAGCTTATATCGCTCGATTTTTTTAGATTCTCCGCTGTACCGCATAGCACCACATAGCTCCGTGAAATGATACATGGCAAAGTCCTGAATACCAACATCCAGATACGAAATCTCCTCATCATGCACACTGCCGTAGACGCGTTGTCCGCGAAATATCAACGGATTTAGCGCGCCAAGACTAATAGATTTTGTCGCACTCGGCAGAGAATGGCGCAGGTAGCTTTGCGCGCGCAAGTCATGAATATCAAGAGAATCGACGCTTGTTAGCTTTGAATATTGACTCTCGCGCTTCTCACGATAAAGCGAAAGAATCTCATCTACGCCGCTTAGGCGATTGTATTTTCCATCTTTTTGAAAGAAGCGCTCACTAGTCGCATCAATATGAAGAATTGTATCACTATGCGCACTCAAGACAAGAATCGAAAAGTCATGACTTTGATGAGGAAAGATATTTTTTGGTAGCTCAATAATAGCCTCAATAACCCGCTCTTCGACCATTCGCTCACGTAGCTTCTCCTCTAAAAACGACTTTTGCAAGGTTTGATTCCTGACGATAAAAACCCCTTTTTTGCGCAAATGCATGAGTGCATGAGTGAGAAATATCAGCTCAGGGGAACTTTTAGCAAGAATCCCATAGCGCGAGAATCGCTCATCGTTTTTTAGATATTCAATCCCTATATGTGCGGAAAATGGCGGATTACAGAGAATTTTATCAAATTGTCTAAAACCCTTATCGCTCTTAAAAACAGGCTTTTTTAATATATCGTTGACGCATAAATTCTTGCAATCAACTCCACTTATACGTGCCATAAGTTTAGCTACATTTGCCAGGCGCTCATCTAGCTCTTCACCAAAAAGCGAAATAGTTCCAAAGTGCCGCGCAAGACTCGGAAACAGTGTCCCCATTCCATAGCATGGGTTGTAGACCTCTTCATTTTCACGGACATCAAGGAGAGAGACGATGAGATCATTAACCTCTTTTGGCGTAGCATAAATGTATAGCTTATTTAGTGTGCGCTTGATTGTGATGATATGTATAAATTGCTCGATTAGCTCTAGATTTATTGACGTAGCAGTAATTGTTTTTAGGATTTTGCCTAGGTTTAATTTTGGCAAAGCTTTTGTATGTGCCTCCCCAAAAAGATCACGCATAGTATCAGTATAAAGCGCACTCAAATCCTTGCGTCTACCATGCAACGCGACCATCTCACAAAGCCTCTCTGCGCGCTCAAATCGCAAAATAAGCAACTGAAGCATAAGTGCTAGAGCTTCGAAAATATCAGCATGATAACGCTTGATATAATCAAAGACTTGTAGCAACTTTAAAAGCCCTCTAGAATCTAGCATGGAAGAATCCGCATCGCAAAACACTTCTACTCTCTCCATGCCAGATGAATCTAGATATGCGCTTTTATGGATTTTTTCTATATCTTTGGCTTGCATGGAGGATTTTCCCATCCAAAAAGCTCCTTTGTCCACTTTTGATATAAAAATTCACATGAGAATCTTAGGACATTTTTTATAAATACGGACTGTTTTTTGTTTTTACGTACCGATTCCATGCAAACACAGAATCAAAAAGCTTATGTTTTCACTATATATTTTAATAGTGCAATTCAACTCCATTTAATGCACGTTTTATAATAATTTATCAGGCAAAACTTTAAAAAACGAGGAGATTTTATGCGCTGTGTGTGTTTTATATTGTTCTTAGCTAATATTTTTCATTTGTGAAAGGGTGGAGTGTTGTCTCGTGTCATGAGCTGCATTTTTTAATGATGCGCTGATTATCTGCATATTTCAAACCACAAGGAAGGTCAAATGAATCTATCAAGTGTTGCAAATAAAATTTCCATAATCCTGGTTTTATTACTTATTCTAGGATTAGGAATCTTCTCAGTAAATAACTACCTACAAACCAAAGACAGCACACTAGCTGTCCTTACAGATAGCAAGCAAGAGACATTAAAAGGTCTCACGCTAACCGTGCGCGAATATTTTCAATCTAGAATGACAATAATGAACAAAGTCAAGCTTGCGATACCTAAAAAAGCCGAAGAGCTAAACTACGACTCAATCGCACCAATACTGAAAAACTCATTCCCATTCATGCCGCTTGATACAATTTTTGTCGGGCTAGAAAGTAACGGCAATCTAATCCAAGCCGACGAATCCTCAGAAAATATAACAACAGTACTAACACCAGAAAAAGACAACTTCGATGCTCGTGGTCGCGACTGGTATAAAACAGCAGTTGCGACAAACAAAAATGGCATAAGCGATCCATACATCGATGGTGTGACAAAAAAGATAGCAATGAGTACATTCTCGCCAATAACCAATACTGATGGAAAAATAATAGGTGCTATTGGTGCAGATATATTTTTAGACAGACTTCAAAAAGACATATCAGAGCTTAAGCTCGCTGGCACAACTGAGTTTTTCATAGCCGACTCAAAATACCGAATCATCTCCCACCAAAACAAGAATCTAATAATGTCGCAAGAGTCGTATGTCGTTGAAATAGTCAAAAAACTATCCAACGCTGCAAATAGCGCGATAGACAAGCCTACCGGGATTCTTGCATTTAATGTTAATGGCGATGACAGAGTTGCGGTGTGCCAGAAAGATTCTTACACCGGACTACTGTTTTGTATATCAAACTCCGTCTCAGAATACGATGCGATATTCAACGCAATTCTCTTTAAGCAGCTAATTACAATCTCGATATTTACAATACTAATCGCGCTAATCCTACTCTATGTGGTCAAATATTTCCTAAGACCATTAAAAACTATTCAAGATTCCATGCTTGGATTCTTCTCGTATATCAATAATGAACGCGAGAACGCGGAGCCAATTAATCTAAGCTCAAACGATGAATTTGGTGCCATGGCAAAAGCAATAAACAAAAATATAGAAAATGTCAGAAATGGCGTAGAACAGGACAGAATCTTGCTCAGCGAAACAGCACAAGTCATCGCCAAAGCAAAAGAAGGGCATCTTAGCAATCTAATCTCGCAAAAAGCAAATAACCCACAGCTAGAAGAACTAAAAAATCTGATTAATGACATGCTAAAACGCTTTAATGAAAATCTAGCAGATGTAGTCGCAACCTTGGCACAATACTCGGATAACAATTTCACAGATCGCGTTCACAGTAATGTCGAGGGCGAAATACGC
>JBQNBC010000015.1:0-32293 GCA_052170135.1 Wolinella sp.
GTCAAATGGGAGTGGAAGTATAGCGAGGAAAGCTTAAGATGAGCTGAGTTGGGGATTTTTAAATCATAGATATTATCTTTTAAAATCTGTTCTATTCATTCGTTCTGGCCATTCTGGCTCGCTTGAGCCAATTTATCCAATTCTATGTACGTTTTTTGTTTTTGGCTTTACTTGCTACTATATTCTTATAAAGCCATGTAATAAAAATTTCAAGCTCAGCTGATCAATCAATAATTAGTCTCATGCACAAGACCTACATCAGGCTTATACAATCCACAAAGCGAAAGCTATCAGTCTTCACCTCATATTGCTTTCGCTTGTTACTTGAAATCTTTGCAAAATCATATATCTTGACTTGGCAAGCAATTTTAAATCCTTGCGCGCTTGGTCAAAATAAAGAATCTCACTCCCACTCAATAGTTGCAGGTGGCTTAGAGCTTATGTCATACACTACGCGATTAATTCCATCGACTTCGTTAATAATTCTTGTCGAGATTCTCTCTAGTAATTCGTGCGGAAGATGTGCAAACGTAGCAGTCATACCGTCTATCGCCTCGACTACCCGCACGCATACAGTGTTATCATAAGTGCGATTATCACCCATAACACCGACACTTCGAACATTTAAAAGCACAGTAAATGCTTGCCACGTCTTATCGTAAAAACCACTCTTTTTCAGCTCATCGAGCATTATCACATCAGCTCTACGCAAAAGCTCCAAATCATCGCGATTTACCTCACCCATAATGCGAATCGCAAGCCCAGGACCAGGGAATGGATGTCGCATAAGCATATCGTGTGGCATGCCTAGCTCTCGCCCAAGCGCGCGCACCTCATCTTTAAACAACTCTCTTAGTGGCTCAATAAGCTCAAATGTCATCCAATCAGGCAAACCTCCGACATTATGATGAGACTTAATAGTTTTGCTAGGACCTTTAACAGATACAGATTCTATTACGTCTGGATATAGCGTCCCTTGCGCTAGATAGGCAATGCCATTGTGCTTTTTTGCCTCAATGTCAAAAACTTCAATAAAAGTCTCGCCAATTATTTTTCGCTTTTTTTCGGGATCTATCACACCCTTTAGCTTGCCTAGAAATATACCACTAGCATCTACGGTGATTAGCGGCACGTGAAGATTCTCTCTAAACATCGACTCTACAGCCTCTCTTTCACCGGCTCTCAAAAGACCGTGATCCACAAACACAGGAATTAGTCTCTCCCCGATAGCACGATATAAAAGTGCGGCCACAACACTAGAATCGACCCCGCCAGAGACCGCGCACAGCACTTTGCCCTCTTTTACGCGATTTTTGATTTTTTCAATCTGCTCCTCAGCAAAGTTCTTCATATTCCAGCTATCATCGCAACCACAAATCTCAAGTGCAAAATTCTTTAAATACAGTGCACCCTCGGCAGAATGCACCACCTCAGGATGAAACTGCACAGCATAAAATGGTCTACTCTCGTGTGCTATAGCTGCATATGGCGAGTTGTCTGAGTGTGCAATTCTCACAAAGCTTTCAGGAATCCGTTCTACCTTATCTCCATGACTCATCCATACGATACTACCTTCAGTGCACCCTTTGAAAAGAATCGAACGCGCGCCATGAGCAACATCAAAACTAAGCGTAGCCTTACCATATTCATGATGCTCTGCCTTTGCCACTATACCGCCAAAATGGTGCGTCATAAGTTGCATGCCATAACAGATTCCAAGCACGGGAATCCCAAGTGAAAATACACCATCATCACACCGATACGCACCCTCCTCATAAACACTTGCAGGTCCACCACTTAATATAATTCCCTTTGGTTCACGCGCCTTTATTGCATCGAGCTTCTCGTGATATGGGACTATTTCACAGTAAATTCCATACTCTCTTAGCCGTCTAGCGATTAGCTGAGTGTACTGGCTTCCAAAATCCAAAATTAGTAGCGAAACTTTATCGTGCATTTTTTCCTCTCTTTTTAAGTTTAATCGATCATATAATGTGCACCTAGCGATTCTTCACGAGATAGCGCACCCTTGATAATCTCACGCGCAGTCAAAAGACGCATCTTTAGCATACGCCCAATTCCGCTCTTTAGCATTACTTCCACACCACCAAGTGCCTCATTGAGCTCACTTTTTCTTCGTGCAATTCCCACTTTTTCCCACATCAAAGAGCGCAAAACCCCCTTTAGCGCATTGTCAAATTCTCGCTCTAACATCTCATCGTTTAGGCGAAATTCACGCACCTTAAAGCTACTCTCTTTACCAGCAATGTTGTTTGCTGCGATTCTTGCAAAGACCAATCCCTCTAAAAGAGAGTTACTAGCTAGGCGATTTGCCCCATGTACGCCCGTACGCGCGCACTCACCAATCGCATATAGATTATCCATGCCCTTAACCCTAGCGCAAGAATCGACCTCGATTCCACCCATAGAGTAGTGAAATGCCGGTGAGATAGGAATCTTATCACCGGGGATGCTAAATCCATAAGAGGTTAGATTTCTATAAATATTTGGGAATCTACTCTTAAAATAGTCCTGCTCAAAGTCTGAAATATCGAGATATACGTCCATATTTGTCTGCTTTTTATAATCAAAAATAGCACGTGAAATCACATCTCTAGGAGCGAGCTCTCCACGAGAATCATACTCTTGCAAAAATCTCTCTCCATGCTCATTTACAATCCTCGCGCCTTCGCCCCTTAGTGCCTCAGATAGAAGTATTTTACGTGCATGAGAGCCTTTGACATAGACTGTAGGATGAAACTGCATCATCTCCATATCGCGCACACTCCCGCCATGCTCGATAATCATGCCATGCAAATCACTGCTAATCGTATAAGCATTTGTATGATACTCATACAGTGCGCCCACGCCTCCAGTAGCGATGATTACGTCATTTGCGTATAGATTGTAGCTACCCCGCTTTGTCATCACGCTCACGCCATGACATCTACTCTCATCCAAAAGCAGATTTGTAACGGTCGCATTTTTCCAAAGCGTATGAGATATGGAGCCTATTAGGTGGCTATGTAACACGCGTCCAGTGCCATCTCCACCAGCATGGACGATTCTTGAAATCGTATGCGCGCCCTCTTTGGTGTAAAGAAGCTTCCCAGAAGAATCTCTATCAAATGGCACACCACGTCCAATCAAATCAGAGAGAATCTCAAGACTATCGAGGCTTAGTCGTTCTATCGCACCTCGATCACCCATGTGTGCCCCAGCTTCCAGCGTATCACTAACGTGTAAGCCTACATCAGAAGCATCTTTTGCGACTGCGATTCCGCCTTGTGCATAGAATGTATTACATTCCCATGGCTGATCTTTACAAAGCAGCAACACTCTTTTATCTTTTGGCAATTGCAAACTAGCATATAGCCCAGCTACGCCTGCTCCAATGATGATTACATCATAGTACATCACTGCTTTTGCTCGCTATTTTGTGGTGCACGAAATGGGTCATCCTTAAAGCCACAACCACTGAGCGAAAACAGCATATATGCTATAATCATCGCATGAAAAACGCTCGTGAAATCCTTCAGCATATCGTCAAAACTCCTACATTTGAGCCGCTTAGACGCAAAACTCTTATCAATAACTTTATCTATATTCTACCGCTTAGTATACGTCAAGCGATACTTTTTAACTACGAGCGCGATGGAACGCTGTTTTTCGCACTCAATCACCCTGCATTCTTAAAAGAGTTCAATTATAAACTCCCTTTAATAAAGTCGTTATTAATAAAAGCCCAAAACTCCGCACTGCACGAGCTTTCAGATATAAAAGATGTAAAGGCATTTGTATCCCGTCAAGTGTCCATAAAGCAAGAAGAAAATGCAGAGGAAAATAGATACCGTTACAAAGAGCACTCGCATGGCTCTTTTAAGAATCTAGCACAAGATAGAGATATCGCTGAGCATTTAGAGGAGATTCGCCAAATTATCAATAGAAATATTGCTCTAAGCGAGCTTGATGATGAAGAAGGATTCTACGCGCGCCAACTACTCTAAAGCAATAAAACCTGGCTTTAGATTCTATTGCTTTATAAAATGCAAAATTATACATAACAATCAAATAGACACAAAGAGCGTACAAAGCCAAAAAGCAGACAAGCATAGCGACTTCGCAAGCATAGAAAAGTTAAAATTTGCTCACAACTATTAAGCTTTATCAAAAGTTATAAATTATTGACAAACCACAACTAAGTCTCGAGCACCTTTAAAATCGCTGCAGGATATAGACTATGCTCTAGCGCGTGGATTCTCTCCTTGAAGCTCAAAAAATCCTCGCCATCAATCTTTGATATAGCTTCCTGCGCCACTATCGCACCACTATCAAGCTCTTCACTAACAAAATGGACACTCACTCCAGCCACTTTCATACAAGAATCAAAGCTTTCACGTATCGCATGCGCGCCTTTAAAAAGCGGTAGCAGTGAAGGATGAATATTTAATGCGCGGATTTGCGATGTAAAGACTGGTGTAAGAATCCGCATAAACCCAGCCAAAATAGTAATACTAGGCGAGTACGTCAAAATTAACTTGCAAAGCGCACTATCAAACTCCTCGCGCGTCTCAAAATCACGGTGATTTAGTACTTCACATTGGATGCCAAGTCGCTTTGCACGGTTGATTCCATTTGCATCTGGATTGTTAGTTATGACAGCGGAGATCTCGATTCTCTTATCGTTAAATTCTTTTCCATGAAGCGCATGGATTATAGATTCCATATTGCTCCCCTCGCCACTAAAAAGTATAACCAATCTACAAGTTTTCATTATTTAAAAAGCTCTTTTTTGTGCTTTTTTAGATTCTCGATTATGCTTATCATCGCCTCGCGACCATACTCTTCGTTATCATCAAAATCATCTAATGCTGCCAAATAAGCATCCATAGCCTGCTCTAACTTATCGCTCTTTACGCCAGCAAAGTGCAATGCCACACTAAGCATATCCGATAGCTCAAGTGCCATCTCCTCAGATATTAGCTCATCATCTAGTTCTATATTTTTTTTCATTTTGTCTTCTCCTTTATTATTTGTTTAATATTTTCTCGCACTTCATCGTACAAAAAACTCTCCTTAAAGCCATCGATTCTTCCGCCAGAGGCATTTTTATGCCCACCTCCATTAAAAATCTCAGCACCAAGCACGCTAACATCGCAACGATTATTGGCTCTTAGACTAACAGATCCACGCGCACCGACATCAATATAGAAGTCAAACTCAGGATTTGCACGCAAAAAAGCATTCGCTAACACAGAGATACTACCGATTGAATAGCTCAAGAATCCTCTATATTCACGGTAAAAAATAGTGCATTCATCAACCTTTTTCCCTAGTAGCTCAACTTGGCGATTTGAGGCGATATTGTCAAGCGTATCACTATTTGGTCCACCTTTTAGGGCGCGCTTTTTCATTGCGTGCATCTCATTATCTAATTCAATATGACCACTCTTTGAGCCTAAGAATCGACAAGCCTCGCGCAACATCTCAAACTTATATTCACGATGTTCCTCATCAAACATATATCGATTTAGCTCTTTTGTATCCACAACAAGCCTCATCATCACTTTACCAAATTCAAAGTACGGAGATTCTTCTTTCCATAAGTCAATAGCATTCACAACCTCCACGAACTCCGCCACTTCAGTGCTATCGACTAAAGAATCAAGTACACTAAACCGCTCCAAAAGCGTCTCATAAGTTATTTTTGTCGCGCATCTCTCATTGTCTAGCTCATACCACGGATACCTTAATGCGCACTCACTACCGCTTATATGGTGGTCTAGGAGCATGATTTTTACACTCTTACCAGAGAGATTTAGACTCTCTGCACGCTCTTGTAGCGTAGCGCACTCTTGTAGCGTGAGATTTAAATCTGTGATAAGCCAAAGAATCTCCGATTCTCCGCTATGCTCTGAGTTTTTAGCTATCTCATCAAGCTTTGCGCCAACCTCCTTGCCATAGTTTGCATTATAAAATTTAATTTTCTCAAAAAACATCGTTGAAATAAATTGACATCCATATCCGTCCAAATCAATATGTGAAAGGTGATGAACTTGCATTTCTATCCTTAAAATGGAATTGTAATTGTGCCTAACACTTCAAACTTTGCACTCGTATCAATCTCTGCATGGCTAAGAACCACGACATCCAAACCAAATTGCTCCATCTTTTCAGACATAAATTTACGCAAAAGCGGATCAACAATAATGACGACAGGGACTATTCCACGTTGCAAGATTCTCTGTACCTCGCCACTCACACCCTCGATGAGTGCATTTGTCTCATTCACGCTTAGTAGCACCTGCCGCCTGCCTTGCGTATCTTTGACCTTGTTTAGCAAATGTTGCTCAGTCTGCGTAGATAGCGTCAAGAGCTTAAGTACAGAATCATCACCTCTAAAGACAGATGTAATGACACGAGAGAGTCGTGCGCGCACCTGTTCGACGATTATTTCGACATTTCCGCCAACTTGTGGGGCAACATCAGATATCGTCTCTAAAATAGTCAACATATCTTTAATAGGTATCCTCTCGTGCAATAATGACTTCAAGACTTGCTGAATTAGTCCAGTATTTGCGCTTTTGCGCGCATCCTCAACGATTATCGGATAGTCTTTAGCTAGCTTATCCATGAGCGCATGCACCTCTTGGCGCGTGATTAGCTCCTCAGCATACTTTTTCACAAGCTCACTCATATGTGTTGAGATAACAGTCGCAGGATCCACTACAGTATAGCCACGCATAATCGCCTCTTCTTTATCGTGTGGGTCAATCCATATCGCATCTAGCCCAAAGGCTGGCTCTTTTGTAGGCACACCCTCGACCTCATCTATCACCATGCCACTATTCATAGCTAAAAATTTATCTGGCATAACGCTACCATCGCCAATAGCCACACCCTTTAGAAGAATCTCATAGTTATTTGGTGCCAACTGAAGATTATCTCTAATTCTTACCTGTGGCATAAGGAATCCATAATCCCCAGCCATCTTTCTACGCATACCACGCACACGTTCTAGCAGATCGCCGCCTTGGTTACTATCAGCTAGTTTGATGAGCTGATAGCCCAGGTCGAGCTCGAGAATCTCGACTTTAAGGATCTCGCTTAGCATCTCTTCTTCTTGCTTTTTAATCTCCTCTGGCGACTTCTTAGGTGGTGCAACAGGAGCGACTTGCGACTCTGCTTCCTTGTTTGATTCTCGTGATGACTTTGGCTTTTTAGCTGGCGATTGCACCTTTGATAAATCTGGTGATTTTTTAGCTACAAATCGTTCTATAAGCCCAAAAACTCCGCCTTCATCTTGGCGATTTAAAAGATATGCCATACCGACAAATAACAGCCCTACAAATCCAAGCGAAACAGTAGGCAATCCCGGGACAAGTGCAAACATCAAGAGAATCGCACCGACAATTGTAAGAATCTTAGACTCGCTCATAAGCTGAGTAATGATACCCTCGGCGAAATTACCACCATCTTCACTCTTGCTAGAGCGTGTAACTATAATACCCGTTGCGGTTGAGATGATTAGCGCTGGGAGCTGGGAGACTAGTCCATCGCCAATGGTAAGGATTGTAAAAGTCGCAGCAGAATCCGCCATAGGCATATCGCGCTGAAAAACACCAATCAAGAATCCACCGATAATATTTATAAGCGTGATAATGATTCCAGCGACTGCATCACCTTTGACAAACTTGCTCGCACCATCCATAGAGCCATAGAAATCCGCCTCTTGCGCCAGCCCCTCGCGTCGCTTTTTTGCCTCTTTTTCGTCTATTAGCCCGGCATTCATATCTGCATCAATTGCCATTTGCTTACCCGGCATCGCATCAAGTGTAAATCTAGCAGCTACCTCAGCGACACGCGTCGAACCATTTGTAACAACCATAAAATTTATAATGACAAGAATCAAAAATACGATTGTCCCAATAACATAATTACCACCTACGACAAAATTTCCAAATGCGCTAATGATGTCGCTCACGGCATCTGGCCCATTGTGCCCTTCGCTTAGGATCATACGCGTGGTTGAGACGTTTAGCGCGAGGCGAAAGAGTGTAACGATAAGCAAAAGCGTCGGAAACGCCGTAAAATCAGTCGGCTTCCCAATATAAAGCGAGATTAAAATTATTAGCACGGATACGGCAATTGAGATAGTTAGAAAAAAATCAAGAATTGCACTTGGCAGAGGCACTATGATAATGGCAAGAATCGCAATAATAAAAGCGACGACGGTTAGATCTTTTGATTCCGATATGGTTTTTAGGAATGGAAGGACGCTTGAAAGCAGTGTCTTATCTTTATTCTTTGCCACGATTAAATCACCCTGAGGAATCCTGAATTTGAGGTTGTCAAAAGAGTGCGATTATACAGGGCTTAATGTAAATTTTGGCTTTTTGTGAGTATATTACCACCTCTCATTTTTGAGAAATAACCAATTCGGAGGTCTATCATGGCTTTAGATTCGGCGATTAAGCGAGAGATTATCTCTAAGTTTGCGCGCGATGGCAAAGACACTGGCTCATCAGAGGTACAAATAGCACTACTTAGCCGACGTATTTCGGATTTAACAGAGCATTTAAAAGTGAATGCAAAAGATCACTCTAGCCGTCTAGGACTGCTAAAGCTAGTCTCTCAGCGACGACACCTTTTGAAGTATCTTAAGAAAACTGACTATACAAAATATAGCAACCTTATTAGCACTCTAGGTATCCGCGACCGATAATACAAAAGCGAGAATCTACGCCATCAACGCCGATTCTCGCGCTTCTAAAAATTTTCACAAATTTTAAAATCCTGCTAAAGAATAGAGATTACGATGCATATACATGGAGCAAGACACGCTCATTTAAATGCTTCACTACAAACAGGTAGCAAACCAGAGAGTAATGAAATTCTCAAACCTACTCACCATTTTAAATCCAAACCACCACAGAGCAAAACATGATCAAAAGAAACTCTCAAATTTTTCTTCTACTACTACTTGGCGTATTATCCGCATTTGGTCCTTTTGTAGTAGATTTGTACCTGCCATCGTTGCCACAATTAGCAATATTTTTTGAGACATCTTCGTCAATGACACAGTTAACGCTAAGCACCGCCATGATTGGTTTAGCTGTTGGGCAGCTTCTTTTTGGCCCCATCAGTGATAAATTTGGACGCAAAAAACCACTTATAATATCGCTAACAATATACACAACAAGTAGTGTGGCAATTATATTTTCACCAAATATAGAGACGATGATATTCTTAAGAATCGTGCAGGGGTTATCATCAGCCGGGAGCGTGGTAATCTCGCGCGCAATAGTGGCAGATTTATATCAAGGGCAGGAGATGACGCGCTTTTTTGGGCTATTGATGGTTATTAATGGTCTAGCGCCGATATTCTCGCCAATATTAGGTAGCACACTACTAGAATATATGAGTTGGAAGGGTATTTTCGCATTTCTTACTCTTATTGGCGTGGTCGTGATCATATTTAGCTTGCGCTTGCATGAGAGTCTTTCTTTGGATAGACGCTTGCATGGCTCGACTTTTGCCAGCTTTGCATCATTTAGTAGCATTATCAAACAGCGCCGCTTTATGGAATATGTATGGATTGAAAGTTTTATATTTGGTGCGATGTTTGCCTACATAGCCGCATCACCATTTATTTTGCAAAGCTCTTACGGATTATCACCATTCGCATTTAGCCTGTGCTTTGGTAGTAATGGCATAGCATTGGTGATTGGCTCTAAAAATGGGAGTCGATTCCCTGAGCAAGTAGCATTACGTTTTGGAGTTTTTGGATTTGTATGCGCAGTGTGCTATACGGTTGCTATGTTGCTATTACAAGCTCATTGGCTATTTGTGGAGCTGGGGTTTTTCGCCACACTGTTGATGATTGGCATTCCCCTGCCTGCTATTTCCGCATTGGCTATGGGAAGTGAGCGCCATCACGCCGGCGCGGCATCCGCCATTCTTGGCTGTGCACCATTTTTACTAGGTGGCACTATTTCACCATTGGTGGGCTTGGGAGATATTTTTATATCTACATCACTAGCTATGGCAACTTGCGCTACGATGGCTTTACTAATCTACAAGAGACACAAAAAAGGGGGAATCTAACCCGCTTGCACGATGCAAGAATCGATATAAGTTCCTATCGTTTCTAAAGCAAAAGTATCCCCACTCACATCACGGCGCTAGATTGCAAGCCTATCTGACTATGTGAGAGACAAATTTTGCGTAATTATCGATTATCTCTCCACCCTTGCGAAATCCAAGTGCACAAGCCTCATATGCATAAAATACATTTGGCTGATACGATTCTCCGCCATAGCTATTTTGCTCTGCATACTCTTGATATATCGCAGGGAATGTCCCATAAACTCCGGATTTTTCGTTTAAAATCTCACCATCTACACCAAGAATCTGCACACTCTCACCCTCGCGACCAAACGCATGCTTTTTCACCTGTTTTTTGCTAACGAGAGGCTCGTTGCTGGCTTCAAGCAGTAGTGGATGATTTGGAAAAAGATCCCATAGGATTTTTAGCATTCGTTTTGATTGAAAAAGCAGCGTATAGGCTGGATTTAAGAATATCGTATTTTTATTTTTAATCATATCCTCCATCAAACGCGCAAGCTCAGGCTCATCAATGGCAATATTCTCCCAAGGAATTAGCTTAAACCAAAACTCAAAATTTTGCTCGTTAAAAAATAGCCCATGCGTGGCATCTAGCTTTGCCTCATGTACGTAGCAAAATGCCGTCTCAAAACCAGCTTCACGCGCAATTCGCTCCAGTAGTCGCATTGTCGATTCTTCTTCATCGCTCCCTTGTATGCTAGAAAAAAGAATTTTCCACCCCTCATAAATTTCACTAAAGCGCTCAGGATCATCGCCAAGCGTAATCATGCGTTTAAAATTGTCGCTAAGTGCCTCGTAAAGATTATTAAACTGCTCACCTTCAAGTCCATTAAACTTCAAAAGTGCCCACTGAATAATCGCACTCTCAAAAACCATAGTCGGCGTATCAGCGTTAAATTCAAGTAGCTTTATTGGCTTACCATCAAGCCCACCAGCAAAATCAAAACGCCCATAGATATGCCAATGTACCTCATTTTCCCAACTCTCTTTTATCGATTCTACGAGGTTAAAAGGAATCCCAAGCTCAAAAAATAGGTCATTATCAATGACGTATTGCCCCGCCTCAACAAACATATCATAAAGCTCATTCGCTGCATCATAAAATGCCTCTGCCTCACGCTCACTTACCACGACTGCTTCATTTGCTACATACGATGTGTTATTTGGGTCTGTATGCCAAGAGAATCCAATACTCTCCATAAACTCATTTGAAAGTGGCTTTAGACTCATTAGCTCCATATTCACCCTCCGTAATTTTGATTTTTAGAGGAGCTTTGCGAGCTACTTGATTGCGTTGTTGCTGCTCCGCTTGCACCCTGACTTGGGTTAAAAAATCCACCTTTTGCTGAACTTGGTGTCGAGCCAGTAGCTCTTGTCGCGCTACTAGAGCCAGATGTTGCTGTTTTATTAAAGGAACTTTGGCTGCGCTCATAGGCTTGCGGTGATTTATAAGTAGTGCGTTGCTGAGCTTGATAATTTTGATTATTAAAGAGCTTGCTACCTATCCAGCTACCAAGAATTGCGCCTGCCGCGCTAGCAAGAATCGTCTCTCCAAGAGATAACCCACCGCTACCACTTGTGAGATTTGATGTACCCTGCTCAATTTTTGTCGCCTCATCTTTTATAAGCTTATCGACCTCTTCTTGACTTAGCATTCGTTCCGCACCGTTTGGGTCTTTTAGGACAATTCTGGTCGTCTCGCTCGGATGCTCCTCAAGGATCTTATACCCACCACCAGGCTGTTCCTCGATTATGACAAGCGCACCAGCTTTTTGCTTTATATCACTCATCGACTGCTTTGATGTGGATTCTTTAGTGGATTCTTGTGTTTCTCCACATCCCTGCAAGCCCGTCGCCACGAGCGCGCCAAGCCCTCCGATAACCGCGTAATCCGAAATTTTGCGTAGGTGTTTCATCGATTCCCTTCTGTAAAAAATTTTGCGATTATACCTAAAGGCACATATCACCACACCTGATAAGAATCTCAAAAAATCCATATTTATATCTTTTTAAATTATTACTGTTTATTATTTCTTAATAAAGAATAAACAAGGAAGATTAAATGTCAGATACTTTAGAAAAATCAGGGCAAATCACCCGCCGTAGCTTCTTTAAACATGTTGCGCTTGCCTCTACCCTACCCATGGTAGCATCAGCCACAAGCGGAGAATCCAAAGCAAATAGTGAAAAAAAGCATTCAAATTCCGCGATGGCGTCCATTATAGATCTCACGCTTTGTGATGGTTGCGCTGGATATGAGATGCCACTTTGCGTGAGTGCCTGTCGTGAGAAAAATAGCGCAAACTTCCCAGAACCACAAAAGCCGATAATGGACTACTGGCCACAAAAAAAGCATGAAGACTGGTCAAATCGCAGGGATCTTACGTCGCGCCTGACACCATATAACTGGACGTTTGTAGAAAAATTAGAGATAGATGGCGAGCAGGTGTTTATTCCACGTCGCTGTATGCACTGCGATGATGCACCATGTCAGAAGCTCTGTCCATTTGGAATAATCGGCAAAAGCGAACATGGCGCGGTAAAAATCGATGCCAACTTCTGTATGGGTGGGGCAAAATGCCGAGATGCCTGCCCGTGGAATATTCCTCAAAGACAAGCTGGCGTAGGACTCTATCTAAAACTAGCACCAAAACTCGCAGGTGGTGGCGTAATGTACAAATGCGATATGTGTGCTGACTTACTAAAAGCTGGCAAAAAGCCCGCTTGCGAAGTCAAATGCCCCAAAAATGCAATACTATTTGGCAAGCGCGATGAAATAGAGGCTGAGGCAAAAAGGCGCGCAGAATCGATAAATGGTTATATCTATGGCATGAATGAAAATGGCGGAACAGCAACGTTATACATCTCCAAGATCCCGTTTGAAAAAATAGATAAGGCAATATCACGCGCAAAAAATGAGAGCAACGACAAGCTCCATGGGAGACCGCATATGAAAGTTGGTATAAAAAATCCAATGCAAGAGAGTGAAAATCTAGCTAAGGCAACGCTAATTGCACCGCTTGCTGGGATAATAGGCGCAGGAATCGCCGTATATAAATCGCACAAAAACAGTGGAGAGAATCAATGAAAATAAGACGACAAAGCTTAAGTAACCGCCTTGTGCATTGGCTTGGAGCTAGCTCTATTTTTTGGCTCACAATAACAGGAATCGTTCAAATGCCAGTCGCAAAACGATACTATATCAATGAGATTCCGGGGCTTGCCTTTATGGGCGAATACTACACTACACTTGAGCAACACTACATCGCTGCAATAATTCTAGTCATGGTTGTGTTTTATCACATTTTTTATCATACATTGCGACGCGAATTTGACATAATCCCAAAGCGTGGGGATTTCAGCGCATCAATCGCCGTGATAAAGGCAATGATAAAGGGAGAAAGTGAGCCACCCAGCGAGAAGTATCTCCCTGAGCAGCGACTAGCTTATGCATTTATCGCTTCGTCGATTCTTCTAATGGTGGTAACTGGCATAATGAAATCATGGAAGAATCTAACTGGAGAATCGCTCTCAGATGGTCTGCTCTACTGGGCAACAACCCTCCATAATCTCGGCATGGTTTTGCTAATAATAGGAATCATCGCGCACCTAGCGGCATTTATCATGAAGCCAAACCGTAAACTAATAGGCGCAATGGTGCATGGCAATGTGGATGCTGAATACGTACTAGAGAGGCATGGGCGCTGGAGCGATGGTATAGAGGCGGCTAAAAAGTGCATACAAAAAACGAAGTAAATTAAGGAGAATCTAGGTCAGCAAAGCATCAAAAAGAGTGGGTATTCACGCATAGAGCATTGTGCCTTTGGAGTTTGAGCCAAAGGCACACTATCTAAGCGCATAATACAAAACATAAGGCGAGGCAATAGAGCAGTGGCATTCAGCAACCCACATGTGCATGAGCCTTATACCGACACTTCTTAAAGAATCCTACATGCTATTTATAGCGTCATAAATCCAAATAAATGTAGTTGTGCCATGCCAATATTAGCATTAGCGCGATTCTCTACTTTACTTGTGCTTTTATAATTACGTCTCTACCTGGCATGTCGCGCGCAATAATTAGCGATGTGGTATCACCCACTCTCTTTATTGCGTATCGCTTCGCCTTCTCATCTAAAAAGTCGCTACTACCTTGCTCCAAGCATTAAGCACGGTTGTTGCTTTTTGATAGCTCGCTATGAAAAATCTCCATACTAGCTTTAGTGCCACTCATTGATGCAAGCTCAGTAAGCTCGCTCTCACATGGAAACTGCACATGATTCTTTGCCACACAACCACTAAAAATAAACACAAAAGCAACCGCTACCATTGTCTCTTTTTCATGCACTTCTCCTTGCTTTGCTTCTGGCTTTTTCTTTATGATTCCACCGTATGGTCCAACTTTGTAATCCATGTACCTCTTGCCAACATCAGGGAAAATATACTCGCCATTTGCACTATAAGGACCTTTTTATCGTGGTCTAGCACGTGCACTTTTGGGTCTTTGAAGTCATTTTGGTGATTTAGCTTGATTGTACAATAGTGAGAATCCTGATTAATAAACACCACCACATAATAAGCATCTTTATCGCTTAGATTTAGCACACCTTTTGGCATTGTGCTTTTTGATAAAATCAGCTGACTTTAGCATACGAATAGCCTCCGTACCTGTGTTGTAGATATCATCGCTACCACAAAGTGGCGGGAATGTATAGCCTGCTGACTTGCCATTACGACTCTCTGCGCGCATGCTCTCGCCATTTACCACATGACATGATGCACATTCACGTTGATAAACCACTTCGCTATTTTTCACATCAGTGGCATTTTTCTGCACCATCTGTCTATCAACTATTTTTAGGCTACGCCCATCGATTTTTGCACCCACTGAGATTCCTTGATTTAACTAGTGAATATAAGCAAGAAATACCTTCATCTCTTTGTCATCGTCTGACAAATGATAGCCATTTATGCTGCGTTGCATACAGCCATTGATTCTCATACTTAGTGCACCTAGCATATCCTATATTATGGAAAGAGAGAGTAAGAATCGACCATCGGTGTGGTAAGTTTTGCCGTACCAGCACCAATGTGATAGCTATTACATGATAGATTATTTCCTAAATAGCGCATATTTTTATCAGCAACCTCTGGACCTATATACGCCTGAGTATCAAAAAAGCTGGTAACCATACTCTATAAATTTACCATATATGCTATTTGGCACAATTGGTTTAATATTTATAGTATCCCAAAAAAGATCGCCTTCAAACTTTGGCAATACATACTTTATTAGCTGGGGCTGTATCTCATTTACCGTCTTATCATCTAGTCACTCCACACTTGGAGCTTTGTAGCCTCAAGCATCCATCGCTCAAAAGCAAATGCACCATTAAGATGCAATTCCTAAAATAAGCAGACATACCACTAATTATTGGTTAAATTTAGGTCAGAAAGATTTTAAAAAGTAGCGTCAATTCATAGTCAATTTCGCCTATTTTTGAACTATAATCCACCAAATCAGCAAGAATCATAAGACATAGTTGTGTTGTTTGGCAGACTTAGAATCTATCTCCTTTTTATCTCCTTAGTGGTTTTTATTACAACGATGATTCTATTTTTATACACAACGGTAAATATCTTGGTTCAGTGGAGGTTATTTTGGCTTTGAGAGACTCGTAGAGAGTTTAGAGCAAAAAGGAATTGGATTATTTTTCCTAATTCAAGAGCAGTTTTTATCAATAGCAACTAGCATGAGAGAATCCTAGACTTAATTCTTATGTCATTAAGGGGACATGCGATAAGATGTGTAGCAATTCCTTGCGAGGAAATCTAAGCGCGCAAAATATTGCAAACAGCGCAACTAAATACACCTACCATACTTAAGTCTTTAAACTCCGCACAAATGCTTCATAAATTCTCTCTAGCTCCTCGCCACGAGTCTCTAACTCCACTGGGCAACCTCCATTTTTAATGGCATGTTCTAGAAGTGCTACGCGTTTTAATAGATATTCAAAGAGCTGCTTATTTATATCTGGGAGCTTATTCATCTCGTGAGAATCCTTGCTCCGCCCCTTGTCAATTACACGCGCAGGAATCCCAACAGCAGTAGAATCGCGTGGTACATCACGCACCACAACGGAATTTGCGCCAATTTTAGAGTTTGCGCCGATGATAATATTGCCAAGAATTTTGGCTCCAGCACCAATGACAACGCCAGATTCTATCGTTGGATGTCTCTTGACCCTATCAAGGCTCACGCCACCAAGGCTAACACCTTGATAGATTGTAACATCATCACCAATCTCAGCGGTCTCACCGATGACTACACCTATCCCATGATCGATAAACACGCGCCTACCGATAGTTGCTCCCGGATGGATATCAATGTTTGTAATAAATTGATTAAATCCCATAATAAAGCGCGCTAAAACACGCCAACCACGCAAATGTAGCGCATGGGCAAAACGATGATTTACAATAGCTATTAGCCCTGGATAGTTAAAAAACAGCTCAATTTTAGAGCGAATTGCTGGATCTTTTTCAAAAACTACCGCAAAATCCTCGCGAATAGTTGCGAAAAATCCACAAACGCGACTCACTTGCGCTCTCCGTTGATTATTGTGCGAAGGTAGCCATTCTCGCTTAGCATGACGTATAGTTGCCCTAGTACTTCCTTGCGCGTCTCATCGTCAATAGATTCAGAATCCTCGATTCTCTGCTTTAGCCTACGCTCAATCTCTTTTGTATCATAATCAAGGTCATCAAGCACATCAAGAATCGTCTGTGCCTCAAGTAGATTCTCTACATGATAATTTCCCTCATCATCAAACTCCACACTAAGCTCTGTTGGGTGAGTAAAGAGATTGTGTCGCATACCTAGCACCTCCTGATAAGCACCAACAAGGAAGAATCCTAGAAAATACTCTTCGCTGGTTACATCGACATCGTGCAAAAATAACGGCTTTTTGATATCAAAGCCTATCTCACCATCGCTATCACACGTAATATCCCAAAGACTAGCGGAGCGTGTTGGACGCTTGTTTAACCTATCAAGTGGCATCACAGGAAAGCCCTGATTTAGCCCCCATGCATCTGGTAAGCTCTGGAAAAATGAGCAATTTAGCAGATATCGCTCCTGGACTTGCTCTTGGATTCTTATAATATCGCCGTGATTCTTGTGCTTTAAAATCTTGATGACTTTTTTAATGATCAAATGGACGAGAATCTCAGTATTACTGCGATCTTGCAAATCAATATAACCTAGGTCAAATAGTGTCAGGAGCGACTCCATGTGATCAAGGCTATCATGCAGATATTCAATTGCATATTTCTCATTCACAGTGTTATATAGCTCGTTTAACTCCTCAATTAGCTGTGGATTCTTATCCTTTAGGCGAAGTGCCTTTTCATCATACTCTTGAGAGAAAAGCTCCAATACAGGCGCGACTAAAAGCGCATGACTAGCAGCAATGTAGCGACCCGATTCTATATAAATATCTGGCTCTGGCTCTTTTTTATTTTTCGCGATCTCTTTAAGTGTGAATACAACATCTCCAGCAAACTCTTCTAACGTGTAATTGCGGTTTGGTGAACCCTCATGCTGAGTATATTCGACCGCTAAACCACCGCCAATATTGACGCTTTTTAGATTCTTTGCACCCATTTTTCGAAGTTCAGCATAGATATTTCCAGCTTCGCGAAGTGCCTTTTTTAGCGGTGAGATATCGCTAATCTGAGAGCCGATATGAAAGTGAATCATCGTAAACTGATTCAGCAACTTGTGCTTTTCAAGCAGGTGTATCGCCTCTAAAAGTTCTGTTGATGTGAGACCAAATTTAGAATTGATTCCTCCGCTTTTTGCCCAAATGCCTATCCCTGTGCTATGCAGACGAATTCTTAACCCAATATTTGGATATGGCATACCCATCTCCTCAGCGACCTCTATGATCGTCTCTAGCTCGTTTAGCCCTTCGATAGTAAGCGTGATTTCATGCCCCATGTTTGCGGCAATGAAGCCAAGCGAAATCATCTCTTTATCTTTGAAGCCATTGACTGTAATTGGTGAACCTTTATTAGTATATGCCATAGCAATGATTAGTTCAGCTTTGCTGCCTGCCTCCAGTCCATAGCAACGATTTTGCGATAGCTCCACAAGCGGCAAAACGAAGTTTGGAAATTGATTTACCTTAAGCGGAAAAACAGCCTTAAACTGCCCTTTGTAGTGATATTGCTTGATTGAGCTTTCAAAGTGAGTAAAAATCTTATTCACCTGCTTTTGAATAAGGTGTGGGAATCGCAACAACAAAGGACCACGATACCCATCTTCGCGCACCTGTTTAACAATATCAATAATAGCCGGCTTGCTCTTGTAATTGATTTTTACCTTGCCATCTTCTATAACGAAATCATTATCAGACCAAAAATTGATTCCATAGTCAACCACTTCGCCCTCCTGCGCATAAATGAGCCTTAAAAGTACACATTATATCGCAGTTGTGATACGATTCTGTGCATAAAATTAACACAAAAAGTGGGCAAAATATGATCGATTTCGATAATCGTACAGACAAAGAATTTGACATATCACTACTTGAGCGTATCGCCTTACACATGAGCGATCGCGATGTCGAGCTATTGCTAGTCGATGGATGTGAAATGCGTGAGATAAACAACGCACACAGAGGAATCGACAAAGACACAGACGTCCTTTCATTCCCGATTGAGGGCGATTCTCCGCTGCCACTTGGTGCGATTCTCCTCTCGCTGGATAAAATCATCTCCGAAGCCACGGCGCGAAACCACTCTATTGAGCATGAGGCCGCATTGCTTTTTATCCATGGGATGCTACATCTTTTGGGCTATGACCACGAGTGCGATTCTGGTGAGCATAGAGCAAAAGAGGAAGAGCTAATATCCTACTTTGAGCTACCAACAAGCCTGATAGTTCGCACAATAGAGTGAGTTTAGATTCCACGCCTTAAAAGAGAAAAGTCCGCTTTATTTAGCTACAATTCTCGCGTTTCTAAAATAAAAAGGAATAACAATGAAAGATGCAAATTTTACAAATCGCACTATCAAAAATGCAACACTAAATCCCACAATAGAAAATCAAAAAAATCCACTCGATTCTTCTTTGTTGACCTCTAAGAATCGCACAGCGTTTACTATGATTGAGCTAGTTTTTATCATTGTTATTCTTGGGATTCTTGCGTCTATCGCGGTGCCTAAGATGGCAGCTAGCAGGGATGATGCGCGCAAAGTTGCATTAACGCAAGATGTAGGGACCATCACACAAGCAGTCACTGCCTACTATATGAGTCAAGGTGAGATAAAGAAACTATCCGATTCTGTAACCACAAATACAGCAGTTTGGAGTGTTGTCGATGATTACAGACTCGACTCTAAATACAAATCAGCTGACAACTCAATATCATGCGTTACGGTAAAGCTTCTCGCTAGTGATGGCAACACCACACCAAGTAACACCATCAAGGCGGAGATCTTTCGCGTTGTAATCGCAAATAAAGATGAGTGTGGCAAGCTAGGGCTTGGCGAAAAAGGCACAGGAACCAACTATCCACTAAAAGGCAAAGGTGTAACTTGGGATAGGTAGCCACCATGCCAGCTTACCTTTGGCTAGCATACAAGCCTAAGCGGGATACATTTCGCTTTTGGCTATTTGACAGGTAGGCAAGACATTAGCGCACTCACTTTAGAGTCTTCTCGCGCGTATCAAGGTCTTTATAAAATAAGAAAAACTTTTCGCCTTTTTGGTATTAGACTTTAAATCTCATCTATTTTTGTGCATAAATCCGCCAAAACTATTAAACTTCTATATTCTTTATTCTTGCTCTTTAAAATCCATCAAAAACGTATAGAATCTATCCAAGCAACCCATCATCATCTCTTACCATGCCCGCTTCGTAGAGAAATTGTGATGGTGCATAGCTCAGCTTCTTGATTGCATCGCTTTTTGCATACGAGAGGTACAACAGCTCTTTAGCGCGTGTGATGGCAACATAAAACAGCCGTCGCTCCTCCTGTATATCTCCATTTTGTGCCATCAGCTTACGATTTGGAAATCGCCCATCCATTAAGTCGATTATATACACTTCCTCATATTCCAAGCCCTTTGCACCATGAACAGAAAGGAGATTTACCCCCTCACCCTCGCTCATCTCGCCACTCCCTAAAATCATCGCATTTAAGAATCGCCCAAGCTCATTGTAATGATTGGCTAGATTCTTTAAAAGCCCTACTTTACGCTCAATTCTCCCGAGTGCCTCGTGATAGCGCATCTCATTTATCGAGCCATCTTTATCCCTTGCGCGCTCCTTTGCAATGGCTTTTGCGATACCTTGATAGAGACGCGAGCCAAAGATTCTGTCAATGATATGTGCTGGATTGCTTAGATTCTTAAGACTCTTAATCCCAAGGTAAAAATCATACAAAAATTCAGCCCCCTCGCGACTTAGCTTTGGATGCTTTAATATTCCATTTTGCAAGAATCCATCTTCAAAACCCAACTCCTTAAATCTCGTCACACTCCCAAGCTCAAAAAAGTCATCAAACAACCCTAGTTGCGTATTTTTAGTACGCCTTGCATATGGCTCACGGACATCTGTATCTGGGTGGAGCAACCCCATAATCGCATTACCCTTACCAAGAAGTGTCAGTGCCTCATATATATCCTTGCCAATCGCACTACCAATGCCATGTCCATAGCCTAAAACATGGATAAAGGCCATCATGTCACGCGCATTATGAAGAATCGATGCAATATCAAGCAAAAGTGCAATCTCTTTCGTCTCAAAAAAGCTAACCCCGCCCTTACGTTTGCTTTGGATTCCTAGCTCACGCAAACTTGCCTCAATACCATCAGCACTTGAGTTATTACGAAAAATCACCGCGATTTGCGAATGGGCGCGTGTCGATTCCCTTATTCTCTTTGCTATTGCCTGATATTGCAAAAATAGCTCTTCATAGACAAGCAACTTAGGCGGCTCTGCGCTCCCTTGTTTTACTACTTCTAGGTGTTTTGGATAGATTCTCTCATTTTTCTCAATGACACGATTTGCAAGCGCAAGAATCGGTGCACTGGAGCGATAATTTTTACTAAGGCTAAAAACCGAAGCATCTACAAAGCTATCTTTGAATGAGGCTATAATTGAGATATCCGCGCCATTAAAAGCATAAATACTCTGATCGTAATCACCTACGCAAAATAGTGATCTTGGTGCAATAGCCTCTAAAATCGAATACTGAAGTGGATTTGTATCCTGATATTCATCGACCAAAACTTCGGTAAACGGAGATGGGATCGCCACCATCTCATTGCGATACAAAATCAACAAATCGTTGTAATCAACATATCCATACTCGCGCTTAAGTGCGCAAAATTCTGCCCATACATCCTCATAAATCTCGGCATAGATTCCCTGCTCGCTTTGGCGATTCTCTAGCCATTTAGAAAATTCCTCTTGTGTGCTATTTTGATAGAGTGAATACAGATCATAGAGATAGTTTGCTGTATATGGTGGCTGACTAGAGCGATTTACAAAAATACGACGCTCATAGAGGCTTTTAAAGAGTGTCTTTAGCTCCCTTGGCTGTTTTAGTGCGATTTTACACCGCTCTTTCAAGAATCGATACGCGACGGCATGAAACGTCCCCGCTTCAATCTGTGCTGCCTTTGATTCTCCAAAGAGTTTTGAAGCACGTGAAATCATCTCGCTTGCAGCCTTATTCGTAAACGTAAGCAAAAGAATCTCATTAGGTGCGATTCCTAGGCTTATTAAGTGTGCGATTCTTCCAACAATTGTAGATGTTTTACCCGTACCAGCAGAGGCGATGATCAGATTATGCCCAAGGGGCGCGGAGCTTGCCGCGCGCTGTTCATCATTAAGAAAGGATAGAGGCAAGGAGTGACTAGCCTTTTACGTAGGCTTTGATTTTATCCGCTAGTCCAAAGTGTGGATACTCTTTTGCATTCAATGCAACTTGTGCTGCAGTTTTATTATCATCATTAAAAATTAGTGGCGCAAGGAAATTAATGCACGATTCTGTGATTGGATTTTGCACGACAACCACGCACAACACGCGTACTTTACTCTCTTGTGTAATATCTAAGAGCATCTGAATAGCCGTAGGTATTTCAAATGAGTATTCGCGTAGTGCATATGGATTTACAAGTGTTAGCGCGATTCCCTCACTGCCTGTTGATTCAATTTGCGAGAACACCTCATCAATTTCGATAAGCTCAATTTCATTCAACTTCTCAAAGCCTAGAATTGGCGATTTCAACTCATATACCACGATAACTCCTTTGATGTAGATATGAACTCTAAGATGTAGCGCAAGCACGGGCTAGTCAGAGATAGTCTGCTATAATCCACGCTACGTTTTTAAAGTCTATAACCATGACTAAAGCAATAACTATACCAACATTGAAGGAATCCTAAATGGGCAATGAGGAAACCAAGGGCTACAATCCAAAAGATTTTGAAGAATCATACTATAAGATATGGGAGGAACGCGGTTACTTTGAGATAGATGGCAATGTCGCTATCCAGAAAGAGAATCACAACTTCGCGATCATGCTCCCACCTCCAAACGTAACTGGAAATCTCCACATTGGACATGCGCTAAACCATACACTAATAGACATAATCGCGCGCTATAAGCGCATGGATGGCTTTAAAACACTCTGGCAACCTGGAACTGACCACGCAGGTATCGCTACGCAAAATGTTGTCGAAAAACGCCTACTAAAAGAGGGGGTTGCAAAAGAGGATCTTGGCAGGGAGCGATTCCTGGAAAAGGTTTGGGAGTGGAAAGAAAAAAGTGGAGGGACAATTCTAAAACAGATGCGAAAACTCGGCGCATCATGTGCATGGAGTAGGACGCGCTTCACCATGGATGATGGGCTTAAAAAGAGTGTTGCGCACGCATTTGTAAGACTATACAACGAGGGGTATATCGTGCAGGGCAACTACATGGTGAATTGGTGTACCCATGACGGTGCTCTAAGCGATATCGAAGTCGAATATGAACAAAACCACGGCAAGCTCTACCATCTGCGCTATTTCTTTAAAGAATCAAGCGATTCTCTAGCTGGTAAAAACTACATTGTTGTAGCGACGACACGCCCAGAGACATTCTTTGGCGATACGGCCGTGATGGTCAATCCAGAAGATGAGCGCTACAAGAATCTAATCGGCAAGAGCCTATTACTGCCACTAAGCGGACGAGAGATACGGATTATCGCCGATTCTCACGTAGATATGGAGTTTGGAACTGGCATGGTAAAGGTAACACCAGCACACGATCCAAACGATTATGAAGTGGGCAAAAAACATAATCTAGACTTTATTACAGTCTTTGATAAAAATGGAATCCTAAATTCGTATGCTGGTGAGTTTGAAGGGCGCGAACGACTTGAGGTGCGCGAGGAGATAGTCGCACGACTAGATGAGCTTGGATTCTTAGAAAAAATAGATGAGCATGAAAATCAAGTCGGAAAATGCTATCGATGCGGAAATGTTGTTGAGCCATATATTTCAAAGCAGTGGTTTGTCAAAAAAGAGGTTGCGCAAAAGGCGATTGAGCGCATAAACAGCGGCGAAGCGCGGTTCTACCCCGCACAATGGAAAAACAATTACAATGCATGGATGAGAGAATTGCGCGACTGGTGCATCAGTCGTCAGCTCTGGTGGGGACACCAAATCCCGGTCTACTATTGCGAATGTGGCAAACAATGGGCGAGTGAAGAATCGCCAAAAGAGTGCCCAGAGTGCAATGGCAAAAACTTCACACAAGATCCAGACGTGCTTGATACTTGGTTTAGCTCAGCCCTTTGGCCTTTTAGCACACTAGGCTGGGGCGACAATGGTGAAGAATCACAGTGGCATCAAAGCGATTCACGCGATTTTTATCCAAATTCATTACTAATTACTGGCTTTGACATTCTCTTTTTTTGGGTGGCGCGCATGCTAATGATGGGTGAGTATTTTATGGGCAATCTCCCATTTAAAGACATCTACCTACACGCGCTTGTACGCGATGAAAATGGGCAAAAGATGAGTAAAAGCAAGGGCAATGTCATTGACCCACTTGAGCTAATCGAAAAATATGGCTGCGATGCAACGCGCTTTAGCCTTGCGATTCTCTGCGCACAAGGGCGCGATGTAAGGCTGAACAGTCAACAATTTGAAATTAGCAAAAACTTTGCAAACAAACTCTATAACGCCACAAATTTCCTGCTACTAAACGCGAATAAATTTGACACACTGGAGAATCTAGAGCCAAAAACACCACTTGGCAAATACATGACTTCACGTTTTAATCTCTGCGTAAAAGAGTTGCGCGAATGCCTCGATTCTTATCGCTTTAATGATGGCGCGACCGTACTTTATCGATTCCTCTGGGGTGAATTTTGCGACTGGGGTATTGAGCTTAGCAAGGCAAGCAAAGAGGCTATTATCGAGCTTGGCGCAATCTTTAGAGAATCGATGAAGCTTTTACATCCATACATGCCTTTTATTAGCGAACATCTATATCAAAAACTAGGTGGTGGCGAGCTAACCTCTCAAAGCTCTATTATGGTGGAGCGATTCCCAGAGATTGGCAAGAGAGATAGCGAAATTGAAGCAAGTTTTGAGGTGATTATTGATGCTATCATCTCAGCGCGTCGCCTAAAAGCAACACTAGAACTAGCAAATCAAAAAATACCGATGCTCTATATAAAAGCTCCAAATAGCGTAGATGAGCGACTTCTTTCACTGTTTATCCCGCGCCTAGCAAAGGTAGAGGCGATTAGTATCATAGAAAACAAACCAAACAAATGTGTAGTAGACGTGAGCGATAGATGCGAGGTTTATCTACCGATTAACGAACTAGATCTAAGCCCTATTATCACGCGTCTAGAGAAGCAAAAAGAGAAGCTAAACAAAGAGCGCGAAAAGCTAGAGAGCATGCTAAATAATGAGAAATTTATTACAAATGCCCCCGCAAATGTCCTAGCCCAAAACAAAGAAGCACTGGAGAATCTAAAAGAACGTCTAGGCAAAATAGAGTCAGAATTATCAGGGATAAAGGAATAAATCATGGCAATTATAGAGGTAAAGCACCCACTAATCGAGCACAAAATCACAAATATCCGCGATATAAACACCGATACAAAGAGCTTCAAAGAAAATATCGCAGAAATATCCACGCTACTACTCTATGAAGCAAGCAAGAATCTAACACTGCAGGAAGTAGTCGTAGAGACGCCACTTACAAAGACAAAAGGCTACAGACTAAATGATAGCTCGCTAGCTATTGTACCCATTCTCCGTGCTGGACTAGGCATGGTAGATGGGCTGACGAACCTAATCCCAAATGCAAGAATCGGACATATTGGAGTCTATCGTGATGAAGAGAGCTTAAAGCCAAATCACTACTACTGTAAATTACCAGACGACATCGCAAAGCGACATGTATTCCTAGTAGATCCAATGTTAGCTACTGGTGGCTCAGCTATATATGCGCTCTCATATCTTAAATCTCAAGGTGTAAAAAAGATTACATTCCTATGTATCCTAGCCGCGCCAGAAGGGATCAAGGCGGTCACAAGCGCACATAATGATATAGATATCTTCATAGCCAAAATAGATGAACGATTAACAGAAAATGGCTATATTTTTCCAGGGCTTGGCGATGCAGGTGATAGAGTCTTTGGCACAAAATAGAAAATCAATAAAAAAACAGAAAGGATAAGAAATGAAAAAATATCTTTTGGCACTTAGTGGCGTGGCACTGATTCTTGGTGGCTGCTCAAACAAAACAGAACACGTCTATATCGATCTCTACAAAAGTTGCTACCAAAAAGAGTATCAATTAAGCCTCGGCGAGATACGCAGCAGCGAGGATAATGAACTAAATATCAGCTTTGAAGAAGCTAGAGATGCGCTAAATCAGGCTCTACGCGATTCAAATTGCTTTGAGATTAATGGCGGGGGTGGATACAGTGCTGGCTACTCCACGGATCTCATATATAGCTCTAAGGTAATAAAGGACAGAGTTGAGAAAAATTTTGCCACCTCAGAAGAGAAAGTCTATTTAATAGTCGAGGCAGTCATTACGATGCAAAATTTCAATGAAACAAAAACATATCGTGGCAAAAGCCAAATAGAAATGAGCAACACAAAAATCCTGGGTCTTGGTAGCACACCAGAAGCGAGCAAAAGCGACAGGACACGGGCACTTCATACAGCTATCAGAAGCGCAGTCAAAGAAGCAAGCGATAATATAAGACGTCATAGATAAGAATCTCTAGATTCTTACTTCTACATTTAATAATAAAAAAGAGCAAAAATGAAAAAAGTTTTAGTTGTCTCAGGACATCCAAGCATAAAAGATTCTCTGGCAAATGCTACGATTCTTAGTGAATTAGAAAAGATAAATGGCATCAAAATCCGCAAGCTAGATGAGCTGACAAACGGATATAAATTTGACATAGTAGCCGAACAAAATGCACTTATTGATTCTGAAATCGTCGTATTTGAGTTTCCATTTTACTGGTTTAGTATGCCGGCAATTTTGAAAAAATATTTTGACGATGTATTCACATATGGCTTTGCACACGGCTCTAGTGGTGATAAACTACACGGAAAAAAAGTCATATTTTCATTTACTACTGGTGCACCGCTTAGCGTTTATGAGGCTGGTGGTGCAAGCATAGAGGCATACTTATCAACGTTTAGAGGTATAGCAGCATACTCTGGTTTTAGCAAAGTAGAGTTTATTTATAGTGGTGGGGCGAACTATATCGCAGGCGTAAGCAGCGAATCTGACAGAACACACATCATAAATAGTGCAAAAGATCACGCCGCGCGACTAATCGCAAAAATCAACGAAATATAATCTTTACGCTAGATTTCTTCTTATAGGAATCTAGCCACAAATCCTAAGCCTCATCAAAAGGTATACCAAGTGCCTTTGATGTATATTTGCGATTCTCATTCAGCTTTGCCACATTATCAGATAGCCTCATTCCATAACTTGGTATCATCTCTCTGATTTTATCCTGCCAGCAAGACGAATTAAACTCTGCTTTAAAACAGCGTCTAAGCACGTCTAGCATAGCCTCTACTGCAGTCGATGCGCCAGGAGATGCACCAAGCAACGCCGAAAGAGTACCATCACTAGATGTGATAACCTCGGTACCAAATTGCAAAACACCACGGCCACTTCTTGGATCTGGTTTTATAATTTGCACCCTCTGCCCAGCGATCCTCAGATCCCAATCCTCCGCGCACGCCTCTGGCACATACTTCTTCAGCATATCCACACGCTTTTTGTGACTTAAAAGCACCTGCGAAATTAGATATTTTGTTAGCGGTATATTGTCGATTCCCGCTTCAAACATAGATCGCAGATTTTCACTATTAATCGAACGGAACATATCAAGCTTGCTGCCATTTTTTAGGAAATTCGGCGAAAACCCAGCAAAAGGTCCAAAAAGCAACTTTTGCTCACCGTTTATAAATCTCGTATCTAGATGCGGCACAGACATTGGTGGTGCGCCCACTGCTGCCTTGCCGTAAACCTTGGCATTATGCTTATTTATAGTCTCATAATGGCTACAAACAAGCCACTGCCCGCTAACTGGAAAACCGCCATATCCGCGCGCCTCTGGAATCGCACTCTTTGCTAAGAGCGGTAGAGCTGCACCACCCGCACCAATAAAGACAAATCGCGACTCAAACTGCACAAACTCATCATTATCAAGTCGCTTTGCTTTGACTTTCCAGCGACCATCGCTGGCACGCTTAATATCAATTACCTCATGATTTGTCTTTAGCGCAAAGTTACCCTTTTGCTCCATACAGGTGCAAAACTGCTTACTAAGTGCGCCAAAATCAACATCAGTACCGATGTCAATACGCGTCGCAGCTACCATCTGGGATCTATCGCGCCCATTAATCAGCAACTCCGCCCAGGTGGCTATCTCGTCCATATCCTCAGAATAACGCATACCGTGGAATAGCGGATTCTCCTTTAGCGCAGAGAATCGAGTGCGCAGATACTCCACGTTACCATCCATAACAAAACTCATGTGAGGGAGCGGATTTAGAAAGCTTGACGGCTCTCTTAGATTCCCAGCGTTTACATGATATGCCCAAAATTGCTTTGAAACTTCAAAAGACTCATTGATTTTCACTGCACGAGAGATGTCGATTCTGCCTTGTAGCTCTGGTGTATAGTTTAGCTCACATAGTGCCTGATGCCCTGTGCCTGCATTATTCCACGCATCACTGCTCTCATACGCAACACTATCAAGCCTCTCTAGAAGGAGGATTGACCATGAAGGCTCAAGCTCTCGCAAAAGCATGCCGAGTGTAGCACTCATAACACCGCCACCAATCAATAAAACATCGACATTTTTCATTCAGCTTTCACCTCTTTTGCTAGCAGAGTTTCAATACTTTCTGGCTGGTGCAAATGGTAGCCCTGTAGATAATCAACACCAAGTTCAACGACCACATCCATTACTGACTGCGAGTGGATAAACTCAGCGACAATGCCAATTCCAAGCTCTTTAGCAAGCGACACTATTGTTTTTACAGTTAGATATGAGTTTTTATCTGTATCTATATTTTTGATTAGTGAGCCATCGATTTTAATAAAGTCTGCCCCGATCCTCAAAATATAGTCAAAGTTTGAATAGCCACTACCAAAGTCATCTATCGATATCTTGCAGCCGAGCAACTTGGCCTCTTTTAAAAACTCATCGACCTCCTTGCTCGCCCCTATCTGCTCGCTCTCTACAAGCTCGATTGTTACATACTTACCAATATCCATCGACTGGATAGAATCAAGAATCTGAACCGTCGTCTCCTTGTCTAAAATATCCTCAAATGTAAGGTTTATTGAAAACTCAATATTGCTATCTTTGAAGCCATCAAAGACCTTTTTCATCATAATTCTCGTGAGGCGTGAGTATAGGCGTGAATTCTTCGCATGCTCTAAGAATATAAATGGCGATATGACCTTGCCCTTATCGTCGACGATTCTCATCAAGGTCTCTACTTTGAAGACTTTTGGATCTTTTACGCTCACTATCTTCTGTCCATAGGCTTGAATAAAGTCGTAACGTATAGCCTCTTGTATCATGCTCGTTACCTCTTTTGAGCGCTCTAACTCATCACGAATTTGCGAGTTGCGGTCAAAGTCAACATATGACAGGTTGTTGATTTTTGCATAATTCATCGCCATATCGCACTTCTGATAGAGTAATTCTAGTCCACATGCAGCGGCGACACGGACACTCATGAAGACCTCCATGCCAGATACCACGAATGGATTCTCCTCAAGATTTTTGGCTAAATTTGCGGCAAAGATGCCTGGATCCTCATCATTGCCAAAAAGTATCGCAAACTCATTCCCTCCGATTCTATATACACCAGCCTCTACAGGAAGCATCATCTCAAGCCGTCTTACAAATTCAATCAAAAGCATATCGCCGACTTTCTCACCAAAGGAATCGTTGATACTGCGGAAACGATTAATATTGATAAATATTAGCGTACGAATAACCGGATCACTCTCTAAATCCTGGAAAAGCTGCTGCTTGTTTGGAAGACCAGTTAGTAAATCCGTAGTCTGTGAGATAATCATCTGCATCTGCTCATAAAGCTCAGTAATATCCGTACGGATAGAGAGATACTCCTCGATGACGCCATCATCATTTATAAGTGGCACGATGACAGCTCTAACGTAGTAATCACCACCATACTTGTTTCGATTCTTGATGACACCGCTCCATATCTTGCCACTTGAGATTCTCTTCCACATCATGGCGAAAAACTCTCGCGAGTTATCTGGATGGCGTAACATATTGTGGTTTCTGCCTAATAACTCCTCGCGCTCATAGCCACTAATTTCGCAAAACTGTTTATTAACATAAATAATATTCCCACGCAAATCGCCTTTGGATACGATATATCCAATATCAATAGCCTGCTTGTACTGCTCAAGAATCGCATTCTGCTTAAAAAACTGCTGCACGATTCTCGCTATATCACCAAACTCATCACTCTTTTTTAAAAGTTCCGTTAAGCTCTTTTTGTTTCTATTTTGTAATGCCATAGAAAGCAGATGCAAAGGACGAAGAATGAGTGTAAAAAATAGAATAGTCATGATGCCAACTATAAGTATGCCAATAAAGCCTATGACTATCATCTGCATAAAAAATACATTGCTCACAAAATCTTGAAATCTCTTGTCAAGTGCAATGCCTATTGTGGCAATACCACGTCCATAAAAATCTTTAAGTGAATAAAATATGTCATATTTATTATCAGCTATCTCATCGCCAGAGACGAACATATCAGCTTTTTGATTCATAAGTCGCTCTATTAATGACATTTCTGACCTATCCCAAAGCTTCATAGCTACAACATAGCCAAGCACTGAAGAATCATCGACTGCGCTATCTTTGTGAGATGCGCTGTCCATATCAATACTTAAAGCAATCGCTCGCACAGGAGAGACAAATACCTGCACTATACGTTTATCTGATAAGCGTGCGAAGAAATTTGATGAAACTGGATAGACTAGAGATAGTGCTTCTGTTGGTATAGCGTTTAGCATTAACTTTTCATCAAATTTATCAATCATTGACTTAAATGCGACTGGCGTTAAATCCTCATCAAACATAATGGCCGCATCATAGCCTATGCCTTCCATACCGGCTAAAACACGCTCCCAAACGCCATACATCGCATCAAAATGCTCCTGATCGCGCTCCACCACAGATGATGAGCTTAAGTACCCCTCAATAGGAATCGCTCCTAAATGTAGCAACTCCTTAAAGTTTCTCGAAATCTCGCCCACCCATGTACGCTCTACATCAGCCATATGGTCGCGCTGATGATTGACCAATGCGAGATAGCTCACAATAAGGAGTACCACACCTACGCTAAGCACCCCAACAAGCTTTGCATAGATACCCTTTGGATATAGACCAGATAAAAACCGCACACCACACCTCAAATATTTTCAAAACCTTAGATAATTAAGCAACGATTCTATAGCAAGCTTACTGAAACTAAAAAATTATACATAATTTATCATGTCTGTATCATGGAAAAATAAAGGATATAGCGAGAATCAATGACGTATATTTTTGCTTGATGAGGGTTTTAGTCTATAAATGCCTAAACGCTGATAACTTCCATATCTCCTGTAGTGAAAGTATTTTTAGTTGCTTTAAATCTTGATTTATTGCAATAAACAACGGATAGCAATTCCCGCTAATACAGGAGCGATTGAGCTTATCAAGAATCTCGCCATGCCATAGACTTTCCCCGCGACCACCACTTGTTGTGAGTATTAGATTCTCCAAAAACTCCTCTAGTGAAATCCCACATGCGCCCTCGTGCGCACAGGCTACCTTTACATAGCGCAGCTGCTCATACTCATCGAGCGTCCTAAACATCTCGCTACTGCCAAGCGGATGACAAATAGCAAGCCAAGCACCCTCTATATCGGCGCAACTTACTAGCTCCTCGTAAGAATCACCACCAGACCAGTCGCTTAGGTTTATGTCAAGAATCACAACACGACTATCTGAAACATAACGCGATAAAGCCTTGTGATAAGACTGAAAATCAAGCGAATCGCTTGATGATGGTTTAAATGCACGATAACCATTTTGATGCAAGAAAATCTCAATTGAAGTCTCAAGATAATAACCATAAACAGAAAGCTCATCTTTACGATGCGACATTACGATTCCTTGCGATATATTTTTGCCCTTTAACTTACGCGAAAATATAACCTAAAAAGGTAAAATAATTTTTAAACATTAATATTTTTACACTCTTCGATGCAACGCGCTATTCAAATTTTACATAACGTAACACTATTGAGAATATAATCACAAATCCCTTTAAATGTTAAGAAATATTTAACCTTTTATTGATAAAAATCCGATGTGTCATTCTTACCATATCGAATCAAGCCCCTAGTTCCAGGGGTCAAAACAAGGTCTTAATCATGTCGGACTTTTTATATATAGACACTAAACAAAAGTGGGATATGCCACAGCCTGAGTGGCTCTCTTTCTCCCCCACTCCAGCTCTCATTTCCAATGTAAAAGGAGCAGCTGAGGTCT
>JBQNBC010000016.1:0-31117 GCA_052170135.1 Wolinella sp.
GATAAAGTCTCAAAAGGGTACCCAAATCAGCGTAAAATTCTCGTAACTCATCACGACTTTTCACCATACTATCAATCGCTGTGCTAGCAGAATCAAGCACACTCTGCGAATTTTTTAGATTCTTCTCTAGCTCAGATATGTTATCTTTATAATTTTCCTGCCAAGTAATCATGTTTAGTGTTGCGGCATTTAACTGCTTGAAGTTATCACCAAACTGCTCGCTAAGATTGTTGTTAAAATCCGAAATCACACGCTCAAGCGCATTAACAATCTCTGCACTAGCACCACGTGAAAGCTGCGTAAATGCCGCATCTAGTGTATCTTTTAGCTCATGTAATCGAGAATTAAGAATTAAAAATAGTCGCTCACCTCGTTCGCTTTCTGCACGCTCGATTCTCTCTAGCATCTTTCCTTGCGTTTCTAGCAGATCTGGAATACGCGATAAATGTGCCAAGTGATCAAGATTTTCCACCTTTAGCGTGATATATTCAAGCGATTCCTCGCTACCACTTTTTATACTCTCACCTTTTTGCAAAATGGATAGCAAAATAGCAAGCCCCATACCAAGAATCGACGTATAAAAAGCAACTTTCAATCCCTCTAAAA
This sequence comes from Wolinella sp., assembly GCA_052170135.1. Taxonomy (GTDB): domain Bacteria; phylum Campylobacterota; class Campylobacteria; order Campylobacterales; family Helicobacteraceae; genus Wolinella. Next base: position 607 of record JBQNBC010000016.1, read on the forward strand.
GCAATGGAACAGAATCCTCGATCTTTGTTGTGTCAAACTCCCAAAGCCCGATAAAAATTCCGACAAATGTACCAAGTACGCCCGCACTCATAATGATGGATTTAAAATCTCTGTGTGTCACACTCCCAAAACTACGATGATCGCGCCATGCAAGCCACACCATGATAAATGTAAAAAAACCATTTACAATCAGTCCAAAATCAGCACTCAATACTCACTCCTTTTATCCTCAAGCCACTCAGGTCGCTCTATTTGTGTGCGATTCTTACTAGCTCTATGGATAAAAAATCTCACCACAAGCATAATGACCGTAAATGTTAAAAATGCCGAAAATATCGTCCCTAAGTCGTAATTACCACCCATGCTTGCTCCTTTTCTTATTTCTTGACTATTTGCTTTGCTTTGTAACTATTGTGAGATTATCCAGCCCGGCATCCTGGAATATACCAAGAAGTATCACAAAGCTTTCAAACTGACTTTGGGCGTCACCTCGTATCAGCACTGGTGTATCTTTATCCAAAGTAGAAACAATGCGCGCAAGCTCTGCTTTAGCAATCAATTCTTTGCCAAAAAAGTACTCACCTTTTTCGGATATACTAAACTCCTGCTCGCTGATTTTGCTGAGACTCGTGCCACTTTCAGACTTTGGCAAAGAGATAGGAATCTGCCCTTGCGCAACAAATGTGGCACTTGTGAGCACAATCACAAGAAGGACAAGCATAATGTCGATAAATGGGACTATATTAACCCCGCCGATTTGCTTAGGAATCATGCAAAATATCCCACTGAGCAAGCAAAACCTCGCTCTTTCGCACAAGTAAATTATAGAAAACTACCGCTGGAATCGCAACTAAAAGCCCAAAGGCTGTTGCCTTTAGCGCAAGTGCTAATCCAGTCATAATAGCTGAAGAATCAGCAACGCCTCTCGCACCAATCTCCATAAATGTCATCATAATACCAAAGACAGTCCCTAAAAGCCCTACATACGGGGCATTTGAGCCAATGGTTGCAATTATTGTTAGTCTCTTGCTTAGGTCTATTTCTAGCTCTTTGCGCTTTGTATATAGCTGAAGCTTGATATAGTGAAAAAATAGCAATCGCTCAATCACAGCCCACACCATAACAATGCTCAAAAGCCCAAGCACACCCAGCACGCCATAATCTACAATCTCTTTTAGATAATGCTCCATGCGCCACCTTTTGAAGTTTAAAATCAGTAAGCTATGCAGAAAATGCCTAAAATTATATTGTAAGTTACAAAGAGATGTATGCACATTACATAAACTGCTAAAAACCACCGAAGCCAGACGATACCATAAGAATCTCAGCTAAAAATATATGCCTTATCGGATAGATTCTTCACACTTTACACGCCAAAGCACATAAACCTACACGGATACATTTTCGTATCTATCGATCTCCTCTTTAGGAAACATTGCCTCAAGCGATAAAATAGCAACGATACCAAAATCACCGCGAATCATGTAGCTAATGCAACTAGAATCGATTTTAGTATTAAATTTTGGCGTAACTGAAAGATGCTTCTCATCTGTGCTAATAGCCTCCGCAACCCTGTCTACGACAAGCCCAATACTAACACAATCAAGCGTAACGACAATGATTGAAGTATGCATATCTGGCTCTTTTGGAGCAAGCGAGAATCGAAGCCTCAAATCCAATACAGGTATGATATTACCACGCAGGTTCATCACACCTCGTACATATGCTGGGGTTTTTGGGATTTTAGTTGTCTTTACCCACGAGATAATCTCCTTAACATGGAGAATCTCAACCCCGTAATACTCATCATCAATAAAAAAAGTCAGGAATCTAAGCCCGTGCTCGATCCTATCCACGGCTAAATCCCAAGCAACATTCGTATTGATTTTGTAAGCTTTAATGCTTCAAATGGCTTCACCATCCAGCCTGTTACACCTATTGCCTTACCACGACTTTTCATCTCAGCAGAACTCTCAGTAGTGAGCACAAGAATAGGCTTATTCCTGAGATTTTCGAGCTTTTTTAGTGCCTCTGAAAGATCTAGTCCACTCATTTGTGGCATGTTTATATCGCTAATCAATAAATCGTAGTTAAGCCTACCCTCTTGCGCATCTTTTAATAGCTCCTCGGGATTATAATACGATACAAACTCAATTTCACCGCGCTCTACCATCTCCTCGACCACCATCTGCGCAGTTGCTACAATTGTCTTTGAATCATCCACAATCACTACGCGCTTTGTCATATTTTTAAGCTCCTTCTAAATGCCATAAAACTAAACAACTTCACTAAAAAATCAAAGCTAGATTCTGCATCTTGCATTTTCAAAAATCTCATCAACAGACACAATCACAGACTCAACATCATCATCGCTCATCTCCTGATGACATGGAATAGACAGCTCAGAAAGATAAAAATCATCAGCAACCCTAAGCTCAAGCTCCGGAGAAATTCCCTTGTAAAGCGATAGTGTATGAATTGGCTTATAATGCACTTGCACGCCAAAGCCACGCTCATGAAACGCCATATATATATCCTCTTTTGCACACCACAACTCACGATTTAAAAAAATCGGATACAGATGGTGCGAGCTTTTACCACTAGGATTCCTCTTTAGTGTGAAGAAATAACAAGAATCCTTAAAGGCCTCATCATAACGAGCCGCAATCTCAGCTCTGCGCGCAATAAAAGAATCCAAACGATGTAACTGAGATAATCCAAGCGCTGCGGCAAAATCGCTCATTCTAAAATTAAAGCCAAACTCCTCAACATCGCTATTCCAGAGATGCTTTTTTACCACGCCGTGGCTCCTGATACGCTTTGCACGCTCATAAATCACGACATCATTACACAAAAGCGCACCACCCTCACCCGTTGTAATAGGCTTAATGGCATGAAAACTAAAAATGGTAGCATCCGCCTGAGTACCAACCTTTGCTCCGCAAAACTCAGCACCGATAGAGTGTGAACTATCAGAAATAAATGCTAAACCATGTTCTTTTGCAATAGCCGAAATCGCCTCAAATGCGACCGGATTCCCAGAGAAATCAACCGAAACAATCGCTTTTGTCTTTTTAGTAATCATGGATAAAATCTTACGCTCATCGATATTTCCATCTATTTTCACATCACAAAATCGAGGAATCGCACCCAGAGCAAGAATCATATTTGCAGTCGCTACAAAACTAATAGGTGTCGTAATAACCTCATCTCCAGCACAGATACCAGCCGCGGCATAAGCACAATAAAGGGCAGAAGTCGCCGAATTCATAGCTAGTGCATACTTTGCACCACTATAAGCACATAGAGCAGCTTCAAACTCCTCTACACGCGGTCCCTGTGTAAGAAACGAACTGGCAAGCGCACCAGCAACCGCATCAATATCTTCAGCTGATATAGACTGCCTACTATAAGGAATCACACTAACCTAACAATGCGCCAAGCTTGTTTTGTAGCTGCTGAATATTAAAGCTCTGCGCATATAGGGATGCATTCTCACGCAGTTTTGCACTATTTAGCTCATTATAATTTTCAGCAATATCATTATCTTGTAAATTGGATTCTGCTTGCGTTAAATTCACAACCGTAACCAATGAAGAATCCACACGAGATTGAATACCATTTATCGTCGCACCTATATTTGCACGTTCACTTCCTACACGCTCCATAAACCCACGAATAGAATCTTGATTTAACACGCTCACGCCCTCTGTGCTTGGAGCATTTAATGTAAAGTCTACAGAAGAATCCTGGGAAGTCGCAAAGCTCATATCGCCACCAAAGATATTTTTACCGTTATAACTAGCCTGATTCATTGCATCGTTCATACTGCGAGTAAGTGCATTTGCCTCACTCTCTATCATGGCGCGCTGATTGCTATTTAACGCTGGATTTCCCATTTTTACTGATAACTCACTAAGCTTAGTCGCAGAATCCGTAACGCTACTTAGTGCACCATCTGCGATTTGTAGCATACCAATGGCCTCGTTTGAATTTCGCACACCCTGCAATATTGATGAAATCTGACTAACAAGCGCATCTGCACTCACCATGCCTGCGCCATCACTCGAGCTTATAGCACGCTGTGCAGCGATATTTTGCAGTGCTTTTTTCTCCTCGTTCTTGCTCTTTTCAAGATTGTTGCTAATACTTTGATTGATAGCTTGTGACTGTCCAATTTTCATCTCAAACTCCTTTTATGTAGTCTATCGCGTCCATGCGAATCTAAACCGTGGCCATATTAAAGCACTTTTTGTTCCAGATACTTCGTGTGTATCTTACTAGCTCTAAAATCATCATTTTTCATCATTTTTTTATGGAAAGGAATCGTAGTTCTAACCCCCTCCACGCTAAACTCATCCAAAGCTCTTGCCATACGAGCGATAGCCCTATCTCGATTCTCACCCCAAACTATAAGCTTACCGATCATAGAATCATAATGCATAGGGACGGTATAGCCAGCATGTGCATGAGAATCCATGCGAACATTGTTACCACCTGGAACTATCCACTTGGTAATCTTACCAGGACATGGGAAGAACTTCTCAGGATCTTCGGCTGTGATACGACACTCTATCGCATGCCCACTAAACTTAATATCATCCTGTTTTGGAAGCTTTTCACCTTCGGCTATGCGTATCATAAGCTCGATTATATCAAGCCCGCTTACCATCTCACTGACTGGATGCTCTACCTGCAGGCGAGTATTCATCTCCATAAAGTAGAAATTTTGCTTATCATCAAGCAAAAACTCAAACGTCCCAGCCCCCACATATTTTATCGCCTTTGTCGCCTCAATAGCTGTTTTTAGCAACTTTTCACGTGTTTCAGGTAGCAAAGCCAAAGCTGGCGATTCCTCTATCAGCTTTTGATGGCGTCGCTGGAGAGAACAGTCACGCTCGCCGACATGAATGACATTGCCATGCTTGTCTGCCAACACCTGCACTTCGATATGTTTTGGCTTATCAATAAACTTCTCCATGTAAATTGTCCCATCGCCAAACGCACTCAACGCCTCGCTCTCAGCGGCTAGGTAGGCATTTGTAAGGTTTTCCTCTTTTTCTACGATTCTCATACCTCGTCCACCGCCACCAGCAGCAGCCTTAAGTATTACCGGATAGCCTATCTTTTTAGCCTCCTCTTTTGCCTGCTCATATCCATGCACAGCACCATCGCTACCAGGAATCACCGGCACACCAGCTTTTTTCATCACATCCTTTGCCATACTCTTATCGCTCATTAACGCCATGACTTCAGGCGTAGGTCCGATAAATTCAATTCCATGATACTGGCAAATCTCAACAAAATTCTGATTCTCACTCAAAAATCCATACCCTGGGAAGATCGCATCAGCCTCAAAAAGTTCAGCAGCAGAGATTATCGCCGGAATATTAAGGTAGCTTTCACTCGATTTATCGCCACCGATACACACCTTTGCATCAGCCACATCAAGATAGCTAGCCTCTCTATCAGCAGTCGAATAGACTGCAATAGAGCGCTTGCCCATCTCGCGGATAGTCCGTATCGCACGTAGCGCAATTTCACCGCGATTCGCGATTAAAATCCGCTCAATCTTTCGCTTTTGCATTTAGATTCTCTCTACTACAAATAGCTTTGAGCCAAACTCAACAGGCTGAGAATCAGAAGGAACAATCTCAAGAATCTTACAATCAAACTCAGCCTCGATCTCATTCATAATCTTCATGGCCTCAATAATTGCAAGTGTTTGACCACGCTTGACCTTATCACCAACATTGACATAAGCAGGAGAATCAGGCGATGGACAACGATAAAATGTCCCCACCATAGGCGAAGTTACCACATCACCACCGCTCTCCGTGGCTGACTTGCTTAATTCCGCATTCGTTACCGCAACTTGTGCGCTTGGTGCAACCTGTGGGACTTGAGGCGCTGCAGCCTGATAGACAGGGGCTTGTAGCGCGCTTGGCTTCTCTAACTTGATGCAAAACTCATTTTGAGATATTTGCAACTTTGATGCCTCGCTATTATTAAAAACATCTATAAGCTCTTTAATTTCATTGAAATTCATAGTTATAGCCTTTGCAGAAAGTCTCTCTAACCGCATAGTACGCGGATATTCTCGTTATAATACCACAACTAAAACCAAAACAAGGGGACTGCGTGGGACTCAAAGAGGATAGATGGATACGCGAAATGGCTCTAAAAAAGGCGATGATTGAGCCTTTTTGCGAGAATCAAGTTGGTAAGAATGTTGTCAGCTATGGTCTCAGTAGCTATGGATATGATATTCGCGTTAGTAATGAGTTTAAGATTTTTACAAATATCAATGCAACTGTCGTCGATCCAAAAAACTTCGATTCTGCAAATGTCGTGGATTTCATGGGTGATATCTGTATTGTCCCACCAAACTCATTCGCACTTGCGCGCACGATAGAGTATTTCAAAATTCCTCGCAATGTACTTGCAATCTGCCTAGGCAAAAGCACATATGCACGCTGTGGCATCATTGTTAACGTCACGCCATTTGAGCCAGAATTCGAGGGGCATATCACCATTGAGATAAGCAACACAACGCCTCTGCCAGCGAAAATCTACGCAAACGAAGGAATCGCACAGGTGCTATTTTTAGAAGGCGATAACGATTGCGAAGTGAGCTACAAGGATAAAAAGGGTAAATATCAAAAACAAGAGGGAATCACACTACCGAGAATCTTGAAGTAGGTTGCAGGATTCTCATCTATCGATTCTTTAAAGCAGAAATCAAGAGCTACAGATGTGCGAAAATGTAAGCATTTCAGGCTTGATTCTCGCGCTCTAGCCCAAATTGGCGCAAAGTCAAAAGCCAAATTTCAGCAAAATACTTTTAGTTTCTCCATCGTTATACAACACACAAAATCACCATCAAAAACAACCACAATCCTCTAAAATGCCTTTTAAGAATACACCCTATATAGAAAATAGTAAAAAGACACCCTTAGAAATGTCGGCATAATGGGCGGTATAGCTAATAATATCAGTCGATATGGCAGTGAAAAGTTAAGGGGCGCACATGGTCGCCTATAGTGGCATAGATAACGAGACTGGCGAGATGCTAAAAACTTCGCTCAAGAGAATTGGCAAATACAGGCTTCATGACGACCCGCAAGAAAGAATCAAGAAGATAAAACAGCATACTGGATTCTCCGCGGAGATAAAAGAGATAGCAAGAAAGAACGTCGAAGTGCATATCTATGACAAAGGAAATGTAGTCAAGCGCGCAAATGACCTAGGCAGAGGTAATGACCAAATCGGCGATGTTTACGAGATTGGCAAAAAAGGGAATCGCAATAGAAGGCTCATGTGCTCAGATGAAAATCATCTGTATTGGTAAAAGTACAAAAGATATGGTCGATAAGCTAAAGAGCAAAGACGGTAAAGGTTATGAAAAATACTACAAAGAATCCAGAGAGATAAAGATACAAAAAGACCAGCTTGCGAGCGTGCAAAAGGATCTTGATGCTCGAATCACAAGTGTAAAAGAGCAGATAAAGCACCTCAAAACCAAAAAAACAAGCCAGAAGAACTTCAAAAAACAGCAAGAGCTAAAAAGCTAGAAGCGATCAAAAAGAAAACAACCTTACCCAAGTACAGAAAAAGAGGCTCTTAAAGCGCGATTAGAACCGCTTAAATCCACGGCAAAAGACATCGGCAGACTCTTGCTGCGCCCAGGAGTAGCCGCGACACAATCCACAACGATACTGGGGAAAAGATGCTTCACTATCCTCTCGGATACTTTTAGACTTAATACTGCCATTCTCGATCAAATAATAGAAGTGACTAGAACAACGATAGCACTTAAGAATCACAAAGAGTGGGTTGAAGACAATTGTAGCACAAGCCAAATAGACAGGTATCGTGCCTTTACCGAAAGCTACAGCGAAGATAAAAAGACGCTAATAGAACAACTGTAATGTATTAATACGACAAAAAGAAGAGGGGATAGAATAATGCCACTACCGCCAATACCAATCATATCAATATGAGCGAGTACGCTATTTGGCGGTAAAAAATTAATCGATGCAATTAATGATAACGACAAAGCCGAGAAAGCCTTTAAAGAGGCGGGGGAGATGTTATGGGAGGCACAAGAATCTTTAACAAACACACAAGAAGCAAGCCAGATCTCACTCGATTCTCTTGGGAGAAAAAAGCGTATGTACTAGGCAATAATCTAAGCATTTTTGTAAAAAATGCTGAAAAACTGCGAAAAGTTCCTACTGAATTTTATACCAAAATCGGGCTATAAAACTTAGCCAATGATAAGCAATTCATAGATGAGCTAAAACACAACGTAAATATGGCTAAAAGATTCTTAGTGGGCTTAGTGCTGGTGCGCTTGGCTGGGCTTTGACGGCTTTTGCTGCATATGGCACGACCATGTCACTAGTAAGCGCATCAACTGGGATGGCGATAGCTACACTAAGCGGTATCGCCGCAAAAAATGCGACACTAGCGTGACCAGGTGGTGGCACGCTCGCTAGCGACAGTTTGGGGTAGCTATAGGGACGATAATTTTAGGAAAGGCTTGTAGCTACGCCAGCACTAGCGACAACAAGCCTAATTGTAAGTTCTAAAACAGAGGAGCTAAAAACAGTCGAAATCTCCAGCTACGCAGTAATGCAAAAAGCAATATGTTTTTCAGGCTACTTTTGTGCCTTGATTCTCTATTTGCGCCCGTTATATTTGGATTTGAGAATCTACTCAAATAGCGTGGAGATGACTTTGAAACATACAGCAAAGATAAGAATGAGCTCGTGATGGCGACTTTTATCATGGCAAAGACGATAAAAATCGCCATCAACACACCAATTCTAGATAGCGATGACAAACCGCTTGAATACTTTAGCAATGTCAAAGAGATAGGCAAAGCCATATCGATAGAGAGCAACGACACAAAAATCGTACAAAAGCTAAAAGATATAAAATTAACGTGAGAATCAAAAATCGTGACTAAAACCCAAAGTACTCCGAAGAACTCACGCAAACACAATGCGAGGGCTTCATGCCAAAAGCTACGATTTCTCGCATTGCACAATCTATGACAAGTCTATAATCGTCTTCACAATGCTCGGATCTTCGAGCGTCGAAGTATCTTGTGTTATCTCCTCGCTACGCGCTATTGAGCGTAGGATTCTTCGCATTATTTTGCCACTTCGCGTCTTTGGTAGCCCTGGGACAAAAAGCATCGTATCCGCACGTGCTAAAGGCCCTATTTCACGTGTTATAACGCCATTTATCTCACGCATTAGCTCCAACTCCTCTGCCGTCGTATCCTCATAACCAGGCTTAAGCACGATAAACGCATAGACACTCTCGCCCTTTAAATCATCTAAGCGACTAACAACAGCAGTCTCCGCCACACCAGCATGCTTGGCAATAGCAGCCTCAATCTCAGCTGTACCTAGACGATGTCCAGAGACATTTATGACATCATCCATTCTTCCGGTAATAGTGATATAGCCATGCTCATCTCTGATCGCACCATCGCCTGTAAAATAGACTGGCTGACCATCTCTTTTGCATGTGCCAAAGTAGCCGGCTTTAAATCGCTCTGGATTCCCCCAGATATTCCTTATCATTGATGGCCAAGGTCTTGTGATACAGAGATAGCCCTGCTCACCAGGCTCTTTTGGATTCCCATCTTCATCGATGACTTCGGCACAAATCCCGGGAAGTGGTAGCGTCGCGCAACCCGGCTTTATAGGTGTCGCTCCTGGCAATGGCGATACCATATGCCCACCAGTCTCTGTCTGCCACCAAGTATCCACAATGGCACATTTTCCACCGCCAATCTCATTGTAATACCAATTCCATGCATCTGGATTTATCGGCTCACCAACTGTGCCAAGCACCTTTAAGCTTGATAGATTATATTTACCAGGCTCATTTCGCCCTTCTTTGTATAGCAGGCGAATAGCCGTTGGAGCAGTATAAAATTGATTTACACGATAGTGCTCTATCATCTTCCACCAACGCCCAGTATCCGGATAGACTGGCACACCCTCATATACGATGGTAGTCGCACCCATAGCAAGTGGTCCATATACGATATATGTGTGCCCGGTGATCCATCCTATATCAGCCGTGCACCAATATGTATCATTCTCCTTAACGTCAAATACCCATTCCATGGTAGTTTGAGCCCACAAAATATAGCCAGCTTGACTATGCTGCACACCCTTTGGCTTGCCAGTAGAACCAGATGTATAGAGCAAAAATAGCGGATCATCAGCATCCATAGGCTCAGGCGGGCAGTGGGCAGATTCTAGATTTATCATCTCATTATAGATGTAATCACGCCCTGGAACATAGTTTATATCTTGGCTATTTCTAATGACTATCATCACCTTTTCAACACTCGGACACGAGCCGTCCCTTAGTGCTTCATCTACTACAGGCTTTAGCATATATGGCTTTCCACGACGAAATGCTCCATCAGCAGTGATCACAAGCTTTGCCTCTGCATCAATAATACGCTCGCGCAGTGCCTCCGCAGAGAATCCACCAAATACAACAGAGTGTATTGCGCCGATTCTTGCACATGCTAACATCACAAACACCGCTTCAGGAATCATCGGCATATAAACAATAACTCTATCGCCCTTATTTACACCAAAGCGATTCTTGAGTAGGTTTGCTGTACGCTTCACTTCATAAAATAGCTCACGATACGTAATAACACGAGAATCACCAAGTTCGCCCTCAAAAATAATTGCGGCCTTATTCTTGCGCGTGTCGATATGACGATCAAGGCACTGAGCACTTACATTTAGTTTGCCGCCAACAAACCACTTATAAAATGGTGCGTCGCTCTCATCAAGTACCTTTGCAAATGGCTCCATCCACGTTATTTTCTCGCGTGCTAAATTACCCCAAAATCCCTCATAGTTCTCCTGTGCCTCGTATTGTAGCTCCTCGTATTCGCATAAATTCTTAATTCTTGCCTCTTTTGCAAAAGCACGATTTGGGCGATAAAGACCAGCAGGTACTTGATGCATACAGAACTCCTTGCTTAAGTTTCACGGCTTCAAATCCAGCAAAGTAGTAGGAATCGAAACAGTATAAAATATATATTGATACAATTTGAAACAATAAAAACAAAAATATAGCAAAGTGTAATATCAGCTATATTAATTTTGCCTTTTTGCTTTACAAATAGTGTCATTATGATAAAAATACAATATACTATTTACTTTTTTATACATTTAAAGCGTGAATTTCATCTCGATTATCACCACAAAGCGAAGATATAAATATACAAATTAAGAATCTAGAAGCAAGATAGGAGAGTAAAAAAATAGAGAAGATGGTGTAGCCAGCGCGCCAAAACCCATCTAAGAAGCGACTAAAGCCACTTCTTCTTTTTAAAGTAGAGAATCGGGATCATCGTGGATATAGCCATAAATACAAGTGCAATAGGATAACCAAACGAAAACTCAAGCTCAGGCATTGCTTTAAAGTTCATCCCATAAATTGTCGCAATCAGCGTAGGTGGCATAAATGCAACGGTCGCAACAGTGAAAATCTTAATTGTCTTATTCTGCTGGATATTGATTTGACTCGAAAAAAGGCTTTGAATATTATCAAGCGCATTCATATTGACATTGGTAAACTCTACAAGCGAATTAAGGTCTTTTAGGACAATGGTTAGATTCTTTTTGACCTCCATATCTGCTTTATCGGTCTTTAAAAGTGCAGTTATCGCGCGACGCTTGTCAAAAAGACTATCACGAATTCGCATATTTAACTCCTGCAAACGCGATAGATTTCCAAGCAGCTCCTCATACTCATACTGATTGCCAAAAACCCCACTCCTAAGCGAACGCGTATCCTTTGCTGCACCTTCTAGCATATCAGCATCCTGCTCTACTCTCACCTCAAAAATCTTGCTTAAAATATCATATCCATCTTGGAAATTCTTCGGACTCGCTAGCACCTTGTTTTGTATCTCGTCAAATGTCCGAAACTCCCCATATCTCACAGTAAAAAGCACATCTTTGCAGAGTAGAAATGTAACAGTCTCATTATGCAAATCTTTCCTATCAACTCCATTGATTTGCGAGACAAGAAAGTAAGTATTTATCGTGATACTACCGCTATCCTCCCAGTATCTCGCACTGCTTTCAATCTCTTCTCGCTCCTCTTTTGTAGGTATATCAAGGTGAAAAGTCTGCGAAATATAGGCAACCTCAGATGGTGATGGGTGTAGTAAATCTACCCATAGGATATTACTTGTAGAATGTGGTGTTTGCACGGAGCTAAAACTCTCACGCAATACAAGCCCATCTCGCTTTGTAAAAATATTCATCATGAGAGACTCCTTTTCTTGCTTAATCAAGTCAATATTTTTGCCAAGAATCTATGCAAATGGCTAATTACGGATTCTTCCCCGATTTTCCTTATATCTTGTAGTATATCGCCTATTTTTAGGCATATTTACACAGCAATATTTTAGAAAGCTACACGCCATGTGCGATTCCAGCCACAAATGATAAAATGCAAGTTGTTAGCACTTTTACAAGTAGGCTAAATCCCATCTTTTTCACTCTTTCGACCGATAAGATCTTTCATAGACAAATAGCTATTTAGCGCGCTGATGTAGGCTTTTGCTGTAGCCAACATAGTGTCTATATGAAGCCCATGTCCAATAATAGCAGGCTTATTACCATCAAATTCGACCTTTACGACGACCTTTGCAAGTGCATCTTTCCCTTGTGTCACAGCCTCAACCTTATAATCCTTCAACTCACCATGAATTGCACTCAAGCGGTTAATCGTCTTAAATAGCGCATCAACACTTCCATTTCCAATTGCCGCATCAACAATCTCATTACCATCTTTTCTAAGTGTAATCGCAGCATATGGTCGCCCCATTGAGCAATCGCTAAGCTGGATTCCTACCAAGTCATAAACCTTAGGAATATGCAGTGTCTCTTCCGCTAAAATCGCACGAATATCATCGTCATAGACCTCTTTTTTCTGATCGCAAAGCGTCTTAAAACGCTCAAATGCAGAATTTAACTCATCATCATTCACTTCAAAACCAAGACTCTTGATCTTATCCTTAAATGCATGTCGACCTGAATGCTTGCCAAGCACAATGCTATCTTGCTCAAAAATCCCAATATCACTAGCATGCATAATCTCATAAGTCCCTTTATGTTTCAAAACACCATCTTGATGAATTCCGCTTTCATGCGCAAAGGCATTTTTACCCACGATCGCCTTATTTGGTTGCGGACGAATCCCGGTTATATCCGCGACCATCTGACTAGATGCATAAATCTCTTTAGTATTGATTCTTGTATCAAGCCCACTAAAAACATCTTTACGAGTCTTGATTGCCATGACAATCTCCTCTAGCGCAGCATTTCCCGCACGCTCACCAAGCCCGTTAATCGTACATTCAACTTGTCGTGCACCATTTTGTATACAGTAGAGCGAGTTCGCTACGGCAAGCCCCAAGTCATTATGACAGTGCACAGAAATGATAGCACGCGTACCGACAAACTCGCTTAGTTCCTTTATAATGGCACCCATCTCATGTGGCAGACGATAACCGACAGTATCTGGGATATTCAGCGTCCCTGCGCCAGCGTCTATCACGGCATCTAGAATTTCTTTCAAGAATCCAACATCGCTTCTTCCGGCATCCTCGCAACTAAACTCAACATCATCAACAAGGCTTTTTGCATACGTCACCGCCTCTACTGCACGTTTGATGACATCTTCTGGTTTCATTCTTAGCTTGTATTCCATATGTATTGGACTAGTAGCGATGAATGTATGGATTCTCTTTAGCTTTGCACCAGCCAAAGAATCTGCCGCAGCCTTAATATCGCGCTCAACAGCACGAGCCAATGAACAAATAGTACTTCGACTTACTACTTGAGCAATTTTGGAAATAGCATCAAAATCCCCTGGACTAGCCGCAGCAAAACCAGCCTCAATAACATCCACCCCAAGCAGTTCAAGCTGCCTGGCAATACGAATCTTCTCCTCCGTATTCATAGATGCACCAGGACTCTGTTCTCCATCACGCAACGTAGTATCAAATATCTTAATCATTTCAACAGACATGGTAAATTCCTTAAAGTTTTATCTATTTTGAGAAAAATTAAAAAAGAGAAATTTTAGAGGCCAATGAGCAGTTGCAGGAGCAGAGTTCTTGATTCTATATTTTTTTGGCTTTGACAGTCGCCACCATTGGCGCGTCTAGCTTGACGCCTCATAGCTACTCCTATGTTTTTAGATATGGAAGCTATCATGATACTTATCAAAAACTTAAGCAACTATGAAGAACTGCTATCTCCGTAACGACGAAGATGTAGCTTTGCAAAAAAGTAGAATGCGCGCAAGAATCCAAATATAATATAAACCGTGATAAGTATCGCAATACCCTCTTCTGGATAGAGATAGAGCGTGGCTAACAAGACCATTAAAACAACAATAATTTTACGATAGCTAATAGTTGTCTTATCCACCTTCTTAAAGCTAGGATAGCGGACATTACTCACCATCAAAAGTGCGACACACAGAGTAAAAAAAGGCATTGTATCTCGCATGAATTCAAACCCAGGATAGCTAATCTGTATAAGAATCCACGACACTATAAACGCTGCAGCAGATGGAATCGGCAAACCAATAAAGACATTTGGCTCAATATTTGAGGTGGATACATTAAACCTTGCAAGTCTAATCGCGCCAAAAACCACATAAAGCCCGGCAACCATAATCCCAAAACGTCCAAAATCATACCCCAAATACAGGTAAAACACAATCGCAGGTGCCACACCAAATGCCACAACATCAGCCAAAGAATCAAACTCTATTCCAAACTTACTTGTAGTTCCAGTCAGTCTCGCTACCCTACCATCAAGCCCATCAAAAATCATAGCAAGCAAAATCAGCCAGCACGCAAGCTCAAAGCGCTCATTTATTGCATAAATCATGCTCAGCACGCCAAGGTATATACTGGCACCAGTAAAGAGATTTGGCAGAATATAAAGCGGATTTATCTTCATTAGCCTAGAATCCCTAGCACACTCTCTCCACCACAAACACTATCACCCTCGCATACTTTTAGGCTAATATTTTTTGGAAGCACAAGCTCAAGTCTTCCGCATCGCATAAATCCAATGCGCTCACACTCTTTAAGCTGAGAATTCACGCTTGGATAAGTAAAAATATTTCTCTTGAAAACCTTGGGTGAAAGTTTCATGTTAAAAGTGCCAAATGCCGAATCAAATAAAATTGTCGTGCTTGCATTCAGGAGCTTGCCTAACTTATCATCAACTAGTCGCAAACCCTCTATCATTGTAATTGCAACCACTCTGCTCTTTAATGGTGCGCGCACGACACCAACCCTCCAAAGCGGAGAGTCTATTACGACAATACAACAATCATCTTTCGTTTCAATTCTCTCCACCACACCATCAATTGGAGCAAAAAGTAAATTATCCCCGCTCTCAGCCGGGATTCTCTCTGGGTTGTAATGACCAACTAGCGCGATAGTTAGCACAATGAATGCCAAAAAAGCACCAACATTACAACTAATCGCCAAACAAAACAGCACGAGGAATCCAGAAATCCCTACGCATCTCCAGCCCTCTCTGGCAATAATCTGTGTCGTAGTCTTCATGTCACCCCCCCCCCTTTTTTTTATGATTGTTTTTACGCTTCAAGCTCGCTATCTATGGCTACCAGCCGACTTTCCATGCCTTGCGCTTCTTCAAATTCCTTAATAATCTCTCGCACACGAGCACCACTAATAGTCTCTTTATCAAATAACTCATGAACTATAGCCTCTATCGCGTCACGGTAATCTTCTAGGCTCTTTTTAACCGCGCTATATCGCTCATCTAGAGATGCCTTAACATAAGAATCAACCTCCTCTGCGGTCTTTTCACTAAAATCCCTAGAAGTTGCACCGCCACCAAGAAATAGATTCTTTTGCTTTTCAAGCACCATTAACCCAACTACCTCAGTCATACCATAATGGCTCACCATTCCTTTTATTATGTCAGTAGTACGCTCTAAATCATTGCTTGCACCTGTTGAAATTTCACCAATAAATACATCCTCGGCTGCACGCCCACCAAGTAGCACATCAACCTCAGCAATCAACTCGTGCTTCTGCATGAGATATTTATTCTCTTCTGGCGTATTTAGAGTATACCCAAGTGCCGCAAGCCCACGAGGTATAATAGACACCTTACTAACACGCCGCGCACCCTTAGTAATCTCTGCAATAAGTGCATGACCACTCTCATGGTAAGCGACAATCCTCTTCTCTTTTGGTGAAATCCTACGTGATTTTTTCTCTAGTCCGGCGATCCCACGCTCCACAGCCTCTTTGAAGTCGCTCTGCTCAACCTCTAACTTATTTGCACGCCCAGCCAAAAGCGCTGCCTCATTGACAATATTTGCCAAATCAGCCCCAGCAAGACCAGCGGTAAGCTTCGCAATCTCGGATAAGTCAACATCTCGTGCAATCTTAATGCTCTGAATATGGATTTTTAAAACCTCTATTCTCCCATTATAATCTGGCTTATCAACCAACACTTGTCTATCAAATCTTCCTGGACGCAATAGCGCAGGATCTAGAACCTCAGGACGATTTGTCGCAGCTAACACAATGACTGGGGAAGACTCAGAACCAAAGCCATCCATCTCAGCCAAAAGCTGATTTAGCGTCTGCTCACGCTCATCATTTCCGCTAATCATACCCCCAGCAGCCCTACTCTTTCCAATTGCATCAATCTCATCAATAAAAATAATCGATGGCGATTCCTTCTTTGCAGTCTCAAACAAGTCGCGCACCCTACTAGCACCAACACCAACGAACATCTCAATAAAACTACTACCACTCACAGAAAAAAATGGTACGCTAGCCTCACCAGCAACAGCCTTAGCAAGTAGTGTCTTACCTGTCCCTGGAGGCCCTACAAGCAACACACCTTTAGGAATCTTCGCACCTAAGTTTAGGTAACGATCTGGATTCTTAAGAAAATCAACAATCTCAACAACCTCATCCTTGGCTTCATTATTTCCAGCCATATCATCAAATTTAATATTCGGCTTTTCGGAATTAATAAGCCTTTTAGAACTACCCATGCCAAGTATTCCACCACCCATATTGCGTTGCATACGTGACGCAAGAAACATCCAAATAGCAAAAAATATAAAAACTGGCAACACCCAGCCAAAAAGCATATCAGTTAGCCAGTTACCCTCAGTGTAGCCACTGTATTCTATTTCATGCTTATCAAGCAGAGGTATTAATGTCTGATCTGGTGTAACACGCTTGACGTTGTAGATAGTCTTTGTACCGCTCTTGTCAGACACCGCTTTTATCATTGTCTGACCTATTGCGACAAAATTCACCTCTTTACTTTCAATTAGTTTTTTTAGTTCAAAGTAATTGATGTTTTTGTTTACCGTACTACCACCAAGTCTACTGCCGATAGAATCTACAGTACTACCGTCCCCAGAGAATGTACGGAAAAGCAGAATTGCGACAATAGAAAAAATCGCAAAAAGCATAAGTGGATTTTGATTAAAGAAATTTTGATTTTTATCATGTCTGTTTTTATCATCAGGTTGATTAGGAGGCATATAAATTCCTTAAAATATTATTTTTTATATAACTTAAGCGTTACCCACTCCTCTTGAAGAATCTCATCAACGAGAGTGCATTCACTAAATTTTCGCAAAACATCTTCTCTGTAACTCTCTAAAATTCCAGAAAGCACTAGAAAACCGCCACTGGCAAGCCTTGATACAAGCTGTGGGGCGAGCAAAATCAATATAGAGGCGACAATATTTGCAGTAATCAAATAATATTCTCCGCTAGCCTCACCAATAGACCCAACCCATGAATTACCAAAGCTAACACTATTTAGAGAAGCATTTTTATACGCCTCACTAACAGCAAACTCATCAGTATCACACACTTCCACAATTCCACCCAATTTCAGCGCAGCAATACCAAGAATCCCACTACCGCAGCCAACATCAAGGATACGCTTACGATCTAACTTCATATCCCCAATAAATTTCAGGCAAGCACTTGTTGTGCCGTGATGCCCAGAACCAAAAGCTAACGCAGGGTCAATCAAGATATCGATACAATCATCCTTTGGATTATGCCACGACGGACGTATATAAAATGGTGAGCACTCAATAGGATGTATAGACTGCCTATATAGCTCTACCCAGTCCCGATTCTCCTTTACCTCAAGAGAATGCAAAAAACTAACCTTCTCACCACTTCGCTCGCTTAATAAGCCAGAAAAGTCATGGAGAGAATCAACAAGCCATAGCAACTCATCCTCACTACGAATTACTATCGACCCATCAATCTCCTCAATAGCCTCGCCAGTAGACTCTATCAGAAAATCTTCAAATAACTCAATATAAGAACTAGGCGTTATCACCAGCTCGTGATAATATCTATCCATTAACCTTCATTAATTCCCAATACAGCTTCAAGCTTATCTTTGAGAACCTGTGGAGTAAAAGGCTTGACAATGTAGTTATTTACGCCTGCTTTTAATGCAGTTATAACCTCGGCCTTACCACCCTCTGTAGTAACCATAATTATAGGAATATCAGTAAACCGCTGATCTGCGCGCACTTTTTTAACCAGTTCCAATCCATTCATCTCTGGCATATTCCAGTCCGTAATAAGAACTTTAATATCAGAGTTTGCATCCATCTTTTCCCAGCCTTCTACTCCGTTTTCACCCTCTAGCACATCGTTATAGCCGAGTCGCGATAGCGTATTCTTTATAATTCGTCTCATAGTAGAGCTGTCGTCAACTACCAACAGTTTCAATTTCGCTCCTTTTGCAATAGTTCCTCAAATTCTGCTTCTAAAATAGATGATAACACAAAAAATCTAAGGCACATACGATAGTTTGAAATTTTATCAAATTTTTAATTAATTATCTCGTCGCAACTCTAATCTTTGTATGCTTTGTGTGATATTTTTACCCTAGTACGCTGCTCTAAAACCTTTGGCTTGCCAGTCTTATAGTAGATAGCAACAGAATCGACAACCTCTTTAAACTCAACATTCTCACGAACAATCCTATCAACAGAGTGCCAATCAATCTCCATACGCATCCTCGCAGGGTAGACTATGTCGCTTTCACTCGGATTTTCTACATTTAGAACGATAACACCAATTCCATGGAGATTTGATAGCATTTTTAGCTCACTATCGACATTAGTCGCGATTGCGCTTGTCACAAGATACCCCTCATGTGCCCAACTTGAGTTACTCACTGCTTGAAAAAAGCTCTTGCGCACATTTGACCTATTTAGCTCACGCTTTACTTCAAACGACCACCACCGCACGCGCGACGCTCCAGCATCCTTTAGACACTCCCTTGTTACCGTATCAAATTCACCATCAAGAATCTGCACCGCCACCATATCAGGATGGAGCCAAATATTCCCGTCATTTCCAAAGCTATTTTTGGAGCGCTTCTCATCGATCCTATGCCAATAAAGTCCCAACTCCTCGCGTAAATAGTGCCCTAATAGTGGATATAAATCCTGCTCTAAAAGTCGCTCTTGTACGCTAGATTCCTTTATTGGATCATCTTTGCCGCTATTAAACCAATACCGCCTAGGACTTGGCTTGTCCTGCCAAAGTATCCCTGCGCTAGCTAGCGCATCTTTTTTAGCCCCAATCTCTGACACCACCTGACTGAGTAGCTCTCTTTCACTATGGATCGCTTTGCTTCTGTCTTGCTTATCTTTATAGAGTTCTGGATACTTTGTGATTATCGCACTAGCTATCTCACGCGCACTAAAACGCTCCTTTAGATTTGCTTTTAAAAACTCCACAATTTGCGCAGTTTGCGTTGGCTGTTTCACCGCTCTCCTCCATATCGCGCATAGAGTGCTCTAAGGTCAATGCGCTCCTCGTAAAATGCTTTGCCAACAATCACGCCACCTATCCCATCGCACGCATCTAAAAGTGGTATTTCAGCCTCGCTTGCAAGCCCACCACTTGCTATTGTAAAGTGTCCAGATGCACGCGCAATTGCATTAGTAAATTCACGATTAACTCCCTCTAACGTGCCATCTTTTGAAATGTCAGTGCAGATTATTGCATCCAGTGGCACGTTGCGAAAGATAGTCGCTAGCTCTACCGCCTCTATCTCACCTTTTTCAGCCCAGCCATCAACAGCGACATATCCATCTTTTGCATCAATCCCTACTGCTATTTTATAGCGACTCGCCATCTCTTTGACAAAGTCTGGATTTCTCATCGCTATCGAGCCTAAAATCACCCTGTCAATGCCAAGCTCCACATACCGTCTTATCGTTGCTTCATCACGGATTCCTCCGCCTAGCTCGATTTTGAGATTACACGATTCTCTTATTTTACGTATCTGCTCTAGATTCTTTGGCTCGCCAGCAAATGCACCATTTAGGTCAACAATATGCAACCACTCTGCGCCAAAATCTTCAAACATTTTCGCAAGCTCGCTGGGCTCATCGCTGTAAACCTTCGCGCTATCCATGATGCCCTTTGTGAGGCGCACTGCCTTACCATCTTTTAAGTCAATAGCTGGAATTAGCTCCACAAATAACTCCTTAAATTTCACAAAAGTTTTTCAAAATTCTCAGCCCATTTTCATGGCTCTTTTCTGGATGTGGCTGAAAACCATACAGATTCTCTCGCTCTATTGCACTTACAAATTTATACCCATACTCACACACTCCAAGTACATCATTTGGATTCTTAACTTGTGCGTGAAAGCTGTGGACGAAATATAGATAAAACTCATCGCCAAGCCCATTAAATAGTGTGCTATGCTTACTCACCAAGAATCGATTCCAGCCCATATGTGGTATCTTTTCGCCAGAATTTAACATTGCCTTATCAAAAGCAACAACATCACCTTTAATCAGCCCAAGCCCCTCATGCTCGCCAAACTCATAGCTCCGCTCAAAAAGTAGCTGCATACCTAAGCAGATTCCCAAAATCGGTCTTCCACTCTTTGCATACTCAAGTAGTGCTTCTGCCATGCCCGATTCCTTCAAGTGCGCCATGGCATCACCAAATGCCCCTACCCCAGGCAACACAAGTCTATCATAGCTAAAAATCCTGCTCGCTTCTCTCTCGATTCTTGTATCTATACCGACTTTTTTAAAAGCATTGTAAACACTGGCCAGATTCCCGATGTTGTAGTTTATGATTCCTATCATTATCGCTCCCCAGCTGCGTAGGCAAAGCGTATATAGACCGATAATCCAAGCAAAAGCATTGTAACGCCGCCAAGCAAATAGACGGCATAGATGATCTTGTCTGGTTCGATAATGGTGAATTTAAAGACAAGCATAAGAGCTTCAATAGATATAGCAATGATAATAGAACCAAGGAAACGTATCATCGTCTGATGCACAGCACGCGAAGCATCGCCCTTGCTACGTCCTAGCACCTCCTCCTCAAATATTGCCTTTACAAGGTCAAAAATCGCTAGCGAAAGAGTAAGAAGAATCGTCGCCTCAAACACCTCTTTAATATCAAGTTCATTAAAGTGAAGAACAGCCTGATGCATGCTAAAAATTCCCTTTAAAAATAGGAAAAACGCCACAGAGCACAGCATAATGGAAAGCGTCGCATATACTATCTTGCCAAATCGAGTAAAACCGCGAGTAATAGGCGTAGGGCGCGATAAAAGCAGCGCTTGCTCCAATTTTATATCCATGCATACCACATACCACAAGTTACCATCTTTATCATAAAGCGGATACGCGACTGTTACTACAAGCTCGCCTGTGTTTTGTGTCGGATATGGATCAGTCAGGATGCACTTTTTCTCTTTTATCGCTTGATAAAAATAGGATCGTTCATTTAGGTTGCTACCAACACCACCGCGCTGTTTAGGGTCATTTGTGATAGTTTCTGAGGCTTGAGTGCCATGCGCATCAAGCACATATAATGCATTAATAACACCAGTCTCGCTATCTATTTTGTGCATCCCTTCTAGCACCTTATTTAGCTCAATATACGGGAGATGATTCTTTATATTTCGGTTAAAAAGATAGCATGCGTATGCTCTTATCTCATACCTTAGGTCGTTAAATTGTGAAATCTCTTGCGATAGCATCCTATCTACCCCTTATTCTATATCTTAATATTATCAAGCTCACGCTCAATATAACTCCGAAACACATCGCTATACCCTTTGCCATCTGGAATCTTCTCCGCAAAGCTTGCGAGCAACAATGCATAATCCTCTAATGACAAGTTTCCTTTAAGAATCTCATACTTCAATAGTAGCCAATAAGTATTTAACACATCGCTTTCACAATACTCATCGATTCTCTCCTGCTCGCCAGCAAAATAGAGCTTATAGACATCATCACCATGCACATCATATTTCCCAGGTAGTCCACACATCGCGCATACTGTATCTAGCCGTAGCGAACGCTCGCCGGTACCATAACTCCCCAGACTGTCATACAAATCCGTATGAAACTGCTCGCTATATCTATAGCGATAGTTTTCCCATTTGCTAATACCAACACTAGGATCGTTTACTTCGAAGTAAACAGGCACGCTAATGTTATATTTCATCGCTCTTAAAAGCATCATCGGCATATCAAATCCACGCCCATTAAAGCTAACAAGCCTCGGTGATTTCTGATTTACATAAGCGAGAAACTTACCAAGAATCTCACGCTCATCTTTACCATTAGCAAAACAACCAACTCGTAGAAAATTCCCACTATCATCAATTAAAACTGCCGCAAGACTTACGATTTTATGAAAAGGATGAGGCAAAAACGTGCTCCCATTTTTTTCTTTCTGCATAACAAAAGCCTGCTCGCACACCTCTAAATCACTCCCAGAGCATCCCCATTGCGAACGCAAAAACTCCACATCAGGAACTGTCTCACAGTCAAAAACACATACACGCCTAGAGCTCATACTACCTCCATTATTTCACGATTCCTCGCGCATCGCTTAAACATATTCCAAAAAGGACACTAGCACCACCAATCTCAACAGCCCGCTTAGCCTCTAACATGGTGCTGCCGGTTGTTATCAAATCATCAAACAACACCACATCCCCAGACAAAGAATTGGCATAAAATCCGCGTGGATTCTTCTGTCTAAACTCCAAGCTCCGCCCAGCATAACTCACTCGATTCTTTGCTCTTAGCACGCCGACTTTGGGCTTAATTCCAGTACATTTAAAGGCTCTAGCAATAATAGCCGTATGAGAATACCCTCCATTTGGCTCATCATCAAGCGCGATTCCGCTGACATTTTCAAATCTAGCCTCTTTTAAGAAAAAATGCGCCGCCTTTTGCGCCAATAGAGCAAAAATCTTGCTCCCAACTACCGAATATTTACTATGCAGGCACTCTCTAATCTCATCAAAATCATAAAAACTATACACACTAAAGCCGTCTATATCGCGCTTTTGCGGTACTATTTGTATCCACTCTAGACACTCTTTGCATATTATATTTAGCGACCAGCGTGCGCACAATACACACTTCATACGCCACGCACACTCGATGCGATTATTTCGCAAATCTCACCAGGAGACTTCGAAGCATCAATAACCAAAGTAGCTATTTTAAGTGTGCTTGATGCCTCTTTTATCCGCTCTTGCAACTCCATTAGATATTCAACTCCACGCGATTCGATCGTATCTCTACTCTTTTGTGAAATTCTCCGCTCTAGCTCATCTTGAGTAAGCTCCAAAATCACGACCAAATCTGGCACAATTCCACAGACGGCAAAAAGGTTTAGCTCCACGAGCCAATCCATCTCAAAGCCACTAGCATAGGCGATTCCAGAGACTAGACTGCGATCTGAAAAAAGTAACGATTCCTCACGATTCTTCAGCACACTCTCTGCATGCTCCGCCCTGTCAGCGAGAAACAACAACATCTCTGCGCGCGCACTCCTAGCCTCACCATGCAAAAGAATCTCTCTTAGCTTCTCGCCAAGCACACTTCCGCCCGGCTCTTTGGTAAAAATCGCCTCGGGAAAGCGTTCTCTAAGCAGAGCGATTTGCGTACTCTTGCCACACGTATCAATCCCCTCTATCGCAACATATAGATTCTTCATTTACACACCCGCCTTGCGCTTATATACTCATAGACTTCGCTTGGCACTAAGTGCGAAATTCTCCCTTCATGGGCGAGAATCGAACGAATCACAGAGGAGCTAATAAAGGCATTTTGCAAGCACGGCATGAGATAAATTGTCTCTAGCTCTGGATTTAACGATGAGTTTGCATAGCCCATCTGCAACTCGTATTCAAAGTCGCTCACAGCGCGCAATCCACGCACAATAAGTGTCGCATTACGCTCCTTTGCAAAGTCAGCAAGAAGTGAGTCAAAGCTCTCAACGCGCACATTTTTCATGCCACATACCGCTAGCTCTACCATCTCTACGCGCTCATGCAACGAAAACATCGGTCGTTTGCCAGCTGATTGCGCGACAGCGACGATTAGCGTCTCAAAAATTCCACTTGCGCGACGGACAATATCTATATGCCCACTACTAAGTGGGTCAAATGTCCCTGGGTATATAGCTATTTTTTGCACCTTTATCCCTCCCATTTCTTATAGAGATCATGAGCGATTCCTAGGCTATCTAGCCACTTGCCAATCCAAAAATCCTCCATGGCCTCAAGATTCTTGATTTCCGCATAGTAACCAGCCACGGGGGGAGAAATCACAACACCAAGACGCGCAAGTTTTAGCATATTTTCAAGCATAATCGCTCCAAAAGGCATCTCGCGCGGTGCTAGTAGCAGTCTCTTTTGCTCTTTTAGCATCACGCTCGCTGCACGCGTTGTAAGGTTATCTGCGATTCCATGCGCAATTTTTGCAAGAGTATTCATGCTACAAGGTACAATAGCCATCGCATCGACACCAAAACTACCAGATGCAACACATTCACTAACATTATCATCGCTAAGAATCTTAAACTCCCTTGATTCTTCCTTCTGTGCGACTATCCTAGCCCCATCTGTAGCGATCACAAAAAGTTCAATTTCACGAGGAATCGCACGCGCAAATCTAAGCCCAAGCCCAACACCACTCGCACCACTAAGGGCAATTGTCAGTTTTTTCAATCTATCACCACCATTAAAGAATCGACCACTCGCACATCGTAGCTTTTTTTATTGCGCTCATTTCTAACTCTAATTTTCTCACCAACTGCGCCATCTTGCTGTGCAAGTGCGCTAAATTCGAGATTTACACCACCTTCATTAATTATCACACGCACAACATCTCCACGACGAATCACCTTTTTTGGGATAATTTTATCCTGTGTAAGAATCGCATTCGCCGAAGTATATGACTTTACGGATACTTCGCCGACTTGATTCTTGCGCATAAGCTCGCTACTCACGCGCTCAAAAGGAATCCGTCTCACCTCAACCTCACCATAGCTGAGTAAATCCCCACTTTTTAAAACACTTTTAGTAAAAATCGCCTCGATAGTTGCGTCTACTTCATAGCGAAAAAATAGCTTTCTCTTCTCGCCCTTAGCATCTTCAAATGTAGCATTAAAAGTCCCATGATAACGCTTTAAAAGCTTCTCATCAAAATCTATATCTATTAACTTTAGCCCAGAAAGTACGCTAGAAGTGATGGGTGAAATCTTCACATCTTTAATGAGAATCTGATAACCAGCATGCTTTTTTATAAACTTCTCACCCACGATCTGAGCCAACTCATCTAACTCGCCACTCTCAAGTGCCTTTTCGAATTCAACCACGCTGTTTTTTGCCTCTATGGCAATTCCATGGTCTCTAAAAACACGCACAATCTCACTACTTTTGACCTTATAAAGTTGCAAATCTCGCGAAATCTCCAGCACAAAAAAGCGCTCGATTCCATCAAAAAAATCTGTCGAATAGAGAGCTGAATCGCGAAAATAATACTTTTGCTTCAACACCAAAGGCGTGGCACAAAATACGCTAGAGGGCGCAAAAAATAGAAGATACAGAATCATAAATCGTCTCATTTTGCCCCTTGCGCGCGTTTATTTTTGTCTTATTTGAATTTTACGCTTGATGGCAAAATCCAATCTAAAGCATTTTTTACGACATTCTACCAAACACAACCAAAGAGGAGAATCGAACAGGCGCACGTTGCTTTTTGCTATCATCGCACCAGATTTTTACAACAGGAGCGTGAAATGACTTTCACACTACAAGCCACGGACAACCTCGCTCGCGCAGGGAATCTAAACCTAGCGCACGGAGAGATTCCTACGCCTATTTTTATGCCAGTAGGAACGCAAGCTAGTGTGAAAGCGCTTGATTTCACAGATCTTTTAGAACATGTCAACGCCCCAATAATCCTCGGTAACACATATCATCTATATCTACGCCCCGGAGATGAGACAATAGCAAAATTAGGTGGATTGCATGGCTTTAGCAAATTTGGGCGAAACTTCCTCACAGATAGCGGTGGTTTCCAAGCCTTTAGCCTAAATCACAATACAAAGCATAGCGAGGAAGGAATCGTATTTAGAAGTCATATCGATGGCTCAAAACACCTATTTACGCCAGAAAAAGTGCTTGATATAGAATACAATCTAAACAGTGACATCATGATGGTTTTAGATGATTTAGTCGGGCTACCAGCGCCAAAAGAGAGAATCAAAGAATCCATAGAACGCACCACGCGATGGGCAGAACGTTCGCTACGCTACCACGAGAGCAAAAAGCGTGAAGGTGATGCAAAGACAAATAATCTTTTCGCGATAATTCAAGGTGGCACAGACAAGGAGTTTCGCGAGATTTCAGCTAGAAGTCTAGTAGGACTTGGCGACTTTGATGGTTTTGCCATTGGCGGACTCGCCGTTGGTGAGCCAAATGAACAGATGTATGAAACGCTTGACTTTACAACACCGCTAATGCCAATAGATAAGCCTCGCTACCTCATGGGAGTAGGTACACCTGAAGACATCATCGAAGGAATCGCGCGTGGCATAGATATGTTTGACTGTGTCATGCCAACAAGAAACGCGCGAAACGGGACACTTTTCACACACTTCGGCAAGCTATCAATAAAATCACCACGCTTTAAACTCGACGAATCGCCAATAGATCCGCTATGTGACTGCTACACATGTCGCAACCACTCACGCGCCTACCTAAACCACCTGTTTAGAAGCGGGGAATTTAGCTACTTCCGCCTCGCCTCAATCCACAATCTAAGCTACTATCTAAACCTTGTTCGTGGTGCTAGAGAGGCGATACTGACCAGACAATGGGAATCGTATCGTGCGGAATTTTATGCCATGAGGACTAAAGAAAAATTGTAAGATACAGCCACATATCTCACGTGCGATCTCCGCAAGAATCGCTATAAAATATAAAAAGTGATGGCTTCATCCCTTTACAAGCTTGTATCCAACGCCAGATACATTCTCTATCATCCCCTCGCCGATTTTACGGCGTACACGCTTTATCATGGTTCTTAGCGCATCATTTGATGGGGCTTTACCGCCCCATATTACTTCTTCTAGCACCTTTGTCTTTACCACACAGCCAATATTTTGCACCAAAACATCAAAAAATATACCCTCGCGTGGCGATAATTTGCATACTTCGCCTTTTATTGTGAGTATGTGGCTGACGCGCTCATAGACGATTTCATTGCCTATTATGATTTCTTGACTAAGGCGCCCAAGGAGCTTGTCAATCTTTAGTCCAAGCTCTTGTATATCAAAGGGCTTTTTCAAATAATCCTCACAACCGCTCAAAAAGGCTTTTTCTATTGTTTGGATACGAGAATCGGCACTAACAATAATTACTTTTGGTGCAAATAGTGTTGCTTTTAGTTGCTCTAAAAATGCAATTCCATTGCCATCTGGTAGCATCACGTCAACTACAAAAAGCACAAAATCCTGCCCGCTTTTTAGTTCGCCTATCGCATCGCCAACAGTAGAACACGCACTCACCTCAAACCCTCGCCCCTGCAAGAATCTCACAATCACCTTCTGCAATACCGGCTCATCTTCTAAGAGTAGCAACTTCAAACACACCTCCTTAAAACGGTTCTATGCAGTCAAATTATTGGTATTTACTTTATAAAAATTTTCAATCTATGCTATGACTATATATTTTATATAGTCATACTTTAGATGGTATTTGAAACTCAACCTTTAAGTTTTTAGATTGTATCAGCCTAGTAATAATTATCACAAGTCTTAGAACAAGCGGACATAAATCTATCAAAAGATAGCTTCTGACTTAATAAAGAATCGTATGCCAACAATATCGCAAAACACCAATAAATACGTAATAAATCAACGATCTATGGCGCAAATTTTTACTCATAACAACATTAAACACACTGCATATATCTGCATAATTTTAGTCACTCCGCGGACAAGAATCCCCCCCCCCCCCCTAAAAATGCCATCATCCACGATAAAAGATAGTAAAAAATGCAACAGATAAGATACAAAGCAAAATACCCTTGCTTTAATCACCAAAAACTATGTTACAAAAAATATAATACATATAAATTATGCTTAATTTTGTATGTTTTTGGCTATAATTTAGGATTAAAAACATTAACAAACACACTATAAGATTCTTAAGATTATTACAGCGGGAGCAACGCAAATATGCCTAAGTCAAGGATTTCAACCAAAATATCATGGCTTGCATTTAAAGCATCTCTAATGTCGGCATTGATGATATTTATCGCAATGGGCATATCGCTTACGATCCTAAATTGGGTAAACTGGGAACGCGAAAGCAAATGGTTTGCTGATAACTACATAGATCAGCGCAAAATCCTACTAGCACAAATGGTAGAACAGGCATATAACACAATCGAGTACATGACATTTTTACAAGGCAATGGTAGTGCAAGCGAAGAAGAGATTCTCCGTCTTTTGGCATCTATGCAAAGCACATTTCACAACGAGCGATACCTTGTTATCATGGATTATCAAGGCGATGTCCTAATGGGCGCAGATGGATACAATGAAAAGCGACCAAACACGCACGATACATTTGTAAATGATGGTCAATCGATGTATGACTTCCTAAAGAAAAGCCTAAAAGAGAATCCAAATGGTGGATTTGTAGAATATTTTTGGAAAAATACTAACGATAAAACAGAAACTAAACGCCTCTCTTACATCACAGAATGTCCAGCTCGTGGATGGATTATCGGTGCTGGAATAAGACTAAACGACTTTGAAGCCTACATGGAAAGGCATCGCCAAACGAGAATCAAGAACTTTTATAATCAGCTGACACAATTTTTTGTACTATCGATAATACTTTTAGCTATTGTCATTTTTTTCTCAAATATCATAAGAAAAAAGAGCGATAAGAGCCTATCACAGCTAATCTCCAGCCTACAAGAGTTCGCCTCTCATCACAAAGAGCTCGATCTAAAAAAGATAGAGTTCGAGGAGCTACGACAACTAGCGCAACTAATAAACAATATGATGAATATCGAAGTGCAGGCGCGCATCCGTGAAGAAGAGCTAAGCTTTAATCTAAATCGCTATATAGACATAATCGATAGATGCGTAATTACATCATCAACGGATATAAATGGGCGAATCACATACGTTAGTGAGGCATTTTGCAAAATCTCAGGCTACACAAAGAGTGAGCTAATTGGCATGCCACACAGCATAATGCGCCACCCAGATATGACTGATTCTCTATGCGTGTCCATGTGGTCATCCATACTAAAAAGCGACTTCAAAACGTGGCGTGGCGAGATGAAGAATTGCACTAAAGACGGTGGCTACTATTGGGTTGACACGCAGATTGAGCCACTAAGAGATATGAGCGGTACTTGCATAGGCTATATCGCAATTCGCCAAGATATCACTGACAAAAAGAGAATCGAAGAGCTAAGCATCACAGATGATATGACTGGGCTTTACAATCGCCGACACTTCAATAGCATTATGGAGCAGGAGTTGCGTCGCGCCTCACGAGGTACATATGGGATACATTTTGCCATTTTTGACATCGACCGCTTCAAACAACTAAATGACCGCTACGGACACCAAAAAGGAGATGAAGTCTTAATCAAGGTTGCTACAGTCATAAAAAACTCATTGCGTCGCGGTGGCGATTTTGCCTTTAGACTCGGTGGCGAGGAGTTTGGCGTAGTCATATCAGAACTTGGTGATGGTGAGATATTTGATTTTATCGATTCTATTAGAATGGCGATAGGCGACCTGAAAATCCCACACGAGCTAAATGGTGACATAGGATACGTAACAGTCTCATTTGGGCTTTTTAGCTGCAGTAAGGGCATGGGATGTTGTAGCTCTGACTTCATCTATAAAATGGCAGATAAAGCCCTCTATAGAGCAAAGGAAAATGGACGCAACCGCGGTGAAGTCGAGGCTCACCCATAAAAAATACAGCCGATTCTTTTCTCGGATAACAATTTCACAGATCGCGTTCACAGTAATGTCGAGGGCGAAATACGC
>JBQNBC010000017.1:0-30475 GCA_052170135.1 Wolinella sp.
AAGAAGAGCTAGCTATATTGCATAGATTCTACTATGAGGAGCTACAAGGGAGGGGAGGGGTATGAGATCCACCGATAGCCTCATAAAAAAAGTAGTTATTGAAAGAATTGGAGATGAGAGAATCCTTGCTGAAGAAGAGGATATCGTAATCAAAGAAGAGCGCGTCAGCCTATATCTAAATGGCTCGAAACTAATGTCGATGATGTGCCTTCCGCGTGATCAAGACGCGCATGCGATAGGATTCCTTATGAGTGAAGGCGTGATAGAAAATATAGATGACCTAGATAGTGTGCAGATCTCACAAGATGGGCGTGCAGTCTATGTCAAGGCAAACATAAATCACGAAAATATCGCAAATTTATTCCGAGAAAAAACGCTCACATCTGGCTGCTGCGTAGGAATTACTGGGAATTTAGAAGGTAATATCTTGCGTAAATTTATCTCAACTCCGATGCAAGTTTCGCTCGAGAGAATCTGGAATGGCATCGAAGAGTTTGAGATCAGTAGCCACCTATTTCATGAGACAGGCTGCGTGCATCGCGCCACACTTCTATTAGAAAACGGTGGCGAGCTATCATGTGAAGATATCGGAAGACACAACGCAATTGATAAAGTCGTAGGCAAGGCGCGCCTAAACGGGATCAATACAATAAAATCGGTGCTAATAGTCAGCGGTCGTCTCTCCATGGAGATGGTGGTAAAAGCTGTTATGCACGATATTCCAGTGATTGTATCACGAGCTGCTGCGACATTTTTGGGAATTAAAAGCGCACAAGAGCTAGGCATAACTTTAATTGGTTTTGCTAGAGGTGAAAGAATGAATATTTACACACACTCTGGCAGAATAGACCTGCGTGCGTGCAAAAAGACAAGCCCTACCCTATCCAAAAAGCAATCCACTATAGCAACTATGGATAGGTCATGATTTTATAGAGAGAATCTCTTGCGATATTTTGAGATTCTCTCTAGTCTTATTTAAAACAGTAAACTTTAATACAATCTACACCCTACTAAAAACAACACAATAGCCAAAACCAACGAAGCATCTTGATGAGAATTGATGATACATATATATAGTTTATTTAGGCAAAAATATCATATGGGGATACTACTAATTGCAAGGAAGTAGCGGGAGAATAAAAATCGATAGGAATGAAACAAATGGGGAATCCAAGGCGGATTCCCTGAGGTAAAATTAACCTTTTCTCTTTTCGATAATCTCTTTAGATATATTTCCTGGAACTTCACCATAGTGGCTAAATTCCATAGTGTATGTTCCACGTCCTTGAGTTGCAGAGCGAAGATCCGTAGAATATCCGAACATCTCAGCAAGCGGAACAAATGCATTTAGCACTTTTATACCAGAACGATCACCCATAGAATTGATTTGACCACGTCTTCGGTTTAGGTCACCAATAACATCGCCCATATAATCTTCAGGAACTTCAACCTCTACCTTCATAATAGGCTCTAGAAGAACTGGATTCGCTTCACGTGCAGCATCTTTAAATGCCATAGAACCAGCAATTTTAAATGCCATTTCTGAAGAGTCAACATCATGGTAACTACCATCATATAGCGTAACTTTAAAATCAACCACTGGATAGCCAGCAAGAACACCAGACTGCATCGCTTCCTTAATACCCTTATCAACCGCAGGAATATATTCTTTTGGAATCACACCGCCGCTAATCTCGTTGATGAACTCATAACCCTTGCCTGCTTCTTGTGGCTCAAGCTTAATAAATACGTGTCCATACTGTCCACGACCGCCTGATTGCTTCGCGTATTTGCACTCTTTATTGACTGCTTTGCGAATCGTCTCACGGAATGCAACCTGTGGCTGGCCAACTTCTGCCTCGACTTTAAATTCACGCTTCATACGATCAACAATAATCTCGAGATGAAGCTCGCCCATACCGGAAATAATCGTCTGACCTGTCTCCTCGTCAGAAGCAACACGGAAGCTCGGATCTTCCTCTGCAAGCTTGGCTAGAGCAATCGCCATCTTCTCCTGATCTGCCTTGGTCTTTGGCTCAACGGCAATCGAAATAACCGGCTCGGGGAATTCCATACGTTCCAGAATTACGGGCTCTTTCTCAGAGCAGAGAGTATCCCCCGTAAGTGTCTCTTTAAGCCCTACAAAAGCGCAAATCTCACCTGCACAAATCTCCTTAATATCCTCGCGCTTGTTTGCGTGCATTTTTAGCAACCGCCCAACGCGCTCTTTTTTTCCTTTTGTAGAGTTATAGACATAACTACCACTCTCCAGGCTACCACGATAAACACGCACAAATGTAAGCTGACCAACAAATGGGTCTGTCATAATCTTAAATGCAAGTGCCGCAAACTCTCCATCATCTGACGATTGAACGCTTACTTCACGACTCTCATCTTTTGCATCCATGCCTTTAATATCAGTAACCTCAGTTGGAGCTGGAAGATAATCAATAACTGCATCAAGTAAAACTTGAACACCTTTATTCTTAAATGAAGAACCGCAAAGCATAGGTATGATAGCCATAGAGTGACAACCAATTTTAATTCCAGCCTTGATCTCCTCAATACTCAACTCCTCGCCATTTAGGTACTTCTCCATGAGAGCTTCATCTTGCTCAGCTGCTGCCTCAACCATCTTTTCTCGGTACTCATTAGCCTTATCAACTAAATTCGATGGGATTTCCTCAATATCATAATTAGCACCCATTGCCTCGTTATTCCAAACGTAAGCCTTCATGGTTATCAAATCAACCATACCCTTAAAAGAATCCTCTGCGCCAATAGGTATCACAATAGGCACTGGTCTAGCTTTTAGGCGATCCCGGATCTGATTCTCTACATTAAAGAAGTTAGCACCAATTCTATCCATCTTATTTACAAAAACCATTCGTGGAACGCCATATTTGTTCGCCTGTCGCCATACAGTTTCGCTCTGTGGCTGAACACCACCAACAGAACAGAATACAGCCACGGCTCCGTCAAGAACTCTCATAGAGCGCTCTACTTCAATAGTAAAGTCAACGTGCCCAGGAGTGTCAATAAGGTTAATCTGATAATCTTTCCAAAAACATGTAGTTGCGGCTGAAGTAATTGTAATGCCACGCTCTTTCTCTTGCTCCATCCAGTCCATTGTAGCGGCACCATCATGCACCTCTCCAATTTTATGGCTTACGCCTGTATAGAATAGAATTCTCTCTGATGTAGTTGTCTTACCGGCATCAATGTGAGCAGCGATACCTATGTTACGAATACGATTTAATGGTATTTTCCTGGCCATAGTATTTCCTCAAATATAGATTTGTGAGATGCTTCAAGCAGAAGCAAAAAGTAAGAGAAGCGTGAGTAGCTTGGCGAAGAGTCGCTCTAGTAGCTAGACAAGCACCCCTCCGCCATATTCTTAAAACTTATAGTGAGCAAAAGCTTTGTTAGCTTCAGCCATCTTGTGAACATCTTCTTTCTTTTTAAATGCCGAACCACGATCATTTGCAGCATCAATAAACTCATTTGCAAGTCTATCTACCATTGTACGCTCATTTCGTTTGCGCGCTGCTTCAAGTAACCAGCGGATAGATAAGGACTGCTGACGAGCTGCACGAACCTCTACTGGCACTTGATATGTTGCACCGCCAACTCTTCTGCTTCTCACCTCTACCATTGGTCGTACACGCTCAAGGGCTTTTTCGAATACTTCGATTCCCTTCTCTTTTGTTTTCTCTTCAATCTTATCAAATGTGGCATAGATAATCTTCTCAGCTACACTCTTCTTTCCGTCATACATCATCTTATTTACAAACTTAGTAACAACCTTGTTACCATATATAGGATCACCCAAAATCTCTCTAATAGGGGCTTTTCTTCTTCTCATAAATTATTCCTTCACCGAATTAATATGTCTACTTTTTCTTGCCAGGAGCTGGAGCAGCACCTGCTTTGCCCTTTTTGGCACCATACTTACTTCTTGATACATTTCGCTTCTGCACTCCAGCGGTATCAAGTGCGCCACGGATAATGTGATATTTAACACCTGGTAAGTCTTTTACCCTTCCACCACGGATAAGTACGATTGAGTGCTCTTGCAAGTTATGACCCTCGCCAGGGATGTAGCTAATGACCTCAAAGCCACTTGTGAGTCGCACTTTTGCAACTTTTCTCAAAGCTGAGTTCGGTTTTTTAGGTGTTGTTGTATATACACGGGTGCAGACTCCACGCCTTTGTGGGCAGTTCACCAAAGCTGGCGATTTTGACTTTTTAATCGCCTTCTTTCTCTCATGTCTAATAAGCTGGTTAATAGTTGGCACTTTATTTCCTTCAACTTGAAATTTTTTAAATTTTTATTGACAAAAACAAACTATATTTTACTTAAAATAAGCTTGTATTTGTCTTAACGAAAGGGGTAGTTAAGCCCTTTCGTCTCGCTCTTTTATACGCACTTTCTTATTCTTATAAATTCCTGTTCCAACTGGAATCATTCGCCCCAAAACAACATTCTCTTTTAAATCTTCAAGATGATCTATCTTAGCTGCGATGCTAGCTTCAGTTAACACCTTTGTTGTTTCTTGGAATGAAGCAGCTGAAATAATACTATCACTTCCGATAGCTGCACGCGTGATTCCTAGCAGAACTGGCTCAGCAATTGCTGGTTCACCACCTAGGCGCATTACGCGTTCATTTTCTTCACGGAAGTGTCGCTTGCTAATCAAGTCACCCTCGATAAACTTTGTATTTCCACTGTCAACTATTCTTACTTGTCTCAACATCTGCGATACGATAATCTCAATGTGCTTATCAGCAATATTTACACCCTGTCGGCGATATACCTGCTGAACTTCGCTAACAATATACTTATGTAGCTCTTTCTCGCCTGAGATTCTCAAAATATCATGGCTTGAGACCACACCATCAGTGATAGCCTCTCCAGCATGGACAAACTCACCACTATGCACCAGAATATGCTTACTCTTATCCACGGCGTACTCGCTTGTACGACCATCTTCAGCAGTAATAACAATGCGCTCCTTACCACGTATTGGCTTACCAAAACTAATAACTCCATCAATCTCAGCAAGAACAGCTGGATCTTTTGGCTTTCTTGCTTCAAATAGCTCAGAAACTCGCGGTAGACCACCAGTGATATCCTTTGATTTAGCCAACGCTTTTGGCGTCTTGGCAAGCACATCAGCTACTTCCACGCTTGTGCCATCAGCTACAAAAATCGCCGTCTTAGAATCGAGCACATAGCGAGCTAAATCACCATTAGCAGAGGCAACCACTATAGTTGGTTTAAATGATGTCGGAATATATTCATTTACCACAAGCCTACTCTGTCCAGTCAGCTCATCAACCTGCTCTGTCACAGTCACGCCCGGGATAATATCCTCATACTTAACCACGCCAGATTCTTCAGCAATGATTGGATTAGAGTATGGATCCCAGTCGGCGATTATAATCTGCTCACCTGTCACAGGGCTAGCAATTAACATATCTGGCTTAACCTCCATGCTATCAGCAATCTCAATAATAGATCCACGCGCAATATAGTGACGCATTGCCTCTCTATCATTCTCATCGGCAACGACTGCAAAGACCCCCTTCTCGACTACCTTTTCACCTTGCTTAACATCACGGAATCTCTCCAAATAGTCACCTTTTAGACGATAGTACTTCACAATACCTTGCTCTTTAGAGATGATTTTTTGCGTTATTGGTGCATTATCTTCAACCTTTAGCTCGCTAGCATAAGGAATTCGATTTGGCACATTCCAGCCATCCTTAATAATTTCAACGATGCTTCCATGCTCACGCACCTTGGTTCCGCTTCCATAAGGGATATAGAATTTACCCTCGATTTTACCAGTAACACCAGCGAGTTCGTTTGGTTTAGCTACATCACTCTTTCGTAGCGAGTAACGAACTGTCTCACTCTTGCCAATAACACTAATGACAATCTCCTCGTGAACTGTATCAACCTTTAGCTCACCCTCAAATGGCGCCTTAATCTTTGGCTCAACCAAAAGAACAGCAGCATTTCTGCGATTTGCAACAATGTTTTTACCATCACGATTCTTATATGTCTTGATGTTGTAGTAACGAATAAAGCCCTCTTTCTCAACAATAACCTGTCGCTCCTCTTGCGATCTAGATGCCGTTCCACCAATGTGGAATGTTCTAAGTGTAAGCTGAGTTCCTGGCTCGCCGATTGACTGCGCTGCAACAACACCGACAGCTTCACCCGGATGAGTTACCTTGCCCTCTCCAAGGTTTAGACCGTAACACTTGCTGCATACGCCTTTTTCAGCCTTACAAGTCACAGGCGTACGAATAATCACCGCTTTAACACCTGCTTCTTTAATCTTTTTCGCCATATCCTCGTCAATGAGGCTACCCTCGCTAACAAGAATCTCATTCGTAATAGGATCTATAACATCTTCAGCCACTACACGACCAAAGATTCTCTCCTCTAGTGGCTCAATAAGCTCACTACCAACAGCAATATCAGTAATCTCAACACCCTCATGTGTACCGCAATCATCCATTATGACCTTAACGTTTTGCGAAACGTCAATAAGCTTACGCGTTAGATATCCAGCGTTCGCTGTCTTAAGCGCGGTATCCGCTAGACCTTTTCGTGCACCGTGAGTCGAAATAAAGTATTCAAGGACATTTAGACCTTCTTTGAAGTTTGAAATAATAGGCGTCTCAATAATCGTACCATCTGGTTTGGCCATTAATCCCCTCATCGCGGAAAGCTGGCGAATCTGTGCCGCACTACCCCTCGCTCCAGAATCCGCCATCATATAAATAGAGTTAAAGCCACTCTTATCGCTCTGCACTAGCTTCATCATATCGCTACCCAGGCGATTATTCGTATCAGTCCATACGTCGATAATTTTGTTGTATCGCTCTTGCTCTGTTAATAGACCTGCGCCAAATTGTGCCTGGATCTCCTTGACCTTCTTCTTCGCAGAATCGACAACCTTGCGCTTTAGATCTGGCACACGAATATCATCACTTGATATCGAAATTCCCGCTGATGTCGCATATTTAAAGCCGAGATCTTTGAGATTATCAAGGAACTTCGCCGTAACTCCTAGCCCGCCCTCTTTATATACATGATCGATCAGTGCTGCGATATCTTTTTTCTTAAGAACTTTATTCCATAGATTTACTGGCACAAAGTCAGGAAGAATCGACTTGATAATCATACGTCCAACGGTCGTATACAACTGCCTACGATCATCAATTATTCGAATTCTCGTGTTGATTCCTACCGCATCAGCCTCAAGTGCAATCATAATCTCATCGATGCTACTAAATAGCTTATGCTCACCTTTTGACTTCTCTTTTGCTAACGAAAGGTAATATAGACCCAAAACCATATCTTGTGATGGAACTGTTACCGCCTTACCACTGGCTGGAAGAAGTATATTCATAGAGCTCAACATCAGTAGCTTGCACTCTGTGATAGCCTCTTGTGATAATGGCACATGCACCGCCATTTGATCGCCGTCAAAGTCTGCGTTGAACGCCGAGCACACAAGCGGGTGTAGCTGGATAGCTTTGCCATCAATTAATTTTGGATGGAATGCCTGGATTGACTGTTTATGCAACGTTGGCGCACGGTTTAACATAACCGGATATCCATCAACAATCTCTTGCAAGCACTCCCACACCTCATTTGACTTCTGTTCAATCATTTTTTTAGCTTGCTTTAGCGTTGTTGCATAACCCTTTTCTTCAAGCTTTGCCAAAATATGCGGCTTAAACAGCTCAAGTGCCATTCCCTTAGGTAATCCACACTGATCCATGCGTAGGTTTGGACCAACGACGATTACGCTTCGTCCTGAGAAGTCCACACGCTTTCCAAGTAGATTCTGACGGAATCGCCCCTGCTTTCCTTTGATTATTTCAGACAATGATTTAAGTGGTCGCTTATTTGCACCCTTTACTGCATTTGCGTTTCTGCCGTTATCAAACAGCGCATCCACTGCCTCTTGCAACATTCGCTTCTCGTTGCGGATAATGATTTCAGGTGCGTCAAGCTCCATAAGTCGCTTAAGTCGCTGATTCCTATTTATAACACGTCTATAAAGATCGTTTACATCGCTGACTGCAAATTTTCCACCATCAAGTGCAACAAGTGGTCGCAAATCAGGTGGCAATACAGGCAATGTAGTAAGCATCATCCACTCAGGGCGATTTCCAGAGTTAATAAAGCTCTCGACAACTTTTAATCGCTTGATAATTGTCTTTTTCTTAGCCTCGGAATTTGTCGCTCCAATCTCCTCTCGCAACATATGTAAAAGCTCAACTAGGTCAATTTGACTTAATAGTTCTTTAACCGCCTCTCCGCCCATCTGCGCAACAAATCCAGTGTGCTCAAATCGTTGATTAAGGCTTTGATACTGCTCTTCATTCAGGACATCATACTTCGAGACTGGTTTTGTACCTTCATTGTCATAGAATGCCTCACCTGGAATCTTGACAATGTAAGCCTCATAGTAAAGCACACGCTCAAGATCTTTCATCTTTACGCCCAATAGAGTTCCAATTCTACTAGGGAGCGAGTTGACATACCAAATATGCGCAACTGGCGTAACTAGCTCGATATGCCCCATGCGAGAACGTCGAACTTTTGCAGAAGTTACCTCTACGCCACACTTCTCGCATACTACGCCTTTGTAGCGCATCTTTTTATACTTGCCGCAGAGACATTCATAATCACGCACAGGTCCAAAAATTTTTGCGCAGAAAAGACCATCTCGCTCAGGTTTTAAAGTACGATAATTGATTGTTTCAGGCTTTTTAACCTCGCCATTACTCCAGCTTAATATCTTCTCAGGGCTTGCTAGCATGAGTTGGAATGCATTAAAGTCTGATGGTCGATCATCCTCTTTGATAGGCATAGGAGCAAAGGCGTCCTCGCTAGTCTCGCCATACACAGTTACATCAAGAGCTAAAGACTGCAACTCTTTGGTTAGGACATAGAAAGTCTCTGGAATCTCAGATTCCTTGACTGGCTCGCCGCGTGTGATTGCCTTGTACGCTTTAACACGACCTTCAACATCATCGGATTTAACAGTAAGCATCTCTTTAAGCGTATGAGCCGCACCATACGCCTCAAGCGCCCAAACTTCCATCTCTCCAAAACGCTGTCCACCAAAGAGTGCTTTACCACCAACTGGCTGTTGCGTAACAAGCGAGTAAGGTCCGGTACTTCTGGCGTGTATTTTCTCATCGACAAGGTGATGAAGCTTTAGCATATACATATAGCCTACATTGACACGCTCTTTCATCTTTGCGCCAGTCTTGCCATCATATAGTTCTGTTTTACCATCTGTATCAACTTTTGCTAGCTCAAATAACTTACCAAACTCCTCATCATTCACACCCTCAAATACTGGAGTAGCAAACTTTACGCCACTTCTCCAGTCACGCGCATAAGCCACAAGCTCATCATCGCTAAGTGCTGAAATAAACTCTTTAGCTTTTAGCATTTTTGAGACTTGCGCAATCTCAATCATCTTTGCACGTAATTTTGCAACCCAATCTTTTGTCTGCTTATCAAACAACTCATCAATCTGCGCACCTAGATTCTTACCAACAAGCCCCAAATGCACCTCAAGAATCTGCCCAATATTCATACGAGAAGGAACACCAAGCGGATTCAGGACAATCTCTACTGGCTCGCCATCTTTTGTATAAGGCATGTCTATTTCACGGACAATGTTTGAAACAATACCCTTGTTACCGTGTCGTCCAGCCATCTTGTCGCCTACTTTTAGCTTTCGCTTTGTAGCAACATATATTTTGACTAGCTTCACGACACCACTTGGCAAAATGTCATCTTTTTCAAGAATAGAAAGCTTCTCTTCGTGCTCCTCGCTTAGATTCTTCTTCTGCTCAAGGAAGTTGCTCTTTAGCTGATCATACGATTCTTGAATTGCCTTAGAAAAAGATTTCACAAGCGAATTCATTGCAAATCTATTTATTTTTCCAAGCTCTTTTTTATCGATTTTTTCGCCCTTTTTATAGCTCTTATCATTGACAACCACTTCACTTGCTAGAGGTTGCTTTGATAACATCGACGTTAGGCGTAGCATCTCCTCACGATCTAGCATCATCAACTTATCGTGGTGCTCAAGATCTAGGCGCGCTTTCTCCTCTTCATACGCTGCAACTGCACGCACATCCTTGTCATAGCCTTTTTTGGTGAAGATTTTTACATCAATAACAGTTCCCTCTAGCGAAGGTGGGCAATAAAGCGACTTATTGACAACATGCCCAGCTTTCTCACCAAAAATCGCGCGCAATAGCCGCTCTTCTGGCGTAGGTTTTACTTCGCCTTTTGGCGATACTTTACCGACAAGAATCATACCCGCGTTGACATATGTTCCAATTTTTACAATTCCACTCTCGTCTAAGTGCAACAACTCCTCTTCACGTACATTTGGAATATCACGAGTGATCTCTTCTATTCCATGCTTTAGCTCGCGTGCCTCAATTTCCTTCTCATAAATATGCACAGATGTAAATGTATCTTCGCGTATGAGCTTCTCGCTAACCACAATCGCATCTTCAAAGTTATAACCATTCCAAGGCATAAATGCCACACGAATATTCTTACCAAGTGCGAGCTCACCCTTGTCCATATTAGGACCATCGGCAATAACCTGCCCAGCCTCGATAATATCACCCTCATGCACGGTAGGCACTTGAGAGAAGCATGTATTTTGGTTTGTGCGTAGATTCTTCTGCAATGAGTAGTGATCAATATACGCACCACTCTCATCTTCGCCAAGAATATAGATATTTTTAGAATCCACCTTCTCCACCATTCCACCACGAGTAGCTTTGATAGCCTCCCAAGAATCCCGTGCAACAGTCTTTTCCATACCAGTTCCAACAACTGGCGCATCTGGATTTAAAAGTGGCACAGCCTGACGTTGCATGTTTGAACCCATAAGTGCACGGTTTGCATCATCGTGTTCAAGGAATGGAATCAATGACGCCGCTACACCAACAACCATGCCAGGGCTAAGGTCGATCAAATCAACTTTGCTCTTCTCGGACAAAATAATCTCACCATCAATTCTTGCATCAATCAAATCCTCTTTGATTGTGCCATCAGCTTCAAGAACTGTACTAGCAGGAGCAATGACCAATCCCTCCTCTTGAGTAGCTGTGAGATAGACAACCTCTTCACTTACCTTTCCATCGATAACCTTTTTATAAGGAGCCTCAATAAAGCCCAGATCATTAACTTTTGAGTATGTTGAAAGCGTGTTAATAAGACCGATATTTTGACCTTCTGGAGTCTCAATAGGGCAGATTCTTCCATAGTGTGTAGGATGGACATCTCGCACCTCAAAGCCCGCTCGCTCCTTAACTAGACCACCTTCACCAAGCGCAGAGAGCCGTCGCTTGTGTGTAACCTCTGAAAGCGGGTTTGTCTGATCCATAAATTGAGATAGCTGTCCACCCGTGAAGAACTCTAAAATTGTGCTTGTAATCATTTTAGAGTTTACAAGATCATGAGGCATTAACTCATCAAGATTTCCGCTCATCGTAGTGAGTTTATCGCGAATCGCCTTTTGCATCTTTACAAGCCCAGTATGAAGTTCGTTCGCCAAAAGCTCACCAATAGCACGGATTCTTCGATTTCCTAAATGGTCACGATCATCAATGCGCCCTTGACCATTTTTGACACGGATGAGATACTTGACTGTATAGATAATATCCTCGTGGGTTAATACTGTAACGTAATTTGGCACATCAAGATCAAGCTTGTGATTCATCTTCATACGACCAACGCGAGTAAGGTCATACCGCTCTGGATCAAAAAATAGCTGCTGCACAAAACTCTTTGCCGCATCTTTTGTTACTG
Organism: Wolinella sp.; assembly: GCA_052170135.1. Classification (GTDB taxonomy): domain Bacteria; phylum Campylobacterota; class Campylobacteria; order Campylobacterales; family Helicobacteraceae; genus Wolinella. Next base: position 11,885 of record JBQNBC010000017.1, read on the forward strand.
GCTCACCAGGACGCATTACCTTATAGATTCTTATAGCAGCTAAATCATTGTCATCATCTATTTTTTCTGTCTGACGCAAAAGTTTAAGAGACTCATTATCGGCGATAAAAGAGTGGATAATAGATGCATCTACACCTTGTGCTAGATCGTTTGCTATTGTAAACTCTTTAATTCCTAGCTCGGCAATCTTTTTGAGCTTGCTCTCGTCAAGCTGAACAAGAGTATCAAGAATAATCTCGCCACTATCTCTATCGATAATAGGCTCAGCCAAATGACGATCAAGAAGAATCTCAACTGGATATTCAACCCAATCCAAACCCTGCTCTTTTAGAGTTTTTGCCTTCTTTTGAGTTAAGCGTTTACCAGCTCCAATAATTAAATTCCCGGCAGTATCGCGCAAATCAAACTCCACACGACCTACAAAATCGTCTGGATTAAATGGCATCATATACTTTTCGCCATCAACTTTTACGCACATCAATGGATAGAATGTCCTAATAACATCTTGCTTGCTATAGCCAAGAGCTCGGAATAAAATCGTAACTGGTACTTTTCTACGCTTATTAATTCTCACATATAAAGTATCTTTGGCGTCGTATTCAAAATAGAGCCACGAGCCACGATCTGGAATAATCTGACCTGTGTAGATTAACTTGTTTGAAGATGTAGCAGATTCTTCTTCCTTAAATATGACTCCTGGACTTCTATGAAGCTGATTCACTACGACACGCTCAACACCATTAATAATAAATGATGTGCGATCAGTCATAAGAGGAATCTCTCTCACAAAAATACTTTGTTCTTTAATATCCTTTACGCCTAATTTTTCGCCTGACTTTTCATCTTTCTCCCAAAGCACTAAACGAATCTTGACCTTTAACGGAATAGAATAAGTAAGTCCTCGCTCCATCGCCTCTCGCACAGTATATCTAGGCTTACCATACTCACAACCTACATACTCAAGCGTGATTCTATTTTGCGCATCATGAATAGGAAAAATCGAACGAAACACCTTCTCTATACCACTCTCCTCATTTGCAACTGGCATCAAAAATGAATCGTAACTATTTCTCTGAAGCTGAAGAAGGTTTGGAATTTTGATCTCTTGAGGAATCTTAGTGAAATCAACCCGCAGTCTATTGCCTGATTTTAAAGTAGTTGGCATCGTATATAACCTCGTAGTAGAATTTTGGAAGAATTATGAGAACAGCCCGAGAGAATCTCGAGCTGACAGACCCACAAAGCGTGGGATGAACATGTGATAGAATCTGGAAAAAGAGAGTTACTTAATCTCTACCTTAGCTCCAGCCTCTTCAAGCTTTGCTTTCATAGCTGCAGCATCATCTTTGCTAGCACCCTCTTTAACTGTTGTAGGAGTCTTTTCAACAGCATCTTTAGCCTCTTTTAGACCAAGACCAGTAAGTTCTCTAACAACTTTAATAACATTTATCTTCTTGTCTCCGCCATCAACAAGAATAACATCAAACTCTGTCTTCTCTTCAGAGGCAGCAGCAGATACAGCACCGCCAGCACCAGCGACTACAGTAGGAGCAGCAGATACGCCAAATTTCTCTTCGAAAGCTTTTACAAGCTCAGAAAGCTCTAATACTGACAAGCCGCCGATATAATCAAGAAGTTCTTCTTTAGTGATTGCCATGGAATTCTCCTAGAATGTTGATTTTATTAATTTTCTTCTTTTTGCTTCTTTAGGTTATCTAAAGCTGTAACAAAATACCTTGCAGGCGCCGTCCATACAGAAAGCAACATGCCAATAAGCTCATCTCTTGAAGGTAGCTTCGACACCGCTTCAATATGAGCAGAGTTTACTATACTTCCTTCATAGAAGCCAAACTTAACTTTAAATTTCTCATTACTACCTTCAGCAAATTTTACTATTGTCTTAGAGAGTGAAATCTGATCCTCACTCCAAACAAAAACATTAGTTTCCTTTAGCTCAAGACCTTTTGCATCCGCATTTTCAAGCGCAATACTAGCTAGAGTGTTTTTAATAACTTGTACTTTTGCACCATTATCACGCGCACTTTTTCGTAAAGCTTCAAACTGTCTAACCGTAAGACCCTTGTAATCACAAACAGCAATTGCAGAAGCAACCTTAAACTCAGCGGTCAATGTTTCAATAATTTGACTTTTTTCATTTCTTGTCATACGAGGTTTTTCTCCTTTCCGACTTACAACCTATGCAGGGATGGAATCCAAAATTAAGCTATTGCCCCAGCAGTCATCAGCCTAAGATAAAGTGTATTTTAATTATCTGACATCCATTAGCTCTTGAGAATCAAGCTCTAGGGATGGACTCATTGTCAGAGAGATAGACGCATGCCTAATGTACTTACCCTTGGCAGTAGATGGCTTGAGACGATTAATGGTCTTGACAAGCTCGAGAACATTGTCCTTGATCTTATCTGCATCAAAACTAGCCTTAGCAACTGGGGCATGTATATTCCCCTTTTTATCTACACGAAAATTTACCTGACCACTTTTTACATTATTAACGGCCTTAGTTACATCAGCGGTAACCGTACCAGTCTTTGGGTTTGGCATAAGACCTTTTGGTCCAAGTATACGACCTACTTTACCTACAAGAGCCATCATATCTGGTGTAGCAATCACTATATCAAAGTTAATATTGCCATTTTTGATCTCTTCTGCTAGATCATCATCGCCAACTACATCTGCGCCAGCAGCTCTAGCCTCATCAGCCTTTACGCCTTTTGCAAAAACTGCTACACGAACCTTCTTGCCAGTTCCGTGCGGAAGAACAACAGCACCACGAATCATTTGATCAGCATGTCTAGGATCAACACCAAGCTTAAGTGCCACTTCAACAGTCTCATCAAATTTAGCAGAAGACAAAGATTTAATGCTTGCAGAGGCAGTTGTGATATCGTATATTTTTTTAGTATCTACTTTATCTAGTAGAGCCTGCATTCTTTTAGTAATTTTTTTTGACATTTTTATACTCCAACTTATTTTCTGCGTGCTTAATCTACAATTTCAACACCCATACTCCGGGCGCTTCCTTCGACAATCTTAATTGCACCTTCAACAGATTTTGCATTCAAATCTTCCATCTTAGTGGTAGCTATTTCAACTACTTGAGTCTTAGTAAGCTTGCCAATTTTATTCTTCAGAGGGTTATCAGAACCCTTTTGAATTCCAGCAGCCTTTTTGATAAGGTCCGTGACAGGAGGTTTTTTAGTTACAAATGTAAAGCTCTTATCTTGATATATAGTCAAAACTACAGGTATATTAAAATTACCCATATCCTTTGTTCTTTCATTAAATGCTTTACAAAACTCCATAATATTAACACCACGCTGACCTAGTGCAGGACCAACGGGCGGAGATGGGTTAGCTTTTCCAGCAGGAATCTGAAGCTTAAGTTCACCAATAATCTTCTTAGCCATGACTTATTTCCTTATAAATATAAATTGACCTATATGATTTTCTCTACTTGTGAATACAAGATTTCTATTGGGGTGCTTCTGCCAAATATGGAAACATTCAGCTTTAACTTTCTGTGCTCCATGTCATACTCTTCCACAGTACCAGTAAAGTTTACAAATGGCCCCTCTATAATACGCACAACTTCACCAGCTTCAAAAGATATTTTCGGCTTAGGTGCAGCACGATTTTTCATCTTTTCCAAGATAGTAGTGATGTCAGCTTCGCTCAATGGCGTAGGCTTCTTCGCCTCTCCAATAAAACGTCCAACACGAGGTAGGGACTGTATAAGATGCCAAAGCTCAGTATCAAGACTGACTTTGATAAACACATAGCCTGGATATAGACTGCGCTCGCTAATCTTTTTCTTATTGTTTTTTACTTCAATAATATCTTCGGTAGGAACAACTATTTGTTCAAACCTATCCGCAATTCTATTATCACGAACTAGATTCTCAATTGCACGCTTCACCGATTGCTCACTACCAGAATAGGTTTGTATTGCATACCAATCAAATGACATGAGCTTATCCTATTTTAAACTACAAAATACTAGATACAGAAGTAGACAAAATCAAATCTACCAAAGCCAAAAAAAGTGTAATTACACTAACAACAACTACTACAGAAATAGCAGCATTCCTCACCTGTTCCTTTGTAGGAAAGATAACCTTGCCAAGTTCCTCTTTGGCTAAACCGTAATAACTTACCATTCTTTTCATTAACGTTACTTTGAGCCTACATTATTTTTGGCAGGCCAGGAGGGACTCGAACCCCCATCACTCGGTTTTGGAGACCGATGCTCTACCATTGGAGCTACTGACCTATTAAAAAAGAAAACTACTACCACCCCTTTTTGCAAAATAAAAAAAGGGGTGGTATTGCTTTAGCTCTTTAGCTTTACTTCTTTGTGGATAGTATGCTTATTCAGCCTAGGGCAGAATTTTTTGAGCTCCAGTTTTTCAGTATGAGTCTTTGCATTTTTTGTTGTACTGTAATTAATATCACCAGACTCGGAACATTTTAGTCCGATTTTTACTTTCATGAAAACTCCAAGTAAAGAATTCCCCGGAAGGGGGGATCTAGTTATTTAAGGATTTTAGTAACGACACCAGCACCTACAGTTCTACCACCTTCACGGATAGCAAAACGAGTTCCTTCCTCAAGGGCAACAGGTGCGATAAGTTCAACGTTAATCTTAACATTATCACCAGGCATAACCATCTCAACACCCTCTGGAAGTGTAATAGAGCCAGTTACATCAGTTGTTCTAACATAGAATTGTGGTCTATACCCATTAAAGAATGGAGTATGTCGTCCACCTTCCTCTTTTGATAGAACATAAACCTCTCCCTCAAAATTTGTATGTGGAGTAATTGACCCTGTCTTACAAAGAACCATTCCTCTTTCAACTTCTTCTTTCTTTGTTCCTCGTAGAAGTACACCAACATTATCCCCAGCTTCACCTTTATCGAGCTCTTTGCGGAACATCTCAACACCAGTAACTGTTGTTTTTTGTGTATTTCTGATACCAACAATTTCTACTTCATCACCAACCTTGACAACACCACGCTCGATTCTACCTGTAACAACTGTTCCACGCCCAGCAATCGAGAATACATCCTCAACTGGCATCAAGAAAGGCTTATCAACATCTCTCTCTGGTGTTGGAATATAATTATCAACTTCAGCCATCAACTTCAGAACTTTCTCGCCCCATGCACCAATTGTACCGGCTTTAGCTTCCTCAAGAGCCTTGAGAGCAGAACCAGCAACGATAGGAGTATCATCTCCTGGGAAATCATAATTGCTAAGAAGCTCGCGAACTTCCATCTCAACAAGCTCCAAAAGCTCTGCATCATCGACCATATCCTCTTTATTCAAGAATACTACAATGTAAGGAACGCCAACTTGTCGTGAAAGAAGAATGTGCTCACGTGTTTGTGGCATAGGACCATCCGCCGCAGAAACAACAAGAATTGCACCGTCCATTTGCGCAGCACCTGTAATCATATTTTTAACATAGTCAGCGTGCCCTGGGCAGTCTACGTGTGCATAGTGGCGATTTTCTGTCTCATATTCAATATGTGAAGTTGCAATTGTAATACCGCGCTCTCGCTCTTCTGGAGCATTATCAATCGCATCATAATCTTTCAATTCACAAAGACCCTTAGTAGCCAAAACCGCAGAAATGGCAGCACTAAGAGTAGTTTTACCATGGTCAACGTGACCGATAGTACCTATATTAACGTGTGGTTTGCTTTTTACAAACTTTTCCTTAGCCATGCTTGTCTCCTATATTTAAGTTAAGAATGTGGGGCATTTTACACTAACTACACCAAGACCAAAATAAAAGTGATATAAAAAAACCACTTTTAAGATTGAAAAACTGGAGCCCATAAGCGGGATTGAACCGCCGACCTCTTCCTTACCAAGGAAGTGCTCTGCCACTGAGCTATATGGGCGTAACAATTTTAAAAAATTATGGAACTAAATTCATTTATAGAAGGAAATCAGCTCCCAGTATCCATATAGAGAAATGGATGGAGCGGGAAACGAGACTCGAACTCGCGACCCTCAGCTTGGAAGGCTGATGCTCTAGCCAACTGAGCTATTCCCGCATGTAGATGAGACTATCCAAATGGTGGTGAGACGTGGATTCGAACCACGGAAGACATAGTCAGCAGATTTACAGTCTGCCCTCGTTGGCCACTTGAGTATCTCACCTAAGATAATAGTCATAAAAACTGGTCAAACACTGAAAAACAATGTAAGTAAAATGGAGCTGGTAAAGGGACTCGAACCCCCGGCCTGCTGCTTACAAGGCAGCTGCTCTACCAACTGAGCTACACCAGCAAGAACACACAAAAACACTCGCGAATTTGTGAGCCGAGATTATATATATTTTCACATTCAATGTCAAGAGTTTTTGTCATTTAATTACACATTCACTATCAAGTATAGCTTTTAATTCCGAATTCATCGATGCTTTTATCTTCATATCAATCCTTTTCAGTGGCAAATCCAATCGCGAGAAAATACTACCACCACGATCAATCCCATTATCATATTCATATACATTAAAGCCAGCCAAGTAAGCACCGTATCGTACTTTTGATGCCTGTGTATATGTCGTTACTATCGCACGTTTATCAGCTATCCTAAATAGCTCTTTAAAGTACTCCACGCTCCAGAGGATAGGATTCTTTGCCGGAGAAAAAGCATCTTGATAAATCACATCGATACCACCCAAAACACAACGCACATATTCTCGCGCATCACCGCGAAACAGCTCCACCCTTGCTCCTTTCAATGTAGCACTCCCATTATTTAGCAGCTTTGAGATGATTTTTGTATACTCTGACAATGGCTCACAATATGGAAAACTACGCAAAGAATCCAATAATGCACAGTCCATCTCTGGAGAAAGAATTTCAATCTCGCCTGCATATCCGCGCGCCCTGTACTCATGCAATGTTGCAAATGTGTTGTATCCAAGCCCAAAGCATATATCAAGTATACGGATTCTTGGCTGCTTCAAGAGTTCTGGTCGCAGCAATAATGGCGGAAGAACATGTTTATGCAGTGCTTCAGAGTATGCGCCCATACTGGTAGAATGATAGTGCTCGCCAAACACCTCGTTAAAAAGTGTCAAGCTCTCATCGCCAGTCTTCACAAGCCTCATATCATGCCTTTTACGAGTCTTTAATAATCAAAAAATCAATAGTCTATGCCAGATTCTCTTAAGGAATCGCGAATATAGCGCATCTGTATATTCTTATCAAAGCACCAGTCTGGAGCAATCAGATCATTTGTATGAGCACCAGCACTAACACGCTGAACAACAACATTTGGTGGAATTTTGCGCATTGATTCGATGATTAGCTTTGTATATCGCTCAAGTGTGATAGGCTCATACTCACCACGCTTATATTTAGTAGCAAGTGATGTATGCGACATCACATAAAGTGGATGTATTTTTAGACTATTAACACCCCATGAAAGCACTGTGTCAAGCGTATTTAGCATCATCTCATCGCTTTCATTTGGTAGTCCATAAATAAGATGCGCGCAAGCATGGATTCCCCGCTTTTGAGTCTCTTTAAACCAATACTCCATCTCCGAAGAATCGTGTCCACGATTGATGTCTTTAAGCGTAGAATCATATATGGATTGTACACCATACTCAAGCCACACCTCACGACTCTTTGCCCATTCACCCAAAAAGTCAAGAATCTCGTGCGTAACAGAATCAACTCTCGTCCCTATTGAAATCCCAACCACATTTGGCAATGAAAACGCCTCATTATAGAGACTCTCGAGTGTCGCTTGAGGCGCATAAGTGTTTGTGAATGACTGAAAGTAGATTAGAAATTTTCTCATGCCAAATTTATTACTATGAAAGTCAACCTGAGTAAAAAACTGCTCCCTAAGCTCACTTAACTGTCGCTCAAGAAGTGGATTCTCGCTCATGCGCGGATTTAGCTTTATAGGAGCTGGGGATTGCTTATCCAATACCGGAGAAAAACTCTCATTACGACAAAAAATACAGCCACCCTTCGCCACGCTTCCATCAATATTTGGACACGTAAAGCCGGGCACGCTGATAGGAATCTTGCGCACTTTTTCACCGAACTTTTTCTTAAAATATCTTCCGACGGTCAATATTTTTCGCACGTCTTGAGTTTCCGCCTCAGATGATATATTTTTCATCAAAACATGCTTGGCAAAACTGCTCATCATCGCCACATTTAATACTTCTGCGAAGACCATCGAGCGATAAAAATGCCAAAGAATCGGCTTCGATAAACTTGCAAACTTCATCTAGTGACATATTTGCGGAAATTAACTGTTTCTTATCAGGAGTGTCTACACCATAATAACAGGGCGAAATAGTAGGTGGCGAGCTGATTTTCATATGCACCTCTTTGGCACCAGCAGCACGGAGAATCCTCACAATTTGCCTACTGGTCGTCCCGCGCACGATACTATCATCTATCACGACGATTCTCTTGCCGTTTATGATCTCTTTGATAGGGTTTAGCTTCAGCTTTACCTTTAACTCGCGCCTCTGCTGTGTCGGCTCAATAAATGTCCGTCCAACATAGTGATTTCTAACAATCCCAAGCTCAAATGGAATCCCACTCTCGCTTGCATACCCAATGGCTGCCGCCACACCACTATCTGGTACGGGTATCACCATATCAGCTTCGACTGGATTCTCTCGTGCCAGCTCTTCGCCCATCGCCTTGCGTACTTCATAGACATTCCTGCCAAACACCTTGCTATCTGGACGTGCAAAATAGACGTATTCAAAAATACATGGATGAGAATTACCATCGAACACTTTAAAGCTCTGAGGATCAGCCCCCTCGCTAAATACAAGCATTTCCCCAGGCTCAACATCTCTAATATACTCAGCCCCAACAAGGTCAAAGGCACACGTCTCACTAGCGACCATATATCCAAAGCTACCATCGTTGTTTTTGATTCTCGCAAGACTAAGCGGGCGAAACCCTTGCGGATCGCGCACTGCAAACATCTTTTTACGACTCAAAAACACTAGAGAATACGCCCCCTCTATCTTCCTAACCGCATCAACAATCCGATCAAAAAGCTTACCCTTGTCGCTCTTTGCAATAAGATGTATAAGATTCTCTGTATCCATAAAACTCTGAAAAATTGCACCTTTAGCGATCAATCCATCGCGAATCTGCTTTGCATTTGTCAAATTTCCATTATGTACAATAGCAATCTCGCCTAAATCATACCGCGCAAAAACTGGTTGCGCATCAAGAATAGAATCTTCACCGGCAGTAGAGTAACGATTATGCCCAATAGCCGCTCGCCCTTTTAGTTTTGTAAGCTTCTCATCACTAAAGACAGTGGTAACCAAGCCCCTGTCCTTAATAGTAATAAGCTTTTCACCATTTGAGCTACTAATCCCACTCGCCTCCTGACCTCGATGCTGCATAGAAAACAGCGAGTAGTAGGCGGTGCTAGCAGCACTGTCTGTGCCAAAAACCCCTACAACCGCACACTCTTCGTTCCACCATTTTAATCTTTCCACGACTATTCCTAGTTTTTAGATTCCTAGCTATATTCCTAAAGAATCAGAGATATTATAAAGCCCGCTATCCTTGCTTGCTAGCCACCTAGCAGCCCTTAACGCACCTTTAGCAAAAGTCATGCGACTAGTCGCACTATGCGTCAATTCCAAATACTCACCTTCCCCATAAAACCCAACCGTATGCCTGCCAGCCACATCACCACCACGCAAGCTCATCACGGCTATCTCATCTCTTTTTCGTTCGCCTATATTACCATTTCGCCCACTCACGCGCACACTATCTAGATCAAGTCCGCGCGCTTTGGCACATGTATCTGCAAGGGTGAGTGCTGTGCCACTTGGAGAATCTTTTTTATGTTTATGATGCGTCTCTACAATCTCAATATCAAAATCTTCCAGCGCCTTTGAGACATTATGAACAATTTTATTTAGTATCGCAACTCCCAAAGACATATTAGTCGCATAGAGAATAGGCATTTGTCGAGATGCCTCCTCTATCAAGTTAAAATGGTGAGAATCTAGCCCAGTCGTACCTATGACAATAGCCTTTTTATGCCCTTGCATAGCAACTTCAAGTAACGCTGCTGTCGCCTCTGGAAGAGAAAAGTCAATCACAACATCACAACCATCTAAAAAAGTCTTGTAGTCATTTGTAATTAGCGCACCAGGAGGGAGCGAAAAATCCAGCTCTTTTCGCACAAACACTGATGAAAGCTTTATCTCGCTATGGTCATTAACAACCTCCACTAAAAGCTTTCCAACACGTCCTGTCGCGCCAAAAATTCCCAATTTTATCATTGTTACTTTTCCTTTAGATGTTCAATATACGAGAGAGCACTTAAAGCTGCATTCGCACCATCACCGGCCGCACACACCACCTGCTTTGGCGCGCCGATTCTCAAGTCACCAGCAACATAAAGCCCGCTTACGTTTGTCTTCATATTCAAGTCAACTATAGCCTCACCATGTTCACTCATGTTGCACAAAAAGCTACCATTATCCTGCTTTAACACGCTGTTGTTTACATCATATCCGACAAATACAAAAACACCCATAACAGGAATCTCCTCAGCCTCTTTGCTCTCTTTATGGCGTATTACTATTCCTGTTACACCAGATGCATCACCTTTGATCTCATCAATCACACGTGATGTCTTAAGCGTGATCTTTGGATGACTTTTAACCTTTTCCACACTTATTGGAGCCGCTCTAAACTCATCTCGACGATGAATTATATAAACATGCGAGCAGATATTTGCCAAAAAGAGAGCTTCCTCAATTGCCGTATCCCCACCACCAATAACGGCAACCTCTTTATTACGGTAGAAGAATCCATCACAAGTCGCGCATGTACTAACACCTCTACCATAAAATTCTAATTCACCCTTAACACCAGACTTTTTAGGGCTACCACCAGTTGCCACAATCACACTTTTTGACTCAAATACACGTCCATCGCTTATCTTTATGTTAAAAACTCCACTTTCATTCCTAGAAATCTGTGCAACTTCAGCCATCTCCTGTTTAAGACCAAATCTAAAACACTGCTCTTTCCATGGCTCCATGAAATCAATTCCACTCATTACATTTGCTACACCAGGGTAGTTCTCAAGCTCACTGCTTGAGGTGATTTGACCACCAACCATGCCTTTTTCAAATAAAACAACATTTTTAGCACCGCCACGAGTTGTGTATAGTCCAGCAGTAAGTCCAGCAGGTCCACCACCAATAATTGCAATATCTAACATTTTTTATCCTTTAATATTTTTTATTATTCTAGCATAATAGATGGAACAAATTGTACTCTCGTACTCTGTTTATAGCTACCAATTGTCTCTCTATCAATATTCACAAGTGCTGGTAACTCAGTAATCTTAAAAATATGAATATATTTTAATAAAGTATTTATACCTGCTCGGACAAAAATAAGCCCCTCCCGACCACTAGCCTCCTCATGTTGATTGATATCAATTGCTAAAATGGGTCTATCATCAGAAATCTCAATTCTATCTAAAAAATGCAAATGACCTTGAGACTTGGAGCTGTAGAAATAGAGTGTATACATGTCGCTAGTTGGTGTGAATATATCAGTTTTTGAGTATAGCACTAACTGTCCAAAGTTGATAGTTGTAAATCGTGTGTACTTGTATTGAAAGTAGAAATAAGCACATGCCATAAAAAACACTGCGAAGAACACTGCAAAAATGGAGATGCGGGAGGAGTTACCCCTCCCAAAAGGCCTAATCATCAGCCAAGAAGAGAATCTAGTTTGTCCTTGAACGATTGCTTAGAAGATGCGCCAATCATCTGATCAACGATTTCGCCATTTTTAAAGAAGAGAATCGTAGGAATACTTCGAATCCCATACTTTACAGCAAGCTCTTGCTCTTCATCTGTGTTTACCTTGCAAATATTAGCTTTGCCTTCAAAGTCTGCGGCAAGTTCTTCGATCACTGGAGCGACCATTCGGCATGGCCCGCACCAAGGCGCCCAAAAATCTACAAGCGATACACCAGACTTAACAACTTCATCAAAATTTGTGCTATTAAGCTCAATATACTTACCCATTTATATCTCCTTAAAAATTTTTAATGCATCAATTATACAATGCTATGTTTAAAAATTCTATACATTGGCTCCAATTCATAGAGTGATATTTTCTATTAATTCTACTCTGTCACCGTGTAAAATTAGTGCATCAATACAAAAAGGTTTCAAGACTCCAGTGGCGCTCAAATACACATACGCACTCTTTATGATTCTCTCTAGTTTTTTTTGCGTGATATTGTAAATTGGCTCAAAATTCACACCACTTTTTACCTCAACAAAATGGATAACCCCATCCTTTTGTGCAATTATATCAACCTCACCAAATTTAGTGTAGAGATTGCGTTCTAGGATTTTAAAGCCAAGCCCCTCCAAAAACTTTGCCCCTATCTCCTCTGCAACATCCCCTTTGGCACGACTCAAGCTAACCCTCGATTCTCACCATTATAGGTTTATCTAGCACTACATCAAGACTCTCCAAGCCACTAATCGCACGCACTACCTCACGCTCACTGCACATATGGGTAGATAGGAGAATCTTTGCTCTACTTGAGAGATTCTTTTGTAATAGCGTGCTTATAGATATACTCTGCTCACCCAATAGTCGTGCAATCTTTGCAAGTACGCCAGGTTCATCTTTGACCTCGATTCTTAGATAATAACGTGAACGTATCTCATCTCGTGCTTTAAGCTTCAGCCCGCTTTCCATCGGTTTTTTAAAACCAAGCATAGGTGCGCCCTTAACTCGAGCAATCTCAATAAGATCCGAAATCACCGCGCTAGCAGTAGCATCTCCTCCAGCTCCAGCACCATAATACATTGTCTCACCGACTAAATCGCCAATAATACTAATGCCATTCATTACGCCATCAACTTTGCTAATCATCTCACTATTTGGTATAAAAACAGGATGTACGCGCAACTCGACCTCGTTGCCATCTTTTTTGGCAATACCAAGAAGCTTTAGCGCATAGCCAAACTCCTTTGCAAAAGCAATTTCATCTTGCGAAATCCTCTCGATTCCCTCGATTAAAATCTCCTCTGGCTTAGCGTCAATTCCATATGCAATCGATGCAAGAATCAAAAGCTTATGTGCAGCATCAAATCCGCCTACATCAAAAGTTGGATCAGCCTCAGCATATCCAAGCTTTTGTGCCTCTTTTAGCACAGCTTCATACTCCGCTCCCTCTTGCACCATTTTTGTCAAAATAAAGTTACAAGTTCCGTTCATAATTCCAAGAATCGACTTAACATGATTGGCTCCGAGACCGTCTCGAAGTGCCTTTATAACAGGAATCCCACCAGCCACACTAGCCTCAAACCCGATAGGAATCTCGCCAGCAATATCCTGTAAATCATATCGATGATACGCAAGCATGGCCTTATTAGCCGTAACGACGCTCTTTCCGCGCTCCAGTGCCTTTTTTGCCACTTCAAATGGGAAATCAACACCACCCATCAGCTCCACTACAACATCAATCTCTGGATCATCTAAAATATCATCAACATTAGTAGTAATCGGGATCTTCACATCATCTCGCGTACGTGACAAATCCTTTACTACACCACGCTTTACCATTATCTCTTTACCAGCGCGTGCGGCGATTATATTGCGATTCTTCTCTAGTCCTACCGCGACACTGCTACCGACCGTCCCTACTCCAATAATACCAACTTTAAGCATTACACTTCTCACCATCTAGATTCTTCAAAAATTGCTTTACATTGCGCGCTGCTTGACGAATTCTCTTCTCGTTTTCTATTAGTGCTATTCTCACATAGCCTTCACCATGCTCACCAAAGCCAACACCAGGACTCACGGCGACCTTTGCCTCTCTTAGCAGTCTCTTGCTAAACTCAAGACTACCCAAATGTTTTGCGCATTCAGGAATATCAGCCCAAATAAACATCGATGCTTGAGGCTTTTTCATACTCCAGCCAGCCTCACCAAAACTCTTAATTAAAACATCTATGCGCTTTTCATACTTTTTGCTTATCTCGCCAACACACTCCTGAGGTCCATCAAGTGCAACAGTTGCAGCGATTTGAATCGGCGCGTACATACCATAATCAATCCAACTTTTAATCTTTTGTAGTGCGCCTATAAGTTTTTGATTCCCCACGACAAAGCCAACGCGCCAACCAGCCATGTTATAGCTTTTGGATAGAGTGTAGCTCTCGACGGCTACGTCTTTGGCACCTTCTACTTCAAGAATTGAAGGCGTCTTGTAACCATCAAAACTCAAATCAGCATAGGCAATATCACTAATAATATAGAATCGCTCCTCTTTTGCAAGTGCTACAAGTCGCTCATAAAAGCTCTTACTGACCACCACAGTCGTTGGGTTATGTGGGAAATTAACCACCACAAACTTTGGCTTTGGCATACTCTCGCGCAATGCACGCTTTAAATTATCAAAATAGTCATCCTCATCTAGCTCAAAATTCTCATTCCACTTTAGTCCAAATTTCGTTACATTCGCACCTACAATGATAAAAGCGTAGTAGTGTATAGGATAAACAGGCTCAGCGACCACTGCACTATCGCCAAAACTTGCAATCGCTTGTACAAGATGAACATATCCCTCTTTTGAACCCATTACAGCGCATACTTCTGTATCTGGATCTAGCTCGACGCCATATTTTCGCTTGTACCAATTGCTAGCTGCTAGACGGAGCTTGTAGATTCCCTTGCTTGCCGAATAGCCATGATTTTTTGGCTTTTGCGCCGCTTCACAAAGCTTATCTATTACATGTTTGGGAGTTGCACCATCTGGATTCCCCATGCTAAAATCAATGACATCTTCTCCATTTCGTCTCATCTCAAGCTTAATCTCGCTAATAGCAGCAAAAACATACTTTGGCAATCGTTTAATCTTATCAAACTGAATTTCATCAAACATCTTTCATCCTTAATTAAGTTAAATTATCTAGTCAGCTTTACACGAATTCCGCCTTTAATATTTGCGCTAGAGTATGTATCTGTAACCCTTACAAATCGCACCCCGACAGGAATCTTCATGCTAAAACTCCTATCAGATTCTTCAAACTGATATAAAGAGACAATTTTAAACGCAGCATCAAAAAGAGTAAAACTAGGATAAAGCACACTTTCACCAATTTGCTCTAGATAGATCGTGCCACTTAGGCTTCCGATATCAAACCAATACTCTCCGCTTGGTCTTGATATCTCTGCCTCAATATCATACTCGAGGGTAATCGCATCAGGTAACCTTGCTGATACAAGCTCTAACTGATAACTCCACTCCGTATAGCTCTTACGCGAAATATCCACAACCTCATAGCCATACTTCATCACTTCGGCGATAAGCAATGTCGGATCTATTGCATGCTCAGTAGTCATTGAGATTTCCAGCTTGTAGATTCCATCTTCATACTCGGCGGACTTTGGAGCAAAGTAGTAGTAACCAAGCCCCTGCAAAGATGATGTTATCGCGCTTGTAAAAAACAGTGGTGATCCTTGCGTGACAAAAGAAACTTGTAACTCTCTTGGTGCGCCAAATACAAGCTTTAATAGCCCATTATCCTTGAGCTTTGCCGTTACCTTAGCAAAGTCAAGACGGCCATCGTTATAAAACGATCGCTTATCTTTAAAAAGCATGTCGATAAATTTCTGATTCTTACCATAGCTGCCAGCATCCATCAGTGCGGCCACTTTTTGCTCTAGAACATCAGCCCAACCACTGCATGCAAAGAACAAAATGGCAAAAATTAGATTTTTTACCACTCTTTGCCTCCGTTTTTAGCTTTAAACTCTTCTAAACTTATGACCTTTAGCTCCTCACCTGGTAAGTAGTAAAATCTCATCGGCGAGCCACTGTGATACTGTTGCTCTACCTTGCCATTAACCACGACTTCAAGCATACCATGCCCAGTGCGGAGAATCTGTTCCCTTGAGCCATCTATTTGGTATTGCCCTACAACCGTCTCTACCGCACGCTTGTTATTATCGAGATATACAATTCCTAGCCATACTTTATTTTTTACACGCAAAAAAATCTCTTTTGTAACGTTTGCATCTACGCCAACCTGCTGAGATGCGCTCTGTGCGCTAGATACATTATCAGTGCTGCTATTTAACTCTGTGTTTACCGCTAGCAATGTGCTTCCGTTGCTCTCTAGGGTATTACTAACGTCTAGCTTTTGTCGTTCATCAAGCGAAAAAGGTATGGAAATAGCCTCGTTAGTATGCACCTCAATCTGAGGAATCTCACCACTAACTCCAGTCAAAACACGTGCTGTCTGAATACTCTTATTTGCATCCGAAATTATTGGCTCAATACTCTTTTCCTCTTTCGTAGGCAGTAGCTTAAGAATCTCATCAAAGTGATTCGTATATACATAATAACCACCAGCTAGCAAAACCAAAAGAGCCAGCGAATAGACCATGCCACGACCACGATGCTCACTCTCCATATCACCACGAGTAATGCGCACATCAACTAAATGTGTTTCTATTGTATTTAAATCAGTTTTACCATTAACGCTTAGATAGTTTTCAAACTCAACCATCCACTCACCCAAATCAACGCCATATTCACGCTCAAGAATCCGAACAAACCCTATGGCAGTAGTCTTGTCAAGTCGCGCAAAATCCTTCTCTAAGATTCCCTCGATCTTATTTAACGCGATATGCGTCCTTAGGCTTATCTCCTTAATACCAATGCTTCGTAGCTTACTAATTGCCTCTTCCATCTCTCATCCTATCCATAATTATCGCAGCAGCCACACCGACATTTAGCGAATCAAAACCACTAGACATCTGAATCCCAAGCACCTTATCCATTTTTGATAGCAGTCGCTTATTTAGCCCTTCGCCCTCGCTCCCCATAAAGAGTGCGCTTTTTCTTGCAAACTCAACGCTAGCGTGACTTTCGCCACCAGCTGATGCGCCATAGAGCACAAAACCACAATCATGCAGCTCGCTTGCAACATCGAGCGGATTCTTCACCAAAGCATACGGTATCTCGAGCAGCGCACCACTGCTTGTGCGTATCACCCCTTCAAGTGAAAACGACGATACGCCAGAGATTACGATCCCATTGCATCCAAGACAATGCGCACTTCTAAATATCCCACCGATATTACCAGCATCGCTAACACCACAAAGCACAAGCAGTCTAGAAAATCCTTTTAACTCGCCAATACTAATCGCAAGTGGTGGCTCAATCTCAAGCAAGAATCCTTGATGATTCCCACCCTTTGCCATGGCTTGTGCGCGTTTAGGATCAACACGAATTACACCAAGGGAGAGTTGCGAAATCTCACGAAATAGCTCCTTCTCAACCTCTTTTGCTAGGTAGATTCCGCGTATCAAGTGCGAATGTCGCTTCAAAATGTATAAAAATACCTGTTTTCCATATACTATCATTTAAAAATTTTAACAGTGTAGAGCTTAAAAATCTGGGGATTCTTCAAAACTAGTGAGAAGAATCAAAGTCCTAGACACTAACTACAAGTCAGCCAAAACCACCAAACTAGATGCCATCAGAGCCATACCAGCAACAAGCCCGAATAGCGTATCATGAGGATACCCATAAACTCTTGATGATGGCAAAAGCTCATCAAATGAGATATAAATCATAATCCCGGCAACAAGTCCAAAAGTAAGGGCAAGCGTAAAATCGCCAAAGAATGGATAAAGCACAAAAAAGCCAATAAGTGCACCAAGTGGTTCAGCAGCACCAGAGAGGGCGGATAGCCAAAATGCCCGAGCACGATTGCCTGTAGCATGATATATTGGCAAAGACACCGCCATGCCTTCTGGTATGTTATGTATCGCCACAGCAAGCGCGATTAACACACCAAAAGATAGAGAATCTAAGGCAGATACAAATGTTGCAAACCCCTCTGGGAAGTTATGAATAGCAATCGCAATCGCGGTGAAAATACCAGCTCTACGGAGTGATGGAAGTCTACTGGCATGTTCTCCTTTTAACTCACTAAGCTCATGCGGAGCACGTAGCTCATGAGGGTTGATATCCTGGGGGATGGCTCTATCGATAATAGCAGAAAGCGCAATACCTCCAAAAAAGCAGAAAAGAGCACACGCTTCACCAGTGGCTGGTGAAAGCTGCAAAGAGAACAAGCTGATTGACTTTGGCAAAATCTCCATAAATGATACATAAATCATAACTCCAGCAGAGAATCCAAGCCCAATAGATAAGAATCGAAGGTTGTCTCTCTTCGAAAAGAAAGCTATTAACGCTCCAAATGCTGTCGAAAAGCCAGCAAATAGAGTAAGGGCAAATGCCTGCCAAAATAGTTCGCTTGAAATTTCTTGCAAGATTTTCCTTTTAAAAATAGTGCAAATAGTAGCAAGAATTTTAGACTTAGATGACTAGATATGGAGTGAAATCTAAATATTTATAACATCTAGACTGGATTTATGCAATCATCATAAACGCTTCATAAATTTGTCATTTCATGCTTCTTTGGTGTGTTTGGTACACTCATCATAATAACTAGTGGTATAAGGGCATAGATAA
>JBQNBC010000018.1:0-21051 GCA_052170135.1 Wolinella sp.
GCATTAGCTTACCAGCATCTAGTGAGCTTTGGAGCATTTTGGTGATTTCATCACCGAGAAAGTTTACACCATCAATCAGCCCAGCAACCTCGCCTCGATAGCTCCCAGCATTAATGCGCTTTGTAAAATCATTCTTTGCATACGTACTAAGCAACTCAAGAACTTGTTCTATACTAGCATTAAGCCCCTTGAACATATCATTCAATACCGTAGCAAGCTCACGTAGCTGAGGATTATTCGGCTCACTCTTTATGGACACATCCAAATGTCCAGCTTTTACATTGGTAGCGACCGTTAAAGATTCTTCAACAGCCCTCGTATCCTTGTCTAATCCAGCTTTGATTCTCTCGATATTCTTATTTATAGCATTGGCCATCTTACCAAACTCATCAAAAGAGGCGATATTAATCCTATCAGCATCCTTGCTCTCATGTGAAAGGAATCGAAAAAATGAATTCAGCCCTTCTTCTATCTGGGTTAGAGATGAAGTGATACTACGTATGATAGAAAGCGAAAGTAGCGCACCAATAATCACGCCAAGCACGCCAAAAATAATAATATTTTGCGTTGCGCTCTTTGTTAATTCTATATTTTCATCTTCTAGCTTATCGGCAAATTCAAGATTCATTTTGGCCATATCCTCGATTTTCTTTACGAGTTCGGTTGTAAGTGCATTCCAAGGATTAATCGCCTCATTTAGCTTGGCATTATCGCCATCATACAATGCCTTAATGGCTGTCTTTGTGTACTTGTAGTATTCACCAAAATCAGCTACAAGTCTCTCTAAAGATTCTCTATCTTTGTCGTCAATTAGTGTCTTTTTATACGCCTCATTAAATTTAGGCACTCTAGCAAAGAACTCATCAACATGCTCCTCGTACTGCTTAAGCGTTATCATCTTTAGCTGATAACGGTAATAACCCATGCGTACAAGCAAAAATTCGTGATCAAATTGTGCTAGCAACGATATTGGCACGGTTGCCTTTTCGTACAAAAATGTATCTGCCTTATCAATTTTGTTTGCCGAAATCGAACCAACAAAACCAATAATCGCCATAAAAGCCATCAAAACCGCAGAAAACAATGACAGCTTCGCCTTTGTTGAAAGATTTATAAAAAAACTCATACGACACCATTCCTATATTTTTCACGCCTTATCGTGTTAAACAGATTATATAAAAATTGTATATATAAAGTATAAATTATGCAGTATATTTAAGATATTTATATGGGTTTTAATGCGGTAAAAATATGGGACAAAAGAATTTAAAGATGGCAATTTCTTCAAATTCTTTAAAAGGGCTTCAATTCTTCATTGGTGGTAGATTTTTGATTACAGTGGTATTTCCACCATCTTTTTCTCTCTGAAAATCACATATTTATCGTATCCAGCATCTCTAGCTAAGCTCTCAATCTCCGCTCGAGCAAATCCTACTTGCTCAGGAGCATGTGCATCACTGCTGAATGTGATAGGGATTTCAAGCTCATGTGCAAAATAGAGAATCTCACTGCTTGGATACGCCTCACAAACTTGTTTTCGCAAGCCAGCAGCATTTATCTCTAGTGCCATATTCGCGCGCTTTACCGCCTCAAGCGCATGGCAAATCTCAGCATGTAGATTCTTGCATGGATGATTACCAAAGACCTTTAAAAGATCAAAATGCCCAACAATATCAAATAGCTCACTCTCTGCCATTTCAGTGATAGCGTGTAAATACGCACGCCACGTCTGCTCCATATCGCGCTTGGCATATTCAGCAATAAAAGCAGGATTATCAAAACCCCACTCTCCCAAAAAATGGACTGAACCAATAAGATAATCCACAGGAAATGAAAGTACAGCGTCCTCGATATAGCCTGGTAGATAATCCACCTCAAGCCCAAGGAGTATCTCGCACCGATTTGCATATTTAGCACGCAATGCCAACACATCGTCACGATAATCATCAAGCTCATCAAGGCTCATGCGATACTCTTTATCAAATTCCATAGGCGCATGGCAGGCAAAACCAAACCCATCTAGCCCGCAAGCTATCGCAACATCGATATATGATTCCATGCTACCTATTGCATGATTACATCTTGTTGTGTGATTATGCAGATCATAGCGCATCGATTCTTTGTGCTCACTCGACAAAGCTAACAACCTCTTCTAATGGCCATCTTATGGCATTACTCTGTGGATTTACACGATAGCCAAATGCCACGCAGTAGGCTATGCCATAGCTATCAGGATCGAATTCATCTACTTCTTCGGCAAGCAACTTCTCAAGTTCCTTGTATGAGAATCCCTCAATAGGACAAGAATCGATACCAATAGATGCCGCCGCATTCATCATATCAGCACTCGCCAAATAAGCTTGCATTTTTGTCCAGTTTTCAGTGTCTGGCTTTAGCTCATGTTTTTGGAAGTCGTTAAAAACCTCTTTGATTTTCTCAAGCTTATCAGGGTCATCGCCCACTCGCCGCCTAAATGAACGATCAAGATATTCGCTATCTACTCGAAAGTTACTCGGATTCTTTACAAGTAAAACCAAAAAATGTGAACATGTGCTAACTTGTAGCTGATCCCAGCAAACTGTGCAAATCTCACTTTTTAAGCGCTCATTTGTAATTACTAAAAAATGCCACGGCTCAAGCCCAAACGATGAAGGTGAAAGTCGCCCCATATCCAAAATCCACTCCATATCTTCACGCGAAATTCTACGATTCTTATCAAATAGTTTGCACGCATGACGAAATCTCATCGCCTTTTCAAACTCATTTCGCTCACTCATGAGATAGCTCCTCTGTTGTTTATTTTCCTTGTATTCTACTCATAGAGGCTTAGAATAGCCAATCTTAATCGTAAGGATAATCTCTAAGAATCACAAGCCTGCTATAATTCCAAAAATAACACTACGTAAAAAAAAGGGGGGGTTTTGGCTTGAGCTGTGTCATCTCAATAGAAAATGGCTCAATCAGCGTCCAAATCGATCCAGATTCTCCGTTGCTTGCGCGTGTACGCGACTATGTAAAAAGATACTTTTATGAGTTCTACTTTGGTCGTCACTCCATCATCATCTATCCAGATTTATATGGCGATTCCACACACTTGAGGCATCGCATAGGCTTTTTAGAAAGACTTTTTGAGCGTAGCCTAGAGCCAAGAATAGAACGTGAAGCGCTACTAAACCACCACAAAAAGACGATAAAAATAAGAATCCAACCGCTTAATTTAGCTCTGTCTCCTCGAATTCCTACGCCAATAATTAGAATATATAAGCAGACACCAGGTCATCTGCTAATTTGGTTAGACGATGAGCCATCGCCATATTTTTTTCACGCATTGCGTTCGATTTTTCTTTTTTCACTCATTCGTGTCGATGAAGTACAAAAACGACTCGTGCTAAATTTACATGCGCAGAGCCTTAAAGATTCCTTGCGCACATTGCTAAAAAAGCGTCAAATCTTAGGTAAACGCTTTACCCTCGTGTATGACGAAACACAACTTTTTAACATACTCAATGAGCGCGTAAAACAAAGACAAGCAAAAGAAGCAAGCTCACTAGAGCAGATAGAGCGCATACGAGAAGCACGAAAACGCTTGCAAATCCTGCCAGATGAGCTAAATGAAGCAACACTAAAAGAGCGATATTATCGCTTAGCACGTGAGACGCACCCAGACTTATGCGAAAATAAAGACACAGCAAAAGAGAGATTCTTAGCCGTGAAAGAGGCGTACGAACTACTAAGAGAAGTGTTAGCAAGGGAATCCAACTGACTTTCTAGTAGGATTCTCAAGCCAGAGTAGAGTAAATGAAATAATCAATTAACGATTCTAAGACTTAGCTGAAGCAAACGCCTCAGACAAAAAAGGTGGAGGAATTAGGGTTTACGATGACTTAATTAACAAAGCATGCTAAAACTGTACACTTTTTACTAAGTTCTTATAGTAATGCTTAAAGTAGCGACTTCCTTGATATTGAGTTAGCTCTAAACCCTGCGCAGCTATAGTATCATAAAGACGGTCGCAAAGCTTATCTTTGCCAGCTGGCGGGAATCCAATAATATAATTTTCATCACCAGGAGCAGCTACACCAACAAGCTGTACCTCGACACATGTTAGTCTATTTCCACTGGAGTCATTCCGCACGATACGGAGCATATTCTGATTCTTAAGTGGTGTGTCTGCTCTCATAGTCCATACACCAGATAGCTCAATAGGTAACTCGCCAATGGTTTTCGCCGGAGCACCAGTCGCTATGTAGTGGGCACGCAACGCAGTATCTATGTTCACCAGGTCTGTGCGATAGGCGGAATACAGTGCATCTTCGCGACTAGCCGCCATCTTTGGCACGGCGATAGAGGCGAGAATCCCAAGGATAACAATTATAAAAACTAGCTCGATCATGGTGAACGCGGCATGCGAAGTGTGGCGATTACCCATCGGGACAGTCATATCATTCCTTAGCTATATATTTGTTCACATTCTATATTAGGCTATATAAAAATATGCCAATTACAAATAAGTACAAACATGACCATACAACGACCATAAGCCACACAAGAAGCTATAAATCATACATCATCACACAGATTATAAGCTTTTTAAAAAATGAAAATACTATTTGCACGCTCTTTTTTCGCAAAATCGTGCTATACGCTCAATCCCCATTTTTATATTATCCATGCTCGTAGCAAATGATAACCTCACATATCCTTCGCATCCAAAGCCACTACCTGGCACAAGCGCAACCCCCTCTTCCTCAAGTAGCTCCTTGCAAAATCGCATTGAATCACCGTCTAGTTTCTTAATATTGATAAATAGATAAAACGCACCCTCAGGCTTCATTACAGATAGCCCATTAATTGCATTTATCGCATCAACTGCATAATCACGGCGCTTCATAAACTCCAATCTCATCATCTCCAAGTCAGAATCGATTCTCCCATCAAGTGCAGGAATCGATGCGCGCTGTGTAATTGAGTTTATGTTTGAAGTACATTGGCTTTGGAGATTGTCCATTAATTTGATTAGCTTTTTGTCTTTTGTAGCGAGATATCCCATGCGCCAGCCAGTCATAGCCGCTGATTTACTAAGACCATTTACCGTTATAGTACGTTTTAGCATATCTTCTGAAATACTTGCTACCGAAACAAATTTCACTCCATACACAAGCTTCTCATACATCTCATCGCTAATAACCCATATATCGCTTCCTTTTAGCACTTCAGCTAACGATTCTAGCTCTGCCTTGCTGTACACCGCGCCGGTAGGATTTGAAGGCGTAGTGAGTATCAGAGCCTTTGTCTTTGGAGTGATTGCCGCTTTTAGCTGTTCGGCTGTGATTTTAAAATTCGTCTCATCGCTCGTCTCGATAAACACACTCTTCCCACCACTGTAAGTAACAAGCTCAGGATATGTCACCCAATATGGAGAAGGGATAATCACCTCATCGCCTTCATCTATCACCGCTTGAATAGCGTTAAATAGCGAGTGCTTTGCGCCATTGCTAATGATAATCTCCTTTGGATCATAATCGAGATTGTTATCACGCTTTAACTTATCTGCCACAGCTTTCAAAAGTGCGGGAATCCCGGCAACTGATGTGTATTTAGTAAAGCCCTCATCAAGTGCCTTAATCGCCTCATCTTTCACCGCCTTTGGCGTATCAAAGTCTGGCTCACCAGCTGAAAAAGAGAGTACATCCTTGCCTTGAGCAGCTAGCTCGCGCGCTAGTGTACTTATAGCAATAGTCATAGATTCTGATAAAGATTTAACTCGTTTGGAATACATTACGCCCCTCCTATTTTAAACTTGCAGAAATTTAACAAAATTTTAACTTCATCGGGCATTAATGTTAAGAATTTAGCCCAAGCACCAGTCTCGCAAGATCAATAGGTTGGCATGTCGCATCAAGCACCAACTCAGAACACTCAAGATAGCCAGCACGCCGTGTATCAAAAAGCTCACGCGCTTTATTTATATCACTAAAAAGAGGACGCTTCACCCTCTCTTCATCGCTCATACGCGCAAGAATCGCCTCAAATGGCAAATCCAAAAATATGATTCTTCCAAGTGCGCTTAAATCACAAAATAGCGGCATGCCACCACCAGTAGCAATAATTGCATGCTTCAGCGATTTTTCCATATTTCTCACAAGCTCACTCTCCATCTCACGAAATCGCCCCTCACCAAATTCGGCAAAAATTTCGGCAATTCTTCGCCCTTGATAAAGCTCAATCAAAGAATCGGTGTCGATCATCAGTCGCCCACTAAGACGAGATATTTCACGCGCCACACTGCTTTTGCCACACCCCATAAAGCCAATCAAAAGTAAATTCTCGCCATTTTTATTCATAATTTCCACGCCGTTTAATTCCCTTTGTGCTCGCTTCTTAGCGAGACCTCAAGTCCAAGAATCCAATCTTGACTACTCTCCAAATAGCGCACATAAAAGCACACGCTCTAGCTGTTCCACCTCGCGCAATTTAACACGCTCATTTAGCGCATGGATTCTGTCATTTACTACGCCCAATTCCGCTACAGCCACGCCAAACTCCGCAAAATAGCGCGCATCGCTTGTCCCGCCGCCACTGCTTAAAGTCGGCGCAATACCACACACCTTCTCACTAGCGTGCACTAGCCTATCCACCACCCTACTATCGCGAGCGGTTACAAATGGCTTTGAACTCTGATTTAAGACAAGCTCATGTGCAATCCCGTGCAAGAGCCCCTCGAGATATTCGCGCACATCATCAATTGATGTTTTAGTAGAATTGCGGATGTTAAACATTATCCGTAGCGATTCTGGTGTTACGTTCACAGCCTCAATCCCTCCGCGGATATCAGTAATCACAAGTCTACTAGGCTCAAAAAACTCATCGCCATTATCAAGCAAGAATCCAGATATCTGCGCGAGTTTTGGTGCGATTAAATCAAGCGGATTTATGCACTTTTTCGGATAAGCAACATGCCCTTGCTTTCCATAAATTTTAATAGTGCCATTTATAGAGCCTCGCCGCCCAACTTTAATCGTATCACCAAACCTCACCTCGCTCGTCGGCTCAGTAACAATCGCAAAATCAGGCAAAAGATCACGTGCTCTAAGCTCATCTAGCATCGCCAAAGTGCCATACTTAGCCTCGCCCTCCTCGTCGCTTGTAAGCAAAAGAGAGAGAGTTCCAATACCAGAATCAACAAGATTCTTTGCGTTTAGATTCTTTGGCTCACCGATACGAGAATTATCTGCTAGGCTCTCAAAACTTGAAATCTCAAGCAGTGCGCTAACCATAGCAGCCACACCGCTTTTCATATCCTGAGCTCCACGCCCATATAAGAATCCATCACAAATCTCACCACCAAATGGATCACGCTCCCACCCTACCCCAGGCGGTACCACATCTATATGCCCAGCCAAGCACCAGTGATCACCATCGCCAAATTTATGATAAAGGAATAGATTCTTCACGCCATCTTTTTCAATCTTCAAAACATTAAAATCAGGCAAAAGATCGCATATATAGTCAAAAATCCCGCACTCCTGTGGCGTAATCGTCGGGAATCTCACAAGTCTCTGAAGTATCTTAACAACCCTTGAAAGCTCGCTGTTGTCTCTATCCATACTTGCGCTCCTACTATTTATATTTACGTGGAACAATTCTTATCCAAAGCAAAAATACAATAATTTCAAAAGGCAAGAATCTAAGCCTTTTTAAATTGCAAGCTCTTTAGCGAGAAATTCCCCAGTTCGACTGCCCTTGCTCTGCCAGCGAGATGAGATCTCCTCTGGTGTACCACTATCGACTATATGACCACCTTTGCTACCGCCCTCTGGACCTATATCAATGATGTAATCAGCATTTTTTATCATGTCTAGATTGTGCTCAATAACAATGACGCTATTTCCCAACTCTGTCAAATGGTGCAACACCTTAGTAAGCCTATCTACATCAGCAAAATGTAAGCCAGTCGTAGGCTCATCAAGCACATAGAGCGTACTTCCAGTATCCTTACGCCCCAACTCTTTTGCAAGCTTGATTCTCTGTGCTTCTCCACCGCTTAGCGTGGTTGCATTTTGTCCAAGCGTGATATAGCCAAGCCCGACATCATGAAGTGTTTGTAGTTTTTGATAAATCTTAGGAATCGCACTAAAAAACTCCAATGCCTCCTCCACGCTCATACTAAGGATTTCGGCGATATTTTTCCCTTTGTAGGTGATTTCGAGTGTTTGAGGGTTATAGCGCGTACCATGACAACCATCACACTTGACCATTATGTCAGGCAAAAAGTGCATTTCAATTTTTATCTCACCCTCGCCTTGGCACTTTTCACATCGTCCGCCCTTAACGTTAAAACTAAATCGCCCAACAGAATATCCGCGAATCTGTGCCTCTTTTGTCTCGGCAAAAAGTGCACGTATATCATCCATCACACCAGTATAAGTCGCTGGATTGCTACGCGGTGTGCGCCCGATTGGGCTTTGGTCTAGATAAATAACCTTATCTAGCTTCTCCAGACCATCAATTTCGACACCATCGACCTTCTTAACTTTTCGCGCATTATTCAAAATCTCCTGAGCCACAGGCAAAAGCGTCTGCAAAATCAACGAGCTCTTGCCGCTTCCACTCACACCTGTAACACAGACAAAGTTTGAAAGTGGGATATGCACATCCAAATTCTTGATATTATTTATTGTTACATTTTTGATAGTTAGCCACTCTTTTTGCTTGCGTCGATAGAAGTACTCGATTCTTTTTGTGCCATTTAAATACTGCGCCGTTGGAGAATCTTGTTGCAAAAGCGCGTCTAGCTTCCCAGCAAATACCACTTCCCCACCAAACTTCCCAGCACCAGGACCAATATCTACTATAAAATCAGCATGTCGTATCGTCTCCTTATCGTGCTCGACGACAATGACGCTATTGCCCTTTTCTTGTAGGTTTCTTAGTGTGCGGATTAGTTTTAGAGTGTCACGCTCATGCAGTCCAATACTAGGCTCATCTAATACATACATTACGCCTGTTAGTCCGCTACCTATTTGGCTTGCGATACGAATCCTTTGAGATTCTCCGCCGCTAATAGTGCGTGCATCACGTCCAAGGCTTAGATAGCCAAGCCCAACATCATATAGAAAATAGAGTCTCTCGCGTATCTCTTTTAAAATTGGCGCAGCAATAAAACGCTTCTGGTCGCTCAAATGCGAAAATCGTGCCTCATCACTAAAGAACTTGTAACACTCCTCGATAGGAAGTGCAAGAATATCCCCAATCCCGCAACCAGCCACTTTGACAGCTAGTGATTGTGGATTTAGACGATTCCCACCACACTGCTCACACACTTTCTCGCTCATGTAGTCGCCCAAATCTTTATCATCTTTATATATATCATAGGCAATTTGCATTATTCCACGCCAAGGGCGAGTAAGCTTTGAGCTGCGCCACATAAATGTAACCTCACTGGCACCACCATGAAGAATCTGCTTTTGATGGTGCTCCTCCAGCTCTTCAAAGCTTAAATTTGGATCTATCCCCTCGCTTTTACAAAAGGCATTAAAGAGGTCATTGTAGTAGCCACGATTGTATCCATAGATGACCTTGATTCCGCCTTTGTTTAATGGAAGATGTGGATTTATGATTTTTTTCATATCAATCCCATATCGTATGCCCAACCCATCGCATTCACTACAAGCGCCTTTAGGAGAGTTAAAAGAGAAGCTAAGCGGCTCTAATGGTTCAAAACTAACTTTGCAATCAAAGCATGCCAAATGCTCGCTGTAATGGATAAGTCGGCTTGCTTCCTCTGGCGTTTCACCAAGAATCTCAATCTCTACTTCACCATACGATTCTTTAAGAGCCTTTTCCACGTCTTGGGCAATTCTCTCTCTATTTGCCTCGCTAATTACCACGCGATCAATGACTACTTTAATTGTATGCTTTTTGGTCTTTGCAAGCGCAATATCCTCATCAAGACGCACCATGACTCCATCTATTTGTGCGCGCACATATCCCTTGTGACGGAGCGATTCTATCTTGTCAGCAAATGTTCCCTTTTTCTCCTTGATAATAGGCGCAAGGATAACAACTTTAGAATCATCAGGGAGATTTAATACCTGCTCGATGATGTCACTAGCACTCATCTGCGATATTGGATTGCCGCACAGATGACAATGTTGAGTGCCTATTCTCGCATACAGTAATCGCAAATAGTCATAAATCTCGGTAATCGTGCCAACTGTTGAACGTGGATTCTTGCTTGTAGTCTTCTGATCTATCGCAATAGCTGGGGTTAGCCCTTCAATTTTATCAACGTTTGGCTTCCCTACTCGGTCTAAAAACTGCCTTGCGTATGAGCTTAGACTCTCTATATATCTGCGCTGCCCCTCAGCATAAAGTGTATTAAACGCAAGAGTACTCTTCCCGCTCCCACTAAGCCCAGTAAATACAACTAGACGATTCTTAGGAATCTCAAGATTTATATTTTTGAGATTATTCTCTTTTGCGCCTACGATAGTGATGATATCGACCATAGCGAGCCTTTTGGGTAAAAATATGGGCGATTATACCACCCGAGGTTTAAACCCACAATCTACAAGCCAACTATCTTTTTAGCCATAACAATTAGCACAACACCATACATTGCTAAGAGTGCATATTTATGGCGCTTGGCATCGATTCTTT
Source organism: Wolinella sp. (assembly GCA_052170135.1). Classification (GTDB taxonomy): domain Bacteria; phylum Campylobacterota; class Campylobacteria; order Campylobacterales; family Helicobacteraceae; genus Wolinella. Next base: position 10,663 of record JBQNBC010000018.1, read on the forward strand.
GCAGTAATGCAATGCCTAGTTGCACGCCAAGAATCGACGACATACCAACAATAATGCCATGCTCATAATCAACATAACCATGATATGCAAGACTTAGGAATCCAGACACAGATGAAAATATGACAAAAAATAACGATATTGGAATCACTCTCTTTGAGCTATATCCTAAATAATATCCAAGAAGTGGGGCAAGCAACATGCCACCACCTATCCCAAGTGAAATTGCAAAAATACCAGTAAATGCCCCAATCGCGATCAGCAGGGCTTTATTAGGTGTTTTACTAGGAGCATCAGAGCCTTGCACGCTATTTCTACTAAAGCGATAAGTAGAAAAAACAACAAGGCAAAAAAAGACAATCTCAAGGATTTTTGATGGAATATTATCGACTAAATAGCCACTACCAAGCGCGCCAATAAAGCCACCTATTCCGACATAGACACCATCTTTTAGGTCAAGATTTCGTTTTTTGAAATTTACATACGAACCAAAAAACGATGAAAAAGTCATCTGCATGATTGAGATTCCTACTGCGATCTTTATATCATGCCCCAAAAGTATCATAGCTGGCACTATAAAAGTCCCACCACCGATACCAAAAAATCCAGCTAAGGTGCCAGAAAAAAGCCCGAGAAAGATAAGAATCGCATATTCCATAGGTGTGCTTTCGTGGTTATTTTGGGAAATTATAGCGCGAGGGACGAACTCTTAGCAGAAAACCACCTACGTAAAACCATCAAAAAGAATCTGATGCGATTCTTCAAAGGTGGATTTTCAAGCAAGAATATAAAGACAAGCTTTATCCAATTATAAAACACTCAAAATTCAAGAATTTGCAACTTTTTCCTCTTTTGATTCTTGTGCGACATTTGGATTTTCTCCTATTAGCCTAACGCCAGAATCACCTCTGATTGAGAGTAAAAACTCCTGCACAACCTCGCTGCGCACATTCATAATATCGCGATATGGCGAGACAAACCACGCCTGCATACGTATTGCCTTGTGATCATTCTCAATACTAAAGTGGATTTGTGGCTTAAAGTCCACATGACGTAAGTCATATTTTGCCTTAAGCGAACCATACTGCTTTTTACCTAGCTCAATATAACGCTCGGTGCGATCTAAAATTGCCTTTAGCATTAGCGATTCTGCTAGCTTTAGATCACTTGTGTAATCAAGGTCTATCTCAATAAGATCATAGAGCGTCTTCATACTCTCGTGTGTGTAATTAAAAATTGAGTGGTTAAAAGCATAATGATTTGGAATAAACACGATTCTCCCGGCACGTTTTAACTCTTGTGCTGTGGTATGATTTATACCCTCGTATAAGACGATTTTGGTGGCTGTGATTGCAATAATATCACCAATTACTGGGTGGTTTTCATGATAAAGCATGATACGATCACCAACTTTTATAAGCCCCGAAAAGCTTAAATACAGCCAGCCTATCAGATTTTGCACCAACTCTTTAAGGGAGACGACTATACCAGCACCAATAAAACCAAGAAGCGTTAATGCATAAAGGATATTGTCCGAAAACGCAAACATAATAACAAGAAAAATCGAAAGTAAAAATAGGATATTTGCGGTCTTGAGTATACGAAATCTACGCTCATCGTCATGTATATGATGAGTGATAATACGGCGTAAAAGATAAATTAATAAAAATACACCAAGCAACACAGCAACTGTGAATTGAAACTTTGGTAACTCATTTTGACGGTAGGATTCCTCTTGCTTTTTCAGGATATTATCGTAGAGTTTTAGTTTATCACCAAGCCCCGTGACAATATCATGCGAGCCATCCAGATAAGCAAGGTCATCATTAATAGTAAAAATAAATTGTTCAGCCTCACGCCTAGTGGTCATATCCACACTAGTATCATCTCTCATCATCAACAAAAGCGCACTTGCACGCGCCTTGTAATCATGCAGATATTCAAGTGCACTCTCGTAGTCGGCTTTGACATTCATATATATTTTTTGCTGCTTTTGTATCTCTTTTTGGTAGCTGTTTGTAAGATAACGAAAGAGATTTATAGCTTTTGGTTGCTCCTTTTCGTTTGGTAAGCGCATAATATCTGCAAAGCTCTTCTCAAAATTACTATAAAGTTCGAGTTTTGACTTGAGTGTGTCAAGGCGTAAGTTACTATCTACGCGCTGTTTTTGGCTTAGATTCCCCTGCTTTAAACGATCCTCAAGAATCGCAATCTCAAGTGAAATATCCTGATAATTTTTGATATTTTTATAGGCACTTAACCATATATTTGTGCTATCAAGATAGCCTCGCTTTAGGTCATTTAGCTTTGCACCCAGATTCTCATCACCAAAAGCAAGTGTGGCGATAAAAATAACCAAAAAATAGCGCAAAACCCTCACGAAAAATGCCTCACTGCCAAGGCTTTAATCTTTTGGAAAATCTCCTCAAAGTCTACACCATAAACACGAGAATCGCTGATAGATGTAATAAAATTCGTATCCCCGCCCCAGCGCGGTACTAAATGCAGATGTAGATGAGCAGGTATGCCAGCACCAGCGCTCTGTTTGATATTAATTCCATAGTTCACACCATGCGCACCAAACTCCTCCAAAAGCCCAACACCTCGACGCACTAGCGCATTTAGATGTAGCCACGTCTCCTCTGGTAAAAGCACTGGAGAATCGACATGCATATGTGGAATAATCATAAAATGCCCCGGCGTATATGGGTATTTATTCATCACGGCAAAGGCTAACTCATCGCGATAAAAAACCTTTTGCATATCATCTTCATTTGGATTCTTACTTATGTTGCAAAAGACACAACCATCACGTACTTCACCAAAATAGGCACTTCTCCATGGTGCATAGATATTTTCCATTGGATTCCCTTAGATATAGTTTGGTGCATCATTTGCAAAAAGAATTAAATCTAGCTCCAGTGTTGCCGCCTTCAGCACCTCTTGTAGCGTCGATTTCTCTTTAATGATAATCTTTTGAGGCTTGCTAATGTGCTTTGATAGCGTCTTTGAGTTTAGCTCACCAGTCAAAATCGCAATATCAAAAACTTCATCAATAGCATGCGCGAGCTTTATATTCGCCTCCTCACTGCTCTCAACTAGTCCTGGTGTTACGATTATTTTTCGACCATTTTTATAGAGAGATGCTAGGCGCACAGCCTCTAGCATTCCATCTAGATTCCCATTAAAGCTATCATCAAGAATCAGCTTTGTGTTTACATCCATTTTTTGCAATCTATGCTCGATTGGCTTTAGATTCTTGACTTGATCTTGTAGCTTATCAATCTGAATTCCAAGCTTATGAGCCATAAGTATTGCGGCAGATATGTTTATGACGTTAAAAGCTCCTAAAACCTCTGTCTCAAATGGATAAAACACACCATCAATCTCAAGCTCAAAGCTCGTACCAGCTAGCGTTGCATTGATATTTTTTACACTACTAGGAAAAGGAATCACGCTGATTCCTTGCGGGACTTCATTCCCGGTATATGAGTATAGCTCGCGCAGGCGTGGCGACTCGACTAGCTCAAACTTCGTCTTTGTAATATTTTCTATGGATTTAAAATATTCTATGTGCGCCTCACCTATTTTGCCGATAATTCCATAGTGATGCTCCAAAAGTTGCGCTATCTCGCGTATATCACCCTCAGCACGCGCACCAGCTTCAGCGATATAAATTTCACAAAGTGGAGAAAGATTCTGATTTATATCAGCGACGATTCCTGCAAATGTATTTACGCTACGTGGGCTAGAGTGGACTTTAAAATGGCTACTAAGAATCTGAGCTAAAAAGTTTTTCAGACTCGTCTTGCCGTAGCTTCCAGTGATTGCTATTATTGTTAGATTTGCCATTGAGCGTAGGCGATCTTTTGCGGCGGTTGCATAGCGATTTAGCAGAACCCTTTCAAGAATATCGCTACACAAAAGCGCAAAAAGCAGTGGTAACAAATAGAGTACCTTGTCGCATTCTCCACCATTTACAAAGCATAGAATCTCGCCAAAAACAATAAATCCAATATAAATAGCAAAGAATCTCTTCACGCGTCCGGTAAATACAAGCTTCTTATCAAGCTTTTTAGCCCAAAGCGTAACACCAAAAAGGTGTGCAACATAGAGATAGATATAGAAATAATCACCGATGGCAAAAAACATTATAAGTGGCATAAAAAAATAGAAAATATGCCATTTCCATTTGTGGTGCTTAAAAAATACACGTTCAATTTTGTAGTTATACCACTGCATATTCGTCATCAGATAGTAGCCAAGCGATAGCAAAAACAAAACGTGTGAAATAGCCATAAAAAGCTCCATAGATTCCATATTTGCCTCTACTTTCTTATCTCAAAAATTCCCAAATCACCAAGCTGTCTCTCGCTCACCTCGACACGCTCAACGCTAGAGCGCACACTACCAATCTTTAGCTCATTTAAAAATGCCTCAAACTGCTCCTCATCTAAAATAGCTTCAGCCTCCACGCTTCCATCATCTAGATTCCTTACGTATCCCCTTAGCCCCATCTCGCTCGCCACTTTATGGGCAAATTTACGGTATCCAACACCCTGCACCTTGCCAAATATCCTAAAATAAAACTGCTTCAATACAATTCCTTTAATTACAACTTTTTCAATCTCCGAGCCATGCTTCACAAAAAAAAAGTGGTCGCCATCAAGTGGGTAAAAAACGCTATTTTTAGCAAGTGAATAGATTTTAACACCACATCCTAGAGGAGTAGCTCTATCATTTTTCCCCCAAAAGATAAAAACCGGAGAAACAAGCTCCGAAAAATATTTAGAAAAATCCTCATCAACGACACGCTTAAACGTCTCATACATATTTTGACTCATCGTACGCACATCATCACTACGCAAGAATCCACTCGGGAGAATCGATCCAAACACGCCCAGATTCTTAAGCATCTTTGCTAGTATAATTTTTGTACGCACTTTAAGTGGCTTTTTTAGCACGATACCAGCACTACTCAAAAGTACTAGATTCTTTGGCTTTAGCAGTGTTGCGACCTTACCGCCAAAGCTATGCCCAACTACATAATCACCACTAAACCCAACTTCCACCAAGAATCGAGCAACGATCTCAGCATACTCATGTGTACCAAGCACCATATCATTGCTACTCGCACCAAAGCCGGGCATATCGAGATAGATATGACGCAAGTGCGGGAAATAAGCTCCGAAACTCTGCTTCATTATCTCCTTATTACTACCCCATCCATGCAAAAAGAGTATGTCGCGTGTCTGTTCTCTATTTAGAATCTCGTATGAGAGCTCAAAGTTCCCGCCAAGTGCGCTAACCTCTTTGCGCGCCACTATTTACCCTTTGCGTGCTGTATCTTGTGGATATAGCGATAAGTGATAGGAATCTGCCTCTCACGCGGTAGCGATCGCGCCATTGCTTCCACTATCGAGCTAAAGTCGCTAAATAGGTAGTTTGCCAAGCTACCGGGGATTGGGTTTATCTCATTTAGCAACACATCTTGTCCATTAACAAAAAAATCACATCGAATAATACTCCCCTCAAACATGCCATCATAAAGCTTCATAAACGCCTCTCTAATGCGCACTTTAAGGCCCTCTGATATGTCAGCCTCGACGACTTTTTGAGTACGGGAAAAGTCTAAATATTTTTTATCAAAGTCGAGTAGGCTCTGCTTTTGTGGCTCTTCGATAAGTGAGAATCTAAACTCATCACCAACCTTACATCCAGCCAAATTGTACTCCTTGACGCCATCAATAAACGGCTCAACAATCGCTAAAGAATCAAACTCAGCAGCCACATCACGAGCATACTCTAGCTCACTTAGATTCTTCGCAACGCTCACGCCAAGTGAGCTTCCAAGACGTGCTGGCTTGATTATCAAAGGATACTCGTTGCCTAGATTTAGCTCTTTTTTAAGATCAGCCAAAAGATATGGTAGCGTCTTAACTCCACGCTCTTTTGCATAGAGCTTAGTTAGGTGCTTATTAAAGCTAATAGTGCTCCCCTCAAGCCTAGGTCCAATAAAAGGAATCCCGAAAAACTCAAGCACACCCGCTAGCTTACCATCCTCGCCATCACCACCATGCACAAGGTTTATTACGACATCCAAACCAAGTCGCTTCTCACCAAAAATACCCTTTGTAAAGAATCCACCATTTTGTAAAAATAGCCGCGGATCCTTCTTGTATGCGCCATTACTAAAATGCTTTGAAGTCATCTCCTTTTCTGGAATTAAATACAAATCCCGCGAAGAATCGACAAATATAAAATGTTCAATTTTTAGAATTTTTTGAAGGGCGATTGCACTTACGATGCTTATCTCATGCTCAAAGCTCACTCCGCCAAAAATTAGTGCTAGTTTCAAGTTTGACCTTTGCAAAATATAAAATCTTAAATGCAAATTGTAACAAAGGCGAACTTGAAACTTCGATATTATTTCGGCTTTGTCGCCACCACAAGGAGCTAAAATGGGACTTTCAAGTCTAAAAGGCAAAGATGCGCCACTAGAAATCACACTAGAGCGCACAAAAAAAATCCTAAAAGAATCTGGATTTGAAATTATAGAACGAGACATTGAAAATCCGATAGGTTCGATATTTTCGGTCTTTATCCACGATAAAAATCATGCTGATTTATTCAGCAATGGTAAGGGCTACTCGCCAAAAGCTGCACTCGTCTCTGCGTATGCGGAGTTTGTCGAACGCACTTTTAGCGGATTCTTCTTCCAGGATTACTATCTTGGTAATGGTGAAGAAATCCTCTTTTCAAAAGATGAGGTCTGGGTTAGCATAGAAGACGCGCCCAAGGTCTTTGAGACGACAGAGCATCAATTTTATCGCGATATTCCAGGCTTTAGCTGGGAAAATCTACTTGATTTTAACTCCAACAGAGATGAGATTCTCGCACAGCCTTATAGACATATCGGGAACAATACGCAAGCTCCTATACTTTTCCCACGCGCACTTTTGCATAATCTCTACGCAAGCAATGGAATAGCCGCTGGAAACACACTAAATGAAGCACTCGTGCAAGCAATATCTGAAATTATTGAGCGCGCAGTTAGATTCCGCATCATTAGTGAGGGGATATGCTTACCAGAAATCCCACAAAAAGTACTAGATGGCTTTAGTAAAATAACAGAAGCAATACAAGAACTAAAAGCATTTGGCTATCGCATAAGCATAAGAGATGCGTCTCTTGGCGGACGTTTTCCTGTTGTGGCGGCAATTTTAATTAACCCAAAAGATGCTGGTGCGATGATGATTTTTGGTGCGCATCCAAACTTTGAAATCGCGCTTTCGCGGACAGTTAGCGAGCTTATGCAAGGGCGCGCGCTTGGGGATTTCAAGATGCTTGACATTTTAAGCCTAGAGCTAGAAGAGTGTGCAGAATCAACTAATTTAGAATCACACTTCATAAACTCAACTGGCAAAATTCCATGGCGCGTAATAGGCGAGAAACCCGACTTTGATTTTACAAGCTTTACCTGCGAAGACTCTCGAGAATCAGAGCTAGAGAGCCTACAAAAGTGTCTTAAAAATACGGGCGTAGAGCTATTTTATCGCGAGGAGTTGCGTGGCGAGTTTAGCGTCGTGCGAGTAATTGCGCCAAACTTCTCTGAGATCTACCCACTGCAGGATTTGGTGTATTCAAATATGAACGAGGGACGATTCTACCGCGATGTTATTTTACACTGGCATAAGATTGAAAAAGATGAGCTTGAGTGGCTTTTTGATGAGATTCTCCAACTTGATGAGAATCGCGAACTTGAGGAGTTTTTAGGCGTCAAGATAGATGGATACTTCACTGGCGCAAAGCTAGGGGAGCTCCAACTTCTTTTAGCACTGCACATAGGTGAGATAAAACAGGCGTTAGAAGGTGCACAATGGGCAATAGATACGCTACCAAGAAGCAATACCAGATGGCTTGATTACGCGCTTTTGGAAAAACTGATAATAGATAAGAATCTAGAGGTCGAAGGAGTATTCCCGTACGAAAATATCGCACGCGTAAAGTCGTGGCTAAATGGCGTGCGTGAAGCTATCAAAATCGATACAAGCAAGGCTAGGTTGGCACAAAGAATCATGCGGTAACTATGGAAAATCCAAAATTGTTTTGTGCAGTTTCTTGTAATTGGCTCAATATTTTTTAGTTATTTGCCAAAGCTTGTGTGGCGTAAAAAATTTACGAAGCTCGCATCCTTTTATGATAGCTCCTTAATCTTTAGTAGCTTTGTCTTTAAATCTGAAAATATCTTTGGATTCCCATATCTCCTGAGAAGCTCTACTAGCTCTGCAAAATCTTTATTGTCTTTAGCCCCATAGGTGCTGGGTAAAACAATATTATCGCCCAAAACCTGATTGTTGTTGTCTCCGTTGATAGATGGGCTCATGTTTATTTCTATAGCTTTATTGCCGACGTTTTTTAAACTTACTGGAGCTTTGCCACCAGATGTGAGAAATTCAACGCTAACATTAAAATACTCGGCGAATTCACGAAGTCTTTTGTCTGGGATATAGCCTCTAACTCTCCAATTGTCTAGCGTTCTATAGTTGATGCCAAGTATATCACTAAGCTCTTTATCAGTTTTAGTGCCAGCCATAAGTCTCATATATGCTAATACTTTTTCGCTCTCTTTCATGTCGCTATCCAAAAATTAAAATACAGTATTGACACTCTCAAAAAAATAGAGTATGATTCCGTCATGTAAAACATATCGACAAATCATCGAAAAGTTTTAACTATTGTATCAAAAAATCACAAAACAGGGGGGCTTAATGCTTAGAGACCGAGGGGCTTTTTTCGTAGATGTGGACTCCATAAGATTGAAACATGGTAGCGTTGCAAACTTCTTAAAATCGGAAAATATCCAAAGAATAGTATTCGATTCTTTACGTAAGAAACGCTCTTTTATATTTAAAAACAACAGCAAAGCCAGGCAAGCCTTTGTAAGGCTAAATGAGCTTGGTTATATACGACCAGCCAATATGCCAAGTGCTTGACAACTGTTTAAAACAGTCATACTTTACTGTTTTAATCTCTCACTTTTGAGGGATTATTAGAGTAAAAATACTCTATTCCATGCTTGTCATGGCGCGCCCCACTGCGTTAAAGTCGGGGATGGGCTTGTGAGAAAGCCAAACTCACACGGTTACCCGCACAAGCGGAATCGAAAGCGTCCCCGCGATATGAGATAGGGCGCAATAAACAGGTTGGAGCGAGCCGAAGCTCCTAGCACTAGAGGCGCACAAGCCTCGGGATAGCCTGCTAGGCTTGCCCTAAAAGGGTGGGTTTGGCAAGGCTTAAAGATTAAAGCCTACAAGATTTATACAATCACATCTACAAGGAGATAAAATGATAGATATTTTTGCACTTGCATTTGCGCTTAGCATGGATGCGCTTGCTGTCTCTATAGCACTTGGTGCGCGCTGTGGATATAGCACACAGCTGGCATGGCGCACAGCATTTACTTTTGGAGTAGCGCAAATGGTAATGCCATTAGCTGGATTCTTACTTGGAGAACAGCTACATGAATATATCATGGAGTTTGACCATTGGATGGCATTTAGTCTGCTTGGAGCAATAGGGTGTAAGATGATATACGAGGCGCACCACAACAAAGAAGAAGAGACGACGGTAGAAACCTGTGAGCCAGGAAGAACTCGTCTACTATTATTAGCAATCGCCACAAGTCTAGATGCTATGGCAGGTGGACTAACACTCTCACTATTTTCATTACCACTATGGATGTGTATGAGCATAATCGGTGCAACAACATTCACTCTCTCTTTTAGTGGAGTATTTTTAGGTGGTCGGAGCGGTACATATCTGCAAAATAAGGCAGAGTATATAGGAGGTGCGATGCTAATACTAATTGGTGCAAAGATTCTTTATGAACACACTAGATGGTAAATAAAATTGTCTATAAATTCACAAAAGCACAAACAACAAAGCAACTAATAAACTTTAGACCACAGATACGATAGCTTATTTCACGAGGTAAGCCAATCAAGAATCCTGCATCTCTATTCACTCTAGCTTCTCGAGTAAAAGTCTATTTGTGAGAATTTAGCCTCTCGTAGTATCGAGCTTTTAGACTATCTACATCGCTCAACTTCTTTTTGACGGTACGATTATCTCTGTGAGCTTTGTTTTAGACGTGGAGACTATACAGTCCACCCATTAGCCTTGGTAGCTATGAAAAAGCAAAAAGAGAGTGCAACCATCTAGCGCACATGCTGAGGCAAATAGCAAAAATATACGCCTTTCATTCTCAAAGCTTGATAATGAAATCACAAAAGAGACAAGTACCGCAATCTTTAATACTGGAGTTATAAAAAGTCAGAGAATCTATCTACAAAAAGCAAAGAGAATCGCCTCTTTAAAAGCCCCTTCAAA
>JBQNBC010000019.1:0-17785 GCA_052170135.1 Wolinella sp.
ATCTTAAAGACTACATGAGCCTACAGAGGGGCTTGCAGGATTTTTTAGAAGAGGCAGGGGTGTTAGCCTAGAGCAAATAGCACTCTTAGGGCATGTGTTGCACTTTGGCTATGGCGAGATTTTAGAGATGGGGATTTGTGAGTTTTCTGAGTTTGGGAGAATCGCGCAGGAGATACTAAAGGCTAGGAGTGGGTTATAAAATAGACTTCAACTAGCCTTTTATAGGCGTTTTGAAAGAGTTTGCGAAAGATGAAAGTAGCAAAAATCGCTAAGGGGATAGTTACAGGGAAGAGAAAAAGTGCCACAAATGGAGCACCGACTACTGAATAGATTAGCGCATTTGGCTCATCGCCTGAATATGCAAACAGCAAAGCAAAGCCAATAAGCAGGGCAAAGAGCTTGTTTAAAAACATATCCGCACTAATTTTGGCAGCTATTTTGTTCATCTCGCCACTCTCATATTTTTTAGTAGAGACTATACGGCAAAAGGATTAAAAATGGCTGATACATCAGTCGGCATAGCTTTAAATCTAGCAGTTAAAGGGCTTGTGGGGATTGAAGCCTGCACAAGCTCCTTTGCAAAACTTAGAAAAGCGGTAAGTAATGCTGGAGTTAGCATGAAGCACCTAAATCGTGACTTGGCAAAGATAAAGCTAAATAATACGAAGAGAAGTCGCTCGAACAAGGCTTAGCGCTACAAGAACAACAATATGATTTCAACTCTAGCTTTCATCCATTGCAGATAGAGGCACAAGAGAATCTAAACAATAGCGCAACTTTTGATTTAAAAGCAAAAAAGGCAAAAGAGGCGCACGAAAGTATATTGCGCCCACTAGCTGAGCAGAAAGCACGCGATGATTTAGCTCACAACGAAAAGATACGTCCATTTGAGATAGCAGAGAAGAGAGCAAAAGCAAGAGGCGAAGAGCTAAGCAATGCGACAAAAGCTTTTGTTTTGAATGAGGCAGAAGAAAAAAGAGATGCGAACATACATGCAAGTCGATTTTTGATGGCTGGAGGATAAGCGAACGTATATGGTGGCTTATTAGAAATTTACCTAAGCTGTTGTAAGATTCCTGTAAAATATTTTAAGGTCATACGATGAAGCTACGACTACCGCACACTCCTTATATAGCGAATAAAATCGCGCTTGACTTGGTTAATTCCGGCTACATTGAGCTTAATTTTGCTATGGAGAGAATTGTCCAAATCGCGCAACAATTCATAGATGAAAATATCAAAAAAGAGGCAGCATTAGAGGAGAAAGTTCGCGCACTTTTAGAGGCAAATGTAGATGAGATGGAGTTTTTGCGCGTTGATGAGCGACAAGTATTTTGGCAGGTTAAAAAAAGACTTGCGCTTGAAGAGGGATTTATTCTTGCAAAAGATGATAGATATAGCCATCTGTCTCATCAGATTCTTGATGCATTGGTTGATGAGGATGTGATTAAGTTTGACGTCTCTGAGACGATTGTTAAAAATGTGATTTTCAAGGCCATTGATGGCTATTCTAAGATTTATGAATCAGTCGAAGATGTCGTGATAGCGAAGATTGAGAGCTATAAGCGCAAAATCATCGCGGGCACAGAGGAGTATGACATGCTCTTTGAAAAGCTCTACGAAGAAGAGTTAAGGAGGCGAGGATTCCTATGAAAAAGGCATATTTGTATTTTGAAAATGGATTATTTTTGGAGGCGCAGTCATTTGGTGCTGAGGGTAGCAGTGTAGGCGAGGTAGTTTTTAACACTTCTATGAGTGGTCACCAGGAGATCGTAAGCGACCCTAGCTATGCAGGACAGTTTATCACTTTCACTATGCCAGAGATTGGTATTGTTGGGACAAATCAACAAGACATGGAGAGTCGCTCTGTATTTTGCAAAGGCGTGATTGTGAAGAGATATAACGACACGCCATCTAATTTTCGCTCTCAAGAATCGCTTGCTAAGTTTTTAAAGCGACACAATACAATGGGGATAGCTGGTGTTGATACGCGGTTTTTAACGAAGATGTTGCGCAAGGAAGGGGCAATGATGATGATTGCTTCAACTGATATTAGCGACAAGGTCGAGCTGAAGAGATTGCTTGATTCTTCTCCTAGAATCGAAGATATAAATCATATTGCCGAGGTCAGCACTAAAGAACCATATGTTCACATGTATGGAGCCTTTAACTTTAGCACGATGGATTTTAGCACACCAAGGACTGATAAAAAAATTGTTGCGATTGACTTTGGAATTAAGAAAAATATCCTAAATGGTTTGACAGAGGCGGGACTGTGCGTGGAGGTTGTGCCATATACTTTTGATGCAAAGGATTTAATTGTACGCTATAAAGCCGGCGAGATATCGGCTGTATTTCTATCAAATGGTCCTGGTGATCCTGCGATCTTGAACGATGAAATAGCGCGAATTAAAGAGCTTATAGATGCGGAGATTCCTATATTTGCCATATGTCTTGGACACCAACTCATATCATTGGCGCACGGATATCCGACTTATAAGTTGAAATTTGGTCAACATGGCGGAAATCATCCGGTAAAGAATCTAAAAACAGGAGCAGTAGAAATCACTTCTCAAAATCACAACTACTCCGTGCCAGAAGAGATAGTCGAGGTAGCCGATGTAATATATCGTAATCTTTTTGATAATACAATCGAGGGAGTGCAGTATAGAAATGGCAATATTTACTCTGTCCAGCACCATCCAGAGGCATCTCCTGGACCTAAAGAGGCGAGTGCAATTTTTCAGATCTTTGCTAAAATAGCGCGAGGCGAGCGCGTATAGTGCTTTTAAAATCTGCATCATCTTCAACCTAGAATTTTCCGCCAGATTCTAGGTTTCTATCTTTTTGTATTCTATGTAATAATTAAAGTCTTATAAATAACAATACAAAAAATTAAGTATAGCTATTCATGAATGAAAGTGTCCCAGTGTAGTAATTGTCGCTTGTCAATTTTTTGTAGATGTCTGATTGATATAATCCAGTCAAATATATTTTTGGAGGATTGTGGTGGATTTGATAAAATCATGGTATGAAAAGTTTGCCTCTCAGCCTCATCAGCCACTTTTCGCAAGTGGAATTGTCTGGCTAATGCTTTATCTTGGGCTGTTCATCAGTGTTTACTCAGGTGTTTTGGAAAGTAGTGCAAGTGTTGTTGAGTTGCATGCATATAGTTTTATTTTTGTAATTTTTATTCAATTTTTTTTTGGATTCTTATTTGTGGTTTTTCCAAAATTTCTAATGCAAGCTGCAATCAAGCAAGAATCTTACATGAGGATATTTTGGCTATATTTTGTTGTTTCTATCGGGCTTTTTCTTTCATTTTTATTTTCCTTGTCATTTCTTTCATATATTTTTATGGCGATAAATTTTATTGTACTTGTGTTTGGGGCAAAAATACTATATGAAATTTACAAAAAATCAATTGTAAAAGATAAAAATGATAGCAAGTGGGTATTAATAGGGCTTTCATTTGGTATATTTTTCAGTGCATTATTTTTGATATCTCGTATAGATTTTTATTTTTCTATATTGCTTGAAAAAGTAGCAATTCAGGGTGGATTCTATCTATTTTTATTTATCATATTTTTTACTATTTCACAGCGTATGATTCCATTTTTCACGTCTGTCAAAGTTCCTGATTATGTTATTTGTAAAAGCAGATTTTTGATGGAAAAAATTACAATACTTTTTGTCTTAAAAATTATTCTACTTCTCGTGGATAATCCAAAGCTTTTTATATTTTCGGATTTGCCACTATTTTTATTATTTAGCTATGAATTTTACCGCTGGAAGATGCCACTTTTTAGTGTACCTGCTATAGTTTGGGTGCTTTTTGTATCGCTATATTGGATACCACTTGGGTTTTTATATGGCGTGGTCGAGAGCATTGGGGCGATATTTTTCATGCCGCTTCTCCTTGAAAAAAGTGAGTTGCACGTATTCGCACTTGGTTATTTTCTGACTATCTTAGTGGGCTTTGGGACTAGGGTCGTACTTGGGCATTCTGGGCGACCTCCACATGCAGATGGCTTTGCGATAGCTATTTTTATTGCAATACAGTTTATCGTCATGGCGCGACTAATCGCAGGAATCGCCGTGAATATTGGACTTGGCTATATGTTTTGGATTGAGACTAGCGCGATTCTCATGATTGTTGGGCTTATGATTTGGAGTGCAAGATATTTGCCGATACTCGTTGGTGGATACGTGGGGCAGAGGTAGACTATTTCGGCTTAGCGGGTTAAAAACCGCATAAGCTCATCTGTCATACGTGAGTAGTTCCTGTGTTCTAAGATGATTTTTTGTCCAGTTTTTGCCATTTGTTTTAGCTCATCACGACTCATCGCACAGATTTTATCTACCAACTTTGGGATATTTTCATCTATGAAAAATATACTATTTGCATCAAAAAGCTTAGTGCATTCATCGACTTTTGCGCTTATCACAGCGAGATTGCATGCATAATAATCCATTACTTTTGTAGGCGAGCATAGATTGTAGAGGCGATTTACCGGGACATAAAATATACCAACATCAAAGCCTTGCATAATCTTAAATAAATCACCCTTTTTTACTGCATGATGCAGTGATATACGCGTATCATTGGGAAGAATCGACCGCGCGTATTCATAGTCTTTTGTATATATCTCGAGATAAAAATCACTTTTTGAATAACAAAATTCTTTAAAAAAATATTCTAGATTTCTATTTATATCAATTGCACCGATGTATATAAATTTTTTTACACTGTTGTTTGATAGGCTTGTTTGCGATTTTGCCTCTATTTGCTTCGGGTTTACACCAAGTGGTAGTGATAGATATGGTACTGACAGCATTGGGAAAAACTCATCTTTCATGAGTTTTGAAATAGGGAAGAAACCATCGCATTGATTTATTAATTTTCGATAGATTAGTAGATTAATTTTATATTTTATCCACTTAAAAATAATATTTTTCCCGCGGTTTCTTGCTTCATGGTAGCTTCTGTAAAAGTGAGGAAAACTGAGTTGAAAATAGAGTTTATAATTGTAGATTTTTCTATATTTTAAACCATTTCTCAGCGTATCTAAAAAATTTCTTATAATTACAAAATCAACTTTTTCAAGTGACAAGAATCTGTCATTTATTAGCTCTAGGGCCATATTTCTTGAGTTTTTTGGTAGGCATATGCGCCACCCCCCCCCTCTCCCTTCATCCATGCCGCCTTCGCTTATCTCAAATCTATCACTAAAATAGACGCAATAGATATTAAAATGTTGCTTTAAAAAACCATTTATAACATTTTCTATAAAACTGTGTTCAAAATTTTCGTCTTTATCGCTAATGAACAGAAGTGTCTTCACGGTTCACCTCTATTTGACGTATTTTTTTGGCTAGTTCACCAGCGTATAATACATTTGATTCCACATTTTTGTTTATCAATGATTTTGCGCCAATGACGCTATTTTCTCCTATTGTTACTCCCATTAGGATTAGAGAATCGCTAGCAATCCAGACATTTTTTTCTAATGTGACAGGAGCTTGCACATGTCTTCGAGGAAATTTCTCATATTCAAGCTGTGCTGAATATATTTTTACATAACTTGATAGTGTGACGTATTCACTTAAAGTTACTTTATCGCGACAATTTATAAGAACTCCCTCGTTTATTTTTACATTATTGCCAATTGATAGATTTTTTGGATTTCCAAGTACTTTAAACCAACCGAATGCCTTTACATTTTTACCTATTTTTGCCCCTAAAATACGTAATTTAATAAATTGTAACTGATATAAAAACATGGCAATTTTTTCATAGTATTTATACATCTATTTTCTCCAGTATTTTTGTGTAGACTTCATTTGCCTCTATTTGCTCCATTAGCTTGTCATAGTTTTTATGCTTCTCATCCTCTTTGTATATTTTGGAATCAAGCAACGTAGTATGTATAAAGCTATGTAATTCTGTATCGAAATTCGGCATTGACATACTTGGTTTTGCTACACCAAAAAGCCCTATCACATGTGTTTTTAGTGCCGCTGCTATATGCAATGGTCCGGTATCAGGAGTTATAAAAATATCAAGCCTAGCGATGAGCGCTGCAGCGCTTCTTAGCGTGAAAACACCCGCAAGATTTAGTATTCTTCCTTGCGCGACCTCATCTTTAAAAAGTGTACAAAATTCATCCGTCATTACTCGCTCATGTGGAGCACCACTTAGTACGATTCTCCACTCTTT
The DNA here is from genome assembly GCA_052170135.1 of Wolinella sp. GTDB lineage: Bacteria > Campylobacterota > Campylobacteria > Campylobacterales > Helicobacteraceae > Wolinella. Next base: position 6,221 of record JBQNBC010000019.1, read on the forward strand.
ATTTGCCAGTATTAATTGTGCAAGCTCGCTCCAGCGTGTTTTTGTCCATTGTCTTGAGCGAGAGTTGGCGCCCATTTGAAAGCCGATAATCTTCTCTTGATTTCCTCTCTTGATTACTTTGTCCACTGGGGCGAAGTCATCATCGTTTAAAAAAAGTGCCAAGCGAGTATCTGTGCTTTTAATTCCAACAAATTCCAGCTGTTTTAGACGATTTAGCACAACGTATTGTTCAGCATTTTCATATTTTTGTGGCATATTTGAGTGAAATTCTCGAAAGTCATTCTTTAAATTTGGTAGTTTAAAAATATATTTTGCCCTCAGCATTACTGCCAGTGGTGTTGCCTGTGGTTCATTTGAATGCATGATAAAGACGATATCTATTTTTTTACCTTCTAGGATTCTTACAGTTTTTAAAAATTCACTCCATCGTCCACTGTAGGTGATTATTTCATCTATATTTGGGTCATCTCGAAAGAGAATCGCGCTCTTTGGATTTAGAAGCGCGATGGTTTTTACATGTGGATATTTTGCTTTAAAGGCACGGAATACTGGTGTATTAAAAATTGTATCGCCAATAGCTGTGTTGCTAAAAAAGCAGACAGTGGAGAATTGTTTATCGACGATCTCACACTTCTTTATCTCATATTTTTTTAGCACAAACTTTATAATTGATTCTAAAAATTTCATCTTCCTGCCCATTTGCAAAGCGTACGTAATTGTATGCCTTTGAATTCTAGCAAAAATGATAGCTATAAAAGTATGGTTATTGGCATTGTTGTATTTTGTGCTTTGTTATAATTTCGCCAAAAGTCACAAAAGCCCGCAGGAGAGCTATGATGAAGTTATTTGCAAGATCGCTTTTTGTGTTGCCAGCATTTATGCTGTTTGGATGCTCTATCCAGTCGCTAAATATGCAGCAACAAAGACCTCCATTGCAAGAATCTAAAGCCATATCGCAGGATGAAAATGAGATAACGCGTGAGATAAAAGGGTCATCAAAAGTGCATTTTGCGAAGCCTTTGGATTCTTATCTGGATTCCTTTCTTGGTAAGCGTGATGGGGGCGACTGCTCCGGTTTTATCTCTGTGCTCAATAGTCAAAACAACAATATATACTTTGATGAGGCGATGTTAAATTCATTTTTTACGAGTAAAAACAAGTCTCAAGCAATCTATAATCTCTATAAAAAAAGCGGAAGAATCTTTACCAAAGGTGCGCCAAGACAAGGCGATTTGCTCTTTTTCGTAAACACATTCAAGGGCATGTTTTACAATAAAAAGAGTGATAAATATGTGACGCATGTTGGGGTTGTGCGCGATGTTGGGCAAGATGGTACGGTTAGATTCTTGCACCACACAAATGGAAAAATCAAAGAAGGGTATGTCAATGTGCATCTCCCAAATACTTACAAAATAGGTGACAAAGAGATTAACAGCTATATTGTCCGCTGCCCTAAAAAAGCTCAAGTATCCGCGTGTCTAGCTTCGACACGTTTTATTGGTTTTGGCGCACTTGCGCCTCACTATAGCCCAAAGCAACCATGATGCTCCGCGAATTGTAAGGATTTTTTAGTAGAATCGCCTATCTTATGAGGTGGCGATTCTTGTATACAAAAAGCCAGGAAGCGTGCGATATCCAAAAAAACAAAATAGCAAGCAAGGAATCCAAAATGTCCAGCTATGAAAATCTACGAAAATATATATTTAAGCTCGATCCTGAGCGTGCACATTCTATAATCGAGTGCTTATCAAAGCTTGGAGAGTGCTTTCCTGCCACACTTGAGCCACTCGCGCGCAAGGCCTGCGTGGCAGATTCTCGTCTTGCGCAACGCATACAGGGTATGGATTTTTACAATCCAGTTGGGCTTGCCGCTGGGTTTGACAAAAATGCTACGATGATTCGCGCCCTAAGTGCGCTTGGATTCTCTCATCTTGAGCTTGGTACGCTAACACCAAAACCTCAAGACGGAAACCCAAAGCCGAGACTTTTTCGCCATGTCAAAGAGGAATCCATTCAAAACGCGATGGGCTTTAATAACGAGGGAATCGCGCGTGTCTCGGAGCGATTTGAGAAGTTTGCGTCATATTCGATTCCTCTGGGGATAAACTTAGGTAAAAATAAGATAACGAGCGATTCTCATGCGCTTAGGGATTATGAAATAGGGCTTAGGGAGTTTAGCGGGCTATCTGCTTATATCGCGATAAATCTCTCCTCGCCAAATACTCCAGGACTCAGGAATCTGCAGAACGACAGTTTTGTTGGCGAGCTTTTTGCTATGGCAAGGGAGCTTTCTAGCCAGCCTGTATTTTTAAAAATATCACCTGATATGGAGGTGGATTCTGCTCTTAGTGTGGCTAGTAGAGCTATCGAGTGTGGCGCTGGTGGTATCATCGCGACTAATACAACCATAGACTATTCAGTCGTCTCGGAGCCAAAGGATATTGGCGGCATCAGTGGTCTTGCGTTGAAAGAAAAGAGCAGGGAGGTGCTCAAAGAGCTTGGTAAGGCGTTTTTTGGCAAGACCACGCTCATATCTGTTGGAGGAATAGATTCTGGTGGGGAGGCTTATAAGCGAATAAGGCTTGGTGCTAGCCTAGTGCAGGTCTATACTGCGCTGATTTTTAAAGGTCCATTTATCTGCCAAAAGATAAATGAAGAGTTGCTAGAGTGTCTAAAAAGTGATGGCTACGCGCATATTAGCGAAGCTATCGGTGCAGACTTATGATAAGAATCTTTTGGCTTCACATACTCATATTGGGAGTTTTAATGGCAAATTCATTACCAAAGCATTATGAAAAGCGACTAGAAAACGGACTTCAAGTGGTAGTTATCCCGATGGATAATGGCACTGGTGTAATAACTACGGACATATTTTACAAGGTGGGTAGCCGTAATGAGTATATGGGAAAAAGTGGAATTGCCCACATGCTTGAGCACTTAAATTTTAAATCCACAAAGAATCTAAAAGCTGGCGAACTTGATGAGATTGTTAAGCATTTTGGCGGCTCAACAAATGCCTCTACTGGCTTTGATTACACTCACTACTATATAAAATCAAGTAGCGAAAACCTTGATAAGTCTCTGGAACTCTTCAGTGAGTTAGCGCAGAATCTAGCTCTAAAGGATGAGGAGTTTCAACCTGAGCGAAATGTCGTTGCCGAGGAGCGACTTTGGCGTACGGACAATAATCCCATGGGCTACCTCTACTTTAGACTTTTTAATAGCGCATTTGTATATCATCCGTACCATTGGACGCCAATTGGTTTTATGGAGGACATTAAAAGTTGGAGCATTGAAGATATTCGAGCCTTTCATAAGATTTACTATCAGCCACAAAATGCAATCATCGTAGTCGCTGGGGATGTAGCGAGCGAGCGCGTATTTGAGTTGACAGAGAAGCACTTTGGGGGAATTGCAAATTGCTGTGAAGTTCCGATGGTGCACGCACAAGAGCCAGAGCAAGATGGCGCAAGACGCGTTATAGTAAAAAAAGAGAGCGAGGTTGAGATGCTGGCTATTGCATATAGGATTCCTCCATTTACGCACGAAGATCACGTAGCGCTAAGTGCGCTTGGTGAGATACTCAGTGGTGGCAAGAGCAGTCGCTTGCAGCGTACTTTGGTGGATAAAAAACGCCTTGCAGATCAAGTATATGCTTACAATATGGATTTGGTTGATGATGGCGTATTCTTATTTATGGGGATTGCTAATGAGGGCGTGAGCGCAAAAGAGCTCGAGGCTGAGCTTCTAAAACAAATCGAGAAGATAAAGAGTGGAAAAATAGATAAAAGTGAGCTTGTAAAGGTAAAAAATAGCGTTAAAGCGGACTTTGTATTTCAGCTTGAATCAAGTTCAAATGTTGCCGACTTATTTGGTAGCTATCTTGCACGTGGCGACTTACGCCCGTTATTAGAGTTTGAAGAAAAGTTATCTAAACTTACGGTCGCGCAAATTGTCGAGGTGGCAAATCGTTACTTTAAGCGAGATTCTTCCACTACACTTATCTTAAAAAAATAGGAGATTCTTATGGAGGTCGTTACTGGTGCGATGAGTGCCCTTGTTACGCCATTTAAGAATGGGCGTATCGATGTAGAGACTTACGAGAGGCTTATACGTCGGCAAATAGCCAATGGAATGGATGCGCTCGTCCCGGTAGGTACGACTGGTGAATCAGCAACACTCACACATGCCGAGCACAAGGAGTGTATCGAGGTTGCTGTGAATGTCTGTAAGGGCACTGGTATCAAGGTGCTAGCAGGTGCGGGGAGTAACTCTACGCTTGAGGCGATTGATTTGGCGAAATTCGCCGAGAAGATGGGGGCACATGGGATTCTTTGTGTTACGCCATACTATAACAAGCCGAGCCAGGAGGGGTTGTTTCAGCACTATAAGGCTGTAGCGGAATCGGTGGGAATTCCACTCATGCTCTATAATGTCCCTGGACGCACAGGTGTAAATCTAGAGACTTGCACGGTGAATCGCCTCTTTAATGAGGTTGAGAATATCTATGGAATCAAAGAGGCATCAGGCTCAATGGAGAGAATCGTAGAACTAAATACTAAGATTCCAGAACTTTCGATTCTTAGTGGTGAGGATGCGATTAATTATCCTATTCTCGCAAATCACGGCGTAGGCGTAATATCTGTAACAGGGAATCTGCTACCAGGCAAAATATCTGCTCTGGTACATAAGGCACTTTCTGGGGAGCTTGATGAGAGTAGAAAAATCAATAACTCGCTATACAAAATCAACAAAGCTCTATTTGTCGAGAGTAATCCAATCCCTATTAAAGCGGCAATGTATATAGCTGGTCTGATGCCAAGCATGGAGTACCGATTGCCACTTGTGCCGCCTAGTAAGGAAAATCTAAAACTTATTGAAGAAACTTTGAAAGATTATGAGGTGAAAGCGTGAAAGGAAAGACTTTAGTTATTAGTGGTGCTACGCGAGGAATTGGCAAGGCGATTCTCTATGGATTTGCACAAAGAGGTGTAAACGTGGCCTTTACCTATAATAAAAACTCCGAAGAGGCGGCTAATATAGCCAAAGATTTGGAGGCTAGCTATGGGATTAAGGCACGATTCTATCCGTTGGATATTTTAGAGCCAGAGCAGTACAAGGAACTATTTGCAAAAATCGATGAGGATTTTGAGCGCGTGGATTTTTTTATTAGCAATGCCATCATCTCTGGACGCTCTGTGGTAGGCGGTTTTGCGCCGTTTATGAGACTTAAGCCAAAGGGGTTAAATAACATCTATACAGCTACTGTTTTGGCGTTTGTTGTTGGTGCGCAAGAGGCGGCTAAGCGCATGAAAGAGGTTGGTGGCGGGAGTATAATCTCTTTAAGCTCGACAGGTAATCTTGTGTATACACCAAACTATGCGGGGCATGGTAGCTCAAAAAATGCTGTCGAAACCATGGTGAAATATGCTGCTAGCGATCTTGGAGAATGGGGAATCCGTGTAAATTGTGTAAGCGGAGGACCTATCGATACTGATGCGCTTAAGGCATTCCCTGATTACGAGGAAATTAAAGCGATAGTCGAGAGGCAATCTGCAATAGGGCGAATGGGACAGCCACAGGATTTGGTGGGCGCATGTCTATTTTTATGTGATGAAAGTGCTAGTCCGTGGCTCACAGGACAGACTATTATTGTTGATGGTGGGACGAGCTTCAAGTGAGACTTGCGCCAAATATCCTAACGTTTTCACGCATCATTTTTTCATTTTTGCTCCTTGTGGTGATACTTTATGGCTCGGCGATTCTTCCGCCACCCATACACGAGACGTGGATAAACTACCTAGCCTGTTTAATCTTTATAATCGCTAGTATTACCGACTTTTTTGATGGATTTATTGCAAGGGAGCATGGGATTATCTCGACATTTGGTGAGATTTTTGACCCACTAGCGGATAAAATGCTGATACTTTCGGCATTTATTGGGCTTCTTATTTGGGAGCGAGCGAATCCTTGGGCTGTATTTTTGATTCTTTCCAGAGAGTTTTTTATTACAGGTCTTCGTGTTGTTGCTGCCTCAAATGGTATAAATGTCGCGGCTAGTAACCTTGGCAAGTACAAGACAGGGCTTCAGATTGCGGCGGTTGGATTCTTGTTGATGGATTACTTTCCCGGCGAGATTCTTTTGTGGCTTGCCACTGTTATCACATTATATTCTGGGTACGATTACACCAGGGCCTACGCGGAAACTTCACGCACCTAAAGGAGTGGCATGAGTTATATTGTTTCGCTGCTTGTCTTTTCATTTTTGATTTTTTTTCATGAACTTGGGCATTTTTTAGCAGCTAGATTCTTTGGTGTAAAAGTGGAGGTTTTTAGCATAGGATTTGGAAAGAAGCTCTATTCTAGGAGATTTGGCGATACTGAATATGCTCTTAGTGCGATACCGCTTGGTGGCTATGTAAAGATGAAAGGGCAGGATGATGCTGATCCTGGTTCTATTAGTTACGATACAGATAGCTATAATGTCAAAAAACCATACCAACGTCTAATGATTCTAGCTGCTGGACCATTTGCAAATCTCCTGCTCGCATTTTTACTCTATCTTTTTATCGCGCTTTTTGGCTCACAACAGCTAGCTCCGGTGATAGACGAGCCACGTGCTGGTATGGCAGCAGAGCGTGCTGGCATGCGCGCTGGAGATGAGATTCTCGCTATTAATGATATGAAAATCCAGACATGGGATGAGGCTAGCACAGCGATTGCGGAGAGTGATGGCGAGTTAAAGATTGATATATTGCGCAAAGAGCGCGAGTTTACTCTTTTTATAACTCCTACCCTAGGGGAATCGCGCTCAGTATTTGGTGAAGAGATAACAAAAAAGATGATAGGCATACGTCCAATCGGCGAGGTGCGCGAGGTCAGGTATTCGATTCTTGATGCATTTGATAGGGCGTTTGATGAGACGGTGGAGTCGAGCAAGCTAATAGTGCTTGGTATACAAAAGCTCCTAGCTGGAATTGTGCCATCAAGTGAGGTTGGTGGTGTAATCTCTATCGTGCAGATAACGAGCAAAGCAAGCGAGTCTGGTGTTGTCACGCTATTTCTCTTTACTGCGCTAATCTCGGTAAACCTAGGAATCCTAAATCTTCTACCTATACCAGCGCTTGATGGCGGGCATATCATATTTGTGCTATATGAAATGATAGTGCGCCGCGCACCTAGTTTGCGCGCGATGACAAATTTTACATTTGTGGGCTGGGCTATCTTGCTTTCACTCATGATTTTTGGACTATACAATGATATTTCAAGAATAATACAAGGGACGATGCCATGAGCTTGGATAAGAATCTAGATAGCGCGATTAGGAGGATTGAGGCGGCACGTATCGCCTATTCGCGTCATCATATAGTTAAGATTCTAGCTGTTAGCAAATACAGCCAGGCAGATGAGATTCGCAAGCTTTATGGCTACGGGCAGAGGGCTTTTGGTGAGAATAAAGTGCAGGATTTGAGGCAAAAGGCAGATGCGCTTAGTGATATTCCACTTGAGTGGCACTTTATAGGTACGCTTCAAAGCAATAAGATAAATGCCCTCATCTCTCTTGACCCGGCTCTTTTTCATTCTTTACACTCACTAGAATTAGCTCGCGCACTTAATACGAGATTGCAATTACAAGGTAAAAAGATGCGCGCACTATTGCAGATAAATAGTGCAAAAGAAGATAGCAAGAGCGGAGTTCTGCCTGAGCAGGCGCGGGAATGTTACTTGCAGATCCTTGATGAGTGTCCAAATATTGAGCTTTGTGGTGTGATGAGCATTGGTGCGCATGTCGATGATTCTCGTGTGGTTAGAAACAGTTTCGAGGTTGCGCAGGGGATTTTTGAGGCTTTAAAGCCTCAGGGGGCGAGCATCCTTTCTATGGGTATGAGCGGTGATTTTGAGCTTGCTATTGCTTGCGGAAGCAACCTTGTGCGCCTTGGCTCGACACTATTTTCACGCTAGATTTACTTTCTATTTACCAAAGATTTTTATAGTTTTCATATCTAAAACAAGGAGAACCCATGAAGATTAAAACATTGATTCTTGGCTCGATGATTGCTACATATGCGCTTGCGTTTGATGTGAGTAATGCTCCAGCCATAGAGCGCAGAATTACCCCAGATAACTCTGGTGCGGCCATCTACTCCTATCATGATTCTATTAAAAATGCGAAACGAGGCGTTGTGAATATTTCTATTCAAAAAAAGAGAAATGTGGGAATAACGCCAAATAATCCGCTGCTAAATGACCCAATGTTTAGGCAGTTCTTTGGTGATATGTTTGGTCAGATGGTGCCAAAGGAGAGAATCGAGCGTAGCTTGGGTAGTGGCGTCATAATCTCAAAAGATGGCTACATAATCACAAATAACCACGTGGTAGACGAGGCGGACAAGGTCATAGTGACACTTCCGGATAATAGCAAAGAGTACGAGGCGAAAATCGTCGGTAAAGACCCACGTAGCGATCTTGCGGTGATCAAAATAGAGGGTCGCGACTTTCCGTTTCTGAGCTTTGGATCAAGTAGTGATGTGCAGGTGGGTGATGTGGTATTTGCGATTGGCAATCCATTTGGTGTGGGTGAGACCGTGACGCAAGGAATCGTATCTGCGATGGATAAAAGCGGAATTGGAATTAACGATTATGAAAATTTTATCCAGACGGACGCATCGATAAATCCTGGTAATTCAGGTGGCGCTCTTGTCGATTCTCGCGGTGCGCTTGTTGGGATTAATACAGCAATCCTCTCGCGCACAGGAGGGAATCATGGAATTGGATTTGCCATACCGTCTGACATGGTGAAGAGAATTGTAGTAGCGCTAATAGATAAAGGCGTCATCGAGCGTGGATATATGGGCGTATCAATACAGGATGTAACGAGCGATTTGCGAGAATCGTATGGTGATAAGGAGGGTGCGGTGGTGACCTCTACTGAGCCTGATTCTCCGGCGCAGAAGGCTGGATTGAAGATTTGGGATTTGATTATTAAGATTAATGATAGACCGGTAAAAAGTGGCGCGGATCTAAAAAATATTATTGGTGGTTATGCGCCAGGCGATAAAGTCAAGGTGGTATATCTCCGCAATAAGAAAGAATCTACAACAACAATAGCTCTGACTAGCTCACCGCACGACACAAAGGTTAGCGACTCTAAAAACAGCGTGATTGACGGTCTTAGTGTCGCTCCGCTTGATGATGGTGCGCGCCGAAGATACCGCATAAACGAAAATGAGGGCGTGGTAGTAAGCGGTGTTCGCGATGGAAGCGTAGCTAGTGAGCTAGGCTTTGATGTGGGCGATGTGATAGTGCAAGTCGAGGAGTATCAGATACGAGATGTGGCGAACTTTAAGGAAGCTATGAAGAAATATAGTGGTGTACCAAAGAGACTTTTAGTAAGTCGCAATGGGACAATCTTTAGCGTTGTTATTAAATAGTGCATGGGGCTCTCCCGTGCGCTAAAATAGGGCACAAGCTAGGAAGAATCTAGTTTTGTTACCTTTTAAAAAGCGTATCGCGAATCCACAACTCATTGGTCGTGGTTCATTCAAAGAGCCATCTAGACTTAGACACACTATAGTGACAAGTTTTGACTTTGATAATTTAGAAGTATCTAAAAAGACAACAGTGGAGACCTTTGAAGATGGCTTCAACGAAGTTGCTAAGAATCCAGATGAATATGAGATAAGAAGCTTAGGCTTGCCTTGCAAGAACATTATTGACTGAAGCTATAACCATTTCTCAAATACAATCAAATATCACTCTAATATTAAGTTATTAACGGTTGAATATAACTTATTGAGTATTGTTCACCTTTAAAGCTCTAAAACTATCGCCATTAAGTCCGAGATCATATATGTCGGCTATATTCGCTGACTGATTCAAATTTAGCAAACCAACCAAAAAGCATTGACACACTAATAAGTAGCTTTTTCAAATCCTCCAAAGAAGTTTTGAAAAAACCACACATAAGGTGGAAACTAAATACACTTAGGTATTTTGTTTTTTTGTTTTTAGGAGCAATAGAGATGTAGTAGTTTCTACTTCTTAATACATTCTATACCAAAGCTAAAAGCTCCAAATGGCTTGAAGTTAAAGCCAAATACTCTCTTTCCTGACTTTTGGCATTTGAAATCTGGAAATAGTTCATTCCACTTCTCTATGAAAGCTTCTTCTGCATCTTCCATGTCCATAGGCTCAATCTTAAGCTCAGGATATGGAGTAGCAATACTGCTCCAAGAGAAGTTTTCACTATTCATCATCTGCAGTGCTTCTGTAACCATTAGTCGCTTATCTGCTACTTTCACTGCTTCTGGCATTGGCGGAGTGAGACCAAATATCTCTGCTGCTTGATGTAAACAACGAATTTCAGCTTCTCTATACTCTGCCATTGCTGATGAGTGCTTAATTGGACTAGGAATATCCATTCCAGTTAGTCCTTCAAACCACTCATGTATTAATGACCATCGCTTTAGCTCAGGCTCATCAAATAGCTCTGCCATAATCAAGCAGTGTTGTGCCACAGAATAAAATTCCTCGGTTTGTCCCCAGAATCGGCAAATACGGCTAAGTGTTTGCGCCACGATTCTTGGATCATGATCTTCTGCTTTTAGAGCAAATGGATTGATCATACGACCAGATGCATTCATAACGTTTATATTTTCAAGTTCCATTTTCATCTTTCTTCCTTTAGTGGTGTTTCAAGCAATAACTGCTTGTCTATTATCTTGTAGTGATACTAGATAGTCAAATGCGCTCTGCGCTGCACTTGCTGCTTTCCAAAGATAGTTTAGCTTCTCTCTTAAAGTAGCTATCCAAGACTTTAGATACTCTGGATGTCGATTCTTTTCGATATTGATATTAAGATGGCTGCATAAAAAGATTGATCCAAGTTCTGCAATCAGCTCTTCAAATGCATAATCATCATCGCCAAATTTCACAGGCTTAGCGAATCTGTTTAGCCTGCTCTTGTGTCCGCTCCAGTGTGTTAACTCATGCAACAAAGTTGCATAGTAGTTGTTGCTGTCATCAAACAGAGAAATCTGTGGCACATAAATCACATCATCAGATTTTCGATAAAAGGCATAAAAGCCTTTTTCAACTATCTTTGCTTCGCTATTTTTGACAAACTCTTCTGCGTTTTCGAATCGTTGATTGTCGTTGCATGGAAGATTAAGTGCTGGAGCTTTGATGCCTTCAATCTGCTCTATATTAAATACAGAGTAGTTCATAAGCACTGGATTACTCAAATACACTACGCTCTTCTCTTCTTCTGTTTTGATATCTAGAGGTTCAAGCTGTTCGTCTTCTATCTTGCTCTTACTCTCTTTCTGTCTAGTGAAAAAGAAGATAGTTGAAGATTTCTCATTTTTCTTCACAGAGCCTCCAGCTGCTTTAGCTTGATTGAAAGTGAGCCAATATGGACTCTCATAACCTTTCGTTTTTGCTTTTAGCATCAGAGAAAGAGTGTTGAGTCCTCTATAAGGCTTTTTGGTGACTAGATTCTTTGGTAGGCCATATTCGCCACCCCATGATTTTATCCAGTTGCCATTGCTAACCTCTATAGCATCA
>JBQNBC010000020.1:0-14428 GCA_052170135.1 Wolinella sp.
TAAGCCACCCCCCCCCCTCGCTAAGAGAGCTCTTAAAATATAAATCTGCTCCGCTCAATACTTCGCGCCATCCTCTAAAAGCCCTATTTATCGTGTGTTTTAGTCCCTAGCGCTACGCGATAGGAATCCAAAACAAGAAAATATCCCTTCTTAAAGGCTTGGAGTCAGAGATTTAAAAACGGCTTGGAAGTCTCGCCGCTTGGTTGTTAAACATCGCACGATTTAGCTATTTTTTTCTCTTTTTATGTGATACTAATTCGTGATATGGCGAAATTATATGACAATATTTTCATATTGTCAAGGTAAAGGGAAATATATGTCATATAAAAATATTGGAATGACAATTAGGACACTTAGAGAAGAGAACGATGTCAGTCAAGAGGAATTAGCTGAAGCAATAGGGGTTTCTAGTAGAACCATAATGAGAGTTGAGAATGGGCAAGCGAATACTATCAAGCTTGAAACCTTGAAAAAAATAGCTTCATTTTTTGGCGTGCATGAAACTTTTTTTATTGATGATAATTTTGATGTTAGCAGCCCCGAAGTGGCTCACAAGATTGACGTTAGTCGTGAAAATTTGACGTTAGTCGCTGACAAATTTGACGTTAGTCCCCCAAACCTTAAACCACAAAATGAGATGATTCAAATCCCTGTGCTTAATCACATTAGTGCTAGTGCTGGAGGTGGTGCGCTCAATGAATTGCCCGAAGATATCGAGCATCGAGGCTTCACAAAAGAGATACTGCGCGAGAGTTTTGGCATTGCTGGGAACTATCAAGATGTATTTATCATTCACTCTTTTGGCAACTCCATGCACCCTACAATACCGCAAAATACGCTACTCCTAGTGCAAAAGGGAATACCGCAAGAGGGGCAGATATGTGTAGCAAGAATCGGAGCAGAGATGTTTGTAAAGCGTATTGCGAAGTATCCAAAGATTGAGCTTTTGAGTGACAATGACAAATATAAACCTATACCAATCACTGAAGATATGGACTTTGAGATTATCGGACGAGTGGTGGGATACTTTGGGAGTTTGTGAAAACTTCAAAGGCTCTGAAGCCCTAAAATACGCATTTTTGAAGTTTTTCGCGTAAATTTTGAAGTTTTATTGAAGTTAAAAGATACAGAATGCAAAAAATGCGCGATTTTTGCAAATTTTTCAAACAAGCTTCTTATTTTTTACCTTGTAAAAACTGCACTAAATAAAAGCTGTGGTATCGCTATTTGCGAGCTTACATGCTCTTTTTATCATAACAGACATTTTTTACATTTTGCATGAGATTTATCACATGTCATCTATAATCTCGCACAGAACGCGCTAAAATATTCCTGTAATGAGGTAATTATACGCATCTCCTCTGACATGATTTTGGTCGTGGATAGTGGCGATGGGATAGATGAGATGGAGTTCAATAAGCTTGCAAAAGCGATTTTACCGTGCAAGAAGCCACCAGTGGGAAACTTCGCTAGGGCTATCTTTTTATCGTGAAAGAGATTCTTGAGCTTTATGACACAAGTCTAGAGGTTAAAAGCAGGCTAAACCATGGCTCGATATTTGTCTTTAAGATATAAGGGGGATTTTGATGTATCCGATTTTTGCTGATATTCCGCTACTTGATAGTTTTGCTCGCGAGAAGCTTTTGATGCCTAGCGAGATTCTAATGGAGAATGCCGCTCGTAGCATGGCCGAGATTATACGTGCGCGATTTAGGGCATCTAGCGTGGTGCAAATAGTCGCTGGTAGCGGGAACAATGGTGCAGATGGAATCGCGCTTGCACGAATGCTTTGTGGCGAATATCGCGTACGACTTTCACTCCCGCTTGGTATCAAAAGCGAGCTAGGAAGTCTGCAGCTAGAGCGAGCTAAGGCTGCAGGAATTGTGCCAAGTGAGAGTTTGGGGTATTGCGATGTGCTTGTAGATTCTCTCTTTGGTTCTGGGTTGTCACGTGATTTGGGGCTTGATTCTTTGGGAATTATCAATGAGATGAATAGCATGAAGTGTTACAAGCTTGCTTGTGATATACCAAGCGGGCTTGATTCTTTAGGGAATCCACGCCCATTAGCATTTATCGCTAATTCTACTTGTGCTATGGGTGCGATACCTATATCGCTACTAAATGATGCTGCAAAACCTTATGTCGGGGAGATTGTCGTGGGGAATTTAGGAATCGCCCGAAGTCTCTATGAACGCTGTGTGGGTGCTAGTGGATTTTTGCTTACCGAGGGTGATTTGCGCTTGCCATCTAGAGTGCGAGTTGATTCTCACAAGGGAAACTATGGGCATGTTGCAGTGGTAGCTGGAGAGCAGGGCGGTGCGAGCGTTATGAGTGCACTTAGTGCGTTACGATTTGGAGCCGGGCTTGTTAGCTTGGTTGGCGAGTGCGAAGGTGCGCCGTATGAGATTATGAAGCGTGATGAGATCCCGAGCAATACAACTGCTATCGTATGTGGTATGGGGCTAGGCAATAGGAGCGTACCAGGCGAAGTCTATCAGCTGCCTAGTGTGCTTGATGCAGACATGTTTGCTAGAGATGAGATGATTGAAATTCTCGCGCACAATAAGAATTTGGTGCTAACGCCTCATCCAAAGGAGTTTGCGCTACTGCTTAGGAATTTGGGCATTGCAAATCTGAGTGTCGATGAGGTGCAAAGAGATAGATTTGCACTTGCGATTGAGTTTAGCAGACGGTATACAGATGCGACACTACTGCTAAAAGGGGCAAATGTCATACTCGCGCAAAATAGCATGCTTTATGTAAATACTCTAGGTAGCGCGAGGCTGGCAAAGGGTGGTAGCGGTGATGTGCTAGCGGGAATCATTGGCGCGCTTTTGGCGCAAGGATACTCGCCACTGGAAGCATCTATACATGGCTCACTTGCGCATACGCTTGCATCAAATAGGGCTAAAGTAGCGGACTACGCACTTAGTCCGATAGATATTATTGATGGGCTTACAAGGCTTTAGAGGGATTAGCTTGTGCACAGAAGCGTGCAGGATTCTTTTTGGTGTAGTTTTTAGAATGGCTTTTGACACTGCAGGGTAGATGCTATTACTATTAAGGTGCGGTGGCTTTATGACTAGGGCTGATGGCTCTATTCTTTAATTGGGTATTGTGGTGCGTGGTTTGGTTGTGCATATATGGCTAAGCATGATAAGCGCGGAACCAGGAGGGCGAATCTTTGTAATTGATCGGTAGTTTCTCATCCTAAGTGCTTTCTGTGGCACATAAGACAGCTTGAGATCGTATCGATAAAAGCATCATTTTTGCGATCTTTGAGATAGGCTAGGTATAGCTTGCGCTTTAGCTTGCAGCCACGTATTTTTGCCTCATACAATAGACCGTTGTCTATGTCATCTTGCACTACATACTTGGAAAGAATTGCTGTTGTTGGACGATCGGAATTTTCTGGATATACTGGGCTTTTTAGCACCGTGTACTTTACGCTTGTTGAGCTGCTTACGACACCTTTTATATTAAAAGTAGTGCAGTCGATTCCTATGTCGTCTAGTGTTTCGTTGATAATTCGGCGTGTGTTGCTACCCCACTCGCGACATACCCATGCATATGATAATAAATCCTCTTTTTTTACGTTACGTGGAAGTTTTGAATTACTAAATAGCACAAACTCATCTTCTAGCCATTCTCGATAGACGACATTGTCTTTGAATACTGGTGATTCTATTAGTGCGATATCTATTTGTTTTTCTAAAAGTGCATTGATTATATTGTCTGACGTATCGATTTTTACGAAAACATCATTTTTTATCATATCTTTTATGTTTGCAATGCAATTTGGAAGTATATAGTTGCCTATGGTAAATGATGCGCCTATATTAAAAGATACATCTTTTTTTATGATTTTCATCGCCTCTTTTTCGGCTGTGATTATTGCACGCTCAAGGCGTAGAGCTATGGTTAGGAGTTTTTCACCATCTTTTGTTAGCTTGATACCATTTTTCTTGCGCTCAATAATTCTTGTATCTAGATATTCCTCGATATATTTTATCTGCTGTGTTACCGCCGGTTGGGAGATGCCTAGTTTTGCGGAGGCTTTTGAAAAGCTCTTTTCGCGTACCACGATTAGAAAGGTTTCTAGCTTTACAAAGTCCTTTAGCATAAGCCACTCCTGTGTAAATAATAAAAAAATACTAACATTCTATCAGAAAAATAAAAGGTAGTAAATTCTTTTAGCTATAATCTAGCCTAATTTTATGCCTTTGGGAACACTATGCGACATTTTTTAGATGATTTAAATTCAGCACAAAGAGAAGCCGCTATGCATCTTGAGAATCCACTCTTGATTCTCGCGGGAGCTGGTAGTGGCAAGACAAAAACAATTACTGCGCGCCTTGCATATCTTATCGAAGGGCTTGGGATTCCTCCCTCAAATACACTTACACTGACGTTTACAAATAAAGCAGCTGCGGAGATGCGTGAGCGTGCTCTTAGGTTGATTTGCAATAAGGAAATGCATCCACCATTGCTCTGTACATTTCATAAATTTGGATTGCTATTTTTGAAGTTTCACATCACACGTCTATCGCGAAAGGCGAACTTTGTACTCATAGATAGCGATGACAAGAGGCGGATTCTCAAAAATATAAACGACGAATTACATGTTAAGTTTGTCGATAGTGAGATTTCACGTATGAAAAACTGGCTCATCTCTCCTGATGAAGCGGCTCTTAGTGCACAAGATAAAAACTATAAACTAATCGCCTCGATCTATAAGAAGTATGAGGAGTTTTTGCTAGATAAAAATATGGTTGATTTCGATGATCTTTTAGCTTTGACGCTGAAGATTTTGGAGCAGGATTCTTCTCTTTGTGATGAAATAAGCCAAAGGTATCAATACATAATGGTCGATGAGTATCAAGACACAAATGAGTTGCAATACAAGCTTCTGCAAAAGCTCTGTAAAACACACAAGAATCTATGTGTAGTGGGTGATGATGATCAGAGTATTTATGGTTGGCGTGGGGCAAATATCAACCATATTTTGGACTTTCCAAAGCATTTTGATGGTGCAAAAGTGATACGTCTTGAGGAGAATTATCGCTCGACTGAGCCGATTCTTGATGCGGCGAATCGTCTTATTGAATTCAATAAAGGGCGACTTGGTAAGACGCTAAAAAGCGTGAGGGGAAAGGGCGAGGCGATAGAGATTTTGGAGTCTGGTGATGAGGGCGAGGAGGCACAGAGGATCGCTAAAAAAATCCGTTCCCTGCTTGATAGCGGTGTATTGCCAAGTGATATTGCTGTACTTTTTCGTTTAAATGCGCTATCTAGATCGCTTGAAGAGGGCTTTAATAGAGCGCAGATTCCTTATAAACTTGTTGGTGCTGTGCGATTTTATGAGCGGAGCGAGATTAAGGATATTTTGAGTTACTTCAGACTTATTGTCAATCCGCATGATGATTTTTCTCTTGCAAGAATCATAAATCGTCCAAAGCGTGGAATTGGCAAAGTGACTCAAGATAAGCTCGTCTCGTTCGCAGAATCTAGCAATACGTCTATATATACATTGGTAAAAAATGGTGGTTTGCGTGAGATTTTGAGTGCAAAAAATCATGATACATTGCAGGAGTTTTTCTCTCAAATTGAGGAGTTGCGGGCTACATTGGAAGAATCTACGCTTAGATTTCTTGATCGCTTTGATGAGTTAATTGAGCTAAAAGAGGCATTTGATAGTCCAAGGGAGACAATTGATCGCGTCTCAAATATCGAGGAATTTTACGGTGTTTTCCGTGACTACGTGATAAATAATCCACTCTCGAATCTCGAGGATTTTTTAAATGACTTGTCGCTAAAGAGTGATCAAGATGAGCTTGGTGATAGCTTTGTCTCATGCATGAGTGTGCATGCGAGCAAGGGCTTGGAGTTTGAGCATCTTTTTATTGTTGGATTTGAGGAGGGATTCTTTCCAATGATACGTGAAGGGAGCGACCTAGAAGAGGAGCGCAGACTAGGCTATGTCGCTCTCACACGTGCCAAAAGCACACTGTGTGTGAGTTATGTGCACTCTAGGTTTTACAGAGGCAAGCGTACGGAGCTTGTGAAGTCTAGATTCTTAAAAGAGTGTGGATTGCTCGAGGGGAGTTTGGTGCTTGAAAAGCGCAGTAATTTTAAAAAAGGCGATCTTGTCGTGCATAAAATATTTGGAATTGGGCGCGTGAGTGAAGTGAATAGTGCTGGTAAAGAATTTAAGCTAAAGATTAACTTTAGCGGAATAGTGCGTGAGATACTTTCATCTTATGTGACTAAGGCGTAGAATAGTTTATTTGGCTGTGCATTTGGCTCATGGCTATGGCTTTTGAGCTTACATATTGCAAGCAAGCGACTTTATAGCTTTATAGGTGGCGTGTGGAGCGGAGTTTGGAGCTTGCTGTCAAAGCTTTGCCTGTCTATTGTTTGTTGTATGCTATGTAGACTCGCAAATGGAAACTGTTTTGGGAATTTAATTTTAGGCTTGAAGCTTAAATATGCAATTGACGTCTTTGCTGGTATTGTGGGAATGTTTAAATGTGGCAATAATTTTAAAATGAATGTAATTGGCTATTAATAAAGGGCACGACAGACGTGGCGTCTGCCGTGGATTCTTAGCGTCTTTGCGCCTTTTCGTCTATCATTTTTTCCATCAATTCAAAGAGAATCGAGCTATTTTGCTCTACTTCTTTAAATATTTCTACTATTTTTGTATGGTCGCAATCATCCTCTTGTGAGCACTTGACCGCCTCGATAGAGCGATTATGAACAGTCTTGTGTGGCTCTTTTATTAATGCGTAGCTTGGCGTATCACCATATGTCTCCTTGCCAGCTTCATCATACCATTGTCCAAATCTACACTCATGGTGATCTATTAGCTCTGTAGGTGCGCTATCTGATGTTACTGCATGGTATGCATTGTCTTTGAATACAATGTGATCTACCATTACAAGGTTTAGGAAGATTCTTCCTTTGATATCCTGGATAGAGTGATCCACGTGGATAGTAGTGTCATTTAGTCCGCGCAGTGTATGCTCAAAGCCTTGCATTGTAGAGTTGAAGTGTTCGATTACTTCATTCATCTCTTCGGAGTTTGTGTGTATATCACCGCTGTCTTGCTGAAGAATCTGAATTGAAGCGCGAATCTCGCCGGTAGCTTTTTGTGTTTTTTCTGCTAGTTTGCGCACCTCTTCAGCGACAACTGCAAAACCACGTCCATGCTCTCCAGCGCGCGCTGCCTCGATAGCTGCGTTTAGGGCTAGGAGATTTGTTTGACCTGAGATGTCGTTTATTAGATTAATGATAGAATTTATCTCAGATGAGCGATTTAGCAACATCTTTGTCGCCTCTTTGTTTGAAGCTATTAGTGATGTTAGTGATTGCAGACTATCGACTACTTGTTGTATTTCGCTGATTCTTCCGCCTGATTCTACTGCTGCATTAGCGACCTCTTGCGCAATACTTTCTAGTTTATCTACGCTCTGCATAAAGCTCTTTTGTAGGTGTCCGAGCTGCTCTTTGTTTTGATTGACCTCATATAGTTCTGTCGAGATTTTTTCTTTCGCTGCGTTTAGATAGTTCTTGCGCATGATCTCTACCGTCTCGTTCGTTTTTGCTCCTTCGCGTGCAAAAGTTGGATTCATTCCGACGGTTAGGAATCGTCTAAAGAATTTGTGATTTGTCGCGTAGCGGATTGTTGTCTCATTTTCTCTTGTGAATGTCTCAATTTGGTCTAAGAGATTATTGGCACTTCTGGCAATACTACCGACCAAGCCAAAGTCCGTGATTTGCGTGATTCTTGGTTCAAAGTTACCACTGGCTGCCTCATCCATTACAGTTTTGACCTGAACGATTAGAGCTTGCGCTTTTCGTATTTGATAGATCAGTAATGCAGAAGCACCAAGACATGCCACAAAGCCAGCGAATACGATCCAATGGAAGCCAATCATCCATGCCTGTACCACTTCTCCCACAAAGAGAAGTGCGATTAATACCCAATTTAAAATGAGTGCATTAGATAGATAGGATGTATTCTTCATAGCTTTTTCCTTGTTGCTTTAGTGTATCTAGTAGAAATTGCTCCGCGCTCTCAAGCCCTTGTGTTTTCTCGATTTCAAGAAGCTTTTTATAAAGCGGTTTTATCGCTTCGATAGCCTCTTTTGTTGGTTTTCTACGCACTGAGTGGTATCCAACGATCTTATTGTTGTTATCAAAAGAAGGTGTAACATTTGCTACAACCCAATAAAATGAGCCATCTTTGGCTAGATTCTTGACATAGGCATTTATCTCTTCGCCTCTTTGTACACAATTCCAAAGTAGTTTAAATACTGTGCGCGGCATGTCTGGATGGCGGACGATATTGTGGTGCGCACCTAAAAGCTCCTGCTCAGAATATCCTGAAAGCTCTATAAACAGGTCATTTCCATAGATTATGCGACCTTTTGTATCTGTCTTGGAGACGACTATTTCATTTGCCTCAAACGTTCGTTCTCGATCATTGGCGGTCGGTCTGCTCATGTTTTCCCTTTGTTGCGATTTTTTAAATATAGGAGGAATCCAAAGGATTCTCATGCAAAGAGTCGCGCTATTTTATACGCATAAAGCTAAATGTAAAGAAAATAGAAATTACAAAGCTTGCAAAAGCACCATTTTGATAGACTTCGAGCTTTAATTTATGCTACTTAAGGTAACAAGACTATGGATAACCTCATGCAAAACCTAATTGTTTTTGGTTTTATCTCTGTGATTATTATGATTTCGCCATTAATTAGCCATATCCTTAAGACACCACTTGTTGCAGTTGAGATTCTTCTTGGAATGGGGGCGTTTTATTTTGGCATTATTGAGCATTCAAATGAGCTAAAAGTCGTCGCTAAGGTTGGATTCTTATACCTCATGTTTCTAGCTGGTATGGAGGTCGATTTAAGGAGCTTTTTATCTATTGGTAAATCGCTTCTAAAGCGTGCAATAATCTACTTTGCGATTCTCTATTCGCTTACAATAATTCTTGTTTTGTACATGGAGTTACCTGCTATATACATTGTAGCATTTCCAGTCATATCGATAGGGATGGTGATGACACTAATCCAAGACTATGGCAAGCAGCAGCCATGGCTAGACCTCGCGCTAAAGATGGGAGTTGTCGGCGAGCTATTAAGTATCTCGGCGTTAGTAATCATAAATGGCGCGTATTCATTTGGATTGACATTTGACCTTTATAAGACGCTGGCTGTGTTGCTTGCATTTCTACTCGTCATTATTTTACTTTTCAGATTTGTGAAAATTGTTTTTTGGTGGTTTCCAAGTCTAAAACTACTCTTTATTCCGCATGAGAACTCCATGAATCAGGATATTCGCTTTAGTATGATGCTGTTTTTTGTAATGATAGGAATCGTCTTATATCTCGAGCTTGATGTTGTTTTGGGTGCATTTTTGGCTGGTATGTTTTTGGCTACATTTTTTCAATATAAGCGTGATCTACCAGAAAAGCTGCATGAGTTTGGCTTTGGATTTTTTGTGCCACTATTTTTTATTTATGTTGGCTCGACGCTTGATTTGTCGATAATAATGGGGAAACCGGAGCTAATGCGTCATGCACTTTTTATCACTTTTGCGATGATTACAATTCGACTTGTTGCCGCCTCCTTTGCTTATGGCAGGTATTTCAAAAGTGCTAAAAATACGTTACTTTTTGCGCTTAGCGATTCTATGCCGCTTACATTCCTTGTGGCTACTGCTACTTTGGGAATCCAGCTAGAAGCGATTACACAGATGGAGTATTACTCGTTTGTCATCGCTGCGTTGCTTGAGGGTGTAATTTTTACGCTTGCGATCAAAGGAATCCATGTACTTGATTCTAAACGTGTCAATAGGGAGTGAGCGTGATATTTGGATACTTTAATAACTAGGAGCTGCAGATGCTGATTATTGGGCATTATGCGATATCGCATATGGGATTTGTGCGTATTTTTAGTATAGAGCAGATTTGCAAGAGTAGAGCAAATGAGATTCTCTATTTTAGTGCGAACGATGACGATGATTACGCGCTTTCACGCCATTGTTTTGAAAATAGAGTGGATTACGCGATTTTGATTTCAAATGTGAGCGAGCTGATGATTTATGCAAATCTCGGGGCAAAGTTTGCGATTCTTCCGCTTGCACAACTCTTGTCTGATGCAGGCGAAAATCAAGGTACGCCACTATTTCAGATTCTTGCTGAGCGGTATCTGCTTGATTTGAAGATTCTTGCGCAAATTGATAGTGAGCATGAGATAGAAAGCGTCGCTAGATTAGGGGTAGATGGGGCAATTTTTAGCCATATTTTAGAGTAGAGCCGATAAAATCTGCTCCCTCTTGGGGGAGATGTCCGAGTGGTTGAAGGAGCACGCCTGGAACGCGTGTAAGGTGCAAGCCTTCGAGGGTTCGAATCCCTCTCTCTCCGCCAGATTCTTTTCAATGTTTCAGTTCGCTTAAACTTTGTACCACGCGATAATTTACTCCATCAAATACCGAAAAATGATTTTTAGCACACTCGATTTTCTGTTGCTCTGTTATATTTAGCTTGTCTAAATCCACGCCCGCTTGGATTCCTCTGCCACTATTTTTCGTCTCAGCGATGAAATAGACATTCTCGCAATCTCCAATTACGACCGCCCAATCTGGGTTGTAGCTACCTATTGGTGTTTCTATCTTAAACCATCGTGGTAGCTTGAAGTAGAATCGCACGCTTTCATAGCTCTCGCAATCGCGCGCAAACTGCATCTCTGTATCAGAATCCAAACTGATGTAGTTCGCAAAAATTGTCTTTTTGGATTTCTCTGTATTGATTAAAAATGTGTGTTCGTTTTTAAAAAACACCGCCCCACCGCTCTCTAGCTCTTTCCAGCGTAGCAGGCTCTGCGCAAAAATCTCGCTATCTTTTTCTGGTTCTCGCTCGTATTTGATTCCTTTAATCATTAAGCCATGCAGTGCTAATAAAATTTTCTCACTCGCCAAATCCACAAAACGCTGTGGATTCTTCACCAGTTCGCCGATGCGTCCTGATTTTTCGAGGATTTCAAAGATAGTTTTGCGTGTCAGCTCCGTCTTGCGCTCTATCTCGCGCAATACGTCTGGAATCGCCCAGTCAATATCAATCGCATGACTTTGATAGTGCGTTGCATTGCTTGAAATTCCTGCCTCTGTTTGCGCTATTTTCGCCTTTTGTGTGATTAGTTCGGGCTTTTGTATTTCGGGCATATTGCGGATTAGTGCGCTTGATTCTTCGATTAGCTTTTCGCGCTCAAACTCCACAGAGTAGCGCGTCTTTCTCTGCAATCTCTGCCAAATCTCCAAAAAAATAGGATCAAGCGTAAAACCCTTGCGGAATTTCTGCTGCAACCGTTCATCTCTTGGCTTTGCACCACCGTTTTTAAATTCGATTCCGCACTCATCTTGATACTCTTGTTGGAGATTTTTCGCAAAGCTTTCGTAGCTTTCATTTGGAATCACGGTTAAAATATTTACATTTTCATCATGCACGCGCTCGCCATATTGATTTACCGCTAGGCGCAAGCCACGTCCTATTTCTTGACGCTTTTTAAGTAGTGAGTGAGTTTCGTTTAGCGTGCAAATCTGAAAGACATTTGGATTATCCCAGCCCTCTTTTAGGGCAGAGTGAGAAAAGATAAAACGCAATGGAGAATCAAAAGAGAGTAGCTTTTCTTTGTCTTTCATAATCAAGTCATAAGTCGCCGCCTCTTTCTCTCTGCCCGTCTTTAGATTCTTCTGCCTGTCTTCTGAGAAGTAGCCATCATGCACATTTTTGGCACTTTCGCCCGTTTCGTGCTCGTAGATTTTTTCAAACCATTGCGCGAATTTTCCATTATTGCGATAGTTCGCTACTTTGTCGATAAAAAACAGCGAGAGCACCTTGATTCCTAGTGGATTTAACCTTTTCTCTTTTGCTAAATGCTCTTTAATCGTGCACTCAATCTGCTTTTTCATTATTTCATCATTGACTATATCATCGCCTTCGCCTAGCGCGATAGATGCGCCACTAGATAGGCTGAGTTTGCCCGATTCTGCATCTAGCCCATTGATAATAAAGCCATTGCGATAGCTCTCATTTTCACCAGATTTGGTAAATAAATCATCGCCTGCACATACTTTTATGAGCCTCTTTCTCATCTCTTTTTTGTCGTTAAAGAGAATCTCCACTTTAGCACTTAGCTTTCTCTTGCCCGTTTCAAAGCTTTTTAGCACCAAATATGCGTTATTTACATCGTTTCTTGATGATATACTCTCGACCTCGACTCGCTTTACTAGATTTTCGTTGTAGGCTTTTATAGGATTTAGACTGTAGATTTTGTGGTATGGATTCTTATGGGTCGCCGAGTAGCGTAGGGTAAAGAGAGGATTTAGAGAGCTAAGTGCTTGTTTTGCCAAATCCGTTTCCATATTTTGAGGCTCATCTATAATCACAATCGGACGCGTCTGGCCAATGAAAAGAATCGGTGCTGTTCCTTTTTCATTCACGCGATTAATCACGTTGTCATCTTTGTTAAACGCGTCAATATTTATGATGAGAATCTCGATGTTATTGTTCGTAGCAAAGCTATGCATATCATTTAGGCGACTACTGCTGTATGTTGAGTGGCGAAAGATGGGCTTGTTAAACTCTGCCTCAAAATGCTTCTCCATAGCTTTGATGCTCTGCAACACCCCCTCGCGTATCGCCACGCTTGGCACGACGATTATAAATTTCTGCCAGCCATATTTGCGATTTAGCTCAAAAATCGTCCGCAAATAGACATAAGTCTTGCCCGTCCCCGTCTCCATCTCGATAGAAAAGTTTAAGCCATGCTCGTCGATTCTTGTCTTATTTTGATTAAATTTCTGCTGCACCTTGTTTAGATTCTTGCCTATTTCATCTGATGTCAAAATAAGCTCATTAGCAAAAATCATCGATGAGTTGTACAGCTTAAAAACCTGCTCCCTACTTGGCTCGCCCTGAAAGAGGCTTATTACCGATTCTATCGCCTCTTGCTGGTGGTCTAGCTTCTCAAATCTAAGCTCCATATCTCACCACCATCACAGGGTTTCAAATGCGATATTCGCATCTTTAAATTGCGAAGCAGCATTTGTTTTTAGCGCGTCATCTCCGTTAAAAACCTTATCAAGCGCAAAGACTTTCAAAGGTGATTGCGAGCGTATTTTATCTAGCAGGGCTTGGTCTGCGCGCTCAAGTAGAAGTGCTGTTTTGCGCGTATTTGAGGCGTTATCTAGCCAGACTACATTTTCTGAAAACTCAATTTTATCCGTGAGCGGGAATCCTAAGCGAAGTGCTAGCTCATACGCCATATTTTCGGTTGTAGCGTGCGATTCCACTACGTCTTGGAATAGCGATATTTGTTGCTTCAAGGCTTCAGAATCGCGATTCTTTGGATTTTGCCACTGTTTAAAATTGCTCTTTGCGAGCTTAAAAACCTTAAAGCCTGTATCAACGCGCTGAGTGTCTCTGAGGCTATCTGAAATCTGCCTGCCCGCGCGGCGGATTCTCTCTTTGGCTATGTCGGCAATAGTGTCAAAACCCGCCTTGCGCGCTTCGGATTTTTCATCAGTCTCTTCGGGGAGTTGCACGCAGATGAAACGGCGATTCCCGCCGTCTTCGGCGTTAAGCTGCATCACGGCATGGGCGGTTGTGCCAGAGCCTGAGAAGAAGTCTAGGATTAAAGTATCTGTTTCTTTTTGCATTTTGATGAAGTGTTTCACAAAATCAGAAGATTTTGGATAATCAAAATATTTGTTTCCATTAAAAATATTCTTGATTTCCAATGAGCCTAATTCTGTTCTTCCTATTCTTGCTTCAATAATTGAAACAGGCTTTTTACCATCGTCTTCATCACGATAAACTTTTTTATGCAATTTATATTCATCTGCAATGGTGGCAACTTTTAATTTATGTCGTTCATTCATCATTTTGAATTTTGACCAAGTCCAACGTCCAAGAACGCCTTTTGTTTGATAAGGAATAATTTTGACGATATTTGATTTGTCAGAAATTTGCATAATTTCTTCATCAATGTAAATTTGCTGTGTTTCTTTATCAAAGTATACTGGGAAATGCAATGACGGCACATCTTCCATTTTGCCACCGATACCACGTTTCCAAAGTCGTTCAATATAAAATTGCCCAAATTCATCTCTTTCAGTGTATTTTTTATCTAATTCTTCATTTGATAATGCCAATTTTGCAACATTAAAAGCATCTGACTTACGGTAAACCACGCAATATTGATGTTGTTGGGCAAAATCGATAGAGCTTTGAGAGCCAGCAGGCGCGGCATTAACGATTAGATTTGAAACAAAATTCTCCGCCCCAAACACTTCATCGCACAGCAGTTTCAACTGTGCCTGTTCGTTGTCGTCAATGCTGATAAAAATCACGCCGTCTTCG
>JBQNBC010000021.1:0-12519 GCA_052170135.1 Wolinella sp.
AGACCTCAGCTGCTCCTTTTACATTGGAAATGAGAGCTGGAGTGGGGGAGAAAGAATCTCCCAAGTCTAAAACTGTCTCCAAAAATCCCCGAGTCGCTTGATTGCTTTCCAGATGAAAGTATGACATCGCTTTTGGCTCCTTGGCGTTATGGAGATTTTCCACAAAGGTTAAATTTTTATTTACTTTTTGGAATTCTAGTTCTTATCACTTAATCTCCGATAAAAAGTATCATATAGCCAAATAATGCAAACTTTTTGTGCGCTTAGCCTAAAGCCAAACGCCATTCGCCAAAAAATAGCGTATCACATAGCCAAAAAGTATCACCAACAATGCAGTATAAAACCAAAGAACATAACGCATAATGCGACCGCTATCTAGATTCCTCGCATAAATCTTCCTCACACCAATGCCCACTCCAAGCGATGCACCACCAAAAAGCAACGCATAAATCAAATATCCAACACCAAAATAATCGCCCTGCAAAATACAAAATGGGCAAGTGTGCGTAGGTATCTCGTAAATATATGGTGAGAAAAAATAGACAATCCCATACAAGGCGCCTACAACAAAGATTAAGTTGCCGATACTAAAAAGAATCACACCTCTAAAAAAGTAACCGCTACACAAAAGCAAGAAGCCAAAAACCAACGGATAGATTCCTCTGACATCTAAACCGCTAGCACCATTTGATAAAACGCCTCCAGAGCCAAAAATAGTCGCGCAACAGCTAACAAGTCTCATAGGTTCAAGCGAAACAATCGCAAAGAGTGTCCATATATATTCAGCAAGCATCAGAATAAAAAATAGCGCAAAAAAGCCAAATTTCCAGCGAAAATACGGCTGATTCTCCAACGTTCTATCATCATGATGAGCAAAAAGCCAAGTCGTGCCAAGTGCTAGCACAAGCACCTTAAAGCCCAAAAGCCACCAACCAAGCGCAAGCGCACCAACTACGCCAGTAGCACACATTGCACCAAGTAGCCGCGGCGCAAAAGAATCGAGTAAAAAAGCATAATAAAATAGAAGAATCCACTTCGCCAAAAGTAAAAATCTAATAATCGCTCCACTAAGCTCGCCAAGCGCAAATAGACGATACTGCTTTGGAGCAAAACTCAAAGCCTCGTATCCATTGGCGATTCTTATAGCATTTATACAAGCAATAAAACCAAGCCCCAAAGCAACACTCTCAGCCCCCAAGTAGGCGACTACACCACTGCTAAGAATCACACCAAACAACCATCTTTAAGCTCGATATGGCGCGAAAAAAATCCGCCATCAAGCAACTCGGAATCGTGTGAAGACACGATAAGCGTGCGCCCCTCGCTCTTTAACTCCTCTAAAAGCATGAGAAAATCGCGCTTTAGCACGGGATCTAGGCTAGCTGTAGGTTCATCAGCTAGTAAAATTGTGGGTGAATTAACAAGTGCTCGCGCAATTACAACGCGCTGTTGCTCTCCACCTGAAAGATCGCGTGCAAGGCTCTTTTCCTTATTTTGCATGCCAAATCTAGCCAAAACCCCGCGTACGCGCTCCTCAATCTCCAAGAATCCAACATTAAACGGAATCATTGCAAGCGCAACATTCTCCATCACGCTCATATCAGGCACAAGATGAAATCTCTGAAAAATAAAGCCGATATTTTCTAAGCGAAATCTAGTTGTTGCATAATCTGGCATAAGCGATAGATGTTTACCGCAAACGCTAAGCTCCCCGCTACTGGGTCGTGTAAGCGCGCTTATTAGCGATAAAATTGTACTTTTGCCACTACCGCTAGCACCCTTTAAGAGACACGATTCCCCAAGTGGAATCTCAAACGAAATATCAAATACTCCGCGCTCCCCACTTTTGTCTCTAAAAATCTTACTAACACTTTTAAAAACTATCATCGTATTACCTCGCCAGCCTCTGTCATTGCGCCACGCCATACTGGAATCATCACCGCACTCAAATATAGCATCGCACCAAAAATAACATATGTAACAGCCTCAAAGAAACCAACCCCAAAGCGTGCGCTAAAAGGCAACGCAAGGTCGCTAGAGCTGATAAAAATTGCACTCAAAAATGGCGCGTCAAACAGATATACAAAAATATATGCTGCGCAAAGCGCAAAACTCATAGAAATTAGCACCAACCATGAATGTTCAAAAAACTTAAGCGCCATCACCTCTCCAACGCTCCATCCAAGTGCCCTTTTCAGTGAGATCTCCATACGCTCACCAGCACTAAGTCCGCTAGCCTTTTCGTAAATAAGAATCCATATAGAAAGGAGCACAGTAATAAAAAGCGCCAAAAATAGACCGCTCTTATAATCAAGCAATGATGAATAAGCGAGCAAAATTTGCTCTTTTGTGAGAATCTTACTATCAGGATAGCGCTCACTCAGCTTTTTAGCAACTGTTGCCACCTCCTTTGGATTTGCGACTTTTATAATTATGTCGCTTACCAAATCCCCATCAAGCCCAAGAATCTCACTCGCAAGATCGCGCTCAACAAGTATAAAATCATATAGTCCATCTCCGCTCAGAACTCCGCCAAGCCCAAGTCTAATAAGCTCTCCATCTGGAGAGACAAAAGCCAAAGAATCCGATGAAAAGCTCAAATCCATAGCGCGTTTTACACCTTCGCCAACGCGCATAAGCCCAGGCTTATCACCAAATAGCGAAAGAATCTCATATTTGATTTTATGATTCTCCTCGCTGCCTAGATATGGGTCGATACCAAGAATCGTAAAGTTAGCACCGCCATTTTTTAGTGATGAGTGTGGAAAAAAATAATACCCCCATACTCTACCCACAGCCCACTCCACGCCAGCAATCTCAAGTATCTCAAATACACGCCTCTCCTCTATGCCTTCCATTCTGCCGCCGACCACCCTCTGCATCGTAATATCCGGGAGTCGCCCTATCTGCTCCATATTTACCTGCTTGATAGAACTAGCTATGAAAAGTATAGAACTAGCGATGAAAGCCACTAAAAAAAGCGCAAAAAACAACGGTAGATTCTTGGCACGTTTACGCCTAAAAGAGGCAAAGGATAGTGCAATAAGCGAAAGATTCAATGCTATTTTCCTTGCAGTATTTGTGATGTTTTGTTTGGTGTGTATATAGGCTTATATACAAATGAGCTAAAAAATGGATCGCTAGCTCCTGGAAAAGTGAGATGCGCACTCATAAAATCTGCATAGGGAAAAAATCGCGTATGCAGAGAATCGGAGGCAAAAGCACTACCTTTTGGCAAAAGCATGGAGCCAGATAGCCCATCGCTATCTACCTTTGGCGAAAATAGCCAACCATGCAAAGCCAAAAACGCCACGAGAACGAGTATAAACAAGAGTAGATTCTTGCTAGCGCGCCACTCTTTTTCCAACACTACTCCTCTAATATGCAGATTTTATGGTCGCGAATATTACGAATGGTCTTAATGCTAACAAGCAACACAACAAGTGTACTAAACATCAAAAACAACTCGCCAAGATGAAGATATACGCTCTTTTGACTATGCTCAAATGCTGTAAATAGTGCAATAGTAAGCGCAGTCAATGGAAATGTAAAAGCCCACCATGAGATAAAAAATTGCAGTTTTACAAAATTTCGATACATAAAAAGTAGCAAAAATGCAAAAAATAGCGCTAAATCAAGCATGCTACGCGCAAATACATCAAAGCTACCGCCAATTTTAAGATACGCAAGGAATCCAATAGCAGGTGGCGCGATAAATATAAACAGCGTTGGCATAAACTTTTGCGGGAGCTGATTATGAAAAATAATACGATAAAAAATAACGGTAAAAAGCACAATCCAGAAGAAAATCCCCACGGCAAAGTAGTAATTTAGCACTCCATTAGCCACGCCATCACCCGCAATTGGGACGATTAGATTCCCAACGATTGGTATAAACCACGCTGGGTTGCTGTGCGTGATCTCTAGATTGTTATTAATCCAAAAGCTAATAGTGTAAAAGGTCAAAAATGTGTGCACACCAGCACCCAATACAAATAGAATCGTGTGTACTAATATATACTCTCGCCACGCCGCTGAAAGTAGCAATAAGGCGATAGAAAATGCAGCAAAGAAATTTATACGAATTGAGTGCGAAAACTCTCGCATTACATTCTCGCGAAATAGCACAAACTTCAGCAAATAAACACAAAATATAAAGACAAAGAGTATCGATGTAAATATGCGAAGAATCTCAAATGGCAAATAAGGAATCCCGATCACCTCGTGAGCCTTTAAAAACGCTATACTAAGCCCGCCAAAGCCCATTACCACGGCGAAAAACATTATAGGGAAATTCGCCACCCTGCCCTCTTTACACTTTATACCTTCGCACATTATCCACTCCTTAGCGTATCAAATCAGCACGCGGATACGTAAAAACCGTATCACGGAAGACAACTATCTCTGGCTTGCCAATGGCGTAAGCACGGATTTGTATTGGTAGCGACGTATCCTTGCGTGTGTCACTTGATAGCTTCTCATGCGTCTCTAAAACAACCACTTTTTTGACCTTTTTACCAGGCTCAAGCTTAAATGATTCTGTTGGACGCTTAATTTTTATATTTGGATTCCCAACGACCTCAAAATAGTATTCATGCACAACCTTGTCTGTGTTTTGAAACAAAAACACATATGAATTCTCTACGCTTGATTCTTTAATACTGTAAAGCTCTGTAGCATGGTTAATATTTAGCAACATATACTCTTTCTTGCCACTCATAAAGATCAGCAATCCCATAACAAGCACGAGTGAAGCAGTATAGGCAATTGTCTTAAAGCGCATATATCGCACATTTGTGTTCTTGTCTATCGACTCTGGCGATGTCCAGCTAATAAGCGATGGCTTACCAAGATTAGCCATTACTTTCGTACAGGCATCAGCGCACTCAAGGCAGTTTATACACTCAAGCTGCATTCCTTTGCGAATGTCAATATGCGTCGGACAAACCTTCACGCACGATTCGCAACCAGTACATTCAGCACCTTGTGTTTCTGGTTTTTTCCATAGCTTCACGCCACTTGGGTTAAAAACTCTACCACCGCGATTATAGTCGTACACAGTCATAATCGTATCATTGTCATATAGCACCGACTGCACACGACTATAGGGACATATATAAATACAGAAATTCTCTCTTAAATAGATAATGTCAAAAAATAGCACAGCTACAATCACAAGCAAGAATCCGATAAGAATCGTGTGCTCTTTTGGATTTGCTAAATAGTCAAAAAACTCTGCAGGCGGGACAAAATACCAGATAAAATTAGAAGCAGCGATGGTTGAGATTCCTATCCAAATCAACATTGCCGCACCTTTTTTTAGCTTATTTACCCCTAGCGACATATCTGGTTCTTGTTGCTTGTTTGAGATCCTCTTTCTTAAACCGAGAATCTTTGTCTCAATCAAATCTCGATAGATAATCCTAAATATAGTCTGTGGACAGCTCCAGCCGCACCACACACGCCCAGCAAGCGTCGTAATAAAAAATATCCCCAAAAATAGCAACATAAGCAAAAATGGCATGAGATACAGCTCCTGCATGTCAAAGCTCACGCCTAGCAGATGAAGTTGCTTATGGTCAAAAGAAAGTAAAAATATCTGATTCCCATTAATTTGCACAAAAGGCACAATCATCACGACAAAGGTTATTATCGCGAATACAAAATAACGCTTTTTGTAATATGGCATCGCCTCAGCAGCTTTGCTCATTTTTCCCTCCTTGAAAGCTTAGATTCCTCATTTGCAATATCCTTTAATTTCCGTGATTTTACATAGTCGCCAAGCGAGCTGCGACTTATACCAAGCCGTCGTGATATTTCGCTTAGTGTGGCATTTGCCTGAAGCAGTCTTAATATCTCAATCCTAAGTGGTTCATATTTTGACAACGAGACACCGCCTTGGGGTCGCCCACGCACACGCTGCTTTACCTCCATGCGCTTTAAATCCTGAATAGAATCAAGCAGTCGCAAAACATCAAGAATCTCACTATCCCTAGATATCCACACGTTTTGATACGTGAAATATATCGAGATACTTCGCTCAAATAACACCCTAAAGAGCTCGAGAATCTCAACTCTGTGCTCGCTAAATACCCAAGCATCATATGCGATCAGTCTTGAATTGTGTGGAAGTGCGCTTATGTATTCAATAAGTGGCTTGCGCTGTTTTAGATTCTTATTTGGTGCGGAAAAGCATGTAAAAATCGAGCCTACAAAATACTCATTCATACTAGCAAAGCGTGTATTTGCTGATTCTTGTAGGCTTAGCGGGTCATAGTGAGATGCGGATCGGTAGAGGATATGGACTATGTTTTGCAACTCAGCCATTCACACCCCCCTCCCATTCAAAAATCAAGCTGTGAATGTAGCACATTTTTACGAAAAAAACCAAATATTTACAGATTTATTCGTTAGCGTTGTCATTTAATCTGCTTTTGGCTAGGATTGCGCTCTCCTTTTGGAGAATATTCAAAAAGAAAAGGTGGTGATTTATAGATGCCAGGAGTTAAAGCTAGAGAAAACGAGTCTTTTGAAGAGGCCTATCGACGCTTTAAAAAGCAAGCAGATAGAAATCTTGTTGTAACCGAGAGTCGCGCAAGAAGATTCTTCGAGCCGATGACTGAAAAGCGCAAAAAGCAGAAAATCAATGCACGCAAAAAGATGCTCAAAAGACTCTACATGCTACGCCGATACGAATCGCGACTATAATCCAAAGCGCAGAATCAAGTACGATTCTGCGCCCTATGTACTCCTATAAATAAGACACTCCATACCAAGCCAATACAGACCCTATTCTTTTTTAGATTCTCACACGCAAAAGCAACTACTATTAAAGAATCCGATATACCCTTAAATAAAACACTGAAAGCTTCTTGCACTTTTGCGATTGATGTCATTGCACAACTGAGTGATTACGATGGTGATAGATTTATTATCACTGGCTTTTCACTATAAAAATAAGCGGCGAAACATCAAAATTGCTCCTTGACTTTTACCGCTGTTTTGACTAAAATCCCGCTTCCTCAAAAGCATGTCAAGGTAGCTCAGCTGGTTAGAGCGCTGGTCTCATAAGCCGGAGGTCGAGAGTTCAAGTCTCTCTCTTGACACCATGTCGTACTTTGCAATACTACTTCTTCACAATTTTATATCTCACTACATTTCACATAATGCATCTAAAATTTTACAAAAACTTCAAAATATCAAGCCACATCAAGAATAAAACTTTTGTCCATCAAAATCGCATATCAAATGACAGGTTGCTACACGATAACTGACTTGAATATTAATATTAGTAGACATCGAGAATCTATAAACTTTACTCAGCAAGAAAAGCATAGTTAAAGAATATGCTAGATATAAATATATCCGGCTCGTGCCAAGTTTAAATAATTTCAACACTGAGGTGTATTCCGTGAAAATAGATAAAATACTCATAGCGGTTTTTACCATTTCGACGCTAACATTTGCCAAAGATACATGGCTTCAAGAAGCTTCATCATATCTATTTGACATCCCAAGTGAGCGCGTCATAGAGGTCAAGTTAGATTCTCAAGATCCAGAATTTCAACCCATGTTTTATTCTTGTGGCATAGACAATCCTTTTGGATATTTAGATTGCACAGAGATTGAAGATGGCATAGATTTTCCGATAAAACTTAGTTATTTCTCACTCAGAATCGAGACTCCTAATATGCTTGGCGATGGACGATACGGATACGATGAGCAGATGAGAATCTTCAATAATTTCGACAAAGAGTTAATAAAGAAGAGTGGCTCTAAAATAAGAACATACAAGTCAAAAGCGGTTCATAAATACACATACGAAATCCCAATATTCGCCAAAGATGGCCTAATCTCCTCGGTAACAATAGGCAATGATGGCACCACTTATTTAAAAAATAGCTATGCTATATACAAAGACAACGAGCCAGCAACCCTACGCCCCAGCGAAGCATTAATAGCAAAAATGAATAAAAGCTCAAATGACCAGATAGTCAGCATAGATGAGATGGCTACAGCTTTCATTTTTAAAGATAAAGTATATATAGAGCAAGCTGACATCACCTATAAAAATGGTAAAAAAGAGGATGGTGAGCTTAAATTTATCTCATTTGACCTGAACGAGATAAAAGATTTTATAATCCCCATAAAAGATTAAAAAAGATGAGTGCAGAGCCTCACCATTAAGCGCGACAAATACTACACTCATAATGCAAATATGAATCGTATTACAAACTACAAACTAAGAGGTACAAAATGACTAATGCAATCGTCTATCTATGCTCTGCAATCGGTGGTATCATTATATTCACTTCCATTGCCAAGCTCAGTGTAATATACGAAACAACTGGCACCATCGATCAATGGAATGCGATACTTCTTGTGATAGGCTTTGCCGTACTATTTTATGGACTACGGACAAGATATATAGACTACAAGAACAAAGGACACTTTGACAAATAAGAATCGCCCATTGGTTAGCATTTGCAGTATGCATTAAGCCATGTCTCAAGCACTACGATTCTTTCACTCAGGGATAGATGACTAAGGCTTCCGCCGTGGCATATGGATGAAAATAGTTTTAAAGTCATCTCATGCCCCTATGTCACACTCAAGTAATCTGTTAGTTATATTTATCACCAAAAATTATCTTTTGCAATCTATAAAAAATAATAAACCACCCATGAAATGCCGTATGCATCGCTTGTATGTTGATTTATAATCTGTTTTAAGGAAAAATATACTTTTCTTTTTGATAGTACAAATTCCCAGGATTAGCAGATGAATCAAGCAGTGCATAATAAATTAGTTAGTTTTATTTGGTCGATCGCTGATGATTGTTTAAGAGATGTCTACGTGCGAGGCAAATATAGAGACGTAATACTGCCTATGGTTGTTTTAAGAAGGCTTGATGCACTTTTAGAGCCCACAAAAGAAGATGTACTAAGCGAGATAGATTTTCAAATAAACACGGCAAAGCTTAAAGAGCTAGATGATAGCGGTCTAAAAGAGGCGAGTGGTTATGTATTTTACAACACCAGCAAATGGACGCTTCAAAAGCTCTACGACACAGCGACAAACTCTTCGGCTATTTTAGAGGCAAATTTCACCGAGTATCTAAACGGCTTTAGCCAAAACGTTATAGAAATAATCGACAAGTTTAAGCTAAAAGCGCAGATAAAACATATGGCTAGCAAAGATGTATTGCTAGATGTTTTGGAGAAATTTACATCACGATATATAAATTTAACCGACGAAGAATCCGTTGATCCAGATGGCAAAAAGCTACCTCCACTTACAAATCTTGGCATGGGATACGTCTTTGAAGAGCTAGTAAGAAGATTTAACGAAGACAACAACGAAGAAGCAGGAGAGCACTTTACGCCTAGAGAAGTTATAAATTTAATGACGCATATCGTCTTTAACCCTATCAAAAATACCCTTTCGCCCATTATCACCGTCTACGATCCAGCATGCGGAAGTGGCGGAATGCTAACCGAATCTCAAAATTTCATCAAAGACGAAAACGGCGAAATAAGAGCCAAAAGCGATGTATATCTATACGGCAAAGAGATAAACGACGAAACCTACGCTATATGCAAATCAGACATGATGATAAAAGGCAACGACCCCGAAAACATCAAAAACGGCTCCACACTCTCACGCAATGAATTTGCGATTATGAAATTTGATTTTATGCTATCAAATCCCCCTTACGGCAAATCATGGGCGAGTGAGCAAAGATACATAAAAGATGACAAAAACGTAATAGATAGTAGATTTATCGTGAGCCTTAGCGACTACTGGGGAAATCTAAGCGAGTGCGACGCCACGCCAAGGAGTAGCGACGGGCAGCTTTTGTTTTTAATGGAAATGATAGATAAGATGAAGCCAACATCGATAAGCAAATTAGGAAGTCGCATAGCCTCCGTTCACAATGGCAGTTCGCTTTTTACCGGTGATGCAGGTGGTGGCGAGAGCAACATAAGAAGATACATCATAGAAAACGATCTACTAGATGCGATAATACAGCTTCCAAACAATCTTTTTTACAACACCGGCATAACCACCTACATCTGGATACTTTCAAACAATAAACCAGCCCACAGACAGGGCAAAACCCAGCTCATCGACGCTAGCGAGCTTTACTCAAAGCTAAGGAAAAATTTAGGCAATAAAAATTGCGAGCTAGAGCCAAAACATATCGACAAAATCATGCAAATTTACGAAAATTTCAAAACTTGCGACGAATTTATAGATGATAAAAAGCTATCGTCTAAAATTTTTTCAAACTCCGATTTTGGATACTACAAAGTAAATATCGAACGCCCAAAGAGATTAAAAGCGCAGTTTAAAGATGAGCTAATTAAGACTTTAAAATTTGATAAAAGCTTAGAAGAGCCGATGAAATGGTGCTTGGATAAATTTAAAGATGAGTGCTTCAATGGGCTAAATAACCATAAAGAAGAGATAGAAAAATACCTAGAAAGCGAGGAAATAGCACTAAGCGCAAAGCAAAAAAACGCCCTTTGCTCAAAAGAGCTTTGGCAAAAGCACCAAATTTTATTCTCTAGCGCAAACAGGCTAAAGCAAGAGATCGGCACGGATGAATATAGTGATTTCAACGCCTTTAAAAAGATAGTTTCAAAAGCGATTAAAAAGCTAGATATTGAGCTAAATGCCTCGCAGATAAACACTATCTTAAACGCCATCTCTTGGCAAGATGAAAGTGCTGCAAAAGTGATAAAAAAGATAAGCAAAATAGACAAAGAAAATCTAAAAGATTTACTCACTCATCTAAAGTGCGACGTCAGTGAGCTTGAAAATTTTGGCTACTATAAGGGCGACAAAAAGGACGAATACATCGAATACGAAAGCGACAGCGAGCTAAGAGATAGCGAAAATATCGCGCTAAAAGATAGTATTTTAGACTATTTTTTAAAAGAGGTAAAACCGCACGTAAATGACGCGTGGATAAATATAGATAGCGTTAAAATCGGCTACGAGATAAGTTTTAATAGATATTTTTACACTCACAAACCGCTGAGAAGCATAGACGAGGTGGCAAATGAGATTTTAGAGCTTGAACGCCAAAGCGAGGGACTTATCAAAGAAATTTTAGGCGAATGATTATGGCTAAATTTCAAAGATATGATTCGTATAAAAACAGCGGTGTAGAGTGGCTTGGGGAGATTCCAGAGCATTGGGAGATGAAAAAACATAAATATTGCTTTGTTTTAAATAAAGAAATTGTCGGAAATAATAGTTCTAATTTGCAATTATTGTCTTTGACAAAAAATGGTATAAAAGCGATTGACAAATTTGATCAAAGCGGCAAGGTGCCTATAAGTTTTGATACATATCAGTTTATTTCAAAAGATGATATTGTGATGTGTCTATTTGATTTAGATGTTTCAGCTGTATTTTCTGGAATAAGCCCTTATGAAGGTATGATTTCATCTGCGTATAAAAGCTTTAAATGTAATTCAAATTTATTGCCAAAGTATTGCGATTATTTCTTTAGAAATGTTTTTGTAAGTAGAAAATATAAAATTTATTCTAAAAACGTTAGATTTACTATGAATGTAGATGATTTTATGTCCTTATATATTCCGCTTCCTCCAAAGGATGAGCAGGAAAAAATCGCTTCATATCTTAATGAGAAAATAGCCAAAATAGACGCGTCCATAAGCGGAAAAGAGAAATTTATCGAGCTATTAAAAGAGCAAAAACAGATAATCATAAATGACGCCGTAACCAAAGGACTTAATAAAAACGCCAAATTTAAAAACAGTGGCGTAGAGTGGCTCGGGGAGATTCCTAGCCATTGGAAATTTGTGAAATTGGGACAAATTTTAAAACCTGTATCTATTAAAAAAAGAGTTGATTTACCGCTTTTATCGGTCACAAGAGAGCAAGGAGTAATATTAAGAGATATTGAAAACAAAGATGTCAACCATAATTTTATACCAGACGATTTAAATTCTTACAAAGTTGTTAAAAAGGGTCAATTTGCGATAAATAAAATGAAGGCTTGGCAAGGTTCGTATGGTGTATCTGAATATACTGGGATAGTAAGTCCTGCTTATTTTATTTTTGAATTTGATGGTGTGGAAAAAGTTTTTTTTCACAGAGCCATAAGAAGTAGTGCTTATATACCTTTTTTTATAAAAGCTTCTGACGGTGTTAGAATAGGACAATGGGATTTGTCTAAAAGCAGAATGAAAGAAATATTATTTTTTATTCCGCCAAAAGATGAGCAAATTCAAATAGTAGAATACATAGAAAATAAAATATCAAAAATCGATAAATTAGTAAATTTAGAGCAAGAGTGTATAAAAAGTTTAAAAGAGTATAAAGCCTCGCTAATCGATAGCGTAGTAACAGGTAAAGTAAGGATTGCGTGATGAGCGAAGTTTTAATCTATCAAAGTAGCAGCGGCAAAGTAAAGCTAGATGTAGTTTTAGAAAATGAGACGATATGGCTCTCTCAAAAACAGCTTTGCGAGCTATACGGCAA
>JBQNBC010000022.1:0-4033 GCA_052170135.1 Wolinella sp.
CATCTATTACCCCCTAGGCTTTCTCTATGCGGCATAGACCGCATTTGGTTTCAGGTATCTGAGTGACAATATCGTATCCATAGTTTGTTACAGTATTGATACTCTCCCCGATTGAATATGGAACTAACCCCTCTGGATAATTGCCACTTAGATCACGTCCTTGATGGATTCCTGCCCAGTGGAATGGGGCAAACACAGTATCAGGCTGAATACCATGATGATATTTTGCTCTCATATAGCCCTTTGTTCCTTCTGGAGCATATATCCATACCATATCGCCATCTTCAATTCCATACTTTTTCCCTGTATCAGGGTGAATATTTAGGAACATCTCTGGGTTAATCTCACTAAGCGCAAGCGAAATACGAGACTCGATTCCTTGACCGTTATGCGTTACAAGGCGACCTGTATTAAGGCTAAGCGGGAACTCCTTAACCCACTCTTTCTCAAACTGAATGCTCTTATACTTCGTATCGACTCGGAAGTGATTCACTTTATCTTTGAAGCTTGGATACTTCTCAACCATATCTTGGCGCGGACTATGTAGTGGCTCTCTGTGTTTAGGAATCTCATCCGCCCAGCCCCAAACAAGCATTCTTGCCCGTGCATTTCCATAAGGGCAAAGTCCAGCTTCAAGTGCCTTATCTACGATAGTCATCGACAAATCAGTATGCCATGCTTTACCAGCGATTTTTGCTTTTTCCTCTTCTGTGAGCGTGATTCCAGCTAAAGCCTCAATATTTGTTGCATTTATCGCTGCATACCCACCGCTTTGAGTTCCCTCTGGCGGGACACTTCCATTCGCTGCAAGCATGTCATACTCGACACCATTTAGCTCACGCTTTAGACCGAAGTTATTTCTAAAGCCCATACCACCGCGCATTACAGGCAATGATGTATCGTATAGGTTTGGCGTACCAGGGTGCTTGTCATTCCAACAAGGCCATGGTAGCCCATAGAATTCACCTTCGACAACTGTTCCTTTTTTACCCTCTAGCGTAATCTCATCAAAGAGATGCCAATTCTCAGTGTGCTTTTTGATTCTCTCCGGCTGCCAGCCACTAAGTCCGATTGTCTTAACGCCTTTTGCAATTTCGCGTGTCGCATCCTCTGGCCATGTGAAATTACCCTTGCCATCACCCAAGGAGCGGATGAACTCATCGTAGAATCCAAACTTTTTTTGCAAAGTCAAACAAAATATCGTGATCTGGTCGCGCCTCATAGATAGGCTTTACAACCTGATCTCTCCACTGACCAGAACGATTTGTTGCTACTACAGTCCCACTATTCTCATACTGACTGCACGCTGGTAGCAGATATACATCATCTTGTTTATCTGTATAGGCGATGGCATCATGAGGGAAAATATCCACCATAACAAATAGCTCTAGCTTGTCAAGACCTTGCTTGACCTTTTCAGTCTGTGCGATTGAGATTAGACCATTACCCATGCACACCATAGCGCGTAGCCTACCAGAAGGACCATTGTGAATAGGTTCCTCCTCTAGCACACCCTGCCACCATCTAGCAAGAGTAAAACCGTTTTTAAACATCATATCAGGAGCAAAACGAGCCTTGAGCCACTCAAAATCAACCTGCCAGACATTCGCCCAGTGCTTAAAGCTTGGCTCTGCGTTTGCGAAATATCCAGGTAGATTCTCAGACAAGCAACCCATATCGCTTGCGCCTTGGACGTTATCGTGTCCACGAAGGATGTTGCAACCGCCACCACTTCTACCCATATTGCCAAGAATCATCTGGAGAATTGGCACGATTCTTGTGTTGCTTGTCCCAATAGTATGTTGCGTTAGCCCCATCGCCCAGACAAATACACCTGGCTTGTTTTGTGCAAACTCCCTCGTAACAGTCATAAGCTGCTCTGGCGTAGCACCAGTTATCTCCTGTACTAATTCAGGCGTATATTTAGCCGCCTCTTTAGCGATCTCCTCAAATCCAAATGTGCGCTCTTGAATAAATTTCTTATCTTCCCATCCATTTTGCAAAATAATGTTAATCATCCCATAAATAAATGGGATATCAGTCCCTGCGCGAATAGGCACAAAAATATCAGCTTTTGCCGCAGTCCTCGTAAATCTAGGCTCGACAACGATGAGCTTCGATCCTCTCTCTTGAGCTTTTAGAAAATGTCCAAAACCAACAGGGTGGTTTACCGCTGGGTTCGCACCCATGACGAGAATCGACTTTGACTTTTGCATATCACCTAGGTGATTTGTCATAGCTCCATATCCAAAAGTGTTCGCCACACCGGCGACTGTAGAGCTGTGTCAGATTCTTGCTTGGTGATCTATATTGTTTGTTCCCCAAAATGCCGCAAACTTCCTCATGTAGTAGGCCTGCTCATTTGATACTTTTGCAGAGCCTAGGAATTGCACTGCATCAGGTCCATGCTCAGCGCGAATCTTTAACATCTTTTCGCTAATTTCATCGATAGCCTGCTGCCAACTGATTCTCTTCCACTGCCCATTCTCTTTTTTCATCGGATATTTCACGTGCTTTGGAGACTTGACGACGTCAATCATACCTGCGCCCTTAGAGCAGTGCCCACCAAGACTAACTGGGTGGTCTTGCGCTACCTCTTGACGTAGCCATACATCATTTTTTACTTCGGCGACTATTCCACAGCCTACCGAACACGCTGTACATATAGTTTTTACCCTCTGTGAGCCCGGGTGAGCCTCTACAAGCTCTTGCTTTGTCGCACTTCTCACCACGCCATCGCTAGCAATAGCTTTACTAGCACCCATAGCACTCGCCAATGCTGCCATTTTCAGAAAGCTTCGGCGACCTACTTTAAGTGGCGAGAGAGACTGGATAATGTTCTCACTCATCTTTTATCCTTTTTAAAATTTAAATTAGCACTTTGAATAGTATAGATTCCACTGAGGGGATCTTTGATAGATGATCTCTTCTTTTGTCGATTCCCCACGCGTTAGATTATCGGTGACCTTATTACCACCACACCCAACGACACCAGCGCCCACAGCCGTAGCTACCACTGTTGTCTTTGCGGCACTTTTTAGAAAATCTCGCCGAGAGTTATCTTTCTGGCTCATAGGTACCCTCCTTGTTTAATTTTCATGGACTTCTCTATGCCAAAATCCTCACAAAAGCACTTTGGCATAGAGAAGTCAAACCATATCATCGGATTGTGCGCCCCCCCTCACAAAGAATCGACTAATTCTTAGGAAGCTCACAACCACTTTGTGGCTCATCATCGAGCTTCCTTTTAGCACGCTTTTTACTCTTGCTCGCCATCTCTTTTCTTAGCTCTTCAGATATATCTTTAAACTCTTCTTTTTTTGGCGAGCCAATCTCCAAATAGAGCCGCTCAAATTCGACAAATGCCTCAAATATCCGCGCCACATGCCTATAAAACTTAGCATTTTTACGCTTGTGTATCTCAGAAATCACAAAATTTACATAGCCGTTTATAACTTCATCAAAAATGCGCTTGGCCAACTCTAGATTCTTCTTATTTTCAAAATCACTCAAAAGATATTGCTAGAAAGCACACAAGAATCCTAAATGCTCCTCAGTCTCGACAAAAGCCTCATCTTTGCGCTTTGGTGTTTGCTCGACAATCTCTTTAACAATCAAAAACTTCTCGCCACGCTCCTGCCCCTCATAATAAAAAGAGGCTGTTAGATTTACCACTTTAGCATTCACGCCATTGATAAAAATATCATCAAATTCCTGCATAATTGCGCTAGTACCATTGCTTGAAAGCTCGCCAGAAAGCGTACGTGCATCATTTATAATGTCATCTATTATAGGAAACGATGCGATATTATCTAGTCCAGCTATCGCCTCTGCTCGCTGAGAATCTAGCCTCTTATATGTCAAAAACAGCCCAAGTAACCCGTAATAGAGTGCCCTTGCCTGCGTGATTTCTGCGTGCTTCATACACTACCCCTCACTGCTGATACTTCACCGTCATTAAACCTCATCATCACCCTTACCTTGCAGTCAGGGCAACACTCAAGTGACCTAAGCTTAAATGGACTTAGTGCAA
>JBQNBC010000023.1:0-4013 GCA_052170135.1 Wolinella sp.
TTGCACTAAGTCCATTTAAGCTTAGGTCACTTGAGTGTTGCCCTGACTGCAAGGTGAAGGTGATGATGAGGTTTAATGACGATACAAACCGCGACAACGCCGTAATACAAGTAAATAAAAATCCAGCAAAAAGCACAAAGCAAGAGAATCTATTCCCAAATACATGCGGAATTAACAATCGCGAAGAATCATTAGTAGATGAAAGCTTAACCGAGGTGAACTCATGAATGATAAACTAAATGCCGGACGTATCCTACTTTATGATTTTTTCGCGGGGCTTTTCCTGTATGATTTACTACTTGGACGTGAAGAACTTCTAAAAGAACAGCTCCAAATTCTCCTAGAAAATCCATTTGACGATGGACTTGAGTTTCCAATTAGTCAGATTCTACTTGCGCTAAAAACTGGTGGCATTGAGAGTTTTTGCACAGAATACACGACTATTTTTAATCTCCCAATTGCTCGAAAACGTGTCCACTTACTACTATCACACTACAAAGAGGGATGTGTAGGTGGGCAGGCTCTATTAGACATTCGCCAAAAACTTCGTAGCTTTCCAATCCGCATGAACAGCGATATATGTAAAGAATCTGAAGAGCACTTTGGCTTTATTCTTATGCTTATGCGATTTCTTATTGAAAACCACGATCAAGTGCCTCCAAATAGTGAAATAGAGGTGTTTAAAGAATTTATCAAGCCCTATGGAATACAGATAGCAAAGGAGCTAAAAGAGCACTATGAGTCAAAAATCTACTCTAAAGTCGGTGAGCTTCTTGAGAGTTTTTTAGAGTTTGAGGAGAGCTACATAAAGTAGCAACTTCCTCACTCTATGCATCGTTTACGGTGTATAGAGGGAGGAATCCCAGCGCATTAAAATTTAACTTCAAGGAGCGGAGATGAAAGCCCAAGAGGCTCAAGAGAATCCACGACGAAAATTTCTCGTAAATGCCGGTAAAACATCGGTAATTCTCGCTGGCGGGGCAATTGCCTTTAGTGGTTGCAACGGTGAGAATTCCGCATCTGCTACTCAGCTAACACGTGGCAAATCGCCAAAAGAGGAGATTTTGTATCAAAAGACAGCTCACTGGGAGCAATATTTCAGCGTTACAAACTAAAAGTCTAAAAAGGAGAATTAATGAGTGAAGCGTTGAATCGACATGGGAATAATAGACGAAAATTCCTAAAAATGTCGGCTTTAGCGGGCGTAGCTGGCGCAAGCCAAGCAATAGGCTCCGACCAAAGCAAGGTGCTAAGACCTGCTAGCAAACAGGAATTAAGAGAGAATTTCCCGACGTCCAAAAGGGTAAAAACTATCTGCACGCACTGCTCAGTAGGATGTGGCATTATAGCCGAAGTAGTAGATGGCGTATGGGTACGCCAAGAGGTAGCACAAGACCATCCAATTAGCCAAGGCGGGCACTGCTGCAAGGGTGCTGATATGGTCGATAGAGCGCGCAGCGAAACACGACTACGCTATCCAGTAGAGAAAGTAAATGGAAAGTGGAATCGAACTTCGTGGGATTCTGCGATGGATAAAATCACCACACAACTAAAAGGAATCATCTCTGAGAGTGGTCCTGATAGTGTAATGTGGATAGGCTCAGCAAAAGTATCCATCGAGCAATCCTACTATATTCGTAAATTTGCCGCTTTCATGGGGACAAACAATATAGATCACCAAGCAAGAATCTGACACAGCCCAACAGTCGCCGGTGTGGCGAATACACTAGGGTTTGGCGGTATGACAAACCATTTGGCTGATATGATCAATTCTAAAGCTATTTTTATTATCGGGGCAAATCCAGCGGTGAATCACCCAGTAGGCATGGTGCATATTTTGCGTGCCAAAGAAGCAGGGGCAAAAATCATCGTCGTCGATCCGCACTTTAGCCGAACAGCGACA
Source organism: Wolinella sp. (assembly GCA_052170135.1). GTDB lineage: Bacteria > Campylobacterota > Campylobacteria > Campylobacterales > Helicobacteraceae > Wolinella. Next base: position 1,904 of record JBQNBC010000023.1, read on the forward strand.
AAAGCCGACCACTATATAAGAATCAGAAGTGGTACAGATATTGCACTTGTGTATGGGATGATTCGTTATCTGGTAAAAAACAATCTGCATGACGAAGAGTATCTCAAGGCACGCGTATATGGCTATGAGAAAATCATTGAAGAATGTGAACAGTACACACCAGAAGAAGTAGAAAACATCACAGGAATCCCAGCCAAAACAATGATCGAAATTACAGAGCTTATGGCACGCTCCAAACCAGCAGCCGCAATCTGGAATCAAGGTCTAACGCAACATACAGTTGGTTCAAGCAATACGCGAATTATCCCTATTCTACAGATGTTTTTAGGAAATATGGGCAAAAGCGGTGGAGGTGTAAACATCCTTCGTGGACATGATAACGTCCAAGGTGCAAGCGACATGGGGAATCTAGCCGATTCTTTGCCAGGGTATTACGGACTAGCTGAGGGCTCATGGAAGCACTTCTGTCGTGTATGGAAAATACCATTTGAGGATATGCAAAAGCGATTCTCTGACAGTATTGAAGCAGACGGTAGCAAAAAACCTCATGGCATGATGAATCGTAAAGGCTATAGCCTCTCTACATGGCGATTTGGCGTACTAGATGAAGAAAATATCACAAACAATGCCGGCACAAAGCTACGCGCACTCGTAGTAATAGGTAATGGAATCTCGACCACATCAATGACAGACAAAACAAAAGAGGCACTTGACAAGCTTGATCTAGTCGTATTTATCGATCCTTATGTAAACGATGCTGCAGCGCTAACAGATAGAAAAGATAATCTATTTATACTACCAGCAGCAAGCCAAATGGAGACAGAAGGTAGTGTTGCCGCAACAAATCGTAGCTATCAGTGGCGATACCAAGTCATTAAGCCAATGTTTGAGTGTCGCGAAGATCACGATATTTTGTTTGACTTTGCGAAAAGATTTGGATTCTACGATGAGTTCGTCCGCTCCTTGGGCGATGGCAAGGGCAACTTTAAATGGCCGGAGGATGCTACAAAAGAGGTTGGCATGAGCATTCGCTCAATCGGTCTACAAGGACGCACAGCTGAACGACTAAAAAAGCACACTGAGAACTGGCACCTCTTTGACAAGCAAACACTAAGAGGCAAAAAAGGAACAGTAGTTGAGGGCGACTACTACGGACTACCATGGCCTTGCTGGAGTGAAAAGCATCCAGGAAGTCCGATTCTTTGGAATAATGAAGTACCTGTTATGGATGGCGGTATGGGCTTTAGGGTTCGATGGGGAGATGTCGCACCAGAGAAAGCTGGGGGCGGTAGCATGCTAGCTGGCGAAGGGAGCATTCCACCAAAATCCAAGAATCAGAGTGGCGGATATAGCATGATTACCGACAAAAATGTCGAAGCCATCACCGGAATCACGCTCACAGAAGATGAAAAGGCAAAAGTAGAGGGCAGGACGTGGGCTAACGACCTAAGCAACACGCTTGTAGAAAAAGCACTTGAGCAAGGATTGTCGCCTATGGGCAATGGTAGGGCGCGAATGATCGTTTGGGAGTGGCATGATGAGATTCCTCGCCACAGAGAACCACTACATAGTCCGCGACTTGACATGGTCAGCAAATATCCTAGTTTCCCGGATAAAAAAGACCACTTCAGGGCAAATCTAAAATATCGTGGTCGCCAAACTGAGAAAGATTGGGTCAAGGAATTCCCGCTTAGCATGCTTACAGGACGACTTGTGGCACACATGGGGACAGGAACTGAAACACGCTCAGCGAAGTATCTAGCAGAAGTACAGGGTGAGATGTTCGTAGAAATACACCCAGACACGGCAAACTCACTAGGAGTAAACCATGGAGACATGGTATGGGTACATGGTACAAATGGTACAAAGATTCTCGTTAAGGCACGTCACAGCTATAAGGTAGATGAAAACAACGTCTTCTTACCGCAGAACTTTTCAGGGGTCTTTCAAGGGCGAAATCAACTTGAAAACTATCCAGAGGGAACAGAACCATACGCAGTTGGCGAGACTGTCAATACTATCGTAGCACCTGGGTTTGACTACAACACAGCTTGCCCTGAAACCAAATGCGGTCTATGCCGCATAGAGAAAGCCTAGGGGGTAATAGATG
>JBQNBC010000024.1:0-3620 GCA_052170135.1 Wolinella sp.
CTTGAAGCATCCTTGCTTCTTAGGAACTATATCGCCAAAGTGGTGAAAAAGTTTAGGGCTTCATGCGAAATTTATTCGTAGTTATCACAAATCTCAATTCAATCAAGTCTCATAGCGAGCTTATGTATGCCTTTTCTTACATTGAAGATTTTTTGCTAAAATCCACTCTCTTGCACTTAAATTAAATTAAGGAATCTAAACTATGAAATTTAGTGGAAAAAATGTCCTAATTACTGGCTCAAGTCGAGGAATCGGCGCGGATATTGCACGTGTACTTGCTGAAATGGGGCTGAAAGTATGGATAAATTACCGAAGTGGCGCAGAGCTAGCGGATAAGCTCAAGACCGAAATCGAAGCAAACGGAGGCAAAGCGGCTTTGATTTCATTTGATGCCACTGATGAAGAGGCATTTATCGCTGGAATCAAAACAGTAGTCGATAGCGATGGCGAGCTCTCGTATCTCGTAAATAATGCGGGAATCACGAACGACAAGCTTGCAATTCGTATGAAAACTGACGAATTCACATCCGTGCTTAACGCAAATCTAACATCGTCATTTATTGGTAGTCGAGAAGCACTAAAAATCATGAGTAAGCAAAGATTTGGTAGCGTGGTAAATATCGCCTCAATCGTTGGTGAGCGCGGAAATGCCGGACAGACAAACTACTCAGCTAGCAAGGGCGGAATGATAGCAATGACAAAATCTTTTGCATTTGAAGGCGCGCCTAGAAATGTGCGATTTAACTGCGTTACGCCAGGATTTATTGCGACAGACATGACTAGCATATTAAAGAATGAAGTGAAGGATTCTTATATTAAAAATATTCCACTCGGACGTTTTGGCGATCCAAAAGAGATAGCACATGCAGTAGCGTATCTACTGAGCGACTACTCTACATACGTTACTGGCGAGGTTTTAAAAGTCAATGGCGGACTATATATGTAATGGCGATTCTCACTAAACGAATCGTTTTAAGATTTTTTGGCTACAATGCCAAACTTGCTAAATTCTAAAGGAGAAGTGAAAGATGGCTATTTTTGATGATGTTAAAGAGGTCGTAGTTGAGCAACTCAATGTAAACCCCGAGGAAGTAAAAGAAGAATCTAAATTTGTAGAGGATTTGGGTGCAGATTCCCTTGATGTGGTTGAGCTCGTAATGGCACTTGAGGAAAAATTCAGCATTGAGATTCCTGATGAGGAAGCTGAGAAAATCGCTACCGTTGGCGATGTAGTTCGATATATTGAAGCCAACAAATAACACACTACTTCAGAACCTGGGGTGTTTTGCCCTGGGCTTCAATCTAACACACGTTTAAGGAGATGATGTGCGCAGAGTCGTCGTAACTGGTATGGGAATGATAAATGCACTTGGTAATAATAGAGGAGATTCCTTTAGGGCTGTCGTTGAAGGAAAATGCGGAATTAAACGAATCTCTTGCTTTGATGTGGAGGATTTCCCAGTGAAAATCGCCGCTGAAATTACCGACTTTGACCCTGCAACAGTCATGGATCCAAAGGAAGTGAAAAAGGCCGATCGTTTCATTCAGCTTGGGATTAAAGCAGCAAATGAAGCAATGCACGATTCTGGTCTCTTGGATAGCAATGGCAAACTGCTTGAAGGTATTAATCCTGAGCGCTTTGGAATAAGCTCAGCATCTGGAATTGGCGGATTGCCGAATATTGAAAAGAATTCTGTTATCAATGCCGAACGAGGTCCAAAGAGAATTTCCCCATTTTTTATCCCCTCATCACTTGTAAATATGCTTGGCGGATTCGTATCTATTGACTACGGGATCAAAGGACCAAATCTCTCTAGTGTAACTGCATGTGCAGCTGGCACACATGCAATCAGCGATGCGACTAAAACAATCATACTAGATGGCGCGGATAGGATGCTAGTAGTCGCCGCTGAAGCAGCTATTTGTGCGGTTGGCATAGGTGGATTTGCTGCAATGAAGGCTCTTGGTGATCTAAACGGTGAGCCGCTTAAGGCCTCAAGACCTTTTGACCTAAATCGTAATGGTTTTGTAATGGGCGAAGGTGCAGCATCGCTGGTGCTAGAAGAGTATGAAAGCGCAAAAAAGCGTGGTGCAATCATATATGGTGAGATCATTGGCTTTGGTGAAAGTGGCGATGCAAACCACATAACAACACCAGCGCCAGCAGGAGAGGGCGCCCTAAGAGCAATGAAAGCCGCTCTTAAAATGGCAGCCACAAAGATCGACTATGTCAACGCGCATGGCACTAGTACAAAATACAATGACATGTATGAGACAATGGCGCTAAAAAGTGCTTTTGGTGGCAAAGAATCTGTACCACCAATCAGTTCAACCAAAGGTCAGCTTGGGCACTGTCTAGGTGCAGCAGGCGCGATAGAAGCAGTTATATCACTAATGGCTATGCAAAATGGAATCCTGCCTCCAACCATAAACTATGAGACACCAGATCCAGATTGCGACCTCGACTACATTCCAAATGTTGCACGCGAAGCAAAACTTACGACTGCAATGAGCAACTCATTTGGCTTTGGTGGGACAAACGGGGTGGTCATTTTCAAAAAACTCTAGGCATACAAGGAGCTAGCGTGGCGACATATTTAGATTTTGAGCAGAAAATCAAAAATATCCAAGACGAAATAGAGTCCGCTACAATTAAGGGCGACAACCACGCCAAAGAGATTCTTGAACGCGAGTTAAAAAAGGAGCTTGAGCGCGTATATTCGCACCTCTCCGATTATCAAAAGCTCCAGCTTGCTCGACATCCAGACCGCCCATATGCAATGGACTATATAAAATTGATACTCAAAGATTCTTATGAAATCCACGGTGATAGACATTTTAAAGATGATGGTGCTATTGTCGCATTTATGGGTTATATAGATGACGAAAAGATCATTGTGATAGGTGAGGAAAAAGGGCGAGGGACAAAAAATAAACTCGCCAGAAACTTTGGCATGCCAAATCCAGAAGGCTATCGAAAGGCACTAAGAATCGCAAAGCTTGCGGAGAAGTTTGAGATTCCTCTTGTTATGCTCATTGATACCCCAGGAGCATATCCTGGAATAGGAGCTGAGGAGCGTGGACAGAGCGAGGCAATTGCAAAAAACCTACAAGAGTTTAGCCAGCTAAAGATTCCCACGATTTCAATTGTTATAGGTGAAGGTGGAAGCGGTGGTGCGCTTGCTATCGGTGTAGCAGACAAGCTTGCGATGATGAGATATTCTGTATTTAGTGTAATTTCACCAGAGGGGTGTGCCGCAATACTTTGGAATGATCCAAGCAAAATAGAAAGCGCAACAAAAGCGATGAGAATAACGCCTGACGAGCTAAAAGCCGCGAGACTTATTGATGATATCATCGAAGAGCCAGGAATCGGTGCACACCGCGATAAAGAGACTGCTGCACGCAACATGGCTAGATACATCCTTGATAGTATCGCTTCAATAAGAGATAATGACGACCACATGGAGCATAGATACAATCGCCTAATGAGCTATGGCAGCTTCATAGAGGCGTAAATTACAGCATAACGACCAGTTTCTTTGCTTTGCTCTTCTGTGCTTAGAATATTCTCTTCATGTTGAACATCATCACTCTTAGCTACACTAAGCTCCTTTATA